>CAYOWS010000005.1:0-157313 GCA_964407735.1 uncultured Sphaerochaeta sp. | reverse complement strand
TTTACAACAAGCAATGAGTCTGTCATTTCAGTTACTGTGAAAAGGGCAGCATCTTGGCTTACAAACTGTACGATAACATATAATCTTTATGCAGATTCCAGTAAACAAATATTAATATATACGATGTCGATTGAAACAATAAAGTGATGGGACTATGAAACGTATAAATTTGTGTACTGGTGTTATCATATTGGTTTCAATTTTTTTCCTCCTCACCAGCTGTCATGACACCAGCGATCTGACGTTCAAGGCAGTGGTAAAAGGGCGGTTGCCTGATGGTGTCATTTCCAGGTCCGTAATGCCCCAAGAAGGGTATGCGGTTCCTGGATACTATGTTGCTACCTTGACTTCAAAGTCTGGATCAAAGTCCTATACCGGTACAACCACGGACATAGCCAATGGAATTGAATTCGACAACATCGTTGCAGGTTCCTATACCTTGAAAGTCGATGGCTATACCAGTGAGTCCGATCGTACCTGGATGATGACGGGATCCGTTAGCGCCGATATATTCTTCAGTTCCACAAAGGAATTCATTGTCCCGATTGATGTCATTTCTTCGGGGGATGGTCTCACCAGTACTGTCGCTATTGAGATTGACTGGTCCGGTACTAGCAAGCGTATTGATACCGTAGCTCTGTATGTTTCAGATTCCCCGGACAGCAGTACCCTTGATACTTGGACCAAAGTTGCGAGTCAGGAGATCGAATTCATAGATTCCAATCCTGGGCATATGTCATTCAGGCAGAAGGTTCCTGTAGGGCTGAACAAGTTCATGAAATTCCTGTTCTATGAAAATGGGCGGTGCATCGGTTATTCAATACCAGAAAGCGCCCGTTTCTACTCAGGACAGACTGTGACAACCAATGATCCTTTTGCCTATATCTATGATGATATCGATAACCCTTTCCGCCTTCCGTTGGAGCTTTCCGATATTGAGCTGACGTACGGTGAAGATGATACTTCCCTCCGTCTGTACTGGGTGAATCCGCATGTCTATGACAAGATTATTATCCAGTCTTGGGTGACCGCTAAGCCTGATTTTGTAATGACACAAACCATTACAAAGAACGACGCTGCGAAATACATTGATCCCGTGACAGGGAAAATGCTCGTTACTTTCAACAATCTGGAAAAAGAAACGGAATATGCATGCAAGATGTATGTCCAGTACGGTACTGGTCAGGAATCTGAACATGCGGAAAAGACAATCACTACAGCCACGCTCGTGAAGACGATGGCTTTGGAAAATTCCTTAGATCTTGAAGCACAGAGACATTTTTCGCCAGGCCTGTCTTGTATTGTCACTGCGAAATATACTCCTGTGGCAGCTACGCTTGGTAATGGTTTCTCTTGGGAATCAAGCGATACATCTATCGCTACTGTCGAAGCGATCAACAAAACCCAGGCAAAGGTTACGGCTGTTGGCTCTGGAAAGGTAGAGATTGCCTGTACGGCACCTATCGGTACAGTGTCCTCGGTTGAAACTGTTCTGGTTTCCTATGCAGTTCCGACCGGCTTGACGGCGGAACCGATAGAGAAGGGTATTTCTCTAAGATGGCAGAATGATAATCCCGACATCACCGGTTATCGAATCTATCGTAGCAATAGTTCCGGTGATTTTGACTTGATCGGAACTGTCGCCGCAGGAGTCAATACTTATTCCGATACTTCGGTCAAGACCGGTACTTCCTATTCATATAAGGTTTCCTCGTATGGTCTTATCGATGGCATCGAGTGTGAAAGTTTATCAGAAGCATCTGCAATAGTAGCTGTTAAGAACCCGACGATTTCCATTGTATTGCCGGAGGCCCCCTCCGATATCAATG
The DNA here is from genome assembly GCA_964407735.1 of uncultured Sphaerochaeta sp. GTDB lineage: Bacteria > Spirochaetota > Spirochaetia > Sphaerochaetales > Sphaerochaetaceae > Spiro-02. The sequence continues at coordinate 155,484 of CAYOWS010000005.1, read as the reverse complement.
CAGTATTCAGCCAATATAGTGGTACAACATTCTTCAGTACCGAAACTTTGGATATCGAACTGACTTCCCCGATCGCCAATGCTGACAATTACCGTTGGTACCTCAATGGTGTCTTGCAGAAACAAGGCGATTATGAATCGATAAAGTCCATCTCAATAAATAAAGATACGAACGGTATCAATCTCACTCAGATCGCTCCGATGCAGGATCTGATGCTGGTGGTGAGAATCGGCAACTTGGATTTCTCCAGTACCCTGCGAGTGTACATGGTCGACAAAGAACAGATCGTTGATGTTTCAGAAATACAATTGGATGTACCGTCCCGTGTTACCTATGGCGAACCTCAGAAGATCACGGCTACCGTATTGCCTGAGAATGCTACGGTCAAGAACCTTGTTTGGAGTAGCAGCGATGAATCTCTGGCTACTGTGGACCGTGAAGGGACGGTTATCATTCACAAGGCTGGACAAGTGACAATCACGGCAACGAGCGAAGTGTCCAATGTCTCTGCCGATGCTACAATTGAATGCTATGTTCCTGTTGCTGGTGTTGAAATACTTTCACCCAGTCGGAATGTGATGTTTGTCAATGGCCAGAATGGATACAACCAAATTCAGCTTACGGCATCGGTTACTGGTATTGACGGGTTGGAGCCTTCCGATACACAAGTGAAATGGCGTTCTGAGAATAAAGATATCGCTACAATAGATGAAAATACGGGAATAATTACGGCTGTAGGAACTGGGGCCGCGACGTTTATTCTTAGTTCTTCTGCTGATGAATCTGAAACACACTCCATAGTTTTGCATAGTGTGATTCCTCGATTATATGTTGATAATATTGATGTCACAGGAAAGTCCTTTAGTTTGGGATATAGTGGGTTAGCGTGGGATACATTCATGAAAGATATTGAGTTGAGATGGACAGGACTCCCTGTTGCATGTCTCGAAAGTTATTCTGTTGAATGGGAAGAAATCCCCGATTCTAGTCGTCTAAGCTGTTTGACTTTATCTAACGAATCCAAGACCTCTGTTCATATTTCAAGAAATGGAGCTAGAATTGAACATCCTAATTTACGTGCGACAATTAAATTGGGTGAAACAGAGATTATCAAGATTGAAACAGAATGTGCTCATTAAGTACGTTTTGACAACGCAAACAACGCCCCGATCCCGGGGCGTTGTTTTGTATCTACATCATATTTGCCAAAAGCTTTTTTCTACAGTGCCGCAACCTCTTGCTCAGACAAGCCCGTATATCGGCAGATGGTTTTCACAGGTAGGCCATCTTTCTTCATAACCCTTGCAGTTTCTAGCTTTCCCTCTATTTTCCCTTGCTCTTCTCCATCAACCCTTGCAGTCTCAAGCTCGCCTGCGTATTTCATTTCAGAATTGAGATACTGAAGGGTTCCCAAACGCTTTGCAAGATCATCGGTTTTCATGGCCTCAAGAAAACGTTCGTGGGCGCGAAGTACTCCTGGGTCGGAGTTCACTACAGCATGGACTTTGTTCACTAGTTCTTCATGTGTTGCCATTCTTCCCTCCGTCGCTATATAGTACACCCATTTTTCCATCACGTCAAAATCCTCTACAGGCTTGTCCTCTATGATCTTTCTCGCCTGTTTCATGTTGATATGCACAATGACTGGCTGCGAATCGCCTTGTAGCGGCACATGAGACTCTTCCAGCATAAACCTCGCCTTTGTGATAAGTTGATCCACATTTTCCGAGCAGGAATCTACCAAAGGACCCTCTCCGAAAGATAATGTGATCACTTTGCGGCATGTCACTCCGTCGCCAGCTCTCGTATAGGCGGCGACAAGATATGAGACATAGACGACAAGCCTCGTCTGATAGTCATGGTCGCTGTAGCGTTGCATCTCGACATTGTAGATTCTTCCGACTTGATCTGCCGCCGCGATATCCAACCGACAACTTCTTCCTTCCTCCGGTGCCGTCGATACATATTCTTGCGGAAGGAAATGAATGGACTCGATCGGAGTTTTCAACTCGGGGCCAAGAATGGCGTTCAGCATATCCGCCAGTATTTCCTCACTGCCCGGAGAACCGAACACCTGTTTGAAGAACCTATCGAAAGTCAATGTCTTGAGATGAGGTTTTATTTTCATACCTGCTCCTGTGAATGCATTTCGCCAGTACAAAACTGACGTTCACAGGTTTATATACAAAAAAGAGTGGGTTTTGATTCAGCAACTGCAAATGAGATAGCTACAATGCATGTTTTTCCAAGCTGAAAAAGTAAGAACCCCACAATCAATGCGGGGTTCTCCAAAAAATGTTCAATGAAAGATGTGCGATTTCAATCTTCTGCCACAGTCTCCACCGCATCAAGCCTTTCGCCATCTTCCTGCTTTCCCACTTCGCTTGCGGCCGCCTTTCTCGCGGACCTGATAGCTACCTCTTCCTTGATCAGCTTGTAGCAGACCGAAGTGATAGGTACGGCGAACACCATGCCGATCAAGCCACCTAGGCCACCGCCGATCGTTACGGCGGCGAATACCCAGATCGCAGGAAGTCCGACGGAAGTCCCCACGACACGAGGATAGATCAGGTTTCCCTCGATCTGTTGTAGGATGATGAGGTAGACGACGAACCCCACGGCGGTCAGAGGACTGACCATGGCGATCATGAAAGCGCCTACCCCCGCGCCGATAAAGGCCCCGACGATAGGAATCAGCGCCGTCACCCCTACAAGGGCCCCGATCATCACCGCGTACGGCATCCTGAAGATTAACATGCCTATAGCGCACAACGTACCGAGAATGACCGCCTCAGTGCATTGTCCGACTACGAACTTCGAGAACGTCTGATAGGTCGTCGATGCGATATGCATGAAACGTCGCTCAGCTTTCACTGATACGAACGCCTCGATCAACCGTGAGAACTGACGTGTCAGCTTCTCCTTGCTCGCCAGGATATAGAGGGCGAATACCAACGCCATGAAGAACGTGATGATGCCGCTGATACCGCTTGTAATGATCGCAAACGTGTTGCTGATGATATTCGGCGTCCAGCTCTGTAGTTTTGACGCAAGGCTGCTCTGTAGATTGTTGATGTCGATCCCTTGATCATTGAGGAACGCAGCCACCTGCGGATGGCTTCCGCTGTTCTCAGCCCACCAGACCTCGAATTTGTCAAATGCGGTGGAGAACGAATCGACGAGTACCTTGCCCCCCTTTATCAATTCAGGGACAACGAGATTGATGATGAGGTATATAATCGCAAGGATGAACACGATGGACAGCAGGATGCTGACAGGACGCTTGATCTTCTGCACCCAGCGCCTCCTGCATTTCCCGAACAGCCTTTCAAGAAGGCTCATGGGTATGTTCAGGACGAAACCTATGCAACCGCCGAGAAGTATGGGGAAAAGGACGGAGAAGATATGCTTGGCGCCACGTACTACGGTAGGGAAGTGCTGCAACGCGCTGTAAAGCAGGATCAACGCCGCACCGATTCCCGCCACTTTCCAAAGATGCTTGTATCTGTCCGTCATTCCATACCTCTCATTCTTCTATGATACTTGCCGCAACGTATCGTGGCAACCGGCGACATTCCCCATTCTTCAGCTTCCTCGACAGTCCTAACGAAGTCCTAGCATGAACCCTCCGCCCCCGCAAAAAGCCCGTCTCATGCAGTTGGGCCAATGCAGGGCTAGTGTAGGGCTAGTGTAGGGCTAGTGCTAAAGAAAAGGCCGTCACCTCGCGGCGACGGCCCTTGAACTATGGTTGCTGTCGGTCGACTCAGGCCTGGCCTGCGGAACCGAGGACATCCTTGTTCTTGTGCATGTACATCTGCTTCAAGGCATCACGGGCCGGACCGAGGTACTTGCGGGGATCGAACTCACCGGGCTTCTCGTCGAAGATACGGCGGATGGTGCCGGTCATGGCGAGACGACCGTCACTGTCGATGTTGATCTTGCAGACCGCGCTCTTCGCAGCCTGGCGGAGCTGGTCCTCAGGAATGCCGACGCTGTCCTTGAGCTTGCCACCGTGTTCGTTGATCATCTTCACATATTCCTGGGGAACGGAAGAAGAACCATGCAGTACGATGGGGAAACCAGGAAGCTGCTCTTCGATCTCGGCGAGGATGTCGAAGCGGAGCGGAGGAGGAATCAGGACGCCGTCGGCGTTGCGGGTGCATTGGTCGGGGGTGAACTTGTTCGCGCCATGGCTGGTTCCGATGGAGATTGCCAGGGAATCGACGCCGGTCTTGGAGACGAAGTCGATGACTTCGGACGGCTGGGTGTAGTGGGACTCCGCCGCGACGACGTCATCTTCGATGCCAGCGAGGACACCGAGTTCACCTTCGACGGTCACATCGAACTTGTGGGCGTACTCGACGACCTTCTTGGTCAGGGCGACGTTTTCGTCGTAGGGGAAGTGGGAACCATCAATCATAACGGAAGAGAAACCGTTGTCGATGCATTCCTTGCAGGTCTCGAAGCTGTCGCCATGGTCGAGGTGCAGTACGATGGGGATCTCGCAGCCGAGCTCCTTGGCATACTCCGTGGCGCCACGTGCCATGTTCCTCAGCAGGTTGATGTTCGCATAGTCGCGAGCACCCTTGGATACCTGGAGGATGACGGGGGATTTTGTTTCGACGCAGGCCTGAATAATGGCCTGGAGCTGTTCCATGTTGTTGAAGTTGTATGCAGGAATGGCATAGCCACCCTTGACAGCCTTGGCGAACATGTCTCTGGTATTAACCAGCCCGAGTTCTTTGTAGGAAGTCATGACTTGCTCCTTATGTGGTGTATCGTATCGCTATAAATTTACCCAATAACGGTATGGAGGTCAACCGAGTCACTTCATATTGACCAAGGAAAAGACCGTTGGTAGAGTGTTGCCATGAGCAAAACCCTCAGCAGGCCGTTTGTCATCACCCTCATTGTTCTGGTCTTCCTTGCCGTAGCGCTCCCGGTCGGTTGTCTTCTGCTGGAAAATACCCGTCCGCTTGTCCTGTTTCTACAAGACGGTACCTACGCCGATAGCACCTGGCCGTCTACCCGGAAAACCCTGATCAGGACTGTCCGGAAAGCTGGCTACTCCTGCGTCGCGGTCACGTATGACAATGATTCAATAGGGACGCCTGAGCATTTGCTTGCAGCTACACAGGACCTGGTCCTCAAGTATGATCCTGATATCGTCCTGCTCTCTCCGCTGATCTCCTCCGCGCTCGGTTTCTCCAGATACACCTATGACCAGTTCCCTGGAGCGGACGGCTCCGTTCCATTTCTCTGCGGAATGGGTGGAAGTGTCGACGGACATGGATTGTTCGATGTCGTATTCTCTCCAGCTCCAGGCTCTGGATGGGACTCGGCCGCCCAGGCATTGGCCGCGAACGATGGAGCGACACCCTTGATGACCTCGCTGCTCTACAAGACGGGTGATGCCGACGGAGAAGCCGCGCTGGCTTATTTCCAACAGGCGTTCCCCGAAAACAGGCTTTTGGTCGAGACGCAGGAAGACGCCCGTGGTACCCGTTGGGCCAATTCGGTCCTGAGCGACCTGGCGCAGTATTCCGTCATGCAGATGGCGACACCTTCTGTAGATCGGCTGGATACCTTCTTTACCGAAGATTCCGGCCTCTCCTGGACCGTCGACGTCCGCTATGCACATGTCGTACCGGACAAAGCCTTGTCCGGTATCGTCGGCGATGACCTTGGCGCGACACTCGCCCCCCTGTTCGCAGGAAATCTTCCATCAGACAACTCCCCCACCATACGGGGAATGGCATTGCCCCTGACGCTCGTCAGGTCCTATCAGCCTGCGAAAACAGGTTGGAGAAATTTGTTCTGATCCGGGCCGCCAACTCTTCGACAGCGATATCTCTCACTTGCGCCGCCTTGTCGTAGATGTACGGCATCCTCTGCGGTGTGTTCACCGTCCCTCTGAACGGCTCCGGGGAGAGGTATGGGCTGTCGGTTTCCAGCAACAGCCTGTCGGCGGGGACGTCCTTGAGTATCTGCCGTAGCTCCTCGTTGCGCTTGTAGGTGATCGGACCCGCGAACGATATGTAAAACCCCCGCTCCAACGCGATATCCGCGAGTTCCCGTGTGCCAGAGAAACAATGGAGGATACCTCCCCGTTTCGGGGGATGCCTGGTGATGATCTCTCCCGTCCTCGTATCGGCTTCCCTGTTGTGGATGATGATCGGCAGATCCATGGCATCGGCCATTTCCATCTGCCTGATGAACAACTCCTCCTGCGCTTGAGGGGTACCGTAACGCCAGTAGTCGTCCAGCCCGATTTCCCCGATGCAGTGGACCGTATGTTGCCTGATACGACGCTCCAGTTCGTTGAGCTGACTGTCGATCGAGGCTTTTCCTTCCTCTACGCCCCAAGGGCCGATACCCGCCGACAGCTTCAGTTGCGGAAACCTGTCGAGCAACGGGGTGCGCAGAGGCAGGTCATCGTCATCCACCCCGATATCAATGCCCCCCGCGAACCCGGCTTCAAAAAGCCCTTGCAGGAGGGTTTCGACGTCTACACCCTTGCGTCGCATCGCTTGAGTATGGAAATGTGTATCCATCAACCCCTTCAACGAGGTCGATGTCTCTGTCTGATGGTTCATGCTGTCGATAATACGAAAAACGACCTTCACATTCAATCCTACGAGAATTCCGCTTTACACCCTCTTTGGTTTATGATAGTACAAAACCGGAGGATAAGCATGTCGATTGAAATAGTCAGAAACTACCTTGCCGGTTTCGGCAAGGATTCAGATATCAAGGAGTTCACTGTGTCCAGCGCCACGGTCGAACTGGCGGCGGAGGCCGTCGGAGTCGAGCCTGCGAGGATCGCGAAGACCCTTTCGTTTGTGAATGGCGATTCCTGTCTGCTGGTCGTGACCGCCGGCGACGCCCGGATCTACAACGGGGCGTTCAAGCATGAATTCGGCATGAAGGCCACGATGCTGCCCCCCGACAAGGCGTTGGAACTGACTGGACATGCGATCGGCGGGGTCTGTCCTTTCGCCCTGAAGACCCCCGGCATCCTGGTCGTACTCGATGTCTCCCTGCGTAGGTTCCCGACTGTATTTCCCGCCTGCGGGTCGAGCAACAGCGCCATAGAGCTTACGTGCGATGAGTTGTTTGAACTGAGCAAGGCGGACCGATGGGTCGATGTCTGCAAGGACTGGCCTCGGCCGGAAGAGGCTTGAACGGCCGAAGGATGAATGACGATGGACAAGCTGGGAATTGAAGACAGAATGTATGGGGAAGCCGTCGCCCTGATCACCCGCCGATATCCCAAGGGGTGGGGTGGAGCGGCGGTCCTGCGTACCGCGGACGATACGTATCTGACGAGTGTCGCGATCGAGACCGCCAATGGTGGAGCGAGTCTCTGTATCGAGACCGGTGCGATCTGCGAGGCTCACAAGCTGAACAAAAGAGTCACCCATAGTCTTTGCCTGGTGCGTGAAGACGAGCATCACCCCTTCATGGTGTTGTCCCCCTGCGGTATTTGCCAGGAACGGCTGCGCTTCTGGGGCGTTGATGTGCAGGTGGCGGTCACTACGGGCGATGGGTCGTTGCGCTTCATCACCTTGGATGAACTGCAACCATACCATTGGACCGAAGCGTATCCCGCCGAGAGGCTGGAGCACTTTCACGACGAGCGATAGACTCCGGGGTTTTCATCACCCAAAAAAAGAAACCGTGCCGTCCGCCATATTGGTGTTCGACACGGTTTTCTTGTATGCGAAGTATCGGTTATTCGCCGTAGGTATAGTCTATGCAGTAGGCGAAGCCCTGCGCGGGATAGCTTCTCGTCATCGTTCCCCTGTGATAGAGGCTGATATGGCTTCCGATCGGCAGATCGAAGATGTTCAGGTTGATGACGGACCCATCATCAAAGAGATAGATCTCTTCCTGTTCTGTCGCAGGATTCAACACCAGGACTGAGCCTGTCTTGAAATCCTTTCCGTCGAACATCTTGCCAAGATAGATGACGTTCGCCGTCACGATCGAGGGGTTGGGCAGAACCTTGATGCTCAACGCGGAGGTCTGTGGCGGCAGGCTCATTGTCATGGCCGGGCCATAGGTGACTTCCACATAGTCCCCGACCTTGGCTGCTGAGATATCTCCTGTCGTGCCGGAACCGAGTATGAACTTGATTTCCGGTTCCCCATATCCGATGCCGGGAAGCAGAGCCTGTACCAGTATGGCGATATTGCCCTTGTTGTCTGCTTCGGAGCGCTCGATCACGGTTCCTCTGTACAGGAACGTGTTCTCAGCGATCTGGACGGGCTTGCTGGAGTTGGTCTGTTTGTCGGCCTCAGGCTTTGTTGCAGGTGCGGGAGTCGCCGGAGTTGTCACCGCTGGTTTTGTAGCTGGTGCGGGAGTCGCGGGAACTGTAGCTTCTGGCTTGACCGCGGGAGATGTCGCCGGAACAGGTGCCGTGACAGCGGGTTTCTTCGCAGGCTCCGTAGCGGCTTCAGGCTTCGCAACCGTCGGGGCCGTAATGCCAGCGGCTGGCTTTTCCGTGGCGCTGGAGGCGGCCGAAGGGGTTTCGAACGTGACGGTGGCTACAGGCTTCGCCGTGGAAGTAGCTGGCTGAGTAGCAGCCACCGGCTTCCCTGGCTCGACTGTCGGCTTTGCCGCTGGCGCGGGTGCCGCGGCGGGAGTCGTCTTTTCAGCGACTATCGTAGTGGTCGCGGCCTTTCTTACAGGAGCCTTCAGATCTATGATCCCCGTATTGACCAACGCGGAGATCCACCGGACGGAATCGGCGGTCGCCTGAGGGGGAATGCTTCTTGTCATGATACCGTTGAAAAGGATCTCTACATAATCGCCTTTTCTGAGGCTTGCAAGCGGCAAGGTCGCTACTGTCTGGTCGTCGGTCCTGAACAGGACGGTATTTCCGTCAGCGTTCTTGACGAGCAACTCATAGTTGAAGCCTCCTTCCATGACTTCAATGCTCTCAATTTGCCCGAGGTAGGATTCAGGAGCCAGCTCTTTCGCACCTTTCGCAAAGAGTGTGCTGGTTCCAACTAACATGACTAGCGTCGTCACCAGTATGGCTGTCATACGTTTCTTGTTCATTCAGGATTCTCCTTCGTAATATTGTTCTGGTCCTCTCCGAGTCTTTGACTTCATGGATAGTAAGAAAGTACGAACGGGACACTCAATCGTCAACTGTAGCCTACATGCTCTTGATACCAGTGTTCACAAGTTGAGACTTGTTGTCCGTTGGGCTAAGAATATTGAAAACCTCAATACGATAGCGGTGTAGGAACGTACCAAGGATCATTCGGATCAGAAAGGAACTAAATATTGCCCCAGATGGGATTTGAACCCATACTGGAAGGATTTTCCTGCCGCTATAGCTTTCGCTACCAGCTTCCGCTGTTCGTGGTCTGGACTTTGCCTTCACCTTGCATCTCTGTTTAGGTGGCTACCGTCAAGTCTCTACACCTTCCGATTTCTCGGCTTGGCTCGGCGTTGCCATTTTACAGGGTCCGCCGAATTTGATAGCTTCTGCATCCATCGTTTCCAATGAAGCACTCAAATTGAATCTCAAGTCCTCTGCCTCTGCCATTGGGCTACTGGGGCTTATTTAGCTGAATGGAGTATATCAACGATATCAAAAAAAAGGAAGACGATCATACGTAAATCAGTCCGCCAGTCTTTGATTTAAACGCTGAAACGGGATTATCCCTGTGACCCTTTTCATTTGTATGAAACAGTCGCCGAAAGCATGATCGGCCGGTGGATATGCAAGCACCTCTGGCTCACCAGAGGTGCTTGTCGTGTGATGGTTCACTCAGTGCGAATTACGAACTCAGTCGTCGCTATCCTTGGAGGATTCGATCTGACCGATGATGTTGGCGTCGGTCTTCAAGGGGATGATCTTCCTGATGAACGGCTGGACGCCGAAGAAGGTCTTCTCGAAATCCGCCTCGCTCTCCTTGAGGGCGGCCTGCCAGGCGGCCCCGAAACCGGGAGAGTTGATCGTCAGGCGATCCGCCGCCTGCTGATAGACATGAAGCCTCGTGACCTCTTTCCGCCCTGGTTTCTGGGCATAGGTCCTGAGACTGATCCGAAGGTTTTCATTCTGCTGCTTGAGTTCCGCAACCTCGGTCTTCAGTTTTGTCAGCCCTTCGCTTTCAAGGTCCATCCTGTCGGTGATCATCGCCTTGAGTCTGGCGATCTCCTTCTGTGAATCCTTGGATTCCTTCTGACGTTTTGCTGTAAGCCAAATGGCGATTATTATGGCAACGGCGAGTCCAATACCCAGTCCGATCAGTAGCTGCTGCATGCTATGTCCCCCTGAGAACATATTTTAGAACTAAGATACACTATAACATAGGTGATGGCAATCAGACAACGGCAATGGTTGGATGTAAAAAAACGGCATAAAAAAAGCTGGATGCATGGGCATCCAGCCAGAATCCATTGAAATGTTTCAAGAGAACCTGCGTTCCACCGCCTCGACGGAATTCTCTATAGGTTCGGGGATCGCGACCCTTCCTTCGAACACCGCCATGTCCTTGAACCCGGTTCCTGTGAGCAGCGCGCAGACGGAAACGTCCTCTCCGAACCGTTCCCGAAGCATCTCGCTATCTTTACGCAGCCCAGCCCAGGCGCAGGCCGCGGCGGGCTCCACGAAGATACCCGCCTCACGGGTCAGTTCCATCTGTGCGTCGAGAATCTCTTCGTCCGTCACCTCAGTCGCCCAGCCAGCACTTTCCTTGATATAGCGTACCGCCATGCGTCCGTTCGCAGGACTTGAGACGGAAATGCTGTCCGCTCTGGTCGTGGCGGAGTCAAGCGCCGCATAGTCTCCGGTCTTCCAGGCTTGGCTGATCGCATTGCTTTTCGTACTCTGCACACAGACGATATGTGGCAGCTTGTCTATCAGCCCGGCTTCCCTGAGGTCGAAGAAGCCTTTGAACACACCCGCATAGATACAGCCATCTCCGACCGGTACATATACTACGTCGGGAGCTTTTCGTCCAAGTTGTTCAAAAAGTTCGATCGAGATGCTCTTTTTGCCCTCGATGGTCATCGGGTTATAAGCCGTGTTCCTGTTGATTCCGCCAAAACGATCGGTATAAGCAATGGAGAGGGCGAAGGCGTCGTCATAGGTTCCCTTGACCGGCACTACGGTAGCCCCATAGAGGACGCTCTGCATCAGTTTGTTGATCGGTGCCGTCGCCGGGACGAACAGGATGATTTCCAGACCATAGGCGGCACCAGCGCAGGACATCGCGGCTCCTGCGTTGCCTGTGGAAGCCAAGGCGATCCGGTTCTCTCCATGGGCCATGGCCTGCGCCGCTACCAACTGGCTCGCTCGATCCTTGAAAGATCCGGAGGGAAGCGCGCTGTCCAGCTTGCACAGAATATTGTTCAGTCCGTATTTCTTCGCCAGCCGGGCAGGGCGGGCTATTGGTGTTCCACCTACAGGATATACTTCCGGTGTAGGAACTGTATATGGGAAAAAATCGTACATTGTCACATGTTCTTTCTTCGCAAGTTCCGCAAGGTCCTCTTTGTTGAGCCTGACGATCAGGTTGCCCTTCTGGAATTTTCCGGGTTCATTATGGACGCGGCATTCAGGGCATTGATACATGACCTCGTTCGTCTGGAATTCTTTACCGCAGTCGCTGCAAATATATGTAAATCTCATTGTGTCCTCGATGGGCCCTATGGCCAGTGGAATATAAAAAGAAAGGGCTGCCCGCCAAACCGAACCGATTTCGCGACAGCCCCTCCCATCCGTCTCCCTGATTACTTGATCAGGCCGACTTCCTTGTTGAACGATACGATCAGTTCATCGATCTTGTCAGCCATAGCAGGCAGCTGCTTCCAATAGTTGCGGTCATACCACTGGGCGTTGATCTCTTCATAGGTCTTGCCCTGCTGTTCAACCCAAGTGTAGTACTTGAGGTTGTGGATCCGCAGACGGTCGTAGTAGCCGAGCTCCAGCGCGTTGTCGATTCCCTGGTGGAGCAATGCCGCCGCATGGACTTTCGCCGCCTCCATCAGATTGAACTTGCCTTGCTGTTCGTCCAGCTCCGCGAGGCGGGACTTGTACATGACGGAACTGTCGGTGAGGACGGTGAATACGACATCGTCTTCATCCATCTCATAATACTTCGCCATCTTGATCGCGCTGAGCATGTTGCCGATGCCGCTGATACCGAACAACTGGAGGTTCTCGATATCCTGGTCGCTGACGCCGAGCTGCTTGAGGTATGCGATGCCGTCCGGTTCATTGAACAGGCGGTAGATATCCATGCAGTCCTGGTCGTCGATGGAACAGATCATGTCGGTGTTCTTGACGTTATGGATCCAAGGCACGTGCTTGTCGCCGATACCTTCGATGCGGTGTCCGCCGAAACCGTTGCGGAGCAGGGTGGGGCACTGCAAGGCTTCACAAGCGGCGATCTTGATCTCCGGATAGATGTCCTTGAGATGGTCTCCGGCGGCCAGCGTGCCGCCGCTTCCCGTCGAAGAAGCATAGCCACGGACGTTTTCAGGTTTTACACCGAGCTTCTTCAGGACTTCGGACATGGCGCCGCCGGTGACGGTATAGTGCCAGAGGTAGTTCTCGAACTGCTCGAACTGGTTGAAGATGACGATATGCTTGCCGCGCTCTGCGTCGAGCTCGTGGCACTTGTCGAAGATTTCCTTGACGTTGGATTCACAACCCGGAGTGGCGATGATCTCACCGGCGACGGTCTTCAGCCAGTTGAAACGTTCCTGGCTCATGTCTTCGGGGAGGATCGCGATGGACTTGCAGCCGAGCAAGGCGCTGTTGTAGGCGCCGCCACGGCAGTAGTTGCCGGTGGAGGGCCATACAGCCTGCTGTTCCACGGCGTCGAAGTTTCCTGTCACGAGCGCGGGGGCGAGACATGCATAGGTCGCACCGACCTTGTGGACGCCACAGGGAAACCATTTGCCGGCCAAGGCGAGGATACGGGCTTTCGTACCGGTGATGGCACGGGGTATCTCGACATAATTGACTCCACCGAATTCTCCGCCTTGTTCGACAGGTTCGTTATGCCAGGTGATGCGGAACAGGTTCACGGGATCGATGTCCCACAGACCAGTCTTTGCGAGCTTGTCTTTGATTTGGGCAGGGACGGTGGAAGGATCGACCATCTGCTTGAAGGTCGGAAGTACGACACCTCTTTCTCTACAGCGTTCGATGTTCTTTGCCCGGACTTCCGGGTGCATGGTCAGATTAATCAACATAAATTTGCCTCCATTTCGAGCAATTGCAACCATTGGGTGGGAATAATGGAAATATCAGACGCCTTGGGAGGTCCATCCGACGATTTCAACAAGACCAGTATTATCTGCAATCGTGAATTTGTAAAGAGGAAAATACGATAAAAATAGTTTTTTGAATTGAAAATTGCGTAATTCTTCATTTATTAACGTTAATATTGAATTTTTTTGCATTTCACCATAAATCATCCCCATGAATTCTTGTCCGATGGAGATACAAAAAAGCCTCCTTCGCGTTGAAAGGCAGAAGCTCACTGTACGATCCATGTCCGATATCATATGATGGAATCCAATGCCGCGGGATGTCGTCGCGGAAGGGGGCTGGCGATGGAATTCAAGGTTGTAGAAGTACAGGAGAGGGCTGAATCCTTGTCGGATCGGCTAGTGGCTCTCTGGGAACGTTCTGTCAGAAAAACGCATCTGTTTCTTTCAGAGAGGGATATTTTTGAACTCCTTCCCGATGTACGGCAGGCGGTGCTCCATGTCCCGGCGTTGACAGTGGCTGTGGACGCCTCTGGTTCCGTGGTCGGATTCATGGGGGTGGACGGGACGATGCTCGAAATGCTTTTCATCGACCCGGACCATTGTGGAAAGGGAATCGGCCGGATGCTGATCGAACATGCTGTCGAGCGTCACAGGGTTGAGCGCGTCGATGTGAATGAACAGAATCCATCCGCGTTGGGTTTCTATGAGCGCATGGGTTTCCAGATCCAGTCCCGATCGGAGCTGGACGGGCAGGGGAGGCCGTTTCCGATCCTTCACATGAGGTTATGCGGACGGTAATGTGATCCTGCCGTTTCCACTGCGGACGAACCTGCCGACGGAACAGCCTTCGGCCAAGGCTTCATCCAGGATCGAGCGGACGCTCGCCCCTTTCCTCTGATACCCCAGAAGCTGGGCCGTCTTGGCGAACAGCGTGCTTTTGGGTACGAACTTCACGTCGCATTGTTCCAACGCATCCGTCAGGGCGTTGACGACTTCACAAACAGGTATCTGATAGCTGTATCTCTTGTATTCCTCATCACAATATCTATATAGGGAATAGCCGTAGGCATACTGATCCGCTTTTTCCTTTGCGGCATGACACCAATAGACAGTGCCTTCAGACTGGACGGTAGTAGGAAAGTCCATGGAGGCGAGCAGGATCTCGAACTTCTCGCGCAGACGACGCCCCAGCTGTTGCATTCCGTAGGAATTGATCAGTCGTTTCGCCAGGACCGATTGTATGACCGGCCCTTCGGTTTCCACGATTTCCAAGATACGGCCGCGGATATCATCATCCAGCGCCCCGCCGATGAACTGTTCCGGTGTGATGGGGGAGATCTCAAGGACCGCCTCAGTGTAGCTCGAACGTCTCATGTCCATACCTATCCACCCTATAAGGATTTGTTACAAGTATACGACTCTGCTTCGCACACTCCAAGCCTTTTTTGGAGTTTTGTTGAATTTCCTCGTATGATGATGGATGCTCACCGTCAAGGCAGGTCGTTTTCACGGATGAAAGCCCGTCGCATCATGCGATCGTCCCGCTAAAGGCGTAAAATCAGTTCAACTTGGTGTTTTGGGGTTTTCGAACATTCGGCTTGGGGTTTTTGCGGACTTTGAATCTATACCGTGGGTATATTGATGTATGCAGAACCCAAGGTAATTGTTTGGTATGGCGGAAAAAACAGGTGGGATTTCCGTTTGGACTCCTAAATATGTTGCAAAATGTTGCAAAAATAGTTGACTTCTGACAATTCTCCTTTACAATGAAAGTGAGGCTCGGCCATCCTCTCCAGACTTGTGCGTTCATGGACTCAGGCCGCCTCCTCGTGCCTATGTGGGGCGCGAAAACCACTGCTTCATCTAAGGAGTGAGTATGGGTGACATCATGCGTCCTGTTCCGTTCCAGGAACTCATCAATCGAATCGTATCAGAATATCGTAATCAAGGATCGATCTTCGGCATCGACGAAGCGCAGTTCTACAAGGACAAAGGCAAGCATAGCGTCAAAGTGTTCGGCCAGAGTTGCTCGACCCCGTGTGGTCCCGCCGCTGGACCTCACACCCAGCTCGCCCAGAACATCGTCAGCAGTTATCTCGTCGGCGGAAGGTTCATGGAGCTCAAGACCGTCCAGAAGATGGACACCCTTGAGATAGACAAGCCCTGTATCGACGCGAGGGACGAAGGCTACAACGTCGAATGGTCCACCGAGTATACCTTGCCGAAGGCTTGGGACGAATACATCAAGGCCTGGATCATCCTCCATGTGATGGAGGCCGCCATGAACGGCGGAAAATTCGAGAAGCCCTCCTTCATCTTCAACATGAGCGTCGGATATGATCTGGACGGTATCAAGACGGAGAAGATGCAGGCGTATATCGACTCCATGATCGACGCCCGCAAGAACCCGAAGTTCGAGGAGTATCTCGCGCAGATGGAGGCCCTGGTCGAAGAGGGCCTGTTCGAAGGTACCCCTTGGGACGGGGTGGAGAAGAAGCTCAAGGGCATTACCTCCAGGATCAGCGCCAATATCAGCCCTTCCGTCACCATCAGCACGATGCATGGTTGCCCCCCGCATGAAATCGAGGCGATCTGCACCTATATGCTGACCGAAAAGAAACTCGACACGTTCGTCAAGCTCAATCCTACGCTGCTCGGCTATGACGCCGTCAGGGACATCCTCGATGTGCTGGGATACGACTATATCGGGCTGAAGCGGGAAAGCTTCGAACATGATCTCCAGTATCCGGACGCCGTCGCCATGCTGCACAGGTTGGTCGATCTGGCGAAGAAAGAGGGCAGGGGTTTCGGAGTCAAGCTGACCAACACCCTCGGCTCCATCAACGACCAGGGCGTCCTCCCCGGCGCTGAGATGTATATGTCAGGAAGGGCTTTGTTCCCGATCAGCACCAATGTCGCGGCGCTGTTGTCGAAGGAGTTCGACGGGAATCTGCCTATCTCCTATAGCGGTGGCGCGAATGCGTTCACCATCGCCGATATCTTCGAGACCGGTATCCGTCCTATCACGCTGGCTACCGACATGCTCAAGCCGGGCGGCTATGCCAGGATGAAGCAGCTCGTCGAGATCCTTGAGAAGTCCTCCGCCTGGAAGATGGACAAGATCGATGCCGCCAAGGTCGAACTGCTCGCCCTCAAGGCTCGGACGAATCCTCCTATGGAGAAGGAATTCCGTGGTGTCGACAAGGCCAAGGTTGGTGAAGAACTGCCTTTGACCGATTGCTATATCGCCCCATGTGTGGAGGCTTGCCCGATTCATCAGGATATCCCTGAGTATATCCACCTGGTAGGCGAAGGCAAGTACTCCGAAGCCTTGGCTGTCATCTATGACAAGAACGCGTTGCCCAATATCACCGGTCATATCTGTGACCACCAGTGCCAATACCACTGTACCCGCCTTGACTATGAAGGGTCCGTACAGATCCGCGAAATGAAGAAGATTGCCGTTGAGAACGGCTATGCCGAGTTCCTCAAGCAATGGGAAGCCCCCGGAGAGCCCGCGGATGTGAAAGCCGCGGTGATCGGAGCCGGTCCCGCAGGACTCTCCGCCGCCTATTTTCTCGCCCGTGCGGGATTCGACGTATCGGTGTTTGAGCGTGAGGAGAACGCCGGTGGCGTCGTGCGCAATGTGATTCCTGGATTCAGGATCCCCCAGGCGGCGATCGAAGCTGATGTGGAGTTCATCAAGGCCCATGGCGTCAAGTTCAATTTCGGCGTCGGCCATACCGCTGTGACCGTCGACGCCCTCCATGACGCAGGGTTTGACTACTTGTTCTATGCTGTCGGTAGTGAAAAAGACAACGAGATCCCGTTGGAAGGCGATCGCAGCAAGGTCCTTGAGGCTCTTGGATTCCTTGGCGGCTATCGCAATGATCCTGGTCTCATGACCCTCGGCCGTGAGGTCGTGATCGTCGGTGGCGGCAATACCGCCATGGACAGCGCACGGGCCGCGAAGCGGGTCGCCGGTGTCGAAAAGGTCACCGTCGTCTATCGCCGCACCGAAAAAGAGATGCCTGCCGATCGTGAGGAATACGAACTGGCTCTGAGTGAAGGAATTGAATTCATCTTCCTTGCCAATCCAGTGGCCTATGCGGCCGATGGTACGCTGACTGTCCGCAAGATGGTTCTCGGAGAACCAGACGCTTCCGGCCGTCGACGTCCTGTCGAGACCGACGAGACGTTCCCCTTGCATGCCGACGCCATGATCACCGCCATCGGTGAGCATCCCGATTCCCAGGCTTTGAACTGGTATGGGGTTCCGGTGAATGCGAAGGGCTGGCCTGAAGTCGACGCCGATACCAAGGAGACGAAAGTCGAGGGCGTCTATGCCATCGGTGATGTTCAAAGCGGCCCGTCCACGGTCGTCCGCTGTATCGCCAGCGCCCGTGCGGCGGTTGAGGCCGTCATCGACAAGGTTCTTGGACCGGAGGACGATGATGAATGTGATTGCGGTTGTGACCACGACCATGACGAGCACGAGTGTCATTGCCATGACCACGAGCATGACCATGATTGCGGCTGTAGCTGTCACCATGAGGATGATAAGGACGAGGTTGAAGAGGAAGAGGATCTCGAAGCCATGACCAAGGCCGAGAATGAATTCTTCACGGAGGTCCGGTCCAAGAAAGAACGTGTGCTCTGTTCAGCATGTACGTCCAAGGTCAAGGAATTCGCCGCTACGGAAGCCAAACGCTGCCTGGAGTGCTCCTACCTGTGCAACAAGTGCGTAGAAGTCTGCCCGAACCGTGCCAACGTCGCCATCGACGTACGCAACAGCGGGATATTCGCTGATCCGTTCCAGATCCTGCATCTCGACGCATATTGCAATGAATGCGGCAACTGCGCGACGTTCTGTCCTTGGGACGGGGGTCCGTACCTGAAGAAAATGACTTTGTTCAGCAGAATGGATGATTTCGAGAATTCACAGAACCAGGGCTTCTATGTCGAGGGCGATCAGGTGACGATCCGTTTTGAGGGGAAGGTCGGCGTCTGTTCGATCGACGGCAACGGGAACCTGCTCGGGGAGATTCCCAGCGAGGAAGTTGGCGCGATCATCGAAGAGGTGTTCAATTCCTACAGCTACCTGCTTGGAAGCGTAGACGAATAATCGATACCGGTCCTCCGGCGGGAAGCTTCCGCCGGATGCGGACCTCGAAGGAAGTTGTTCGAAGGAGAAAGCCAGATGGCTACCATAGTTATCAAGAACGCAAGGATCATGCAGACGATGCCTCCGTTCCAGGTCGAAGAGGGAATGGACGTCGTCATCCAGGATGATATCATCAAGGCTGTCGGCAAGGACGCCGCCAGGGATGTCAAGGCCGACAAGGTCATCGACGGAACCGGCCGGACGGTGATTCCCGGCAATGTCTGTGGACATCATCACTACTATTCCGGCCTCTCCCGAGGGATGCTGATCAGTGCCGGACCTCAGAACGATTTCATCCAGGTCCTGAAGGAATGGTGGTGGCGGCTCGACCGTGGACTGGATGAGGAAGCTTGCTACTACTCCAGCCTGATCTGTTCGCTTGACGCGATCGCGGCCGGTACGACCTGTTGCATAGACCATCACGCCAGCCCTTCCTATATCAAAGGCTCCTTGGGAACTATCGCCAAAGGGATGCGGGACGTAGGCGTCCGTGGCATGACCTGCTATGAAGTGACCGACCGCAACGGGGGAATGTCCGAGGTCGAGGCGGGCGTCCAGGAGAACATCGATTTCGCCAGAAGCATCGACGCCGAAAGGGCGTCGGGCAAGAAGCCGTTGGTGGAGGCTATGATCGGCGGACATGCTCCGTTCACGATTCCCGACGAAGGACTCTCCTTGATGAAGGCCGCCTGCGACGAGACCCGCCGCGGAATGCACCTCCATGTGGCCGAGGACAAGTACGATGTCGTATGGTCCCACCACATGCACAATATGGATATCATCGACCGTCTGGACAAATACGGCCTGCTTTCCGACAAGACGCTGCTGGTCCACGGCCTCTGGCTGAACCATCATGAAGCTGAAGTGATCAATGAGCGTGGAAGTTTCTTCGCCCACAATTGCCGGAGCAACATGAACAATCATGTCGGATATTGCCAGGAGCTTCGCGAGATCAAGAACCTGATCATCGGGACCGACGGCTGCGGCGGCAACATGTTCGAGGAACTCAAGATCGCGTTCTTCAAACATAAGGATGAAGGCGGTCCTTGGTGGCCGGGCGATTATCTTGCCGCGTTGACCCGAGGCAACAAGCTGATCGAAAAATATTTTGAAGGGAGCTACGGGCGTGTGGCTCCAGGATACAAAGCCGACCTGGCTATCCTGGACTATCACAATCCAACTCCGCTGGTAGCCGACAACTGCGCTGGACATTTCGTGTGGGGCATGAGCTCCAACTGTGTGGAAAGCGTGTTGGTCAACGGCAAGCTGGTCATGGAGAACCGTACGTTCCCCGGTATCGACGTGCAGGACATCTACGCGAAGGCCGCGGAAGTCGCCCAGCGGGTCTGGAAGGTTGTCGACAGGATCGCTCCGTAAGTAGTTTTCAACTACAAGCTTTTCCTGTTGTCTGTGAAGATCGCCAGGAAAATGGAAATAGATGGATAGGATGTCATGGACCGCCTGTGATCCCAAGGGTGGGAAGCTGCGGACATGAATCGATACTGGAATACGAATTATGGGGTGGGGGACCTCCGACCCCAGAAGGGAGTTAATATGAGCATTCAGGAACAGATCAGGGCGAAAGCGGCTGAATACCGCGACTATACCGCGCAGAACCTCTCCAAGCTGGTTCAGACCAAGAGCTACAGCAGCCAGGAAGAGGACGTATGTCGCCTGTTGGTGACCTTGTGTCAGGAAGCGGGCTTCGATGAAGTCTACATCGATGGACTGGGCAGCGTCGTCGGCCGTGTCGGCAACGGCCCCAAGAAACTGGCGTTCGACGCCCATATCGACACTGTCGAAGTCGGCAACATGGACAACTGGGATTTCGATCCGTTCAGCGGCGAGATCAAGGACGGAAAGGTCTGGGGCCGTGGTTCCAGCGACCAGAAGGGTGGCGCGGCTTCCATGATTACCGCCGGCCGTATCCTGAAGGAACTCGGCTATGCCGGTGAATATTCCGTCTATTTCACCTTCACCGTCATGGAAGAAGACTGCGACGGCATGTGCTGGAAGTATCTGATCGAAGAAGAGGGCTTCAAGCCCGATCTGGTCGTCTCCACCGAACCCACCAGCTGCCGGCTGTATCGTGGCCATCGTGGCCGCATGGAGATCAGGATCATCCTTCGCGGCATCTCCTGCCATGGTTCCGCTCCGGAACGTGGTGTCAGCGCAGCCTACAAGGCCGCCCGCGCAGCTCTGGCGATCGAACAGCTCAACGCCGACTTGCAGCCGGACGAAGACAACTTCCTCGGCAAGGGAACCATCACCGTCAGCCAGATGGACGTCAGGGGACCTTCCCAGTGCGCCGTCGCCGACTATGCGATGATCTACTGCGACCGCCGCCTGACCTGGGGTGAAGACGCCGATCTCGCCATCCGCCAGGTTCGTGAATATGTCTCCAAGGCCACTGGCGACGCTCCCGATTCCTTCGTGGTCGAGATGCCCAACTATGAGAAGATCGGCTGGACCAAGAAGCCGTATTCCCAGGAACTCTACTTCCCGACCTGGAAGCTGACCGCCGACCATCCGTTGGTACTGGCAGGCGTCGAGGACCACAAGGCCCTCTTCGGCAAGGAGCCCGTCGTAGACAAGTGGACTTTCTCCACCAACCTCGTGGCGACCACCGGCCGTCACCAGATCCCCGCCATCGGTTTCGGTCCTGGCGACGAGTCCCAGGCACATGCTCCGAACGAGATCAACCGTGTTGACGATCTCGAAATCTGTGCCGCGTTCTACGCCATGCTGCCGTACTCCTTGGAGAAGTAGTAATAGGTTTTTCATCTGAAAAGGTGTATACTTGACTATGGGGAAGCCGTGGTGCCTCTGAGGTGCTACGGCTTCCTGTGTGAAGAAAAGCCATTGTATTTTTATTTGCATGATGGTGACTTTCCCTCGTTCCATGAGGGTGAACAGGAGGAATCGCAGTATGGCATGTAAGCCGATAGGTGCTCCCGTACGCAGGGTGGACGCCGTATCGAAGGCCGACGGTTCTCAGATGTATCTGGCGGACTATCAGTTCGACGATATGCTCTATAGCCGTATGGTCCGTTCCAGCATACCGAGGGGGATCATCAGAAAAATCAATCTTCCCGAGTTGCCGGAAGGCTATATCTTCGTTACCTACAAGGATATTCCCGAAGGGGGACGCAATGAACTGGTGATGATCCAGAAGGACTGGAAATGTTTCGCCGAGAACGACGTTCGGTACGTAGGTGAGACGATCGGACTTCTTGTCGGTCCTGACCGTGATGTCCTGGCCGATCTCCTTGAACGGATCGTCATTGATTACGAAGAGCGGGAAGCCGCGATCACCATTCAGGAAGGGCTTGACTGCAAGGGCGGTCCGTTCGTCGGAGAGGACAATCTTTTCTGCCAGCTACAGATCGAAAAAGGCGATCCGATCGATGAAGTCTTCAAAAAGGCCGACAGGATCGTCGAAGACGAGATCGTCACCGGTTTCCAGGAGCACATCTATCTGGAGACGATGGGTGCCTGCTGTGTTCCGGAGGGTGACCATTATGTGATCTACGCCTCCGCCCAATGTCCGTTCTATATCCGCAAGTCCATCTGTGGGCTTCTTAATCTTACCCCTGACAAGATCGTCGTGCGACAGACGACCACCGGTGGTGCGTTCGGCGGCAAGGAGAACTTCCCTGACGTCTTGTGTGGCGCGGTGCTGCTCGCTTCCTACAAGACGGGCAAGCCTGTACAGCTGGTGTTCGACCGCGAGGAGGACATCCAGTTCTCCGTCAAGCGGCATCCCAGCCGCACCCGTTTCAAGACCGCCCTGGACAAGGACGGCAATATCCTCGGCATGGACATCGATGTGGTCTACAATGTCGGGGGATATCTGAGCAGTTCCTTCGTCGTCCTGCAACGTGGCGTGTTCCATGCCGCCGGTTGCTACGACATACCCAGTTCCCGCATCAGGGGCCGCGGGGTCGCGACCAATACGTTCCCCAGCGATGCCTTCAGGGGCTTCGGCGCCCCCCAGACCATTTTCGCCATAGAGGAGCATATGTGCCATCTGGCGAAGCTTTATGGCAAGGAGCCGCTGGAGTACAAGACTCCCTACTTCCTCAAGCAAGGATCTCCGACCGTCACGAACGGACATATCGTGGAACGGGTCATGATTCCAGAGATGATCGACCAGATCTGCACGGCGAGCGACTACTGGCGCAAGGCCAAGGAGTACAAGCCCGGTAGCGGAAAAGGGATCGGCATCGCTTTCTACAACCATGGCGGGGCTTTCACCGGCAACGGCGAACAGGCGATCATCAAGGCCCATGCCCGGCTTCATAAGCATGCCGACGGCATGGTCGATATCTTGGTCGGCAGTACCGAGATGGGGCAGGGCTTTCAGACGGCGCTGTGCAAGATCGCCTCGAAGGTGCTTGGGATTCCTCTTGAACAGGTCCGGTACGACAATCCCGATACCTCCGTAGTGGTGGACAGCGGTCCGACCGCGGCGAGCCGTTCCACGATGATAGTCGGAAAGCTCGTCGAACGCGCCGCGCATGAAATGAAAAAGAAATGGGACAGTGCTCCCGATTTCTGCACCGAAGTTGAATATGAACATCCTGAGGGGCATCCTTGGGATCAGGCGACCTTCCAGGGCGACGCCTATCTCGGCTACGGCTGGGGCGCCTGCGTCGTCGAGGTCGAGATAGATCCTTTGACCACGGAAGTCGAGACGAAGGGTATCTGGAGTTCCCATGATATCGGTGTCGCGATCGATGAACTGGTCGTCCACGGTCAGGTCAACGGCGGTATCCTTCAGAGCCTCGGCTATGCCGCGATGGAGAAGATGGAGAACCGCGGCGGTCATTTCAGACAGACCTCGATGAGCGACTATGTCATCCCTACGTCGATGGATTTCCCGTCGCAGGAATGGTTCCTGGTCGACAACCCCTATGAATGGGGTCCGTTCGGGGCCAAGGGGATGGGCGAGTTGGTATTCAATGGCGCTTCCGCCGCGTTCGTCGACGCGGTGAGCCGTGCCATCGACCGCAAGATCTGCGAGATTCCGATCCCGCCGGAGACTATTACGGAGCTGATTCTACATGGAACGAAAGATTGACTTCATATTGAATGGTAACAAGGTGTCGGTCGTTGCCGATCCGATCAGGAGACTGATCGACGTCCTCCGTGACGACCTGGGCATGACCGGTTGCAAGGAAGGCTGCGGAGAGGGTGAGTGCGGCGCCTGCTCAGTCCTGAAGGACGGCAGGATGGTCACTACCTGTCTGGTGCCGGTCGGAGCCGTATCAGGCTGTTCGATCATGACGATCGAAGGGCTGCGGGAGACAGAACGGGGCAAGTGCCTGATAGAGGCCTTCGCCGACGGCGGCGCCGTCCAGTGCGGCTTCTGCATCCCCGGCATGGTCATAGCCGCGGAAAACCTGCTCGCCTCCAATCCCCATCCGACCGAAATGGATGTCAGGATGGGCATATCCGGCAATATCTGCCGCTGTACCGGGTATGATCTGATCGTACGGAGCATCATGCTCGCGGCGGAAAGGGGGAACGGTCTATGGTAGAAGCTGCGACCTATGTGCCGACCTCGTTGTCCGAGGCGTTGAAGATCCGCAAGGAGACCGGTGCGAGACCGCTGGCCGGTGGCACCGACCTGATGGTCGCCTATCGCCGTGGCATCGGCGTCAAGGCGCGTTTCCCCTGGCCCGTCATGATCATCAGCCAGCTCCAGGAGCTTCAAGGCATTTCCGTTGACGCCGCCGGTGCCTGTGTGATCGGTGCCGGGACGACCGCCGCCGAGATCGCCGACAGTCCTCTGGTGCCTTGGCATGTTCGTCAGGCCGCGGGGCGGATGGGTGCCATCAGCCTGAGGAACCTGGCGACGATCGGCGGCAATATCGGAAACGCCTCTCCGAAAGGCGACCTTCCTTGCCCTCTGATACTTCTTGATGCCCAGGTGGAGCTTTCGTCCGTGGACGGAACCCGCCGGGTATTGCTCGACGAGTTCATCGTCGGGTCGAAAAAGACTACGTTGGGTGATGATAAGATCATCACCAGGATTGTCATTCCGGCTCAGGCCCGGCCCTTCAGCTATGTCTGGTACCGGAAAATCGGAACTCGTAGGGCGAACGCCATCAGCAAACTCTCCCTATGTGCCGCCATTACGCTCGATGACGAAGGAAAAATCGTCGATTTTCGTGCTGCTTCAGGTGCCGCCGGGCCAAAGATCGCCCGCAACCGTGCGCTTGAGAGCACGTTGATAGGTTTATCTTTGCCAGAGATGAGGAAACAGACATCCGGATTCTTGGATGGCTATAACGAAATCATTTCGCCGCATGCCATGCCAGAATATCGTAGGGTTTCTACTAGGAGGATGCTTGAGCACTTCCTGCATGCGGTGGTTGAAAGGCCGGCAGACTGTATAATTGAGTAGTCTTGACGTTCCACATGGTGTAACGTCAGGTCTGCGATAAGCGAGGTATGCTTATGACCAATGCACCAGTACTGTTGAAAGACATCTTCTGTCTCCTTACCAGTCCCGACAAGCCCCGGCTGAGGGGCGCCGATCTGTTGATGCAGGATGGAAAAGTCGCCAGGATATCCCCCTCAGGTGGATTGAAGGCTCCCGATGGAGCCCGGGTGATCGACTGTTCGAAGCACGTGGTGGTTCCCGGTTTCGTGAACACCCATCATCATTTCTATCAGACGCTGACGCGCAATCATCCAGCGGTCCAGGACGCAAAGCTGTTCGACTGGCTGATGTTCCTCTACGATGTATGGAAATATATCGACGATGAGGCGGTCTACTACTCTTCCGCTCTGGCCATGGCCGAGCTGCTGAAGACCGGCTGTACCTGTTCTACGGATCACCATTACCTCTATCCGAGAGGCTTCAAGGGCGATCTGATGGGATTGCAGTTCCAGGCCGCCGATACGCTCGGCATGCGGTTCAGCCCGACCCGCGGTTCCATGAGTCTCTCCCGCAAGGACGGGGGGCTTCCCCCTGACAGCGTCGTCCAGGATGAGGATACGATCCTTGCCGACAGTGAACGATGCATCCGTCAGTATCATGATTCCGACCCGATGGCGATGCACAAGATCGTCCTCGCCCCTTGTAGTCCGTTCAGCGTGACGAAGCGCTGCATGCTGGAGAGCTCCCGCCTGGCCCGCAAGTACGGGGTGCGTCTGCACACCCATCTGTGCGAGACCTACGACGAAGAGGACACCTGCAAGAAGATGTACGGTGTCCGGCCCGTGGAACTGATGCAGGAATGTGAACTGATCGGTCCTGATGTGTTCTATGCCCATGGTATCCATTTCAATGACGAGGAGCTGAAGATCCTGAAGGATACGGGTTCCCATATCGCCCATTGTCCGTCGAGCAACATGCGCCTGGGCAGCGGCATCTGCCGCGTCAAGGAGATGCTGGAACTCGGGATCAATGTCGGTATCGCCGTCGACGGCAGTGCTTCGAACGACTCCTCCGACATGCTCGGGGAGCTTCGCAACACATTGCTGTTGCAGCGTGTCAGATACGGCTCCGACGCCCTGACCGCGATGCAGGTGTTCCAGATGGCAAGTGAGAACGGGGCGAAGATGCTCAATTTCGGCAATGTCGGAAAATTGGAAGAGGGCTGGGCCGCGGACGCCGCGATTTTCGATGTCTCGACCATTCCCTACGCCGGTTCCCATTCCGATCCCGCGGCGAGCCTGTTGTTCTGCGGGTGCGACCATAATACGGATTATACGATCGTCAATGGCAAGGTCGTCGTGGACCAGCGTCGCTTGGTCGGTCTCGATGAAGAGGAGCTTGCCGCGAAGGCCAACGCCATCAGCGCGAGACTCCACGATAAAGCTGCACGACAGGAGACAGTATGATACAATCATTCTATGTAGCGAAGGATGCGGAGGACGCTCTCCGTCGCAAACGCGAACTGGACGGCCGAGGCATGTTCCTCGCCGGTGGTACCGAGATCAACCGGCTCGGGTCCTCTTTCTCCGCGGAAGAGGCGATCAGTATCCGCCATATCGGCTGTGACAAGATTGAAGAGATCGATGGAAGCATCCGTATCGGCAGTTGCGTGACGTTCCAGCAACTGATTGATTCTCCGCTGATCCCCGGCTGGCTCAAGGAAGCCGCGAAGTACTGCAATTCCCGCACGAAGCGCAATATGGCCACGATCGGCGGCAATCTCGCCATCGGTCGTGATGATTCCTATCTGATGCCGGCGTTGTCGGCCGCGAAAGCCCGGCTTCTGACCGCAGGGCTCACCGAAGAGGGCGTCTATACCGAAGACGAACTTCCGATTCGTGAATACCATGCGTTTCTTGACCATTTTTCCGGGACCTTGATTCTCGGTATCGTCTTGAACAAGCCCGGACGTTTCGTCGCAACCAAACGTTTCAGCCGGACGGCGCAGAGCCATGCGGCGGTCACCGTGGGGTTCGGTGCGAGCAAGGATGAAACCGATGATCCCGTTGATGTCCGTATCTTCGCCGCTGTGAAGGGCAGTGGCATCCAGCGTTTCGCGGATATAGAGAACGCGATCGAAGGCGATGCCTACAATAGTCCCGAGGATGTACAGTTCGCTGTATCCGCCATGACGAAGGCCGCCGATGATATCTCCGGTTCCGCTACATACAAGAGGTATCTCACCGGCGTGGCGGTATCCGACCTGTACCGGCTGTTCCTTGATTCGACGGGAGGTGCGAAATGAAAATCAAATGCGTAATCAATGGACGTGCGAAGGAATTTGATTTCGACCCTGTCCTCAGCCTGAGGGAACTGCTTGTTTCCGATGGTCATTTCTGTGTGCGTGACAGTGATGACGGCGAAGGTTTCGCCGGTAGCGATACTGTCCTGGTCGATGGTGTGCCCGTCTATGCGAACCTGATGCTCGCCGGTGAGGTCAACGGATGCGAGATCCGTACTCCTGACGGCCTTGCCGACGGACGACGGCTCAGCGCCGTCCAGCAGGCGATGATCGACGCCGGTATCGTGCAGAGCGCCTATAACGCCCCTGCCGCGGCCTTGTTGCTTACCTGGTTGCTGGAGAACAATCCTGATCCCTCCAAGGAGGAGATCAAGGATGCCCTCAGCGGTATCTTCATCCGCGACGCGGGGTATGAGCACTACTACCTGGCCGTGAAGCTCGCTCGCGAGAAGATCGCCAGCGGCGCCTATACCAGCGAGATCGCCCCTGAGTTCCGCGAAGAGCTCGCCGTCGTCGGCAAGGTCAAGCCGAAGGTGGACGGCCGTCAGCTCGTCGCCGGTTGGAAGAGCTTCGTGGAGGACCGTGTCGAACCGGGTGCTTGCGCTCTGGTCTTGCTCCGTTCCCCCCACGCCCACGCCTATATCACCAGTATCGATATCTCCAAGGCGGAGAAAATGCCCGGTGTCATCACCATCATCACCTACGAGAACTGTCCTGATGTATTCTACATGCAGGCCGGCCAGGGAAACCCTGAACCGTCGCCGCATGATCACCGCCTGTTCAACCAGAAGGTCCGTCACGTCGGGGATCGTGTCGCCGCTATCGTCGCCGAGACGGAAGAGCAGGCGATCGCCGCCCGTGACAAGATCAAGGTCAAGTACGAGGTTCTCAAACCGGTGTTCACCGTCGAAGAGGCGATGGCCCCCGGCGCGCCGATGGTGCACAACGGAATCGTTGAATATCGTGTCGGCGCTCCCGCGGATCTGGACGAGTACAACAAGACCGCCGATCCTCGCGATGGAAAAGTGATCTACCAGTTCCCGTTGCATGGCGATATCCATCATAACGTCGCCGCCGCGGCGCACGGGCAGATCGGTGACATGGACAAGGGCTTCGCGGAGGCTGATGTCGTGATCGAACGCACGTACCAGACTTCGCAGATCCAGTGTACTCCGCTGGAACCGCATGTCTGCTACGCCAAGATGGACAATGACCGCCTGGTGATTCACGCCTCCACCCAGGTGCCTTGGCACTTGCGCCGTATCGTCGCCTGGGTCTGCCAGATCCCTGAGAACAAGATCCATGTGATCAAGGAGAAGGTAGGCGGCGGCTATGGTTCCAAGCAGGACGTGCTGGTAGAGGATCTCGTCGGGTACGCCACTTGGATCACCGGTCGCCCGATCTATTACCGCAACACCCGTGAAGAGGAGTTCGTCGCCAACAGCACCCGCCATCCGATGCGTGTCACCGTCAAGATGGGTGGCAAGAAGGACGGGAGCATCACCGCCATCTATATGGATGTACGCGCCAACACAGGCCCGTATGGAAACCATTGTCTGACGGTTCCGATGAACGCCTGTTCCAAGACCTTGCCGTTGATCAAGTGCGACAACATGAAGTTCGATGTCATCACCTACTACACGAACATTCCGCCGACTGGAGCCTATCAGGGCTACGGCGCCCCGAAAGGTACCTTCGGTCTGATGATGTGTATGGCGGAACTGGCTGAGAAGCTTGGTGTCGACTATTATGAGATGGCGAAGAAGAACCGGGTGGAAGAGGGCTACATGCTCGAGATCCTCAAGGGGCTTGGCGAAGGGCGCGAAGGGACTGTCGTTCCTGTCGGTAGCTGTGGTCTCGCCGAAGCCATGGACAAGGGCGCTAAAATGATCGACTGGTCCAGGAAGGAGGTTTCTGACGATCCGGACTGGAAGGTAGGTAAGGGCTTCGCGATGATCCAGCAGGGTTCCGGCCTGCCTGGTCTTGACCACGCCAACTGCGATGTCAAGCTGTTGACCGACGGTACTTTCATGATCCATTCCGGTGGAGCCGATCTCGGTACCGGTCTTGATACGATCAGCGTAAAGATGGTAGCCGAAGTCATGTGCGTCGATATGGACAACGTCTCGATCCTGTCCGGCGATACCGACAACTGCAACTTCGATACCGGCGCCTACGCTTCCAGCGGGACCTATTTCTCCGGCAACGCCAGCCTGAAGGCGGCGTTGAACCTGAAGGAGAACCTGCTTGACGAAGCGGCCCATCAGATGGGAGAGGATGTCCATGATCTCGATGTCCGCTATCCTGGCGAGGTCTATTCCAAGACCACCGGCAAGGTGCTGGACTATGCGACGCTGTCCCATGACGCCCTTACCGGCACCGGTCGCGGTCAGGTCTTGGGCAAGGGGTCGTTCGTGACCAACGATTCGGCTATTCCGTATGGAGCCCATTTCGCCCAGGTCGCGGTCAACATCCGTACCGGCGAGGTCAAGGTGCAGAAGTTCTATGCCTTGCAGGACGCGGGAACTCCGATCAATCCTGAGCTTGCGTTGTGCCAGATGTACGGCGCGGCTCTCAAGTCGATCGGCCATTCCCTGTACGAGGGGATGGAGCTTGATCCGAGCGGCAAGTGCCTCAATCCGAACTTCACCGACTACGGCGTGCCGATGATCAGTGAGATGCCGGAGGATTTCAAGGCGGTGTTGATCGATATCAACGACGATTATGGTCCGTTCGGCGCCAAGTCGATCTCGGAGATCGCCACCAACGGCGCCGCTCCCGCCATCGCCATCGCCATCCACGACGCCGTAGGTGTCTGGATCAGGAGCTGGCCGTTCACTCCTGAGAAGAT
Source organism: uncultured Sphaerochaeta sp. (assembly GCA_964407735.1). Classification (GTDB taxonomy): domain Bacteria; phylum Spirochaetota; class Spirochaetia; order Sphaerochaetales; family Sphaerochaetaceae; genus Spiro-02. The sequence goes on along the minus strand of CAYOWS010000005.1, from coordinate 125,531 downwards.
CCTCAAGGAGCTTGGTCGGATCTAGCGTATCAGTTTTCTGTCGTGGCCTCTGGTTTCAGGGGCCATGTTTTTTTACTGGAAAGGTTTCTTCGTCATCGGCGATAAAAGTCGGCGACGTAAGGGGAGGTGTACGCGATGAAGAGGGGACATAAAGGAGACGTTTGGTTAATTGCAACAAATTGCAACAAATTTTGTGGACAATTGTATAGGCTTGTGGTAGTATCTAGATATATTAGGATTCTGTGAAACTGCATATAGTTAAAAACCGGAGGATATGAGGGTTATGAAAGACAAAGCCACTATCAAGAAGATGATCGAAGAGCTCAAGACGCTCAAGACCCAGGACATGTATCTCAACGATTTCTTCCATACTTGGAAGGAGTCGGACGATGAAATCGCCGCCGTATTCCAGGTAGCCGAAATCCTTCGGGCCATGAGAGAAAACAATATCTCCACCAAGGTTTTCGATAGTGGCCTGGGAATTTCCGTTTTCCGCGATAATTCCACCCGTACCCGTTTCAGCTTCGCCAGCGCATGTAACCTGCTCGGTCTTGAGGTCCAGGACCTTGACGAAAAGCTGAGCCAGATCGCCCATGGCGAAACCGTCCGTGAGACCGCCAACATGATCTCCTTCATGGCTGACGTCATCGGCATCCGTGACGACATGTATATCGGCAAGGGCCATACTTACATGAAGACCGTCGCCGAAGCCGTCCAGGACGGTTATGACGACGGCGTACTTGAACAGCGCCCGACTTTGGTCAACCTCCAGTGTGATATCGACCATCCGACCCAGTCCATGGCCGACATGCTGTGGGTCATCAACTACTTCGGTGGTGTGGAGAACCTCAAGGGCAAGAAGGTCGCCATGACTTGGGCCTACAGTCCCTCCTATGGAAAGCCTCTCTCCGTTCCTCAGGGCATCATCGGCCTGTTCACCCGCTTCGGCATGGACGTAGTCCTCGCCCATCCGGAAGGCTACAACGTCATGCCTGAGATCGAAGATGTCGCCGCGGACAACGCCAAGAAATCCGGTGGTTCCTACAAGCGCGTCAACAGCATGGATGAGGCGTTCAAGGATGCCGATATCGTCTATCCGAAGAGCTGGGCTCCGTTCGCCGTCATGGAAGAACGCACCAAGCTGGTGGAAGATGGCAAGTTCGACGACCTCAAGGACCTTGAGAAGCGCTGTCTTGAGAACAACGCCAAGTTCAAGGATTGGACCTGCACCGAAGATCTCATGAAGACCACCAAAGACGGCAAGGCCCTGTACATGCACTGCCTGCCCGCCGATATCACCGGCGTCTCCTGCAAGGAAGGCGAAGTCGAAGCCAGCGTGTTCGACCGCTATCTGGTACCCTTGTACAAGGAAGCGAGCTACAAGCCGTACATCATCGCCGCGATGATCTTCCTCGCCAAGTTCCAGAACCCTTCCTCCAAGCTCGGCGATCTGCTTGAGGACGCAAAGAAGAGAATCAAATAATACCGGAACCGGTACTTTTGTTTAGAATTTTCACAGGACTGCCGTAGCGTTGCTACGGCAGTTTTTTCGTCTCTTTGAAAACCTCCACATCATACGGACACGCAGATCTTCTTGTGTACCCCTATCGTACCCCTATTGTACCCTTAAAAGAAAAAGCCCGCTGTCATGTCGAGATAGTTCTGTCCGCTGTAGTCTCCGTACTTCTCAAGGACTGAGGCCTTGAACTCCTCGGCGTCTTTCGACCGGGTGGCGATCACTTTCAACTGTTCAAGATATTCAATCTTCGCCTCGACATCCTTGAGGTCCTCCGGTGTGTAGTGGGAAGTGAGGATGAAGGTATATCCTTTCTCCAGATATCCTTTGAGCTGGGTGATGATGGCGTCAGCATGACCGGCCCCTGCTACGATCGAGTGGCAGTCGTGGCCGAGCATATGGGTGTAGACCGCATTGATTTCCGGGATCTCGATATCGAAGGCTTCATGTGTCCGGGTGATGATGAAATCCATTCCGCCGATCGTAATCTTTCCCTCCTCGATATAGTCGGTCACCGTATGGATCGAATTGTCAAAAATAGCTCCGAAAGCACCGGTGAAGTTCTCTACCAACGCCTTTCCCCCGCCACAATGACCATATTCATCGGCGTTTTTCGTCGCGTACTTTCTCGTAGCCGGCAGGAAAGAGCCTCCCGCCATATGATACGCCAGCAGCATGCCCGCGACAGTGAGCTTCTGTTCCGACAGATACGCTTCAAGCTCCTGGTTGTTGTCGAAGAAACAAGGCGCTTCGATGATGACCACCGTTCCGTTCTTCTCGACGATGAATACCTCGTCGTTGATGAAATCGTTTGTCTTGTAGGCGTGCAGCTTGATCGCGCCGAAATCGTAGACGTTCATCTCTCCCTTGTCGAGAGCGATCTTCTGGAAAATGTTCTTGTTCATGGATGGTCTCCTTGGAATAAGTAATTGTGTAATCATTTTAATTACAACAACTGTTATATAGGCGATTTGTTGTAATGTCAATGATTACAACATGATTTTTTCAATTTATTCCTCATTCCGTCCAAGGAATTCGCTCCAGGTTGGGGGAGTATGTCCAATGGTCATGATTTTGTTGACAGGGCTGAAGTTGATGATAGACTGAAAGTAGCAAGTGTCACTTGCTACTTGAAAAACATATCTGGAGGTTTGACGATGCCAATGTCAGAAAAGGAGCGGCTGGATTTGCTGGAGAAGGCCAAGGATCTGCGTCTGAACATTATCGATGTCATGACTTGGTCCGGGGGCGCCCATGTCGGCGGTTCTCTGAGCATCGTGGAAATACTTGTCCTGCTCTATTTCAAGTATTTGAATATCAGCCCCGAGGATCCTTGCTGGGAGGATCGCGACAGGTTCATCCTGTCAAAAGGGCATGCGGCGGCAGGTCTTATCCCTGCTCTGGCGATGCGGGGATATTTCCCGGAAGACCAGCTCAAGACCTTCAACCATTTCAAATCGCCGTTCGCCATGCATCCCGATACCAACAAAGTCATCGGATGCGACGCCTCGGCCGGTTCTTTGGGGCATGGACTTCCCATCGCCCTGGGCATGGGACTTGGGCTGAGGTATGAAGAAAAGCCCTCCAAGGTAGTCTGCCTGATGGGTGACGGTGAATGTTGCGAGGGAAGCGTGTGGGAGGCTGCCATGGCCATCAGCCATTTCAACCTCACCAATGTCATCGCGATCGTCGACCGCAACAGGTTCATGATCGACGGCACCACCGAAGAAATCATGGCGCTGGAACCGTTCGCCGACAAATGGAAGGCGTTCGGGTTCAAGGTGATCGAGATCGACGGCAACAGTATTGAAGAAGTCGACGGCGCGCTGTCCAAAGCATGGAAGGAGACGAAGAAGCCTGTGCTGATCCTTGCGAATACACTCAAGGGCAAGGGCGTCGATTTCATGGAGAACGATGTCAAATGGCATTATGCCTCAGCGGATTCGACGCTGGCGGCCAAGGCCAAGGAATCAATACTCAAAGCATACGGGGAGGTGCGGTGATGGCTACTGTGACAGGAACTACATGGACTTGCTATGATTCCAGTACGATGACACCTCGGGAGATCTACGGACGCACTTTGGCGGAATTGGCCAAGACCAATGACAGGATCGTCGGTCTGACCGCCGACCTGGCGAAAACCACGGCCATGATCCATTTCGCCGACGCTTTCCCGAAACGGTTCTTCAATGTCGGCATCGCTGAACAGAACATGTTCGGAGCCGCCGCAGGAATGGCGAAGGTCGGGTTGATCCCGTTTGTATCGACCATGGCCGTGTTCGCCTGCCTTCGTGCCGGAGAACAGGTCCGTACCGATATCTGCTACCAGAACCTGCCGGTCAAGATCATCGCCACCCATGCGGGCATCTCCTTCGGACATGCGGGGACGACCCATCACTGTACCGAAGACCTTGCGGTGATGCGCTCTTTCGCGAACATGACGGTGATGGTACCCGCCGACGGCATCGAGACAAGCAAGGCCGTCCGCGCCGCCATGGACATTCCCGGCCCCGTCTACATCCGTATCGGCCGAGGCTTTGAACCACCCTGCTACGAAAGCGAAGACTATGACTTCACACCTGGCAAGGCGATCGAGATGCATCCGGGAACCGACCTGACGATCATCTGCTGTGGTATCACCGTGCTACAGTCGGTCATGGCGGCGAAACAGCTTGCCGAGCAGGACGGCCTCTCCGTGCGGGTGCTGAACATGCACACGATCAAGCCGATAGATCGTGAAGCCATCATGAAGGCCGTCGTCGATACCAGGCGTATCCTGACCATAGAGGAACATAACGTCCTTGGCGGTCTGGGCGACGCCGTCGGTTCCGTGATAGCTGAATCGGGCAAAGGCTGTGTGTTCCGCAAGCATGGGCTTCAGGACACGTTCGCGGAGATCGGGTATGCCGAAGACCTGTACTCCTATTATGGACTTGACGCCGACGGAATCGTGGAAAAGGTCCGCGAGATGATGGGGATGGAGTTCGAAGCGGATGAAGACTGGGAAGACGAATAACCGAAAGGAGGCCTATGATGTCTACAACTGCCACTGCGCAGGATCTCATGACGGCGAAACTCTTTTTCAACGCGGCGTTCCCCGTCATGCAGGTCGTACTGGACGATGATCCCAAGATGCATCGTCGTTTCGAGAATGTCGTCGCATCGGTTCAGATATGCGCTCATCATGGTGAGGAGCTGATCGCCTGTCATCTGGTGTTCGACCATGGGACGGTCACCGTGGTGCAGGCTCCCGCTGAAAAACCCGACATCACTCTGGAATTCTCCACAGTGGAGAAGATGAACACGATGTTCCGCGGCGGGAACGCCCTGCCCAAGATCCATGGAATGTTGAAGTTGGGGCTGCTGATCAAAATCCTGACATTGCTCATGTCGCTGAAACTGATGATGCCCGGTTCAAAGCCGAGTGATCCTGCTAAAAAGGCACTGAAGGTCAAGATGAGCCTGTTCATGATCACCCGTGCGCTTTCCGTCTACAACAAGTCGGGCGATCCTGAAATGCAGGAATGGACCGGCCGGCAACCGGACCGGATCTATCAGTTCATCGTGGAACCGTACCCAGAAAGCGGTATCGCCTGCTATCTACGGGTGAAGGCGGGCAAATCGAAGAGCGGCCATGGAATCTATCAACGTCGCCGTCCCTTCGTACTGTTCCACTTTTTGAGTGTCGATGGTGCTCTGAAGGTCCTTCAGAAAGATGTTGAATTCGTTTCAGGTGTCGAGCAGGGATGTGTGGAGACCATCGGCTCACCCGAATATGCCTGTCAGCTCAATGACTTCATGGCTATCCTACAGGCGATGCTGACATGACGTATCTGGATGATGGCGGGGACAGGTCTGTTTCTTCCTGTCACCGCCAGTGAAGGTATTGCCTGTCCACATTGAGGAGACGACAATGAAAACCATCTATTACGAAAAGAATATCCCCAAGATACTACTTTCAAAATTCGCGGCCAGATGCTGCCGGCCGCTTCTGTTCACCGGCCTGAACGCGGTCAAGTTCAACCGACATCTTCCTGATCCTCCGCTGCCATCCCCCAAATGGGTGAAAGTCCGCAATATAGCCGCGGGGGTATGCGGTACCGACCTTTCGTTTTTCAAAAGCACACCAGGAACGAGCATTGCGCTGGAACCGATGCCAGGGTCCGACCGTACCTACCTCGGACATGAGACGATCGGCGTCGTGGAGGAGGTAGGCAAGGAAGTCACGAAATTCAAGGTCGGGGATCGTGTCACGCTGATGGAGTACATGTCCAGTTGTGGCAACAAGTGTATCGAGCCCCCCTGCCGGTTCTGTCAGGAGGGGAACTACTGCCTGTGCGAGAACTACGGGGAACCAAGCCCCCTGGCACTGCCTGATACCGGCGCTGGTTTCGGCGACTACTACCTGGCTCCTGAACGGCAGTTGCAGAAAGTGTTTGACGAACTGTCGGACGATCAGGCCGTCATGATCGAACCTACGGCCGTCTCTCTCCACGCCGTACTGATGTCGCCACCAAACCCCGGGGACAAAGTGATGGTCCTTGGAGCGGGTACCATCGGCCTAGGGGTGATCCAGTGCCTGAAGATTCTGCAACCCAAGTGCAAGATCCATGTCATGGAGCGTGTGAAATCGAAGCAGGAGTTCGCTTTGAAGTTGGGAGCCGATGAAATCCTCCGCGGTGATCCATATGAAGCGATCGCGAAAGCGACGGGCGGCAAGGTCTATGACGGCATGATGAAGAACCGGATGTTGATGGGCGGGTTCGACATGATCTACGACTGTGTAGGATCGAAATGGGCGATGCACAACTGCCTGCGGTGGCTTCGCGCAAGGGGTACTCTGGTGAAAGTCGGGCATCATATGTGTCCCACCTCGTTCGACGAAACACCTGTCTGGTGGCAGGAGATCAAGATCGTGGGGATAGACGCCCATGGGATGGAGGAGTATCAGGGCCGCCGTATCAGTACGTTCGAGCTTGCCCAGGAGTTAATCAGGGACGGCAGATATGACGTCGCTGGATTCATCACCCATAGATTCCGACTGGGAGAGTACAAGAAGGCGTTCAAGGTAATGCTTGACAATCCTCCCGAACTTATCAAGATTGTACTGACGTGCGACTGAGCCTGATTTTGCGAGACAGGTGTGGAGGATGCCATGGCGGCGAAGCGACCGGCTGGGTTGATACGTATCGGTGAACTGGCGAAGGCGACCCATACCAATGTCTCGACGATCAAATACTATGTCTCTCAAGGGTTGGTGGATATCGCCCACAAGACCAGCGCCAACATGGCCTATTACAATCGGTCTTCGATTGAGCGGATACTTTTGATCAAGAAACTACAGAAGGAGCGTTTTTACCCGCTGTCATTGATCAAACAGCTGCTGGACACCTACGGAAGTGAAGAGGGGATGGGCGATGAACTGGAATTGATGGACGCCATCTACAAATTGCCATCCGCTCTGGCTTCCCGATCCTGGACCTCCGTCTCAAAAGCCCCGGGCGAGACCGGGTTGACGGAAATGCAGGTCCAGAAATTCATTGAATCTGGAATCATATCACCTATAGAGACTTCGCAGTGGCCTGTGTTGTCCGGCGCGGATATCACCATACTTGATCTGACGAAACGGAGGTTGGAGGCCGGAATGTCGTTCGAGCAGAGTCTTGCGACGTTCGATGTCTACGCCCGGAACCTCAGGACGGCCGCCGAGGCCGATATCCAGGCCATGGTCTCCATCTCCTTGTTGCCCGGACACCATACTTCCGAGGAGCTTGTCCGGATGATACGGGTCTCCGACGCCACCTTGGATGAATTCGTCCGAATCAAACGGGATCAATTCAACCGGCTGGTGGGGGCGTCGTTGCTGGACACCCTCCGCCAGTTCCTTGATAGGCTCCATTCGTATGTGGACGAATTCCTGCCGGAACTTCCTGTCGATGGGGAGGTCTCTGCTGTAGGTCCTGTCGGTCTGGTTCTCCGATTGTTCCGGCTGCGTCATGATACTTCGGTCGCTGCATTGCTGCCGGTCCTTCATGAAACGAATGAATGCTTCAGGACAATGAAGGTCTCCGAAGTGATGGATCCGGATGTCCGCTGCCTGTTGGCGACATTGCGTTTGGGGTATGTGACTTTCGCGCCGGAGATCCTTGGATGCAAGGGTGAATTCCATCAAGCGTACGAGGAGGCCAAATCCTATTGCTCGAATGTCTCGAGGATCGGGGAGTACCTCCAGGGGCAGGGTGTTTTACTCTGAGTAGGATCAGGTATGTTGAACCAGAGGCTCGTCGAGATAGACAAAGGGCCGTTGTTGCAACGGCCCTTTGTCATACGATAGGAAAACGATTCCTGACGTTACCAGTAATACATTCCGTAACGCGCCATATGTACGAATTCCTCAAGAATGGAGAAGGTGAAACCGAAGATAGCCAACCCGAACAAGAAGAAGATCGCACAGACGACCAGCCCGACGATGCTGAGGATCAGACCCGCCTGAGCCATTCCATCTTCCATGTTGGCTTTTCGTGCCCAATTGCCTTGCATGATTCCGATAATTGCCAGAATGATTCCGACGACGGCGCCGATTCCTGTGGTGGCTGCGAACAATGACAATACGCCCAAGGTCAAGGCTACGACGGAATTGCCTGAATGTGGTTTGCGGACTACCGGTTTCGGCTCGTTCTGGGCTTGGTAGTAGTTCTGCTGGGTCTGCCCGGCTTCATAATACTGATTGCTTTGTTTGTTCTCATTCTCATCCATGATGTGCTCCTCTGGAACTTGGAAAGCATGACACAACCCAAGTATCCTGATTGCAATATATCCATCCAATCGCCCGTCGGCAAGCAAATTTTCAATTGTATGGTATTGGATGTCCCTGACACTCCTGACACAGCGAGATCCTGTTGTTCCTTTTCTAGGGCGGATAGGGGAGCACCCCGGTCCTATAGGGTATTATAGGACGGAGAGCTTCTCAAAGGGAACTTGGAACAAGTTATCGTACAGTGAGCCATGAAAAAGGGGTACCGCTATGCGATACCCCAGAAAGTTCAGGAAATGAAACCTTAGCCGATGATCAGCTTGAGCAGGAACAGAACGGAGATGATGATGGTCATCACAGTGATCTGTTTTGCTTTGCCGGTGCAGAGCTTCAAGATGATCCAGGACAGGACGCCGAACATGATACCGTCAGCGATGGAGTAGGCCAGCGGCATGAAGATGATACACAGGAAAGCAGGAATGCCTTCGGTGTAGTCGTCGAAGTCGATGTTCTTTACCGGGGACATCATGAACAGACCCACGAGGATCAAGGTCGGCGCTGTCGCCGCGCTCGGAATGGAGAGGAACAGCGGGGACAGGAACAGGGAGATCAGGAACAGGATCGCTACGGTAAGAGCGGTCAGGCCCGTGCGGCCGCCTTCGGCGACACCAGCGGAACTTTCGACGAACGTCGTAACGGTGGAGGTTCCCAACACTGCGCCGACGGTGGTACCGATGGCGTCAGCGAACAGAGCTTCCTTACAGTTGGGGATGGAGCCATCTTCCTGAATCATGTTCGCCTTGGTGGCGCAGCCGATCAGAGTACCGACTGTATCGAACATATCGACGAACAGGAAGGTGAACATGACCACCAGGAAGTCGAGGGTAAGGAGGTTATGGAACTCGAACTGCCAGAAGGTAGGTGCCAGGGAAGGAGGCATGTAGGAGCCGCCGGCATAGGTGGTGACGCCGAACGGAATACCGATGATGGTCGTGGCTACGATACCAATCAACAAAGCGCCTCTGACCTTGTAGGCCAGCAGGATACCAGTGACGACCAAGCCGATGATCGCTACCAAAGGGGCTCCCTTGGTGATGTCACCGAGAACGACAAGCGTTGAGCCGTCGACGATGATCCCGGCGTTCTGCAAGCCGATGAAGGCGATGAACAGACCGATACCAACGGAAATGGCGTTCTTGATGTTCTTGGGAATGCTGTTGACGATCGCTTCGCGGATGTTGAAGATAGTCAGAATGATGAAAATGATACCTTCGAAGAATACCGCGGTCAGTGCGAACTGCCAGCTATAACCCATGCCGAGAACTACGGTATAGGCCAAGAATGCGTTGAGCCCCATGCCCGGGGCCAGTGCGAACGGAAGGTTCGCCATAAAGGCCATGACCAGGGTCGCGATGGCGGAGGACAAGGCTGTTGCTGTAAATACAGCACCCATGTCCATACCTGCGTCTGAAAGGATGAGCGGGTTGACGATCAAAATATACGCCATGGTAAGGAATGTCGTCAGACCAGCGATCAACTCAGTTTTCAGAGAGGTATTCCTTTCGGAAAGCTTGAATAGTTTTTCCATGCTATTCACTCCTTGTGTTGATTGATACCGACATTTTAACGCAGTTTTAATATCAAGTACAGCAAAATCGTATAAATGTTGCATTCTGTTGCACTGATAGCCATCAAATATCGGGTGAAATGTCTAAGAAAAAACAGCAGGAACACATGGAATTATTCTTTTGGTTGGCATATATCACTATCAGTGAATCATGATCCAATATATATCGACCTTCATAACGGGATATAATGCTATACACGTATTGGATTTTGTCTTGTTTTTTTACTCTTTTTAGGCTTTCTTGCGAATCAATCTTGTCTGGACGGGAAATGAAAGAGAATAATATAAGTATAGGAAACTTCTGGGGAGGGGATTGATTTTGATGAAACAGAGTACATTGCGGATCGTTGAGATCCTGCTCGCCGTGTGTATGCTTGTTCTGGGGTGTGTGGCCTGTCTGTTCTCACATGCGATCGCAGAATCCCTCCATTATATCATAGGGGGACTGATGCTGGCCGCAGGGATGCTTCTGAGCATCCGGTACTTTCTTCATAAGGAATATCTTGATTCAGGCAACGTCCAGTTCGTCCTTGGTCTGATCGGTCTGGTGCTGGGCGTGTTGATCGTCTCCGTGCCCGCCCGTTCCCTTGTGTTCATTTCTGTCGTGTGGGGTGCTTGGTCCGTTGTCAAGGCAATCCATGAACTGAACGAATTGGTCCAGAAACGACTGCAAGGAGAGCCTATCTTTTTCAAGACGATATTCTCGATCGCAGAACTGGTATTGGGGACGATACTGCTCATGGAACTGACTGAGGCCATCGGACACCATGTGATTCTCCTCGGTTGCAGTTTCATTTCCCACGGTCTCAGGAACCTGGGCTCTTTATTTGAAAGGCCGAAAGAGAGGAAATAGAAATAGTGGGTACAGGATTTTGTACAAATGCTGTTTTGTGTCCGTATTTTGATGTTTGACGCAATGGAAACTTGATTTGCTTACTTGTCCGGGACTTTTGGTCATGGTACACTATACGACAAACCTTTGGACGACCAGCACCGGGGTTTTGAGCATTCGAAGGGATTCGTTCTCTCCGAGAAGGAGGCTTATCGTGGATGATCGCAAACAGCTCAAGCGTTTGATCGATGTCGCAGCGGGGCGTTCCCCTGCCGATCTCCGAATTGCGAACTGCCGTATCGTCGATGTATTCAACAAGGAAATCTTTGAAGGTGATGTACTGGTCAGTGACGGTCGGATCGCCGGTTTCGGAAAGGAAGGTTTTCCCGAAGCTGAACGGACCGTGGACGCCCATGAACGTTACCTTGTCCCTGGATTCATAGACAGCCATGTCCATATAGAATCTTCCCATTGCAGCCCAGGCGAGTTCGCCCGGCTGGTGGTTCCCTGCGGCACCACGACGGTCATAGCCGATCCTCATGAAATCTGCAATGTCTGTGGGATCGACGGTCTGGACTATATGCTGGACGCCTCGGAAGGTCTTCCCCTCCAGGTGTTCATGATGATTCCCTCCTGTGTCCCGGCGACACCTTTTGAAAACGCCGGAGCCACCATGCTGGCCGATTCCATAGAGACCCGTATCGACCACCCTCGTGTTCTCGGGCTTGGCGAGCTCATGGACTATTTCGGCGTGGTCAACGCCGATGATGCGATATTGGACAAGCTGATGGTCACCCGTGCGGCGGGCAAGTCGGTAGATGGCCACAGTCCGGCGATTACAGGGAGCGACCTGGATGCCTACAGCGCCAGCGGGGTCCGCACCGACCATGAGTGTGATACGCCGGAAGAACTGCACGAACGAATCCGCCGAGGCATGTATGTATTGCTCCGCCAAGGATCCGCATGCAGGAACGTATTGAACCTGCTTGGCGGCGTCACCGGCGGCAATGAACGGCGTTGCCTGTTCTGCACCGATGACCGCCAGCCCAAGAGCATCATTGAAGAGGGGCATATCGACAACAATATCCGGCTGGCTGTCGGCGGAGGACTCGATCCTCTGTCAGCGATTAGGATCGCCACGATCAATTCCGCCGAATGCTTCGGATTGCGGGACCGCGGCGCCATCGCCCCCGGCTATCGTGCCGATTTCTCGTTGGTCGACGACCTTGAGAAGTTCCATATGCACCAGGTGTTCATCGGAGGCGAGCTGATCGCGCAGGAGGGGAAGTACCTGTTCGAGAATCCCCATGTCGAACCGAAGAATGTCAGCGGACGCATGCAGGTGGCCGATTTCTCAGCCGACAGGTTGCGATTGCCGCTCAAATCCTCCCATGTCCATACGATCGATATCATTCCGGGAGGTGTCGTCACCTCATTGGGCGACGCGATCGTCTCCCGGTCTCCGCAAGGGGACTGGATGCATGACCCCATGCAGGATGTCGTCAAGCTCGCCGTGGTCGAGCGGCATCATGGAACCGGCAACGTCGGAGTGGCGTTGATCCGCAACTATGGGATCAAAGGTGGCGCGATCGCCATGAGCATCGCCCATGACTCGCACAATATCATCGTAGTAGGTGACAACGACACCGACATGGTCTGCGCCGTGGAGGAACTGATTCGTCTCGGTGGCGGAGTCACGATGGTAAAGTCCGGCAAGGTGCTCGATTCCCTTCCGTTGCCGATCGCGGGGCTGATGACCGATGAAACCGGCGTCTACGTCAACAAGATGCTGAACAGCATGCATAAGGTCGCTTTGGAAGAGTTGCATGTGAATCCGGATGTCGATCCGTTCATGACGCTCTGTTTCATGGCCTTGCCTGTCATCCCTGCTGTGAAGCTTACCGATGTCGGCCTGTTCGATGTCACGCGGTTCAAATTCATCCCTATTGAAATAGAGTAGGTGGGCTTCATCTCCGACAGGACGTGCCGTGGATGTCGGAATCTCCGCGGCGCGTCTTTTTTTGTCAATCACCTTTGCAGTAGTTCCATCAACCGTCCCAATGGTTGTGAGATATATTTATCCTGGTGCCAGGTCATGAGCATGTCGTTTTTGAGCGAAAGGCCTCGGACTTCGATAGTGCGTAGCAATCCTTGGGCGATATCTCTCCTGACCAGTTCTTCCGGCATGAAGGTGATGCCGAGGCCGGCTTTCGCCGCTTCAATGAGCGCCAAGGAATTCACGCTGCACCAAAGGGGTCTGGCTGTATGGCCCCCGACGTATAACGCGCTGTCCAGGACGGTACGGATGGCGCTCCCCTGTTCCCGGAGCAGCAGTTTTTCTGTGCATAGGTTCTCAATGTCAAGTCGCTCCGCTTTGAGCGGATAGTCGGGTGAGCAAACCACCTCCAATGTATAGGAGCCAAAGATCTTGGAGTTGAATGGACCTTGAGGAGCCGCCCCCTCTATCATCGCAAGGTCAGCTTTGCCGTTCTTCAGTATCTCGATCGCATTGGTGGCGCTGACCACTTCCACCTCGACCTGTATGTCTGGCCACGACTCATTGAACGCCTTCAATAGGGGAGGGAGTTTGAATGTCGCGATCGTGATCGATGATACGATCCGTATCGGCGCGGTATCCTGTATGCGGCCGATATGCGCCTCCAGCTTGTCGCAGGCGGCCAGGATCGGAAGTGTTTCTTCAAGCAGCGTCCTGCCGCTGGCTGTGAGCTGTACCCGTTTTGAAAGCCGATCGAACAGGACCGTTCCCGCTTCCTCCTCCAATTCACGTATCGTATGGGATACCGCCGACTGTGTGACATAGAGTACATCCGCCGCTCTTGTGAAGCTGCCTGTATCAGCGATGGCCTTGAAGATCCTCAGATGGCGAAGTGTCATGCCTCTTCTCCTGTTATGAATAAAACTAATGGATATCGCAAAATAATATCATTTTGAGAATGTCATGCCAAGTTGTATGATGGACCGTATGCGGATACACAAGAATTTGAAAACAAAGGTCGGTTTGATAGCATGGTTGTTCGGTGTGAACCTGTTCATCAGCTCCTTTACCTTCGGAGGGGGGTATGTGGTAGTTCCCATGATCCGAAAATATTTTGTGACGAAGCGCCATCTGTTTTCTGAAGAGGAGCTTGTGGAGATGGCGGCGGTGGCGCAGTCTTCGCCAGGAGCGATAGCGATTAATCTTTCGTCCCTGGCGGGCTACAAGGTCGCGGGAATCCTGGGTGTCTGCGTCAGCGCCATAGCCGCGATACTGCCGCTTTTGGTCATTCTCTCGATCATCTCCAACTGGTATGCGGTGTTCGCGTCGAATGAATTTGTCTCCGCGTTGCTGCGAGGAATGCAGGCGGGCGTGGCGGCCTTGATCATCGACTTCGTCATAGACATGACCTCCATGATCGTCAAGCAGGGGTCGTTGTTCCATACCCTGATGATTCCTCTGGTATTCATTCTCAGTTTCGGGTTCCAGGTAAACGTGGTCTTTCTGCTTCTCGGGTGCTGCGGTCTTTGCCTGACCAACGTCTGGTGGAAGAAAAGGAGTCGCTGATGGGTCTGCTCTACAAACTTTTCGGGGTGTTCTTCCAGATCGGCCTTTTCAGTATCGGCGGTGGCTACGCCATCATCCCTCTGATCCAGGAGCGGATCGTGCAACGGTACGGCTGGATACCCATGAAGACGTTCACAGACATCATCACCATTTCCCAGATGACGCCCGGCCCGTTGGCGGTCAATGCCTCGACCTTCGTTGGGTTGCAGATCGCGGGAGTTCCCGGTGCCGTCCTGGCCACCTTGGGGTGCGTGCTGGCCGGGGTAGTGATCTCCGTCCTGCTGTACTCCTTTTTCCAACGGCATCGCCAGTCCACTTGGGTGATGGAGGTGCTCAACGGTCTGAAGTCCGCGTCGCTGGGATTGATTATCTCCGCGGCAGTGACGATCCTGCTGCTGTCGTTTACCGGTGTGTCGGTACTGAATGAGGTGGCAGGTGTCGATTGGATCGCTGTATGCATCTTCGCCGGTTGTCTGTTTATCATGAGAAAATTCCGATTGAATCCAATTCTGCTGATGCTTGCCGCGGGAGTGATCGGGATCTTCGTGTATCGCTGATCAGTTGATAGCAGGAGCCGCGCATATCGTTGGGTTCATGATCCTGATACAGTTGGCCCGGGCCGCAGGACTATGACGCTGGTCGAACGGATGGAATGAACCGTAGTTCATTCCATCCCTGATGTCCATATTCAACGCAAGGCGGTGGACTCTGACGGAATGATTGTTTCCGGACTCTGCTTGAACCCCTTGGCCTTTGCTCTGGACTTGGTTCGTTTTCGCCGTTGGTATTGAACGATCAGCAGTACGAATCCTACAGTGACGAGTTCCGCGAACGGAATCGCCAGCCACAGCCCGTCCAATCCGAACAACGCCGAAAGTCCAAGGATCCCGATCACCGTGAACAGGAAAGTCCTGGCGAAGGATATCAGCGCGGAGGTCTTGCCGTCGGAGAGGGCGGTGTACAGCGCCGATGCGAAGATGTTGGTCCCCGCGAACAGGAAGGCGATGGAGAACAGCTTGAAACCATGTACCGCCAGGCCATAGACGGCGGAGGTCTTTGGCGTGAACAGCTGGACGATCGTACCCGAGATGAAATAGGCGAATACGAACACCAGGACCGAGGTTACCAGCACGAAGCCGATACAGATCCTGTAGAGCCTGCGCAGGTATGCGTTATCGCCCGCCCCATGGTGGTAGGAGATGATCGGCGCCACTCCGATGGAGAATCCGAGGAACAGCGAGGTCATCAGGAACTGGCTGTACAGAACGATCGTGATAGCGGCGACACCATCGGAACCGACCATCCGCATCATGAGGATATTGAAAAGCAGGGTGGTGACGCTACCTGAGAGATTCGTGACCATCTCCGAAGAACCGTTGAAACAGCTTCTTCCGATCACTCTCCAACTGAACCTCGGCATGGAGAAATGCAGTCCCTTGCGGTTCGCCAGGAAGAACACGGCTCCGACGATGGCGGGTATGCAGTAACCGAGGACGGTTGCGTACGCGGCTCCTTCGATGCCCATCGCCATCGGGACGATGAACACATAGTCGAACACCATATTGAATATTCCCGCGCCTACAGTGAGTCCGAGGCCCAGGCCCGGCCTTCCCGTTATGACGAAGAAGTTCTGGAACAGCATCTGAAGCACCGACATCGGTGCGAACAGCATCAGAATCCGCAGATAGTTCTTGCTAGGTTCCACCAGATCACCGCTTGCTCCAAGCAGACGTACCAGTGGATCAAGAAATATGATCGCCAGAATGGAGATGATAACGCTGGACACAAAGGCTGTCAGGACGATCAGTGAGAAATTCTTTCGTGCCTCTTTCTCTTTTCCTTGTCCGATCTGGGTCGCGACGACGGCGCTACCTCCCGTAGCGAACATGACTCCTACAGCGACGACGATACTGCTCATCGGGTAGGTGATGTTGACGGCGGAGAGGGCGTCGGTCCCTACGAAACGGGAGACGAAGAAGCCATCGACGATGGTATAGAGCGACATGAACATCATCATGATGATTGATGGGAACGCGAACATCAGCAGTTCCCCAATGTTGAATTTTTTAGCGATCGACTGCGCCATGATACAAATTCTCCTTGCTGGATACGCACAGCCCTGCTAGTATGAACTATCGGGTAACCCGATAGTCAAGCTTTTTTATTGCTGAGTGGCAAAAAGAGTTGAATGTATGGGCAAATTGTTGATCAACAAGGAATAGATATGGAAATAAAGGACTATTTCACAACTGGTGAATTCGCGAAGCTTTGCAATGTGACCAAGCATACCTTGTTTCACTATGATGAAATCGGAATATTCTCGCCCGAAATCATCACTGAGAACGGATATCGGTTCTATTCCGCTTACCAGCAGGAGGTGTTCGCCGTAATATCCATTCTCCGCGAACTGGACATGTCGTTGCCTGAGATAAAGGCGTATATGGACCGCCGGTCTCCCGAGAACTTCCTTGCGTTGCTTGAGTCCCAGGAATCGGTGCTGGAACGGAAGATCCGACGTCTACAGAACTACAAGGTCGCGCTGGCTTGCAAGCATGACGAGGTCAGGCAGGCGTTGGATACTCCGGATGAAACCGTGTTCGTCGGAGATCAGCCAACGGAGTACCTGATGCTTTCCGGACTCATGACCGATTTCGATGATCGTTCCATCTCCATCGCTTATTCTGAATTGATCAATCGGTGCGAAGCTCTGGATGTATTCTATCACTATTCCTTGGGGGGCATGCGCCAGATGGAGGAAGTCCGCTGTGGCGACTATGTCAGTTACACCCATTGTTATGCCCGATTATTCGAGAAAGTACCTGGTTGCTACCGAAAACGGAAGGGGAGGTTCCTCAACCTGTTCCACAAAGGGGGCTTTGACACCGTCGGTACGGCCTACGCCCGTCTTTTGGAATATGCCGATGAACAGGGCTACTCACTTGAGGATGTCTTTTATGAAGAACTCACCATGGACCAGCTTTCAGGATACTCCTACGACGACTATGTGCTTCGGATCATGGTTCGGATAACGGCCGGTCCCGGTATCGATTCGTAAATGGACGATGTCCACCGAGCGATGCCTGGGCACGTAAGCGTACCCCCATTGTACCCCTATCGTACCCCTTCCTCTTCTATACGGAATACCAGCATCCTGCCGTTGTGTCGGAGCGTGTCCATCGGGGTATCGTAGAGCGATGTGAGCAGAGCGGAAGTCATGACCTCCTCAAGCGAACCGGCGGCGAGCAGCTTCCCCGACTTGAGCATCGCGACATGGGTTGCGGCCTCCGCCGCCATGGAAGGGTCGTGCGTGGTGAAAAAGAGCGTCATTCCTTGCATGTGGAGTTTTTTGAGTATCAGGAGCACTTTCGCGGTGTTGGCGGGGTCGAGGGCGCTGGTCGGTTCGTCGAGCAGCATGAACCGTGGTCGTTGGGCGATCGCCCGGGCCAGCAGGAGCAACTGGTGTTCCCCTCCCGACAGGCTTGTCACCGGCCGTCCTGAGAAAGAGGTGAGTCCGACCTGCTGGAGCGCGTCACCGGCGATATCGAGATCCTCCGCACGGGGCTGCGCCATGTCTCCAAGATACGGGGCTCGCCCGAACAGCACATAGTCCAGCACCGTGAACGCAAAATTGGAGTTCTCGTCCTGGGGGACCAGCGATACAGTCCTTCCCATCTCCTTGCGGCTATAGGAGGTCAACGGCTTGCCGAACAGCGAGACTTGCCCCTGCATCGGAGCCTTCCAGGTCAGCAGAATGTCCATCAAGGTCGATTTTCCCGCGCCATTGGGCCCCAGCAAGGCCATGGAGCCACCTTCCGGGATATCCAGACTGAAGGAATCGAGCGCGGGTTTCAAAGCGTTGGGATAGTGGAATGAAACGCCGGAGATCACGCAGGCGTCGTTCATAGGCTGGCTCCATGACGTTTCTGCACAAGGATGATGATGAAGATTGTCGCGCCGATGATGCTTGTCAGCAAACCGAGGGGAATCTCCCCCGCCAGAAGCGTCCTTCCGAGCGTATCGCAGAGAAGCAGGAATACAGCGCCCATCAGGATGGATCCGGGGAGAGCGTGACGGCTGTCTGAACCGAAGAGCCGTCTGGCCAGATGGGGGATGATCAACCCGATCCAACCTACCAGGCCCGTGACTGAAATGACCACCGTCGTTCCCACCGTCGCCACGAACAGGAGCAACAGCTTGTCCCGGTTGGGGGAGAGCCCTACCGAATGCGCGGTGCGGTCGTTGAGGGAGAGTACGTTCAGTCTCCATCGGTAGCAGATCAATATGATCAACGCGGTCACGACGATGGGAAGGACCGAAAGGGTGTTCGCCCACGTGCTGTTCCAAAGTCCGCCCATCATCCAGAACGTGATATCCTGAAGGTCGCGGGTAGGATCCGCCACCAGCTTGAGCATCGCCAGACCCGATGAGAAAATGGCCGAAACGGCGATCCCCGCCAGGACGAGACGCAGGAGCCATCCCCCGAAACGGAAGTGCCTGGCAAGGAAATAGGAGAGGAACAGGGCGAGCAAGCCGAAGAACGTCGCGCTGATCTGTACCAAGGCCGTCGAATATCCGGCGACGATGATTACCAACGCCGCGCCGAACGCAGCGCCTTGGGAAACACCCAGGAAACCCGGTTCGACAAGCGGGTTTGAGAACAACATCTGGAACACAAATCCTGAGCCCGCGAGAATGGCACCCGCCAGTACGGCGAGGATGACGCGGGGAAGCCTTACATTGACGATGATATTCCTCATCAACGGATCGTTGATGATTGCCGAAGGGGGAGTGAAGCCCGCTTTCGGGTATCGGCCGATCAGCAAGGTGATGAACGACAGGAAGACCAACAGGATTCCGAATGCCGAAAGCAGCAACTGGTTTCGCCTGATCTGGGAGAGGTAGAGTTCGCCTGTGGTGGGTGTCGCTGTGTTCATTTCGCAACAGTATATCCATTGGCCGCTGGTCTGTCGAGAGTACGTAGGACTCTTGTGTAAGCCATATGGTCCGTCAGCTTATGAATTTTTACCTATTGTACTGATTGTAAAGCTGGACTATCGAAAAATTATAGGTATAATGAATAGAGTTCATATCTTTTAGCGACTATCCGTTGTAGTTGGTTCGAAGGGGAGGTTCGGATGGTTTTGCGGTCACCTCATGGTGAAGGACGAATTCGTTTTCGGAAATTGTCAGACGGTTTGTTTCTGTCGGCATTGTTGATCTTGTTGTTGTTCACATCTGGACTCGGGCTTTTTGCCGCCGTATCCCCTTCTCGGGTGGTTCGCGTCGCGTTTCCTCCTGGCAACGGCATCAATGAGGTGAACGAAGATGGCTCCTACGGTGGTACGACATATGCTTGGTTGTCGGAAATCGCCAAATATACTGGCTGGGAATACGAACTTGTGACCGGCGGCGCCATGGAGCTCATGGAGGATATGAGTTCCGGAGGCGATCTGGACATTATGGGCGGTATGTATTATACGCCGATCTATGATGATGTCTATGAATACACCAAGTATGCCGCCGGTACCAGCTATTGTTGGTTGATCTATCGAAAGGACGACCACAGCATCCATGATTTCGACCTTACCACCCTGAACGGCAAAACCATAGGAGTCTATAGTCGGGCTGTGGCGAGAATAGACAGATTGGAGAAGTTTCTCTCATTCAATGAGCTTTCCTGTGAGTTGAGAAGGTATGACGATATCAGTGATTATGAGAACTGTCTTGAGGACGATTCAGTAGACCTGATGCTTGGAAGCGATGTGTTCATGGATGAAGGCTACAATGTAGCGGCGAAATTCGATGGACAGCCCTATTACTTCGTCGTCAAGAACGGGGAGACGGAGCTGCGGGACCAATTGGATTGGGCCATGAGCGAAATCTACGCCGCGAATCCCAATTTCGCGATAGAAATCTACCATAGATATTCGTATGCCTCCGACCATGTCAATTCCATCGCCTTCTCAGACGCTGATCTGGCTTATATAGCGCAGGCGGAACCCATTCGGGTGGCTGTCCAGAGCGACAGGTATCCGCTCCATTATTATCAGACCGATGGCATGGAATCCGGAGCGACATACGACTTGTTCAAATTGATTTCCAGGAAAACAGGGCTGACCTTTTCGTTTGTATTCGCCGACACCTACCAGGATATGATCGATCTTGTTCATGATGGCAAGGCGGATATCATGGGCTATTTCTTCGATGATGAGAATTTCGCCAAAGCCAACGGCTTCGTCCTTACCAGCTCCTACGCTTCATTGGACAATGTTATGCTTCGAAACAAGAAGTCTGCGTTTCCGGCTGAAGATCTGACGTTGGCGGTGATCAAGGGGACGGCGGTACCTGACGACGGACTGCACAATTCCGTGCTCTATTTCGATTCAAGCGAAGAGTGCCTGCGGGCCATTGATTCCGGGGAGGCCGACTATATGCAGCTTCCGTCCTCTTTCGCTTCGGAGCTGTACCAGAAAGACTTCTATGCAAATATCTCCATCATGGAGGCGCAGAAACGGAGTGTTTCCTTGACGATAGCGCTTCCGCTGCCGGTAAACCTGCCGCTCTATCCGATTCTGAGCAAGACCTTGAAGAGTTTTTCCTCCGAAGAGTCAGAACGCATCCGGTCCCAGAACCTGATTCCGCCCGATGTCGGAAAAGCGACTTTCAAGTCGTTGGTCTATTCGCATCCTATCGTATCGGTCTTCATATTTCTGACCATCTTGTTCGTGATCGCATGTGGCATGGTCATTATCTGGCGCGCAAAGATGAATACTCAGGTCCTGAAGTTCCAACTCGATAAATCAGTTGAAATGGCTCAGGCGAAGCAGGAATTCCTTTCCCGCATGTCCCATGAGTTACGGACACCGATGAACGCCATCATCGGGCTGACGAACTATATGCTTATCACAGAGGAGCTTTCTCCGACTGTCCGGGAGAATATGAAGAAGATAAATTCCTCTTCACAATTCCTGTTGTCGTTGGTCAACGATGTGTTGGACATGTCCAAGATCGAAAGCAACAAGATGACGTTGCGATGCGCTCCTTTCAATCTGACGGCGATCCTCGGGCAGATGGAAGATATGTTCCAGTCCCAAATGGATGACAAAGGCATACGGTTTGAACTTCAGAGGAATGTGTCGGATCCTTTCGTGTTGGGCGATGAAGTCAGGCTCAAGCAGGTACTGGTCAATCTCCTTTCAAATGCTTGTAAGTTCACAGAACCCGATGGCCTCGTCATCTTCTCCATGACCCAGATAGGGGCTTGGGATGGAAAGGGGAGGTATCGTTTCTGTGTCGAGGACAACGGTGTAGGTATCGGACGCAACGACCTTCCGCGGATATTTGAGTCCTTTGAACAGGTATTGGGTACCGGCAACTCCAAACAAGGGACTGGACTAGGGCTTCCTATCAGCGCCAACCTTGTGCGGTTGATGGGCGGGGATCTCCAGGTCAGAAGTGAATTTGGAATTGGTTCAGAGTTCTTCTTCGAGATCGAGTTGCCTCAGACCAAAGCTTTTGATGACGTTTCCGTTGGAATTCCTACTGGCCTGGACCAGGAATCTTTCGAAGGCATCCAGGTCCTGTTGGCGGAAGACAATGATATAAATGCGGAGATTGCGACCGATTTTCTCAATCTCAAGGATATCGAGGTCGAGTGGGTCCGGGATGGACAGGCGGCTGTGAATGAGTTCGCGTCCCGTCCCGTAGGCACCTATGATGTCATTCTGATGGATATCCAGATGCCGGTGATGGACGGTCTCACCGCCACGAAGATGATCCGGGCCATGTCGAGGCCTGATGCCTCCAGGGTCCGTATCATCGCGATGTCCGCCAATTCATTCCAGCAGGATATCGATCTCGCGGTCGAGGCGGGGATGGATGGGTATATCACAAAACCGTTCGAGGTTGAACAGCTGTATGCCGCCATCAGGAAGTGTCGGAGCTGAGCCTGCTGTCAAGCGGCAAACACAGAGAGCGCCAGGAGTATTTCCCGGTGCTCTTTTCGTATTCGCCGGGTGGTCAGTTCGCCGCGATTGAATTCCTGTAGGCATCCAGGAGCGTATCGATGATCGTCTGGTCTTCAATGGCATAGAAGTCCTTGTAGAATGTCGCGATCTGTTGCTCCATGTCGAAGCCCGGAAAGAGCTGCGGGTGGAGTTCGTTCGCCATCCATTGCAGGTGGAGTATCCAGCGGCTGTCAGGCTGTGCGTAGCTGACAAGATCCGCGGGGATGGCCTGTACCTGATGCGCCTGCACCGATTTCAAGCCCACCCAGCTTGGATCGGAGTAGATCTGTTTCAGGAACTTGCCGGCGGGAGTCTTGTAGCTGACTATATAGATATAGTCCGGGTTCCAGGCTGCGATTTGCTCGAACGAGACCTTGGACCAGGTCTTCGAAGCGAGTCCGGTGCCTTTCCATACAGGGATGCCTCCCGAGGCCTCCACCATGTAGGTCTGAATCCAGGAATCGGGACAGACTTCAAACCCGGTGATCCCGTCAGTCACACTGAATTGCAGGACAAGGACGGTCGGACGGTCTGCGTCAGCCAGTTTCTCGGTCACGGCAAGGACACTATCCTTACGTGCGTCATACAGGGTGACGATCTCATTCGCACGGGCCTCATTGCCAAGGAGCTTGCCCAATTGCAAGAGTTCATCGTTCCAAGCTTCGGCCGATTCCAGGTCCATGGTGAAGTTCGGAATGCCCAGCTGGTCGAGTTTCTTCGCGGTCCCTTCGAAATTGGAGCTCTTCATCAGCACCAGGTCGGGATTGTAGCTCGCGATCTCCTCCGCGCTTGCGTTCTGGGGAATGCGTTTGCTGTCTTTCAGTTCCGGCATGATGAGATTATAGAAATCACCTAGGCCCTGGTCTGTCTTGCTCAACGCCTGCAAGGTCTGCCGGGCCTCCGGGAAGAGGAAGTATGCGTCAGCCGGCATGATGGCCGCCTTGCCCGCGACGATGACTTTCCGCGGAGGTGCCTGTAGCGCTACCGCCCTTCCGTTCGCGTCCACGGCGTTCAGTTCCGTATCCGAGGCGGACAGCATCCGCTGTTCTACGATGGCCTGGCTGAACAGCGGGGGTGCGATAGCCAGCGCCACGACTATGATTGCAAGAGTGGTTCGTTTGAAAAGATTCATGAGAAACTCCTTGGTTTTGTTGCGTACAGTTGCATTTTACCATTATATTTTTAAAAATAAAATAAGAAGCAGCAAGAAAGTGTCTTTCTCTGGAATGATGTTTCCCTGTAGCGGGATCAGTCTCAGGAAATGGACATGATGCACTTTACTACACCGCGTTTTCCCGATACTCTTATATAGAGTCAAGAAAAAGAGGTAATCCGATGGGACATGGTACATTGGTTGAAGATATCGTTCGTTTGAAAAAGTCATTCAGAGTGCTTTCCACTTCTCCTGCCGTGGTGAGAGATGATCTGTTGCTGCGTATCGCGCAGGGACTGGAGGCCGACAAGGCCTTGCTGTTCGATGCGAACCGGCAGGATATGCAGGCCTCGGAGAAGGCGGGGGAGAAGGCCCCGCTGCTCAAGCGCCTGAAGTTTGACGAAGACAAGCTCGCAGGTGTCTGCGCAGGTGTCCGGCAGGTAAGCAGATTGGCCGATCCCATCAATGCCGTGACTCAGCGCAGGTTGTTGGATGATGGATTTCTCCTTGAACAAGTGACGTTCCCCATCGGGGTGATCGGCATGATCTTCGAAGCCCGTCCCGACGCGCTGGTCCAGATCGTTTCGCTGTGCCTCAAGAGCGGCAACGGCATCATCCTCAAAGGTGGCAAGGAGGCCGTCCGGACCAACCGTGCCTTGGTGGCCTCGATCCGGAAATCCTGTGAGGGAACCTTGCTCGGCAGCGATTGGCTGATCCTGTTGGAAAGCCATGACGATGTCAATGAAATGCTCACTATGGATAGGGACATAGACCTGCTGATCCCCAGAGGCTCCAACGCTTTCGTCCGATATGTGATGGACCATACCAAGATTCCCGTACTTGGCCATGCGGACGGTATCTGCGCCATGTATGTGGATCAGGCGGCTGATCTGGATATCGCGGTCAGATGCGCCGTCGATTCCAAGATCCAGTATCCGGCGGCTTGCAATGCGCTGGAGACTCTTTTGATCCACGCTTCCGTAGCGGAAGCCCTGTTGCCGAAACTCGCCGCCGCCATGGCGGAAAAGGGTGTACATCTGAAAGGTGATGTACGTGTTCGCCGATACATCGCATGTGAAGCGGCGACTGAGGAGGATTTCCATACGGAGTTCCTTGCGTTGACCTTGGCTGTCAAGGTCGTCGACTCCTACGAGGAAGCGGTCGAGCATATCGCAAACCATGGTTCGCATCATACCGACTGCATCATTACCGAGGACGCCCACACTGCACGACGTTTTCTGCGGGATGTCGATTCCGCCGATGTCTTCTGGAATTGCAGCACCCGTTTCTCCGATGGTTTCCGCTTCGGCCTTGGTGCCGAGGTCGGCATCAGCACCGGCAAGATCCATGCCCGTGGTCCCGTCGGCCTCGCAGGGCTGATGAGCAGCAAGTGGTTGCTCCGTGGGCATGGTGAGACAGTCGCGGAATACGCGGGTTCAGACGCGAAGAAATACCTCCACGAAGAATTGCCGACCGATGGCGTCAGCCTCGCCGGTAGTTTCGAGGAGTAGTCCATGTCCCAGGAAACAATTCCTATTTCTGTAGAATGCGCTTCCCGGCGTCGTGATTTCTCGAAGGTCCGCAAGCTGGTGCTGAAGGTCGGTACGAATCTGCTTTCCGGCAAGAACGGTATCGATGAAGCCTGCATTGACCGGATCGTCACGCAGATCGCGACGTTGATGAAGCGGGGCTATCAGGTTCTGCTGGTCAGCTCAGGTGCTATCGGCATGGGGGCGAAGGAACTTGGCTACAAGACCGCCATCAAGCAGGTCGCGATGCGTCAGGCTTGTGCCGCCATTGGCCAGCCGATCCTGATGTACAGCTACCGTGAAGCGTTCAAGCGTCATGGGATCATCTGTTCACAGATATTGCTGACCCGCAAGGATCTGAACAACCGGCGGACCTATGTAAACCTTCGTAATTCGGTGGAGACCCTGCTTGATCTTGGTGTCGTTCCGATCTTCAATGAGAACGATACGGTCAGCACCGCTGAGATCGGTTCCGCGTTCGGCGACAACGACCGCATGAGCGCCATGGTCGCCAGCAAGATCGACGCCGACCTGCTGATCATCCTGACCGATATCGACGGTGTCTATACGGGCAACCCGAAGACCTGTCCCGATGCCAAGCTTCTTCCGGAGATCGAGCGGTTGGACGAGACCATCTATTCCTATGCCGGAGGTGCCGGAAGCACGTTCTCCACCGGGGGGATGAAGACCAAGCTGCTCGCCGCCAAGATCGCCGCGGTGGCGGGGTGCGGTTCCATCATAGCCAGCGGCTATGAGGCTGACGCATTGATCCGGTTGGTCGAAGGTGAGGCGATCGGGACGTACATCCATCCGTTGAAACGGCTGTCGCAACGTGCCCGCTGGATTCTGAACAATTCCCATTTGGGCGGTATCACAGTCGATGATGGCGCGGTACGCGCCCTCCGCGCCCACAAGAGCCTGCTTCCTAGCGGAATGGTGTCTGTGGACGGGGTGTTCGGTGAGGGTGATGTCGTGCAGATCAAGGATTTGAACGGCGAGGTGTTCGCCAAGGCCGCCCCTTATTTCAACAGTACCGATCTGTCGAAGCTGATAGGTTGCAAGAGCTGTGACATTGAGAAAAGGGTAGGGAAGGGTCACAAGGAGATGGTTTTCAGACCGGAGGATTTGGTGTTTGTAGACGATGCAGAGTAACTATCGTATCTACCACAGGAAACAGGATCTCGGAAAACGTATCAGCCAGTTGCATCGTGAGGAGCAGCTTGCCATCGGAGTCCTCGATATAGGTACCACGCAGGAACTGGAGAACTGCATCGCCTGGTACGTAGCCAACATGAATTGTTGTCTCCATGTCATCACACAGGATGACCGGATCCAGATTCAGGAGATGCAGGACGCCTGGCCGGAAGTCTCATGGCTCGTTTTCTCCTCCGTCACGACGTTGGGGGAGCGCATCAACGCTTTGGCCGATGAATGCTACACGACCTATTTCATGGTGGTGCGAAGCGATCAGGAGATGATTCGGTTCGAGGGGTCGGTCCTGATGCCGATGATGCTCCGTCCCGATCATCCCGCGGTTATCGCCCCCGTGCTTTCCAACATGCTTGGTGAGCTGCTTCCTACTGTCAGGGTCCCCCATATGCAGGGGAAGGATCTCGATCCTCTCTCCTTCATGCCTGGTTCGAAGAACACCGATACGCTCTATCCTTTCCTTGGCCTGGGAATGTATGACCGGGCCTTGTTCCAGCGTCTTCGCGGATACGATGAACAGATTATCAGCAACTACTGGCAATGCCTCGATTTCGGGGCCCGTTGCTGGCTCTACGGCTATCGGATCCTTACTGTTCCCACCTTGGCCTTGGAGTTCCCTGGCCGACAGTCTGTGATCGAGGATCGTTCCGAGCAGCCTGGGGTGGAACGTTGCTATACCAAGCTTTTGTCGGTACGCCAGATCGGTGGAAAGAATTTCGTCCGTAAATGGCGTCGCCATCTCGACAAGGCCTTGCTGAACGATGAGGTCCGCAAACGGATGGCTGTATTGTTCAAGACGGATTTCTTTTCGTTGATCGACAACTGGAAAACTCCCGAGGGGGATGCATGAGCCGATCGTCCCGTACTTTTTTGTTCCTGTTGGTTCTGATATCCTGTTGCCTGTTTTCAGCGGGTGCCGTCGATTCGACCCGCGCTACGGCGGTCGGTCCGTTCGCGACGCCGGTCGGAACGGTGATCCTTGACGCCGGTCACGGTGGCTACGATCCCGGAACCTCCGCAACCTGGCCTTTCTCCGGTCAGATGGATGAAAAGGACATCACGCTCGATCTGATCAAGCGCATCAAGGGTATCCTCGCAATTGAAGCCCCCGAACTGAATATCGTCCTCACTCGAAGTGATGATACCTATGTCAGTCTACAGGATCGTAGCGCAATCGCCGTCGCCACCGAACCCGCTATCGGTACCAGCGCGATCTTCGTCTCTGTACACGTCAATTCAGCTCTGGCAACCTCCGCCAACGGATTCGAGTTCCTGATCAAGCCACAGTCCCGCAAGGTGCAGATCCTTGATTCCGATTCTCCCGTCTCCGCCGCGGCCCGTTTCGCCCGTTACTCGAACTCCGAACTGTTGCGCCAGCTCAACCAGCAGAATCTGCTGCTCGGCCAGGCTATGGAACATGCCCTGGTCGTGGCATTTCCCAAAGCCCGTAACCGCGGAATCAAGGAGACGGAGATCTACGTCCTGAACAACAGCCGCATGCCCGCCGTACTCGTCGAGGTCGGATTCATCTCCAATGAATCCGACGCCCGCAACCTGGCCTCTCCCTCCTGGCGGCAAGAGATGGCCCGTGCCATCGCCAGCGCAATCCTTTCTTTCTAGCATTAGCCCTACAGTAGGGCTAATGCTTAATGTTACCGGCGGCGGCGGGTGGCGATTAGGAGGCTCATCTTCAGTTTCTTGAGGTCGTGCGAGAGGCTGACCTTGTAGATGTGCGGGTTGATCTGGCGCTTGTAGCTTCGATGGAAGCTTTTCAGGCTGTCGGCCGCATAGGACTGGATAGCTTTGAGCGTAGGGCTGTCACCTACACGCTTGCCGTCTTTCATCTTGCAGGAGAGCAAGGGGACGCAGGTGGCGTATTCGCCTGCATGCATCACAAAGAAATCGGCCTCTGCGAACGGATGGTAGAACGTATAGTCCTGATCGTTTGAAAGCCTTTCGTTGTCCAAGGTGATCAAGTCGCCTAAAGCGCTGCCCTCAGTGTCATAGAAACGCCATACCTGTTTGACATCTGGATTGGTGGTTTTTTCGAAACTGTTGGAGATCTTCATCGTGGGGATGAAGATTCCGTTCGTGTTGCATTTCGCACAGAGCTTGTAGACCCCGTTGAGCGAACTCTGGGTTCCACCTGTGACCAGGTGGGTACCGATGCCCCAGCTATCGATAGGGACTTGGTCATGGACGAGCGTCTGGATGATCTCTTCGGTCAGATCATTGGATACACAGATCGTCGCGTCGGTCAGGCCGGCTTCGTCGAGTTTCTTGCGGATGACGCGAGGCAGATAGCTGAGGTCGCCACTGTCGATGCGGACACCTATAGGCTTGCCCTGTTTCTTCATCTCCAGTCCAACGACGATGGCGTTCTCGATGCCGGAACCGAGGGTATCGTAAGTGTCGATCAGCAGGACGGCGTTGTCAGGATAGAGTTTCGCGAACTCGCGGAAGGACTCCAGTTCACTATCGAAGGACATGATCCAGCTATGTGCCATGGTACCGGAAACCGGTATGCCGAACATTTTGCCAGCCAAGGTATTGCTGGTGACCACCGTACCGCCGATGAAGGAGGCCCTTGCCGCCGACATCGCTCCGTCTTCCCCTTGGGCCCGGCGTAGACCGAACTCCATGATCGTTCCGCCATTGGAGGCAAGGACCATGCGGGAGGCTTTCGTCGCGATCAAAGTCTGGAAGTTGATGGTGTTGAGCAGGAGGCTTTCGATCAACTGAGCGTCGATCAACGAGGTATGGACGCGGACGAGCGGCTCTCCGGGGAGGACGACCGTGCCCTCATCCATCGCGTAGATAGTGCCGCTGAACCGATAGGTTCGTAGAAATTCAAGGAACGAAGGATTGAACTGTCCAAGCGATTCCAAGTACTTGATGTCATCTTCTGAGAAACGAAGCCCTTCAAGCTTGTCGATCAGTTCATTGAGTCCTGCGAAGATCGCATATCCTCCATTGAACGGATTGTTCCGGTAGAACATATCGAATACGACCTGGGGATTGTGTCCGCTGAGGAAATATCCCTGCATCATGGAGAGTTCGTAGAAATCGGTGGTCAACGCTGAAACGGTCATGGGGCCGCTCCTTTCCCCTTCGGGGCTCATGAATTTAAAAGGTTCGCAACTAACAAGTATAGGATGGAAACACTATCTTGCATATGAAAAAGCGTCGTTCCATCCCGGTACGACCGATATGTAACGACGCTTGATGATTCAGAAACTATCGGGCGATGCGCTCCATACCCATGTACGGGACCAGCTTCGCTGGAATCTTGATTGATCCGTCCGCCTGCTGGTGGTTCTCCAGGATCGCCACCATCGCTCTGGAAATGGCGACCGCGGTGCCGTTGAGCATGTGGACGAACTGGACCTTGCCGTCTTCATCACGATAGCGGATGCCGAGGCTGCGGGCCTGGTAGTCGGTACAGTTGCTGGTGCTTGTCACCTCTCCGTATTCCCCGTTGTCGCCACGACCGGGCATCCAGGCCTCGATGTCGAACTTGCGGTAGGCGGGTGCGCCGAGGTCGCCGGTGCAGGTGTCGACTACGCGGTAGGCGAGTTCAAGCCCCTGGAAGATTTCTTCTTCAATGGCGAGCAACTGCTCGTGGAACTCATCGGACTGCCCGGGGTCGCAGAGGATGAACATCTCCAGTTTGGAGAACTGGTGTACCCTGTACAGCCCCTTCGAATACTGGCCCGCGCCACCCGCTTCACGGCGGAAGCAGTGGGAGAGCCCGGTCATCTTGATGGGCAACTGGCTCTTGTCGAGGATCTGATTGCTGTAATAGCCCCCCAGCGTGATCTCGGCGGTACCTACGAGACAGGTATCGGTCCCTTCTATGGTATAGATATTGCTCTCCGCGCCTCTGGGATTGAACCCGATGCCGTTGAGAATTTCTTCCTTGGCGATATCCGGGGTGATGAACGGCATGAAACCATGCTTGATCACGATATCCATCGCATATCGTTCCAACGCGAGCTGAAGGAGTACGGCCTCGTTCTTCACATAGTAGAACTTGGGACCCGACACACGTGTGGCGGTGTCGAAGTCGAGCAGGTCGAGCTTTTCACCGATCTGCACATGGTCAAGCGGCTTGAAGTCGAATACCGGCGGCTCGCCCCAGAACTTGATGGCGAGACTGTCCTTGTCCTCCTTGCCGACCGGTGCGGAGGGGTGGGCGTAGTTCGGAATCATGCGGCCTTTGGCCTGATAGTCTTTCTCGATCTCGTCCAGTTCGGTTTCTTTCTCCGCGATCGACTCCTTGAGCGACTTGCCCTCTGCGATCAGTGCCTGCCGGGTATCTAGGTCAAGTTTTCCCTTCATCTTCTGGGCGTTCTCATTGCGTTTGGCACGGAGGCCTTCGGTCTCCTGCATCAGAGCCGAACGACGGTCCTGCAATGCGATGATCTCATCAATGGATACATTCATGCACCTGTCGGTGATGTTCTTCGCGATTTCGTCCCTTCTGGCTTTCAGTTCTCTTAAATCAATCATGTCCGTATCCTATCCGTGCGCATGGCACGATCAATATGCTGTTTCGGGTGATCCCACCCGTCTGCTATGATGCTCCAAAGGTATATCCTTTTGCAACCCTTGCGACCGACGTTTCAGTGATTTCTCGCCGCCTCTTCCATTTTCCGGGACTTCTGCGCCGCCGCGGAGACGGCCTCCATCACCGTAGCGTCGAAAGCACCCTCCGCAAGGGCTTTCATCCCCTGGATCGTGGTCCCTCCTGCGGAACAGACCATCGTCGCAAGGTCCACGGCCCCCTTTCCCGTCTCTTGCTGCAACGCGGCGGCGCTGATGCAGGTGTCACGGGCTATGGCCAGTGCGGTGGGATAGGGGATTCCTTCGTCGACACCTCCCATCGCCAGGGCATGGAAGAACTGGAATACATAGGCGATCGCTGAACCGCTGACGCCGATGAACGCCGGAAAGTCTTTTTCCGCCATCGGGAAAGCACTGCCGCAGGAGCGGGCCACCTCGAAGGCTTTGTCGATGAAAAACTTGTCCGCTTCTTGTGGTGCGGCGACGGCTGTGACTGATTTCCCCACTGTCGCGGCGATATTGGGCATGAAGCGGACGACCTGGTCGGTCTCCAGTTCCTTCTGGAGGATTTCCAGCGGTACACCGGCGGCGATCGAGATCCATTGACGGTTTGTCGCTCCAGCGGCACGGAGTTCCCCATATAGGGAAGGGAGGACCTGCGGTTTGACCGCGATCAAGATGATATCGTTGTCCGAAATGAGTTCTTTCAGGTTCGTCGCGACGGAGCAGTATGACGCCTTGGCGAAGGCTTTGGCTTTTGAGGAGTCATTGTCATGGATCATGACCTGCCAATCCTTCTGTTTCGCAAGGGCGGTCGCGATCGCCCCACCCATGTTGCCGCATCCGATGAATCCGATTTTTGTCATACTGTATGCCTCCATTTCGGAAATCCTGTAAGGATTATATAGCGAAGACCTGTTTAAGGCTATGTTCGGCGAATCATTTTATCGCTTTGCCGTGTAGATTTATCCGTTCTGAGGGACGGGAAGGGTTCCGGTTTCCAGCAATCCGGGGAAATCCAGTTGCCGCATGTACTCATAGGTGGCGATCGCGACGCTGTTGGAGAGATTCAGTGAACGGGCTTCCTCCCGCATCGGGATACGGAGCGTCCGGTTTTCATGGTCGATGAGGAACGTTTCGTCGATTCCTGTGGACTCCCTGCCGAATACGAGCCAGGTATCTTCTGGGTATGTGACTTCATGGTAGGAGTGGCGGGCTTTCTTTGAGAAGAAATAGAGGTGTTCGTCGCCATGCTTTTTCATGAAGGCCGCGACAGAGGCATGTTCAATGATCGTGACGAGCGACCAGTAGTCGAGGCCCGCCCGCTTGAGGTGTTTCTCGTCAAGGCTGTAGCCCAACGGGTGGACAAGGTGAAGTTCCGCGCCGACAGCGGCGCAGGTCCTGGCGATATTGCCCGTGTTCTGTGGGATTTCCGGTTCAAAGAGTACTATGTGCAACATGCGTTCAATCTACCATCAACCAGTATTTTGGTAAATGGTTGTCACGCTTTCCTGATCGGGTGTCTGACCACCGTCTTCTGTTTCGACGGGTCGCCCTTTCGAGGATCGGAGAGGTAGATTTCGTGGTGATGTCTTCGCTGGTTGATGTCGAGCGCATAGCCGTTTTCAATGGCGAAACAGTCCATCAGGCTGATCGTGGCGGGTTCATCATCATACGGGCCTATGTGCATGCATTGTACGCACAGTCCTTCCTGATATGTGAAATATTCGACATCGGAGAAATCCTGTTTCTTCTTGGCGGTCGCTTCGGAAATGGCCCAATCGAAGTCCTGTTTCGTGACGAAATCGGGGAGCCGGATCATCGAGATCCAATGGAAGGTCTCTTTATGGGCGTAGTCGATCCCCTCCACGCCGGGTTGCCACCATAGCCCTTCCAATGGAGGGACCGCGTACTCGAAATAACCGTCGATCTTGTACGGCCCTTTGTAGCTCATTTTGATGGTGTAGGCGATGGCGTACAGCAACCCCACCGAGCGCTTGTATTCGCCTGTTTCCTCGTTTGGATTTCCTGTGCCTCTGACCGCGATGAAATTCATGGTGGGTATCTCAACGATACCTGGCTTCCGCGGCGGTTGATAGTATTCCTTGTATTCTTTCTTATAGTCGAACGGCATGGGGCGTATTCTCCTTCCTGCTGGTTTGTATTGCCAGTATACCATGCTAACTGGACAGGGTGTGTCATGTTCTGATTCTCATCGGTGATGATCCAGCCGTGATCCATAACCGCCGGGAATTCCGGGTGGGGAGCAATGACCGGCGAGAATGAAGTCTCCGTCAAGTGATGACGAAGTATCAATGAACTGGCAATGAAGTCGCAATGAAGTATGTTGCTTGGAAAACAGGCGATAGTATCTGAAATTCGATGTGTCGGTCCTTTCGGAAATGGATACAAAATGGGGGTCGTCGTACAAATTTTCTGATTTGTATGACAACCCCGAGTTCCATATTGGAGAACAATGATCAGCGTGACGGCATTACGAAACCTTCCAGGGCCCTGTTGAGAAAGTCATTGAACGGTTTCATCGACAGGAATTTCTCGGAGGCGTATTGGACGAACAGCGCCGAGTCTTCGAACATCCGGTCCTTGACTGGCAGTTCCAGATACCAGCTTTTATGTTTGAGATATTCCGCCGCGGGAGAATCGGCCTGATATCCCGCGGGGACGTTTTTCAATGCGGTCCCTTTCACAGTGAAGTCCCTGGTGAATTCGGGAGCGGCAATGATCGAAAGGAATTCCTCCGCATTGGCGGCGATATGTTTTCTGACCATCTCCGTCGCATCCTTGAACATGTCGGTGAACAGACCGCCGCCAAGGAATGAGTGATCATCTGGGCGTATCGCCAAGAAATATCCGACGGGGATCGGGAGTTTTCCGGCTGATGATATGTGGCAGCGGAGGGTCGGGTTGTATGGTGACTTGTCATGGCTGAACCGAGTGTCCCGTACCTGTTTGAATGTCAGGTCTTTCGGCTCGTGTCCAAGAATCGACGGATCGGTTTTCCCGATTTCGAACATCAAGTCCTGGATCATGGTTTCGAATTCCTTGTTCGCGATCTGACGGTCTTCTTTGTGTGCATGATACCATTCTCGGGTATTGTTCCGTTCCAGAGAGGAGAGATAAGTGAGTATCGTCGTATCCATATGGCGGCTCCTAGTATTGCTGTACTTTTTGCAGGGATGGAGATCTGAGAAGTTTGTCGATCGCCGTCTGCGCTGTGATCGGAGAGCGGTAGTTCGGAAATGTCTCGAAAGTATTCGATAGTTCCTCAAGCTTCTCCATTTCCTCTTTGCAGTCGGTAAGGATGTCTTTGTCCAATACCTTCAGTCCAAGGAAATCAGGTTTCATCGGATTGATTCGTCTTTGGGATATCGCATAGTCCACACGTTTCAGGCAATCGCAGGAGCCCGTACCGGTCAGCCCGCAGTATTCAGAGAGGAAGCCTGCCATCTTCTTCCTTGCGCGTGATAGTTTCTGGCGGTAGTTCTCCGGGGTCATCCCAAGGATCTCTCCGGCGATACGGCTGTCGAGCTTGAACATGGTCCCCAGGATGAAGATGCAGCGGTTTTCAGCGTCGAGACATTGGAGCATGACGTTGGTACAGGACATCTTCAATTCATCGGACAGGGTCCGGCGGGTAATGTCATCGACCAGACGCTCTATGTCATCGGTGTTCGCGAAGCGTATGTCATTTCCGTAGAATTCGAAATTCAGCGGGCGTTGTGCGAACATGGATTTTCTATAGTCGATCAGGTAGTTGACAGACAGACGGTAGACCCATGTCGTAAAGGCGCTGTCCTTACGAAATGACGCAAGGTGCGTCATGATCCGTATCAGTATGTCCTGAGTGGCGTCTTCCGCGTCCGCCACCATGCCCAGCATCCGCAGCGACAAGTTGAATACTGTATCCTGGACTTCGCCCAACAGCTCGCTCAGGGCGTCACGATCACCGGAGACAGCCTTGTCTATCAGGGAATGCGTCCTGTCATTTGATTTCTTGTTGTCCATTTCTTGTAGACCTCCGGAGTATTGGACTGCTGCCGTTCGTTCGTGTGACAGATATCCGAAACTTTTTTCTCAATGCGTCAGTATAATCCGCCATCTCGGCATGGAGCAATGGACTGCCGTTGGCGAATTTCACCAGTCAAGGGGTACGATAGGGGTGCAATAGGGGTACGCAGGTTGGAGCAAGAGACGAAAAGTACGGCAAATGATCCATCATCAAACAAAATGATGGAAATATTACTGATTGGCATGAAACTTGATGGTAGGGGATAGTTGTATCAGTGCCGCCGAGGGGTTGTCTCATGCCTTGCTTTCAGATAGGCTAGGGAAGTTCTGTGCGCCCAGGGCATGTTTCCCGCGGCAATATCAGGAGGTTAGGAATGGATTTTGTCGAATTGTTGAAGGCTTTGTTGCTGGGTATCGTCCAAGGGGTCACGGAGTGGCTGCCTGTCAGTTCTACCGGGCATATGATTTTGCTGGATGAGCTATTACCCCTGCATGTTTCAGAGACGTTCAAGGAGCTGTTTTTCGTCGTGGTTCAGCTAGGCTCGATTTTGGCTGTGCTGGTGCTCTATTTCCATAAACTCAACCCCTTCTCTTCGTCCAAGACGCCTGTGGAACGAAAACAGACATGGTCTCTTTGGGCGAAAGTAGTGGTTGCTTCGATTCCGGTGGGTATCGTCGGGATCCTGTTCGATGACTGGATCAATGAAACCTTTTTCCGGTGGCAGGTGATCGTCGTCGCCCTCGCCTTGTACGGCGTGCTCTACATCGTGTTGGAGAAGCAGCGGGCGGGCAAGGTACCGCGCGTGGCGACGCTGGAGGACCTGAGCTGGAAGGATGCCTTCGGTATCGGCATGTTCCAGATGCTGGCTGTCGTCCCCGGGACCAGCCGTTCCGGCTCGACGATCCTCGGAGGTATCATCCTTGGTGTCGACCGGGCTGTCGCCGCGGAGTTCTCGTTCTTCCTCGCGTTGCCGGCGATGGCTGGAGCGTCATTGATCAAGATCGTAAAGATAGGGCTGGATTTTACGGCGTTGGAATGGGGAGTGCTTGCGGTAGGCTGTGTGACGGCGTTCCTGGTGTCGATGGTCGCGATCAAGTTCCTGGTCGGTTACGTCCGGAGGCACGATTTCAGCGTATTCGGCTGGTATCGCATAGCGTTGGCCGTTGTCGTGACGGTATTCTTCCTTGCGACGGGACATTAGGCGGACCGGAGTGGTCGACGATATCCGCGGTGCGGATTCGTCGGCCGTCTGTCACTCCCCGAGATATGCCTTGCGGAATATCTCGCTTCCGGTCTTTTGTATCGCGGTCGCATAATTGCCATAGCGGTTCTTTTCCTGTTTTGCCTGTAGCAAGGCGACGGCGTTCTCCTCGGTTTCAGATGCATAGTTGCAGAAAATGCCGAACATCTCCATGACATCTTCTCCCTGGACATACTGGTTGATC
The DNA here is from genome assembly GCA_964407735.1 of uncultured Sphaerochaeta sp. Lineage (GTDB taxonomy): Bacteria > Spirochaetota > Spirochaetia > Sphaerochaetales > Sphaerochaetaceae > Spiro-02. The sequence continues at coordinate 89,302 of CAYOWS010000005.1, read as the reverse complement.
CTGTCAAACATCTTGTCCCGGTCTTTCCCCTCTATGGTTATTTCTTCAACAAGCCTGTTGATGATGCCGTTGATCTCCGCCGGCGCAGGTCCTTCATCCCCAAACTTCCTGATCTTCAGACAGTAGCAAAAGAAAGCGGTGCATTCCCAAAGCAGTGGGGTGAATACGGCGTATTGCCCGGTCGGGTCGTTCTGCCCCAGATATATCCCTTTGAGGGTATCCCTTTCAGTATACGCCCGAGCAAGACGGGTCGCGCAGTCGGTCAGGAATTCAGAGAGTGCCATAATTAATAGTTTCAAAGCATCGCCTCCTATCGGAGCCCTTCGAAGTTCCGTGCGTCAGGAAACAATCACCAACGACTATTCATACTATGATTGTCTCTCAGATTCTCGCCGAATGCAATCAGACTTTCGCTTTTTCAGAAGATATATCTGGAAAATGCCTTTTGGACGGAGGGAAGCCGCATCCGTCCGATTACATCGCTCCCCGGTCCCGCCCAGGTCATGAAGATTCGGGCCGCCTCCAGTTTTTCCGGGTCAGCCTGGTCATGTGGATATGTTTTGGGCTAAAAGGTTTCGCATGGTTAGTGAAGCCAATTGGCGCATGGGAGGTCTAAGGCATATGAAACGAGAAAATTACTCCGTTGTATGAGCGCTTAAGCCGTGATGATGAATTGCAGGGCGAAAGCAACTGTATTTCCAATCATAAGCAGATGTTAGAGGACTATGCAAAGCCAACCTGATACCGCTTTAGAATAAAAGATAGGAGTACAATAGATTGATCCGCTGTATCCATATTTGTACTTGTTTTCAACCTAATGTCCTAAAAAGACTTGCGCTTGATAGTTCCACTGTAAAATACCGGATACAACAATTTGCTGTATGGTGAAATTGGGGAAGGCATGATGTTCCTCATTTGCTACCTTTAGCAATTCATTTAATTTGCTCTCCCTGTTTTCCTCGGTACAATCCACACATAGATAATTTCCTTTGGGCAGTACCTTGATTCCCTCTATTCTTTCATATCGAATACAGACGGCAAACAATCTTGATACTCCATTTTCTGTATAGATACCTGCCAAATCTTCAAATGCGAACCGCTCTTTTTGCATTGGTTCAATCCTATCATAGAAATGGCTTAGATAACTCCACAGATTATCAAGCGTTGGGGTTTCCAGTGTATCAGAAAGTAGTAAAATTCGTTTGGGAAATTGTTTGATGGTCATATCCTTTGTATGGTGTTGCCCCTGTAGTTGATTTTCATACCCTGATTTTGCCAACTGTATTTTCGATTTACTGTATTCCAGCAAGGCTATTTTTTCATCTGCCCTTTTTTCTGCCTCGGTCAAATAATCAATGATTCTTTGCAAATCATCAAATTCCAAAACCTCTTTTATTTTTTGTAACGGCATGTCCATTTGCTGTAAAGCGCGAACGGTATTGATTCGTACAAGATCCTGCTCTGTGTAATAGCGATAGTTTGTAAGGGTATCCTTCTTACTTGGTTTTACTAGTCCGATACGATCATAATGCCGTAGCGTTTCACTTGTAACATGAGCAGCATTTGCCGTTTCTCCCACTGAAAAATATTTTTTCATTTGTTAGCTTCTCCCCCTTGATATTTGTGTTACACAAAGGTTTATGCTGATTTCTAGCATGGAAAACCGTAAGAATCAAGTTCCACGCCAGAAACCAGTTAGGAGGAGAAAGCGCATGATTGTACTGACAGATGTTACGAAACAGTACCGCAATGTGCCTGTGCTCAAGAACATTACGTTACACATGGACATGCCAGGAATCTACTGTCTGCTTGGCAGAAATGGAGCAGGAAAAACAACGCTCCTGAAATCCATTGCCGGATACCAGAATATTACCAAAGGACAAATTCAAGTGGACGGAAAAGCAATTGCCACGTCTACATTGGATACGGGGGTAAGTTATATCGAGAACTTCGCAAAGCATTTTAATCTTCCAGTGCGAAAGCTGCTACGGATTGCGTCGGAGGTGAATCCAAACTATGATTTTGAATTTGCTTCTGAAATGATGGAGCGTTTTGAACTGGACGGAAAAAAGAAGTTTCATCATCTTTCGCTTGGAATGAAAACAATGGTTTCCACGATTGTTTGTCTTGCAAGCAATAAAAGTGCCATTCTATTGGACGAGCCGGTTCTCGGCTTCGACGCTATCATGCGTATGGAATTTTATGAAATGCTGACAGAGAGCTTTCAGAGACACCCAAGGATTATTATTGTTTCCACGCACATCATTGAAGAAATAGCCAAGACGATTCAAAAGTTGATTATCATTGACAAGGGCTGTATTCGCTTTTTCGATACGTTGCAAGCGGTTGAAACAAAAGCGTTTAGTGTAAGCGGACTAAAAAAAGATGTTGATGCCGCAACAGAAAATCTCAATGTCATAGGGCAAGACGCCGTTGGCGGTCTTGTAACAAGCTATCTCTTTGATTCTCCACCGGCGGAAGCGGATTCTTTAGAAATCCGCCCGTTGTCATTGCAAGACTTCTTCATCCAAATGGTGGGACATAAAGGAGGTGCAAAATAATGAGAACAATTCTTGCGGTTATAAAAAGGCTTTTTGCAAGCAATAGAATCAGCTTCATCATTACTGCTGTCGTAGTGATCTGCGCCACCACATCAGGCGATTCCCAAATTGCTTTGAGCAACGGAAATTATACGTGGCTGCTTGCTGTTATGACACCGTTCCTTTTTGTATTCTACGATTTTACGAAACTCATACATTTGGGAACAAGTAAAAAAGACTACTTTATCGGAAGTCTCGCCAGTTACGGATTGATGGCTGTGGTAGTTTCGCTTGCTAACACTACTATTCATTTTCTCATCGACCCACTTAATCGTACACAGACGGTTATCAACATGATGGATTTGAGTGGTTGGACAGCCAACGGTATATTTGCCGCCTTTGTACAGCAAGCCGCATTCCTGCTGCTCACAATGATTTTTCTTCATGTATTGCTTTCAATGCAGCCTTATTGGTACGGGTGGCTGATGGATGGTGTATTGGCGGCGATTATCTGCATTTTTACACCGATTGCACCTCTTAGGCATCTCTTGGCAGGATTTTTCAACGTCATTATGACCAACAGTAATGCTCTGTTGCACATTGGCGTTTGCCTATTGTTAAGTGCGGTACTGTCCTTAATTGGACTAACTGTTTTGAAAAGAAAAACACTGTAAGATTTGGAGGAAGTAATCTTATGAAAAGAATTAGTGCATTGTTGATGTGTATTGTTTTAGGTGCTGTTTGTTTAACTGGCTGCACGAACAATGGTGTAGCGTTTACCGAGAAAAGTTATGCATCGGTGGGTAAGGAAATCACGGAAATCCGCATTGATGTTCGGGATAGGCAAATTGAAGTTATGCTATCTCCCGACAATCAAATTCACATTGATTATTTTGAAAGCAGCAAGGAGTATTACGATATTTCTGTTTCTGATGATCACACGCTGACAATGACCGCTGCAAGCAATAAGAAGTGGACGGATTATATAGGCGGAAAGTCCGCCGCCGTTTTTCGCAAAATATCGTTGCAGGTGCCGGATGCATTTTTGACAACTCTGAAAATATCTACCACGAATGAAAATATTTCACTTCCTGCATTGACCGTCATGGATGATCTGTCGCTTTCCTCTCATGGAGGGGACATTGTATTCGATCAACTGAATGTCGGAAAATCAATATATCTTGACGCAAAAAACGGAGATATATCTGGAACAATCATTGGAAGTTATGATGATTATGCAATTTCCTGCAATATCAAAAAAGGTGAAAGCAATCTGCCGTCAAGCAAAGAAAGCGGGACAAAAACATTGACAATATCAAATAACAATGGGGATATTCACATTGAATTTGTGAGTGAATAAGTATTCTTCGCCTCGCTGTTGGGCAGCCTGCGCAACAGCATCCTGTAGGATTTCAGAGCTATCGGGAATTGCGCACGGAAATATGTATTTGATTCCCGGACCCAACGGACAATCTTGAGAGCCTGCCAAGGCCGCAAGCCTTTGTAATGGTATTCGGCAGGGGTGAAGTCTGACTGAAGCTTCGCATTCCTGGAAACCATTTTGGTCTGCCATGCCATCGTCCGTGTCATGATTCGGTTCTGTCTTGCTATCGCTGAAGCAACGCGGTCTTGGGGAGACATCGTCACGTTTGAGATAACGAACACCGTCACCCCGCCTACGGCGAGCATGATGACCAGGACGATCAGTATTGTCATTCGTTTTTTCATACTTCCCCTCCTTCATTGATCATTTTTTCGTGTTTTTGTCGTTGAGGTCAGGCTTACATACAACCCCAGACCATCCACCGTCCCGTAATGGAGGTTTGATATCCATTCCATGAAAATGAGACACGATGTCAGCGCTGCGCTGGCACGCACGGCCGGATTTCAAAAAGACGATCATCGGTATCAGTAGAAGGAACTTTGCAACAACTCCACGCACTCCTCCGGGGAGGGGATGTCATAGTCCAGGAGCGTCGCCGCCCGTTGTACGACCGGGAACTGATATCGTTTCAGTGTCTCCCAGTATGTCGCCCAGGCCATGATCGTAAGGGCTTGTTCCTCTGTCATCGGAACCGATTCAGGAATATCAATCGGCGGTTTCCTATCCTTGATGTTATAGTTCCAGTTCAACAGGACATCGGAACCATTTTGCTCCGAAGCCAAGACTTGAACGTTCAAGAGCTGCTGCCGGTATCGGATTTCCCGTTCCAGTTCCCATTTCGTCATAGGGCGGAACTCTATCGGCTCTTCCGGCTCCAGAGCCTTCTGGACGATGGGAAGCTGGGCGAGTCCGTAGGAGTTGATATTGCTCCGGTAGAACAGCATGGAGAGGAGGTCGCGTTTCTGTTCGTCAGACCATGTATCCAGGACGCCGGGGTCTTTCGGGAACATCGAGGGATATTGGTCGCTCCATTCCTTGTATTTCTTTTCAGCCATCTCTTTGCTCACGACAACTTCAAGGGGGCTGACATTGAATTGAGCGAAAGTAGGAACCCGTCTCCCCAGCAACGCGAATGATTTCTGTAGGATCGGGAACTGGTTCTTCATGTATGTCCCCCACTGTACGGCCCACCTGGTGAGTTCATAGGCCTGGGGCTTCGTGAGCGTGTCAAAGTCGTATTGCGCAGGTGGAAAGAAATCGGTCTGTGAACTTTCCATGATCAGTTTCGGCTGCTGGAAAAGACAGGTGAAATCACCGATGGTCCTATATGCGGCCCCATAGGAGAACAACATGACGAGAACTATGATGATAGTCGATATCCTGATATGAAATCTCATCTCTTGTCCTCCTTGCCGCTTTTCGTCAGTCGCAGAGCGATGGCGCTGATCGCGTAGCAACCATGTCTGAGAAGCATCATTCCCACCAGCGTAAACAAAGCGATGTTGCCGGCATACAGATACTTGGTCGCCCAGATGACAAATTGGTTGAGGCTGTAGGTGCGTTCAATGACCACCGCCTGGTACAGTTGGCGAATATGCCAGACGGTTCCGCCGCACAGCGCGAACAGGATGCATAGGCCGAGCGCCAGACCTAGCCAAAGCAAGCACGCCCTTGCCCGCGAGTTCTCCAATTTGCTGAGTACGAGGTCATCCTTGAACAACTGGAACCCACGGAGCATCGAATGGCGATGCAATTTCCAGCTTTCCCAGTCCTTCGCCTTTGCCTTGACTTTCTGAAGTCTCTCCTGTAGTCGTTCATCGTTCTGGTTGATGATCTCCTTCGCGATATCCGCGGGGGTGCCAAGCTGGGCGATCAACGGCTGTTCTCCCTCATCACCAGCCTCATCAAACAAAGAGTTGTAGTATAGCCGCGCGTCATGGATATCCTGCACTGGAACTTGCAAAGACAAGTTCTTGGTCAATCTGTAGATAAACTCTTTCCTATTCATCGTTCGCACCTCCCAGCAAGATTGACTCTACTTGCGCCTTGTATTCCACCCACTCTTTTTGATATGAATCCAAGGCTTGAATACCGAGTTCTGTAATCTTGTAGAATCTTCTATTCCGACCTTGGAATGGTTGATCGTATGTTTCTAGGTAGCCAACCTTTTGCAATCTGCGCAATACAGGGTACAAGGTGCTTTCCGACAGGTCCACGACACCTTTCATCCGCTGTGTCAGCGCATATCCATAGGTATCGCCTTTCGCGAGTACCGACAGGATGCATGCGTCAAGCAACGCGGAACTGATCGAAAATACCATGATAGTCTCCTCAGTAGAAGTTTCTCTACCCATTGATATTATATATCGTATAATATGCCTGTCAACATAATGTGCCCTTTTTCATTCAGCCGTCAACGGGTGTTCGGACTTGCGCCAAGAGGGAACGTCGGGGCCGAAGCGCTTTCGATACGGACCTCTGCAAAGTATGGCGACCGAGATTGAAAGTGAGGTGACCTCTCTTTACCTTATTCTGGTTTCGAAGAGGTTTCGAAAGTGTTTCGAAAAGGTGGAAGAAAACAATTTCTTGATTTGTCGGTTTTTAGTGATACAATGAAAATATCTGATGTGTCTGCAAGCGCCAATCACTTTTGGGGAGAGGGCAGTTGACGTAGTTGCGGCATCACAAGATATGTACACGGCTATCGTGTCTTTCATCTGGTTGCTTCTTCAATAGCTACTTTCGTACAAAAGGTCTTGGTGTTGAGTAGATCATCAGGATACGAAGTGGAGATTCCACAAAAAAGGAGAAGTACCAAATGAAAAAGAACCTGACATGTCTCATCGTTCTCGTTCTGCTGTGCGGACTGTTGCTGCCTGTATTCGCACAAGGCTCCAAGGATTCCGGAACAGGAAAGGTCGTCCTGACCATGGGTTCCTGGCGGACCGACGATGTCGAGCAGATGAATCATCTGCTGGCTGAATACAGGAAGGTCGCCCCTGATGTAGAGATCCAGTTCAAGCCTACCAATCCACCGGACTACAATGCTACGTTGCGCTTGCAGCTGGACAGCAAGACCGGTCCGGACTTGATGTACGCTCGTTCCTATGCCGCGGGACAGGAGCTGTTCAATGCGGGGTATTTCTATGATTGTACGGAACTCCCCGGTCTGATGCAGAACTTCACGGCCGCGAACCTCGCGCCTTGGCAGATGCCCGATGGAAAGATGTTCGCCGTACCATTCGCCGCGGTTTCCCATGCGGTCTATTACAACAAGGACGTATTCAAGAAAGAGGGGCTGTCCATACCTCAGACCTGGGAAGAATTCCTGAAAGTCTGCGATACTTTGAAGAAAAAGGGCTATACTCCGTTGGCAAACGGTGTGGCGGATGAATGGGATATCCTCGAATGCTTCTTCTTCGGTCTGCTTCCGAACTATATCGGTGGTTCCGACGCTCGCGTCCAGTACGAGATCGGTGCGAAGAAGATCAACGACGCCAGTTTCGTCGCCGCGTACCAGGCCATGGCCGATGCCGCCCCGTATTGCCCGAACGGGTTTGAAGCGGTGACCTACAATGACAGTCAGGTGCTTTTCAACACCCAGAAGGCGGTCATGTTCATCGACGGTTCCTGGACGGCCGGTGTATATGCCGATGCTTCGTTTGATTGGGGACTCTTTGCGATTCCCGCTCCGGCAGGTCGCAAGACTTTGATCTGTTTCCATCCTGACATGGCGATTACTATGAATACCGCTACCGCCCATCCCGATGAAGCCAGGGCGTTTCTCGCATGGCTTTGCACAAGGGAAGGCGCCACGACCGCTTCGCAGAATCTTCCTGTCGGATATTTCCCGATGATCAACTTCGAGATCAAGCTCGCCGATCCTCATGCAAATGAATTCCTTGTTCTGAACGCAGGGAAGGACACCGACGCCCGTTTCGTCTGGCCGGCTTTGATGGACCTCTATGCTCCGATGAACCAGGCCGTCATCAGAGTGATGAAGGGTGAGGTCACCGCTCAACAGGCGGCTGATTCCGTCGCCGCATTGATGAAATAACCTTTTTTCGATATGGAGTTGCCGGAGGCTTCGCGCCCCGGCAACTATTTTACTGTTCTCCTGCGGCCTCCAAGGTGCCGTAACGACAAGGAGTCCTATATGGTTGACAAAAGACCTTTGCGTAGCAACCGACGACCTGGAGCGGAACCGTCGCCTTGGTATTGGCTGCTGTACCTTATTCCTGGCATCGTGTTCTATGTCGTCTTCCTGGCGTATCCATTGGTCGATTCGCTACGTCTCAGTTTCTTTACCGGAAACACAGCCTCGAACCGGACGTTCATCGGATTCGGCAATTTCGTCAAGTTGTTCACTGATCCTGAACTCTCTACCAGATACTGGGGGGCCTTCGGACATACCTGCTATTTCTTTTTGATCCATATGATCGTCCAGAATTGCCTTGGCATTCTGTTCGCGGTCATCCTGACAAACGCGAACATGAAGGGACGGCCGTTCTACCAGACGATCATCTTTATCCCGACCACCTTCGCGGTATTGGTCACAGGGTATCTGTGGAAACTGATGCTCAACCCGGTATGGTGCGGGGATATCCTGACGAAGATGGGATTGGGATTCCTGTCCCGTCCTTGGCTCGGTACGTCCAGTACCGCCCTTACCTGCGTGGCGTTGGTTTCCTGCTGGCAATGGATGGGTATTCCGACGATGATGTTCGTCGCCGCTCTGCGCAATGTCCCGGAAGATTGCCTCGAGGTCGCCTCGATAGAGGGGGCGAGTTCCTGGCAGACCTTCTGGAAGATCAAGCTTCCATTGATCAAGCCGGTGGTCGGCATGATCGCCATCCTTACCTTTGTAAACAATTTCAATGCCTTCGACATCGTGTTCGCCATGGAGAACGTCAACGGGGCTCCTGGCTATTCGACTGATCTGATCGGCACCTTGTTCTATCGCATCGGCATCGCAGGCCAGCATCCGATCGGTATCCCCGATACCGGCATGGGTGCGGCGATCGCTACGATCACCTTCATCGTCCTTGCGATCGGGGTCATTCCCACGCTTCGTGCGACACAAGGAAAGGAGTAGTCCATGGCACAGTCATTGAAACGGCAGAACCGCCATATCGGTTCCCATATCGTGATGTGGATCTGGTGCCTGATCGTTCTGTTCCCTTTATGGGTGCTGATCGTCAACTCCTTCAAGACCCGATTGACCATCTATACGAATCCGTTCTGGATACCGGAAAAATGGAATTTCTCGAATTATGCCACCGTCCTTCGCGACGGCGATTTCCTGCTCTATTTCAAGAACAGTTTCGTCGTGGTGATCCTTTCATTGGTTCTTGTCTTGATCGTATCTTCTCTCGGAAGTTATGCTCTTGCAAACTGGAAGGGTAGGTGGTCACGGCTGATGTTCCTGTTCATGATCGCCGGCATGATGCTCCCGATCAAGATAGCTTCCATCAAATTGCTGGAGCTGATGCGTGGCTTGGGGTTGCTCAATACGATCTGGTCCTTGATCCCGATTTATGTCGCCATGGGTATCCCGATCGGTATCTTTATCCTGACCGAATTCATTCGGGAGATTCCCCGTGAACTGACGGAAGCGGGTATCATAGATGGCGCGGGCCGAATGAGGGTGTTCCTCATGATCATCACTCCGCTGCTACGCCCTGCGTTGGCCACGGTCGCGATCTACAACCTCGTGCCGTTCTGGAACGATCTGTGGTTTCCGTTGATCTTCATCAACGATGAACGTTCAAAGACCTTGCTGCTCGGTGTCACAAGGCTGTTCGGACAGTACCAGACCGACTGGTCGAAGGTTCTCGCGGTACTGACCTTGTCCGCCGTACCTGTACTGGTGCTGTATCTGACCATGTCCAAGCAGTTCATCAAGGGTGTGACCGCAGGTGCTGTGAAGGGTTGATCCAGATTTGATCACATGTTCATTGCGCCGGATGATAAGACAAATAGGATTCAGTGTGGATGCGGCGAGGCGGCCGAAATGGGTCGCCTCGCTTTGTATCTGGCGACGGAATTATTGCTTGGTACACATATAAATGGTCGTTGATTCTGATCCGCTTCGGTAGTCCTTGACTTGCATGGTCGTGCTGTTGACAGATGTGAATTCATAGTAGCTACGGCCATCATTCAACCCGATCTTGAACGAGCTCGGGCTGACTACCGTCAGGGTTTCTCCGAATTTGCATAGATCCGTTGTCAAAACTATGCCAGATGAATTCATCCTTTCAAGGAGTGCTCTCTCACTGATTGTGTATTCAACGGATATACTGCCGTTTGTGCCGGTCCATGTCCCGTAAGCCCAGGAAGGTACTTTCATTTTGCGATTGATCAATCCATCGCAGGATGTCATCAGACAGGCTGACAATACTATGACAGCGATCGCTATCAAGAATAAACCATGTTTTCTACTCATTTGCGTTCTCCCGGTTGTGTTTCAGAATTATGCCGCCATCGATAGGGATGAACGGCATATCCAGTTCTTGACCTCTTTCTTAAACAGCCAAAGGGGAAAGTGCAATGGGAATTGAAAAGATTACTCCAAAGGGTAGTTCTGTCTGGTTGATTGTTGGACATATCAGAAGATTTGTCCAACTTATAACTGTTGTAAATGGTAAAATGCTCCTTGTTTGATATTCCAAAGAGCATCAAACCAATGGGGCAGGAAGTCCGTTCAACATGGAAATACAATATGATTCTGAGCTTGTATATCCTGCATGTTATTGTCAGGCGGATTGCTTGAACTGGCTGTTTTACAGCTGTGCGTAGAAGCCGTTCCTTGCCATCAGTTCCTCATGGTTTCCGCTTTCGACGATGTCGCTTTACATTATGCATCCCTGTCCGCAACGACACTCACAGGATAAGCTGTCGGTACACGGTTTGCTTTTTTCCTTTGTTCGTTTGTAGGCGAGGCCGATTTGCAGGGCTAGGATCCCTATCGTTGAGATCAGGTACAGGATTCTGATATTGGCGAACGGCATCGCCTCCATCGTCATGGGACTCGATTCGAGGCCTCTTTTGATCATCCCGCCGAACATGGGGCCCAAGATGAAGCCGATGCCGATCGCCGCCGAGTAAAAGTTGTCATAGACGATGCGGTTCTCTTTCGGCATGAGCTCGTACCTTGCGTTGAACACAGAGATGACGAACCCTGCGTTTGCGATCGACGCAACGAAGAACGCAAGAGGAATGAACACAAACCATGTCTGTTGCGTAGAGAAAGCCATGAACAGCGTTTCCCCGGCGAAAAGCCAGATGGAGGTCCTGAGAACGAACTGGTGTCCTTTTTTGTCACTGATACGTCCCCATATCCCCAGTAGGATGATCTGCGGCAATGACATGATCATGTACAGCATCGTTACAGTCTGATAGGGCAACGCCAGATATTTCATCATATAGAGCATGGTGAAACTATCGGAGACATAGAGCAGGAGGTAGAAGGCCAGGATATAGAGTACGAATCCCGTATAACGCCGGTTTTTCAGGGGGAGACTCATGATCGCGCGAAAGCCCCCGCCACGGGAGACTGTCCAGTAGGGGGCGCTATCCGGGGTTTTCGCCAGCAGGAATATCTCGAACAGTCCCATCAGGGTAGCGATAGCGAACAAGATGACGAACCCGATATAGCGGCCTCCGACATGGTCCATCCAGTAGCCACTGGTCACGGAGAGCACTACCGTAACCCCTAGCGTCAGAGTCTGGCGTAAAGATATGTATCCGCCGCTTTTCCTCTCGTCCATGAAGGTCAGCATCCATTGGTTCAATACAACGGTGGTTTGCGCCTGCAAGGTGAATGCTATCAGGACAAGGGGGACAAATACTATGAGTTGCGTTTCCTTGGGGATGATGGCGGGTATGGCTACGATGCAGAGTGTCGCCAACCTGGAAAGGACGGTCAACCCGATAGTGACCCTTTTCCTGCTTTGGAAACGTTCCATCAATCCAGAGAACAGAAGGGTCAAGACCCCGCAGATATTGACCACGATGCTCAGATAGCTGACCAAGGTATCTCCGGCCCCCATCAGAAGGGCGAGCCCGCTGAGAAACACTCCACTGGTCAGATATGTGAAAGAGGTTCCGAAGGCGGTTTGGACGAAAAAGTAGATGAGGGGCTTTGAATCGAGCAGACCTGATCTTCTGTATTTGGATTCCATGTTTATTCCTGTATGAACTGAATGTCTTCAAACATTTTCTTCGATGTGAGGTACGCCATCCCGTTGAGGTAGTCCTGCCATATATCGGGAGAATAGAGTATCTCCGCACGCATATGTTTCGGCAATGAGTCGGCGATGTTCCCGATGATCGGGTTGATGCAGTCCATCCGGAGATCGATGCCACTCAACACTACATATTTCGGGTTGAGGATACCGCAGATCCAGCTGATGATGGTGGTGATGTTGTGGATATACTGTTCGTCGTCCATCGGTCCGGCCATGTATACGTCCATCGGCTTGCCATCCTTCATCGGGATCAGGCTGATCTCGCCGGCGAAATTGTTGTTACCGCGGATGATCCGGCCCCCTGCGATGAAACCTGCGCTGACACAGCCTTTTTCCAAGTGCAGATATGCCATGTTGATGTTCTCGGATTCCACTCCCCAGATGTTTTTTTCGAGGCCGCGGGCATATCCTACCGTCGTCGCGTTCAAGTCATTTTCCAAGATCATTGGAATCCCATACCTTTCGGACAAAGGAGCCGCGATATCCACTTTGCGCATCTGTCCATCAATCCTGTCCTGTATCCAGAAACAATCATCCTTGACCACTCCTGGAGCACCGATGCCTATGGATTTGATTTCCTTTCGTGAGACGATGTCGTCAAGATAGTCGATGAGTGCCTGCACTATGTCGTCCTCCGAAATCCTGAGCCGTGTGGTCTCCACGATTTCCCCGCAGATGTTGAGAAGTATCGCGTAGGACTGGTCATGCTGTATGCAGAAGGCGACGCTATGATACCGATCGGGGGAGAATCGGTATCGTTCCGCTTTCCGACCACCGCTGGATTCATCGTAGCCTACGCTTTTGATCTCTCCGTCCTTCAGCATCTCTTCCAATAGGGCGCGAACTGTCGTGGAACTGATCTTGGTTTCATATGCGAGTTCCGCCCTGGTCGCCGTTCCTTTCGTTTTCAGGACTTTTCTGATCATAGAGAGGTTCGCTTGTTTCAAGAGCTGTGGTCTGGCGGTCAAGGTATCCATCGGCGTTGTTCCTTCTTATCTTTTATTGGAAACTTTTATAAGTTTATGATAAAAGTATACCGGAACTGATCCTCCTGTCAATGAAAAAAATGATGATGTGCTCGGTGACTTGAATGGCGTCTAGGAATTTGGAATCGTCGTAGGATCATCTATTTTTCAGGGGGGGACTACGAAATTGAAAATGCGGCCAAGCCCCCGCCTTTTTTTGTCGTCGCAAGCCAGAGCCCCAGATTGACTTCCTTCATTTCTCCATTGTCGATGATGAGGAGCCGCATGTCGTTTCCTTTCGCCTCGTCCATTCCGACGACAGTGACCCAATGCCACTCGTCGAGGGTGGGTTCCTTGCCTTTGTCCAAGGTGAGAAGCGCTACAGGGATATCCCTTTGGAGATATTGCTTCAAGAAGCTTCCTATGGTCGGCATGTCCGTGTTCCGGGGAGGTTCGATATCCAACTGGTCCAATTGATATTGATAGCCATGAGCGGTGAGAAGGTCAGGGACGCCTCTGAGCAATAGGGTCGCGGTCGGGATTCCATGGATGGTAGGCGTCACGTATTTCCAGATTTTTTCCATCAGGGCCGTATGAGCGGCTTTTGAGAGCTGTTTGTCGCTGTCCTGTCGCGTCCCTCTGGTCAGATAGCTGAAGATATTTGTGATCGTGGTCGGGCCGCATCCAGACATTCGCTGCCATTTTGTGTGATACCAATCTTGGTCGCCGCCCATGAAGCGTGTACCATTTTGGGAGTCTGTGACAACAAAAGCATCTGGATCTTCGAGCCGGTATGTCATTTCTTCATATTTCATCATCAATCTGCCTTCATAGAGACAATATATATCAAAATGGAAAATAATTCTTCCTGTAGGTGGACAGTTGGGGGAATCTGACCTTGTATGCATCTTGCCTGATTTCTTTGGCCGCTTCTTTTGCTGCATCGTCTTCTGGGAAAGTGAGGGAGCCCCGGCGACGCCGAAACTCCCTCGGACAATAAGAGAAGAAACTGTATGTGCTCAATCGAAGGGTAGGCGTTCCTTCTGAGCATTGCTATCGTTTATAACATACAATCGTTACAGCCATAATGCGTTAGACAGTTGCGGTCGTCTGTCTTGATGTCGGACATTCGCTTGTAGCTGTCTAAAGGTTTTTGTCCGTTCGAATGATTCGCAGGGGACGTTTTGCTTTCTCTGGGGGTCGTATGTGTCAGGCGTCTCCCCGGTAGGACATGTCGCCGGCCTACGGAGCACGCCACCCCTCGGTCCAGCAAAAAAAAGCTGGCTCGCATTGGGATACGGACCAGCCTGCGTATGTTCATTGCCGCTGTCAAAGCCGCTCTTTCAATTCCTCGATACGCTCCTTGGATACTCCTGGAACGGAACTATGGGCGACCTTTTCACTGAGAGGGATGATGTTTTCTGACAGATTGGAATCCACCGGGTTCAACCTCGGCTGCTTGCGATAGTCGACCTTTTTCTCCAACAGCCAGGAGGCGATCGCTGAATACTCGTCGCTGGCCCGCTCCAAAGAGACCGCTTTTTCATAGGCGATCAATCCCCGTCGCTTCAAGGCGTCCCGCTCTTTTCTCAGGGCGGCCCGCTTTGCGTTCAGCTCCTTTCTCTGTTCCTCCGTGGCGTCCTTGGGTGTCTTCGCGGCTTTGATCTGTACTTCCTTCGCCTCTAGCTCGGCGGCGATATCTTTGTGCTCCATGATCGCCTTGTCCGCGCCAGTGGCGGTCTGTCGAGCGAATCTCAGCAACTCAAGCCTTGGGACCCGCTTCAATTTCTGATATAGCTGTACGACCTGTTCCACGACGGCGATCTCTTCTTCCGTCTGTCGGACGATGACGACCACCTCTTGTTCCGGTTCATCCATCGTCGCCTCGACAGCTTCTTCCACCGCCATGGCCTCATGTACCGCGGCCTCTTCCTCAGCGGTGAGGTCTTCATCCTCCGCGGTGTCTAGGCAGGGACACTCCTGCAACTGAACTTCTTCACGCTGTGTCTCCACGATTTCCACCACCACTTCTTCAACGACCGGTTCTTCCGTCATATCGACGTTCTCGATGATGGTCGTTTCCGTCATGATGATTTTTTCCTGGGGAATGCATTCCTCTGTGGGTGTGGTCGGCCGGGTAGCGGCAGGCGCTTTCTTTTTCTTGCCAAACAATCTTTCCAAAAGTCCTCGTCTCTTTTTTTGAGAGGTGTTTGAGGTCGGGCGTGGAGTGGGCGGAGCCACGATCTGCCCTTTTGACACCGTAGGCTTTTGGGTCGGTTTCATCGCTTGCGCCTGCTTCTTGTCCGCCGCTCTTTGTCGGAGAAGCGCTTCCCTCTCGATCGCCGTCATCTGTACGCCTTCAAATAATACGAATGAAGCCTTTGGTCGTTCCCGACGCTTTGATGCGAGCTTGACATACTTGTTTGACATTGATTTCCCCTCCAGAAGTATGTTTCGTGATTCGATATGTCCAACTACAGCCATGAGTCGCTATCAGCGATATGAATGCTGTGGATATCGTTGGATGTATCTCACGGATTATATGCAATAATGTACAACAGGTTTCTGTTTGGTGCAAACATAAGTCATGAAATGATATGGATTGTTCAGACAAATTATTGAATTTGTACCACTGGCATGGATATCCAGTGTATGTTTATCCTTATGATGAAAAAAATCCGACACCTCCGCGAGGGGAGATATCGGATTGGTCGGCGTCCTGTCGGAATGGACTGTCATGCGGGTAGTTCATCTCCCGCGATCCGTTTCAGTGTGGCCGGATCGGCGAGCGCACGTTTCCGATAGACGATCAAGCCAAGAAGCATCAGGCTGAAACCTGAGCCGATCATCAGCCATTGGATCGGGATCCTGTCCGCCAGCGGACCATAGATCAGCATGCTTGCCGGGGCCACCAGATTGCTGATGATGCTCCACAACGAGAACACCCGTCCCAGATACTGACTGTCTACCACCTCCTGGATCAGGACCGTGGAGGCCGTTCCCATCAGCGGCATGAACAGTCCCGCCGCCAACATCATCGACAGATAGAAGATGAAATTCGTAGCGAAGCCCATCAATGCGAAGGTGAGTCCGAACCAGGCGGTGCCGAAGGCCATCGTGATGAACCTGTTCTTCCAGCCGCCCCAGATCGAGACGAATATGCCGCCGGCCAACGTTCCGATCGACCATGCCAGTTCATTCGCCGTCAGATACCAGACCTCCGAACCGAAGGTCCGCTCGACCATCAGCGGGGTAAGGAAGATCGCCGGAGCCATGAGCAGGATGTAGAAGGCGAAGAATATCAATTCAGCCGAGACGACCCGATGCCCCTTTGTATAGACCATCCCCTGTTTCAGATCCTGCCAGAGCGTCAATTTCGTTTTGATCCGTTCATGAGGTTTGATCCTCAGTGTAAGCATGATGACGATGGCGATCGCCGCGGTGGTGACGTCTACCAGCAACGACCAGTTGAAGCCCATCACCGAAAGGATCAGGCCCCCGATCGCAGGGGATACCAGCATGATCATGGAGTTGATCGTACTGTTGATGCCGTTGAAACGGGTCAGTTGCTCTTTCGGGACTATCTGTGGCAGGATCGCTTGAACGGCGGGTGTCTGTACCCCTTGTCCCGCCGAACGGATGCAGAGTACGAAGAATATCATCCAGAGCGATTGATGTCCTCTGAACAGGAAACTCGCGAGGATCAGCGTGGCGATGGCTATGAACAGGTCGGCGCAGACGATCAGCACCTTGCGGTTGTACCGGTCCGCCCATACGCCGCCGAACAAGGAGACGATCATCTGGGGCAGACAAGTGCAGAGGACCGAAATCATCATGACCTTGCCCGATGAAGTCTGCAACGTGAGCTGCCAGGTAATGGAGTAGCTGACGATCATCGACCCGAACAATGAGACCGTCTGGCTGGTAAGGAAGAGGATGGCCGTAGGAAGCCATCGTTTTTGTGGTAGAAGTTCTGTTTTATTCAAAATGACTCTCTCCAGATCCTGTCGGATGAAAACAAAAGCAGCCCCGAGGTGAGCTCAGGTGAACATATGAAACTGAATCGTCGACAGGAAAGACAGATCCGTCTCCACGACGTGGATGCGACGGATATCACCGGCAAGGGGCCGGCACGAACACGGTTGCGAACTGAGCCGCTAGTCGCGGCGGACTATAGAAAATAAAACCACATGTTCATTCCTTTGGGGTAGAATCGTAGAGATAGCAAAGCATGAAACCATGGATAACGTCAAGTATCGGAAAATTTTGCGATAGGATTCCCGTCGTATCTGATCGACAGGAGCTCTTCGCTAGGGTCAGGAGGGATCCTCGACGATATCCGCCGGAGACATCCCTTTCGCCGGAGGATTCTGGTCGGGCTGGTTGTACTTGTTGACTCCAGGGACATATCCGTCCATGTTCGTGGCTTTGAGGATTTCCCTTCCTTTGCTGTTGAGCTTGAGAACGACCTTCTCGATTTCCCGTTTCTTCTTGTTGACGTCCTCGAAGAGCTCTTCCTGGATAGGGGCGTCCCCCTTATAGGTCTGGTATAGTCCGGTCCCCAGCAACCGGACGGGAACCCCAGGTTTCCATTTTGACAGCAACAGTTCCCTGGATATCTCGTATACCTGTTCCGCACTGTAGATGGGGGATGAGGGAGTCCGCTGGACGCTGATCGTCGTGAAATCACTGAACCGGAGCTTGATGCCCACCGTCCTGCCCATCACCTGTTCCTGCAACGATCTGAACATGACTTCATGGCTCATCTGGAGCAGACATTGTGAAAGGACGTCTTCGTCGGTCACATCAGTCGGGAACGTTTGCTCACTGCTGATTGAATGGCTCTTTACTTCGCCGGTGTGGATACCCGGATCTATACCCCGGCAGACTTTGTAGAGATATTCTCCCTGTGCCTGTCCGAAACTTCTTCGCAACGATTCCAGGGGATGTTCCCGAAGTTGGGCCGTCGTATTGATATGGTGCTTCGCCAAAGCGTCGAGGGTGCTTTTGCCGATTCCCCAGAGTTTCTTGAGCCCGATGGTATCAATGAATTCTATCTCCCGTCCCGGTGATACCCTGCACAACCCGTCCGGTTTCCGATAGTCACTCGCCAGTTTCGCGATGAATTTCGAGGGACCTATTCCTACCGAAATAGTCAATTGCGTCTCATCCTTCACCCGCTGTTTCAATAGTTGCGCCGCCTCTCTCGGAAGTCCGTACAGCCTGCGGGTGCCTGTCATGTCGAGGAACGCTTCATCGATCGATACCTGGGTGATGTCCGGACTGAAGTCCTCGAATATCTTCATGACCTGATGGCTTGCCTCACTGTACCGGCGCATCCGCCCCGGTACGACGATCGCATGCGGACACAACCGTAATGCCTGGGCCATCGGCATGGCGGAATGTACCCCGTATTTGCGGGCTTCATAGGAGCAGGTGGAGGCGACGCTTCTTGGCCCCGTACCGCCGACGATCAGACACTTGCCCCGGTACTCGGGGTGGTCCAACTGTTCGACGGAGGCGAAGAATGCGTCCATATCGACATGGAAGTATACAGGTTCAAGTTCCATAAATCCGTCGGTTCTCCTCTGCGTGATCCCTTACAACGTATGTTTGATATTTTCAAGCCGATTGAATCGTTCGATGGCTTCTTCAATGATGACTTGCAGCATCATGGGCATGTCATAGCCTTCAGAGGCTATCAGACAAGGGTAATGGCTCAGCAAGGTCATCCCAGGCAGGGTATTGATCTCGTTGAGATAGATTTGCCGTTCCGTCGCTTTTCCCGCATCTCGGGTGATGAAGAAATCGACTCTTGCGTATCCGTTGCAACCGATCGCTTTGAACGCCAGTTTCGCGTACTGCCGGATCTGCTCCGCATGACGCATCGGGATCGGCGCGGGGATCTTCATCGTCGCCGGATCATCATCTCCGTATTTGTGTTCGTAGGAGAGGAACCCCGCTGTTTCATGTCGGGGATCACATACCATTCCAGGACCACCTATGACCAAGCCCTCGTCAGATGTCTCCAATATGGCGCATTCAACTTCATCCATCGGCGTCACCAACGTCTCCAGAAGTACGGAGTCACAGACTTCCGCGGCGTTCGCCACCGCCAAGAGCAACTTGTCTTCCTGATCTTCCCTCTGGTCGTTGCGCCGTACATCTTCAAGGTCGGGGAGGATCGTCACTCCGACCGAAGATCCTCCCGACTCCGGTTTGACGACGATCGCGTTGCCCAGGATATCCTTGACGGCTTCACGAAACAATATCGTCCTTGTCGCGGAAAGCGGGCGGGCCGATATGGACCTGTCGATGAATTCTGCGATGAAACAGGGGAGTTCCGCGTCATCGTCTTCCGCGAACCACGCGAGGTCTTCCCTTCTCAGGGTGATGGAGGGTACGACGGGAATGCCGACATCCTCGAACATACGTTTGGCGACTTCCTTGTGCATTCCGATCGTACTGCTCGGCGCATCGCAGCCTACACAGGGGACATGGGCGAGGTCACACAACCCCTGCAATCTGCCGTCCTCTCCTTCGGTTCCATGCGTCACGGGCAATACGGCGTCGATATCAAGTTTCGCATGGCCGTTCCAGAAACCGTCGCCCGGCTTGACATGGACTTCATCCCGTTCGGTCGGGAGAATCGGTCCAGGCAAGGCGTCGGATGTCTGTGATGGATCTTGCAGGTGCCAGGTTCCGTCTTTTGCGATGCCGATGCAGACGATCCCGTACCCGGCTGCCACCAATGCCTTGAAGACGCTTTTCGCGGAATTGACCGAGACCTCATGTTCGGTCGAACGACCTCCATATACCAAAGCGATGTTCATCATAGAAAGCAACTCTCCTTGCAGGCGGTCAGCCTGGCTATCTCCAGTTCAATGATCTGTGCTTCGTTCCAAGGAATCTTCTTTCCTTGTCCGTATTCGATGCTCTGTTCATGCCCTTTGCCAAGGAAAAGAATGATATCTCCCTCTCTGGCGGCTCTCAAAGCCCCTGCGATCGCTTCCGTCCTGTCCGGTATCAGATGGATCTCCCTGCGGCGGGCGAGTTCCTCCGGGATACCTGAAGCGATCTCCTGGAGTATCGTCATCGGCGGTTCGTTGCGGGGGTCTTCGTCGGTGATGTACAGGACATCACACCAGCGGGCAGCCTCTTTTCCCATCGGCCTTCGTTTGCTTGGGTCCCGTTCGCCCGCCGCGCCGAATACGGCGATCAGTCTGGCTGTCGGAGCCAAGGCCCGTGCTTGGGACAGCAGGTTGCAGAAGGCGTCCGCGGTATGGGCGAAATCGACGACGACGTGGAACCCCAATGTATTGGGCAGGATGTTGAAACGTCCTGGGATCGGTCGGATTCTTTCAAGGGCGGGGGCAAGTTCTTCAAGTGTCCGCCCTGAGATGAAGCTTGCAGCAAGCAAGGCTTCAAGGGCGTTCTTCAGAAAGAACGCGGGTCCGAGCGGAAAGCGGTATGTCGTCTCCTGCGGTCCATTCCATGCCGGGCCGGACAACGTGAAGGCGCAACTTTGAAGGTTTGCTTCCATGATGGTGGCGAATAGATCGGGGCGTGTCGCTTTCTCCTCCGGTTGTTCCCTCCGGGTGTTCGTATCGGCAACTGCACAGGTCTGGATCTTGGCGGCTTGTTGTCCTGTAGCCCTGATCCGTTGCCCATACTTGTTGTCGGCCGGAAAGACCAGAAGTGCGTCGCTGGTCATCCGTCGGGCGAGGTTGAGCTTGGCGTCGACATAGGCTTCGATGCTTTTATGGAACTCCAGATGTTCGCTGGTGATGCTTGTATAGATGGCGCAATGGTAGGCGAGGCCGGAAAGCCGGTCGTATTCATTGCTCAACGCATGGCTGGTCGTTTCAAGGATAACCGTCTTGAGTCCGTTAGCTTTGCATCGGGACAGGAACGCCTGTATCTCAAAGGCTTCCGGAGTACTTTGCCGATAGGGGCTTGGTCCGTGTGTAGATCCGTCATCCATCGACACGGTTCCAAGAAGTCCTGCGTGGATTCCGCGGTCGGCCAGTAGTTGCCAGAGAAAATCGCAGGTGCTGCTTTTGCCGTCGGTCCCTGTCACCCCGATCAATTGGAGCTCTCGCGCCGGATAGTCGAACCATGCCGCGGAGAATCGGGCGAACATCCGTCGTGGATGTCCGGTGACCAGATACCGTACTTCTGGGTGGATGATTTTTGGTAGGCTTGCGCAGATAATCAGTTTCGCGCCCTTTGAGATGGCTTCGTCGATGTACAGCGAGCCGTCGGTATGGATTCCGTCAAAGGCGAAATAGGCACAGTCCGGTTCGCAGAAACGGGAATCGTAGGTGAGGGTAGTGAGGATGCGATCGGACTCGTCCTTCGGCGGCGTTTCAGGAATCAATCTGTCCAATGGACCGGCAAGCAAGGTGCAAAGTCGCGATAGTTGTCTCATGCGTGTATCGTAGCAAGATTCAGGGAAGCGGGCAAGCCTGAGTTGTGGTAGAATCATCTGTAATGATGTGTAGCTCGACTATTGTTCTGTACTTCAGGGGAGGAGCTGACAAATGACGAAAACCTTTGAAACCGATCGGCTTCGGGCACGGGAACTCAGCGATCAGGATCACGTAGGGTTCTGTGCTCTGAAAGCGAACCCCCAAGTCACTGAGAAGTATTTTGCCCAACCTCTGACAAACGGGCAAGGGCTTCAGAAACTACAGTCTTTGATTGAAGGCAACCGACTCGGGTCGTCCTACACATACTCCGTTTTCTTGAAAGGGACGGAGGAGTTCATCGGGACGGTCGTGCTGTGGAACCTCCAGCCGGACATCAGGACCGGGGAGATCGGCTATGAATTTCTGCCAGGATATTGGGGTAGGGGTTATGCCAGGGAAATCCTGCCCGCTTTCATCCGTCACATGTATGCCTTGTACGGATATTCAGTTTTCTCCGCCTGTCCCGCAGTCTCGAATATCGCTTCGAACAAGGTCCTTCTCGCTTCTGGTTTTGTCTTTGAACGCTCCTTTGAAGACCGGGGTGGCATACTGAACGATTATCTCTATACTATTACAGGTGACTTGTCTAAGGGAGGACGCATGAAAGATTTCGAGATCACCGACAAGGTCGAGGAACGGGACGTAGAAGCAATTGTCCGGGGGCTTCGTGAATACAATCTGGCAAGGTTCGAGGACAGGAATCCTCAGGATATAGGTGTTTTCCTGAATGATGATTCAGGCGTAAGGATCGCCGGACTGATCGGCCATACCCATGGCAACTGGCTGTTTGTGAAATACCTTTGGGTAGGCGAACAACTGCGAGGTCAACGTGTCGGTAGCCGTATCTTGCGTCAAGCGGAGGAAGTCGCCCGAGTCAGGGGATGCAAATATGCGTTCCTGGATACGTTCAGTTTTCAGGCACCGGAATTCTATCGAAAGCAAGGGTATCAGGAAGTATTCACTTTGGAGGAATTTCCTCGGACCGGTAAGCGGCATTATTTCACGAAGACCTTGTAAGGGGTGCTTCTCTTGGCTCTGCGGCTGATGACTGTGGTTAGAGTATCTTTTCGGCCACGGGAGAGTCTGCGATGAAATAGGCATCGTCTCCGAATGCGATGGCCTTGACACTTGTATTTCTCTTGAAAGTTCCCGGAACGGTGACGACGCTGGAATATCTTGTGTCCACTCTTGTTCCATTTGAGCGGGAAGGTGTGGTACCGTCTGTCGTATAGATTACTTGCCAGGATGCAGCTTCAACGGTAAACATCATTTGTTTCGTTGCTGAATTATAGGTGATTACAGGCGATTTCGCCCGTCTGATTTTTTGGGTGGTCACAGATGAATCCATTATACCGGATTGTTTTGCAATGGCTCTGATGTAACGGTAGGTGGTGGCTGATGGCGACAATATGGTGGTTACAGGTATTAGTCCCGTATATCTGCGAGAGGGTTTTGGGCTTGTGGAAGCTGATGCGGAAATGTCGTAATACACATCTGAAACGGTGGTCCCGCTAATGAATATATATTGTTCGTCTTGGTAGGTCTGCATCAAGAACAATGGAGCAACCGCACGGTTGGTGTCAAATATCATTGTAAGCAACAGGTCGCAGCTGGTCAAAGAAAAGACCATGGCTGCGACCGCTACCATAACCGTAAGTTTTTTCATTCGGATTCCCTCTGTCAATGTTCGGTATTGTGTATAACACCTTTGTTTGCTTTTTGTAACAAGGACCTTCAACCTGGTGAATTTTCCATCATCACCCAAAAACAGGATAGTCTTTGAAAATTATTTTTGATATGCTTGAGCTTAGGTGTATATTTGAGGAGTGATTGATCCATGAGCGAGAGAAGCATTACATACAAGCCTGCCGGGGTCTGCGCGAGCAGCATCTCCGTTACGGTCGATGAGAACGATGTCGTGACCGCCATCGAATTCCATAGGGGCTGCGACGGCAACCATAAAGGGCTTGTCTCGATGTGCATCGGACGTCCGGCTACGGAAGTAAAAGAGAAACTTGCGGGAATTACCTGTGGATTCCGGTCCACATCCTGTCCCGACCAGTTGGCCAAGGCGATCGACAAGCTTTTGGCATGATGTCCTTGCTGGCCTGATAGATAGGCTGATGGGGCTGATGGAGAGGTATGAATGAACGATAGGCGAGCACGACATCCTGGTCTCATGTTTCTTCTGGTCCTGCTGATGTTGGTTCCTGCCGTCGTATTCGCTTCACCCGTCGATACCAGAGAGACTCGGACACGAGGGATGGGGTCGGTCGGAGTCTCCATGTCAGGGCCCCATGCCTCGATGTTCGCCAACCCCGCGGCGCTCTATTTCCGAGGGAAAGAGCATGATACCAGCTTCTACGTTTCAGCCGAATACGGCGATAGCGTCGTCCCTTGGGCGATACGGACCGGCCAACCCTGTGCCTTCTTGCAGAGTCCGGTATTCGGTCTTGACCTATCGTTTTCAGGACGAAACCTTGCGTTGACGATCCAGCTCGACAACCAGTTGGAAAATCGTACCCCAGGTGTAGGCTCGGCCACCTACAATGCATATTACCACTCGCTGATCCAGATTGACTTCGCGTTCGGTTTTCGGAATTTCGGTGTCGGTGCGTTCATTCGCGGCGGCAACCGTTCCGTCCGGGAGAATATCACCATCAGCAACGATAACTCCTTCCTTGACTATATGACGCAGACTTTGCTTGAACGTTATTCCGCGGTAGAAGGCTCTGAATTCTTCAATATCGGCCTGGGGTTGCAACTGAACTACAGTTGGGTGAGCATGGGAGTGTGCACCGAGACTCTTGTAGCCTCCCGCGGAGCTGATTCCATCGTCTTTTCAGGAAGCGGCATTTTTGAAACCCTTACTTGTGGCATGTCCTTCAAGACACCGACCTATACGCGGGACAACCAGTTGAGCATGGTCGTGCTTGAAGCCGCCTGCGATTTCTATCATCTGGGCGATGACGAAACCCGAGCCGTCCATCTCGGCGCTGAACTGATGTTCCAGTTGCTTCCAAACTGGTCCGTCTTTGTCCGGACCGGCTATGTCGAGACAAAACCTGCGTTGAACCAGATATTCATGTTCTCCGCGGACAATGCTCGGCAGACTTTCGGTTTGGGAGCCACATTGGACAAGTTCAACATCGATCTGGTGTGTGAGGTCCCGATTCGGTGGTACCTTGGAACGGAGTTGCCGACTGATTCGATCTCCTTCTCTTTGTCTTTGAGTTTCACCGTTTGATTTTGTCTGTACCCCGTTGTTTAGAGACCTTGACATTGGTTTCTCTCCCCATTATAGTCATACGGTAGCGTTTTAGAACAAGCAAGGAGTTACTTATGGCCAAGGCACATAGAGGTACCGGTATCCGGAACGAAAAGAATCACGGTCGTGGGGATTGTCCCGTTTGCAAGCGCACCGCGATCAAGGTTCTCTACGAGAGCGAGATCGAAGGTGAGAAGAAGCAGATTTGCAAGCAGTGCAACGCCAAGATCAAGCACGCATAATACGCGTTTCCAGCTAGCTGGAAAAAAGGGCTGTCAACCGACAGTCTTTTTTTGTGCCCAAATACATGTATTCCATACGGAGACCACACCCCGTCTACCCATGCTGGCACCCCGCCTACGACCACGTGTACGGTATGGAAAGCTGGTGTACCGGGGTAGAGGCCACGTCTACCTATGCTGGCACCCCGCCTACGACCACGTGTACGGCACGGAAAGCACGTCTACCCATAACGGCACCACGTCTGGATGCAGAAGTCCACGTCTACAGGTCGGAAAGCATGTCCGTACCCCGACAGGACAAGGTGTCCACGTACAAAACCGGAAGCTAGAGCCACTTTCACCGGTTGGGTCATTGTGGTACACTGGAAGTCGCTGGAGGTCGGAGATGGACTTGCGTGGAAAACGGGTATATCTGGTTGGCATCAAAGGGACCGGTATGGCTTCCCTTGCCATCTTGCTGTCGCATGCGGGAGCTGTGGTCAGAGGGTGCGATACCTCCGAGGTGTTCGCTACCGATACGTTGTTGGCCGATGGCTCCATTTCCTGGGATGCAGGCTTTGACGCGACCCTGTTGCCCGAAGACATCTCACTGGTGATCCATTCCAGCGCATGGAAGGTCGAGGACTGCCCCGTACTGGCGGAAGCCCAGAACCGTAGTATCGAAATACTCAGCTATCCCGACATGCTGGCCTGGATGTCCCGGCAGTGCTCCTGCTATGCCGTGGCCGGGACCCATGGCAAGACGACCACCACCGGTTGCGCCGCCTGGTTGTTGTCCAGACCGAACAGGAAAGAGTTCCCGTTCTTCGCGTTGTATGGCGCCGCCGTCCAGAGTGCGGACGGATATGCCCAAGCCGCCGGAGTATGGCAGGGAGATGCTGTCGGCCTGCTGGAAGCCTGTGAATATCAGGACCATTTCCTGTCGTACGATATCCGCGGAGCGCTGGTTACTACTGTGGAACACGACCATCCCGATTATTTTCCGAACCTAGCGGCGGTAAAGCACTCCTTTCAGCAATTTGTCTCGCAATTGAGCAACGGCGGGTTTCTGATCTGTTGCGTCGATGATCCTGGGGCGAAAGAACTTGCCTCATGGGCGAAACGCCATAGGCCTGATCTGATGGTAGTGACCTATGGATTCCACGAGCACGGACCGTTCGGAATCAAGGACGCAAGTTCCCTGTGGGGCGATGTCGTCCCCCGTGGAATGTCAGGTTTCGAAGTCTCCCTGTTGTCCGGGAGATGTTTCTACAGCCCCCTGTTCGGTCGGGAACTGACGGACGATGTCGTCGGTGCCGCGCTGCTGGCCTCCTGCATCTTGCTCGATCGACCAGACCCCCAGCTGTTCCTTGATTCCGATTCGCTGATCTGCGACGAAATCCTGGCGACCGTCATGGGCAACATGCTTGCCGACGTAGCGGAATTCTATGGTTGCACCGGTAGGGGTGAAGTGCTGTTGGACAGCGACGGTGTGACCTATATCGATGACTACGCCCATCATCCCACAGAGATCGCAGCGACGATTTCATCGATGAGGCAACGATTTCCCGGCCGCCCTGTCGTAGTGACCTTTTCTCCTCATACCGCAAGCAGGAGCAAGGCCTATTTCGATGATTTCGTCTCCGCTCTGAGTCTCGCCGACAAAGTCATCGTACAGTCCACATATGCATCTGCGCGCCAGGATGTTTCAGGTGGTGATGATATCGCCAAGGATCTGGCCGATGCCATCGCGAAGCGGATGATGCGGACCTTCCGGATCAAGGTTCAGGCCGTCATCTATGCGCAAGATGATGTCCAGGCGGCGAAGATTCTTGCCGGCTGGTTGCAACGGGGCGATTTGTGTATTACCATGGGTGCCGGTAACAATCGTGCCCTGAGCTGGGCCGTGGCGCGTCTGCGCAGTGAAAGCTGATCGAAACAGAATCTGATTGGAGTATATTTGTATGAAGAGCATGACTGGTTATGGCGCTCATGAAATCCAGAATGAGCAGTTCCAACTTTCCGTTGAGGTAAAATCCTACAACAACCGCTTCCTCGATATCGCACACAATCTCCCGTACTTTCTCTCTTCGTACGAAATCGAGATTGACGAACAGGTAAAGAAGATCGCCAGCCGCGGTCATGTCGAAGTCTCGATCCGGGTCAAGCAGCTTTCCAGCGATGTCCAGGTGATGGTCGATGATCAGGCGGTTCTCCGCTACAAGGCGGCTTTCGATGAGATCGCCAAGGTGATCGGCGGCAAGACCTTCTCCTATGATATATCCGATTTCATACAGGCCGACGGGGTTCTCACCAGTCTGAAGCAGAACGACGCGGAGATCTATCGCCAGCCGTTGTTCGGGGCGCTTGGCAAAGCTCTGGAGCAGTTCGGGGCAAGCAAGGCCCGGGAGGGTGAAGCCACCTGTCGTGATCTCCGGCTGATGGCAGGTAGATTGTCCGAAGGGCTGGATGTGGTGAAAGCCCACGCAGGAGAACTGGAGACGATGCTCAGGAACAATCTCCGTACCCGTTTTGAGGAGATGCTCGGGAGCCAGGGGTATGATGAAGGTCGCTTCCTTCAGGAAGTCGCGGTCCTGCTGGTCAAGTATTCGGTCAACGAAGAAATCGTCCGACTTGGAACCCATCTCGTTGAATTCGACAAGTTGTTGAATCTGGATGAGGCGGTCGGCAAACGGCTGGACTTTCTCTGCCAGGAGATGAACCGCGAGATCAACACCATCGGAAGCAAAAGCCAGATGGTCGAGGTCAACCTGAAGGTAGTCGCCATGAAGGACAGCCTGGAGAATATCCGGGAACAGATCAGGAACATCGAATAGGGGGATTTGACGGTATGCGTATCGCGATTTCAGGCAAAAGCGGTTGTGGGAACACCACCGTCACATCGTTGGTTTCTGAAATGATGGGGTATCCGATGATCAATTTCACGTTCCGCAACATGGCTCAGGAACGGGGTGTCGATTTCTGGGAGTTCTGCCACATGGCGGAGCAGGATGATTCCATCGACAAGGAACTTGACGCACGTCAGGTGGCTATGGCCATGGAGCAGGAAAACTGTGTGCTTGGTTCCCGTCTGGCCATCTGGATGCTGGAGAAGGCCGATCTGAAGGTCTATCTGACCGCCACCAGCGAAGAGCGCGCCCGTCGGATACACAAGAGGGAAGGCGGCGCGTTTGAAGAACGGCTCGCGCAGACGGTCAAACGGGACCATCACGATTCAAAACGATACCAGCGGATCTACGGCATCGACAATGAGGATGCTTCCATCGCCGATCTGGTGATCGAGACCGACGGCCGCACTCCGCAAGATATCGCCCGGATGATCGTCGACGAGGCGGTCCGGCGTGGAGCTAGGATCGTTCAGTAACTGGAACATTGCAAACAACATACTGAAGGGTTTCAACGAACAGGACTGTACAAAACCCAGGAAATTCTTTATAGTTGTTGCTTGCGCCATATTCGCATATCAATACCGTTCCGACGGAAGGAGAATACACCTTGAGCATTCCTTTGGACACACTTATCGACAAGCAGACCAATGTCTATGAAATGACCTGTGTCGCCATCAAGGAGGCTACTATCCTGAGCAGCCCCAACGGTGGCGGTCGCGAGATCGAAGAAAACAATGGCAAGATCGTTTCTACGGTGCTTGAAAGAGTCTTGAATGACGAAATCGAGTACTCTTTTGACAACAAGGACTGACACGTCGCAGCCCGTCGGTCATCGACGGGTCGTGTTTCTGTTCGGTCCTACCGGAGTGGGTAAGACCGATCTTCTTTCCCATCTGTTCAATACAGGTTTCTCAGTAGTGAACGCCGACTCCATGCAGGTGTACCGACATCTGGATATTGGGTCGGCGAAGCCGTCCGCGGAGGTACTGGCCGCCGTTCCGCATTATCTTGTTGATATCTACGATCCCTGGGAGCAGTTTTCAGTAGGGGACTTCATCCGGCTTGCCGATGAAGCCTGCGACGATATCGCCTCCCAAGGCAAAGTCCCTGTGATCAGCGGAGGGACAGCCTACTATTTCAAGCATTTCCTCTATGGACTGAGCGAAGCACCGGCTTCCGATCCCGTCATTCGGGAACAAGTGGCGAAACAACTGGCCGAACACGGTTTGCCCTGGTGTTATGAACGTTTGTCCGGGATCGATCCTGTCAGCGCCACCCGAATCCATCCTTCCGACGCCTATCGTGTCACTCGCGCACTGGAAGTCTATGAAGGTTCCGGTCGGCCGCTCTCTTCCTACACGGTACCCGATACACCTCGCAATGGCATGCGTCCGTTGGTGATCGGGCTCCAACGGGACTGGGAGGAATTGAAACAACGTATAGAACTGCGCGTCCAGATGATGTTTGATCAGGGGCTGCTGGAGGAAATCCGTGGCTTGATTCGCATGGGTGCGCAGGATTCCTGGCCTGGTATGCAAGGAATAGGCTATCAGGAATTCTTTCGGGCGATGCGGGGAGGGGAGCTTTCCCTTGACGGCATAGCCGCCCAGATAGTCCGTAACAGCCGTCTGTATGCCAAACGGCAGAATACTTTCTTCAAGAGTTTCGCGGACGTCCGATGGATGCATCCCGAAGATGAAGACGGCATCAGGGTTTTGGTCGAAGAATATATGGCGGATTGACACCCGGCGGTTGTCAGTTTTTCATTTCCTCCAGCAACAGCAATGTGATGTCTTTTGCGATTATGGAAGCCCGAAGGCAATTCTTGTCAAAGTGCTCCATCCCTGAATGGGAGGCTGTATCGGTGATGGTCCGGATCGCTATGAAAGGCACCTGGTTGACATGGCATACATGTGCGACGCTGGTCGTCTCCATGTCGACTGACAACGGAGAATACTTTTCGTTGATCTTAGCCCGTTTCTCGTCAGCGATGAACTGCTCGCCAGTAACGGTAGTCCCAAACCGGATAGGGTGGTCGGTTTTAGCGATAACTTGTTCCATCAGGAATATCAATTCTGGGTCGGAATGGAAATAGATGGTCGGCAGCCAGGGATGAAATTCGGTCAGTATGTCGTTCGCGATGTCATGATACGCGGTTCTGGTTGATATGACCGTATCGAACAGTTCGACCGATTCATCCATTCCCCCGGCCGTCCCCGCGTTGATGACGGTATCGACCTGGTATGAGTCTATCAATATCTGCGCCGCGATCGCCGCGTTCACCTTGCAGACGCCGCTGTACAGAACGACCACAGGCCGTCCCTGTATCAATCCTGCATGGAAGGTCAGCATCGCGCGACGCTCTACCGTATGCTCCTGGATATGCTCCAGAAATGGTTCCAG
This sequence comes from uncultured Sphaerochaeta sp., assembly GCA_964407735.1. Classification (GTDB taxonomy): domain Bacteria; phylum Spirochaetota; class Spirochaetia; order Sphaerochaetales; family Sphaerochaetaceae; genus Spiro-02. Next base: position 58,892 of record CAYOWS010000005.1, on the reverse strand, counting down.
CTCTGTATCCCCGGCACAGATGATGCCTATTTTTCTGTCCATTGTTTCTAGAATCTCCCTATGTCCTTGGAGTCTTGGCGGTCTTGTACTAGAATACCGAGCCTGCCTGGCTCGCCCCTTGTCCCAGTCCCGCGGCACGCTCAGGCGTATAGAGGTCCACGGTCAGCGAGCCCAGGGGCGTATAGTAGAGATCTCCGATATGGGAGATCTCCCACCAGCCCTTTTTATTGAACTCCATGGTGAATTCCTGGGTCTGTTCGTAGAGATAGACGGTAGAGGTCTTGCTTTCTGAGGCTGGGAGGTCCAGCGTCTCCTTTTCCTCCGCCGGGCGTAGGTCCTCGTAGTCATATGGAGAATAGAGGACGGAGGTCGCGACCCAGGTGTTCGGACCTGTCTGATTCACCCTGACATCATCGACACCATATACGAACGCGTAGTCGGGAATCGCCGGGCGCCCCTGTGCATTCCAGTCCGGCGCGGGAACCATGGAATTGATCCCCTCATAGGCCATCCTCATCTGACGGGTGACGAATAGGTTAGAGACTTCCATTGATACAGGGCTCTTCGCCTTGCCTGTCAGGCTGGCTTCGAGTTTCTGGATATCAAGTTCGTTCTGTCCGGTGTAGTATTCGGCGATGACCGATTGCGGTTCCATTCCCGCAGTATATGGAGGAGTCAACGCCCGCTTGATTTGGGAACCGACGAATGTCGAGACGCCTGCGACGATAACGACGCACAACAGGACGATCCAGCCCTTCTTTCTCCAGAAAACCCTGCGGGCAGCTTTCTTCGCTTGGGCGATCAGAAACGCTCCGCACGTCGGGTCGGCTTGTAACCGGGCCATGATATCCGCGTCGAGGACGCCTGGCAATGTCGGTAGCTGCCATTCCAATGTGGCGGTCTGGGTCAACCACCATTGTAGCCCCTCCGCAGGACTCTGGTTTCCAGTGGCTTTTTTCTGGTCGTTGTTGGAGATCGCCAACGTTGAGTCGATCCATCGTATGGTCCCTTTGTCGAGCGTCGGCGCCAGGACCGGAGCCGCGTCGGCCAACGGTAACACCTTGAATTTAGCCTCGCGAACGATAGGGCTGTGATATGGAGCTTTTCCGGTAGCGGCGAAATATAGGAGCTGTGTCATCTGGTTGCAAAGGGAGAAGGACGCTTCCACCCCATGGCGTATCCATCCGCCGATCGAGGCGTACCGGTCGTCGTCATCTCCTGTCGCGGCTATGATGTCGGATAGGAACTCGGGAAAGAAAAGGATTCCTCCGCCTTGTATGAAGTATATCCGCCAGATAGGCAGTACCCCGTTGTTGAGCTTCAGGAAGTCCGCGGGCAGCTTCAGGATGGCTTCCGCCAATTCCTGCACCAACGATAATGCCCGGTCCCTCAGCGATGTCCTGAGACTGGATACAGGGGATATCTCCAGTTCTGGGAAATAGACGTAACGGACACCTTCCTGCTCGGAAAAGCTTTCCCAATACCACGGGTCGATATAGTCTCCCTTGACAATGTAGCCGGGGTCCTTGCGGCCTTGGAGCATGTAGCGGGGAAGTTCGCCTTCCGCATCTCCGATCGCGATATACGTGAGCTTTCTGCCTTCGACGGTACGTTGCTGGATGTCCTGTTGTCGTATCATTGTCTGAATACTCCTTGTCTAGTCTCTGACTGCTATCAAACTATCTGTGCAAAGCGACACCGTGCCAGACGACATGCCGTTTATCCTCGGTCATAATGTCCTGGGAAGGTATTTCAGTATAGAAATTTTCACCATCATTGGTACAGGAGAGCATCATCCAGCCGGAGGACTGCCATGAAAGCCGTTCCAGAGCTTCGAGCCATTGCAAGCCGCAGCCATTGATTCTTCCTTGTGTCCTCGCTTCCAGAAGGGGATGCCCCTGACCTAGCAGCTCTTGAAGATTCCCGGCTTGTTCGCGAGCTCTTGGGCGTGTCGTCTCTTCACTCATGTTGGCTGTAACGATGATAAGTGTCTGCGGTTCCTTCTGGAGAAGGGCTTGCAGTACGGTCGCCAGGTTCTTGCATTGGGCGCTGGAACATTCTTTTGAAGCGAGGATCGGAAGCACAGGGACCTGCGGGAAATTGGCTGCCAGCAGGGGGTAGAAAATCTCCATGCAAGGTTCTTCCGTGAAATAGCAGTCCTGGATATCAATGATCTTGCTGAAGCCTGAGATCAGAGCATCTCTACTTGTCGTCGCAAAAAGCATGTCTCCAACCGGAGTCGCTGCTCCATCCTGGGACGGCATGAAAGCGATCTTCGGTTCGTCTTGCAGGATTACTTGTTGATGGACCGGCCCGAGCAGAACGATCTGCCTGGGCGCAAGGGCGGCGGCTGTCGCCATCGTCTGACGTAGCTGCGGCAATATCCATTGCCATGCCGCATGGGGCGCCATCAGGGCGGCAGGAAGACGCGCCGCCAGACAGTTGACGGGAAGATCATCTTTCCGACTTTTCCTGGAATCACAGAGGTCACCGGCCGTTTTCGGGTCCGATGGATAGAAAATGTCTTGGTGCTCAGGATTTCGTAGATGCATCGTCTCCTCCAGAAAGTAATCTCGCCAGACGCTTTTCGTCTAGCTGAACCGTAAGGTTTTTTTCTTGTGTCGGCAGGACCAGCCCTGTCTTGCCGTCTTTCGCCCGTCTCAGATACTTTACCTGAGTATAATATAGATCCGCTTTTCCTGCGCTTTTCGCCTTCGAAAAAACTAGCGCGAGGTTGGCGGCGTCAAGCAGGACGTCAAGCGGAACGGACTTGTCCTTGAGGAATTTGATGAACACATACCCGCCGGGACAATCCCTGGTATGCATCCAGTAGTCATTTCCTCTTGTATGGTGCCGCAACAGTTCGTCGTTCTCCTTCGCGTTCCTGCCGACCAGGATCGTGAATCGTCCACTGGTGCATGTAATCCCCGGAGCCTTGTTCTTCTCAGTCTCCTGGATGGGGGCGTTCTGCTGAAGGAGCCTTTGCAACCGGTTGATATCCTTCGCGATATCCCCGCTGCTGTTCAATGCCTGGGCGAACTTCTCCCTCGCTTGTTCCAGATTCTTGACAGCTCCATCATGTTCCGAGCAAGCGTTTTCCCATGTGCCCTTCGCTTTCTGATAACGGTTGTAATATGCGGCGACGTTTTCCGAGGGGGAAAGCTTTGGGTCAAGGGCGATGATGGTCTCTGCCCCATCCTTGCCCCAGTCCTGGACGGTGACCCATTCGGAATGTGGTTTGAGCAGATGCATGGAAGATGAGAGCAGGTCGCCGGTCTCCTTGTAGTTTTCATAGCTGGCGTTTTCATCCCGCTTTTTCGCCAGGGATCGGACGGTCGCTTCCAGTTTCCTCAGCTCTCTGTCCCGCAATTGCTCAACGCGGGTTCTGAGCTGCTCGATGGTCAGTTCGCTTGATTCTTGTCCATATTCCTGTTCGATCTGTTGGTTGAAGCTATTATCTGTTCGTGGTCTGACTTGGAACTTGTCGTTCTGAAGTTCCGACTCTTCCCGCATCGCCGGTAGTTCGAAACACTTGCCGCTGGTCTCCTCCCGGTTCGGCCTGCGCATCAAGAGGTCAAGGATCATGTCTTTCTCGTCGGTGACGATGATATTCGCCTGCGCTCCGCTGTAGAGTCTGATATACAGTTTCAGAATCCTGCCGTGGTTGTCCAGATGAAGGCAGACAAGCCTTTCGCCCGGGAACTGATCTACCCGGATGATCTTCGCCCCTTCCAGGTTCGCCCGGGAGAACTGGATGAATCTTTGGAGCTTCGGGGTCTTTTGGCGTTGGGCGGGGGCGACCAGGGAAGTGACCGCGTGCAGTCTGCTATGTGGCGTCCCGATTTCGGTATATAGTCTCCATCTCCCCTGGTCAGGCCGATACAGGTCCCAGGTCACCGCATGAAACGTGTTCTGCGTGACCTTCTGTATCGTGCTGCCTTCCAGCGGGAGTTCGGAGAGGATGAGGGAGATTTCCCTCCAGTTCAACGACATCAAAATCTCCTTCTCGGATATCACGCGGTATACATCGTCCGACTCACAAGGCCGTACTCGCGTACTGTCCTTGCTCGGCGTCCTTGTCTACCTCATGATCTCCTTCGAACACGTTGTAGGTACTGGCAATCTACTGCGAAGCTCCTTCTCGGATATCACGCGGTATACATCGTCCAACTCACAAGGCCGTACTTCGCTTCGCTCTCATCGTTCAGAAACTGCTTCACGTTTTCGCATTTTCTTTCGATGCGTACTGTCCTTGACTACAGCGTCATACCGCCGCTCACATATAATATATGCCTCAGGTCAAGTCCGGGTTTCCATTCATGATATCGTATGCTTTTTTTATCTCGCCTGCAAGATAGAAGGACCCGCAGGCAAGAATCGCTTTTCCTTGCTTGGTCTGGGCCAGCGCTTGGAGTAAAGCCGCTTCGGCGGACGGGATCAGTCTGATGTCCTTTTCAGTCCCGAAGTTCCCGGCTTGCTCAATGAACAGTTCATATAATGTCCCTATGTCGCTTGCCTTGTAGGTTCCCGGTGTGGATATGATGATCTTGTCGAACTGCCGGAGGACCTCCAGGACCATATGGAGATGGTTCTTGTCCTGTAGCGCACCATAGATGACTGTGTTGCCATCGTGTCCATACAGCTCATCGAAACTGTGGAACAGGTACTTGAGGCTTTGCACGGTATGCGCGCCATCAAGATAGATCGGCCGGACGGCTTCAAGTTTCTGCATCCTTCCCGGAAGCTGGTTCCTTTCCATCGCTGACTCAGTGACACCTGCTTCGTATAGGCCTAAAGACTTCAGTGCAAGCAGGGCCAACGCACAGTTTTCAGCTTGGACTTCTCCTCTCATCGACAATACCAGCGAAGTTTCCGTCCTGTCTTTCCACTGGATGCCGACCAGTTGACCTTCTTCGGTTGACCGACTGGTGATGCCAAGGGTCTCTTCGTCAAGGAAGGATGCCTTACTATGTTGGTCAATTGCTTCCTGTAGAAATACTTCCCTTGCTTCTGGCCGTTGCTTGGCGATGAAACACGGACGCCCAGGCTTTATTATCTTCGCCTTCTCCAGAGCGATCTGGGCGATGGTATCTCCCAGTATGGCTGTGTGTTCCAGTTCTATCGGACAGAGGACCGAGGCTTCCGGAAGTATCGTGTTTGTGGCGTCGAGCCTGCCCCCCAGTCCTGTCTCGATGACAGCCCATTGGCAGCCGGTCCTGGAGAACAGCAGGAACGCGAAGCTGGTATAGAGTTCGAACGTCGTGGGGGCTATCTCTCCCCATTGGTCGCTGAAACGGAAATCGGCGACTCTCTCCGCCAGTTCCTGTCCGACGCGTATGAGTGTTTCATCATCAAAGAAGGTGCCGCAAAGGGTGAAACGCTCGCGGTAGTCGACAAGATGGGGTGAGAGATACAGACCGGTCTTGTAGCCGATCGCCTGAAGCCCGGAGGCGATGAAGCTCGCCGTCGAACCTTTGCCTTTTGAGCCGGCGACATGTATCGTCTTGAAGTCCTGTTCCGGGTGGTCCAGATGCCCAAGCAGCTTGAACATCCTGTCAAGCCTGTAGGTTCGGGTCGTATAATGATCGGTACCTTTCTTTTCCAGATTGTTGAAGCTCTCCATGAAAGCCACGACATCATTGAATGTATTGAACTGCATCTCTTCGGACTACCTCGGGCGTTACTGTAGTATAGGTCTCCGTTTTGGTCAACGAAAACCGAAGTGAATCAGTCTGTCCTTTGAGTGGAAGTACGACCAAGCCACAGGCTTCACATCGGAACAATGCTTTCTGTGACAGATTTTTCAAATAAAACTGACATGTTGACGTTTTTTGATTTTTTGTATCCCATATACCTTGAACTTTTTTCACCACCGAAATATATTGGAAAAGAAGAACGTCTGGATTGTCTGGTTTTGTTCATTGATTTGCACTAATTCAGTCGAATAGCATATTGAAGGAGAATCGTAGTAGCTATGGGCAAGAAAAAGCGTGATGAAATGCCTTGGAGATTCCTTGCTGAGTACAAGGGGCAATACTTTGATGGGGAGTGGCCGACCATTCCTGAAATGTTCGAGATAACCTGTAAAAGATATCCCGAGAATATGTGTTTCCGTGCTTTCGTTCCCAAGCCATTGCAGTTTTCCTATGCTGAGGCTCTGGTCACGATCAAGGGTGTCGCGAACTATCTCCTTTCCCAGGGGGTGTCCGCCGGTGACAAGATCGCGGTAAGCGGTAAGAACAGCCCCGAATGGACGATCGCCTATCTTGCGGTCCTGTTCGCTGGTGCGATCGTAGTCCCTCTCGATATTTCCCTGCATGATGATGAGATGTCCAAGCTCATGGCTTTCGCCGGTGTCTCCCGCTTATTCATCGACGCTGACCGCATTGACCGCATCGACGCCGATGGTTCCCTCGGACTGACCGAGAAGATCAGTCTTGAACCCAGCGGTTCCAACTATATCCTTGACCGTCAGGTATCCGAAGAGTTGCCCCGTGTGAAGGCGAAGGAAGACGATCTTGCCGCCATTCTGTTCACCAGCGGCACCACAGGTACTCCCAAGGGCGTCATGCTGACCCACAAGAACTTGGTCAGCGACTGTTACCAGGCCCAGGGCAACATGAATATCTTCAGTACTGATACGTTCTATGCGATCCTGCCGATCCACCATGCCTATACCATGCTCGCCGTCTTCATCGAAGCGATCAGCGTCGGTGCCGGGATCGTATTCGGCAAGAAGCTGGTCATCAGCCAGGTGCTGAAAGAACTTCGAGAAGGTGAAGTCACCATGTTCCTTGCGGTCCCCATGCTCTTCAACAAGATGATCGCGGCCTTGATGGAAGGCGTAAGGAAGAAGGGTATCATCGTCTATGGACTGATCCGCGGGCTGATGGGCATTTCCGGCTTCATCAAGAAGGTGTTCAAGGTCAACCCCGGGAAAAAGATGTTTGGCTTCCTGCTGAAGAATCTCTCCTTGGAGAACAACCGTATCTGCATCTGTGGCGGTGGACCGCTTCCTGCTTCCACATTCAAGATCTTCAACGAACTGGGTATCGATTTCGTCCAGGGCTATGGACTGACTGAGACAAGCCCGATCATCAACCTGAACCCGATCGAAGACTATATCGAGACTTCCGTCGGTAAGATCGTTCCCGGCGTGGAGATGAAGATCGTCAATCCGGACGCAGATGGCAACGGCATCGTCTATGTCCGTGGTTCCATGGTCATGCAGGGTTATTACAACAATCCCGAAGCGACCGCGGAGGTCCTTGATGCCGATGGATGGCTCAATACCGGCGATGTCGGACATCTGGATTCCAAGGGTTACCTGTACCTGACCGGTCGTGCGAAGAATGTCATCGTCACCGAGGGTGGAAAGAACGTTTTCCCTGAGGAGATTGAGGATCATTTCCAGTTGTTCAACGAGATCGACCAGATCTGTGTGATCGGCTATGTCGTCGATGCAAAGACCAAGAGCGAAGGTATTCGGGCACTGATCTATCCCGCGGAGAAGTACCGTTCTGAGGTCGCCAAGGAAAAGACTGACGCAGTGGAAGCCGCAAAGGCGATACAGACACGCATGAACGCGATCGTCGAGGAAGTCAACAAGGAGTTGCAGGCATACAAGAAGATCGCCAAAGTGACCGTTGTCAGCGAGCCCATGGAAATGACCAGTACCAAGAAAATCAAGCGCTTTGTGGTTGCACAACAGTACAAGGATAAGTAAGATTCCGGTATGAATAGTAGAGTACGAAGTTTTCTGAGGGCGCAGGCTCATGACCTCCGTCCTATAGTGATGGTTGGTAAAGGCGGTGTGAACGAAAGTGTCGTTGCCGCCTTGAACGAGGCTTTGGACCACCATGAGTTGGTCAAGATCAAGTTCCAGGATTTCAAGGATGAGGTCCGCGCCTTGTCTGATGAACTCGCGAAGGCGACTTCTTCAGAAGTCGTGGCGATGATCGGTTTCACCGCGGTCCTGTTCAGGCAGGACGCCAAGAATCCAGACCGGCTTGTCAAGATTCCCAATTCGTTGCTGTAAGAACGACATCATGATAGAAAGAAGGGTCGCGAACAGCGACCCTTCTTTGTTATATCCTTGCGGCTCAGTATCCGCAGGACTGTGGCTTTTCGTCGTCAGCCAGCGCACCCTTGAAGGAATAGAAGCCCAGCGCTTCCAACCGGTCCTGAAGTGCGGGGAGCCTGTTCCTGAAGCTTTCGAAGTCTTTGTTCTCCTTCGGAGTCCACAATCCTTCCGCCAATGCGGAAAGTCGTGGGAAATACATGTATTCGGCATGCTTTGAGTAGCAGATCTTCTCCGTCCAGAGATTTCCTTGTCCGCCGATCACGTTCTGAGCCTGTCCTTCATCCATTTCCTCTACGACGGGATCGGATTCATAGGCGCTTTTGACGGTCACAAGGCCGATGTTTCCTGGTTCTTCCGGACTCGTCAGATGTTTATAGTCAAGATAGCAGCCGGTAATCGGGCACATGATCACCTGGTGTCCCATCGCACTGGCCTTGATCCCTCCCTCCAGGCCTCGCCAGGACATGACGATTACACTTTTCGGCAGACCCAGGGATTCGGTTCCATCCAGCACCTCATCCCAGCCGATTGCACGACGACCGTATTTCTCGACAAGCTTCGTGACTTGCACGGTCATCCAGCTTTGCAGTTCATCTTCTGATTTCAGATGTTCATCCATCATCCGTTGCTGGCATTTCGGACATTCCTTCCATCTGGTACGGGGACACTCATCTCCGCCGATATGAATATACGGGGCAGGGAATAGCTCGGCTACCGTCTTGAAGACAGCGTCCAGTACGGTGAGGACCTTGTCGTTGCCGACGCACATCACTTCATCGAAAATACCCCAGCGGGCTTCTACATGATATGGACCGCCTGTACAGCCAAGTTCCGGATATGCGGTCAGGAGTGCCGAGGCATGTCCGGGAGTTTCGATCTCAGGAACGACCATGACATGTCGTTCCGTCGCATAGGCGACGACCTCCCTGATCTGCTCGTGGGTGTAGAAACCTCCATAGATCGGATCCCAATTCTGGTCGAGCTTCGTCCGATAAGCACCGACTTCCGTCAAGAGGGGATACTCAGGTATGGGGATTCGCCAGCCTTGGTCATCGACGAGATGCCAGTGGAACCGATTGAGGTGATGCAGGCTCGCCACATCGATCATCTTCTTGATGAACTCGACGGTGAAGAAATGTCTACAGCAATCGAGCATGAAGCCCCTCCACTCAAAGCGTGGTTCATCATAACAGGAGAAGCATGGGATGTCCGCTCCAGAGGAGAGGATCAACTGCCTGACGGTCTCTATGCCACACCAGATTCCAGCCTCGCTTCCCGCTTCTATGTCGATCTGTTCTGGTGTGACGATAAGCCGATAAGCCTCCGACTGCTGGGGCGCGAGTTCGGAATGGACGAGCCTGATGCTTTTCTTGTAGGTGGCATGACGGCCTCCACCCACCTGCATCGTAGGATAGTCGGAATCCAAACCGGCGCTCTTCGCTAGACTTGAAGCTGCCAACAGGGCTACAGGTTTAAATAATTCTGAATATATTATACCGATATCGGAATTAAAACTGAATGTTCCATCTGAATCTGAAAGCCGCGAAGGCATCGGGATCAGCTGCTCACTTGCTTTAGTGTATTTGGGTTGTTGTGTTTTCATACGTCCTGCATAGCATGGTGTCGATGGGATGTCAAGGTCAACCTAGAAGGGGGGGGGAGAGGGGATTGGGAACTCTGGAAAAACCATAAAGCATGGAGCCGATATCGTGCTCTATGCTGAGACGTTGGCGACCGGATAACGCAACATAGAAACAAGAGCTGCTATGGATCCTCGGGAGTGTCTGGAAAAAGATTTTGTTGACAGGAGAGGGTGGGCATGATAGCATTTGTTCGTACAAAGAGCAAACAAACGTCTATAAGGAGCCGAACTAGTCCTTCGACTGGTATACTGTAGCATAGCATATGAGGATCAACAACAACAATTTCCAGAAGAACGCGAACACCTCCTTGGTCGCCCAACTCATTTGGCGGACCCCCGGCATCAGCCGTGTCGATATAGCCAGAGAGTTGAGCCTGTATCGCTCGACGGTTACGAATATCATCTCTTCATTGATTGAACATGAGGTCGTCTACGAAGGGGAAGAGGGCAATGGCATGGCTAGGGGCGGTCGTAAGCCCATTATCCTTCGTCTGAATGAGAAGTTCGGTTGTGTCGTCGGATTCGATATCCAGCCCTCCCATTACCGCGCCGTGATATTGGACATGACGGGCAATGTCCTGTGGGAAGGGACCGGAATGATTCCTGACGTCCATTTCGACGGGGTCATAGACTTCCTGATGGATACCGTATTGGTTGAAGTCGATCGTATCGATATCCCCTTGCTCGGAGTCTGCGTCGGGCTTCCTGGTGTCGTTGACAGTGACCAAGGAATCATCAGATACGCTGAACCGTTCAAACTCGTCGACTATGACCTCTATTCTTATTTTATCAAGCGCTATGATACCGCGGTGCTTGTTGAAAATGATGCTAATTGTTGTGCTTGGTTAGAGATGACATTGAATAGACAGGTCAGCCTTGGAGATTTCATCTGTCTGATCGGTGATTTTCATGAAGGCAACTATACCTTTGAAGACAGAAGCGGCATCGGTATCGGCATCGGTCTGTCGATCGGTGGGCGGGTGTATCATGGCAGTCATGCGGCGGCTGGTGAATTCTGTTCAATATCATGGCGGAAAGGGTGTCCTGGACAGACCGGCCTGCCTGACGACCTGTTGATCAAGTCCGCCCACGATGAAGAGGCCTGGCGTATCTGGCTACGCGATCTGTTCTCTTCGCTGGTCCCGGTGATTTCTGTCATGGACCCACGGGTCGTGTTCATCCATGGCTGTCCGTTCGCCGATGAACAGAAAATTCGCAAGGAACTGGAAGAGGTCGTCCCCCAGTTTCTCGCTGTGATGGATAAGGTTGGATGCCAGCTGGTGTTCAATGCACAGGACGAGGCTGTCGTAGCCAAGGGTGCGGCGATGATGTTCTTGCAGAAGCTGTTCGCGGTACCGGAACTCTCTGAGATGGAGTCAAGATGCCATTTCGACTGGGATGATGTCATCCTACAGTCTTCATCGAAGAAAAAGTCGTATCGAAAGAACTTCTAGCGTAAGGGGGGGAGTTATGTCGATTATCAAGAAGAAGGATGGTGGGATGAATGCCAATACCGCCATGAAGCAACTGAAGAAAGGTGGTAGCGCCACTGCTCGACGGGAACAGATACTGTCCTATTGGGTCTTGGTGTTGCCTGGGTTCCTTATCTACATCGCAGTCATGGCGTTCCCTACCGTTTTCTCTGTTTTCCTGAGTTTGAGCAACTATCGTGGTGGAAAACTGTTCGGAGGTCCCAACCCGGTAAGTATTGTAGGGTTCGGAAATTATGTGAAGATGTTCCAGGATGAATACTTTTATCTGGCACTGAAGAACAACATGTATATCGTGTTGATTTCAGTGTTCGGACAGATTCCGTTGGGCTTCTTCATGGCCTATATCCTGTTCCGGGGTATGGTTCGAGGCAAGGACTTTTTCCAGACGATGATCTATCTGCCCTGTGTCATCTCTACAGTCGTCATAGGTATTTTGTGGAAAGCGTTCTTTGCTCCGACTGGTGCGTTCACTGATCTGGTGCGGATATTCAATCCGACGTATGAGGCTGGTCTTTCGAACCACCCCATGTTCAAGGTTCTGTTCGTCATTCTTTGGATGTACACCGGTACCTATCTGATCATCTTCCTCGCGAATCTACAGAAGATCGATGTTTCGGTCATTGAGGCCGCGAAGATAGATGGCGCGAACGAAATGCAGGCCCTGCGGTACATCATCCTTCCCGCGCTGAGTGGGGTCATCGTCACTTCCGCGATCCTCGCGATCAGCGGTTCCTTGAAAAGTTTCGACTTGATCTACGTAATGACAGCCGGAGGACCGGCGAACCGTACCAGTGTTCTGTCGCTCTATATGTACGACAAGGCGTTCAAGGGTGCTCCGAACTACCCGATGGCAAATGCCATATCCACCGTCATGGTCGTTATCAGCTTCATGTTGATCGGATTGACCAAGATGGCCGAAAAGAAGTTCGGGGGGAGGGAGTAGCATGCCGGATATCAAGAATAACAGAAGTACCGGAGCCCGTATCGGGTTTGTGATAACCTACATCATCCTTGGTATATTCACCGTGTTGGCGATCTATCCCTTGATTTGGTTGTTGCTCAACTCGTTCAAGACTACTCAGGAATTCCAGTTGAACAAACTTGGCCTGCCAGGTTCAATCGAAGGATACAAGTGGACCACTGTCAACTACACCGATGCTTGGACAAGGGGCAAGTTCCCGATTCTGATCCTCAACAGCGTGATATATACGGGTGTCACTACCGTCGTGGTCATTATCTTTTCGTTCATGGGAAGTTTCGCGTTCGCGAAAATCCGGAACAAGGCGACTCCTCTGATCCATGGTTCATTCGTGATCGGTTTGCTGCTGACGTTGCAGTCGATCATGGTTCCTCTGTATCTCATGGTCAACTGGGTAGGACTGTACAATACCCGGATGGGCGTCTTGATTCCATACATCGGCATCGGTATGCCGATGGGCATCTATCTTGGAACTGAATATATCAAGAGCATACCGGATGCGTTGGTTGAAAGCGCACGTATAGATGGTGCGACGTATGTCAGGATATTCCGTAGCATCATCATTCCCATGGCGGCTCCTGTCGCGACGACGTTGGCGATTCTGACGGTCACCGGCACTTGGAATGAATTCATGCTGATCAATATTTTGACGGCTTCCGACAAGATCAAGTCGTTGCCTGTCGGCGTGCAGAAATTCGCTGGCGCCCTTGCCACTGACTATGGCAAGCAGTTTGCTGCGCTGGTTATCGGACTGGTACCGATGCTTGCATTCTATCTTATTTTTAGAAAAGAAATTACAAAAGGTGTCGCCGCTGGTGCGGTAAAGGGTTGATAGTTCTTTTTTGGCGTGTCCTATCCGTTTGGGAGGATACGCCGGATATGATGAACACCAACTTCTCAGTAACGACGTTGGCTTGGCTTTCGTTTCTTGCCTGCGTCCGCCATCTTGCACAAGTATGGTAGTCGCCGGGGATTTCGATAGGCTTCAGAAAAACAGTTGAAAAAAAGTTTGACAGCTGTGTATAAGCATGATAGCATTGGTTTGTACAAAGTATGAACTAATTCAGTGAGAGGGGATTTTTCCGGTCTTTCTTGCCAGAGAGGGAAGGAAGAAGTCGATTCGACACCACTGCATGCAGAAGTTGCATGTTACGGTACATACTGAGTTTGGTAAGTCATTAGGAGGTAAAAATGACTGGACTGAAGAAAATTTCCATCGTAGCGCTCGCGCTTCTTATGGTCGCTTCCATGGCGTTCGCACAGGGTTCCAAGGATCAGGCCGCGGCAGGTCAGACAGAGCTGACCGTTCTGTATTACATTGACATGTCCGCTCCGAACAGCGCCGATGAAATCGAAATGGTTTGGGACCGCTTCGCGGCGGAGAATCCCGACATCAAGGTTATCCGTGAAGATCTTTTCAACGAACCTTTCCATCAGAAGACTGAAGCGTATGTGGCTTCCGGCAACCTGCCAGACGTCGTCTACATGTGGCCGGGCGGACGCTCCACCAGCTTGCAGACCACTCATTCAGTAAAAGACCTGATGCCTTTCCTTGAGAAAGACGGTCTGGTGAGTTCCTATGCTCCCGCCGCTCTCGCTTCGCAGGCCGCCGGATATCTTGCCGAACTGCCCAACGGTATCACTTCTACCCATATGATGTTTACCAACACCAAAGTGCTGAAGGACAACGGTCTTGCGATGCCCAAGACGATGGATGACTTGATTGCTATGGTTCCTGTTTTGAAGGCGAAGGGTATCGAAGTCGTTGGTATGGACAACATGGACAGCTGGGTCATGCAGTCCTGTCTGTTCTCCCTGGTCGTCGGTCGCATGGGTGGTGCTGACTGGTATGACAGGCTTGCCGCTGGTGAGATCGATTTCAACGATCCTTGGTTCGTCAATTCTCTCGCTGTCATCGATCAGCTCTACAAGACCGGCGTCATCAACCGCAATACGTTGAACTCCGCCTATGGTAATGGTCGTGGTGATTTCGCCGCAGGAAAGGCCGCGTTCTTCATTGACGGTGACTGGGCATGTGCGAACTTCCAGACCGATGCCTCCACCGGCATGGCTCTGATTTCTCCCGCCGCTCAGGAAAATGACATTGAACTGATTATTTTCCCCGCCATTTCCGGTGAAGTCGTCAGCAACACCACCAGTGGTGTCGTCGGTACCGGTTTCGGCATGAGCGCCAATATTCCTGCTGGCTCCGCCAAGGAAGAGGCCGCTTGGAGACTGATCAAATACTTGCAAGGCCCCTATGTTCAGACCTACCGCCTGACCACCGGCGCTTCTTTCCCGTCCAACCTGAACGTCGATGTCGCCAAGGTTATCAAGGACAACAACCTTGAACCTCTGGTAGGCAAGAGAGCCGCTTTCTATCAGCAGTACAACACCACTCCCGTTATCGACGGCGTGTTGCACTCAGACGTTTTCAACGTGATCAACGTTGGCCTACAGGAAATCGGTCTCGGCACCAAGACTCCCGCTCAGGTCGCCGCCGACGTACAGAAAGCTTGGGAAGCATACAACAAGGCTAACTGATAGCTGAGTTTGTTTCATAGCACTCCTCTTGGAGCCCGGTGCGTCGCACCGGGCTCTTTCTATCTGGAATAGTGGGTTTCGGGGCTATGCTGGAGGACTACCTTCTGGGAGCGCCGTCGAAACATTTCGCAGATCTGTCACTTGGCCGGCGATCCTGCTACATATGGTTCATAAGTGATATATCCGGTCCAGATCTGTGTGGATTCACGTTTTGCAGAATCTTGAAATGTACCGTTTCGCACTAAAATGCACAAGCTTGGTTGTTATTGGACGTTATTGAACAAATTATGATATATTTGTTCGGTAATGTGTCGGAGGTTCATATGGAAATCATTCCCGCGAGAATATTCAACCTGCTGTACATCTGGCTGGACAGTGCGTTCCTGGTATTCTTTCTGTGCGCCCTTTGGTTCACAGGAAGAAAGAAGACTTGTCTGTTCGGCCTTGCCGGCGGTCTGCTCTATTTTGTAGTAGACTATGGGATCTTCTATCTGTTGCTCCAGGAGCGGGTGGTGCAAGGGGCTCCGACAGGTCCCTTCCTGTTCTGGCTCAGCATGAGTTACGGCATCACCAATTTCGCCTGGATATGGCTGATGCTGGATCGTGACCCGAAGTGGAAGGAATGGACTATATTGATTTTCTTCGCATGGATCTGCAACCCGTTGATCAGCCAGAACTTCGGCGGAAGCTTTGGCACGGTCCATATTTGGAGAGGCACAGGAAGCTATCATGGAGCAATGGCACTGATCCTGCTGGTAGGCTATATGATCGTCTGTATCATGAATATCCGTTCCAATGCGGGGATACCGGTAGTGAGATTGCTGCTGATCGGCATCGCGGTACAGTTCGGCTGGGAGTTCGCGTTGCTTGTGACCGGAATCCGACAGTCGGGACTGGAGACGCTTGTGATCAACAGTTTGGTGGAGACCAACCTCGGTATGCCGTATCTGTACTTCATCCACAAGGCCCTTACAAAGAAATTCGGCGGAACCGAATACCGGTCCGTGCCAATGCGGAAAAAAAGCCTGTCAACGTAATGACAGGCTTGTATGAGTTTTGGTAACCGGGGGGGCTAGAAGTCCCTGGCATGCTGTTTCGCTACGAAAATGGCGTCTTCCATGATCTTGAGCGGATCGTTGCCAATGATATCAAGCCCCTCTGCGACTGTAAACTGACATTGGGGAATCCCATACATCACCGCCATCGCCTTGATTGTGGGAGTCGCCATCTCCATGACGTTCTTTCCTGAACAGAAATCATAACAGCCCCCGCTTGTGGTGATATAGGCCAAGGTTGAGGCTTTGCACAATCCTACCTGTCCGGTTTCATCGTAGCCGAAAGTGACATCCTGCACACAGACATGTTCGAAATAGATCTTGAGCATGGAGGGGAAACTGCAATCCCAAAACGGAGCGGCTATGATGATCTTGTCCGCTGCGGCGAACTGCCTGGCCAACGCGAACATTGGGATTTCAAACTCTTCTCGGGCGATGAATTCCACCCGTCTCTCCACATCGTCGATCCGGTACGGCTTGAGATCCAGATCTCTCAACACCAGATGTTCAGTTTCCGCTTCTGGATGCAGACTTGTGTATTCATCAAGGAACGCCTGGCCCAAAATAGCGGATCTCGATGCCGGGGCGGGGCGAGTACAGCTGTCTATGTATAGAATCTTCCGCATGTTGTCTTCCTTCTGTCGTTGCAATGCGTATGTCTGCGCTTGAAGTATGACACCAGCCATGTTTCAGGCTGGTGTCGGCTGAATACGGATACCGTGTCTAGTGACCACTGGTGTAGAGATCAAATACCTTGAGGGTTTCCTTGAACTTCTCCAGGGTGCAGGGTTCCTTGACCTTGAACATGACCTGTTTCTGGGCGGTAGGCCGGATATCGAAGAAGTTGTCGCTGAACCTGCCCTTGATGTCCCCTGCGTCGAGGGAGACCCAGAACGCCGGAGCACGGCAGCCCAAAGTTACGGAAAATCCACCTTGAGCCTCGGAAACTTGTACCTCCAGATGTGGAGGACATATGCCGCAACGCTTGGGCAGGTCGAGAAGGAGCGTGTTCTCCACATACCTGTCCGTCGTCCGCAGCTTGAGGTAGATGAATACCTCGTTTGTCGGCGCTCCGATTTCACGTTTCGGAATGGTACAGATATGTGTCGAGCTCTGGGGTGCGATGGTGAGATGGTAGACCTGTTTCGGTAGCTTGTCGCCATTGAAACGGCTGGTCTTGATCGATAGCTTGGCATCTTCATACCGCTGTTCTGTATCGTTGACGACATAGACTTCGATCCTGTCATCCTTCATGTATGCGATCGGCGTCAGCGGATCGAAGAAACGCCGTGCAGCATAATGGAGCAGTTTCCATTTCCCTGTATAGTCGATGGAGGACCAGGAGGCTACCGGCCAGTTGTCGTTCAGCTGCCAATACAACGCGCCCATGCAGTAGGGTCGTAAGGTCCTCCAGTATTCGATCGCGGTTCTCATCGCCAATGCCTGCTGGGACTGCGAAAGATAGAGCATCTGCTCAAAGGAGGTGGGGAATCTGAAATAGCGGGAGAAATTTTCAATGATGATGGAGTTCCCCCGATCGTTTTTCTGGTGATGCTCCATGACCGGGCTGGTCAGGTTGAGCTGTTCTTCCGAGGCATAGGTCTCCACCGTCGAAAGGGAGGGGAAAGACTGATAACCGAATTCACTGACGAATCTTGGCTTGATATCGTAATAAGCGTCAAAGGATTTTCCTTCATGCCATACCGACCAGTAGTGCATGTCTCCTCTGCCGTCGTTATGCCAGTTGTCGGAGAAATCGTTCGGTCCGGCGGACGGACTGCTCGGCCACCAGGTGCGGCCTGGATCGAGTTCCTTGACCAGCCGGCCCACGACTCCCTCGTTCAAGCGATCATAGTCGACCAGATACCGGTCACGGTTGGTCCGTGATTCTTCATACCAAGTGATCGCGCCGAGGTCTTCGTTGTTGCCGCACCAGATCGCCAACGACGCATGGTCGTGCAATCGGCGTATCTGATACTGGACTTCTTGCTCCACGTTCTCGAGGAATTCCGGGTTCGCCGGGTACAACGAACAGCCGAACATGAAGTCCTGCCAGATCAGCAGGCCTTTTTCATCACATAGCTCATAGAACCAGTCTTTTTCGTATAGACCGCCACCCCAGATACGGATCATGTTCATGTTTGCGTCGACGCAGTCCTGGAGCAACTGATTGTATCGGTCCTTGGTCAAGAGAGAGGGAAGCGCATCGAACGGAATCCAGTTCGCGCCTTTTGCGAAGATATCCCGGCCGTTGACGCAGAAGGTCATGGATTTGCCCCCGGCGGCATCTTCGATGGTCTTGACCTCGATGGTCCTGAAGCCGATGCGTTTTTCAACCGTCTGCTCACCGATCTGAAGGACCATGGGATATAGATGTTGTCTGCCTTGTCCTGCGGGCCACCAATCCTCGACCTCCTTGCAGACGCAGTGGAGGGTGAACTCGTTTACTCCCGCCTTGATCCTGATGTTGCGGTTTTCGCTTCCATCCCTCAGTCTGATGGTACAGGGCAAGGTGCCGCCTTTCCAGGCTTCGTACCGGATGGTCGCGTCTACATGCCAGCCGCCACCCCTGCGCTTCGTCGTATCAGTCATGACGCTGAGGATCCTTCCCGTAGGCAGGAAGTCGATCTTGAGCTGGTCGTAGACACCCATCGCCATGATGCACGGCCCCCAATCCCATCCACTGTGGCACTGTGTCTTGCGGACCAGGTTCCTATGGGGAGAACTGACGGGATATATGGAGCAGGGGATCGGGTATGTGAGTCTGGCGGCCTCTTCCAATGCGACTTTTTCTGCGCTGGTGAACTGCAACTCGATACTGTTCGTACCTTCCATAAGCAGATCCGTCACATCGAACGTCCATTCCCGGAACTGGTTGCGGCAATGTCCGACCTGCTTTCCATTGATGAGGATGTCGATGATGGTATCCGCCATGGTCAAGGTCAGGACGGCTTTTCCAGTGGAAAGGTCCTCCGCTGAGACCTCGAAGCTTCGAGTCATGTTCCAGTCCGCTTTGCCGACCCACTGTACGTCCAGTTCACAAGTGTCGTAGTACGGGTCTGGAATCAATTGCTGTTCCAGCAACGCCGAATATACATCGCCAGGTAACTTGCAAGGGACCGACTGGTGTTGTGTGAAATATCGTGTCGATTGTGTTATCGCTTGGGGGTTTTTGGGGGAAAGGCGCCATTCGCCGGATAGGGAGAGGGTATTCATTTCATTCTCCTTCTGCTCGCATCTTGTCAACAATACTTCGTCGCTGCGTCCGCTCACATATGCGTGATATGCTCGCTTCCTTGTTCCTTGTCTTGTTGACAATCTGCTTCGCATGTTTCTTCTCGGTCTTTCCCCCTGACAACTTCGTCATTTCATTCACTCACATATGCGTGATATGCTCGTTTCTTCATTCCTTGTCACAGGGGGGAATCCCTTCGAATCTTTACTCGTATCTTGCCAGCAATACTTCGTCATTTCATTCACTCACATATGCGTGATATGCTCGCTTTCTTGTTCTTTGTCTTGCCGGCGATCTGCATCAATGTATTCCATGAGCACGTCTCTTTTCAGTCTCTCACATTCTGTCGCTCGTCCGTTTTGGAATATGGGCGATGGGCCCTATTCCGTTTCAGGCACAAGTCCTGTCAGTATAGCACAGACCGATGGCAGATGAATGAAAATTATGGCCGATTACGTTCCCTTTCACGCTTTCTTCGCGTTGGCTTTCTGAAATGCCTCAAGACCATCGTTGTTACCTGATACGACAAGTTGGTCGCCTTGATGCAAGACTGTGTCCGGCGAGATGTTCCCGTTCGCTTTTTCATCGTGGATCAAAGCTATCACGTTGATGCCGTATTTCTTGCGGAAGTCACATTCAAGGATGGTCTTTCCCTCAAAACCTGGTGCGACCTCCACTTCTATAATGGCGAAATCCTCGCATAGCGCCAGGAAATCGAGTGTCATCTTGCTTGACAGTGACTTTGCCAGCCTTACGCCCATCTCCTCTTCCGGATAGATTACTTCCGCACCGATTTTTTCAAGGATTCTACCGTGATCATCGCTGATCGCCTTGCTGATTACCCGCGGTACTCCCAGATCTATGGCGTTGAGTGTTGCCAACAGGTTGCTTTCCACATCTTTGCCGATGCAGACGATGACCGCTGTACATTCGGTGATACCTGCTTCCTGCAACGTCTCCTTGTTGACATGGCTGATCTGGTAGAGATGGCTTACCTGTTCCTTCAACGGCTGAAGCTTGGAGTCATCGACATCAAGTGCGATGACGTCTTTGCCTGCCTTGACCAGTTCACTCGCCAGTGTAAAGCCGAAACGGCCTATGCCGATGACGCCAAAGAGGTCGGGGTCTGTGTACTTTGCTTTTGCCATATTCATCTCCTTCTCGGATAAAGTGTGTCATGCATCGTCTATCTCATGCGGTCGTACTGGTGTACTGTCCGCATTCGTTATCCTTGCCTGTCATACTTTCTCCTTCGAACTTTCTTTTGGATTTTGTTGCCATTACTTCGTTGCCTGCTCCGCTCACATATACATGATATGCTCGCTTTGCCAGCCTTTGGTTTTGATCGAACAATTCCGTTAAAAACCATCTGCGAATTGACCGGATATCTGGTGGGCTGGAAACTTACAGGACACGATATGTCCAAGCCATCACCACTATCCGATCAATATCTTCTCCTCGATATAGGACAGTTGCTGATCCTTGAACCTGATGCTGCTTGCTATCGTCAAGGGGCCAAGCCGTCCTATGAACATCATCAACATGAGCAGGAGCTTGCTGCCGGCCTGCAAATCCGGAGTAATGCCACATGAGAGACCTACCGTAGCGAACGCTGATACTGATTCAAACAATATGTAGGAAAGGGGGAAACGCTCCCCCTCGACCATGCATATGCCCAGCGTTCCGATCAGCACTACGGAAAATGCCATTGTCACGACGACAAGCGCCTTGGTGATGCTCTCCATAGTGATCCTGCGCTGAAAGGCTGTCGGTTGTCGCCGCGTCGAGACGCTGAACATCATGACCAGGAGGGTGAACATGGTCGTCGTCTTGATACCGCCACCTGTGGAGCCGGGGGAAGCTCCTATGAACATCAGGATGATCATGACAAGCAGCCCGGCGGTTCCGAGCGACGTCATATCCACTGTGTTGAACCCTGCGGTACGAGCCGAAACACTCTGAAAGAAAGCCTCCAACGGGGGAAGTCCACTGGTGATCATGAACAATAGCATTCCAACGACTATCAAGGCGAAGGTCATGCTCAGGACGATCTTCGAGTGCATGGTGAACTTTTTCCACCGCCGTTTCATGAGGACGTCCCGATAGACGAAGAACCCCAACCCTCCAAGTATTATCAGTGTCGCGATCGTACAGTTCATCACGAGATTCGAATCATATCCGGTCAGGCTTCGGAAATTCCCGAGAAGATCGAACCCTGCGTTGTTGAACGCGGAGATCGCATGGAACAGGCTCATGCCGATGGCGGGCAGAGGGGCATAGGTCTTTGAAAAGACAGTATAGAGGGCCGCGGCGCCAA
Source organism: uncultured Sphaerochaeta sp. (assembly GCA_964407735.1). Lineage (GTDB taxonomy): Bacteria > Spirochaetota > Spirochaetia > Sphaerochaetales > Sphaerochaetaceae > Spiro-02. The sequence continues at coordinate 37,544 of CAYOWS010000005.1, read as the reverse complement.
GCAATTCTATGGTCGTGGCGCCGATCGCCACCGTCTTTACCAGGCCGATCAACCCCCTGCCTGTCTCTGCGTTGAGCGCTTCCTTGATCAAGGAACGCTGGCTCGCACCGATGGTCTTGCCGAACAGGACGAGAAAGAAGATCGCTATGCTTGCGAAACCAAGTCCCCCGAGCTGTATCAAGAGAGCCAGGATCGTCCGTCCCGCGATGTTGAATGTAGCGGCTATGTCGACAGGCACAAGACCGGTGACGCAGACGGCGCTTGTCGAGATGAACAAAGCGTCCAACAAGGAGACTTCAGCTCCTGGGCGATGTGTGAAGGGAAGGGCAAGGAGGATGCCTCCGATCAATATGATCAAGAGGAATCCCGAGATCAACCTTCTCCCCGGGCGGCTGATTCGTTCATGCGGTTTTGCCATAACGATATCTACTATACTATCAAACGAGGCTGAGAGGCAAACCTTTGGGGTACCGTACAGTCGTTTCTTAGCAATTTTGAGATTTTGAGCCAGTGATGTTCTGACTAGTATGCATTTGTGGCGCGAAGTATAAAAAAGACTTTCAATCTCGTTCAAGTAGTGGTACAATCACTGTACGAACTAACCGGCAAAGTACATTTCCTTCACACCAACGTGGACTTTGCCTGGTTGTTCGTTCACGGTTTGTACGAAGCCTGGCATCATGACCGCGGAACTTCAGAACCAGGACCGGAACCGTCTTGTTCTTGCGGTTGTCAATGAGATGGATGATGAGGTTCTTCACAGAACCTCGTGGGACGATGATTTCTTGTGGAACGATGGGGGGGAAGATATGAAATATGGTTGTTTTGACGATGCCGCCAGGGAATATGTGATCGACAGGGTCGATGTCCCCGTATCATGGACGAACTATCTCGGCACTGAGAATACCGGGACCGTCATCTCGCAGAATGCGGGCGGCTACATGTTCCATGAATCCCCTGAAAACCATCGGGTCACGCGCTTTCGGGCGAACGGCGTCCCCTTGGACCGTCCTGGGCATTATGTCTACCTCCGGGACAACGCGAGCAAGGATTATTGGTCCGTCTCCTGGCAACCCGTAGGAAAACCGTTGGAACAGGCGAAGTATGTCTGCCGTCATGGGCTTTCCTATTCCAAATTCATCTGTGACTACGATGATATTCATGCCGAACAAACCCTGTTCATCCCCCGAGGGGAGGCTGTGGAGCTGTGGGATGTCGTCCTGAAGAACACTGGGAACGAGCAGAAGGATATCAGTCTCTTTCCCTATTGCGAGTTCTCCTTCAATATCATCGAGATCGACAATCAGAACTTACAGATGAGCATGTATTGCTCTGGTTCAAGCTATGCCGACGGTGTGATCGAGGTCGATAATTTCTACAATCCCTTCATGTACCACTATTTCACGGCGAATTTTGAACCGGATGGCTACGATTGCCTGCGAGACAGCTTCATCGGAAACTACCGTACCGAAACCAATCCCGTCGGTGTCGAACGCGGGGAACTCTCCGGCAGCAGTGAACTCGGGAACAACCATTGCGGTGCGTTGCACAAGCGCATCGTCCTCAACCCCGGCGAAGAGGCCCGCGTGGTGATCATGCTCGGCGTCGGAAACCGTGAAGCCGGCAAGGCCGTCCGTGCGAAATACATGGACCTCGCCGAAGTCGATGCCGCGTTCGACGCCCTAAAGGAGTACTGGAAGGAAAAATACGAAAGATTGCAGATCCATACCCCCAACGGGGCGATGGATACCATGATCAATACCTGGAACCTCTATCAATCTGAGACGAACGTCGTATTCTCCCGGTTCGCTTCGTTCATTGAAGTCGGCGGCCGTACTGGTCTGGGGTATCGTGATACCGCCCAGGACGCCATGTGCGTTCCAAATACCAACCCCGGCAAATGTCGTCAGCGTCTGATCGAGCTGTGTCGCGGACTGACCAGCATGGGCTACGGCCTGCATCTGTTCGATCCAAGTGTGTTTGATCCCGACAGGCCGAAGATTCCTCCGTTCAAGTCCCCTACGGTCAAACCCGAAGCGAAACTGACCGATATCGTCCATGGACTTGAGGATACCTGTTCCGACGATGCTCTGTGGCTCGTCCCCGCGATCTGTGAATACATCAAGGAGACGGGGGAGTTCCCGTTCATCGACGAGGTCGTCACCTATGCCGACGGTGGAGAAGGAACGGTCTATGAACATATGCAGCGGATCCTCGATTTCTCGACGGAACAAGTGGGGGCCACCGGCATCTGCAAAGGGCTTCGCGCCGACTGGAACGATTGTCTGAACCTCGGGGGCGGGGAGTCCGCGTTGGTTTCGTTCCTCCACTATTGGGCATTGCGGAATTTCATCGAACTCGCCCGGTACTATGGTCGGGATGATGACGCGGCAAAATATGAAAAAGTCGCGACGAAGGTCCGAAACGCTTGCGAGAACGTCTTGTGGGACAAGGAGTGGTATATCCGGGGCATCACCAAGAACGGGGTGAAGATCGGTACCAGTGAAGATACAGAAGGCAAAGTGCATCTTGAGTCCAACTCCTGGGCGGTCGTCTCCGGAGTCGCGCAAGGAGAACGGGCCCAAAAGGCCATGGACGCCATCGACACCTATCTCTATTCCGACTGGGGCCTCCATCTCAACGCCCCGGCCTATGGAACTCCGAACGATGACATCGGGTTCATCACCCGCGTCTACAAGGGGATCAAGGAGAACGGCGCGATATTCAGTCATCCGAACCCATGGGCTTGGGTCGGTGACGCCATGCTTGGAAACGGCGATCGGGCCATGAAGTTCTATGACGCCTTGTGCCCTGCCAATCAGAACGACAAGATCGAGATCCGTCAGTCGGAGCCTTATTCCTATTGTCAGTTCGTCATGGGACGTGACCATACCGCGTTCGGCCGAGCGAGGCATCCTTGGCTGACCGGTTCCGCGGGGTGGGCCTATTTCGCGACGACACACTATCTGCTGGGTATTCGTCCCGGCTATGACACCTTGGAGATTGATCCCTGTATTCCTGCGGCATGGGATGGGTTCTCTGTCTCCCGCTGCTGGCGTGGCGCCGAGTACAAGATCACCGTGACCAATCCCGATCATGTGCAGAAAGGGGTGAAGGAGATTCGCCTGAACGGTGAACCGGTACATGTCATACCGGGCATGGAGGCTGGAAGCACCAATATCATCGAGATCGTGCTCGGATAACGAGTCGTCGGTCGCCTTGCGATTTTTCATCGGGGGATGATGGGGTGTCGGATTCGTCTGGCACCCCAGTTTTCTATCCAGATATGATCAGGGCCGGAATCATCATCTCCTGGTATATATACACCAAACGGTATGTAGTCCATAATCTGAAAATCCCGGAAGAATAGAGTGATGGAGATGATGACATGTCGGACTGGAATTCAGAACAGTATTTGCGATTCGAGAAACAAAGGACACAACCCGCTCTTGATCTGGCACAGCGTGTCAGACCCTATGATCCCCGGACGATCGTCGATATTGGCTGCGGTCCCGGCAACAGCACCTCCGTATTGAGCGAAGTCTTTCCCGATGCGGACCTCCTCGGTATCGACAATTCCCCGAACATGATCGCCAAAGCCCAAGGGAGCTATCCCGATATCCCGTTCCAACTGTGTGATATCTCCTCGCTTGCAGGCGATTATGACCTGCTGTTTTCCAACGCCTGTCTGCAATGGATTCCCGACCATGCGAGTCTGTTGCCGTCGCTGATGACCAGGCTCAATGCCGGTGGAATGCTGGCGGTCCAGATTCCGATGAACGGACAGGAGCCTTTGTTCCGGATCATCAAAGAGGTGGCTTCCGAATCAAGATGGGACTTCAGCGCTGTATGCTTTGAAACGAACGATTGCCTTGAACCCGATGAGTACTTTGATATCTTGGCGGGTTGTTCAAGTACGTTCCAGATATGGGAGACCGTCTATTACCACAACATGCCTTCACACCGTTCCCTGATAGAATGGGTCAAAGGCACCCGGCTCCGTCCATATCTGGATGTCCTTGGGGGTGATGACGCAAGGTTGTTCGAAGATGAAATACTGGAACGTGCCCGCCAGGTGTATCCCGTAATGAAAAACGGAGAGGTCGTCCTTCGTTTCCGCCGGTTCTTCTTCATGGCCAAGAAATAGCATTTCCCCCGTTCAATAGTACGGTTTGAGCTGGATGTTGTCATCAATATAGGCAAGTAGCCCCGTGCGGCTATCGACCCCGTCAATCTTGTGATAGATCGTCCGCATCCGATATTTGATCGCGTCACAGTTCGTTCCCATGAGCGCGGCCATTTCCTTGTTGGTCAGATTACCCCGGTGGATATAGAACAGGAAGATCAGTTCCAATTCCTGGTCCGTACAATTTCGCAATCCTGATAATTCAAAGATGCTTTTGCGAATATCGGTTTCTAGTTTTCGAAGTTGGTTTTGCTGTGAATTCAGTTGATCTTGTTCTTTTGAGAGTTTCGCAAGGTCTGCAAGGATATCTCGTCTTCGTCTGAGTGAAAGTTCACTTTGGTCTGTTTTTGATTGAGCGGCAAGTTGCTCCTGCAACTCCTCTTCCCTTGTACTTGCACATTCCTGTTGTTCTTCCAATGCCATATTGAGCATGACGACCCTATGTTGTAGTTCCGCTACCCGTTGTTTGTTTTTAATGGCCTCTTTGATGTCATCCTGAAAGATAAAATAGATAAAGGTCAGGATGAATACGAGAAATACAGTCGTACTGAGAAGACGGCTCATCGTGTCATTGTTGACCAAAACAGAGATTATGCAAACGGACATGAAGCTCAAGTAGAGAAGGATCGCTTTTAAGATCGGGTGCTTTGAGAAATATCCGTATTTGTACATAAGCAGTATGGCGACCAAGCTGATCGCCCAACCATAGAACTCGTTGATATCCAAAGTAAGGGAATAGTAGCCTTGAAGGAAGAAAGTACAGACATGAAGTATTTTCGCCCAACCAGTATCAAAATGGAATGTCAGAGCATTGCATACAAGTAGAATGAGAAAGGGTGTTATATGATATACAAGAATATAGTACCGGGGGTTCTTGAAAGAGTTCGCCCCATAGGTGGAAAACATGTGGAACCCATTGATGAAAATCATCGCGACCAACAGGACAATGTATATTCCACTAAGAATTTTCTGGGTTTTGAACAAATTTCGTTCGTTTTTCATGCTTGCTCCACACATAAGGTTGTAACAGTTATATTTAGTATCGTATCAATCGGAAACTCAAGATAATTCATCAAAGATTACCCAAAAGAGTAATTGGTGCCGTTGTTGTACGACCAGAAACATTCCCCCCGCATAGATAGACTCTCTTCCCGACTTGTGCCAGAATACCTTCATGAGGGAAAGTCCATGAAAAACGCAGTCCTATTGGTCGTAAACGTACAGGAGTCCCTGATCATGGATAGTCCCTGCCACGGCCGGTCCGCTACGCTGATTTCCGTGGAGGAAACAATACGGGGGATGAAGGAATCGAAATGACTTTCATTCTGTCGATGACGTTGTCCAATACACTCTTTTGGATCTGTCTGCATTTTTGGGGAGCTGCGTTCATTACGACGACGATCCCTTCGCCAGTCCGTCGTCGCAGGTTTGACTATCGCAAGCCTTTCTTTGAGGTTTCTCAGGGAGAGCTGTCTTTCTACCGTCGCATCAAACTACCGGCATGGAAGGACCGTCTGCCTCAGTACAACAAGGATTTTGACAAGCGTCACCTGCGAAACGAGATGACTCCAGCATATGTGCGGGAATTCCTGTTCATGACATGCCAAGCTGAAATCGTTCATTACAGTATCGCCGTCGCCGGATATCTTTCCCTCTTCTTTTGTATGCTGTGTGATGATCCCATAGGTAATTTACCCCTGTTCTTCTGCATCGCGACATTCATCGGGCTCTGCAACATTCCGTTTGCGCTGATCCAACGATATAACCGATACCGTCTGGTAAAAGTGCTGGGGCGGATGGAATCGAGGGGGAAGCCCGCCGTCTCCTGATTGATTGCTTGACAGAGGGTTGTACGTTGGTTTTCGTGTGCGAAAACCAATGGTGGAACAATGGGGTTTCAAAGAGGAACCAAAGGGGTACCAATGGTGGAACAATGAAATCGGGTGTTTTGTGTATAACTATCTGTATGAAAATAAGTTATACTATTCGATAGAGTCCAAGCAAGCGAAGGAGCCTTCATCATGCCACAGTTGAACAAGGGTGGGAAATTCGTTTTCGGCAAGTCGGTCATTCATGAAGACCTGACCATCCAACTGCCTGACCAGGCCATATCCGAATACGATATTACTGCCGATGGAAAAGTCTATCTGTTTACCGGAAGCAGGATTACCGGAGGATTCTGCGTGACCAGACACGGGTTGTTCGCTCCATCAAAGCTGGGCCATATCCTTTCAGACATGCCCCGGTTGCGGGATTATGCGGAGCAAGAGGGGACGTTCCTGAAATACAAGGGCCGATCGTATTGCTGGCTGTCCATCTCTGAGAGTGGGATGATCCGGTTAACGGACGATATGATGGTCTTCCTTGGGCTGGAAGTCGGGATGGAGCTGCTGTCGATCAGAAGCAGCGATATCGCGTTCACGATGGGTGCGAAAGGCCCCTTGCTGGAAAAAGCGGATACTTATATCGGGGAAATAGCTGTATACTGATATTGTATAGGTATCTGAAATGGAAACAATGTCTGCTTACACAAAATACCAAGACACTCTGACCTCCTGTTATGGAATCAAACCCATGGATGTCCTGCCGGAGAAAGGAGGCTGGACTGCCTCAGTCTATCGGGTCCCGACTTCAGATTCCACGTACTTTCTGAAAGTATATGATCGTACACGTGAATCGATTCTGCCTTGGATACGGCGTATGGCGGTGTATCTACCGATCATCAGCAAATTGCAGGATTCACCTTATCTTGGCAGTCATATGCCCCGGCTGATCAAAACTTTGGACGAGCAATATACATATCAGAAAGGAGATGAAGTCCTTCAGTTGTTCTCCTATGTCGAAGGGGCCGTTCCTGGGGTAAACGGTTTGTCCAGGCCACAGTTGGAAGAACTCGCGACTATCCTTGCCTCATTACATGGATACCCTGCGTCAGAATTTTCCCATATGAAAGGTATCAATGAGGATATTTCTCTTCAATTTTGCCAAACGCTGATGAATTTAGTGGTAGAATCCGATGATTCTACCCACGTTCTGCAAAAAATTCTTGCCCCATACAAGGATGTTCTCATACGTACGATCTCTTTGACACAAGAACTCCGTGATACGATCCGAAAAGGATGCAAGGACTTGTCACTCTGTCATACTGACGTGCACAATTGGAACCTTTTGCAGGGTGCCCAATTGTATTTACTTGATTGGGAGGGACTGTGTCTTGCTCCCCCTGCCGCGGATTTGTTCATGTTCCGGGACCATGAGAAGGACGGAGTTTTCTGCCGTGCCTATGAGGCGGCAGGCGGTATATGGCCTGATGAATATCTGTTGCTATTCTATTCACTCCATCGTAAGCTTATGGATATCTGGGATTTTCTTGTCCAATTACGACATGATGATCCTGATGCGGAAACCTCTGTGTTTGCTTATGACAACCTAGGCCAAGAACTTGGCTCTTTACATGCTTTGCTTGATGAATATGGAGGTGCGACATGAGAAAGTTCGAGATAGCTGTGCAGCAATATGAGCAGATTCCCCTATATGGCCTGTGGATGGATTCCAGCGACCGGAACATTGCGAAAGATATCCCTTCACTGTCAAAACGATATCATGCGGTGGTCGGCAAAGCGGAGAACTCCGTCCTGCCATTCTATGTGCTGTCGAAGGATTACGACGAAGCGACCGGCAAGTTCAGGCTGTTCATCGGAAGCGATAGCCCCGTCTTCGGGCTGGAGGAATTCATCCTTGAGGATGGTCGTTACGCAAAAATCATCATCAAACCCAAATTCAAATTTCTTTGGGGGCTGGCGATTGGAGAAGCGAAACGGTATTTCTACACCCGCTGGTTGCCGGCGAGTGGATTCACCGCACGGAACATGGAGTATGAGCATCATACGGAAAAAAGTATTGGAAAAGGGGCGACTGTGGATTTGATCTTTGCGATCTCGGAATAAACATCTTGGTGAGGTTACAACATGCGAGAACTATTGACACAGAAAGAATTTGATTTCATTGGTGACAAGGACAGGGCCTTTATCCTGGCCTTTGACTCGGCCATGGGAGAACTCGGCTATTCCTGCGGCGGGACGATCGGCAATGGGTATTGCTGGGGACGGTACATGACGATCTATACCAAGGTCGGCGTCAAGAGCAAGAAATCATACGCACGGATCTATATCAGGGATGATGACATCATCCTGCGCCTCTATTTCAGCGATGTAGAAACGCATGCGGATATGATCGAGCAGGCCCCCGACTTTATCAAGGAGGCGTTCACCGGCCCGTTCGCCGCATGCGACCATTGCCGCCCGGATTGCAAACATCGGAAGAGTTATCATATCGCGGGGAACCTCCATGAGGCCTGTGACGGCAAGGCGTTCTGGTTCATGGAGCCTGATATCGAACGGCTGCCTCGCTATCTCGAAATGTTCACCGAGTTTTATCCATCGAAAAAAAAGCAAAAGGGAACTGACCATGCGAAGTGATTCCATTCGGATCGAGACCACGCGGTGCATTCTCCGCCCCTTCAAGGAAACGGATCTGGACGAGTTCCTCCTCTATAGAAACGATCCTGGCTGGATGCGTCACCAAGGAGGATTCAAGGGACTTTCCCGACAGGCGTATGCGGATGTGTTGCTGGGAGTGCGAGCTTTACCGGAGGGGGTGCAGCTTGCGGTCGCCGACCGTCGGGACGGTCATTTGCTGGGGGACTTGTACTTGAAACTGGAATCCGATGTCGCCTGGATCGGCTACACCATCAATCCGGCGGATGCGCGGAAGGGGTTCGCCAGCGAGGTGGTAAGCGCTTTGCTGGACTGGTTGCGGAGTATCGGGGTTTCCGAGGTTCGCGCCGCGGTCGCACCGGAGAACCTTGCGTCAATCGGCCTGCTCAAGCGGATCGGTTTTACATTCATTGAACTGGACGCCGAGGGAGAACAGGTATTTTTCCTCCGTCCAGAACAGTTTCGCCAGTAAGGCGGCAAAGGAGATTTTATGCCACATTTCACATACAATGGATATTCTTGTTACTACGAAGAGATCGGGGAGGGCAAGCCCCTGCTGATGCTGCACGGCAATACCGCCTCGTCGGTGATGTTCACTGAACTCATCGGACGCTATTCCGATGCATACAAAGTGATTCTGATTGATTTTCTTGGCCATGGACAGTCTGATCGACTGGACCGTTTTCCTACCGACCTTTGGTACGATGAAGCCATGCAGGTCATCGAATTCCTTCGCCAGAAGGGCTATCGGGATGTTGATCTGCTCGGTTGTAGTGGCGGGGCGTTGGTCGCAATCAATGTCGCGTTGGAGGCTCCTGAACTGGTCGACCATGTACTTGCCGACAGTTTTGAAGGTGAGATCCCCCTCAAAGCCTATACCGATGTCATCGTGGCGGATCGGGAAGCCTCCAAAAAGGATGAGGACTCTCGGATGTTCTATTGGTACATGCAGGGCGACGACTGGGAGCCTGTGGTGGACAACGACACAGCCGCAATCGTGGAGCATGAACGGACGGTCGGAGCTTTCTACCACAAGCCTCTGTCGGAACTTCGGGCGAAGATACTGATGACCGGAAGCGAGGAGGATGAGTTCACCCAACTGGTCGGAAAGGATTTCTTTGCGAAGACCTATGGAGAGATGATCAGGAAGATCGGACATGGCGAGTATCACCTGTTTCCGCATGGGGGGCATCCTGCGATGCTGTCGAACCAGGATGCTTTCGTTGAGATAAGCCTGCCGTTTTTCAGGAGCTGAGACATGAATGCCAAGGTGTACGAATTCGATGCCATGATCCGGAAGGTGCCGGATATCGATGGTGCGTACGTGGAGTTCCCATATGATGTTCCGGCTGAGTTCTCAAAAGGCCGGGTCAAGGTTCATGCGACCTTTGATGGCTTTCCCTACGACGGCAGTCTGGTCCGTATGGGGACACCCGGGCACATCCTCGGCATACGCAAGGACATCCGGGCCAAGATCGGCAAGCAACCGGGCGATACGGTACATGTCACGATACAGGAGCGGTCATAGATATGCCTAGCAAGTCGAGGATTGATACATAGATGATAATTCCGTATGGTGTGTATATGTCGAACAGCATGCCAGTCAATGGAATCCAGTACGAGATCGTTCAGCTTCTCGGAAAGGGGAAGGGGGGATATTCCTATCTCGCCTGTACGGAAAGCGGCCTGAAGGTCGTGGTGAAGCAGATTCCTTGAATATGCGAAAAACCATGCGTCATCTTGCAGATTGCCTGACCGTTGGCCGGATGGCCGGCTCCTTCGTATTGCTCCTGTTGGAGCCGTTTACAATGCCGTTCTTCCTCATCTACACCCTCTGCGGCCTATCCGATATGTTCGATGGTCCCGTCGCCAGACATACCGGCGGTGCGACCCGGCTTGGTGCTGTCTTGGACAGTATTGCGGATTTCATCTTCATCACCATTGCGATGATCATCTTCCTGCCGATACTTCCGTGGCGGCCCTGGATGCTTTGGTGGGTAGCCGGTGTCGTCTTGGTCCGGTTCGCTTCGTTGTCCGTCGGGTACGCGAAATATCATGCGCTTGCATTTCTGCACACATACGCCAACAAGGTCACTGGCGGGGCGTTGTTCCTTGTTCCGTATCTGTACACTTCGCTTGGTCTCTTTGTTCCTATCGTCGTAGTTTGCTCTCTGGCTTCTCTATCGGCGGTGGAGGAACTGGTCATAAACATTCTGTCACCGAACTTGGATAGAGACATCCCGAGTATATTTCGGATACGTCCTGCCTTGGTTTGGACAAAAAAAGGCTCGGAACGACAGAGTGTAGACGATCCGAGCTGATGTTCTCGATATGTGAATTGAGATTTACTCGTCTTCTTTCGCCGATTTTGCATACGACAAGGCTTTCATCGCATTGTCAAACTTCTGGAACTTCCCATTCTTCAAGCGGATGATGACGGAGGTCTTCTGATTGCCGCTGACCTGTACGATATATTCCGTAGCTTCATATTTCGTCTTGAAGTACTTGATGACCTTCTCACTTCCCTGACGTTTTACCGCCCAACCTTTTCCAGTTACGAAGGAGAGGGTATGAACGTCTTTCACTTCCTTCTTCTCTTCGACTGGAACCGGAGCTTTTGCGACTGGTTTTGTCGCGGGTGTCTTTGCAGGAGCCTTGGCAGCAGGCTTCGCTGAAGTTTTCGCAGTGGTGGTCACCGGAGCCTTGGCCGGTGTCTTCGCGACAGGCTTCGCCGCTGGTGTCTTTTCTTTTGCCATATCATTCCCCCCTGAAATGTTTTCTATGCGAAATATACTGTTGTTCTTCCGTATCGTCATCATGAAAATTTTCTGACACAAAAAAATAATGGGAACGTAATTCCCTGACTGACGCCCCAGGAACAAGAGCTTATGCCGGGCGCTATGGCGTCAGGGTAGGCAAGTCGAGCGGTCCAGTAGGCCGTCAGGCCGTAGACCGCGGTAATAGACCCGGACATAGGGACATACGTCTGACATACGGACTACCGGGAGTACACGACTTGCTGGACGCTATGGCGTCAGGGTAGGCAAGTCGAGCGGGAATTAGCTTCGAAGAAGCGTATCCCGCGGTGATAGACCCGGACATACGGACATACGTCTGGCATAGACCCAGAGATAGGGACATACGTCTGACATAGACCCGGAGATAGGGACATACGTCTGACATAGACCCGGAGATAGGGACATACGCCTGACATAGACCCAGAGATACGGACATAGGGACATACGGACATAGCGACAAAAAAAGGGACTGCCGCAACGTGTGCGACAGTCCCTGATCTGAACCTTGATTCGAAAGGGCCTCAGTCTTACTTTCCCTGCTGTTCCAACGCCAAGGTGACGGTGGTCAGGTCACAGACCTCGGTCGGACCATAGTACTGGATCGCGCCGGGGAATGTGAAACAGGTGTTGCGGGCCCATTCGTCGCGCCGGGCGGCGAAGTAGGTGAACGGAGCGCCGTCGAGTTCAACGAGAGCCTTCTTGATGACCGGCTTCTGCTCGCCGTGGCGTTGCTCCATGTTCATCATCATGGTGATGGGAATACCACCGGCTTTCCATTCGGAGGCTGGCTTGTGCAGCCGGGTCACGGAGGAGAGGTAGCCGGAAAGACCGCTTGCGATCAGCATGAAGGCGTTGTAGCCGAGGCTGTAGCAATAGTCCGCGTCGAAGTTGGACGGGAATGCGCAGCGCCCCTCGTAACCGAAGAAATGGTTGAGTCCGCTGAACGTTCCGACATAGGCGCCGGCCTTCTTCATTTCAGCGAGACGGTTGCCGACCATCTCGATCAACAGCTTATCAGTCTCGATACGGGATACCTGGACGTTGCCATGCGGATCACGGTCCATGAGCAACTGCTTCTGGATGCCCTCAGGCAGAACGACGAATACTTCGGCAGACGCTTTGGTGAGGTGGGAGGTAATGAACTTGCTCTGGGCCTCAAAGGACTCAAGTTTGCCGTAGGTACCGGCCTCTTTCGCCAACAGGTCGTTCAGCTCCGCGATCAAAGCCTTGACCTCCGGGATGAATTCGACCAGCCCCTCGGGAATCAATATGACGCCGAAGTTGTTGCCGTCCGCCGCACGCAGGGCGATGACATCTGCGATCTGACGCACGACATCGGTAAGGGAAGTCTTGTTCGCTTCGATTTCTTCGCTGATCAGACAGACGTTCGGCTGAGTCTCCAAAGCGCATTCGAGAGCGATATGGCTGGCGCTGCGACCCATGAGCTTGATGAAGTGCCAGTATTTCTTGGCGCTGTTGGCGTCACGCTCGATATTGCCGATCAGTTCGCTGTAGGTCTTGGTCGCGGTATCGAAACCGAAGGAGATTTCTATTGATTCGTTCTTCAGGTCGCCGTCGATGGTCTTCGGACAGCCTATGACCTGGATTCCGGCCTTCGTTCGGAGGAAGTATTCAGCGAGGACCGCCGCGTTTGTGTTGGAATCATCGCCGCCGATGATGACGATGGCGGAGATGCCATGCTTCTTGCAGGTCTCGGCGCAGACGGCGAACTGCTCTTCGCTTTCAAGCTTCGTGCGTCCACTGCCGATGATGTCGAATCCACCGGTATTGCGGTACTCAGCGAGGAAATCGGCGGTGATCTCGATATACTTGTCCTCAAGGATACCGCTGGGGCCACCCTTGAAGCCGATCAGCTTGTTTTCAGGATTCGCGGCCTTCAAGGCATCGAAGAGTCCGCTTACTACGTTGTGACCGCCAGGGGCCTGACCACCGGAAAGGATCACGCCGACATTGCGCTTCGCACCGATGGTCTTGTTCTCACCCTTTTCAAAGGATATCTTCGCAAGACCGTAGGTGTTTGGAAACAATGCCTTGATAGCCTCCTGGTCTGTGGCTGGCGCCGTCGCGGCGCCGGCTACTGGAACAATGGTATCGACGGCTTCACGAAGAATAGCAGGTAATTTGGGTTCGTACTTGTAACGTGCGGTCTGTAATGGGGAATACTTCATTTCAATCTCCTTCCTGTTCGGATATCCTGAATTGCGTCATGAACGCCCAATGGATAGTTTTTTCTCGATACGCAAACTGTAATTTTTTTTCGCCAGTATTGCAAGAGGACCTACTTCAGGGATCTTCATCGTTCCATGCCGCCGTTCACGCATGATACCATTTGCCATGTTCTTCACCCAGCTGCTTCGAGATCGTAGTGACCAACAGGTTCATATCAATCGGTTTTGAGATATGGGCGTTCATGCCCGCCCTCAGGGCCGCGGTGATGTCTTCCGCGAATGCGTTCGCGGTCATCGCTATGATCAGCACTGAATCCGAGTCCGGACGCCCGGCTTCGCGAATGGCTCTGGTAGCTTCGTAGCCATCCATCTCTGGCATCTGGATATCCATGAGGATCACGTCGTAGAACCCTGAGGGTGATTGCCGGAATCTCTCAAGCGCATCTTTTCCGTTTCCTGCCGTATCGATGTCCGCGCCGGTCTGTCCAAGCATCTCTTGGGCGATCTCCAGATTCAGTTCATTGTCTTCGACAAGCAGGAACCTTCGTCCACGGAAATCTTTTGTAACGGCATGTCCTTGCGTGAGGATCTCCTGCTGTTCCGATCCTGTGACCGCCAACAAGGTATTGTAGAGATTCGACTGGAACATGGGTTTCGGGATGAATGCGTTCGCTCCCGCTTCCCGCGCCTGTTCCTCGATCTCCGTCCAGTCATAGGCTGAAATGATAATGATGAGGGGATCAGGACCAACTATCTTTCGTATCTGACGTGTCGTTTCCACCCCGTCCATGTCCGGCATCCTCCAGTCGATGAACACGACATCATACAGGTCCTTCTTCAAATAGGCTGTATTGACCTTCTCTACGGCTTCCGCGCCCGACAGGACCCATTCTCCGCTGACACCGATCCTGTTCAGTATCAGCTGGGTGTGCTCGCACGTGACCCTGTCATCGTCCGCGATCAGGACCTTGAGGGTCTGCATCCGCTTGTTCTTGTATTGCGGCGTATCGACGTTGAGGTCGAGTTGGAAGGGGAGTGAGACGATGAAACAGGAACCGTTGCCGATTTCGCTCTCCACGGAGATTTCTCCATTCATCATCGTGACGAGGTTCTTTGTGATCGCCATGCCGAGACCGGTACCGCCGGTGTCGTTGCGCTCCTGCTCGAAGGGCTGGAACAGTTTCTTCTGGAACTCAGCGGACATCCCTATCCCGGAGTCCTGGACCTTGAAGCTGAAACGGGTGGTGTTGGAGAACCTTTCCGGGTATTCGATGATCTCCAGTCTCACCGCACCCCCTTTAGGTGTATATTTTACCGAGTTACTCAACAGGTTGATCAGGATCTGCGCCAGTCGGAGGGAATCGCCCACCAGGTGTTCATGGATCACGTCCGTATAGATCTCAAGGCTTTGGTTCCTGGCTTCCGTCTGCGGATAGATGATCGATCTGATCTCGTTCGTTATGCTGTCCAGCTTGAAGGGGACCCTTGATATCTGGAGTTTTCCGCTTTCGATCTTCGACATGTCCAATACATCGTTGATCAGGGAAAGCAGATGTTTCGAGGATGTGAGGATCTTGCCGATATAGTTTTCGATCTTCGCTTCATCGTCCAGATAGCTTGACGCAAGGGTGGACATGCCGATGATGGCGTTCAGCGGCGTTCTGATCTCATGGCTGATCCGGGAAAGGAAGGAGCTTTTCGCATGGCTTGCGTTTTCCGCTGTCGCCAGTGCGTTCCTGAGGATCTGCTTGGTCTGGTCTTCCAGCTCCTTCTCCTGAAGCTGTTTGAGCATGTCGTCATGGATATCCCTGATACTGAGTATGATCTTGCGGGAATCAGAACTGAAGGGCATGCATTTCGACTCTTTCCACCGATACTGCTGTCCTGACCGGAGTCTGTAGCGGAATGTGCGCTGGCTTGGACTCTTCATGTCGATTTTTTCCAGCAGACCGGTTATCGACATGTTGCGGTCGTAGGCCTCCAGGTCTTCTTGGGCGATCAAGTCGCGATACTCTTTCGTCGCCCGGGGTGTCGAAGCCACGTTCAGACTCGGCGACTGAGAATCTGAAGTTGATGTATAGACTTCGAAGGCTTCGGTATACGTATCGATCAGGCTGATTGAATCATAGTCGCTTGATATCGTGAAATTGCAGATCTCCTCAAGCCTGGTCTGCAATTCCTGCTGCTGTTTCTGTTCCGAAATGTCCCTGATGGTCCCGATGGTCCTGAGGGTGTTTCCGTCCGCATCGTATACCGCGGTGCCTTGGATGACGCACCATCTGTATGTGCCGACCTTGTCTTCGGGGAATTTCAGACGGATTTCCTGATGGGTGAATTCTCCGGCCTTGAGCAACTTCAACGTGTTCTCGATATCGTCCGGATGGATGATCGCAAGCGATTCGTCATACAGCAGCTTGCTGTATCGTTCCAGGGTGATGATGATCTTTTTACCATCATCATCCGTAGAATTCTCGAACGAAGTAAAGACATCTTTCGGAATATCGTACTGGAACATGATGTCAGGGGTGTTTTTCATCGCAAGGCGATACTTTTCCTGCTCTTCCTCCAGTTTCCGTTTCATGATCTGCTCGTCGGTGATGTCTGTGATCAGGCCCAGATAGCAAGGGGTGCCGTCTTTTTCCCCGAGCTTGGTGCCCCGCAGCCTGAACCAAGATACCGATCCATCCGGTCTGCTGTACCGGAACGTTCCGCTGAGTTTTCCATTGTGTTCATGTTGCTGTCGCATGATTCCACGCAACGGCACGAAATCCTCCGGGAACATGCACTCCTGCAACGAGGTCTTCCGGGAGGAATCTGTTTGTCCAAGCATTTCGTCATAGGTCTTGTTCACCGAAAGCACGGTCATAGGGTCATCCAATAGAAAACGGAGCATTCCACCCGGCAACGAGTTGAAGGAGGCCTCGATCTCAAGTTCCTTGAGTTTTTTCTCGGTGATATCCTCTATGACGCTATTGATCAGCTTTTCACCGGTATCCGAAATAAACTTCTTGCCATAGTCCCTGACCCATATCAGCGTACCGTCCTTTTTCTTCATGCGGTATTCGCAGGTATAGGAATCGCCTTCGTTGAAGCAACGGATGGAATCGGCTACGGCTTCTTCCCTGTCTTCTTCATAGCAGGCTCCCGCCGCGGTTCCTCCGCTATACTCCATGAATTCATCCAACGTATAGCCGAGCATGGCGCAAAGCTCCGGACTGACATACGTAAAGGAATAGCCGTCGTCCTGACGACTGAGTTTCAGACCGCCGGGGAGATTGTCGATCAGGATATTTAGCTGTCTGGTCTGCTGGCTGATCAACTGCTTCATGTATTCGTAGTTCTTTTGTCCTACCTCGGTAGGGAAGTACTCGCCAGGTTTCATGTCCTGATACGGATTCGACGCATGGATATGGATGACTTTCAAGCCATCTTGTTCCATGCGGAACACGAATGTGACGCGCTGGCGGACGGACAGGATCATTTCGGACTCTTCGGTGGTGGAGATCCTGCATCGGCCTGTGATCCCGCATGTATCGCCGGTGACGAACATCACCGTATATTCCTCTTCGGTGATGCGGCAGGCGGGAACGGCCCCGGACTGTGCGGAGGCGTTGAAGAACGAGACGATCTCATCGTAGTTCATCGAGAACTCATTCTCCCCGGTTCCTATCCAAGTGATGTCCTTCGACAAATACTTGAGGAACATACCGAGGTCATGTTCACAGTAATGGAGACGTAATAGCCGCGCTGTCAGGTCGAGAGATTGTTGCGATAAGGGGTGTCCCATGGCAATACCTTCGTGATACAGGGCGTCCTGCATCTCTGTTACGGATCGAAACACTAAGATTGTAACATTTTGGGGCTATGAGTACAACGAAAAAAATGTATGGGTTTCCTGAACGTTTCCTATATGGCTTCCAGTTTTTGTTGCCGTCCCGGCTCTGGATGATGATTGACTCCGACGGCAGTCCATCGTACTCTTGATGCCTACGGTCCGGCGGGAATCCGACGCCCTGTTCGGCGTCAGTCGTAGGCGAGGGGGAAACGATGCGTTGCCAGCTTTCTGTGAATTACCAGTGGTCGTTTAGCCGAGATGAACAGGTCGGGTGGTGTGAACCGGGGTTTGATGATAGCGAATGGGAGTCCGTCGATATCCCGCATGCGAACAAGGTGTTGCCCCGTCATTATTTCGATGACCAGAGCTGTTGCTTCGTTTCCTGCTATCGGAAACGTCTTGATATTCCCTCGGAATGGGAGGGCCTGCGCGTATTTCTCCATTTTGAAGCGGTATCCTCCTCTGCCAAGGTCTTCGTCGACGGCCGATATGCCGGCATGCATGAAGGGGGCTATACCCCGTTCGATATCGAGTTGACCGATATCGTGAAGCCGGGAAAATCCGTGTCGGTCGCCGTCGTGGTCGATTCTTCCGAGCAGGCCCTGATTCCTCCGTTCGGTGGCGCCATGGACTATCTCACCTATGGGGGGATTTACCGACAAGTCTCGTTGGTCGCCGTTCCCCCTGTGTATCTTTCCAAACTGAGGGTCCGGACTGCCGGACCGCTTCAGCCCGCCTGCGAACTCGATGTCGCCGCCGTCCTGGAAGGCTGTGCCGATTTCGGAGCGCGCTTGGATTGGCGGAAGTATCGGCTGGAACTCGAAGTCTCCGATCCGTCAGGTTCCGCAGTGGCATCGACTTCAGCCTCCCCGATGGACGATGGTAGCGTCCGCCTGTCTTGTCGTATCGACGGGGCGCATCTCTGGTCGCCGGAGGATCCTTTCCTCTACCACGCTACGCTTCGGCTATATGCCGAGGAGATGGAGAGTGACCGGCTCTCCACCCGCTTTGGAATCCGTGACATACAGTTCACCACGCAAGGGTTCTGTCTCAATGGGAAGTTCAGGAAGCTGAGAGGGCTCAACAGACACCAATGCTATCCGTATATCGGCTATGCGGCGCCGGATTCCTTGCAAGTGGCTGACGCGGAGCTATTGAAACAGGACTTGGCTGTGGATGTCGTCCGTACCAGCCACTATCCCCAGTCCTCCGCTTTTCTCGACCGGTGCGATGAACTTGGCTTGCTGGTCTTGACTGAAATCCCGGGGTGGCAGCATATCGGTTCGGCCGCGCATTGGAGGGACCTCTGCCTCCAGCATGTCAGGGAGTTGATCGAGCGGGACTGGAACCATCCCTCGATCATTTCCTGGGGGGTGCGGATCAACGAAAGCGCCGACGACCACGAGCTGTATACGCGGACCAACGAGCTGACCCGTTCCCTTGATCCGACCCGTCCAACCAGCGGCATCCGCAATTTCGCCGGGAGTGAATTGCTGGAGGATATCTACACCTACAATGATTTCATCCACCGTGGAGACAACAGGGCCTTGGATGATCCTCGGAAGATAACCAAGTCCAGCGACTGCCCGTATCTCGTTACCGAGCACAACGGCCATATGTTCCCTACGAAGCGGATCGACAGCGAACGGCATCGGACCGAACATGCCCTCCGCCACGCCAGGGTGCTCGACGCGATGTACGGAGACAGCCGGATCAGCGGCGCTATCGGGTGGTGCATGTCCGACTACAACACCCATGCAAATTTCGGTAGCGGCGACCAGGTCTGCTATCACGGCGTCTGCGACATGTTCCGTGTTCCGAAGCTCGCAGCTTGGGTCTATGCGTCGCAAAGCGATGCAAAGCCTGTCATGGCGGTTTCGTCCACGATGGATATAGGCGACCATCCGGCGGGACATCTGGGAACTGTCGCCGTCTTTACCAATTGTGACCGCGTCGATCTCTGGCTTGACGATATCTTTGTCGGAAGCCATTATCCGTCGCGGGACAGGTTCCCCCATCTGCCGCATCCCCCGGTGTTGATCGACGACTTCATCGGCGACAGGATCGAGGAAGAGGAACAGATGTCCTCAAAGGACCGTATGCGGCTCAAGCACATTCTGCTCAAGGCCTCCGAGGTCGGTTTTGACCTTCCGTTCGGATATAAGCTGAAGATGCTTCGTCTGTTGATGAAATACCGGATGAAGCTCAGCGACGGGGTGGATTTGTTTTCGAAATATGTCGGGGGCTGGGGTGGCCGTCGCCGTGTCTGGCGGTTCGAGGGGATTCGTGATGGGGAAGTGGTCTGCGTCAGTACGTTCGGCGAGACTTCCGATCCTCTGTTACAGGTCCAGGTCACGAAGACGGAACTGAGACTTGGCGATACCTATGATATGGCGGCGATCCTGCTGACCGCGGTATTGTCTGGGTGCGATCAGCCGTTGTCCTATGCGAACGAGGCGTTGCAGGTCGCCGCGTCGGGTGCCATAGCGTTGTCGAGTCCTGCTCTGACGGTGCTTGAAGGCGGGAGCTGCGGCATCTATGTCCGTACCATCGGGGTTCCTGGTCCTGGCCGGGTTGATATCCATAGCATGATGGGGGACATTTCCGTCGGATTTGTGGTATCGTAGACGATATGGCTGTAACAGACTCTTTTTCCGAAGAATTTCCTGATGTTCTCCTTTGGGTGGACGGTGATTCCTGTCCGAAGAATCTCCGCGCGATTCTCCTCCGTGCGATCGTCCGTACCGGTATCCGCGCTACGTTCGTCGCTGATCGTTCGCTGCCCGACGTGGTACAGGCGATGGCCGACCATACCGCCTCCTTGCGACGGCAGGTAAAGGAGCTGGTGTCCCACCCTGATTCTCCTGATCTTGCGGTCGACAACATCCGTCGTGTCCGTACTCCGATCTCCATGGCGATCGTCAACCCCGGGGCGGACAGCGCAGACGACTATATCGTGGAACACGCCGCTCCCCGGACCTTGGCTGTGACCCACGACGTGCCTCTCGCGGCGCGTCTGGTCGCAAAGGATCTGGTCGTCCTGGATGACCGCGGCGGCTGTTTCACCACATCGAACATGGGTGAGCGGCTTTCGATGCGCAATGCCATGACTGAACTTCGCGAAATGGGCATCTACGCCGAACAGAGCCGGGGGATGGGACCCGCAGAATCGAAGGCGTTCGCCGCGGCTCTGGACAAGCAGTTGTTTGAGTTGCTGCGCCGTTTCCCCGAGGGGCAGATCGCGTTGCATCCCGAGCGGATGCTGCTGGAATAACAGCGTTCCAGATACCTGCAACACGGTTCCTGAATCACCAGCGGGGTTTCCTCCTATATATAGGGGAAATGAAACAACGCATCGCCATCTATACCCAAGACATTTTGTCGGCCGAAGTCAGTTCTCTCATGGAACGATTGTCGTCTCTATCGACGGTTTCGGTCATGTTACTCACTCCCTCTGATATTTGTGTCGGCCGAGGTTTGGAATTCGACTTTACGCTGGTGGTTTCCAACAGTCTTCCTTTGTTGCTGCGCATGGAGGGGTTCTGTTCAAACGCCCCTTTAGCAGGTCGGTTTCTTGTTCTTGTCTCTCCTGAACGGCACCAGCTGGTTCGAAGCGTCTTGCTTCCGACGTCCGTCGTGGCCGATTGCTTGGACCATGCCGTGGAATTCGTTTCAGGGGCTCCGCAAGGTCGATGCTGCGGGGAGTCTTCGCCGTCATATCATGGATCTGGATGCGCCGGCGGTTCCTTGTCAAAGAGGGAAGAGGAGATTCTTTCCCTGTGGGTCAATGGTCTTACCAACAAAGAAGTGGCTTGGAAACTCGGCATCTCTGTCGGGACACTGGCTGCCCATAGGAGGAATCTCTACCGCAAGACCGGGCTGGCCTCTTTGAGTCAGCTGGCGGTCTGGGGACTGCTGCATGGCATAGGAACCTAGTGGCGGTCGCCGTTTTTCGTATGAAAGTGTTGTTTTTACAACAAACCTACGAAACGTGCAGCAGTTTTCTCTGTGAGATATCAATGCCATAGGCTCCCAAGGGGGCGGTGGTCAAACGGAGAACGCCACCTCGAAATCTTCAAAGACGACGAGCATGTCCTCTGAAAATTCGTATCCCAGTTCTTCGGCGTCCATTTTGAAAAACCTTCTATGACCCTCGACCCACGATTCCAGACAGTCGTCTTCACCTTCTCGCTTGCAGATGTCGAAGGTCATCTGGTTGAACGGCAATATCATCACATCCGTTGTTTCAATGACGCATCGGGGTTCGCCGGCCCAGTCGGTGACGATGCTATAGTTGCCCACTTTCGGGATATCGAGTTTTTCAGCTTCAAAGGCGAGTACGCTGCTTGCCGTCGCCCGTTTCTTTCCTTCCAGTACCAACGCCAGCAAAACGTTCGCCATCCGTTCCGTCGATCCAAAATGGAAGGAGTCGGCATATTTGGTTGAACCGTCCTTGCCCGTAGTTGTCAAGAAAGCCTGCCAGAATTCTTCTTTTGTCATCGTTGTCACCCCTTCGTCTGGTTCAAATGGAGTATGGCATGTTATCGCCGACGTTGCCAAGCGGGGTGGGTACGCCGGTGTCGTCAAGGGGGGGGGCCGTCTGGCAACGAACTGACACTTCTGTCCCGAAAGTGAGAGGTCCCAGGTCTGAAATAAGGAAATCATCCGTTCCCGGAAGATCAAAAAAACAGCCATCGGAAACCCGATGACTGTCTGCACATAGCTTTCGCTTTCATTTCTGGAGAGCCTAGAACTCCGCTTGGCGGACCGCCCGTGGGAACGGGATGACGTCGCGGATGTTCTGCATGCCGGTCACGTATCTGACCGCACGTTCAAAACCGAGGCCGAAACCTGCGTGGGGTACGCTGCCGAACCTGCGCAAGTCGAGGTACCACCAGTAGTCGGCCGGATCGAGCTTCAATTCGGCCAATCGGGCCATCAGCACGTCAAGGCGAGCTTCTCGTTCGCTTCCTCCGATGATCTCGCCCAAACGGGGGGCCAGCACATCCATGCCGCGAACCGTCTTGCCGTCATCATTCAGCTTCATGTAGAAGGCTTTGATCTCCTTCGGATAATCGGTGACGATGACCGGGCTATGGCAGATCTGCTCGGTGAGGAACTTCTCGTGCTCGCTCTGCAAGTCACAGCCCCAGTAGGCGGGGTACTCGAACTTGTCGTTGAACTTCTCCAGTTCCTTGATGGCGTCGGTATAGGTCATGTGTGCGAACGGAGTCTCCACCACATGCTGCAACGTCTCCATCACACCCTTTTCTACGAAGTTGGAGAAGAACTCCATATCTTCCTGGTTCTTGTCCAGCACCTGCTTGAAGAGGTACTTGAGGAATTCCTCAGCCACTTCCATGTCACCCGACAGGTCGCAGAACGCCATTTCCGGTTCGATCATCCAGAATTCAGCAAGGTGTCTGGTCGTGTTGGAGTTTTCAGCGCGGAACGTGGGGCCGAAGGTATAGATGTTCTTCAGTGCCATGGCATACGTTTCGCCTTCAAGCTGACCGCTTACCGTCAGCCCCGCACGTTTGCCGAAGAAGTCCTTGTTATAGTCGACGAGCCCTTCGGGGGTCTTCGGGACATTGTTCATGTCGAGCGTCGTGACCTGGAACATCTCGCCGGCGCCTTCGCAGTCGCTGGTGGAGATCAGCGGGGTGTTCACGTAGTAGAACCCACGTTCCTGGAAGAACTGGTGCACGGCATAGGACATCGTATTCCTGACACGGGATACGGCGCCGATGATGTTCGTTCTTGGCCGGAGGTGGGCGATCTCTCTCAGATACTCGATGGTGTGGCGCTTCTTCTGAAGCGGGTAGGTCTCGACCGGGGATTCCCCGACGAGTTCTACTTCCTGCGCGGCCATCTCAACGGTCTGGTTGCCGCCAGCGGACGCGACGATGGGTCCGCGACAGACTACCGCCGCACCAGTGGTGATTTTCGCAAGCAACGCTTCATCGGTGAACGTCGCCTTGTCGATGACAACCTGCAAACCCTTGAGGCATGAACCGTCGTTCATCTCAAGGAAGCAGACAGTCTTGCTGTCGCGCTTTGTACGCACCCAGCCTTCTGCCGTGACCATTTCGGGGCCCGGAGCTCTCTTGAGTAGTTCGGTAATGCGTTCTTTCATAGGAATGCTCCTTGTCGTCTCTGCGGTCCATAAGGGCCGCCCCGCCCTCAATCCGGCGGAGAATATTAGGTGCAATTATTTCCTCTTTCCTATAACGAGTCAATACGAAACAGGCCGTGAGATGCCATTGATATCGCTTGAGGCAGGTATATTGTGCTCGTCGTGACAGAAGTGAGGCAATCGTCAGAAAAAAGTGGGTTTTCCTGTTGACAATGAAGTGGGAATGGGAGTGTACTTGTGAAAAATTTTCTTAATTCAATCTTAACAGGGGAAGAGAAGAAATGAGTGGCATTTTAATGATGGTCATCGCCATCGTCGTCCTGGGGGCGGCATATCTACTGTACGGACGCTGGCTGGCCAAGAAGTGGGGCGTAGACCCGTCCCGTGAGACTCCCGCCTATGCGCTGGAGGATGATGTCGACTACATTCCGACATCGAGTCAGGTTGTATTTGGACACCAGTTCGCTTCGATAGCTGGCGCAGGCCCGATCAACGGACCGATCCAGGCCGCCATCTTCGGGTGGGTGCCTGTATTGCTGTGGATTCTGATCGGCGGAGTATTCTTCGGCGCCGTGCAGGACTTCGGTTCCATCTTCGCATCCGTCCGAAACAAGGGACGCAGCATCGGCTATATCATCGAACTCTATGTCGGCAAAGTCGGCAAGCGGTTGTTCCTGCTGTTCGTCTGGTTGTTCTCGATCCTCGTCATCGCGGCATTCGCAGATATCGTCGCGAAGAGTTTCGGTGTCACCGGAATGAGTGAAGCAAGCGCTTTGGCCAACGGTCAGGTTGCTTCAACCTCCACATTGTTCATTGTAGTAGCCGTCGCGTTCGGATTCTTCCTCAAACATGTGAAGATCAGCGCCTGGCTGAATACTGTGATTGCAATTGTGCTGCTGGTCGCCTGTATCGTCTTTGGCATGATGTTCCCGCTGTCCCTCAGTACCAATCTGTGGCTCTACCTGGTGTTCATCTATATCATGATCGCTTCGGTCACCCCCGTCTGGGCGTTGTTGCAGCCCCGCGACTACCTGAACAGCTATCTGTTGATCCTGATGATGGTCGGTGCCGTAGCCGGTATCTTCGTGGCCAATCCTACCATCGAGCTGAACGCTTTCAGCGGTTTCTTCGTCAACGGACAGGCGATGTTCCCTATTCTCTTCGTCACCATCGCTTGCGGCGCGGTCTCCGGTTTCCACTCGCTGGTAGCTTCCGGTACGGCCTCCAAGCAGATCCGCAACGAGAAGGACATGCTTCCTGTCGCCTATGGCGCCATGTTGGTGGAATCTTTGCTCGCGGTCATCGCTCTGATCGCCGTCGGTGCCGTCGCGAAGGGCGGGGTGATCCCTACCGGTACCCCGCAGGTGGTATTCTCCAGCGCTGTCGCCGGATTCCTCAGTGTGCTCGGCATCCCTGAGGCGGCTTCTTTCACGATCATCTCCTTGGCGGTCTCCGCGTTCGCGTTGACCAGCCTCGACTCGGTCGCCCGTGTCGGCCGTCTGTCTTTCCAGGAGTTGTTCATGGATTCCGATACGGATGAGGACAACATGCCGGTCTGGCAGAAAATCCTGACCAACAAGTACTTCGCAACGGTGATCACCCTGGTGTTCGGCTATCTGCTCTCCACCAACGGGTATCAGAACATCTGGGCTTTGTTCGGTTCCGCAAACCAGTTGCTTTCCGCTCTGGCGTTGTGTGCGTTGGCTGTCTTCCTCAAGAAGACCAAGAAGCAGGGGGCGATGCTCTATATCCCGATGTTCTTCATGCTGGCCGTGACCTTGACCGCTTTGGCCCAGATCATCATCAAGATCATCGGCAAGATCGGTACTGATGCGTTCAAATTCGCTTCGGACGGTATGCAGATCATTTTCGCCGTATTGCTCGTCGGTCTGGCGATCATCGTCATGATCTCCTGTTTCAAGAAGCTGTTCGGCAAGCAGGACAAGGACGCTCCCGTGGCTGCCTGAGTCGCTGAGGCACTAGATCAATAGCCCGGTTTCCGGACTGTCGAGAAGAGGCCATCGTCCCCCGTTCCATTGGTACGGGCAAGGCGGTGGCCTTTTTTCTGTGTGAGGGGGGGCTTCTTGCCGGACCGTCCCTAGAAAGTGTCGGCCATCCCTTCTGTTTTATTGTTCCACCATTGGTTCCTCTTTGTTCCTCCAATGAAAACCCATTGATATCTCATTGTTCCACCATTGGTTTCGGCTTGATACAAAAGCCTGTATAGTGGCTTTCTAAAGGGGGGGCGTCATGATTCCAATGCTTTCCTATATCCTATACCTACCGTTCAGCACAGCTGTCCCTGATCGTGATAGTCTTTCAGCCGTACATTTGATGCCATGAGATGTGTTTTTCCTGTTTCAATTCGTATCCACTTGACAAAAGAGGTTATCCTTTATATTTTATTTTGACATATTGACAATAAATGAAATAATGTCAATATAAAACAAATCCAGGAGGCGCGCTGACCATGTATCAGACTATCCCCCAACTATTCGACGAAATTGTAAAGAAATATCCAGATATGGGCGCACAGATGTCCAAAGACGCAAAAGGGGCCTTCCGTACGACGACATACCGTCAATTGCAGAACCAAGTCCGGGCCATGGCCGCGGCGCTTGATTCCTTGGGACTGGAGAAACGTGAGAATGTCGGCCTGATCAGTGATAACCGTTCACAGTGGCTGGTGGCCGATCTTGCCGTCCTCTCTCTCGGGGCGGTCGATGTGCCGCGAGGGAGGGACGCGATGCCGTATGAGGTCTCCTTTATCCTCGGCTATACGGAAAGTCGCTTTTGTTTCGCGGAGAACAATGAGCAATTGCAGAAGATCCTTGAACTGAAGTCCGAGCTTCCCGCCTTGCGGCATCTGATCGTCATGGATGATTCCGTGGCGTTCGCGGTCCAGGACTTGGAAAAGACCTATGGAGTCACCATCCACCTGTTCAGTGACCTTTTGACTGCCGGCAAGAAGCTTTTGACCAACGACGCTCTGGTTCGCAAGTTGCAGGTCCGCCAGCAGGAGGGGACGGCGGAGGATACCGCTACCCTGATCTTCACCAGCGGCACGACCGGGGATCCCAAAGGGGTGATGCTCTGCCACCGGAACTTCATCCATCAACTGAACCAACTCCCTGAAATCGTAGAGTTCAGACCTGGCCAGAGATGGCTCTCCGTCCTGCCTGTCTGGCATTCCTTCGAAAGAATCCTCCAATACCATATTCTTGCCCAGGCTTCGACGATCGCCTACTCAAAACCGATCGGCAAGATCCTCCTGACCGACCTACAGCGCGTGAACCCCGCGTTCATGGGTTCCGTGCCCCGGATCTGGGAGACCGTCAAGGCCGGTGTATATCAGTCGATCAAGGCGAAGGGGAAGTTCTCCCAGAAGATGTTCAACTTCTTCGTGAGTGTGGCGACGGCCAAGACGAAATACAGCGATATGCTTCATGGCCGCGTGGCGACCTTCAAGAAACGGTGTAGGGCCCTGGATGTCCTGCGTTCCCTGTTGCCGCTTGCCGTCCTGACTCCGCTGTGGCACCTTGGGGATGCGTTGGCGTTCAAGCAGATCAAGGCGAAGCTCGGAACGAATTTCGTCGCAGGTGTCAGTGGCGGCGGTTCTTTGTCAGAGCCTGTCGACAAGTTCTTCAAGGCGATCGGTATCACCCTGCTCGACGGGTACGGGCTGACTGAATCGGCCCCCGTAGTCGCGGTACGGAAATATCATCATCAGGTATCCGGTACGGTGCATCCGCTGGGCGGAACCGAGATCAGGATAGTCGATGAGCAAAGTCGTTCCGTCGCTCCCGGAGAGAAGGGGGTGGTGTTAGTCCGTGGCCCACAGGTCATGCAGGGCTACTACAAGCGCCCCGATCTGACCGACCGTGTCATCGACAAGGACGGATGGCTTGATACCGGCGACCTCGGCATGTGGACCCATGACGGAGACTTCTCGATCTGTGGTCGCGCCAAGGATACCATCGTCCTTTCCGGTGGTGAGAATCTGGAACCTGTTCCCATCGAAGCCCGCCTGTGCGAGAGCGAGTTCATCGAGCAGGCCGTCGTGGTAGGGCAGGACAAGAAATACCTGGGTGCGCTGGTAGTCCTGGCGTCCAAGATGGTCGAACGATATCTCAAGGATCAGCATGTACCCTACCTCAACCGCGAACATCTGGAAGAGATTCCTGAAGTCAAGGCCCTGGTCAACCGGGAGATCCAGAACGCGGTCTCTTCAAGGCACGGGTTCAAAAGTTTCGAGCAGGTCAACAAGTTCGTCATCCTTGACCATTCCTTCGAGGTCGGCAAGGAGCTGAGTGCGAAGCAGGAGATCAAGCGACACAGGGTTCATGAACTCTATCATGATGCGATCGAATCAATGTACGCCTAAGTTCGGTTTTGTTTGGATGATGATGGGGGCGGCGTTTGGAGTCTGAGGGAAGAACGACCAGCGAACAACCCAAAAGCCGACCTGAAAAACAGTACGAAAGGTTCGAAAAAGTTCAACTCTGTAGGCCGTCGACAGACCTCAGGCAGACTTGCGATGGATTTCTTATCGTAAGAACTTGCTAGAACGGTAGTAAGAATTTACTATAACTGACATTGATCTAGCCCTTTGTCAAAATAAAACCTTGCTTTTTTTCACACTTTTACATACTATCTGCATAGGGGAAGGAAAGAAATTGCCTTCCCCTCATTTTAGCAAGGTGGTTGTATTGTTCATGGTTCAGATCATCGGAACAAAGAAATGCCCGGAAACTCGGAAAGCCCTGCGAACCTGTAAGGAACGCTCCTGGGAATGCCAGTTCGTGGACCTGTCCCAACGTGAATTGTCCGATGGTGAATGGAACAGCCTGTTCTCTGCCTTCTCCGCCGAGGATTTGATGGATACCGCAGGCGCATACTATCAGAAAGAGGGATATGCCTGGCGGGATTTCAATCCCCAGGAAGAGCTCAAGGCCCATTGGCAACTATTGAAGACCCCGGTACTCAGAAGCAAAGGCAAATGCGCCCTGGGATGTGATCTCGCTTTCCTGCGGCAATCCGGAGCCAAGTCATGATCCGCTACGCGGTCCTGGGAAGTGGATCATGTGGAAACAGCTATGCGTTTTACGACGGGACCGATTCGATTCTCGTCGATTGCGGGTTCTCGCTGAAGGAGCTTCGGCGCCGTCTGGATGAAGCCTGTATCCCCTTTGAATCCGTCAGGGCATTGTTCCTGACCCATCTGCATCCTGACCACGGCTGTGGTTCAGGGGTTTTCGCCAGGAAGACCGGACTGCCGGTGATCATGAGCCAGAAAGCGTATGAAACGGAAACGACCGTCTGCGCCAAGCTGAACATCCCCCCCGCTTCACTGGTGACTGTGGAGCCTGGAGAAATAGTCGAGTTTGGGCCGTTCTCCTTGAGCGGGTTTTACACTACCCATGACAGCGCGGGCTCAATGGGGTGGAGTATCCATGTCGATGGACATGATTTCATGGTCCTTACCGATTCCGGTTCCTTTGATGATACGATGGTTGAGTTCGCACAGCATGCCGAAGTGCTGTTCCTTGAAGCCAACTACGATGAACAGATGCTCCGCACTGGTCCGTATCCATATTATTTGCAGAAGCGGATCGCCGGAAACTGGGGGCATCTTTCCAATGACCAGGCGTTTTCCTTTTTGGAACGGTGTCGGATCATTGAATCCGTTGAAGTCGCCGAAGGATCTGATGAGCAATCTTTGTTCGTTTCAGAGAGACCGGAGGACTACAATAGCAGGAAGGTGTATTTCATACATCTGTCGAAACAAAACAACGATCCCGAATTAGTGGTCCGTGAAGCCCGACGGTATGTCTGGAATTGTGGATTCACTGTTTGTGAACGAGGTCGAGCCTATATTGGAGAGCTGGCTTGAAGCCGGTTCGCTGGAGTGATTAATGAGCAAGAAAGAAAAAGAGAAGAAACCACCCAAACCCCGTAAGATCAAGCGGTCAGACGGGCTCAAGATGACCAAGGTGGACAAATTCACCATGCGTGCCGTGGTGGATTGCCCTGCGAGAAACTATAAGAAAAGGCTTGCTCTCAAGATCTATGGAGTCGACGACAGCGCGATCACCTATGGCCAGATGAAGGCTATGGTCGATTCCGTCTCCTGCTATTTGATGGAGCAAGGCATCCAGCCGGGGGACAAGATCGCGATCCTTGGCGAAAGTTGCCCGACCTGGCTGATCGCCTATCTGGGAATTACCTGTTGCAAAGCCGTAGCGGTTCCCGTCCTTCCTGATTTCTCAGGGAAGGAAGTCATGCAGATACTGACCCATTCCGGTGCGAAAGGCATTGTCGTGAACGGTCGCCATTTTGAAAAATGCATTCCGTTCCTGGCCGACGGCACCAACCTGCTGATCCGCATGGAAGATCTGTTCCATATCCCATGCCCGATCTGTTCCCAGTTGTCCGACACGTCTCAGTTTTCCAACGCACCCGGCCGTGACGCGACCAGAATAAAGCTGAGCAAGAAGCAATTGGCCGCTTTGGCAAAAAGCGAACCACAGGAAGATGATCTCGCCAGCCTGATTTATACCAGCGGAACGACAGGAAATCCCAAGGGTGTCATGCTCACCCACAAGAACATAGTCTGGAACGCGGATGTATCGACCGAAATGTACGTGAAGATCCGTCCCGGTCATAAAGTTCTGTCCATTCTCCCCATGAGTCATGTATATGAGTTCACCATCGGCCAGATTCTTGTGCTGCTATGTGGCGTCGAGATACACTATCTTGGGAAGCCGCCTGCCACGAGCATCCTGCTCCCGGCCCTGAAAAAAGTCCGTCCCCATGTCATGCTGAGCGTTCCTCTGCTCATGGAGAAGGTGTATCGCAGTGCCGTCGTTCCCCAGCTGAGGGACAACCGCCGTCTGGCGAAATGGCTGAAGATCGGTTTCACCCGGAGATTGATCACCAGGATCATCGGACGAAAACTCAAGATGACCTTCGGTGGCAGGCTCAACTTCTTCGGTATCGGCGGCGCGCCCTTGGACGGAGAGGTCGAGAAGTTCCTGTACGAGGCGGGATTCCCGTATGCGATCGGCTATGGACTGACTGAAACCGCGCCGTTGTTGGCTGGCTGTAGTCCTACGAAACAACATGTAGGTTTCATCGGCAAAGTTGTTCCCCATGTTTCCCTCCGTCTGGCCAACAAAGATCCAGAGACCGGAGTAGGCGAGGTCGAAGTAAAGGGTCCCAACGTGATGCTTGGGTACTATGACAATGAAACTCTGACCAAGGAAGTCTTCACTGAGGACGGCTATTTCCGTACCGGGGATCTCGGGTTCTTGGACAAGAAAGGTTGGTTGGCGATCAAAGGACGTACCAAGACCATGATTCTCGGACCGGGAGGGGAAAACATCTATCCTGAACTGATTGAATCTGTCATCAACAACCAGTCCTTCGTTCAGGAGAGCTTGGTCGTGCCGGCTGACGGCGGTCTGCTTGCCATGATCAAGCTTGATATTGAAGGGTATGCAGAGAAGATGGCCATGAATATCAATGATGCGAAGGAAGAGGCTGCCAAGTACATTGCGAAACTACGGGAAGATGTAAACAAGGAACTCAGTACTTCCAGCAGGCTTAGCGACGTTGAACTACAGGAAGAGCCGTTCCAGCGTACTCCTACCCAGAAAATCAAGCGCTTCCTGTACGACGCTACCCGTAGGAAAGACAAGGATGCGGAAAAGGCTGGAACCGCCGCTTCTGAGGCTGATACGGATACAGTCGAAAGCAAGGACGAAGACAAGAAAGATCCTCAGGAGTGATCGGATTTGTGAAAACCTCTGAATAAATGAAAGGGTTGTCGAAGAACTGTGAGAAACAGGTCGACCGGCAACCCTTTTTCATCATCAAAACCTCATTGAATGGTTTGTATAGATGGATGATGAAAGACGCTGTATAGTTTTAGTTGACGCAAAGGGGAACAGACAGGAGCATGATGAGATGACACCAAAAGAGACATTGCGGAGATTCGTAGAGTTGTTCAACGCGGCTGACGCCGACGGCTTGGCTGATCTGTATGCGGAAGGTGCGGTCAACCATCAAGTCGCCAACGAACCGGTCGTCGGGAAAAAGGCTATCCACAGAATGTTCGTGGACGAATTCGCTGTCGCGAACATGGTCTGCCTTGTGGAGAACATGTTCGAGGATGGCGAGTGGGCCATCATGGAGTGGCAAGATCCCAAAGGTTTGCGGGGGTGTGGCTTTTTCCATGTCGTCGATGGAAAGATCGTGTACCAACGTGGCTATTGGGACAAGCTCAGTTTCCTGAAACAGGAAGGACTGCCTCTTGAATAGACCATCAGCAGGTATAATATTTTATCTATAATTGACTTTTTTCAATAAAACAGATAATATATTATCCATGATAAAGGATATTCAGTTCGTAAAGACACCTTCGGATATCGCATCGGACATAGTCGGGAGAATGAAGTCCCGACGCAAAGGCATGAAACTGACTCAACAGCAGCTCGCCTCAAAAAGCGGTGTGAGTTTCGGTTCCATCAAGCGCTTTGAGACGCAAGGGGAGATATCGTTGGAGTCATTGATCAAGGTTGCCATTGCGCTAGGGTGTGAAAAGGACTTTGAATCGCTCTTTTCCCACAGATTCTACTCTTCGATCGAGGAGTTGCTGAATGACCAACGAAAATAAACTTCAGGTTTCAATGAATGGAAAGTCGGTAGGTACCTTGGTCCTCTATCGAAAACGGTTGGTTGCCTTTGCGTATGACAGGCAATGGTTGGCGGAAGGATTTTCTCTGAATCCCTATAGTCTTCCATTGCAGGACAAGGTTTTTATTCCGGAACAAGATCCTTTTGACGGGCTGTACGGGGTATTCTCTGACAGTTTGCCTGATGGCTGGGGCCATCTGCTTGTTGACAGGATGTTGCTGAACTTCCGGATCGATCCCAATACGTTAAATTCTTTGGATAGATTGGCTATTGTCGGTGATTCTGGAATGGGCGCGTTGGGTTATGCTCCCGCTTGTCCTTTTTCGGTCAAGACCGGCACTATGGACTTCGATCTGCTTGCAAGAGAATGCAAGAATATCTTGGAAACGGAATACTCTCCTGACTTGGACATCCTGTTCCAACTCGGAGCTTCCTCCGGTGGAGCTCGGCCGAAAATCCTTACAGAGATCGATGGGGCGCCTTGGATTATCAAATTCCCCTCATCGACTGACAAGGATACGATCGGTGTTGAAGAATATCGGTACATGCTGTGTGCAAAATCTTGCGGGGTGACGGTTCCTGAATGTCGTTTGTTTCCGTCATCCGTCGGTCCCGGATATTTTGGTGTGCGTCGATTTGACAGAACCCCTGAAAGAAAAAAAGTCCATATGGTTTCTGTGAGTGGTCTGCTTGAAACCTCCCATAGAATCCCCAATCTAGACTATAGCGCGCTCATGAAGCTGGGTCTTCAGCTGACGGAGGATTATGCGGAAGTCGAGAAATTGTACAGGCTCATGTGTTTCAATGTATTTGCCCACAACAGGGATGATCATTCAAAGAATTTCTCCTTTTTGTATGATGAAGAAGAAAACCGGTGGAAACTTTCTCCGGCCTATGATCTGACCTACAGCAATTCCCTTGGTGGGGAACATGCCACGACTATCAACGGCAATGGACGAAACCCTGTCATGGCGGATATCCTAGCTGTCGCCGAGGGTATCGGCATCGGAAAGCAAAAAGCGAAACAGATCGCTCGTCAGGTCCAGGAAACTGTCAGTTCCGGACTCGATGATATTATCCAGAGCCACAGCAATCATCATCCATGACACATTTCATTCCTTTTCGTAGAACCATGCCGTTTGGGGTTGTCGCCCGATGAAGCTTCATGGTATAAAACGGGGTATTCGAGGCAACTATCATGCAGAATGTAGACGTACGGATCAAACATATTGATCCATTGGTAACTCCTGCCACGTTGGCGGAGAAATACCCTGTGTCCGAGGAAGTAGGAAAGAGCATCGCCGCTTCCCGTAGGACTGTCAATGCGATCATCAAGGGGGAGGACCCCCGTTTGCTGGCCATCGTGGGCCCTTGCTCTATCCACGACCATAACGGAGCCATCGACTACGCCCGCCGTCTCAAGGAGCTGTCCGAGACAGTCAAGGACGAGATGTTCGTCGTCATGCGCACCTATTTCGAAAAACCCCGTACCATCCTTGGCTGGAAAGGCTTCATCCTTGATCCCCGTATGGACGGTTCCTATGATATCGGCCTTGGCCTTGAACAGGCCCGTTCATTGTTGCTAGAGATCACCAGCCTTGGACTCCCCGTCGGTTGTGAGGTCCTGGATCCCTTCGTTCCGCAGTATATCGACGAACTGATGAGCTGGTCCTCCATCGGCGCCCGCACCACGGAGAGCCAGACTCACCGCAACCTGGCCAGCGGCCTGTCCGTCGCGGTCGGCTTCAAGAACAGCACCAGCGGCGATCTGACCAACGCCATCAATGCCGTAAAGTCCGCGGCGAGCCCGGCATCCTTCATCGGTATCGATAAGGAAGGCTATAACGTGATCCTGCGGACCACCGGCAACGACTGCTGCCACCTGATCCTCAGAGGCGGCGACCAGGCTCCCAACTACTACGAGGACGATGTAGAACTCGCCCGGCAGAAGATGAAGGATGCCGGGCTGCAACCATCGATCATCATCGATTGCAGCCACGGAAATTCACGCAAGAACCCAGAGCGGCAGAAACGTGTCCTGCGTTCCGTGATAGACCAGCGAATCTGGGGCGAATCCTCTCTCCGCGGCTTCATGTTGGAGAGCAACCTGTTCGCTGGAAACCAGAGGATCCCTGAAGATCCGAAGTCGTTGCGATATGGTGTTTCCGTTACCGATGCCTGTATCGGATGGGATGACACCGAGAAGACTCTGCTCAGCGCTTGTGAATTGTTGCGTCGGGCGAGATTGGATGCGGGGATGCATAACCCGCTCTAAGCATTTGGACTATCGGGGAGTTGTTTGGTATAATGGAACAGATAGGCCCTTGCCGGCCAGGAGGTTGCGATGGCGACACCAAAGGTTCTGATTGTATTCGCTGAAGGATTTGAAGAGGTCGAAGGACTGACCCCTGTAGATCTGCTCAGACGTGCCGGCGCACAAGTCGTTATGGCTGGTGTCGGTTCAAAGGAGGTTGTCGGAGCCCACGGAATCCGCATCGTCTGCGATGTCGAGATATCCGAGGATACCGACGAATACGATTGTATGGTCTGCCCCGGCGGAATGCCTGGTTCGGTGAACCTCGCCCATAGCTGGGAGGTGATGCAGCGTCTGGTGAAGGTCGCCGGACATGGGCTTGTCTGCGCTATCTGCGCGGCTCCCGCCGTCGTCCTTGGCCCTGCCGGACTGCTCGACGGTCACCGGGCCGTGTGCTATCCAGGGCAGGAAGCCGCCTGTCCCTCCGTACAGTTCGGTACGGAACGGGTCGTGGTCGACGGCAATGTCATCACCGCCCGCGGTGCCGGTTGCGCGATCGAGTTTTCCTTGGGCATCATCGAGAAACTGTTCGGCAAGACAATAGCGGACAAGGTGTCCAGCGACATCATCTGGAAATAAGTATCTGAATAGGCGAGGAAACGTTTCGTTTCCTCTTTTTTATGGAATTCGTGATAGGGGAAGGAATGCATGGCTAAGATCGGGTTTGACAACGAGAAGTACTTGGAAGAACAGAAACACTTCATCTTGGAACGGATGCAGCAATGCGATGGCAAGCTGTATCTCGAATGCGGAGGCAAGCTGCTGTACGACTACCACGCCGCGCGCGTACTTCCCGGTTTTGACCCAAACGTGAAGATGCGGGTATTCCAGTCCTTCAAGGACCAGATCGATGTCATCATCTGCATTCATGCCGGTGATATCGAGCGTCGCAAGATGAGAAGCGATTTCGGCATCACGTACGATACCGATGTCTTCAAGATGATCGATGACTTCGCTTCCTGGGGCATTACCGTCAGCCGTGTCGTCATTACCCGGTTTGACGGAGAGCCCGCCGTCCTGCAATTCAAGGACCGCCTTGAACGTCGGGGGATCACCGTCTATACCCACAAGGCTACCATAGGCTATCCCAATGACGTCGATCTGATTGTCAGTGACGACGGGTATGGTGCGAATCCCTACATCGAGACGGAACGGCCTGTCGTCATCGTGACGGCACCTGGCCCCGGTAGCGGCAAGCTCGCCACCTGTCTGTCACAGATGTACCACGATTTCCGTGCCGGACGGCATAGCGGCTACGCCAAGTTCGAGACCTTTCCGATCTGGAACCTCCCGATCGACCATCCGGTGAACATCGCCTATGAGGCTGCCACGGCGGATATCGGAGATATCAACCTGATCGATCATTTCCATCTGTCGGCCTATGGCGTCCCCGCCGTGAACTATTCCCGTGACTTGGAGGCCTATCCTCTTCTCAAACGTATCCTTGAGAAGATCACCGGCAAGGAGTGCGTCTACAAATCTCCGACCGACATGGGGGTGAATCGTTGCGGCTTCGGCATCATTGACGATGAAGCCGTCCGTGCCGCCGCCAACCAGGAGATCATCCGCCGTTATTTCCGCGCCGTGTGTGAATACGCACAAGGCATCGGGGCCCTGGATACGGTCAACCGTTCCAAGGCGATCATGGAGGCGGCCCAGCTTACCCCTGAAATGCGGCCCTGCGTCCCCGCGGCGAAGGAGATTCTCCAGTTCGCGATAGAAAACAAGAAGGGGAACAACGGCATCACCTGCGCCGCGGCCCTGGAATTGCCTGACGGCACGATGGTCACCGCCTGGAACTCTTCCCTGATGCATGCGTCCTCCGCGTTGGTGCTGAACGCTTTGAAGCAACTGGCGAACATTCCCCGGTCCATCGACCTGATCCCGAAGGCGATCATCAACTCGATCACGACGATGAAGCGTGATGTATTGCAGGGGCGTGGCGTCAGCCTGAACCTTGATGAGATGCTGATCTGTCTGGCCATGAGCGCCACCCTCAATCCGACGGCCCAGGCCGCTTTGGAGAAGCTTCCGGAACTCCGTGGCTGCGAAGCCCACATGACCCATATCCCCAGCGCAGGCGATTCCACCGGCCTTCGGAAGATGGGCATCAATGTGACGAGCGAACCGAAGTTCCCGACCAGCAATCTCTACAATCCGGCGTAAGGTATCAAATGGATCCTTTGGGATTTTCAAGGGCCATCGTTCATGCGGTATAGCTGTATACGATGGCCCTTTTTTCAGGATCGTCCATTTTTTGCCAAAGTTACGTTTTGATTCTCCATGAATACTGTCCGTCGTAGCCTATCGCGACATTTGTGAGTATCTTATTGGCAAGAGGTACTGATCATGAAGGTTGTTTTTCATATTGATGAACCGGAGAAATGGAAACTTGGCCTTACCAACGCCAAGAACATGGTTGCCTATTACGAAAGTAAAGGACAAAAGTATACGATAGAGGTTCTTGCCAATAGCGGTGCGGTGCAGCAGATGGTGCAGGCGTACGCCCGTGCGACCGGACTTGAGGATGACTTGCAGATGCTGGCTGACAAAGGAGTTGTGTTCGCTGCCTGCAACAATGCCCTGACAAGCCAGAAGATAGCGCCCGAGGCCCTGTTCCCGTTCGTCGTGGTCGTCCCTGCCGGGGTGGTCGAGCTGGCGGAGAAACAGGCGGAGGGGTATGCGTACATCAAGCCCTGAGTCCTGTTCTTGAGCGATGTGAGAGCAAGGCAAGAGCATTGTTGCGGGAAGGAAAACCACCAAGTGAGCCTAGAGTAACCACCGAGTGAGCCTAAAGTAACCACCAAGTGAGCCTAAAGTAACCACCAAGTGAGCCTGAAGTAACCACCAAGTGAGCCTGAAGTAACCACCAAGTGAGCCTGAAGTAACCACC
>CAYOWS010000004.1:0-162162 GCA_964407735.1 uncultured Sphaerochaeta sp. | reverse complement strand
TCGACACCCTTATCACCCTTCACCAGCGTAAACTGGATAAATTGAAAAATATCAAGAAAGCTTTGCTTGAAAAGATGTTTGTGTGAGAATAAGAGACGGAAACAGGAGGAACTATGGACTTTGAATTGTCAAAATTTGACCAATACAGAGAAGATAATCGTAGAGAAGTGAAAACCGCCACCTTTGCTGTTCCTGTTTCCGTATGGGATACATACTCTTCGTTCGCGAACACCTATGGCGGTGTGATTATTCTTGGAGTCGAAGAAAAAAAGGATGGGAGTTGGAGTGCGACGGGTGTCGTTGACAAAGAACAGCTCATTAAGAACATCTGGGACACTGTCAACAATAAGGGCAAGGTGTCGGTGAACCTACTGACAGAGAATGATATCACCGTCTATGAAAAGGATGGGAACTCAATAATCGTTATCAATATTCCCCAGGCAAGCAGAGGGCAAAAACCTATTTATATCAACAACGATCTTTTCAATGGAACCTATCGGAGAAATG
Organism: uncultured Sphaerochaeta sp.; assembly: GCA_964407735.1. GTDB lineage: Bacteria > Spirochaetota > Spirochaetia > Sphaerochaetales > Sphaerochaetaceae > Spiro-02. The sequence continues at coordinate 161,655 of CAYOWS010000004.1, read as the reverse complement.
GAGAAGGGGACTACCATTGTTCCCGTGCCGAGGTGCTGGCGATGCTTCGCGACGTACCGGAAGAGGGACAGGATACGAAGATCCTCGAGGATTATTCACTCAAGGACCTTGATTCTGAAACCATCCAGAAATATCGGAACAACCATAGGTCGTATCGACCAGGACATCCATGGAATAGTCTTGTCGATGAAGACTATTTGGAGAAGATAGGCGCTGCCGCTGTTTCTAGAAAAGACGGTCTGATTCATCCGACTGCCGCGGGCCTATTGATGTTTGGCGAGGAATACAAGATCGTCCGTGAATTTCCTGAGTATTTTCTCGATTATAGAGAGATGCTTGATCCCGCTACCCGATGGACCGACAGGTTGGTTTCATCCTCAGGAGAATGGACAGGAAACCTTTTTGAATTTTTCTTTCGTGTATACAACAAGCTTTCTTTAAGTATCAAGACACCTTTCAAACTGGAAGGCGCCAATAGAATAGACGATACCCCTGTCCATCAGGCTGTACGGGAAGCCTTGGCGAATTGTTTGGTGAACAGCGATTACAATATCGGCAGGGGAGTCGTGATCAAGAGAACAATTGATGCGATCATCATGGAAAACCCCGGGTATATCAGAGTCGGTAAACATCAAATGCTCAAAGGGGGGATTTCAGATCCCAGAAACAAGAATCTGATGAAAATGTTGACTTTGATCGGTATTGGCGAAAAAGCCGGAAGCGGTGTTCCAGATATCCTTTCCGTATGGAATCAAGAAGGTTATGAAGATCCTGTGGTGATAGAAAAATTTGATGTGAGCCGGACAATCCTTGAATTATCGCTTGAAAAAAAACAAGCGGAAAAAAACAAGCGGAAAAAAACAAGCGGAAAAAAACAAGCGGAAAATTCCAAATTTTCCCAAAAGACAATAGCGCATACTGTTGCCATTGAAACTTTCTTGTCAGGGAAAGAGGGCTCTACAATAACGGATATTTCACAATACCTTGGGTTGAGTGTCGCTAGGGCAAGGGCCATTTTAAAAATTATGGTGGACTCTGGTGAAATAGCAGTTCAAGGAACGACTAAAGGCAGAAAGTACTCAATAAAACAGGATCGGACATGACACAAACCGTATTGCCAAGACAAGAGTGATTGTCCAAGGGGAAGGTGTATGCTGTTTCCAGGGAGGGAAAGTAATGGCATTCAGTAAGGAATCGGATTTTGAAGATGCTTTGATCACGATGCTCACCCGGTCTTGCGGATGGGAAACCAAGGTTTTGGAATACAAGACGGAACAGGACCTGCTCCGCAACTGGGCGGATATCCTGTTTGAAAACAACAGGCGAATTGACAGTTTGAATGACTATCCGTTGACAGACGGAGAGATGCAGCAGATTATCGAGCAAATTGAAACGTTGAAGACTCCTCTGAATCTCAATGATTTTATCAAATGGGGTATTGTTTCAATTACTCGCGATAATCCTGCCGATATTGCGCATTTTGGCAAAGGAATTTCCCTGAATATCTTTAGCAGCGATGAGATTGCGGCAGGTCAGAGCCGATACCAGATCGCCCGTCAACCGAAGTTCAAGGCAAAAAACAACGTATTGTCAAATCGCCGCGGTGATTTTATGTTGCTTCTCAACGGCATGCCCGTCATTCATGTGGAGTTGAAAAAAAGTGGTGTTCCGATTTCGCAGGCAGAAAAACAAATTGAGAAGTATTCTCACGAAAGCGTATTTTCGGGTCTTTTCGCCCTTGTCCAAGTTTTTGTCGTTATGACTCCAGAAGAAACAAAATATTTTGCGAACCCTGGCTCCGATGGAAAATTCAATCCTGACTACTATTTCCATTGGGCGGATTTCAATAACGAACCGATCAACGACTGGAAGACTATAGCTTCTACCTTGCTTTCAATTCCAATGGCCCACCAGTTGATTGGTTACTATACCATTCCTGATAAAAGTGACGGTATCCTGAAAGTCATGCGTTCGTACCAGTATTATGCGACAAATAAGATTTCAGATACGGTTGCCAGGCATAGATGGGATGCCGATGGTCAACTTGGCGGCTATATTTGGCATACGACTGGAAGCGGCAAAACCTTGACATCTTTCAAGTCGGCGCAACTGGTAGCGAATTCCAAAGACGCCGACAAGGTAGTGTTCCTGATTGATAGAATTGAGCTGGGAACACAAAGCGCAGGTGAATACCGTAGTTTTGCGGAGAGGATGGATTCCATTCAGGAAACAGAGGATACTGAGGTCCTTATTTCCAAGCTGAAAAGTTCTGATTATACGAATACGCTGATCGTTTCGTCCATCCAGAAAATGAGCAATATCCGTCATGATTCTGAGGGCAGGTTGAAACAGGCGGATCTGGATATAATTACTGCAAAGCGAATAGTCTTTATTGTTGACGAGTGCCATCGATCTTCTTTCGGTGAAATGATGCTCACGATAAAGCAGACGTTCCCGCGAGCATTGTTTTTCGGGTTCACCGGTACTCCAATCCAGATTGAAAATGAAAAGAAAGGCAACACTACCGCAGATGTCTTTGGCAATGAGTTGCATCGCTATAGTATCGCCGATGGTATCCGGGACGGAAATGTCCTCGGTTTTGATCCTGACAAGGTTCTGACTTTCAAGGCGGAAAAGGAGCGTGAGGCTGTCGCATTGGTAAAAGCGAAGGCTACTACAGTGAAAGAAGCGCTCAGCGATCCCAAGAAAAAAAAGATCTTTTACAAATATATGCATGACGTTCCAATGGCCGGTTATCGGAATGAGATCGGAAAATATGTGAAAGGTATAGAGGATTATCTGTTGGCCGCAGGTCAATATCGAACGGCTGAACATCAGAAAATGGTTGTACAGGACATCTTGGAAAATTGGTCTACAATGAGTAGTGATAGGTTCCATGGTATTTTCGCAACCTCAAGTATTGCTGAGGCTTGCGAGTATTATCATATTTTCAAGGAAAGTGCGCCGAATCTAAAAGTAACCGCTTTATTCGATCCCAGTATCGATAATGACGATGGCAATATTGCAAAAGAAGACGCCTTGGTCGAGCTGATTACAGATTATAACAATCGTTATAAACAGAGCTTCACAATTCCCACGTGGGGCAAAATGAAAAAAGATATCCAGTCTCGGCTTGCCCATAAGCGTCCCTATGAGAGAATTGAATATGCTCCAGATGAACAACTGGACCTTCTGATTGTAGTTGACCAGATGTTGACCGGTTATGACTCGAAATGGATCAATGTGTTGTATCTGGATAAAATACTTCGTTACGAATCTGTTATCCAGGCTTTTTCACGAACGAACCGTCTCTTTGGTAAGGATAAGCCCTTTGGCTCAATCAAATACTATCGTGCGCCATATACGATGGAACGGAACATTAATGAAGCTGTCAAAGTATACTCCGGTGACAAGCCACTTGGAATGTTCGCCATCAAGCTGGATAAAAATATAGAAAATATGAATTATATTTTCGGTCAGATCAAAAATCTGTTTGAGATGGCAGGGATTTTTTCTTTTGAGAAACTTCCGGCAGAAATGGCTGAGCGCAGTCAGTTCGTAAAACTTTTCAATGAATTCAATGGCTATCTGGAAGCCGCCAAAGTGCAGGGTTTTATGTGGGATAGGCTGTCATATACCTTCAAAAACGAGGATACAGGAAAGGAATGGACCGTCAGTCTGGATCTGGATGAAACGACGTACAAGATTCTTGTCCTGCGCTATAAGGAACTGAGCGAGCCTCCTGGTCCAACTGATCCTGTAGATGACGATACTCCATACGATCTTGCAGGATATATCACTACCATTGATACAGGTGACATTGACGCAAACTACATGAATCTACGGTTTGAGAAGTTCCAGAAAGCTTTGGACGGCGATAATCCGGAAGACAAAGCGATAGCCAAAGAAGAGCTTCATAAGACCTTCGCAGTGCTGATGCAAGAAGAGCAGAAATATGCCAATATTTTTCTTCACGATATGGAGACCGGCGATGCAGTGATTGAAAACGGGAAAACACTACGTGACTATATCAACGAGTACATGGAGAATGCCAAGAACGACCAGATCCATAGAATCGCCTTTGTCCTTGGACTGGATGAATCACAGCTACGCAATATGATGGCTTTGAGACTGGACGAAGCCACTATCAATGAATTCGGCAGGTTGGATAACCTGAAAGCGACTGTGGACAAGAATAAGGCAAGAGCATACTTTGAAACGATTTCAGGCAATAAAATAGCGATGCCGAAAGTCAATATTCAAATCGACAAACTTCTGAGAAGTTTCATCATTACAGGTGGCTATGAGATACAGGAGTCTTCGCTTGGCAAGAACGTCAATGTTTATCCGATAGAAAGTCAAACAGATGAATTGATGGCTGCGGAAGAACCTGTTCACCGCACCAAGTAAGAGGGGAAGAGAGCCTGGAAAATCTCCTGGCTCTCTTGTTTCTTCATCAGCCTAAATGATTTAGCAAAGATTAGCGAGAGATCGCATGATAATATCGATATCCTTGTTCTCAAGCTCTTGAATGATATGAAGATACGTTTTCTGGGTGGTACTCATGCTTGCATGGCCGAGACGTCTGGCTACACTTGCTATAGATACCCCTGCGAACAAGAGCAATGAGGCATGTGTGTGTCTCAATCCATGTATAGAAATGGTGGGGATGGAAACTCGCTTGCAGTGTCTGGCAAGAATGGCGTTGACAGTTGCATTGTAGATCGTCCGATTTGCGAAAATCGGTTCGGTTTCGGGTTTTCCCTTCAATAAACCTGAAAACTGCATCGCGGTATACCAGTCCAACGGAATTTTTCTTACAGACGACTTGTTCTTTGTAGGGAGGAACCTTCCATTTCCTTTGTAGTCCCATGTTTTGGAGACGGAGAGGATCTGATGTCCGAAATTAAAGTCTTCTGGTGTCACAGCCAAGGCTTCAGAGAATCTCATGCCGGTTTTGGCGACCAGGAGGATGAACCACTCCCAGGATATCTCTTCGGTAAGGTCCAGGTCTTTGAGCAGTATCTGAAGCTCGAACTGGTTGAGGTACTTGTTCTTTTTAGGTGAGGGGGCTTTGCCCTTGATGATGGTTTTTCTGGTTGGATCTCTTTCCAAGAGACCTTCATCGACCGCATCCAGGATCGCTCCTTTCAAATGATGATGAAAATCCATTACAGTCTGTTTTTCATGGTACAAAGCGTAATCATTGATAATTCGCTGATACTCAATTCTAGTTATGTCCGTGAGCAACAAATCTGGAGCGAGCTTATCGACCCAGACAAGTGCCATTTCATATTTCTTCAAGGTTACATTTCTTACCGCTCCTTCTTTATAGACTTTGATCCACTGTTCATAATAGTTGCGTAGCAACGGTCTATCTTTCGGTCTTTCCAATTTTCAATTCTCCTATAAGTTGCTGATGAAGAGAATTGAATTGTAATATGGCATATCTGTTGTTTGTAGCCATTTTTTGATGGGGTGCGTGATCTAGCGTCCCATGTCAGGGCAAAAACCTTCTGTCCATTGTTTCGTTTGACAGTACGGGAAGTCAAGGGTAGAATCCTCTCATGCCTCATTCCGCCAATCTCGACCCAGAAGCGAACTACCGATGGATGACCACGACACCTGTACGTCGTCTGATACTCTCACTTGCCGCGCCTACGATCACCACCATGTTGGTGACCGCCTTCTACAATATGGTCGATACCATGTTCGTGAGCCGGTTGGGGACGAGCGCCTCCGCCGCGGTAGGGGTCGTGTTTTCATTGATGGCGATCATCCAGGCGATCGGGTTGATGTTCGGTCAGGGGTCGGGAAATGTCGTCGCCCGCCTGCTGGGGGCCAAGGAGCGTGACCGGGCGAACCAGGTGTTCTCCACCTCCTTCTTCGCCTCGATGGCTTTTGGCCTGTTGCTGGCTGTTTTCGGCCTGACCTTCCTGCGACCTTTCATGCGGTTGCTCGGATCTACCGAGACGATTCTTCCTTATGCGATGGACTACGCCGGACTGATTCTGATCGGCGCTCCCTATATGGCGGCGAGCTTCACGATGAACAACAACCTCCGGTCGGAGGGAAAAGCTGTGCTCGGCATGGTCGGCATGGTCTCCGGTGCGGTAGTCAATGTCGTGCTCGACCCGATCTTCATCTTTGTACTGGACATGGGGATCCGGGGTGCCGCCCTGGCGACGATCATCAGCCAGTTCGTCAGTTTCTGTGTCCTGTTGTCTCAGTTCCTGTCTCATCGGAGCAACCTGCATCTCAGCGTCAAGAACATCAGTTTTCAGTGGGCGCTATACAAGGATGTATTGCAGGTCGGCATGCCGTCGTTTCTCCGCCAGGTCTTGGGAAGCATAGCGGGAATCTGCATGAACCTGTTCGCAGGACCGTTCGGGGACGCCGCGATCGCTGCGATGTCGATCGTCACCCGCACGATGCAGTTCCTCAACTCGGCCTTGATCGGTTTTGGTCAGGGCTTCCAGCCCGTCGCCGGATTCAGCTGGGGGGCCAAGAAGATCGGACGTCTGCGGGAAGCCTATGGTTTCTGTGTCAGGACCGGGGTGATCGCGTTCGTATTTCTCGGTGCCGTCTGTTTCGTCGGGGCGGAATGGATCATGCGGGCGTTCATCGGCGATCCTGTGGTCATAGAGATCGGTACGTTGGCTCTGCGGTTCCAATGTCTGCTGATGCCGATACAGGCGGTGAACGTCTTGGCCGGCATGCTGTTCCAGTGTACCAATCATGGCGGTAAAAGTTCTCTGATCGCATTGGCGAGACAGGGGATATTCTTCATTCCTCTGATCGCGATTCTTCCCCGGATATTCGGTATTCTTGGTGTACAGCTTGCGCAACCGATCGCAGATATCATCTCCTTCTGTCTGATCATGGTCATGACGACCAGGTTCCAGAAGGAGCTGAAGGCGATGCCACAAGGGTGAACGCTAGATGTAGATCACTACGGTCTCGGTTCCTGCCGATGTTCCGCGAGGGCGATCCCCTGCGGTGTAATGCTGGTGATGACCGTTGAAATAAGGAGGAAAGGTCAATACCGTTCTCTTCTGACAATGCCTGCGGTCTTGTCCAAGACATCCTTCACCTTTCGGTAGTTCTTGCTGGCCACCGCGGTGAAAAGCATGTCCAATACACCGAGCATGACCAGTCGGCTGGTCATTGCGCCGGATCTTGTGAGGCTTTCCGTACTGGCCGTCTCCAGGACGATATCCGCCTTTTTGCTCAATAGATTGCCACCGATGCAGGTAATGGCGACAGTGGTCGCACCCTGTTCCTTGACGATGTCATGGACATCCAATATGTCTTTCGTCGTTCCATAATACGAAAAGAACAATGCTACATCTCCAGATTTGATGGTCGCGGCGGCGAGCAATTGCCGATGTACGTCAGTACAGCAATTGGTGTAATACCCGATACGGCTGAATTTCAACTCGGCGTCTTCAGCGCAAATTCCACTGTTCCCCGCGCCATAGAAGTCCAGACGCTTCGCTTTGCTGATGACTTCAACAGCTTTTTCCATTTCTTCGATATCGAGTAGACGCAGGGTGCTTTCCATGGCCTGGATACTGTTGTGGGTCACGATGGAGCATATCTTTGAGACACTGCTTTTGGGATAGATGTCGCTATGTCCGTAGAGATTGTCCCGCTTCTTGACGGCGATCTCCGCGCTGAGGGCGTTTTGGAAATCCTTGTATCCGTTGAACCCCAGCCTCTTGCACAACCGTACCACGGCTGACTTGCTGGTTTCGCAGCTGTTCGCTATATCCAGGATCGGTTTTCCCACCAGATTATTCGCGTTGTCGATAAAATATGTGGCGATACGTTGTTCAATAGGTGACAATGTCGCAAACATGTCTTGCAAACAGGAGATACTACTCATTGCTCGCTCCTTGTGAGTATTGATTGTATCATGTTCTTTCCGTATCCATCCACAGTCTTTTCTTGTCAGGACTGGCGATTTCGGTCCCCTGGTGGCGTTGTTCGCCGAGAGGCGGCGGATTCGTCGGAGATCTGTTGGGTTTTCCGCGGAGAAATCAGTATGGCGGGGGGCTGGCTGTGCAGCCCTAGCGCACCCCCATTGCACCCCTAGGAGTTCGGGCGGGAGAGTTCGTACAGTCTACGGAGCCGGTCTTCGATCTCCCTGTTCAATGTATCAATCGGAAAGTTACCTTTTGTGTTACGGCTTCCGGCGGGGCGGTTGGTAAGGATCTGCATGCCTTCGTCAACCGTCTCGATCGGATAGAGGTGGAACTTGCGTTGCTTGATCGCTTCGAGTACGTCGTAAGGGAGTATCAGGCTGTTGATGTTCTGTTTCGGAATGATGACCCCTTGATGCTTCGTCAGCCCCATTTTTTCACAGATCTTGTAGAATCCGGCTATCTTTTCATTGATGCCACCGACAGGCTGGATCTCTCCCATCTGGTTGACTGAACCTGTCACCGCGATATCCTGACGGACAGGGAGCTCCCCGATGGCGGACAGAAGCGCGAACAGTTCGGAAGATGAGGCGCTGTCTCCGTCTACCTCCGCGTAGGACTGCTCGAAGCAGATGCCTGCGTAGATGGAGAGGGGGAACGAACGGGCGTAGCGTTTGCGCAGGTAGCCTTCAAGAATGAGCAGTCCTTTGTCGTGGATTTCACCGGAGAGACCGGCTTCGTGCTCGATGTTGACGATTCCTTCGCTGCCGGGGGCCACCGTCGCGGAAATTACCGTCGGTGTTCCGAAAGAGGCCGCTCCCCGGTCCATCACGGCAAGGCCGTTGACCATTCCGGTCTTTGAACCCTTGAGGGAGATGATCATCTCCCCCGCGGCGATCTCGCTGTTGATGCGACTTTCCGTAATGCCCGATACATAGTCCCGTTCATCCATCGCCTTGACGACCATGGTCCTGTCAATTTTCTCCGCATCGCTTTGCCGGGCCCAATAGTCGGCCTCCTGGAGCAGATCGCTGACGAAGGAGAGCTGTGTGGTCAGTTCGCTACGTTCCTCGGCGTACCAAGAGCTGTAGCGGAGCAGTTCCGCTATGGCGTCATCAGAGACGGGAAGCAGGTGCTCGCTCTCCACGATGCGGCGGATGAAGCCGATGGTCCCCGCTATGTTCTCGTGGTTCGCGGGCATGGCGAAATCGAATTCCGCCGAAACCTTGAAGAGCTTGAGGAACTGTTCGTCATGGTCGCAGAATTTTTCATAGGTCGTTTCACTTCCGATCAGGATGATCTTGACCGAAAGGGGGGCGGGCTGTGGTCTGATACCGGAGGTACGCCCTTCGGAAAGACCGTTGGAGCTGTTCTGAATGACAAGCGATCCGGTGTCGAGAAAGCGTTTGAGGGAATCCCAGAGCCCCTCTTCGGCAAGCATCTCCTCGGCGTTGATCACCATGAACCCCCCGGCGGCTTCAAGGAGCGAGCCCGCATGAATGGAGAGGTAGGGCAGGTGACGGTCGTCGTGGACGTCGGTGCTGCGGTCCACCGAACCGAACAGGTTGGAGAAAGTCGGATGCGATTCAACGATCAGCGGACGGCAAGCCGTATCGGCATGGTTGATCAGGAGGTTCACTCCGTATCTATGGAAGATCGCGGAGTTTTTCACCTGTTCCTCATCCATCATCCCGAACAGATAGGCGTGGTCCTTGATATCGTTTTTGATATGACGAAGATGGTTGATGATCTGGACCGTATCGAACCGGCGCGAGATCGGTTCCAGCAGGTCCCCGGAGATGTCGGCCAGTTCTTCGGCATCCATCGGTACGCCGGATGTTTTCCTTCTGACGATTTCAATGATCCGTTGCTGGAGAAGGAATGTGAACTCCTTCATGGCCGATGTGAATTCAGCGCCTTCCCCAGGGGAGAAAGTGAGGACGACGGGACCGTCCGGTTTGAGGAAATTATGCACATAGGCGATATCCCGGAGCCGGCTGATGTCATTGCGAAGCGACCGGGCCACCTGCCGGACCGCGGACTGCCGTCCAGTACCAGGATCACCGCTTACGAAGATATTGTACCCGTCCCTGTCTATGGACATGCCCATGGAGAGGGCGCGCAGAGCCCTTGGCTGGCCGATGATACCGGGTTCCACCGGAATCGGTTCATGGTCCTGCACTACGGAGACCGGATAAGAAAACATTGCATCCTCAGGCGCGAGCTCGCGGATGGTAAAAGCTAGTTCACCCATGACGCTCAATATAGGTGGTGGAACAAACCCTGTCAACTCTTTATACTATGTGTATGAAACTGACTGAACTGGTACATTTCCTTTATCGCCGGCTTGAGATGTCGCCGTTCGACGGACTGGATATCTCTTTGAACGGCCTGCAAGTAGGTCCTCGGGAACAGGAGATACGCCGCGTGGCTGTCGCCGTAGACGCCTGCATGGCCTCCTTTGAAGCCGCAGCCGCGATTGAAGCCGATCTGCTGCTGGTCCACCATGGTCTGTTCTGGGGGCGTCCTTTGGCCCTTTCCGGTGCCCATTACGACCGTGTGAAGTTCCTGATGGATCATGGTATATCTTTGTTCGCCGCCCATCTTCCGCTGGACGCCCATCCAGAGCTGGGGAACAATGCCCGGATGGCGAAACTGCTTGGGATCGAGACGTTGCAGCCGTTCGGTTCATGGAAAGGCTTGAACGTCGGTTTCCGGGGTGAACTGCCCGCAGTCCGTACCGCAAAGCAGTTGACAGAGACATTGGGCTTTTCTCCGGCGGATGGTCTGAAGATCCTTCCGTTCGGACCGAAAGAGATCAGGACCGTAGGTATCGTCAGCGGCGGCGCGGCCGACGATGTCTATGTCGCGTTGGAACTCGGTCTTGACGCTTTCATCACCGGAGAATGCGAGCATCAGGTCTATCATGATTGCGAAGAGCAGGGTATCACGATGATCTGCGGCGGACATTACGCCACCGAAGTGTTCGGTGTGCAGGCCGTGGCGAAGATGTTGCAAGATGAGCTTGGTCTTGAAGCCAGCTTTGTTGCCATCCCAACCGCGCTGTAGTATAGTTGTCTGTATGGATGCAAATACTCCCACTGGAGAACTGTCCTGGCGTGAGCGCTGGTTGCCCTTTGCCCTGACGGTCTCCATCATCATGCTTGACCAGATCTCAAAAGCGATCGTAGTCGCGAAGATTCCGTTGGGGACCATCGTGGCAAGCTATTTCGGCGATTTCCTACAGATCTGGCATGTGCGGAACAAGGCCGTGGCGTTCAGTCTCGGAGCCGGGTTGCCTGATGGCTTCCGTTCCGTTCTGTTCCTGGTTGTCCCGGTGATTGTCATGGTGCTGTTGGTCTGGATGCTGCTGAGCCGGAAGAACCAGTTCTCCACGTTGCAACGTTGGGCGTTGGCGGGGATCCTCGGTGGTGGTATCGGGAACCTGATAGACCGTTTCTGCCGTCCTGACGGGGTGGTCGATTTCGTCAGCGTCAAGTTCTACGGCCTGTTCGGCCTTGAACGATGGCCTACTTTCAACGTCGCCGACAGTTCGGTCGTCGTTTGTGGTATCCTGTTGATAATTTCCTTGATGGTTGCGATACGCCAGGAATCGAAAAATGACAAAAAGACCGGTTCGGATACCGGAAAGGAATAAGACTATGAGCAAAAAAACCAACACAGCGGTTTTCATCTTGATCGCGACAGTGCTGAACATCGTGTTGATGCTGGCTCTGTTTCTGCTGAGCTTCGTTTTGATCGCCAGGTTCGCGAATCCTGAGAGTTCCTTGCTTCCCCTCTGGCTCGGCCTTGCGTTCATCGTCTCTATCGGTGGAAGCTTCTTCGTCTATTCTATGGTCGTCAAGCTGATCTCCAAGAAGTTCAACATGGAGGAGCATCTCGCCCCGTTGTGGACTTCCAGAAAGCAGAAGAAGAGACGGGAGGAGTAGTCCTCGATGCGTCTCCCCTCGATCGCGCGGTTGCCCCATTGTTCCTGGTTCCCGTTCTCAGATGAACCAGTGTTGTCGGGGCTGTGGTATATCCCGAAACTGTGCGATCCGGTATTTCTGTTCCCGGAAGAATCCCCTGACCAGAAATGGCATCTGTTCGCCCATTCTTGGCTTGGCATACATCATTTCATCAGTGGTTCAGGGATCGCCTGGGAGCCTCTGAAGATGGTTGAGGTCAGAGGTCACTCTCCGTTCATCTTTTTTGACAGGGGGACCTGGTATCTGCTCTACGAAAAGCACGATGCCCCTGTACCTGTCCTGGAGAGGGGGCGCCGTCGGGTTCCCCGGAAAGAGCGCCTGAAGGCGAGCCGAATCGAGATGCGGTCTTCAAATGACTTGCTGGTCTGGAGCGAACCCCGTCTCCTGCTTGACAGCAGGGATGTCCCGTTCGCCGCCGACTATCTGGAGCAGCCCCGGATCTCAAGACCTCAACTGGTTCCTTGGAACGGCGGCTATCGCCTCTATTTCGGAGCCTCCCATCTGTTGTTGCCCGATGTAAAGCAGAAGGTGAGCAGATATTTCGCCATGGCGGAGTCCGAGACGCTTTCCGGGCCCTTCATCCTGGGCAATGGCGGGCGGCCGTTGTTGGAGCCGATGCCTGACGACCCCTATCGCAATCTTGGTTGTGGGAGTATCAAGGTCGTGCCTGGCGTGGATGGGCTTGCGGCCTTTCAATGCGGAGCCTCCTGGGATCCTGTCGCATGCAAAAGCACTACCGGCATGGTCATGTTGCTTTCCGCCGATGGTCTTGACTGGCATCTGAGCGCACGTCCCCCGGTCCTGGTTCCCGCGACCGAAGGCTGGGCCAGCCGATATATCATGAGCTGCGATGTCCGATACAAAGAGGACGAGGCTTGCTGGTATTGCTATTTCTCAGCGAACGGCAGGAAGGATACGTATCCCCACTATATACGGGAATCGTTGGGGCTCCTGCTGGGCAAGGACCCCGTATTGAAGAAAATGCCTTGCTGACGGTTGTCCGCAAGGCATTTTTCTTGTTCCATACAGGGCTCTTGTAAGGCTGTCGTTTGGCCAATGTAGGGCTACTCCTAATCTTCCACTTCCACGCTGATCAGGTTCTTGTTCACCTTATGCGCCAGCTTGAGTTCCCGTTTGGTCTGTCTCGCCAGTTGTCGCTGCGTGGTGAGCGTCACCTGCTCCACCGATCTTCCGCCGATGAACTGCACGATCGCACACTCAGTCTCTTCCGCCCCTGTCGCCGCAGGGTAGTTGATGAAACCATGGACAGTCTTCTTGACCTCCAGGTATTTCACCGGGGTGTCAGCCGAGGCCAAGGCGTCGGCGTAGAGCATCGCGTCGTCATGCAACGGGTCGAATTCCGCGGCGATGATCAACGTGGGAGGCAGTCTCGAGTGATCTTTTGAGAGCAACGGGGAGAAGTTCGGGTTGAGTATGTCCTTCGGCTCGCGTTGGTAGTTCTGGATAAAGAACGTCATATCCTTGTCTGTCAGGGTGGGGCAATCTTTGTACTGGGCATAGCTGTCAGTACGCATCCTGCCGTCGGTCACAGGATAGAGGAGTATCTGTCCCGCTATCGGGGGACCCTTCCGGTCTCTGGCGAGACGGCTGACGACCGCCGCCAGATTTCCGCCTGCGCTGTCGCCGATCAGGAAGATCCTGTCTGGATCGGTCTTCCAGTAACGGGCTCCGTTCGCCGCCCACAGCAAGGTGTCATAGCAATCCTCCACAGCCGTGGGGAACTTGTACCGGGGGGCGAGCCTGTAGTCCACGGACAAGACCGCGGCCTGTGTCAGATCGGCCAGCCTCGCGCAGAAAAAATTGTACAGGTCCATGTTGCCCCAGGTCCATCCTCCACCATGATAGAAGATGATCAACGGACTGAGTCCCGACAACGACTTACTGCCGCGTTTCTCGAAGAAGTACCCTGTGATGACTCCATCGGTCACGGGGATGATGAAAGTCTTGGAATCTATGTTCTTCGCCGGTTTTCGCAGAAGTTTGCGGGTAATCCAGTTGTTGGGGATGGATATATTGTTGATTTCGTCGATGCGTTCTTCCGTCAGCCCTGTAATATCTCTGGTCGTGATACGTTTGGACAGTTTGATGATACGCTTCAACTTGCGTGAAATATCATATGCAGCCATTATATGTGTATCCTATAATGGTTTGTAACCCCTGACAAGTATGTGAGCACCGTTCGTACGAGATATTTGTTGCAAAATTGTTGTCGTATCAGCCTGATGCCTTTACAAAAAACTACCGGTATCGAGTTGCGTGTCATGTATCAGGCGTTTTTCGGCCCGCCTGAAAGGATCTTGTTGAACTTGCAGAAGAAGAGGATCGTGGTGGTCGTCGCGGCGAGAATGTCCGCGATCGGTTCGGCAAGGAATACCCCGGTCAAACCAAGTGAAGTTCTGGAAAGGATCAGCACCAGCGGGATCAACAGGACGATTTTCCGCAGCAGGGCGAGGAATAGCGATATCTTCGCTTGCCCCAGGGCTATGAAACTTTGCTGGCATGCGAGCTGTGCCCCCATCAGGAACACACCTGCGAGGAATATCCGCATGGCGTGTTCTGTGAACACCGTCAGCTCAGGATCGGAGCTGAAGACGGCGATGAACAGTTGGGGAAACAGTTCCACCAAGGCGCAAAGAAGCACGGAATATGTGAGACAGGTGATCAGCAGTAGGGTGAAGGCTTTCTTTACCCGTTGCGTGTGTCCCGCCCCGAAATTGTAGGAGATGATCGGTTGCCCGCCTTGGGTCAGCCCCTGCAACGGCATGATGGCGAACATCATCACGCTGCTGAGGATCGTCATGGCCCCGACGGCGATATCACCACCGGTACGTTGCAGCGTAGAGTTGAGGATGATGTTGACCAGGCTTTCCGTCGACATCATGACGAACGGAGACACACCGAGGGCGAACACCGGAAGCATGACCTTGAAGGAGGGCTTCATCAACCTTGCCCTGATGCGGAGTCTCGATCTGTCGCTACAGAGGAAAGCTACTACCCAGATGGAGGATATCGCCTGGGAGATGATGGTCGCCAGTGCGGCTCCCTGTACTCCCATTCCGAACGTGAAGATGAACAGGGGGTCAAGGGCTATGTTCAACCCCGCGCCGATCAACACGGTCATCATGCTTGTTTTTGCGAACCCTTGCGCGGTGATGAACGGATTGAGTCCCAGGCAGAGCTGGACGAAAATCGTTCCCCACAGGTAGATCGTCAGGTAATCGGTCGCATAGCCGAGCGTGTTCTGGCTGGCGCCGAAAGTAAGTAGCAACGGTTTCTGAAATATCAGGAAGAAAACGGTCAGGATCACGGAGATGATGACCAATGAACTGACGCTTTTGGAGAGCAGCTCTTCTGCTTTGTCGTCCTTGCCTTCCCCCATCCGTATGGAGGCGAGCGGGGCACCTCCCATGCCGACCAGTGAACTGAACGCCGTGATCAGCATGATGATCGGGAAGGTGACCCCGACTCCGGTCAGCGCGAGCGCTCCGGAACCTGCGATATGTCCGATATACATTCGGTCCACGATATTGTAGAGGGCGTTGATAAGCTGTGCGCAAATAGAGGGAAGGGCGAGGCGAAGCAACAGCTTCCCGACGGGAGCCGTTCCCAAATCATTCTGTTTCTGATCCATACCAACAAACTAGTTTTTACCGACGGTCTAGTCAAGTGCGTCTCCACGCTTTCGGTGATATGTATTGACAAGAACGCAACTGGTTGCCTATTATATGCAATAGGTTGCGTTTTTCCGTGTCGGTTTGATCGCATCCATCATCATCCGAAATAATCCACATATGGAAAGAGAGGATCGCCCGATGTCAGCCATAGATTCCATGCCGTCCAGAGAATTCGTGTTCGGAGGTATCCTGCTGCTATCAAATAAGTTGCAGATCACAGGTGATGGTGTCATGGAGGGGGTGACCCTGAAACAGTGGTTCCTCCTGATCATGATGAATATCCTGAAAGAAGATACCGGACGGACGGTGCTGTCGGTTACGGAAGTCGCGGAGTTTACGGGGACATCACGGCAAAACGTGAAGAAGATGCTTGACGTCCTCCTTCGGAAAGGCTTTGTGACGATGACTCCTTCGACGAGGGACCTCCGGGCGCTAGATGTCGGCTTGACCGACCGTTGCCATGAGTTCTTCGCGAGGAATGAGACGGTGGGGGAGCGATTCCTCGACAAACTGTATGGATCGGTTTCCATGGAAGACCTGGATACCGTCGCGAAAGTTTTCCGGCAATTGTTCGTTCAGCTTGAGACAATGGCCACCGTCGCTTCGGACAAGATCGTCAAGGAGAATGAAAGATGAAAAGCATCGCTGTGGTGTATCACTCGAAATACGGTTCGACCAAACGTTATGCCCGATGGCTCGCCCAGGAATTGTCCGCGGATCTCTTTGAAAGCAAACGGTGTCGGCCCGAGGATCTGGATCGGCACGATGTGGTCGTGTACGCGGGCAACATCTATGCGTCCAGTCTCGCAGGCAGCTCGATCCTGAAAAAGAACCTCGACCGTATCGCCGGCAAGTTGGTCGTGTTCCTTGCGGTAGGAGCGGCTAGTGAAGATCCCCAGGCTATTGTCTCGTTGATGGAGCACAACTTCAAAGGGACCTGGCTCAAGGAGGCTCCTGTATTCTATGTGCGGGGGGCATTCGACATTTCGGCCATGAACTTTCTGGACAGGAAGCTTTGCGGCATGCTCAGGAAATCGGTCGCGAAGAAAGATCCCGCTACGTTGGAACCTTGGGAGAAGGGTTTGCTGGAGAGTTTCGATTGTGCGACCGACTGGACTTCTCCAGAGAACCTTGTCCCGATTATCGAGTACATACGTTCGATCCAGTAGCGAAATGGGAATTTTTCTTATCTCATAGGCGAAATCTTTCAACTATCCGGCGGGATATACTGTTGCCCAAGAAAAGTCTGGTCGTCTATACTTTTTCCATGAGCAACACAGTAACGGTCGTCCCCGGCGCGAAATATGGATATGGGTTCATCCCGAAGGAATTTCTTCCGAAAGGAAAGGATGAGTATTATCTCAGAAACTTGCAGTCCCGATCGGTGGAGCGCCATTGGAGGCATCTGCGTTCCGGAGAGATCGAACTGCTGGTGAAGAATTCCAATACCTGTGACGACTGGGATGATATCCTTGTTCTTGATCCTTTCGACCCGACACGTATAGCCCGCAATAGTTTCCATGGTCTGGTACGCATCGGCGCTGTTCAGGATAGTTTGCTCAAGTACCATGATTTTACCGTACCTGAGGGAATCACCGGCTGCCGTATCATCTCCTCCGACATAGGGGATCATTGCGCTATCCATGACTGTGCGTATGTCAGCCACTATATCGTCGGTGACAGGGTCATCCTCCATAGGATTGATGAAATGCAGACGACCGATCACGCCAAATTCGGGAACGGGGTCGTGAAGGAGGGGGAGGACCCTTCCGTGCGGGTTTCCATCCATGTGATGAATGAAGCGGGTGGGCGGGCGATATCCCCGTTCGACGGGATGATCTGCGCGGACGCTTGGATCTGGGCGGCATACAGGGACGATGAACTGCTCATGCGACGGTTGCAGGAACTGACTGATCAGAGCTGTGATCTCCGTAGGGGCTGGTACGGCGAAGTCGGCAACGGTTCTGTCTTGAAAAGCTGCGGTATCATCAAGGACGTTCTGTTCGGCCCGGCGTCGTATGTAAAAGGGGCCCATAAGCTCAAGAACCTCACCATCCGTTCAACAGAGCAGTCTCCGACCCAGCTCGGCGAGGGGGTAGAGCTCGTCAACGGCATCATCGGTTCCGGCTGCCATATCTTCTACGGATGCAAGGCGATCAGGTTCATCATGGGGGACAATACCAATCTCAAGTATGGCGCCCGCCTGATCAATTCGGTCCTTGGCGACAACTCCACCGTTTCCTGCTGCGAAGTCCTGAACAATCTTGTTTTCCCCGGGCATGAGCAACACCACAACAATTCATTTCTGATCGCCACTTTGGTGATGGGACAATCCAATATGGCGGCGGGCGCTACCGTCGGGTCCAACCACAACAGTCGTGGCAACGATGGTGAAATAGTCGCCGGCCGTGGGTTCTGGCCAGCTTTGTCCAGTACGCTGAAACACGACAGCAAGTTCGCCAGCTTTACGTTGTTGGTAAAGGGGAACTATCCCGCTGAGCTCAATATACCCCTTCCGTTCTGTCTGTTGTCGGACAATGTCTGCGAACACCGACGGGAACTGATGCCCGCCTATTGGTGGATGTACAACATGTATGCGTTGGAGCGCAATAGCTGGAAATACAAGGCCCGGGACCGGCGGAAAAAGATCGTGCAGCATATCGAGACCGACTATCTCGCCCCGGATACCGCCATGGAGATGCTGGACGGTCTGGAGCTGTTGCAACGCTGGACGGCCGTCGCTTGGTACAAGGCGTCTTCAACCGCTTATGATCCCTCCGATATGGAGGGGCTGTCCGCGAAAGGGTATGAGTTGCTGTTGCGGCACCCCGATGTCGTCGCAGGTCTGGAAGTGTTCGGTGAAAATCTGGAGCATACTCCGTATCCGGTCAAGATATTGAAAGTCGCTGAGGCCTGGCGCGCCTACAGGGATATGCTGACCTACTATGGAGCGAAAAGCATTGGTGTATGGTGTGCGGATTCCGGTACTTCCCTCGGTGAATTCCAGCAGGAGTACGGCATGCAGGCGTCTCCCGAAAACTGGCTGAACCTCGGCGGACAGCTTGTACCTGAATCGAAGGTCCTGGAATTGCGCCGCACGATCTGCGACAAGGAGCTGTTTTCCTGGAAGGATGTCCACGCGGTCTATGATCGCTGGTGGGGGGAGTATCCTTACGACAGGGCTTGCAACGGTCTTCAGGTTCTTCGCAAGCTATATGATGTCGATGTCCTAGATGGGGAGATCTGGAAGTTCTTGAGGTCCCAGGTCGTTCAGACGAGGGGATATATTGAGAATCAGGTGCTCAAGACGAAGCAGAAGGACTACAACAATTCGTTCCGGGAGATAACCTATCGGAATCTTGCGGAGCGCAATGCGGTCCTAGGGAGCGCGGAGGACAATCCTTTCATAGAGGAAACACAACGTCAGACCCGGGAACTCATGGCGAAACTGGACTCTGTCATCTGTTGTCCTGCTGGATCGAAGATCGTTCGTCCGTCTTCGAATAACCCATGACCGTTTTGCGTGTTGCGCCCATGCATTGTAGGAGTTTTCGTCTATCTTTGAGGAGGTAGGTTCTGCCGGGGGATTTGCCAGGGCTCTCCATGTGGAACCCCGGCTGTGACCGCGAGCTGATTCGAGAAAAACGGGCGATGACCAGTCCGATATCGTAAAATTGTAAAATGAAATAGGATTTTAAAAATTTATAGTTTATTGGAAAATATGATAAAATATTGAAACTAACATAGTTGTATGATAATCTTGCATATACAAAAAAAGGATGTGGAAAATGGAAAGTAAAGAAGTCGATGAAGTTCAGGCAGTGGCAAAGACTATCGGTATTCTTGAGGCCCTGGCCGAAAAAAACAAAATGACTTTGACCGACTTATCGGCATATGTAGGCAGCCACAAAAGCACGGTTTACCGGTTCATGTGCACCCTTATTGATAAAGGCTATGTGCGGAGGGATCCCGAAACCGACGCCTATTCCCTCACATTGAAATTGTTTCATCTGGGAATGTGTACCTACGGACGGATCGATATGATCCGGTTTGCCCAGCCGATATTGAAGCGCCTGTCAATTCTGTCCGAGGAGACGGTTCATCTGGCGATTCTTGAGGATAAACGGCTTACATACCTGTCAAAAATCGAATCAAGCCATGCGTTACGGGTCAGTATGCAGTCTAAAGTGGGCTCTACGGCTCCTGAATACTGCACCGGTGTTGGAAAAGTGCTTCTGGCATGGCTTGATTCCAAGGATTTGGAAGAATACCTCGCTTCCTGCAATTTTCACCGTTTTACCGAACACACCATCACCGACCGCCTGCGGCTTGCGGCTGAATTCCAGAATATCAGGAAGGAAGGTTGCGCCTACGACAATGAGGAGCATGAATACGGGGTCCGCTGTATCGCGGCGCCCGTACGGGATTATTACGGCAAGGTTGTCGCCTCGATCAGTGTATCCGGGCCCACGGTCCGACTGGTGGATTCATGTATGGATGCCCTGAAGGACCTAGTTGTATCCTCTGCGGAGGAGCTTTCTCTCTCTTTGGGCTATCAAAAGCAAGCTTGACCACTCTGTGACGGGGTGTTTCTCTCTGAGGTTGTATACCCCTGGTTTCCGGACTTGCGATTCAGGTATTCCATGAGTGAACTCGCGCCGTGCTTCGGCGGGATACCCGCCATCATGTGGGTATGATCGCCCATATCAAGGACCCCCCTTGCGTTTACGCAAGGGGGGTCCTTGTATCTGCCCCGCGCCGCCCTGCATTGCCGATGGAGGACCTCCCTCCTGTCCTTGGGTATGACCACGATATGATGCGTGTAGACCCATTTCCTGTGAGCCAATGAATTCTCTCTAGTAACTATTCTTAGCGCTCCTTTCCCTTGGCTGGTTTTCGGGCTGAACTCCGCGAACCTGTCACGGAAAGGAGCGCTTCTATATAGCCTTTGTCGACACTCGGATAACCAGTTGCTTTTTATCGGTCCGCTTTCTCAAACGTGGATCCAACTGATTGGTGTTTGTAAGAAAATTAAAACTCAGTTTTATTTTTCTCTTGACAAATCCAAAACATGGTCTGACAATGACCCTGTATTCTTGGAGTTTAGCTCTAGGCAAAAAATAGTAATACGCAAAGGAGTCTATTATGAAAATGCTTATTGGGGGGAAGCCTGTCCAAGCGGCGAATGGTACGGAAATTGATGTTATAAATCCTGCGACCCATCAGGTGATAGATACAGTTCCATCGGCTACGAAAGAGGATGTGGACAAGGCCATTGAAAACGCGGTCATCGGTTTCAGAGAGTGGTCCGCCGTCCCTTTGTTTGACAGGGTCAGGATCATGTATAGATTCGCGGATATCGTTGAAGAACGTCTGGAGGAGCTGGCCCGGCTGGAGTGCAGAGAGAGCGGCAAGGCGATTACCTTATGCCGGTCGGAGGCCGCGGCGGCCATGAATGTGTTTAGGGCCTATGCTGAGAAAGCACGCAATTTCGGGGGCGAGGTCATGCCCATCGATTCCGAGAAGCGGGTCCAGGACGATCTCATAGTAGTCGTCAGGGAACCGTTGGGCGTAGTGGGGTGTATCGTTCCTTTCAACTATCCGATGGAACTGTATGCGCACAAAGTGGCACCAGCGTTGGTCGTGGGCAATTCTGTCATCATAAAGCCTTCCTCGGATACCCCGTTGGCGAACATCCTGATGACTCAATGGCTTTTGGAGGCCGGAGTACCGGCGAATGGCGTACAGATCATCACCGGCAATGGCGCGGAGGTCGGAAAACGTCTGGTGGCACACCCGGAGGTGAATGTGATCACCTTCACCGGTAGTACTGCGGTAGGTATCGAATTGATGGCAGCCAGCAGCGAAAATCTCCACCACTGCCATCTGGAGTTGGGAGGTAACTGTCCATTAATCGTTTTTGATGATTGTGATCTTGACAAGGCGGTAGAGGAGACGGCCAGTGGTCGGGCCGCCAACGCCGGGCAGACATGCTGCGCCAACAAGCGGATGATCGTGCAAAATTCCATCAAGGCGAAATTCGTCGAGAAGCTTGTTTTGGAACTGAAGAAAGTCAAAGTCGGCGATCCTGAAGATGACGATACGACCTATGGCCCGATGATAAACGAAAAGGCCGCGAAAGGGGTCATCGAGCAGATCAATCATACCTTGGATCAGGGCGCGAAGTGTGTCTATGGCGGGAACCTGTTCGACCGTACCTTCATAGAACCGACGGTACTTACCGATGTGACGCCTGATATGGATATAGCGAAGGACATGGAAGTCTTCGGACCAGTATTCCCCATAATCGGTTTTGACACGACGGAGGAGGCGGTGGCTATCGCCAACGGTACCATCTTCGGTCTTTCCGGTGCCGTGATGACCAACGACATGAAAAAGGCGTTCATGGTGGCAAAAAACCTTCAGTGCGGGACGGTCGTCATAAACGGGAACGGGAATTACAGAAGCATGCATCAGGCCTTTGGCGGACATAAGATGTCTGGTCTCGGGACTGAGGGAGTTACCTATACCCTGGAAGAATTCACGCAAAAGAAGACGATCGCCCTCAAAAAGATATTTGAATAAGGGGAGAACCATACCTTGGAAAACGCTAGAGAAGAACTCATCAGAATGGAAGACATCAATAAATCTTTTCCCGGGGTGCAGGCTGTAAAGGATTGTTCGTTTGACTTGTATGCGGGAGAGGTCCATGCACTTTGCGGAGAGAACGGCGCGGGTAAATCCACATTGGTCAAGATTCTGGCTGGGGTCTATCGTAAGGATAGCGGCAGGATATTGATCAGGGGCGAGGAGGCATCCATTGTGGATACGCTTTCCGCGCGCAAAGCCAGTATCGCCATGATCCACCAGGAGCTGCAGCTTGTTCCGCACTTGACTGTCGCGATGAACATCTTCATCGGAAGGGAGCAACGGAAGAAGATCCGGTTTGTCCTGGATGACAAAAAGAGCACTGAAGAAGCCCGTGTAATCCTGGAAAGGATGCATGTCAATCTGGATCCGGCTTCATACGTCATGGACCTGCCGATTGCCGAACGGTACATGGTTGAGATTGCGAAAGCGATCTCCCAGGAGGCCTCCATACTGATTCTGGACGAGCCTACCGCCGCGCTGACAGATTCTGAGACGCAGACATTGTTCGGCCTCATCAGGGAGATGAAGGCCCAGGGCATGGGGATCATATACATATCCCATCGTCTGGAGGAGCTCAAACAGATCGCTGACCGAATAACGGTCATGCGTGACGGAAACTACATCGGGACAAAGAACATCGAAGACGTCACGGTGGATGAGATCGTACACATGATGGTAGGCCGGACGATCTACGAGACGACGCCTGAGCTGCCGGAGAAGCCGAGTGAAGAAATCGTACTGGAGGTGAGGAATCTCAACCGCAGTACAGAGATCAGGGATGTGAGCTTCAAGCTTCGGAAGAATGAGATACTCGGATTTTCTGGCCTGATAGGGGCCGGCCGGACGGAGGTCGCCCGTGCAATTTTCGGTGCTGACCCATTCGATTCAGGAGAGGTTCTTGTCAACGGGAAAAAGGTGCATATCAGGCATCCCTCTGACGCTGTCAGACAGGGGATGGGCTATCTTTCCGAAGATAGGAAGGCCTATGGCCTGGCTCTCAACAGGGACGTTGAATCGAACATGGTATTGGCGTCCTTGAAAAGGTTCAGCAGGGCGAAGTTCGTTGTCGATTCCAAGAAAGTCAACAAGACCTCGAAGCACATGGTCGATGAGCTGAATATCGTAACGCCCTCCATTCGGCAGATCGTGAACAACCTCTCCGGCGGCAACCAGCAAAAGGTTGTCATAGCAAAATGGCTGATATGCGACAACGACATATTGATATTCGACGAGCCGACCCGCGGAATCGATGTCGGTGCCAAGAGCGAAATCTATAAACTCATGAACAATCTGGCGAGGCAGGGGAAATCCATCATCATGATCTCCTCGGAGTTGCCGGAGATACTCAGAATGAGCCATCGAGTGATTGTCATGTGTGAAGGCAGGGTTACCGGGGAACTTACGGCCGGCGAGGCTACCCAGGAAAAAATCATGCAGATGGCTACGATGTACAGAGTGAATGAAACTAAGTGATTGAAAGAGAGGATCTTATGGATATGGATTTTACCGCGTTGAAAGGAAAACTGCACGACATTGAGTTCAAGAAAGTATTCTCGTTTATAGTATTGTTGGTCTTGCTTGTATTCTTCGGCTTTGCTTCCAACAGGTTCTTCAGCTATCTCAATATCATCAGCATATTGACTACAGTCAGCGTAAACGGGCTCCTGGCGATTGGGATGACGTATGCGATTATCTCCGGCGGAATCGACCTGTCGGTAGGGACCGTCATGGCGGTCAGCAGTACGATGGTCGGATACTCCCTGGTGACCTGGCATTTACCGGTAGGCGCCGCCGTATGCGTCGCTTTGCTGGTAGGTATGAGTTTTGGATTCATCAACGGATTCTTTATTGCCAAGGTCAATGTGCCTCCCTTTATCGCGACTCTCGGGACGATGATGATCGCATCCGGAGTCTCGATCCTCATCACGACGGCGAGGCCGATTCACCTGGTGAGCTTCACCCGCTTCACCGCGATCGCGCAAGGTTCCTTGATCAGCTATCTGATACCCGGATTCAGATTACCGAACAGTATCCTCGTATTCTTGGCCGCCACGATACTCGCGGCTTTTGTTCTCAAGAAGACGATATTCGGGCGGTATGTCTATGCGATCGGCAGTAATGAGGAAGCTGTGAGACTGTCAGGCGTGAATGTGGATAGATACAAGATCTTGGTCTATATGACTTCCGGTCTTTTCTCAGGTTTCGCGGGAGTCATGATGACGTCCCGGCTCGGCTCCGCCCAACCGGTAATGGGCTCTGGATATGAATTGAACGCCATCGCGGCGGTCGTCCTTGGTGGTACGGCCATGAATGGTGGTGAAGGCGGCATCATACGCACGGTATTCGGCGTCACCATCATGACCGTCCTCCTGAATGGAATGCGCATGATGGGAGTCGATTCAACATGGCAGACAGTGGTGACAGGAATCGTGGTCATATTGGCGGTAACCGTCGATGTCTTGAAAAAGAAAGGATAAATGTTTTTTGGTTCTTTGTCGGTAAAGGGCAAGGAAATATTCCGGATTGCTTGTTGCTTGTGACGAGGAGGAAATGAAAACAGACAGGAGCAAGCGAAGTCGTATGAGTAAAAAAGGATTGTATTTTTTATGGAGGTTAGAATGAAAAAAATATTTTGTGTATGTATGTTGGTTGTACTGATCGTACTTCCGGTATTCGCCGCAGGAAGTCGTGAGGCGGAAAAGACGGCGGATAAAGAACTGCTCGTTGTCCACTGCCTGATCCGCGAATTCCAGTACGGTCTGGCGGAAGCGGCTGGAGCAAGAGCTGCGGCCGACGAATATGGGGCGCGATTCACATATTTCGCGCCAGTCAATTTCCCGGACGCCGCAGCTCAGGTCGAACACATTGAATCCGCCATGGCCATGGGTGCGGACCTCATCATTATTGATGCCGTCGCTAGGGATGTCGCCACACCATTGGCACAAAGAGCGATAGAACAGGGCATTGTGATCACTTGCTCGAATTCAGGTGTCCAGGAAGGCGTTGGACTCGGCTTGTGGGCGACGGACCAGGTAGCGGCGGCTTCTCGTGCGGCGGATGAGATGGCCCGTGCGATTGGCGAAAAGGGAAAAGTAGCTGTAATCGGGTATGGAAGAGGAGCGGACGCTTCGGAAATTCGTGCCTATGCATTTGTCGAGCATATGGAGAAAAACTATCCTAATGTCGAAGTTCTTCCTGTGGAATGGGCGGCTACCGCCGATGCGATCGGATCAGCGGATACGGCCAGAGCCTATCTGGCTGCACATCCAGACATCATTGGCATGTACGCCGGCAATAGTATGACGACCGAAGGCATGGTAACCGGAATCAAAGAGCTTGGCAGAGCCGGTACCATTACGTTGATAGGATATGATCATAATGACGCAGTGAAAGCGGCGATCAAAGACGGGTCGCTCTATGGCGTCGTCATGCAGTCTCCATACAACATGGGGTATGAATCCGCGAAGGCCGGATTGGAATACATCACCAAAGGCGTAAGCCCGTCTCCTCCTTGGTTCAAAGATGCCGGTGTCTACTTCATGACGAAGGACAACATTGACAGCCCTGAAGCCGAGATTCTCATGAGAGAGTATTGATCACACCCACATCAAAAGTTTTTCCCCTGTCTTCACAGACGGGGGAGTCATCCTCTGATCGACCACCCCTGTATGGGGATGGTATAGGAGATTGTAAAGTGAAAAAGAAATTGAATCACTTGGGGGTCCCCCTTGTCATAACGTTGCTCGTATTCTGTTTTGCAGCCCTGTCACTGGCAAGCTGCGATATCAATCAACTAAAGATTCCCGTTGCGGTAACACCGACATCGCCGACGCCGTCGGGAACAGTCGCCGAAGGCGCGACGATAGAGTTGACAACCACTACTGAAGGCGCTGTCATCTTTTACACCACCAATGGAGCGGATCCGACGCAACGCAGTACCTTGTATGACGGACCGATAAGTATTACGCAAACCACAACCCTCAAGGCCATCGCCGCGAAAGGAGGCATGGAGAACAGTGGAGTCTTTAGCGCCGTGTATACTCCATTGGCAGCGGTACAGAAAGTCAAATGGTTGGACAACCTTGAGAAACAAGCAGCATTTCCACAGGCTACGGATCATACAGGTGGAGGTCTTGCTTTTATCGGAAACTACAGGCCTGACCAGAGCTGGGATTGCTATGGTTGGGGCGATGACGGAAAACTGTACTTTGGCTATACCACGTATACCGGAGCCAAAAGGCATGTGAATGACAACGCCGTCAACGATGATGGAACTCCTTTCACCGGCGAACGAGCTGGATCTTCCCAAGAGGACTTTCTTATGTTCAGCTATGATCCGGCGACGGGTATTACAAAATATCTCGATTCCTTCATGAGTGCGTCCAGGAGAGCGAATAATCTCCGCGAGCATGATGGAAGCGACACAACAAAACCGCATAGTGAAGAAATCCCCAAAGGCCATACACGCATCCATAATATCGGCGACGGCTATCTATACCTGGCATCACAGTCTTTCCATGACTGGAAACAGGGTGTGGACAGGAGCGATCATGCATTCCCGTTCCCGTTGGAAGACTTCAGAGGCGGTAAACTGTTTCGTCTGGATCCGTCAAGCGGCTTGCTGACTGACATGGCTGCGACAATGACCGGCACCCCAGTGGCAGACCCTGGCGTTGTAATACAGCATGAAGGCATTATCACCTTGGAATGGATGCCCAGTCTCGGCTATTTTGTCGGGTTGACTCATCCAAACAACTATCTTCTGTTTATTGACCCGGTCGAAAATAGATTAGTACGTACTGTGGATGCGGTGACTGCCGGTTTTGGCCATAGTCTCGAAACTCCTGGTGATAATGATAGTTCCCATATAACTGTCTCCCGCGAGATGTTGATAGACAATGACAATAAAAAGATTTACCTGTATCGCAGCCTGGAGCGGAACGATAGCACTTCCCGTCCCGTCTGGGTGTACGATTGGGCAGCTGACACACTCACTCCAACTACTCAAATGCTCATAGGCGGCATGTGGGGCGGAGAAGTGACGAATCCGACTACGAAGAAATCGTATGTCACCCACAATGGCGGCCAGATCACTGAGTTAGATTTCGCATCAGGGACCACAACACAGTTGAATCTGACCCGTCCGCAAGGTAGTACAATCTATTTCCTCACCCCATCGGAGGACTGGACTAAACTGTATTTTTCTCCCAATTTGGCTTCTTCCGCGAATAACGGTCTTTGGGAGTACGATATCGCAAGCGATACGGCAAGACTCATTCAAAGCGCGGGTACCACCAGCGCGGATCGTAATGTCGTGACAGGCGGAAAAGACATGTTGAGAGATGGAAAGTATTATCACATGTCGTTTGGTTCTGAGAGTTCCAGTAGTAGTTGGAACTCAGGTCATGAAGATTTCGCGAGAAACGCCAGACAAGCCCGCATAAATATCTATGATCTTGATTTGATCTATGAGGCTCTAGGAGAGTAGCCGACTGATTGTTGTATGTTATCCCACTATGTGCTGACACATAGTGGGATGCATATGGCAAGCTTTTGGAACATCCACGAAACAGGAGGAAGTTTTGAAAAAATCCAAGGAAGAAATAATAGAGTCGATTTTAGCGAATAAAATTATCGCGATCATGCGGAATGTCGAGACAAAAAAAGTATTGAAGACAGTACAAGCCCTGTATGACGGCGGCATTAGACTGATAGAGGTCACATTCAATCAAAACAGCGTGACCGGCATAGATGATGCGGCTTCGTCCATCAGGATGATCACCGAAAATTTCGGAGACGGCATCTGTGTTGGAGCCGGGACGGTCGTCAATTCTGGACAGCTTTCCGCAGCCGATGGAGCAGGCGCCCGATATATTATTTCGCCTCATACCAGTCCTGAGATCATACAGGAAACCATCGGACTAGGATTGGTGTCGATTCCGGGTGCGACGACTCCGACTGAGATCCTCAGAGCGGCCGAAAACGGCGCTGACTTCGTCAAGGTCTTTCCTGTGAAAAACCTGGGTGTTGACTATATGAAGGCCATATCAGCACCCATCAATCATATTCCGTTGCTGGCAGTAGGAGGGGTCAATGATGAAAACCTCACTGAGTTTTTGAACGCCGGTGCGGTTGGGGTCGGAATCGGAAGTGATCTTGTGAATATGAAGTTGATACAAGAGAACCGGTTTGATGAGATAACTATACTTGCAAAGAAATATACTGATCAAATTTAGGCGGGAAATATGGGGAAAATAGTGTGTTTTGGAGAACTGATGGGTCGTCTCAGCCCGAAAGGCTATCTAAAGATTGTGCAGGCTGATTCATTTGATTTGTCTTTTGCCGGCGGAGAAGCGAATGTCGCGGTTTCATTGGCCAACTTTGGGATACAATCATCTTTTGTTACTAAATTACCCAAGAATGATATCGCAAAAAGGGCTTTGCGTGTTCTGAACGGGTATGATGTCGATGTTTCAGACATTGCGTTTGGCGGAGAACGTATGGGAATGTATTATGTCGAGAAAGGGGCTTCGCAGCGCCCTTCCAAAGTTATATACGATCGAAAATACTCTTCAATTGCGACATCTTCGGCGGATAATTACGATTGGGTTGAAATTTTCACCGATGCCGATTGGTTCCATTTCACCGGTATCACTCCCGCTCTTTCTGATTCCTTGGCGGATATATGCGTGAACGCATGTGAAGCGGCGAAAAAGGCGGGAATCAGGATCAGTTGTGATATAAACTACCGGAAGAATCTATGGAGCAGAGAAAAGGCGAGCGAAGTCATGAGCGGACTGATGAAATACGTTGACTTATGTATTTCAAACGAACAGGACGCCGATGATGTCTTTGGCATAAAAGCCGAGGATACAGATATTACAAGCGGGATTCTGAGTAATGCCGGATATGAAAGTGTCGCAAGGCAGTTGCGGGATAGATTCGACTTCAAGCAAGTCGCCATAACACTTCGGCAAAGTATTTCGGCCAGTGACAACAAATGGGCCGGTATGTTGTTTGATAACGACAAATGCTACTTCTCGAAAGAGTATTTGATCCATATAGTTGACAGAGTAGGTGGCGGAGACTCCTTCGCGGGAGGTTTGATCTATGCACTCTATAGTGGGTACGAACCACAGAAGGCTGTTGAATTCGCTACGGCGGCGTCGTGCATGAAGCATACAATCGAATTTGATTTCAACCAGGTTTCCGTAGCTGAAGTAGAAGCTTTGCTCAATGGCGATGCGTCAGGACGCATTCAAAGGTAATACGGAAAAATAAGTGGGCAAGAATCATAAGGATAGACAATGGCTGTTTTCCAATAATATCAGTGGGGAAAGCGTTTCCCCCGGAGTAGTTCGCAAAGTAATGGCTTACTGCGATGACGCTATGTGTGTAGTCAATGAATTCGCAGAAGGAGCTGTTGGAACGATTCACAGCCATCCCCATACGCAGATTATCTACATTGCCGAAGGCCGCTTCCGATTCTCTATCGGAGACCAGGAAAAGGAAACAAGCAAGGGAGATACCCTTTGTATTCAGCATTGTGCGGAACACGGCTGCATTTGCCTTGAAAAGGGTATAGTGATAGATTTCTTTACTCCTATGCGGGAGGATTTTATCTAATGGTCTCTAGAGTCCCTTCTTCATGATATGCGTGAGTGCATAGGGAAGAGGTTCTTATTTTGTTCGGACGAAAATAAAAGACTGCCGCTTCACTGGATTTCTCCAGAACCCACGGCAGTCCGTCGTTGCTTTGCCTGTTTGCGTTATTTCGTATTTTTCGGTCTGCGATCGAACAGGACCCTCATCCGGTCTTTCGCGGGAACCGAAGTCTTTTCACCGGCCGCTTCCAGTTTTTCTCCGAAAGGCATCTGGGCGATCAGTTTCCAGGTCGCGGGAATCTCATATACTTCCGAGACTCGTTCGTCGATCAGTGGATTGTAGTGTTGCAGGTTTGCCCCGAGCCCCATGTCTTCCAAAGCTGTCCAGACAGCGAACTGAAGCATTCCGTTGGCCTGCTGCGCCCAAGGCGCGAAATTCTGGGCATAGGAGGAGAACTTTTCCGCGAAGCTGTTCGTGATAGCTGTGTCATCATAAAATAGGACTGTTCCGAAGGATTTCTGGAAGCCATTGATCTTGGCTTCGGTACGGCCGAACTTTTCAGGGGCCACACGCTGGCGGAGCGTGCTCATGACGATCTCCCACAGCAGGTCGTGCTGGTCTCCGAACAAGACTACGACCCTGGCACTCTGACTGTTGTAGGCGGAAGGTACGACCTCCAGGACTTCTTCTATTTTCCTTGCGATTTCTTCTTGGCTGATATTGGGATTTTTACCGAGTCCGTAGATCGACCGGCGTTGTCTGATAGCATGTATGAATTCGCTCATGGTATTACCTCTCTTTCGTGTGTTCCCTGTGGGATGTGATATCCGTGCGAGTATCGCTGGCACAGAATCTTGCCATCTCTCATCTTCTAATATGCTCATAAATTCTTTAAACGGCTACTAATCTTCAAAGAGGGGGGGTAGGAACGAAATACACCCCTAAGGTCGATACCGTCCTGCATGGGGGAGTGGTACGCTGGAATCGATCCAATACCTTTGGAACAAGGAGAGAGCTATGAATAAGAGAAAACTGATCAACCTACTATGTGTGCCGTTCTTGATGATACTGGTAATGATGTTCGTGGCGTGTGATGGGAATATGGGAGGAGGCGGGGGACAGCCGACAAGCCTTGGTATGTATGGTGAGATCGCTGACTTCTTTGCGGATCATAGTGGTGAGTATGATACATGGGAAGACGCGGCGATGGCCTATGTTGAAACCAAGTTACCTGCTGAGTACGAACTGATTATGAGATTTACAAACCAGACATACTTAGATGGCGTTGTTGATAACAATAATAGCGATATTCGTGAACACAAATATGTAAAGACCGCCGAAGGATGGTGGTTAGAACAGACAAAAATTGTCAATGAAAGTCCTTCGATCGAGGGTGGCTTTAAGCTGAAATCTTCTGAAACTCCAGAGGGTGACGATACAATATACCTTTACGATTCGGACGGCTATGTAGTGGTAGATAATGACCAGCTAGCTGATGCAAAAATAGAAGTTTCAACGATGAAAGCTGCTCTGTTTAGTGTAATGACTTGGTATGGACAGTTTGGTACTACATTTGAAGTGATAGAACAGGCTATGGGAATCCTTAGTAGTCTCGGACTGGATCTCAATGCACTTCTGGCTGAAGACGGTATCACTTTCGAAATCAATCGCAATGCATCGCAGACTGTCGATGGAAGAACGTTCTCCTGCGATATGTATAAAATAACAGAGGATGATACTGTCCTTGATCCTGATGCGTCCTCCCCGACATACAATGTGATGGAATGTTATGTAGACAAGGCCAATGGCATCTGTCTGAAAATGTCGAACACTAATTATGTTGCAAAGAATGGTGACAAGTGTGATGAAACTATCATAGAGACGAGAACCTTCAAGACCTCCAATGTTGATGCCATACAGTTCCCTAACACCTAAGAGGTTCGCTCAAAACAAAACTGAATGTTGGGAGCGATATCTGGATGAAACGGTTCCTTCTGTGGGAATGGACCTCAGTTGATAGATATTTCTTCCGCAAGGAGAAGCCCATGAAAAAACTGTTGACCATATTGCTTGTAGTGTCGCTATCAATGGCTTGCCTGTTCGCCGCTACTGAGACGATCAACCTGTTCGGCATGAAGATCACTACCTCTGACGACGGAGTCTGGCCGACCGCCGAACTGTCGCGGATCGGATATGGAAGGCTGCCTCAACCAAGGGGAGGTTCCGTTGAGGAGTTCATGCTCTACGAGATGGATCGCGGTTGCTGGATGGTACTCGGCTATACCTTCCCTTCGAACGCATTGAATTCTTCGAAGGATTACGCCAAACAAGCCTATAACAGCGGCTATTGCTATCGCTCGGAAGACGGCGGTTTCAAGAAGGTGGACATGCAGTATCTGACCATGGAGATGGAGGGAGTGTTCATGTTCACCGCCATGGATTCCACCGGCAACCCGTTGGTGATCACTACGACCACCGAGGACAATGAGTATGCCATGGCGATCATGGCTGGCAAAGCTTTGTTCTAGAATCACCCGCGCGAAAGCGGAACAATAGACCTTTCTCCAAGATTTGTAACAGACATGCCCCGGGAACTCTCCCCCTGGGGCATGCTCTTCTGTAGTCGCCGTTCATCCCTGGTTCCGACGATCGGAAGGGACGCTCAATCCCCATCCTCGAAGATCTTTTCCGGCGGAATGTCCAGCGTGGCGGGGTCGGCAAGGTATTTGCGGAACATCCTCAACGCCGAGGCAAAATAGAAACCATCGCAGATGCGTTCATCGGTGACGAACGTATAGTCGACATATTTTTTCTTTACCACATTGCCGCTTGAGGATATCTTGTTCTCCATCCGTTTCGCACCGAAGGCGAGGAATACGGGAACGTTGCCGAAGTTGTAGAGATGGTGGTGGATCGGCGGTATCCCCAAGGATGCCATGGAGGTGATGAACAATGAGCCATGGAACGGGCTTATCCGGATGAAGGCCATGGGCAGCAGGTTGAAGTAGTCCAATGTCCTCAGAAACCAGATGGCGAATTTCTTCAACAGGCCGGGTATGAAGTTGAGAAGCTTCGTCGTCCCGTCGAAGTTCGTCTCTTCCGTCTTGAAGGTCGTCTGGAGGACATCGTTGAATCGGTTGTAGACATCGGTCGCTGTGTCTCCAGGCTGGAAGATCACCTTGATCGCCGTTCCGCTTTCATTGATATCCATCTTTCGCTTGACGATCATGTTCACGACAATGTCGTCTCTGGTATAGATCTTTTGTCCTGAAAGAAACCGGTTGACCCTCGGCCGTTGTGAGATAAGCCTGACATATGCTGCCAGCAGAACATGCATGATTCCGAAACCTTCGAGTCCTTCCGCACGTTTCCGATGCACGAAACGGTCCGCGGCTGAACATTCGAAGGAATCGCTGATCAGGTTCTGCGAGTCGTTTCTTGTGACCATGATATATGGGATCATGGAGTCGATCGGAGCTAGAGAACGTACCCTTCGACCATCCTTCCTATCCCCCAGGCGCCTACGCCTGACATGTGCTTTTGCCATGTTGTGTACCTCGGTTTCTTCACTATGTCGTTTATCATACAGCAAAACAGGGAGGAATCAGGGATTTTTTTTAACATTTTGGAAAATTTGTTACAATAAACTGGTATGCCCACGCTGGAAAGTCAGTTGTTTTTCCGCGCGGCGACCAACAGCATCATAGGCCGGCGAAGCTCCTCCTCCATTCCCGGGACGGTATGGAGCATGGTTGCGTCAGGTTGTGGTTCAACAAGTCTGTCCAGCCGGAATCCATTCGTCAGCAGGCCATCTACATAGGTCGTCAACGTCTTGTGGTATTTTCTGACCTCTTCTCCGAGGAAGGTCGCTGTGCGGTATCCTTCGGAAAAGTATCTGTCGAGGGGCCAGTGGAGCTTGTTGCCGTCGGCATCGTAGTACCAGTCCTGGGTTCCGTAGGCGGTGAATACCGGGTGTTCGACGGAAAATACGAAAGCACCATTGGAGGAGAGGCAGGAATTCACTTTCTTGCAGATGTCTTCGAACGAAACGATATAATGAAAAGCCAACGAGCTGAGCACGATATCAAAAGAGTCCGATGGAAAATCGAAGTCCTCGATCGGCGTCTTGATGTAGGTGATGGCTGGATCTCCGTTCTTTTCCTGGGCGATTTTCAGCATTTTTTCTGAAATGTCCAGGCCAACGACAGAGTTGGCCCCCTGTTCCACCGCATAGCGGCAATGCCAGCCGAAACCACAGCCAAGGTCGAGGACCCGTTTGCCATGGAAGTCGGGGAGGAGTTGCTTGAGTTCGTGCCATTCTCCGGCACCGGCCAATCCTTTTACCGAACGATCCATGTGACTGTATTTCGCGAAAAAGACTTCATCGTCGTATTTGTTTTCTTTCATGGCTACAGCCTAAGTTCTTTTTCATCTATTGGCAAGGAGGAACGCCCGGTTGATGATTTTCACAAAGCGTATACTTCCGACGCAAGTCGTTCCAAGCCGTCCTTGTCCATGATCCGGTAGGCATGTCCCGATTTTTCCAGAAAACCGTCGGCGCAGAACCCTTGAAGCACTCTCCACACATGCCTGTAGCTTGCTCCGATCAGTTCCGCCATATCGGTGATGCTGCTTTGGAAAATCCCATCCTGTGCTACGGTGATCACATAGGAGGCTACCCGCACATGCACTGGCTGCAACAGGTTGATCGTATGGTTGCGGGCGGACTTGACCAGTTTCAATCCGAGGTTCGCGATTGAATTCTGGAGAAAATCCACATCATTCATCAACCGATCCCGATATTTCACCACGTCAAGTACGATACATTCGACGGTCGTGACCGCCAATGTGGTGCCGAGCGTCTCGCAGTTCGTGAAGAACTCGATGTCCCCCAAGGTCTCCCCCGATTTCAGAAACGCATAGATCATGGTCTTGCCGTCTTCAGAGGTGGAATAGCTTTTCACGATACCGCTCAGGAGATAGTACATGGTGTCTACAGGATATCCTTGATAGGTGATGCATTCACGGGGGGCCAAGGTAAGCAGGGTTCCCAATTCGAACACCTTGTCGGGGAATACCTGTCGGAATTTCTGATTCTCACGGTAGCTTTTTGGTATCGGCTGATTTTTCATTCCATCCCCCTGAGTCCGATTCTATACATGTTTTCGTTCATCCAGTATGACGCACGTCATAACTGAACGCAAAAGGAAAACAATAGCATATGGATACCATTGGTCAGGTTCTTGCCGGGAGGTGTCCAAGATGGAAGACAAGAAGGATCTGTTGTGCAGGTTGAGTCGGGCTTTAGGTGGCCGTTCCTCTGGGTTCTTGTGGGGGTTCGGCGTTTCGGTGCTGTTGTATGCCTATGGACAGGTTGATGATTTCGATGAAGTCGATATCGTTGTCAGTCGGGATGGGGTGCGCTTTGCGGCCTCCGCTCTGGCTTCTCTCGGGCCTGTAGCACAGCAGGCCTTGCCGTTGCTCGGATGTGGTGCTGATTTCTACCGTTCCTATCGGATTGATGGTGTCCTGGTACATTTGATGTCCGGTCTACGTGTACGGACAGGGCGGGGGGAGTATGCCTATCGGTTCGATCATCGCTCAATTCCCCATATCCTGAAGATCGGTAATGAGGAGCTTCCTTGTACTACGCTGGAGGAGTGGAAGTATCTGTATGAACTGACCCAGGGCTACGAGAGGGAGTTGATGTCTATCAATTCGCTGTTTGAAGAGACGGGGATGATCTTCAAGGAGTTGTATCACCGCATGCAGGGTGGGCGATATCTGTAGCTATGGCTTGTCCGTAGCCGGTCACAGATGGAAAGCCTGTTGTTCCGTCTATGGTGTATTCGAGCGTGTATTCGAGCAAGAAGCTGTACCGGTGTCCGTGTTTTCATTGCCAACTGGACTGAACAGGAGTATAATCCGCTTTGAAAAAATGAACCCAAAGGTTTCATCTGCATGGAGAATACCGTTATGGATGTCAAGAGACTATCAGAAGATCTGCTCAGAGAAATTGAGAAAATAATCGTCGGCAAGACTGAATGCATAAAAAGGGTTGTCATGGCGATTCTCGCCAATGGAAACGTTCTCCTTGATGATCTTCCTGGGGTTGGAAAGACCACGCTTGCCAAGACTATTTCCATTGCTTCGGGATGTAGTTTTGGGCGGATACAATTTGTTTCCGACATGCTTCCGAGCGATATCCTCGGAATGAAGATATTCAATCAGAAGACGGGAGACTTTGAGTTGCGGCAAGGGCCGATCATGACGAACATGCTCCTCGCGGATGAAATCAACAGAGCTATCCCCCGGACACAGTCAGCGCTTCTTGAGGCTATGGAAGAGCGTCAGATTACGATCGACGGCGAAAGGTTTTTTCTTCCGAAACCTTTCATTGTCCTCGCGACTCAGAATCCTGTAGAGACTGAAAGCACTTTCCATCTTCCTATAGCCCAGATGGATCGCTTTCTGATTTCACTTTCAATTGGTTATCCCTCTGAGGAAGAGGAGAAACGCATGTTGAGGATTGTTGGAAATGGTATTCCCTTCGACCGAATCCATGCGATAACCAATGCCCAGGAGATTCTTGAAGCCCAACAGGAGTGTCTGAGCGTTCATGTTTCAGATGCTGTCGATTCCTATATCGTCAAGATAGTCAACGCTACCAGAAATGATTCTCGACTCAAGATGGGTGCGAGCCCTAGAGCAAGCCGTTCTCTCTATCAGGCGTCAAAAGTATGGGCTGCGATGGAAGGGCGTTCATTTGTCATTCCTGACGATGTAAAACTTCTGGTGCATAATGTCCTTGACCACAGGATGATTTTGGACAATAGCGCAAAATATTCTGGGACAACGATAGCGGAAGTCCTTGATCAGATCATTGAGGCCGTGCCTGTTTCTCCAGATGTCAAAGATATGATAGATGAAAAGTAAACATTCGTTGCATAAGTCCAGTATTCTTGTTTCGATTCCTTGTATTGTGCTGGCTGGTATTCTCTGTCTCCTTTCCGCTTTCTATGGCAACAGGATTTTCTCGTTTTCTTTGGCGACGCTTTTTCTCCTTTCGCTTGTTTCAAGAACATGGGCGGATGTTTCAGCAATGGCAATAGACGCAAGAATCTCCGTTTCGACAAGGGATGTATTCCCCGGACAGAAAATGGAAGTCGAGGTGCGTATTAAAAACAACAAGTTCTGTCCAGTCGCTTGGCTTGATCTGTACATGCCGCTCTCAAAGCAGCTCAGTCTCGTTCCTGACGATGTACGGGTTCCAGAACAATGGGAGATAATACATCTTGTAAACAGTGGAGCTTCCACAAAACTTGTCGGAACAAAAAAATGCGGGAGACTGTTGTGGTATGAAGAGGCGAGTTTCCCGATTCTGATGGAGGCGAAGCACAGAGGAGTGAGTTCATTAGACTCATGGATGCTTGATACTGGGGATGGATTTGGTCTATCTGAATCCATGATACATCTTTCAGATGGTGGAGTCATCGCTGTGTATCCAAGAATCATTGAAGTTGATACAGCGCCTTTTCTGAGAAACCTTTGGAATTCGAATACAGGAACTCACGGAGTCATGGAAGATCTGACGGTGATACGATCAACCCGTGACTATCAGACGACGGACCCCTTGAAGCACATCAACTGGAGGCTTCTTGCAAGAGCACTGCCACTTACGGTCAACCTATATGAAGATATTCTTCCAAAAAGCATCCATATATTATTCGACGGCGAGAGTTTTTCAGGTCCCGCTCCCCATAGAGAAGAGATGGAGGAGACGTTGAGTGTAATTGCCTCCGAGCTGATAGCCCTACAGGAGCATGAAATAAAGTGCTATCTGAGTATTTGTAAAAATGGAAACGGCAAGGCCGTCTGTATTTCCCCGGAAGAGGGGATTCATCAGGCGCTTCATGCACTTGCGATATATGAACCACTTCCTCAGAAACTTGATGTCGCAGGAACTGGTGTCGTGATACAAAATACTGTCTTCGATGTGGGAGCCGTCCTCAGAGCTGCCTTAGCCGCAGGACATTTCTTTTATTTCACCTACGATTCTGCCCGCGTTGATTCTGAACTTCTTGAAAATATCGACAATGAGAAGGTTACGATAGTCTCTTGTCTCGATTCCAAGGAAGACGGTACGTATGAACATCTATCACTTGGGCAACTGAGGAGGGGGGGCAGGAATGATCAGATATAGGATGTTGTCCGCGCTATCGATGCAGCTCAGTCTTTCAAGTATGGTCTGTGTAGCCTACAACCTTGTCTTTCAAGCGGCTCAGAATGGCTTTTTCCCTATTGCTCTTCTGATTTATTCCCCCCTGATGGTTCTTTTGAACGATTTGTTTCTCAGAAAAGAGAGAGCGATGCGTACCTTGATCATCTTCAATATGGCTTTGGTGGTGGCAATGGGAATCGTTGTTTTTTTCGTACATACGGAAAAGACTTTGTTTTGGAGGGTCATGGCTTGCCCTTTCCTGATCTTTTTTTCTGCTTCATCCGTCGGGTTCTGTACCAAGCCGATATCGTATGGAGCTCTGCTGAGAACATTCGATGTGAGTATTCTTGTTTTTCTTCTGACTTGCGGCTACATCTCCATGCATTCACTCCAGGAAAGCATGATTTTTCCTGCGATGGTGGGAGCTTCCATCTCCCTTTTTACCGTCATATTCCTCCGTCAGCTGGGAGATGGGAATAGAAGAAGTTGGCTTGTTACGATATTTTGCGCTTTCTTTGTTTTCTTGCTTATTCTCATCATGTTGGGCTATGCTCCTGTCGCGGGAGGCGGTCTTGTCCTGGTTTGGAATTGGCTCGTACATATATGCGAACTTATCTCAGTCTTTTTTAATTGGCTTTTTTCCCTTCTGCCGCAATTGTTTCCTGTGTCGGGTGGTGATTTGATTCCTTTGGTTACTGATGATCCATACAGGACTAAGGGACTTGTTTCAGGTACTCTCAGCGATCATATGCTTGAAATCATAGTGATTGTCGTCGGCAGCATAGTAGGCTTTTTCGTTCTTTTGTATTTTGTGAAAGGTTTGCGTCTTGAAAGAAGAAAGAGTCATAGTACCTTGCAGAAGCGGAGAATCCATTCTGTCCGTTTTTTCTCTGGTATCAGCAGGGCGATTCGCCAGTTTGTTTTGAATATTGAAGGCAGAA
This sequence comes from uncultured Sphaerochaeta sp., assembly GCA_964407735.1. GTDB lineage: Bacteria > Spirochaetota > Spirochaetia > Sphaerochaetales > Sphaerochaetaceae > Spiro-02. The sequence continues at coordinate 122,628 of CAYOWS010000004.1, read as the reverse complement.
TCTATATTGCGAGGAACAAGGGGAACGCGGCAGGGCTGTATTTTTGGATGGTCAGGATGTTGAGAAACGATGAATGGGAAAAGAAACCAGCAGAAACGCCGAGATGTTTTCTCCTGAGACTTGAAGCTTCATTGTCCGCGATGGGGATGGCGTTTGAGTTTGCTCCTGTTGCGTCAAGCCTGGAACTTCTTTTCTATTCTCCTGATTCGCCAGAACCTATGCAACTTGCCAATGCTCTGACGATACGAAAAGGCATACGGCATGTCCTTTTCACGAGACGCATGGTACGTGTTTCAGAGAAGATGAAAAAGATGACATGGTTGCGAAAGGGCTCTGCATCTTTGTCCGATATCTGAAAAAAAGACCAGCGATACGCTGGTCTTGAGTGGAGGTAAGGGGATTCGAACCCCTGGCCTATAGATTGCGAACCTAAAAGACATGAAAATTGTTAAACAGTTTTTTGTTTCTAATTTATTATAATAAATATATTTATTTAATGACGTTAGATTTACTTGTTAAAATAGTTGTAGAAATCTTGTTAAAATTTATCATCAAATCTTGTTAAAATTATTGTCTAAGAATTGTTGAAAAGGTATAATGACACTTATAACAATTCTAAGGAAAATGAGTATGGGGACACCAACTGTGATGAAGCCCAAAAATGGGCGAACCTATGGATTCCGTAAAACAAAAAACGGTAAGACGTATTGGATAACGACAGGCAAGACAAAAAAGGCGGAAGCCGAAGAAGAAGCGTTGAGGTTGGTTGAGAACGAAGCCTTCATGTCCGAAATTTTTGCCGGGAAGGACTCTGCTTCGGCTATGGAAAGCGTAATGGAGAACAACCCTGTTGGATTGGGGAAAAACCCTTCTGAGGTTGGAAGTTTTTTCTCATACCTTGTCAATGATGGATGGTTTTCAGGGGATACAAATCCGAAGTTCCATGGAGCTAAAATGTCTAACAAGCATTATAGTCCGGTTCATTCCGAAAACCTTTCCTCAGCATTACGCAAGATGTTTCAGGCAGTTCCTGATTTCAAGTGGTTTTCATCAAAGCCGATTGTCTCAATCACACGTGCTGATGCTTCAAAGCTCCAAGCTGAGATTTTCAAGATGAACCCTTCCAAAACGAAAGCAGAAAGGAAATCCGAAAACGAGGAACGAAAACAGGTGAAACAGGAAGGGAAGATAGTCCAGAAACAGAGCAGTCCCATCGGTGCTTATAAAACCAATATCACAGCATTGAAGACTGTATTCTCCTATTACTATAGTCAGCAAGTTTTGGAAATAAATCCTTTCGCAAGAATTAGTATACCGAAAAGTGAACCCAATAAATCCGCTTTGTCCCTTGTCCAGTGGAGACGATTGCTTCAAGTGGATACTTTCAGAGGTATTGATTATGCCCCATTACAAAGAGTATTGGAGAACGATTACTTCCGTGTCTTGAAGTTCATCGGACTTACCGGCTGTCGTCCCAACGAAGCGTATGCCTTGACGTGGGGACAGATAGAGCAGGACAAACATATCATTCATATCAACAGGGCAATCAAGTCTTGGAAAACCTTTGATATATCCACTCCAAAATGGGACAAACCAAGAACAATAGTGGTTTGTGATAGCGTGGTTGAACTTCTTGGAGAACGGAAAAGGGATGATGAACTTGTATTTTCCAAGGATGGAGATTTTCTCACATGTGATAAAATGCGGAGGGCGACAACGTACCTCAAAACCGGAGCGGAAAAAATCGGATTGAAACTGCCGGAAGATTTCACTCAATATTGGTTGCGAGGGACACTTCATACTATTCTTGCGAAGCCAATTGAAACAGAAAGCGATATTACCGAACTGCTAGCCGTCTATTTTGGATGGAGCGAGAAATCAAACCAGACTCAGGTTCAAAGACGCCACTACACTCATTTTTCTGTTGAGAGTCTACGGACTGTAGCGGAACGGATAGAGAAGCGATTTACCGGAAAGGAAATCCTTTGGGAAGAGGAGAACGGAATATCGCAGGAAGATATTGATTTTGAAGTAGAGTTTCAAAGAAGAAAGCTGTTTGGCTGATACTAAGGAAAGCGGGAGATGAAAACCTCCCGCTTTTTAGTTGCTAGCCGATATACATTCTGCTGTGTTTCTTGATTGCCACAGTATCTTCAACATCCTCTATCACAAGCTGGAGGATATCACCGCCGTTCTCCCGTATCCATTTGATAGGAGGTGCTACAAGGAGGGCTTCGCAATCCGGCAGAGGAATAGTCAATCCTGTCTTGTAGCGTTGAAGCAGGGCAATCCATGCCTTTCTGGTGGAGACTTCAAGCCTCTTGTCAACCTTGATGAGTGTGATGAAACGACAGACATATCTTTGAAGCTTCATATCTTCAAACTCAACGATGTTCCGTACAAAATCAACAATTTCCATTGCGAGCCTCCTTTTTTTAGTTTTGATTGTTCGTCATGATTTCTTTGTCTTGCTGAATGGAGGACATCAACGAACGAGCCGTTCCATACAAGGAGGAGTCCCCATCCAGTCGGTTCAGGACTTTCCCAAGCCTATGTTCCAATCCCGTCAACTGGTACACCTTGTCGGATGGAGTGGACTTCTCCTTCCTCCTTATCGCTTCAAGCTCATTGGTGTAGCGTACAATCTTCCGCTTCTGCTCTTCCAGAATCCTCCGGGCTTCCTCTTCCTGCTTCGCTGTGTTCGCCCTACAGACGGTTGCCAAGCCTCCCTTGTTGATGGAACGGCAGGTATCAATGAGAACCGCAAGCATACCGTTGAAACTCTTGGTTTCCTTGCCGTTGTAGTCGTTGAAAGCCTGCTGGATGTTTGAAAGCCCGTCCTTCAAGTCTTTGAAGTTGGCATTGCCGAGGACAAAGCCGAAATTACCGTCTGTATCACAGGTGATGGAAAGGATAGTTCTCTTGTTCATAATCTTTTTCTCCTTAGAGTCTTTTATTTTTTGATTTCAAGCGGACTCAAAAGACAACAAAAAGTCTCATCATCAGAAGTAGATGACACTACACCGATTTGAGGTGTTTATCATGAGACACTTTTGTATCTATTGAATTTCCGAATGGAATATGATAGTCTTGGTTAGCACTCTAACCACATCGTTTGCTTGCCCTGTGTTCTAGAACCACCGGACGCCCTTTATTATAAAGAACCTAAGCTTATAAGTCAATTAGTGAGAATAATTGTTTAAAATACAAAGAATTAGTTGATATTTTTAATATGATTTTCTTCGGTTAATTTTTTTTAATTTTCACCACACGGTTTTTGGGGCTTGAAGTCCCATTATGGTAAGAGGTTTCAGTATGTGGGTACAGGGAAAGCAAAGACGTTCTTGAACAGGAAAATCATAGGAGAAGTGAAGGGGGTTCCAAGTATGGAGACGGACTTCCTAAAGGTTGAAAGTGCGATGTTCCAAAATCGCTCCGGTATAAAATATGTTCCGAAGAAATACTTTGTGGGTTTGTATGAAAGAGAGGAGCCTGTAAGGGTAAGAAAAATAGTAAGATGTGTCAGCATCCCAAAGGAATAAAGGAAAAGCAGGGTAGTTAGCCCTGCTTTCTCTTTTTCAGTTCATGATTCATTTGAAGAACGAGAACCGTCAGTTCCTCCAAATTCCTTTTGTAAAGGTTGTTTGGCAGTTCTTCTTTCAGATACTTCAAGTATCCTTCCAAACCAAAAGCGGTTTTGCTTTCTGGATTCTCTTTTCCTATTCCAAGAGGAACTGAGTCCATTCACCACCACTTATTCTTGTAGCTTCCGCTTGTACTTCCGCTTTGGTTTTTGTAATTGACCCCATATCAGCACCAAAAAGTTTTACTTCCAAAGTCTCTTTGTCTAAGTAAATAATACCATAGTCGTCTCCGACTTTATCCACATTTGCTTCATACAGTTCATCCCCCAACGCTACTATTGCGTCAATACCGGCGATGGTAGGTTCTAAGTTAGCTATATCAGGTTCAACGATATCTTTGTCTTCATCAGTACTACAACTCAACAGTGATTTAATCATGATAGCGGATATCAGTTCATTTGAGAAAAACTCCGCATCACCAATACTAAATTCAGTGCTTCCATCGGCATAAAAGTTGATGAAGTAATGTCGCATCTTTCCTTGTGAACTGCCGTTGGGCTTTATGGTGATGGTGTCGCCTTTTGCGATGTTGAACCTATCCACCCAACCCCTATAGTCTTGAATACTGCTTGCGTCCATATGGCAGTTTACTGCCTGTGTATAGGAATAGCTGTTTGTTTCCGGTGAGTACAGGGTTGCGGTATAGAGTCCTTCATCGTTAGACGCACCAGAGAAAAGGCTCTTGTTGTCCGGTGTTGCTTCGTAGGTTATTGGAATCGTATAGTCAAGAATCTTCACGTCATAACTTTCGCCGGAAGAAACCGGACGTTTCTCAAAGCCGGAAATCGCCGGAGCATAGCCGTAGAACAGGAATCCTTCACTTTCAAGTAATGTTTGAAGGGTATCCGGTGTAGTAATTATCGCCCTTCCTGTTGGGGCGGAAAGAGGAATATTGATGAACGAAGGTGAAAGAATCTCCTTTGGCTTATTGTCCGGCTGAGAACAAGAGAACAGTAGGGTAAGCGACAAAGCAACTATAAGGTAGTTCAAGATTTTTTTTGACATTGATAAATCTCCTTGAAGGTTTTAAGGGTTATAACAGAATCCATTCACCATTGCTGATTTCAGAAGCCTTGGTTTGTGCTTCCACTTTATCTGTAAAGGAAGGGACTTCTGGACTGTCTGGAACTTTTGGTGTCCTATCAAACTTGGCGGTAGCCTTGTCAAACCAGAAGAGTGAATAATACTCCGGTTCTTCGGAAGTAGGTGCCGTAGCTTCCATGAAGTCAATCACACCATCAGTTCCATCCAGACTATAGTCAAGCCGGGCGATTTCTGCCTTCAAGCCCGCATCATCAGTACTGTTTATCGTCTGGTTTGAGTGGGACATGAACGCTGAGATACCATTATTGGTGAAGAACTCCCCATCTCCAAAGGCGAAGAATCCTTCTTCCTTCTGGAAGGTGTAATACTTCATCGTTCCATGAGAGTTTCCATCCGCATCTAATGAAATGCCTGTACCTACGGATATCATCATCTGGTTCCTGACATTGCCTTGACTGGCTTGCTCCATCAACAACACTTGCTTGAAGTCATAGGTATCAGTTTCCGAATCATAGACTACGGAGAATAACATGTCGTCATTGCTTGAAGTCCCTGAAAAACTTTGTTTTCCATCGGATTCTTCCTTGTACGTGATGGACAGGGGAGAATCCAAAAATGTCGCTGTGTAGGTGTCGTTCTCATTAAGGCTTCTCGTCTCAAAAGAGGAAATGGCTGGTGCGTACCAATAGTAGAAAACCTTACTTATCAGTTCATCATCAGCAGTTTCCATATCAACAAGGAATCTTCCAGTCGGAACTGTGATATCTCCGATAAACGAAGGCGACAGGACTTCCTTTTGTGTCGGCTTATTGTCCGGTTGGGAACAAGAAGCGATTAATACGATTGATAAAACGATGAGTACAAAAAACGGCAATGATTTTTTCATAGTGTCTCCTTTATGAAATATGAGTCTTATAGATATTAATATAGTTCATTAATGAGTCTATGAGAATGGTAAAAATGAAAAATAATTGCCTATAGCGAAATTTCAAGCAAGAAGGGATTTATTTGTTGTTGAGTGATTCTGATAGGAATTTGGCAAGTGTTGAATGAGCTTGAAACTCCAGCTCTTTTAGAATCTGTTCCTTTGCCATTTCATCTGTGAGTTTGTCGTAGTCTATGAACAACTCAAAATACTCAATGCCAAACGCTTTCACTATCTTATCAAGCATAGCTCCAGATGGAAATCTCCCACCTGTTTCAATCTGGTAGACATTGTTTGCCGAAGACTTTATCTGTTCTGCAAATTTAGCCTGAGAGATTCCCGACTTTTCCCGAAGCCTTTTGATGTTTTTGGCAACAATGACAGCGGCTTTGCTCTTTGGCAATTTTGTGGTGTTCATGTACATTATTTTGAAAGGACACCATGTTTTTTACAACTTACTAATTGGTAGTAGTTTTTGTAGTATTAAAGTCTTTAAGACTCATTTGTTATAAATATAAGGTTTTTATCAGGCTGGTTAAGTATGTTGGAGTAGGGGAGACTCCCCAAAAGCAATTGTAATCACTTGACATCGTTGTTCTTTCGCCAATTGGCTACAGTCTGGCTGGAGACTCCGTACTTCTTTGCTATCCAGACATCGCTAGCCCCATTCGCCTTGAACGCTTTTATCTCATCGGCATACACATCCAGCTTTGAAGAAAAGCTACCACGGGGACGTCCTAGCTTCACTCCTGCCTGCTGTTTCGCTTTAAGGGCTTCCTTTGTCCGAAGGCTTACGAACTCCCTTTCCATATCAGCCATCATGGCGAAGCAGTTTATCATTACTTTAGTCGTCATGTCCGGTGTTGACTTCACAATTAGGTTCTGCTTGAGAATGTGAAGCTCAACACCTTGTTTCTGGCAAGCGTCAACTATATCGTAGATGCCTTTGATGCTTCTGGAAAGCCTGCTCAGCTCTGGAGTGATGATGACATCTCCACGTTCGGCATTGTTGATGATTTGTCCTAGTTGTCTGGACTGCCAATCAACTGTGCCGGAAATCTTCTCTTCAATGAAAAGGACTGTACCCATCTTGTTCCGGTTGGCATAATCAAGAACTTCCAGCTTGAACTTGGAATTGTCTTGTTCATCCGTGCTTACTCTCAAATACCCATAAACCTTGTTCATTTTTACCTCTCAATTCCAAATTCAAGTATTAAAGTCTCTTTACGCTTTTTATTATATCATATTTCAAATAAAAGTCAACCTATTATACTTGAATTTGTCTATGTTCTTAACGTTCGTTTTCACTTATAACTTTCCATAGTGCTTGAAGTTCTCTTAAAAAAGTAAAAAACTATTTTATAATTTTTTTGATAAAAAAAATTTAAAATACCCTGAAAGAATTTCACAGAAATTCTTTCAGTTAATTCCATCCGGTTCACGAGGATAGAACTGATGAAAGAGAATAAGATACCCTATCAAAAACCCAAAGGTTTTTTGCGTAGCAAAAAAGCACACCACAGCGAAAAAATTAGTATCCGGTTCTCAAGTTCTTTAAACTCTTTGTAGCTACGTAGACGGCGCTTCCCTCCTCCGTTGTCTCTCCCGGAGGGGAAGCGCCTACAAGGTTCTCTCTTCGTGAACACTTCAAGGTTCTCGTCTCGTGAACTTTCAGAACTTTCCTCTCCAGTCTCTCTTCTTGGCTCTTTTGCTCAGAACTTTCTCTTTGCTCTTTCAATGCGTGAACACTTCTTGCTTCACCGCTCTTTGCTCTGGCAAGGCTAGCTTTAGCTTCTCCAGCTCTCTTTCTCTAGCTTAATGCTTTATATACGTGTTCTGAAAATTTTTTTAAGGGGGTTGACAGGTTTTTTTTCGTTGTACTTTAAATTCTTGAAGCAATTGTGTTTGGGTAAGAAAATATAACGGCATGAATTTAAAATTTTCTTGCTTTGCAAAGATAAGTGTAGCGTCTGGATTCTGTTTCCAGTCCAATGGTTGAAAGCAATGAAACAAGGTATTCCCCATTTACTTGGAAACCGGAGTAAAGCAATCAAAACCGTTTCTGAATCATCCAGAAAGAGAACTACAAGCTATCAGGCATCAGCAATATAGAAAGGAAAACTTGAATGACTATCAAATTCATGACAAAAAACAAACAAAGACAGGACTGTTTTATAGGTGAAATCAATGACTACAATTCAAACATCTATAGTTGGTTGAAAACGAACTGTAATGTGGAATTGAAGTGTAATAAGCCTACTACATTATCAACCGACAAACTAAAAAAGCTGTTTATTTACTTGCTCAAGCTGAAATCCGAATTGAAGGATGATGAAGTTAAGCCTAATCTGGTTGCCTTAGCCAAAAGCCGTTTGACAAACGACATTAGAATCTTTCCCTTTCAAAATAAAGCCATTGTTGAAGCCGTCAATGTAATGTGGGATATCCTTCAACGTTATCGCTATTATGAAGTAAAAGCCGTAATTGGATAACTCTGATTGATAGTTCATCCGAGACATCTTCATCGTTGGCTGATGGGATACAATTCATTGTCTTATCTGTGGATTGTTGTGCGGAAGTCTGAAAAAAGGGCAGAATTTGTATGTCCGTATTGGTTGAAAAGTGTCGTTAGATTTTTAAGGGGTAAATCTTGTTAAAATAAATTTGGGAATCTTGTTAAAATGTATCATCAAATCTTGTTAAAAAAAAGTAAAAACGCTGTCAAATCTAACGACAGCGTTTTTTTAAAGTGTTTACAAATAAGCACTTAGAACTTTGGAGGTATGGGGATTCGAACCCCAGGCCTATAGATTGCGAACCTATCGCTCTACCAACTGAGCTATACCCCCGGTTCGTCTTGTGACTGGGAAGGATTGTATCAAATCTGTCGATTCATATCAAGTTGTATCCCCAAATTTGCTTCCGATATCCCCCCTATGCCCTTGTCGATATGCCATGCTACTATTGCTTGTACCAATTTATTATATTGATAGAGGAGCTTTTATGAGCGATGAATCTTTCTTTGACGGCGGCCTGCTTCAGCTGATCGGGTGGAACGTGCTGGGTGTGTTCGTAACGGTGCTGACCTTGGGTATCTGCTATCCCTGGGCCTTCTGCATGAAATACAACTGGGAAGTGAAGCATACGGTGATCAACGGCCATCGTCTCATGTTCGACGGTACCGCCGTAGGTCTGTTCGGCCTCTGGATCAAATGGCTGTTGCTCTCCATCATCACCCTGGGAATCTATCTTTTCTGGGTGAACATCTCTCTGAAGAAATGGAAGACCAGACATACCTATTATTGATTGATGAAGCAGGTACGGCCGACAGCTGTCGGCCGTACCTGCTTGATGATGAAAGATCAGGGAGCCGACTTTCTCCGCCATCGTCCGTACAGGAAATATGATGCCCCGACAAGTGCCGGGAGAATCGGGGAGAGGGCTTGCGCGACATAGATCCCAAGAAATCCCATTCCCGCACAGATACTCAGCGACCAGCTGAGGAACAGACGTACCACGACGGAATCGAGAAGGGAGTCGAACATCGCCAAAGTGGCCGTCCCTATTCCTATCGCGAAAGCATCGAAAGTATACATGGCGGCATACACCAGTGAATTGACCGAACAACAGATCCTCAGATACATCACCCCGGTCTTGATCGCCTCCAGACTTGAAGGATTGAATATCGAAATGATCTGCGTCGCGAAGACCTGTACGAGCAGGACTGTGACACCTGTCGCCATGAGATTCACCACCAGTCCGGTCTTGACGATCCTTCGTATCCGGTCGGTGTCCTTTGCCCCCATGTTCTGGCTGACCATCGCCGTCACCGTCTGCCCGATCGCCCAACAGGGCATCGCCGCGAACGTATTCACCTTCAGACCTATGCCGGAGGCCGCCGCGATACCTGTTCCATAGACATTGAGCATGCCTGTCACCAGAAGATAGGAGATATTGACGACCACCATCTGGATCGCGGAGGGGAGCCCGATGCGAAGGAGCTCTTTGAGCATGTCCATCCGGATTCTGAAGCTTTCCCATCTGAAGTCGAATATGGACCGCTGTCTGCGCAGATGCAGGACCGCGATGCCGCAGGAGACACCTTGGGACAGGACCGTGGCATATGCCGCACCTTTCGTCCCAAGCCCCACGGGCCCGACAAGCAGGATATCAAGGATGATGTTGATACCTGTCGCGATACCTACGAAAAGGAGCGGGCTCCTCGAATCCCCCATCCCTTTCAGGATGGAACAGACCGCGTTGTATCCGAAGGTGCAGATCGTTCCGAGGACGATGATCCTCATGTAGTCGCAAGTCTCCCTCATGGCCTCCGCGGGTACTTTGAGTGCGAGGAAGATCGGACGGTAGGCGAGCGCCGCGACTAGGGTGATCACGATCGACAGCAGGATCGACATCGAGAACAAGGTCCCGATCGCCTGCTGTTGTGAACGGTCATCTCCCGCGCCTTTGTATTGCGCGGCGAGAACGGTCCCTCCCATCGTCAGGCCGATACTGAAGGAGTTGATGATGAAACTGATCATGGAGGCGTTGCTGATCGCCGTGAGCCCGGTATCGCCCACGATGCGCCCTACGACGAGCATGTCGACTACGCCATATAGGGATTGCAGCAGGTTCGCCATGAATAGCGGCAGGCTGAAGCGGACAAGATGCCTTGCGATGCCGCCTTGTGTAAAATCTGTATTCTGGTTCTTCATGAAAATATCCTTGGTAAGAATGCATATGGAATGATGAGATGCGGTAGGTGCATCTCCATCTCCTGTAGGTGAACTGGGGCGCGACTGAGACTGCCGCGGGTGCATTCTTACGTTTGGATTTCGACTAACGGAAAACTGATGTTTTCAATGGACCTGAGTCGTCCGGATCGTCTGTCGATGAAAGGGGAGTAATGTCCTACTCTTCAGCAAATGCTCCGCATACTGTTTCATCGTGCCGATGTATACGGAGCGCAATCAATGCAAAGTTTCATGTTGTCAGTTGTAACGCAGAATCGTCCGGCTGTCAATTTTGATGTTCGCCTCCGAACCTGTGTGCCGGTGACCTGCGCCAAAGTCCTCGGTCAGAGCTTCCCTCGCGGGGTGTGTACCCCTTTCTGGTGTACAGCTGCGGCGATGAACTCTCGGAAGATCGGATGCGCCCTGTTGGGGCGGCTCTTGAATTCGGGGTGGTACTGTACGCCGAGGTAGAAGGGATGTCCGTTCAGCTCGACCGCTTCGACCAGCGTGCCGTCGGGAGATGTTCCGGAGATGACGAGCCCCGCGTCGGTCATTCGCTGGCGATAGATGTTGTTGAACTCGTACCGGTGCCTGTGCCGTTCCTGGATCTCCCTGTTCTCCATCCCGTAGGCATGCTCCAGGAGTGTATTCGGGGAAATGACGCAGGGATAGGCGCCGAGACGCATCGTGCCGCCTTTGGGAATGTTGCCCATCTGGTCGGGCATCAGGTCGATTACCGGATACTCGCCGCTTGGCGCGAACTCGCTTGAGTTTGCATCCTCAAAACCGAGCACGTGGCGGGCGAACTCGATCACCGCGATCTGCATGCCGAGACAGATGCCGAGGTAGGGGATCTTGTGTTCACGGGCGTATCTTGCCGCCTCGATCTTGCCCTCGATGCCACGGTCGCCGAAGCCTCCAGGGACGAGGATGCCGTCACAACCGGAAAGCAGGTCGGCGACGGTCTGAGGAGTGACGGACTCTGAATCGATCCAGTCGATTGAAACCCAGGCATGATTCTCCCAGCCCGCATGCTTGAGCGCCTCCATCACTGAAAGGTAGGCGTCGTGAAGCTGGATATATTTGCCCACGAGGCCGATCTTGATCGGGGTGGTGGAATCCTCCACCTGTTTGAGCATCCTGTTCCAGTCCGTCATGTCGCATGTGCCACAGGCGAGTCGAAGTTCCCGGCAGACGATCTCGTCCAGCCCCTCGGCGGCCAGCATGATCGGGGCCTGGTAGAGAACGGGAACCGTCCGGTTCTCGATGACGCAGTCCCGCTTTACGTTGCAGAACAGGGCGATCTTGTCCTTGACGGAAGGATCGATCGGCTCATCGCTTCTGGTGACGATGATATCGGGGAAGATTCCTGAGGCCTGTAGCTCCTTGACCGAGTGCTGGGTCGGCTTGGACTTGTGCTCACCGGAACTGTGGATATAGGGGACCAAGGTCACATGGATGAACAGGCAGTTCTCTTTCCCTACCTCGTGACCCACCTGGCGGATCGCCTCAAGGAAGGGCTGGCTCTCGATGTCTCCGGTGGTGCCGCCGATCTCGGTGATCACCACATCGGCACCGGTCTTGCGCCCGACCGCATAGATGAAACTCTTGATCTCGTTGGTGACGTGGGGGATGATCTGTACCGTGCTGCCTAGGTATTCGCCGTTGCGCTCCTTCGTCAGGACGTTCCAGTACACCTTTCCTGAGGTGAGGTTGGAGTACTTGTTGAGGTTCTCATCAATGAAACGTTCGTAATGGCCGAGGTCAAGATCGGTCTCCGCCCCATCCTCGGTGACGAAGACCTCGCCATGCTGGTATGGACTCATCGTCCCGGGATCGACATTCATGTAGGGATCGAGCTTCTGGGCTGCGATCCGCAGGCCGCGGCTCTTCAGCAAGCGGCCCAATGAAGCCGCCGTGATCCCTTTTCCTAGTCCGGAAACAACACCTCCCGTCACGAATACATACTTGGTCATGGTCATATACTCCTATTTCAGGCTATCGTTTCGCCCTGCGGCTCAACGACCCTTTTCATACGTCTTGACAATCCGCTCGGCGACTTCCCTGCGGGACAGCCTCAGATCCATCGCCTGCTTTTCGATATGCCGGTGGGCCTCCCGCTCTCCCATGTCGAGGTATTGGATCAGAACGCACTTCGCCCGATCCACCAGCTTGATCTCCTCGATCTTCTGCTGGAGCTTGCTGTTCTCGCTTCGCAAGCCCGTGAGCCTGCGTCGCATGGCGTTGGCAAGTTTGAGGGATTGGAAGAACACCTGTCTGACGATCGGCTTCGGTACGACGAGCACCCCGGCGTCCTCGACGATCGCGGAGACCTCATCGACGAACTCCATGCGGACCATCATGATCGCCGCGGACAGTGTCTGTTCAGTGACCATTCGGGCGAGGTCCTCCCCGGATTCATCGGGAAGCGGCGAGTTGATCACCACCATGTCCCATTCTCCGTCGAGGATCAGGCGGCGGGCTTCGCTTCCGCTGGATACCGCGGTGATGACGGGGCACCCTCCTGCTTCGCGCAGAAGGGCTGAGATGGACTCACGTCCTTTCTCTGTTCCCGAAACCAGCAACACGTATTCCATTCCCTTTCTTCCCCTATGGCCGATGATGAAAATTTTCAGGTGGTGATGAAGAACATCCGCTTCGCTTCATCTGCCGGGTTTTCGGCATCTTGGCAACGCTTCCACTCCGCCTCTTTCTCCTGGAGGAAACTCTCTACGATCCGCTGTGGTATGGCAGAGCCAATGAACTCACTTTCGCGGGCCAGCTCGATCGCTTCCGTCAGAGAGAGCGGCAATCGTGTAGCGGGATCCTCGCAGGCCCGTGCATAGGCGTCCCCCGTGAACTCCTCCTGCAAGGAGAGGTTGTCGGAGATACCCTCCATGGCCGCCCGGATCAGCAAGGCGAAGGCGAGGTACGGGTTGCAGCTCGGGTCGGGGGAACGGAGCTCGATACGGCGATACTCGCCACTCGCCTCCGGGATACGGACGAGCAACGAACGGTTGCCATGCCCCCAGCCGACAGCCAACGGCGCTTCATGCGCACCGAGCCGTTCATAGGAATTGACCAAGGGGTTGAGGAATACCGTCATCTCCCTGATCCTCCTGAGAATCCCGGCGAGCATCGCCTTCTCCATCTGCTCGGAATAGGCACCCTCGCGGGTCAGGGAAAAGTTGATATGCAGTCCGCTTCCACTCTCATTGGAAAGCGGTTTCGGCAGGAAGGAGGCGAACAGTCCGCTTCTGGCGGCGATGGTCTTGACCGCCGATTTGAACGTGATCAGGTTGTCCGCCGCCTGGAGGGCGGTACTGTACTTGAAATCAATCTCGTTCTGCCCTGGCCCATGTTCATGGTGGGAGCGCTCCGTGTAGAAACCCATCTCCTCCAAGGTCAGGCAGATTTCCCTGCGCACGTTCTCCCCTTTGTCGAGCGGGGCCACATCGAAATACCCCGCCTTGTCCATCGGAATGTCGGTAGGTTCACCCTCCTGGTCCCGCTTGAAGAGATAGAACTCACATTCCGGCCCGACCCCGATCTGGTAACCTGCCAGCGTAGCGTCATGTTCGGCTTGCCGAAGCAGGTTGCGGCCGTCTCCCTCAAAGGCTTCGCCGTTGGGGCGGCGGATATCGCAGAAGAACCTGACCACCCGGCCTTGGGCCGGTCGCCAAGGAAGGACCGCCAAAGTGGCGGGGTCGGGGAACAGGAGAAGATCGGATTCCTCGACCTGCAGGAACCCCTTGACCGCCGAAGCGTCGAACGAGATGCCTGTGCCGAAAGCCCTGTGTAGCTCGCTGGCTGAGATCGAGATGTTTTTCATCTGTCCGAAGATGTCGCAGAAAGCGAGGCGGACGAAACGTACATCCTGCTCCCTGACGAACTGCATCACCTCTTCTTGCGCGTAGAACATGGATGAAACCCTCCCCGGTTTGAAATCGGCGTACACCCTGATATCGTCTGATGGATCATACATAGGTATACAGCCTCTTGTAAGGATTGCTGGTATTTGGCGTCAGCACAAAAAAATGTTGCTGCATCACGGCCTCCTTGTCTAGTGAGAAGACCCTACAAAATTCATCAATCGATAAAGAAATCTCTTCCAGATTCTCTTTCGTGGCCGTCTTGTCGTAGTAGAAGACATGGAACGCATAGTGGTCCTTGTATTCCGGGTAGATGCCATATCCAGCGTATCCTCCGCCGAGGCCGTTGGACCGGTCGTGCATGACTGAAATCGACCGGATCGCTTCCTCTTCTCCGAAACGTCTGCCGTTTCGGGAGAATATGCCGCTTATGGCGCAGCCCGATGGAATCCTGACGGCCCCTTCCTGGGGATAGTCCTGTTGGAGTCCTGTCATACGGTTTCCTCCCCCGTAAGCGGCGACACGGTATTTTCGTTCCATGCTGCCTCCACGACATGAAAAAAGGCATCCACCGGAAAACCTACGCGGTATTGCGTAGAATTTTCTGGCGGACGCCTTTGTCCATAAAATCTATACTGTCACGGCTTCAGAAGTTTCCGTCGCCGCTCATGAACGCTCTAGTCTTTCCTGGTTCCTGGGTGAACTTTGAAAGCGGACGAACTACACTGTTCGTTTGAGGGGCATGATAACGAGATTCGTTTTCTTTGTCACCGCCTTGGCGGAAAAAAGTGAGAAAAAAGTCATCAGATAGTGGTAACTAGCTTTATATTAAGGAGTTACATATATTGTGATAATTATCTTCTCGGTACGAACAGTAACGTCACCGCCCCGCCGCAAACCATTCCGATGTTCTGGGCGTTCGTATTGTTCAGCGAAAAATGTTCTGTGCAGGTTGCTCTTCCCGTCCGTAGCATCTCTCTCGCCCGCTCAATGGCCTTCGCTTCGATAGGCCCCCCGCCGACGGAACCGACCTGGGTATCCTGCGTGACGAACATCCTGCTGCCTACCGATCTCGGAGCCGATCCGCTTCGTTCTATGATTACGATCTCCACCCCTGGTTCTGTACGGGTTTCGATCGCCTGGAACACTTCCGCCGGACATTCTCCAACATGTTTCCTCTTGCCCGTAGCCTGCATGATCTGTGCAAGGATGGAAATTGCGATCTCTTCCGGGGTGTTCGCGCCGATGGATAGTCCGATAGGGGCGTGGACGGCGTCGAGACGGGTTGCATCGACACCTTTTTCAAGCAAGTTCCTGCGAGTCATGGTGACCTTGCCCGCACTGCCCATCATCCCCACGTAGGCGTGGGGCTCCTCCAGGGCTTTTTCCAGACAGAAGGCGTCATAGGAATGTCCGCGGGTGACGATGACAAGGCAGGATTCGCTTCCGAATCGACCAGGGGAGAACAACGTGTCGTAGGGTTCACAGATCACCGTAGCCTCCGGGAAACGTCCCTGCGTGGCGAACTCCGGACGGTCATCGACCATGGTCACCGGATAGTCCACGAACCGCGCAAGCTTGTAGAGCGCGGTCCCGACATGCCCGCACCCGAACACGACGATCCGTTTCTGCAACGCCAGCGTTTCACCGAACACCTTCGACCCTTGATACTCGAATATGGCGGGGAGGTCGGGGATTGGAAAATCTTTCTGCGGTTCGATGGTTTTTCCCGCATGCGGGCCGTCGACGCAGGTGAAAAGAGTGACGGGACCTTCCTTCAGTCTCTGGTATATGCTGTTTATATTGTTCATGGTACGACTCCTATCGTGTGTTCTTCGAGATTTCCTTCAAAGCTGCAAGTGCGTAGTCCACTTCCTCGACCGTGGTCGAGGAGCCGAAGGAAAACCTCACGAGTCCTCGTGGGAACGTGCCGAGTGTTTTATGGGCGTTCGGTGCGCAATGCAGTCCGACCCGTGTCATGATACCATACCGTTCGGACAGTATGGATGCTATCATGGCATTGTCCTGTTCAGGAAAGTCAAGGCCGAAAACCGCTACCCGGCCTTCTGTATCGTCAAAGCCTTTCAACGATATGCGTGGGATACTCCGCAACCCTTCGAGAAACTGAATCGACAACTCGGTGTGGTTCTCTACCTGTAGTTCGGAAAGCGCCGCATGAAGTCCTGCGATTCCCGGCAGGTTCAGCGTACCGGCTTCAAATTTGTCCGGCAGCAGATGGGGGATTTCTTCGCTATTACTCATTGAACCTGTCCCCCCTGATATCAAAGGTTCCAGTTGATCCGCAACCTGATCGGTGAGGATGAATCCGCCGGTTCCTTGTGGACCGAGTAGCCCTTTATGTCCGGTAAAGCAGAGAGCGTCTATGTTCATGGCTTGCATGTCGATCGGGAGAATGCCCGCGGTCTGCGCCGCGTCGACAATGAACGGCAGACCGTACTTGTGTGCGATTTCTCCGACCTTCTCTATCGGAATGATGGTTCCGCAGACGTTTGAGGCATGATTCATGATAATGGCCTTGGTATTTGGGGCTATCATTTTCTCGATTGTTTCCAGCATCAGTTCCCCGCGATCCGTACAAGGGATACGGGAAAATCCTACCCCGTGGTGTTTCATCTGGACGAGGGGACGCATGACGGCGTTATGCTCCATGGAAGAGACGAGTACATGGTCACCAGAACGAAACAATCCCTTGATCAAGAAATTCAGGGCGATCGTTACGTTTGTTGTAAAAACAACATTCTCTGCTTTGGAAAAGTTGAACAATGTAGCCAGCCGTTGCCTGGTGTCGAATACCATGTCGGCGGCTTCGTAGGCTTGAGGATAGTCGCCACGGTTGATGTTGCAGCCATTGCATTGGATGAAGTCCGACACCGCTTGCGCGACGGGGGGAGCTTTGGGGAAACTTGTGCTGGCATGATCCATATAGATTCGACGCATGTCGCAATGGTAGCACGCCTGCATGAAAAAATCCATTGTGTTATTGAAAGAATAATGGTACAACATACGTGCTGAATTGCTGAAATGGTTTGGAGGACAGTATGACTTTCTCGAAGGAAAAGAAGCGACTTCTTGTCGCCGGTATTGTTATCGGTGCGATTTCATTTGGTCTTGTGTTGCTTGGCAATCCTCGGAACATGGGTTTCTGTATCGCCTGCTTCGTTCGTGACATAGCGGGGGGCGTGGGGTTGCAGCGTGCGGAAGTGGTCCAATACGTCCGACCGGAGATAATCGGTCTGGTACTCGGCTCCTGTATTGTCGCGTTGTTGAAAAAGGAGTTTGCACCCCGTGGCGGCTCTTCACCGATGCTCCGCTTCATACTAGGTTTTTTCGTAATGATCGGGGCACTGATGTTCCTCGGCTGTCCGTTCCGCATGATCATCCGCCTGGCCGGTGGTGATCTCAACGCCCTTGTCGGCCTTGTCGGATTCATCGTAGGGATCTGGGGTGGGGTGTTCTTCCTGAATCGTGGTTTTTCGTTGAAACGCAACTACCCGTTGCCCCTGCTCGAAGGGGTCGCCTTGCCTGCGATCAACGTCTTGCTGCTTGCGATTCTGGTATTTTTTCCCTCCCTGCTGTTCTTCAGCGCCAGTGGTCCTGGTTCCATGCATGCACCGATCTGGGCCTCTTTGCTAGCTGGTCTGATCGTCGGGGCTCTCGCCCAGCGTACCCGTCTGTGCATGGTCGGCGGAATACGCGATACCATCCTGTTTCGGGACTGGACGCTGTTGACCGGTTTTGTCGCGATCTTCATCACCATATTGATCCTGAACCTCGCGACAGGAATGTTCCAGCTTGGCTTTGCCAACCAGCCTGTGGCCCACACCGACGGACTGTGGAATTGTATCGGGATGATCGTCGTTGGATTCGGCAGCGTCTTGTTGGGAGGATGCCCTTTGCGGCAGCTTGTCCTGGCGGGAGAGGGGAATTCCGACAGCGCCATCACCGTTCTCGGCTTGTTGGTCGGTGGTGCGTTCGCTCATAATTTCGGGTTGGCCTCTTCTGCCACTGGTCCTACGTTGCATGGAAAAGTCGCCACAATCCTTGGGCTGGTCGTCATGGTGGTGATCGCCGTGTGCAATACAAAACAGGAAAAGTGAGGAAAGAATGAAAGAGATAGATGCCCGCGGGCTTCCTTGTCCGCAACCGGTCATCATGACAAAACGTGTGACCGATATTGGAATCTCCGAATTGGTGGTGTTGGTGAATCATCGCGCCGCCTTGGAAAACGTAACCAGATTCGCCGGTCATAGCGGGTACGCTGTTGTTTCAGAAGAACTGTCTCCAGGGGAGTTCCGGCTGACGCTGAAGAAAGGCTAATGGAAGCAAGTACCTATATCGCTACATTCTTTACCCATTACGGTGCCATCTCATTCCAGCGCTATTGCGTAAAGAAGGGGTATCTGAGCAAATTGATGCCCGTCCCCCGTTTTCTCAGTTCCTCCTGTGGGACCTGCGTCCGGTTCGAGGCGGAGAACTGGGATATCGGCTATGAGAATGAAGCCCTTGATGGTATCTTTTTGGTTGATGGCGAATCTTCGACTCGGATGAATGGATAGGAGTAGCAAAGATGGATACTGGCGATGATGTTCAGTTGACCTCTCTAGTAAAGACTTCCGGGTGCGCCGCGAAACTGGCTCCCGCCATATTGCGTGATGTGCTGGGGGCATTGCCGAAGTTTGAACCTGACGACAGGTTGCTGGTCGGCTTTGAAAGCGCCGATGACGCCTTGGTCTATCTCGTGGATGACCGGACGGCGATGATCCAGACGGTCGATTTCTTTCCCCCGATGGTTGACGACCCTTTCCTCTTCGGACAGGTAGCCGCGGCGAACGCGTTGTCCGATGTCTATGCAATGGGAGGATCCCCTTCTGTCGCGATGAACTTGCTGTGCTTTCCCTCCTGTCTCGATACCTCAGTCATGCAACGTATCCTGGAAGGTGGGTACTCCAAAGTACAGGAAGCGGGGGCTGTCATTGCCGGCGGGCACACCATCGCCGATCCGACTCCGAAGTATGGGTTGTGCGTCACTGGGTTCGTTGCTCCTGGGAATATCTGGCGTAATACGGGAGCCCAGGTCGGCGATCTTTTGATACTGACCAAACCTCTTGGGTCTGGTGTCCTGAATACGGCGATCAAAGCGAAAATCGCGAGTGATATCGCACAAAAGGCTGTCGTTCATTGGATGACCACCCTCAATCGCAAGGCAAAGGAAGCGGCGGAGGGACTGGAGGTACATGCGTGTACCGATATTACCGGCTTCGGTCTCATGGGGCATGGGCTGGAGATCGCGCAGGGAAGCGGCGTCCGCTTGGTGATCGATGCTCAGGCCGTCCCTTTGATGCCCGATGCCCTTGAATATGCGGCGATGGGAATCCTCCCTGAAGGGATGTACAACAACCTCGATTTCGCAGGACCACATATCCGTTTCTCCGATGCAGTTCCCCAGAATCTCCGTGATCTGCTGTTCGACCCTCAGACTTCCGGCGGTTTGCTGTTCTCGATGCCAGAGGATTCCGCGGAAACTTATCTGCGGAGAATGCCAGGGGCTGTATGCATAGGGCGTGTGGACAAGGCGCTCCCTAGGGAAAACGGAACTGCGGTTCGCGTGGAGTTTCTGTAAGATGAAGTTGACCGATTTGTTCGTGGAACGATTGTCCGAGAAGCCCCGGATCGCAATTACTGGCTGTGGAGGCAAGACCTCGCTGATGATCGCCCTCGCAAAGGAGTACGCCCTGCTCGGCCGTTCCGTCCTCATCACCACAACGACAAAAGTAAGGAACCCGTATGAACTGGACTATGGGTGCGATACCATACTGCTTGATGCCTATGAACATGTGCCGCGGAAAGGTGAACGGGTATTCTTCGCCGCTACGCACGACAATCGGAAAGCCTGCGCCCCTGACATTTCGTTGCTCGCTCGAATTTCCAACGACTATGATGTCGTGCTGATGGAAGCCGATGGCTCCCGTGGCCTCCCGCTGAAGTACCACAACCCATGGGACCCTGTGGTTCCCGATTTCACGACCGATGTCATTGCGCTGGTGGGGATGTCGGCTCTGGACAAGCCCCTCGATGATGATGTGATGTTCAACTATCCTTCCTATGCCGCCGTTTCTTTGGCCGCTGATAGGATCGTGACTGAACGGACTTTGCTTACCCTGCTGAGGCTGGATGAAGGAATCCTCAAAGGTTTCGGCGACCACCACGGTACCGTATTGTTCAACCAATGTGATATACTTGCTCCCGGTCGTCTGGCTCAAGTCATGGCGGCGGTCGGTGCAGGGCATCTTTACGGGTCGGTTGAAAAGAACGCCGTATATGGAGGTGAAAAATGGACATCATAGTGGTACGTGGTGCGGGTGATCTTGCGACGGGAACTATCCTGCGGCTCCACAAGGCTGGCTTGATGGTCGTCGCCCTCGATGTCGAGCGTCCTACCGTGATTCGGCGTACCGTCGCGTTCGCCGAGGCCCTGTTTTCCGGCAGTTGTGAAGTCGAAGGGGTACGCGCCGTCAAGGTCGATAGCGTTCCCTCCGCCATGAGCGCTTTGATTTCCGGGTTTGTTCCCGTTCTTGCTGATCCAAAAGGTGATACGATCGGGGTGTTCCAGCCTGTGGTCGTCGTCGATGCCATCCTGGCCAAAAGAAATATCGGCACCAAGATTACAATGGCGCCGTTCGTTGTCGCGTTGGGGCCTGGGTTTCGTGCGGGGTACGACTGTCATTGTGTAGTCGAGACGCAACGGGGGCATTATCTTGGCTCTGTGATCCGTAGCGGTTGTGCCGCGGCGAACACAGGTATCCCCGGTGTGATCGCTGGTCATGGCGCCGACCGTGTGCTACGTGCTCCTTGCGAGGGGATTTTCAAGACCGTCCGCGAGATTGGAGACCTCGTGCGTGCAGGAGATACTGTTGCGACGGTAGGGAATGATTCCGTAACAGCTACGATTGACGGGGTGTTGAGAGGTCTGCTCCATGACGGGATACAAGTGACTCCCGGCTTCAAGGTGGGGGATATAGACCCGCGAGGAAACCAGGAGTTCATCCATACGGTCAGCGACAAGGCCCGGGCCGTGGCCGGTGGTGTCCTGGAAGCTGTGGATGGCTACCTGAGATCGAGGTAGCCGTCAGCGTTGAGTTTTCAAGCGGGCCCTTGCTTACAATTTTACAACTCACCGAACGAAATTACGATAATCCACCGAACGGAATGTTGATAATGCTGTGTAGAGAGACTGAAGAGAGTTCCAGAAAAACTGTGTTTGTGGGAGTAAGCTTCTATGTCTGTCATATCGTGATCGTCTACTATGATGATCATACATGACGATAGACAAACATGTACCGCAGATACGTGCGGTACATGTCCGAGCAAAACCCATATAGAGCCTAGAACTTCAGCGTCGAGTTCTTCAACAACGCCTTTGCTTCAGCATCCGAGAGATCGTAATGCCAGAAAAGGGAATAGAATTTCTTTGCTTCCTCCACCATATCCAGCTGGTACAGTTCGGGGTAGACGAGATTGCCGAGCCAGGGGATCCCGATGATCCTGTTGACGGACGGGGGGCTCGCGAGCCAGTTGTACGGCTCTCCTGGAATTTCGTAATAGGTTCCGTTCGTAATGGCATCCAGCCCCTGCCAGAGCGGATCTGTCGCAACAGCAGCGTATGGACCGTCATCGGCGAACAGGATGACATCGGGATTGAAGATCATCAACTGTTCCATGTTGATCGTGTTTCCGCCACCTTTGCTGCTGACGTTCGGTACTTCGATCGCATTGACCGCGCCAATGATGTCGATGACATCGGCATGGATGGAATTCTTCGCATTGGCGTCCAGTCCCGTGGTTCCGGTCCCGAACATGACGGAAACTTTCTCCGCTTCAGGAATGGTGGCCGCGTTCGCTTTCGCCATGGCGACGGTCTTTTCTATGTAGGTCGCGATGGCTTCGGCCTGCTCTTCGGCTCCCAGCAGTTCGCCGAGCTTCCTGTACGCATCCGGGAAGGTCTCCAGATTCGCCTCGATGAAGATCGTAGGTATCCCGGTCTGTTCCTGCACTCCGTTCATGTCCTCTTTATGGCTCGCCTTCATGTCCCCGAGGTCGATGATCACCTGCGGGTCTGCGGCGATCAGTGCTTCAAGGTTCAACGTATTGTTCTTGCCGTAGAACTGACCGAACAACGGCAGGTTCCAGTACTTGCTGTCCAGATATTTCTTCTGGGCGTCGCTTAACTTGGTGCCCCAGCCGATCAGGGAATCCGGTGCGACGGAGTAGAGGATCATCTGCGCCGCCGGCCCGCTGGGGGCGACACGGGTGATGTTCGCGGGAAGCTCCACTTCCCGTCCGGTGGAATCGGTGAACACGATGGTCTCGACTCCCTTCGCCGCTTCATAGCTTGCCTGCGCCCAGACCGGTGTCATGAGGCAAAGCAGGATGATGGCGATGACAAGACCTCGTACAATGTAGTTTTTTCTCATATGAAAACTCCTTGTTGGTATTGTTTCGCTGGAAGGATCGGAAACCCCACTGGTTCCTTGTGTCTTTCCTAGCTGTCCGTGACTGGTTGTAGATCGCAGATGACCGCCCGGATTTCCGCTTGCGCCGGCAGATGGTATGGAAATTCCTCCTTGCCCGTCGGCATGATCCGTTCCATCAGTTGCGCGTCGCTCAACTCTTTCTGTCCGCCGCTTTTGTCGTAGGCTTTGAAGAAGGCCCTCGCATCCGCCAAAGAGGTGAACGGCTGTCCAGATTCAAATACCCCTGTCCGGGACTCATAGGGAATCGCGGCTTCATCAAGTTGTTGCAGCAAGGCGTCGCTGGAGTTGCGTTCGTTGGCCGTCTGTTGGAAATCGAACCGATGCTTGCGGTTCTTCTGTTTGATGATGACGATCTTCTCACACCCATAGCGATATGCCGTCGGCAGGATCTCCGGCAGACGGCCGAACCGGCAGAAGATCATGGTATCAAAAGACTCCGCCAGCTTGTCCCCGAAGATATCGGCGCATATGGGGGCGATGTTGTCGATGTGTGCATCCCGTACTTCATCCTTCAGGATATCGATGGCCCGTCGTTCTGAATCGACGGCGACGATTTTCCGGACTTTCGGGGCGAGAGCGAGGCTCAGACCTCCAGTTCCACAGCCTGCGTCGCACACGATGGATTCCGATGAAATGATATCCTCTAACAAGCTAGCAATTCCAGAATAGAGCGGGGTGTGGCGTGTAGCGGTCATCATCCATCGAAGTGTATCATCTGACCATAGGTACATCAGAGTCCCTCCTGGATCGGTGCGACCATGTTTCTGGCATGTCCGGCTTCATCGACATATTCCAGGATCGTGACATCGACGCCATAGACTTTCCTGATCATCTCTTTGGTGATCACTTGGTCCGGCGTTCCATGACTTTGCACCCTGCCTTTGTAGAGGATCAGTACTTCGTCGGCATAGGACATGGCGTGTTGCGGATTGTGGGACGAGAGGAATACCATCTTGCCGTCTTTGCAGAGCGATTTCATCTGTGACAGGACCATGAGCTGGTTGCCGTAGTCAAGGCTGGAGGTCGGTTCGTCCATGATGATGATCTCCGCCTGTTGGGCGAGGGCCCTGGCGATCAACACCAACTGCTGTTCACCGCCTGATATCTTATTCGACCCCTTGTCGGCGAGATGCCGAATTCCCAGCCGTTCCATAGCCTCGTAGGCGATATCGATATCTTTTGCCGACGGGGTGGAGAAGAGTTTCATATGGGAGGTACGCCCCATCAAAACAGCCTGTAGCACGGAGTAGTTGAAGGTCGGTGCCGTCACCTGGGGGATATAGGCGATGCGGTGGGCGAGTTCCGTCGAATTCATGGTCGCGGTATTGATGCCATCGACCGATACCGTGCCTTCTCCCGGCAATCTATGGCCGAGCATGCATTTGAACAGCGTGCTTTTTCCACAGCCGTTCGGGCCAAGCAGAAAGGTGAGCTTGCTCGGTTCCAATGAAAAGCTTACCCCGTCCAGAACCAGATGGTTTCCATAGGAAAAGTGGATATCCTGTACCGAGATGCTCATGACTCCTTTCCCCCCTTGATGATGAGGTGGAGGAAGAACGGTGCTCCGACGAAGGCCGTCAGGATTCCTATGGGAACTTCGCTGGTCGCAAGGATTCTTGCGATATTGTCCACGAGGATCAGGAATGAACCGCCGATAAGCATGCTCGCAGGCAGCTGATAGCGGAAGTCGGGGCCGACTATCTTTCGGGCGAAATGGGGGATCACCAGTCCCACCCAACCGATCAGGCCGCTGACGGCGACGCTTGCGGAGGTGAGTATGGTGGTACAGAGGATCGCGATACCTCGCAACAGCGTGGTATTGATTCCAAGGGACTTGGCTTCGTCATCCCCCAGCGTGAGGAGATTCAGTCTCCAGCGGAGCAGGAGCAAGGGAATGGCTGCGACCAGCAATGTAGGAAACAGGAACTTGATGTCGCTCATCCTGATGGATGCGAGGCTTCCCATGAGCCAGTAGGTGATCGCGGGCAGCTGATTGGTGGGATCGGCCACGAGTTTGAGGAACGAGGTCGCCGCTGAGAATATCGAGCCGACCATGATGCCCGCGAGGATCAACCCCAAGGTAGGGTTCTCCTTGAACTTGACCGAAGCCGAACAGGCAAGGACGACCGCCGTCAGTCCGAAGGCGAAGGAGGTGAGTGATATTCCCAGATACCCGAAGGCGAAGAAGATGCCCAAGGCCGCCCCGAATCCGGCTCCGGCGGAGGAACCCAGGATATCCGGCGACACCATCGGGTTCTTGAAGATGCCCTGATACACGCATCCCGAGGCAGAAAGGGCTGCACCGATCAACCCTGCGGCGATGATTCTCGGAAGCCGGACGTTGAGCATGACGATCTCCATCTGCCGTGTCCAGGTCTGTTCCAGCGGGAAGATCTTGCTCAGAAGGATTCTGACCACCTGTATCGGTGAAATGGCGAACCTGCCGATGGAGAAGGATATGATGAAACAGCTGATGAACAGGACGCCCAGCAGGAGGAGCTTGAAACCCTGTGGAGTGGAAGTTCGTATCTTTTCTTCATGTGATGAGGTTCTCGACGGCATGCTTGTATTAGTTTCCATTATGTTTTTTAATATATAAAGGACTATATACCATCCGCTACGCTCTGTCCACTCAAAGCCCATGCGATTTTTTTGAAAAAATAATTTTTGTTTGGACAATAAGTTATTTATGATGTGCTTGAAATAGCCATCAAATAGCTCAGATTTTTTCGTCTGAAACGTTGACATGATGGTGGTTATTGGTATAAAACCCGTTGCAAACAGCAAAGGCGCTGTAGGCCGATCAGGTCTACGGCGCCTTTTTGTTTTTTCTGCTCGGATGAATGTAGCCTGGCGTCGTCTGCCTCGCAGGGCTGTATCAGCATACTATCCCTGCTTGGCTATCCTTGCCAGTCGTCATTCTTCCTTCGCAGGAATCTGCTCGGATGAATGTTGCCGTGATAGATGACGGTCCGAACGGTATTGGCTGGCTCATGTACACCTCCTCAGCAACGACAGGGTGTGTGCAGGCTGGTTTGGGTGGTAACAGTGGCTTCCGGCTCCTGCTTCAGGACAGGTAGGTCGGAACGCCAGATGCCCCCCTGTATCGCAAACCTATACCGGAAGTACCGCTGGAAGGTGCGGGGAGGAAATATGGAAAGTGTGGCTGATTATTTCGGTTCGATGGTGTTCAACGACAGGACAATGCACGAACGCTTGCCGAAGGATACCTACAAGGCTTTGAAGAAGACTCTCCGCGAAGGGAAGGACCTGGACATCAATATCGCCAATATCGTCGCCAATGCGATGAAGGATTGGGCGCTTGAACATGGTTGCACACATTTCACCCACTGGTTCCAGCCCATGACAGGCATCACCGCTGAGAAGCAGGAGAGTTTCATATCCCCGACCAAGGATGGCGAGGTGATCATGGAATTCTCCGGCAAGGAACTCGTCAAGGGTGAGCCCGACGCCTCATCCTTCCCATCCGGCGGTTTGCGAGCGACCTTCGAAGCCCGCGGATATACCGCCTGGGACCCGACCAGTTATGCCTTCATCAAGGAAGGGGTGCTTTGCATTCCTACTGCGTTCTGCTCGTACACCGGGGATGTGCTGGACAAGAAGACACCGTTGCTCCGTTCGATGGAGGCATTGAGCGACCAGGCCGTCCGAATCCTCAGACTGTTCGGCAAGGAGAACGTGAAGCAGGTCATCACCACAGTCGGTCCCGAACAGGAGTATTTCCTCATCGACAAGGATATGTACGGCAAGCGCAAGGACCTGATCTTCTGCGGCCGTACCTTGCTTGGTGCGAAGCCTCCGAAAGGGCAGGAGATGGAGGATCATTACTTCGGTGCAATTCGTCCGAAAGTGGCCGCATTCATGAATGATCTTGATCAAGAGCTCTGGAAGCTCGGCGTCCTGGCCAAGACACGCCACAACGAGGTCTCCCCAGCCCAGCATGAACTTGCCCCGATCTTCAGTACGACCAACATCGCCAGCGACCACAATCAGCTGACGATGGAGCTGATGAAGAAGCTCGCCGACAAGCATGGTCTGACCTGTCTGCTCCATGAAAAGCCGTTCGCTGGTGTCAATGGTTCCGGCAAGCACAACAACTGGTCGATCTCCACCGATACCGGTGTGAACTTGCTGGAACCGGGCGAATCCCCGCAGGACAACGCCCAGTTCCTGCTCTTCCTGGTCGCGGTCATCAAGGCGGTCGATGAGTATCAGGATCTGCTGCGAGTTTCCGTAGCAAGCGCCGGAAACGACCACCGCTTGGGTGCAAACGAGGCTCCTCCCGCGATCGTATCTATGTTTTTGGGTGATGATTTGACCGAGATTCTCAATTCCTTGTGCAATGGCCGGAAGTGCGGCAATCGTTCCAGACAGGCCATGAATCTCGGTGTCCATGTGCTCCCGGACTTTCCGAAGGATACCACCGACCGTAACCGGACGAGTCCGTTCGCCTTCACCGGCAACAAGTTCGAGTTCCGTATGCTCGGATCGACTTTCTCGGTAGCAGGCCCGAACATCGTACTCAACACGGTCGTCGCCGATGAACTTTCCAAGTTCGCCGATATTCTGGAACCGGCCGACGACTTCACCGCTGCGCTATCCCAACTGGTCATCGACACCTATATCGCCCACAAGCGGATCGTATTCAACGGCAACGGCTATAGCCGGGAATGGGAGGAGGAGGCCGCGAAGCGTGGACTTCTCAATCTCAAGTCCACACCGGAAGCTTTGCCTGCGTTCATCGCACCGAAGAATATCGAGGTGTTCAAGAAGTTCAATATCTTCTCTCCCGCCGAGATGCACAGCCGATATGAACTTTTGATGGAGGGGTATTCCAAGACCATCAACATCGAGGCTTTGACGATGATGGAGATGATCCAGAAGCAGGTCGTTCCCGCCGTTGTCGGCTATACGGAATCTCTGAGCAAGTCGGCGTTGAAGAAGAAGCAGCTATGCCCGGAACTCGCCTGTGAGACCGAAGTCAGTTTGGTGAAGCAGCTTTCCGTTCTTTCAGATAGCTTGTACAAGAGAGTCGTGGAGCTCGATGCGGCGGTCCTTCGGGTGAGTGGGATTTCCGATGTGGCTGGGTGCGCTCGTTTCTATCATAGTGAAGTTCTTACCTGTATGAACGAGGTTCGTGCGATTGCCGACGAGCTGGAAACCGTAGTCGGAGCCCAATACTGGCCTTTCCCGACCTATGGCGATCTGCTCTTCTATCTCTAGGCCTTCCCCGGGGGGCTGGTATCTAGTGGTTCCTGGGTACTTCTCCAAGCGATACCGGCCCCCCTTTACTCACATCTTGCCCGTATGTCTTTGTCTAGTTCAGCAGGCCGTGCAGTAGTTCGCGGGCGCTCTCATCCTGTTCGACATCATGCTCCATGTTTTCGCATGGTGTCGGGATGTGTCCTGCTTCTCTAGCCTTTGACCTACGGACAATCTGTTTCGTAAAGATAAAAAGGTGAAAGCGTGGTACTTCATTGTTGCAGCAGGTCGTGCAGTAGTTCGTGAACGCTCTCATTCTGTTCGACATCATGCTCCATGTTTTCGCATGGTGTCGGGATGTTCAAATATAACTTACAGGTATCGCATAGACCTCTCTATTCAGAGGTATGAGCTTGTCTGTCATGCAGACGATCGCACCGAGGCCTCTCCGCTGATCATCGATGATGGAAAAGCTCTTGGACATCTGGATTTGCGGATTCGCCGATTGTTTGATTTCAATCGGGTATAGTTTTCCGTTTTCTTCAATCAACAGATCTATTTCCTTTTGACTTGTATCCCGGTAGAAATATACGAAAGGTCGTTTCCCATTGTGCCAATAACTTTTTAGGATTTCTGACACGACATACGTTTCAAACAACGCTCCACTGATCGGCATATTTCGCAAAAGCTCACCGGACGGGATTCCACAGAGATAACAGCAGAGCCCGGTATCCAGAAAATACATTTTTGGGGTTTTTATACTACGTTTGCCGATATTCTTGGTATAGGGTTGTAGGAGATAGATTAAGCCGGATGTCTCAAGAATGGAAGTCCAGGCTTTGATCGTGTTGACTGATTTTCCTATATCTTGGGCGATACTGTTGTAGTTCAGTTCTTGTCCTGTCCGGCTTGCCAAAATCCTGAGAAAGGTGATGAATGCAGTTTCGTCAGTAATCCTAGTAATTTCACGGACATCTCTTTCCAGATATGTCCGTATATAGGAACTAAAGAAGAGATTTGTGTCCACATCTTTGATTTCGAATAATTGAGGAAAGGAGCCTTTGACGATTATGTCAAAAATCTGGTGTACATTCCAAATAGGCCGTTGTGTTTGTAATGGCAAGTCTGTATGGAATGGCGGTCGGTTTGCTTCTTTGTGTTTTTCCGCCTGGGAAAAGCCTTGTAGATCCAGAATCGCGACTCGTCCCGCCAAGGATTCCGATACATTTTTCATGAGATTGAACTGTTGGGAACCTGTAAGCCAGAATTGTCCGCGTGTATCTGTTTTGTCAGCCAGCATCTTTATATACGGAAATAACTGTGGCGCTTTCTGCACTTCATCAATCAATATCGGAGGCCGGTATGTTTGGAAAAACAATGCGGGATCAGTCTGCGCGAGGGAATTAGCCTGGACGTCGTCAAGAGTGACGTATACTCTTTCAGGTTCTCGTATTTGTTCCAGCAAAGTTGTCTTGCCGACCTGTCGGGGTCCCGTGATCAACACAACTTTGAATGACTTGCTTGCCTGTTCTACTGTCTTTGTCAATGTCCTTTGATAATACATAACGATACCTGCCTCTGTATCCTAGGATACGATGAGGGTGGTAAATCGTCAATCATAACTACGATAATTTTGCAATACAATTGCAAAATTATCGCAATCATCCCCTTTGATATTTCCGAATTGAACGATATCACGCACAATTAACATATAACATTGCAACAATTTTATATATCCGTAAAAAAACAACGGTGTTACCATCTGGATATCCCATGGAGAAGGAGGGTGTCCGGAATGCTGTGCTTTACCAACGCTTCATTGATTCTTTCACAAAGGATCCTGAAGGACGGCTATCTCATCGTAGATGGTGACAGGATCACCGCTTTTGGTCAGGGCCCTTTGCCGAACAATCATTCCCGGACTACGGTCATTGATTGCCAGGGACGGTATCTTTCTCCGGGATTCATCGACATACATACACATGGCGCGGGCGGGTGCGATTTCATGGATGGTACGGCCGACGCCATCATACAGGCATCCCGGATGCACCTCAAGCATGGAACGACCACGTTGCTTCCCACCACACTGACCAGTTCCGACGAAGATCTCCATACGACGATAGACAATTTCAAGGAAGCCCGGTTGTGCCAGGTGAATATGCCCCGTCTGGAGGGACTGCATCTTGAAGGACCCTATTTCTGTGAACAAGAAAAAGGGGCTCAGGACAGCCGTTTCCTGCTGACACCTCGTAAAGAACATTACATGCCCATCATAGAATATGGAGAAGGGGCGATCCTGAGATGGTCCTTGGCTCCTGAACTTCCAGGGGCTCTTGAAATGGCTGACACGCTTGTTCCTATGGGCGTCAGGCTCTCCGCCGCCCATACCGCGGCGACGTATGATGAGGTAAGCGCGGGATTCGATCATGGCATCACCCATCTGACCCATTTCTATTCCGGCATGTCCTCCATCGTCAGAAAACAGGGGATGCGGATCCTTGGCGCGGTGGAAGCGGGATACCTGATCGACGGCATGACGCTGGAGGTGATCGCCGACGGGATGCATCTTCCCCGTGAGTTGCTGCGGCTCATTTTCAAGAACAAGGATCATACGAAGATCTGCGCCTGTACCGACAGCATGCGGGGGGCGGGAATGCCGGAAGGTCCCTCCACGCTTGGCGCACTTGCCACAGGCCAGGCGGTGGTGATCGAAGACGGGATCGCAAAGATGCCGGACCGGAGCTGTTTCGCCGGCAGCGTCTGTACCGGAGACAGACTTGTGCGAGTACTTCGCGACATGGTGGGCCTGCCCCTTTGGGAAGCTGTACGCGCGGCATCCCTTTTGCCGGCTGAATTCATGGGATTCAGCGGGAATACCGGCTCGATCGCCATAGGCAAGCTGGCCGATCTTGTTCTGTTCGATGAAGCGATCTCTATTCAGAAAGTATATGTCAGCGGCATGGAATGCATGGTCTGACAAGGAGGATGAAAGTATGCATATCACTATTTCTATCAGTCCGACGCCCCAGGAACTCGGTGCCGCGGCGGCCAGGAAAATCGCTGGCTTCCTCAACGACGCCATCGCACGGAAGGGAGCCGCAAGGCTCATCCTTTCCACCGGTGCCAGTCAGTTCGAGACGATGGACGCGCTTACCCGTGAAGCCGTGGATTGGACGAAGGTCGAGATGTTCCACCTTGATGAATACGTCGCGCTTGAGGAAAGCCATATCGCGAGCTTCAGAAAGTATCTCAAGGAACGATTCGTTTCAAAGCTCCCGCTGAAGGCCGCCTATTTCGTCAATGGTGAAGGCGATGTCGAGAAGAACATAGAAGAGCTGACGAAGAAGCTTCGAGAGGCCGTAGTGGATGTCGGTGTCATTGGAATCGGTGAAAACGGACATATCGCGTTCAACGATCCTCCCGCGGATTTCGGGACCGATGTCGCTTACAAAGTGGTCGATCTCGACGATCGCTGCAAACGGCAGCAGGTAGGCGAGGGATGGTTCGCTACGGTCGCCGATGTCCCCAGGCAGGCCATCACCATGTGCCCGAAGCAGATCATGTCCTGCGAGCATATCGTATCTTCCGTCCCCCACGAGGTGAAGGCGGAGGCCATCTACAACACCTTGACCGGGAAAGTCGATCCGATGGTGCCCGCTACATTGCTGAAGACCCATCCAGACTGGAATCTCTTCATTGACGACGCTTCCGCCCGGAAACTCTTCGCTCTGTAGGTTTTGTCGCGTCCGTTCCGCGATAGTATGTTGAATACGCTCTTCATCTTCATGAAGGACCAGAGGATGGAGATGGAGATGGAGAGCGCTGTTTCCTCATCTGATGTCTGCGGTAGTCCGTAGGACTCATCCCCATGAATTTCTTGAACACGGTTGAATAGTACAGCGGGTTGCTGAAACCACAGGCGAAGGATATCTCTTTCAACGTCAGGTCCTTCTGCAACAGCAAGTTCGCGGATACCTTCACCCTATGTTCGTTCAGGTAATCAATCGGGGAGATCGACATGGTCGTCATGAACGCTCTGTAGAGGGAGCTTCGGCTGATCCCGATTGCGTCTGCGATATCGTCCACACTGATATGTTCCTGGAAATGGTCGTCTATATAGTCGCAGGCCGGCCCGATATATTGCTGTCCCGGCGTATGTGGGAACCGCTGTTCCGTCGTGGACATGAGATGTGACATCAACGCGTACAGCCGCGCCGTCATGGAGACGATTTCCGCCGGACGATCTCCTCGGTGTTCATAGATATCCAGTATCATCCGATGAGTGGTCTTTTTCTCAGGAATATCCAGGACGGGCGAGGACGGGGAGAAACCACATGCATCGGTGAGCAACCGGGCGTCATTGCCGGTAAAGCCGATGAATGTGAGTTCCCAAGGGCTTTCCTCGTCCGCTATCGGATATACCTTCATGCTCGGGTAGATCAAAAACAGATCCCCCTCTTGTACCGGGAATGTGCCGCCGTTCATCTTGAGGACGCCTTTTCCGGTGATGCAATAATGGAACGTGTAGTAGGAACGTACTTCCGGACCATGGACGAATCCGGGAGCGCTCTGCTCTATGCCTGTGGAACAGACCGTCAAGGACGAAAGGGAGATGAACTTGTTGTAGAAATAGTTCTTGTACGGGATCGACCGATGTATCGTATCCCAGGCATCCCCGCTGTGTTTCTGAAGCTTTTCCATGGTTTCCCTTTATGCAGTCGGCGTTGTTGAACTGTACCATGGATAGAGTGAAAAGTGGTAAGAAAATTACTACTTTATTTTGCTTTTCTTTCTTTTTATTTCTTTTTCTAGTTTTTTCGAAAAAAGATTGATACAATGTCTCTTGAGGGGGCCTGCCTGCTGGTACTGTCCGGATCTCTGGATGGGTTGAATCAAAAGGTACGACGGCAGGCGGGAAGGTAGTATGAAGAAAAAAGCCATTTCATTGGTCGGGTTCAAGTCCAGGGATGAGATCTCGTCGTTTGTCTCGCAGTATCCAGACGCCCGTTTTGAGCTCGCCTATAATATGAGCGGAGATTTCCTGGAAGAAGTCTCGCCGTTGATTTCCGGTAGGGTCATATCGTTGCATGCATGTTCTCCCCTTGAACCTTTCTTCCCCAATTTCGGCAGTGAAGATCCCGAGGTGATCTCTGAAAGCGAAGCCATGCTGATGCGCAGCGCCGAGACCGCGCTACGGTACGGAGCCGATATCATGGTCCTTCATTCCGGCTACTTGACCGACCAGCGGGTCAGTTCTGATTACGCGGGACGGGCTCGGCTGATGAAAGGTCCTGAATTCCAGGAATATATCGGCAGGCAGGAGGGATACATCGCACGTGGCGATATCCTGGATACTAAAGGGTATCGACGCCATTTCTCGACTATGGTCGGTCATGTGGCTGCGGTTTCAGAACGGCTTCGCGCCATGGGGATCACCCTTGCGGTAGAGAACCTCAACCCCCGGGCGGGATACCTGTTCATGCAACCGTCTGAGATATCTGACTTCCCCGAAGATATCCGTTTCTGTCTGGATGTCGGGCATCTGTGGATTTCGCATTTTGTCTTCGGCTTTGATTTCTTGCCTGCGGTGGAACAACTGCTCGCTTCTGGGCGGGTGGTTTCGTTGCACCTTCATTCCAATCCCTCCGATGGAAGGATACTTGAGGATTCCCATGGCGATTTCAATGCGAAAGGTTTTCCAGCGGAAGAGATTGTTCGACTCGCGGCAGACCTTCCTGTGAATCTTGTGCTTGAAACCGTCAGGAATCCCGTGGAGAATGCAATCTTTTTGGATGGATTGCTTGCATCTTGCTAAGTAAAATTCTTCGTTTGTTTTCCTTTCTGCGATGGAAAAATATAAAAGAACAGAAAACGAAAAATTTTTCTTGTGAAATGTAAAATAGGGGAATATACTGATACTAGTGAAAAAGACCCCTATATGGGATTTCAGGTTTTAAGATTGGGAGGAGTATCATGAAAAAGACTATTGCTGTTCTTCTGATGCTGGTGG
Organism: uncultured Sphaerochaeta sp.; assembly: GCA_964407735.1. Lineage (GTDB taxonomy): Bacteria > Spirochaetota > Spirochaetia > Sphaerochaetales > Sphaerochaetaceae > Spiro-02. Next base: position 88,625 of record CAYOWS010000004.1, on the reverse strand, counting down.
TCGCCTTGGGTTTTGTGACTGCTCAGGGAAAAGCCGAAGCCGGCGCTACCGGTGCGACCGGGAAACTGACGATCTATAGCGCCGCGTCTGAAGATGAGGCGCAGAAGCTTGTCGCGAAATTCAACGAAGTGCATCCGGAGATCAAAGTGACTATCATCCGTGCTGGTTCCGGTGACCTCGTGACCCGCGTCAAGACCGAATGGCCGAAGCCGGAAGGCGATGTCATCCTGTTGATGGGGACCGAAAACCTCGATCAGATCTATGATAAGCTGCAACCGTACAAGAGTGCCAATCACGATTCATTCCTGCCGGACAACCGCGATAGCGCCGACGTCCCGAAGTATTATGGTACCTCGATGCCGTTGCAGGCGATCATGTACAATACCAACATGCTCTCCGAAGCCGACGCCCCCAAGTCCTGGAAGGATCTCGCTGATCCGAAGTACAGAGGGGAGATCATACTCGGGAACCCCGCGTCTTCCGGTTCTTCCTATGCGCAGCTGTATATGATGGACAAGCTCTATGGCATGGATTTCGTATCTGACGTCGTCAAGAATTCCACGTATGTGGCTTCTTCCACCGCTGGTCCCGACTCCGTCGCCCGTGGTGAGTATGCGATCACCGTTACCGGCGAGGCCAATATCGCCAAGAAGATAGATGCCAACGATCCTGTCGCCTATGTCCTGCCTTCGGAAGGTACTGGACATCGTCTCGAAGGTTCCGCCATCCTCGCCAATTGCCAGAATCTTGATTCCGCGCAGAAGTTCATTGACTTCATGACGAGCACCGATGCATTCCTCATCGTTCGCGATGAATGTTTCCGCCGTCCCGTTTCGACGGAGATTTCCGGTCCGAAGCATCTTCCGGATCTTGCCGACATGACTTTCTTCACGTATGACGCGGAAGAAGCCGCGGCCATCAAGAAGGATCTGGTGACGCAGTTCAACGGATTGCTGTAGTAAGCCTATGCACCGGGGACTTGCCGGGCAATGCCGACAAGTCCCTTTTTTTCTTGCCCGGAGAATAGTCGCGTCATTGCGTTTCCCTTGCCAAGCTGTACACCACAGTGCTGTCTTGATCCAGGACTCTCGTCCTGTGGCTATTCTCCTTCGCAATACTTTTTTCAGGAGACTAGCCAGATGAGCCAGAATTTGACATACGAAGCGGTTAACAAAATATATGACGAAAAAGGGAAGAACCCCGTACATGCGTTGAAGGACGTATCCTTCACCATCAATGCGGGAGAACTCTTTTGTCTTCTTGGACCTTCGGGCTGCGGCAAGACGACATTGCTGCGCAGTACCGCGGGATTGGAGACGATATCATCGGGCAAGATGCTGTATGGGGATACCGATATCTCCACCATCCCGCCGTATAAACGGAACATCGGCATGGTTTTCCAAAGTTTCGCACTATATCCACATATGACCATTTTTGAGAACGTAGCCTATGGCCTGCGGGTCAGAAAGACTCCCGAAGATGAGGTCAAACGTAAAGTTACGGAAGTGATGGAGCTGGTCGGGCTTCAGGAGGAATTGAAGCGAAACCCAAGTCCCACGGGCTTGTCCGGCGGCCAGCAGCAGCGTGTCGCCATCGCCCGCGCATTGGTCTACGATCCCGATATCCTGTTGTTGGATGAACCGCTCGCCAACCTTGACGCGAAGCTCCGGCGCTATATGCGCGCTGAGATCCGGAGAATCCAGAAAGCGACGAACATCACCACCATCTTCGTCACCCATGACCAGGAGGAGGCGATGGCGGTCGGGGACCGTCTGGCGGTCCTGAAGATGGGTATCGTGGAGCAGATCGGCACATCCGATGAACTGTACACCCAGCCCAAGAACGCTTTCGTCTCGAACTTCATCGGAAAGATGAACTTCTTCTCATCTGCCGTATCCGGTATCGAATCCGACGCTATCCTCTGCAAAGTCAACGGTACGGACCTCATCGTTCCTGTCGGAAAAGACCGTTCTCATGTCGATTCCCCGCAGGTCGGGGCGGAAGTCCTGGTCGGCGCCCGTCCTGAGATGCTGGTCGTCTCCAAGGAGAAGGGCGAAAAGGGTATCAAGGGAACCGTGAAGATCATCCAGCATCTCGGGCAGTTCGTGCGGTACGAGGTCGATCTGGACGCTTCTGTCTCCGATACCATTTTCGAGATCGACATGCCGGGAATGGTCCCTGGGGTGAAGGAGCATGATGAAGTATATGTCAGCGTGAAGCCCGGCGTGGCGGCACTCTTCTCCAAGGAGGGCAGGGAATGAAGAAAAAGACGGGTCCCTCTATGGAGGTGATCGGGGCGGAGAGCAAGACACGGCGCTTTTTCCAAAAGGATTTCACCCAGTATCTGGTTCTTGCGATCCCTATGGTGTTCCTCGCGATCTTCCTCCTGTATCCGATGTTCACGACGTTGGTCCGCGCTTTCATGGCTCCGGCCGATGATCTGGCGTTCCACGGTTTCAGTCTTGAAGGGTTCAAGCAGTTCGCCACTTCCCGGCTGTACCGCAAGAGTCTCTACAATTCTTTCGTCGTATCCATCAGCGTCACGTTGCTTACGCTGGTGATTGGCATCCCGATGGGGTATTTCGTCGCACGGGTGAAGATGCCCGGCAAGAACCTCATCCTGTCCCTTGGCATCCTCCCCGTCATCATGCCCTCGTTCGTTGGTGCGTTCACATGGGTCATCCTGATGGGCAGGAACGGCATCATCAGAATTTTCCTCAACTGGTTGCTGTCGCCGTTCGGGATCACCGTCCCAAGCATCTACGGCATGTTCGGCATGATACTCTGCATGACGTTGACCTACTATCCCTTCGTGTTCCAGTTGGCCTACGGGGCGTTCGCTTCGGCCAATCCGTTGTTGGAAGAGGCCGCCATGCTGATGGGTGCGAAAAAGGGTCGTATCCTGCGGACCGTCACGTTCCCGCTGGTATTGCCGAGCCTTGGTGCGGCGGCGTTGCTCGTCTTCGTCCGTGCGATCGGCAACTTCGGCATCCCCGCCATGATCGGCGGTGACACCTACGTATTGCCGACCTTGATCTATTTCGAGGTGAACGGTTTCTGGAACATCAACGGAGCGTCGTCGATCGCGGTCGTGAACGTCCTGATCACGGCCATCGTGCTGTGGATGCAGAAATACATGGTCAGCAAGCATGAATATGAGACGATCTCGGCGTCCCGTTCCGAGATGAAGCTGCATGAGGGCAAGGCCGTCAAGATCGTGGCGATGGTATTCTGTCTCATCATCCTGATCGCATCCCTGCTGCCTCAGGTGACGATCATCGTCATGTCGTTCTTCACCAAATGGGTAGGGCTGTTCCCCGAGGGGTTCACGCTCCAGAATTACATACGTATCCCCAAGTATTCGCACCGGGAGCTGTTCAACTCGTTCTACCTTTCGATTCTCGCGACCTTGCTTTGCGCGGTATTGGGAAGCCTGGTGGCGTACATCACGGAACGCAAGAAGCCCAAGGGGGCGGCGTTGCTCGACCTGGCGGTCATGGCTCCGTTCATCCTCCCGGGAACGGTCGTCTCGATCGCCTTGCTTTCCGCTTTCAGCGGCAGTAGCGCGATCCGTCTGACCGGTACCTACACGATCATCGTCATTTCGTACATGATCCGCCGTACCCCCTATGTCTATCGTTCCGTAGCGGCGAGTCTGACGCAGCTCAATCCTTCGTTGGAAGAGGCTTCCACGATCATGGGAGCGTCCTGGTTCTACACTTTCCGGAAAGTAAGCGTTCCGTTGATCCTGCCGGCGATCATCTCCGGTTCGATCCTGACGCTGACGACCCTTCTGCAAGAGTTGAGCACTACGATCCTGCTGTACAGCGGACGAACCCGTACCGTGCCGATCCAGATCTATGGAGCGGTCGCCGATGGCAAGCTCGGTGAAGCGAGCGCCCTGTCGGTCGTCTTGCTCGTCGTGGTATTCATCATCGTCTACGGCATGAACAGGTCGCAGGGGAACAAGATGTCGTCCGCTTTCAAGATGGGTTGATGATTTTGTGTTTGCCGGGGCTTTTTCCTTGCTTCTTGGGGAAGGAGCCCCTTTCTTGCTTATAGGATGCCTGCAATGCTGCGTTGGTCGTCGCTCTCCCGTACTGCGTTTTGGAGGATGAATGAAAGATCTGAGTTCATATCGTGACCTGTATGCGAAAGAGCTGACGGACAACATCCTTGCGTATTGGTTGCCTCGCTGCCTTGATCCCGTCAACGGAGGCTATTTCAACTGCTACGATAATTCCGGCTGCCACTTGGTCAGTACGGACAAATACACTTGGAGCCAGGGCCGCTTCGTATGGATGTTCAGCAAACTCGCAAGTACAACCGCAGCGCTCTTTTCCAAGGAAGATCGGGAACGCTTCCTTTCCTTGGCCGGGAATGGCGCGGACTTCCTGATGTCCCATTGCCTGCTTGAAGCGGAGGATTGGCGTTGTACCTTCCTGATGGATGCCGAAGGGCGGGCGAAACCGACTTCTCCCGGCATGCCGTTGGATGCCAGTGTCTACGCCGACTGTTTCGTTGTTGCCGGCCTTGCCCGATACGGACTTTCCTGTGGGGACATGTCGGCATATTTGTTTGCAAAAAACCTGTATTCTTCGATTATCCAACGGATTGATAGCGGGGAATTCAATACCTTGCCATATCCTTTGTCCCCGGAATACCGAGCTCATGGTATCCCGATGATACTCAGCAACATCACCAAGGAGCTGTACGATGCGGCCTCTGTCCTGGACACCGGATATTGTGAAGATCTGAAGATGAACCTGGATAGATTCACCACCGATATTCTCGGACACTTCGTCGATGATTCTTTTGTGGTGCATGAGGTGATCCGGAGTTCCGACAATGGGTTTTTCGACAATCTGCTCGGCATGCATGCAAACCCCGGACATATGATCGAAGATATGTGGTTCATGGCTGACACAGCCAGGATTCTGAAGAAAAATGAGTTGATTCCTCGAATCTGTGCCATCGTTCAGAAAGCGTTGGAGATCGGTTGGGACTGGGAATACGGTGGAATCCTTCATTATGCATCAATCTCTGGCGGTGCTCCTGTCGATGATGGTTTCGATAATTCTGAAGTAGTATCCGAGCCGATGTTCCGGCAAGTTGTCACTGGTTGGGGGGACAAACTTTGGTGGGTGCATTCCGAGGCGTTGTATACGACGATGCTCTGTTATCATCTTTCCGGCGATGCGGTTTTCCTCGACTGGCATGACAAGGTCAAGGAGTATACGTTCAGCCATTTCCCCAATCCCGACCAAGAGGTAGGCGAGTGGTTGCAGATCCTGCGTCGAGACGGAACGCCGGAAGATAAGGTCGTAGCGCTTCCTGTGAAAGATCCTTACCATATTACCCGTAACCTGATTATGCTGGTGGAGTTGCTGGCTGCTATACCAGGAAATGACGGAACTGTTTTTTTATGATTTCTGCTGTTTGTTGTGGAACTCCCGCACTTGCTGCATGCAGCAAGTGTATATTCCTGAGCGGTATTATTTTCTGAGAAAGAGAGTATCTACCATAAATCTGTTCCCGTATGGGAATGGGTTGTAATAAAAACTTTCCAATTCCGATGGATTGGTTCTCATCTTGTGGTATACTTTTTCTGTTTTTACATCAGAGAGTGATGGTTGGTTACCATGCTCCCTTTGGCTTAGTATTAGGGAGACTGTCCACATGGGCGAGGAAAAGGGAATCGTATCATTTGCAACTATCAGTTTTGAACAAAATCTGAGATGCGGCATGTACGTTTTATATCTTGGATTTAGCTGATATCACAAAACGTATCTGCTTATGAAGTATACTTGAAGATATAAGGGGATATTGTGTGGTTGTTGCTCCTGAAGAATTCGAAACACAGGATTTTATTATTGAATCTAGATGATATGCAGAGATAGAAGATGAAGAAGATAGATGATGGAAAGCCTGTCGAAGAAAAAATGGAAAACTTACTTCTGGACTTTCTGATATGCTTGCCAAACTTAATGAGTTGTAAGAACAGATCAAGAAAAATCTAAAGGCTATTGTGTATGAAATCTAAAGAATCTGATATCGTAATATACCAGACCGAAGATGGGCAGACAAGGGTTGAAGTATCATTTGACAATGATACTGTTTGGCTTTCTTTGGATCAAATGGCTGATTTGTTTCAACGAGATAATTCTACAATTTCACGACATATAAAAAATATATTCAAGGAAGGGGAGTTATCCAGAGATTCAGTTATTGCAAATTTTGCAACAACTGCTGCTGACGGAAAAACGTATCATGTTGATTACTATAACCTTGACGTTATCATTTCCGTCGGATATCGAGTTAAATCATTGCGTGGTACTCAATTCCGCCGTTGGGCATTGGCTGTTCTGAAGGAATATCTTGTAAAAGGTTTTTCGATGAATGACGATTTGCTGAAACGAGCAGGTGGTGGAAATTATTGGCGTGAACTTCTTGAGCGTATTCGGGATATTCGTTCTAGTGAAAAGGTATTTTACCGACAAATTCTTGATTTGTATGCTACAAGTGCCGACTATGATCCAAGTTCTTCTGAATCAATTACTTTCTTTAAAATTGTCCAAAATAAAATGCACTTTGCAGCACATGGACATACAGCATCAGAGATCATAGCTTATAGGGCTAACGCAGAACTACCATTCATGGGATTAACTACATTTTCAGGGCAACATCCAGCAAAGAATGATATCGGAGTTGCTAAAAACTACTTATCGGAAGAAGAACTTTTGACTTTGAACCGTATGGTATCAGCTTTCTTCGATTTGGCAGAACTTCGTGCGATGCAGCACCAGCCGATGTACATGAAAGATTGGATTGTGGAGTTGGACGATTTCTCCGAGCGTTACGGCAAAGGAATTCTTACCAATGCAGGAATTATAAGTCATCAGAATGCTTTGCGAAAAGCAGAGGTTGAATATCAAAAATATCAACAGAAAGAGGCCACGAAATTGTCTTTTGCAGAACGGGATTTTCTCGAAAGCATCAAACAAACTCAGAAAAAATTGCAAAGCAAAAAGGTTATGGTCGATAAGGAAAAGTAGATATAGAAGAATAAATGGGGTCAATCCTAAAGGAACGATAGTCTGATAAGTTTTCTGAGTTGATGCAAAAGGCTGTAAATACACAACCCCAATCTTCTCCTTGCCCCATCCCCACTTCCTCGCTATCATGTTTCCCATGAACGTACGTACCCGGAACGCCATTGAACTGCTTGCCTCGTTCGGCTATACCGAACATATTGATATCATTGAACCGCTTCGCCACGGTGAGGCCGAGGTGATCCTGTCGGAACCTGATGGTGTATTGGTCCGCCATGAATGTGGCTCCTGGCTAGCCTCCGTCCGGACGGAAGCCCTGGCGGAAGAAATCATCGCCTGCATTGACAACGATGAAATATTCTGTGCCCATGGAGAGGTCGGCCTTGCCATGTTCATGGAACGGCTTGATCGACCGGAAGTGCAGCATTGCTATCAAGTGGTTCTCGAACATCCCGTAGCCGTCATTGACTTGAAACCAACTGGAATGCCATCATCCGGAGAGTTCGTATTCTCTCCGTTGGATGAATCCCATCTTGACCTTGTGATCCCGTATTACCATACAGCGCCCCCCGAGTATGTGCTTCAGCGCCTACAGGCCGGGGTGATGCTCGGAGCTTGGTCCGGGGATCGGCTGGCGGGCTTTATCGGCAGGCATGCCGAAGGTGCGATGGGTCTGCTGGAGATCGTTCCAGATTTCCGGCGGCGTGGCTTGGCTACCGCCTTGGAAGGGGAGTTGTGCAGGCGCCTGCAAGAACAAGGAAGGGTGCCGTATGCGCATGTGTTTACCGACAATGAAGCCTCTTTGGCTTTGCAACGCAAACTGGGACTATCTTTCGCGACTATCCAGACGCATTGGCTTGATAAAGCCGAGGTATCCTGATGGACAAGGATGGAGTGGGAATGCGAAGCATCATAGGCAATGCCTCTGAGCGGGTCTATCTTTTTGCAAGGATCTCTTTGGTGATGAACATGGCTTTGACCATAGGCAAGATACTGATCGGCGTATTCACCGCTTCCCTGTTCATGTACGTCAATGCCTTCTATAGCGTAGGCATCGGGGTGACCAAGCTTCTGTTCGTTCGAAACTACCGTGCTGAAAAAAGCCTGGAGGAACAGCGAAGGTGCTATTCGACGATAGGTTCCGTGATACTGATCTCCAGCGTAGTCTATATCGTCTACTCGCTTCGGCTGGTATTTGGAACAAGTTCCATGCGGTATTCACAGATCGTCGCGATCTCGATAGCCGCTGTGACATTCACGGAAATCGGAATGAATATCAGAGGGGCCGTGGTGGCGCATAGGAACAATACCCCTTTGGTCCAGGCGGTCAAGCTTGCCAATCTGGCATCTTCGTTGATCTGCCTTGCGCTGACCCAGACCGCCTTGCTGTCTTTTACCACGGAGCAGGATTTGTCTACGGCCAATGGGGTGATGGGAATCCTCATGGGTATCTGTTCCGCCTGTATCGGAGTATTCATGATTCTCCGCATGAAAAAGGACGCTGTAAAGAGTCCGGCAGCTTAGAAAGCTCTTGTGTCAGTGCATAAACTGAATATTTTACCGTATTTAGTGAAAATTTATGCATAAATACTAGCCAAAACGCATGATTGTTGTATAATTATTCTAATTTATCGAAGAAGTACAGGAGAATACGACAATGATCAAGACCAAGGTCAAGGCAGGTATCGTCGGGGCGACGGGATACGCAGGAAGCGAACTGGTCCATTTGCTCTGTCGGCATCCACAGGTCCGGTTGGTATATGCCGGTTCGCACTCCTATGCGGGAAAGGTGTTTTCCGATATATACCCGAACATGAGAGGGGTCTGCGACATGGTCTTGGACGATGACAACATCGCCAACGCCGCCGAGGTCTGCGAGGTCCTGTTCCTTGCGTTGCCTGCCGGAATAGCGTCCAATCAGATTACTTCCGATATCTTGGAGAAATGCGTCATCATTGATCTTGGCGCTGACTATCGCCTGAGCGATCCTCTGGTGTATGAAGCTTGGTACAAGACCGGGCATGGTTCTCCGGAACTCCTGGAACAAGCTGTCTACGGGCTTTGCGAACTGTATCGGGAGCGAATTGCCCAAAGCCGTCTGATAGCGAATCCCGGATGCTATACGACCTGTTCCATACTTTCCTTGACACCGTTGCTCAAGGCTGGACTGATTGAACCTGAGGGTATCGTCATCGACGCCAAATCCGGGGTGTCCGGGGCGGGGCGTTCGGAAAAGCTCGGTTCCCTCTATTGTGAATGCAACGAGAGCGTGAAAGCCTATGGCGTAGGCAATCATCGGCATACACCTGAAATCGAGGAGCAGCTTTCATGGGTGGCCAGTGAAGGGAAGTCTGGCGCAGGGATCGTATTGCAGTTTACCCCCCATCTCATTCCGATGGATCGGGGGATCCTCGCTACCTGCTACGCGAAGCTCAAGGCTGGGGTGACCGCGGAACAAGTGGTGCGGGCGTACCAGAGCTGTTACAATGGTGAACGGTTCATCAGGATCCTTGGCGAAGGCAACCTGCCGGAAACCCGTTGGGTCAAGGGGAGCAACCGTTGCGATATCGGATGGAAGCTCGACAGCCGTACCGGCCGTATCATAGTAGTAGGTGCGATCGACAATCTGGAGAAGGGTGCCGCGGGGCAAGCGGTGCAGAACATGAACATTTGCTTCGGTCTGGAAGAAAACGCCGGACTGGATGCCGCGGCTGCGTTCCCCATGTGACGCAGGTAGCGATTCTGTAGGAAGGAATACAACGTATGAAGATCATTGATGGCGGTATCACCGCTCCTAAAGGGTTTTTGGCGAACGGTATCGCCGCGGGTATCAAGAAACGGAAGAAGGATGTCGCGGTGTTGGTCAGCGAGACTCCGGCCCAGGCCGCCGGAGCCTTTACCACCAACAAGGTGAAGGCCGCTCCCGTCCTGTGGGACCAGCGGTTGATCAATAGCAGGAAGCCCATGAGGGCCGTTGTGATCAACAGCGGGAACGCCAACGCCTGTACCGGCGAACAGGGGCTGGCCGACGCACAGGCCATGGCGACAGAGGCGGCTGCCTTGCTCTCCGCGAAAGGACCTGCTGTGGATACAGACCAGGTCCTGGTCTGTTCAACCGGCGTCATCGGTGTCCCGCTTCCGATGGACATTGTCAAAAAAGGGATCAAGATCTGCTTGAAGGGACTTTCTTCTGCTCCTGAAGCGGCTGTCGCCGCGGCAGAGGCGATCTGTACGACCGACACGTTCCGCAAGGAAGTTTCCGTCGAGATTGAGATCGACGGAAAGCCGGTGCGGATCGCAGGCATGGCGAAGGGCTCCGGCATGATCCATCCCGATATGGCTACCATGTTGTCTTTCATCACCACCGACGCAGGGGTATCCGCGGAGGATTTGCAGGAGTTGCTTGGCTCTACGATCATCGACACCTACAATATGATTTCGGTCGATGGCGATACCTCGACCAATGATACCGTGCTGGTTCTCGCCAATGGTTGCAGTGGGGTACAGCTTCAGAAGGGGACCTCGCAATGGGAAACGCTCTGCGAAGCCTTCACCCATGTACATACGTTCCTCGCAAAAGCGATCGTCAGGGATGGTGAAGGTGCCGGAAAGTTCATCGAGGTCACCGTCAGCGGTGCGAAGTCAGTCGAGGTCGCCAGGGTCTTGGCTCGTTCGGTCGTCAGTTCAAGTCTGGTCAAGGCCGCTTTCTTCGGAGCCGATGCCAACTGGGGGCGTATCCTCTGTGCCATGGGATACAGCGGCGCCGACTTCGATCCTTCCGGGACGGAGCTCTCCTTCGCAAGCGACAAGGGGATGATCGTGGTGGTCAACAACGGTGAGCCGGTCGCCTTTGACGAACAGCTGGCGAAAAAGATACTTCTGGAGAAAGAGGTCGCGGTCTTGGCCAAACTGCACGAAGGCGACGCCTCGGCTACGGCTTGGGGCTGTGATCTCTCTTACGAATACGTCCGTATCAACGGCGACTACAGGAGCTAGCGTATGGACATGCAGCAAGAAATACAGAAAGCCGAGGTACTGATCGAGGCCATTCCCTATATCAGGCGGTTCGCCGGAACGATCGTCGTCGTGAAGTACGGTGGAAGCGCGATGGTCGATGAAAAGCTCCGCAAGTCGGTGATCCAGGACATCGCTCTGATGAAATACATCGGACTGATGCCGGTGGTGGTCCATGGCGGCGGCAAGGAGATCACCAATCTGCTCGACCGTCTCGGCAAGGAGACCCTTTTTCTTGATGGCTTGCGGGTGACCGACGAGGAGACCGCCAAAGTCGCTGAGATGGTCCTGTCCGGTTCCATCAACAAGGCGCTTGTCGCGGATCTGGAGAGCGTCGGGATCAAGGCTGTCGGAATCAACGGCAAGGACGGCCGTACCTTGATGGCCCACAAGAAACTCGATCCGAAAGGTCGGGACCTCGGGTTCGTCGGCGAGGTCGACCAGGTGGACACTTCGTTGGTCTCGACCTTGCTTGACAACAATTTCGTTCCGGTCATCTCTCCGATCGGCATGGATGAGATCGGCAATACCTACAACATCAACGCCGACTATGCGGCAAGTGCCATCGCGGGGGCGCTCCACGCCCAGAAATTGATCTTCCTGACCGATGTCGAGGGAATCCTCAAGGACAAGGACGATCCAGCTTCCATCATCCGCCGACTTACCGTGGACGAGGCGTTGGACTATATCAACGATGGCACGATCAAGGGGGGGATGATCCCCAAGGCGCAATGCTGTATCGACGGGATCCTCAAAGGGGTCAAGAGCGTCCATATCCTGGATGGTCGGCTTGACCATAGCATCCTGTTGGAGATATTCACGACGAAGGGTATCGGTACCATGATGACCCCTTCCGTATACGCTGAGAAATAGGAGTGTCCGCTATGAACAAAGAAACCTGCATGTATGAGCCGATGTCCGATATCGTGGCGATGGGGCGGGATGCGATCATGCATACCTACGCTCAGTTTCCCGTTGTGTTCGTCTCCGGGCATGACCGTACGCTGGTGGATTCGGAGGGGAAGGAATATCTTGATTTTGTCGCCGGTATCGCCGTCAATGCGTTGGGGTATGGTGATCCCATCCTTGCCGACGCCCTCAAGCATGTGATTGATGGCGGGTTGCTCCATTGCTCCAATCTCTACTGGAATCCGTATGCGGTCACCGCCGCCCGGCTGCTCAAGCAGTTGTCCGAGATGGACAAGGTGTTTTTCTGCAACAGTGGCGCGGAGGCGAATGAGGCTGCGTTGAAACTCGCCCGTAAGTTCGGGCATCAGGACGGTGGACATAGGACGGGAATCATCTCCATGGAACATTCGTTCCACGGAAGGACCTATGGCGCGATAACGGCGACGGGGCAGGACAAGTACCACAAGAATTTCGATCCGTTGTTGCCCCAGATCAGCTATGCGGTGTTCAATGACTTTGATAGCGTCCTGGCGCAAGTCGATGACAATACCTGCGCGATCATGGTCGAGCCGATACAGGGCGAGGGGGGTATCATTCCCGCCGATCCTGAATTCCTCAGATCCTTGCGCGGGCTTTGCGATGAAAAACATCTCCTTCTGATATTCGACGAGGTCCAGTGCGGCATGGGGCGCAGCGGTCAGCCGTTCGCTTGGCAGACCTATGGCGTCAAACCAGATATCATGACGCTTGCGAAGGCTCTCGCCGGTGGCGTTCCCGCTGGCGCGATGGTAGCCTGCGGTGAAGCCGCCGAAATTTTCCAGCCTGGTGACCATGCCGCGACCTTCGGCGGCAATCTCCTTGCGATGAGCGCCGCCTGCGTCATGCTTGAGCGTTTGGGGGATGGTGGGTTGTGCGATCACGTCCGCTCTGTGAGCGCCCGCTTGGTCGGAGCTCTCAAAGGTTTGCAGATGAAATACCCTTCGATCGCGGTCGATGTTCGGGGCAGGGGCCTCATCCTTGGCCTCCAGCTTACCGTACCTCCCCGTGTGGTGGTCGATGCCGCGATGGAACGCGGCCTCTTGGTCGCTTCAGCCGGGTATGATGTCCTGCGGTTCGTTCCACCCCTCACGGTGACGGAAGCGGAGATTGATCAGGCGATAGCCGTTCTGGACGAAGTGTTCGCGACTTTGGTCGCGGGCGAATAAGAAAGGGAAGTCGTTGACATTCGGAGTGGAAAGTCAGTAGTATCACGGCAAGAAACAAAGACGTTTCATCCTTCGGGGTGGAGCGTCTTTTTTTTCTCTACTTGGATAAGAGTGATCTGGCGTCGTCTCCTTCCCAAGGCCGTACCAATGTACTGTCCTTGGGCAGTGGACTTAGCCAGCTCCCTTTTCTCCTTCGTAGGTTGCTCGCGGCGGATGCTTTTTCTGAGGGATTGGAGCGCTTGCCGTCGTATGGCGGATGAAATTTCTGGAGGTACCCAGGTATGTGTGGATTCGTAGGGATGTTCGACATCGGGGAAGGGGCGGCGCGGTATCGTGACCGAGTCCTTTCCATGTCGCGCAAGATTCGGCATCGGGGACCGGACTGGTCCGGTATCTATTGCGGTGAGGACACGATCATCAGCCATGAACGGTTGTCCATCGTAGATCCGCTTTCAGGCAAACAGCCGTTGTACAGTAAAGACGGAAAGCTTGTGCTTGCGGTCAACGGCGAGATCTACAACCATCAGGAACTGCGCAAGCGGTATGACGGAACCAACGGTAGATACTATGAATTCCTCACACAAAGCGATTGCGAGATCATTTTGGCGCTCTATCAGGACAAAGGCCCTAATTTCCTTGAGGACCTGAACGGGATTTTCGCGTTCGTCCTGTATGATATGGAGAAGGACGTCTATCTGGTGGCCCGCGACCATATCGGCATCATCCCCCTGTACCAGGGCTGGGATGGAGAAGGGCATTATTATGTCGCCAGTGAGTTGAAGTCACTGGAAGGGGTATGCGCGACGATCGAGGAATTCCTGCCCGGCCAGTACTACTATAGCCCTGATGGCAAGCCTGCGAAATGGTATGAACGTGACTGGCTGGCCTATGAGATGGTCAAGGACAATGCCAGCGACATCAATGGACTCCGTTCAGCCCTTGAGGCCGCCGTCAAACGACAGTTGATGAGCGACGTTCCCTATGGCGTTCTCCTTTCCGGCGGGCTGGACAGTACGATCATAGCCGCGGTTACCGCGAAGTACGCCGCCAAACGGGTGGAAAGCGCCGATAAAGAAGTCGCCTGGTGGCCGCATCTGCATAGTTTCGCCATCGGTCTGGAGGGATCACCCGACCTTGCCGCGGCAAGGATCGCCGCCGATTTCATCGGGACGGTCCATCACGAAGTGCATTTTACCATTCAAGAAGCTTTGGATGCTTTGGAGGATGTCATCTACTACTTGGAGACCTACGATATCACGACGATACGGGCTTCCACCCCGATGTTCCTGCTGGCTCGTGTGATCAAGTCGATGGGGATCAAGATGGTATTGTCCGGCGAGGGGTCCGATGAACTGTTCGGCGGATACCTCTATTTCCACAAGGCTCCAAGTCCCCGAGTGTTGCATGACGAGACGGTCCGAAAGCTGGGCAAGCTCCATTTGTATGATTGTCTTCGTGCGAACAAGTCCCTTGCCGCCTGGGGGGTGGAGGGGCGTGTGCCGTTCCTCGACAGGGAGTTCGTCGATGTCGCCATGCGGCTCAACCCGAAAGACAAGATGTGTGTGCTGGTCGATGGAAAACCCCGTATCGAGAAGTGGATATTGCGTGAGGCGTTCAAGGACTATTTACCGGAGTCGATTGCCTGGCGCCAGAAGGAACAGTTCTCCGACGGCGTCGGCTACGACTGGATCGACACGCTTCGCAAGATGACGGACGAGTCGGTCTCGGACCAGCAGTTCACAGCGGCGGCGAGGAGATTTCCGGTCAACACCCCTTCGACGAAAGAGGAGTATTATTATCGGTCGATCTTCGCAAAACACTTTCCTTCGGAATCAGCCGCGAGATGTGTACCTCATGAAGCCTCGGTCGCCTGTTCCACAGCGATAGCCTTAGAATGGGATGCCACGTTCAAAAAGATGAATGAACCTTCCGGACGAGCTATCGCCGGGGTACATGATCAAGCCTATGGCGCGTGAACCTAGACAGGAAGCCCGCTGTGGAAGATTCTCTCGCGGCGGGCTTCCGCGGTATTGCAGCTATTGCAGCAAGGCTTCGATATCCTGTTTGAGTTTATCCGGCGTATAGGCTGGGGAATAACGCGCCACGACGTTTCCGTCGCGGTCTATCAGGAATTTGCCGAAATTCCATTTGATGTCCGCAGGTTTGTTTCCGAGCGTGAGCACTTTCACTTTCTTTTCAAAGGAACGGGATTCATCATCTTCCCGATCCTCCGGTGCCTGCTCCTTGAGCCATACGTAGAGAGGATCGGCATTCTTGCCGTTCACATCGATCTTTGAGAATCGTGGAAAGGTCGTTCCATAGTTCAATGTACAGAATCCATCTATCTGTTCATCGGTGCCCGGGGCTTGTTTCAGGAATTGGTTGCAGGGGAAATCCAACACCTCAAAACCCTTGTCTTTGTAGTCGTCGTATAATGCCTGTAGGGCCGTATATTGTGGGGTCAGTCCGCATTTTGTAGCAGTATTGACGACCAGGAGCACTTTGCCGGCATACGTCTTCAGGGATACTGGTGTTCCCAGTTTGTCTTTCATTTCAAAATCGTAGATATTCATCATGACTCTTCCTTTGCTGATGCCACTTCTCTCTTTCCTTGTCCTGAATATACTGTTTTATTCGCGGAACGCAAACATTGTGAATGTATCATACGAAACTGTTGTAAAAACAACAATTCACCATGATCTTGATTATTTTGTTCAGTCCATCGCGCAAAAATGTTCAATCGACTGAACAAAATCAAAATAGGCGAAGCTGGGATTATGCCCGACTAGATCCCGATCACCTTTACCTCGAACCGTCTGGTCCGCGGGCCGTCGAACTCACAGAACCAGATCCCCTGCCAGGTGCCGAGACGCAACCTGCCGTCCTCGACCATGATGGTCTGGTTGCAACCGACGCAACTGGCTTTGAGGTGGGCGGAGGAGTTTCCCTCGAAGTGCCGGAACTCAGGGCGGTCGGGGAACGCCTTGTCCAGACCGAAGAGCAGATCGTGGACCACGTCGGGGTCGGCGTTCTCGTTGATCGTGATGCCCGCCGTCGTATGGGGACACCAGATGACGCAGATACCATCGGAGATCCCGCTGGCGGTCACCGCCTCCTGCACCTGCGAAGTGATCGGGTACATCCCTTGGGACTGTGTTCTGAGAGAGTAGGAGTAGATCATGGGGCGACGATCGTGTTGGTCAGCGTTCCGATCCTCTCTATGACGATATCGACCTTGTCGCCGACCTGCATGCCGCTGATTCCGCCTGGGGTTCCCGTGAGGATTACATCGCCGGGGAGGAGCGTCATCACCTTGGAAAGGTAGCTGACCAGGAACGCCGTCTTGAAGATCAGGTTCGAGGTGTTGGAATGTTGCAACGTCTTTCCGTTCACCCGGCTTTCAATGTCGAGATCGTCAGGATCGACTTCATCGGTCACGATCGGCCCCAAAGGCATGAAGGTGTCGAACGATTTCGCGACGGTCCACTGCCCCTGCTTGGGCTGGAGATCCCGGGCGGTGATGTCGTTTGCGCAGGTATAGCCGAGAATATATTCATCAACTTCGGCCTCCTCGATGTTCTTGGCCGTTTTCTTGATCACGATGGCGAGCTCGGCCTCGTAGTCGAGACGCTTGCTCTGCGGCGGATATACCACCCCCGCTTCAGGATCGTTGAGGCTGGTGGAGGGTTTGATGAATACGACTGGTTCAGTAGGGATGGGGAGGTTGAACTCTTCCGCGTGGTCACGGTAGTTCAGGCCGATACAGACCCCTTTGGACGGTTCACAAGGGGCCAGCAGCGTCGCCGACGCCAGGGGGATCAGTGTCTCCGTCATTGCATATGTGGTGAACGGGGTTCCCTCCATCAGCCGGATATCGTCGCCTTCGATGATTCCGTATCGCGGTTCGCCCTGATATTGTATTCTTGCGTATTTCATGGTTTCCTCCTGGAACGATCTGTAGATCATCATATCGCATCTGGCGTAGTCGGTAAACGTTCGATTCAAACCCATGCTATACTATTTTCGGAGGATCGTGTGATGATCGATGAAAAGCGACGCACCCTTTTGTTGGAACAATGGAAGCAAGAGGAACAGGCGGGATTCCAGGGCTGGGATTTCTCCAGCTTGGAGAACCGGCTTGATATGTCTCCGCTTCCTTGGAACTACGAGGCGATGGTCCGCGAGCACTTGTCGCCTGGGCTGCGGTTGCTTGACATGGGGACCGGTGGCGGGGAGTTCCTGCTGACTTTGGAGCATCCGTATCAGAACACCGTCGTCACCGAGGCATGGCCCCCGAACATCAAGCTTTGCCAGGAGCGGCTGTCTCCATTGGGCGTTACGGTGGTTCCCGTCGAGGATGACGACCGCCTTCCTCTGGCTGACGATCTGTTCGATCTGGTCATCAACCGTCATGAAGCGTATGGTGTCGGGGAGGTGCGGCGAATATTGAAGGACGGAGGTCTGTTCATCACCCAGCAGGTAGGGACTACCAACAATGAGCCGCTGATCTCCTGGCTCTTGCCTGGAACAGTGTCCCTGTATCCCGATTCAACGTTGGAGACACGGGTCCGACACCTTGTGGAAGCCGGTTTCACAGTGGAATGCCAACAGGAGTTCTTCGCCCCGGTGCGCTATTTCGATGTCGGCGCGATCATCTATTCAGCGAAGATCATGGAATGGGAGTTCCCGGGCTTCTCTGTAGACCGATGTTTCGGCCGGTTGCTGGAGATGCAGGAAAAAATTGACACCCAAGGCTATGTGGAGAGTCTGGAGCATCGGTTCGTCATTGTGGCGAGAAACCGCCCATGATGCATTCCACGACATACTGCATCCTTGTCGCGGGATTGCCTGCGACCGGGAAAACGACGTTCGCAAAATGGTTGAGCGCCGAAATGGGTATCCCATACATGTCGAAGGACGATATCAAGGAGATACTGTTCGATCAGATCGGGTTCCAGTCCAGGGCTGGAAAAGTAGCCCTTGGCGTGGCGGCCATGGATATCCTGTACCATTTCGCGGAAAGCCAGATGATGGTCCGGCGCCCCTGTATTCTCGAAAACAACTTTGAAGACGCCTCGATGTCAGGTCTTCTTCGGTTGTTGGAGAAATACGGTTGCCTGCCGGTCACGGTATTGTTTGACGGTGACGATGAGATTCTGCATGGACGGTTCCTTCTTCGGGACCAATCCACGGAAAGGCACCGAGGCCATGTCGTCAACACCTCCTATCCCGAGACGGCGGCACAGACGCCGACCATCCCTTTGAGCCTGGAGGCTTTTGTCGCAGGAATCGAGAACCGCGGATTCAGAAGGTTCTCCGTAGGAGGCCCTGAACTCAGGGTGGACAGCACCGACTTCGGGCAGGTCGATTATTCCGAAATCTACCAGAGGATCAAAGAGATACTGACTATCTGCGGCCGGTAGTCGCTGTCTGTCGTCGGCAAAAAAAAGCCGTAAAGGCGGACATGCACCCTTACGGCATCGACAGTCAAATGGGAGTATCCTTTTCTCCCGTACTTTTAGAACACTTCTTTGGCGGCCTTGTAGACGAGATCGACCAGATCGTGGATCTGCTCTTTGTCGATGCTGGAGAAGGCCAGCCGGAGGTACTTCCCTTGGATGGAGATCGCCCCTGTCTGGTATTCGTCAAGCAGTCGCAGCCGCAAGGCTTCGGCGTCGCCCGCGCAGATAAAGGACATGAAGTAGCCTGAGTTGAACGGAAGGGGGATCAGTTCCTTCTCGTCGGCATGGTTGGCGAGTTCCTGCTTCAGCAAGGCGTATCGTTCGCCGATGATGGCGATACCCGCTGCTTTGTCCTTGTGGTAGGAACCGTCCTTCATGGCCCTGAGCAGGATGCTCTGTCCCGGCTTGTCACAGGAGGAGACGACACCACGGATCGCACCCATGGTTTTCTTTTCCAACGCTGCGTAATGGTCTTCGGTCAGCCCCTTCGAACCGTAGGTGATGAATCCGATGCGGAAGCCCCAGACCATCTCTTCCTTCGTGGCGGCGTCGCCCTTGACGGCGAGGATGTTCTCATGTGCGTTGCAGAGCTTCGAAAACAAGGAGTACTTGCAGACGTCCGGTTCAAAGAACAGCCCGAAATAAGCGTCGTCGGTGAATACCAGGAGCTTTTTGCCCGCGTCGGCTTTCGCCAGCAGCATCGCGACCAACTCATCCATCTCCGTTTCCGTCGGTGTGTAGCCCGCGGGATTGTTCGGGAAGTTGAGGATCATGGAGACATGGTCGGAAGTCGCGGCGTCGATCGCGTCCGCGAGCCCCTGGATATTGAGCTTGTGGTCTTTGAACAGGGAGAAGGAGACCATCTTGGACAACCTCTGCTCAATGAAGATGAGGTTGTAGTTTCCCCAGTACATGTCGGGACAAAGGACCGTCTGGTCTTTGTCGATGAACAATGACGCCGCCACGCTGATGGCATGGGTAAGTCCGCTGGTGACGACAGGAAGTGAGACGGCGGCATCCTTCATGGGCGGATTCTTGAGACGCATCTCCTCAAGCCATTTCTTGCGCAGCGCCATTTCGCCGGCCGTCGGAGAGTAGGGGAAGAGTTCATCGACATCCATGTCGGGGGAGAAGCACGCGTAGACAGAGGGTAGGTGCATGGCCTTGCCGTGTTCGGTAGCGATTCCGATCGTCGCGTTGAAGCGAGTGGCTTTCTGCTTCGCCTCAGCCGATTGGGAGATGATGCCTTTCGGGAAATACATCCGTCTTCCATAATCGGACAACATGTCGTCGATAATGGTCCCGGATAAAGTCTGGTTCAGTTGCTGAGCAAGTGGATTCATGGTTCCTCCTGGATAATTGGGTAGTCGGTCCAAGACTACTGATGATATGCTTCGCCCTCATCCTACACTGAGGTTTGCCACTTGTCGATAGAGAAAAACAGAAATTTATCGGTATGTTTTTGGTCGTGTGCGACAAGTTCCGATCAATGATCCGACAGGCTGCTAAAGTGTTGCAAAAAATTGCAAAAGATTTTGTTGTGGGAATGGACAAAATCTACTATACTGCATTTGCATCAGGGAGAGATGATCAATGTTCATAGTCCGTGAAAAGTGTTTTTGTGTTTTAAGTGCTTCCGGAAATTGTATTGTGGACCATAGTGTATCTTCCGTTTTCTTGATGAAAACAAGATATCTGATCAGGTGTTGTTTTTCTTCCTACTTCAAGGCGTACGCCGTATTGAGACGTCGTATTCAACTGTTTTTCCATATCCTGTTACGCATGCTTCGGGTGATCCGGGAGTGTAACTGGCGTTGATTCCCGATATTTTCATTCTGTCTCTCTGATGCTTGTGTCCAAAGTATATTTAGCTCCGCGAATGTGGAGTTGAAGATAAACTTATCTATCGTGTTACGTGTAAGGAGGAAATATGCGTAAGAGAAACGTTTTGCTGCTGGTTGCGGCACTGCTTTGTCTTGTTCCGGCGTTCGTGTTCGCTGGAATTTCCGGAGATCCGCTCAAACAGTATGATCTGCCCATGTTGATTACCAATGCGGGTCAGGGACCTGGTGGAAAGATGGCTCGTCTGCTGGCTTCCCAGACCAGGACTCTCATCTTGGACACTGACTATTTCTATGTGTCGGAACCTCAGGAATCTGATCTGAAGGCTCGTCCCTACAGCAGCCTGATGATCGTCATCGGTTCTACCGACAAGGGTCTCGGCGCTTCCGGCATCACCATTGATCAGGAAATCGCACGTCTCTCGAAAATGGTCAAATGGGCGCAGGATATGAAGCTTCCCATGATCGGTGTCCTGCTTGAGAAAGACAAGCGCGCTCCTGGCATCGCTACCAACGCCAATGAACGTTGTATCGATACCATCGCTCCGTATTGCGATTGGTTGATCGTCGTCAAGGACGGCAACAAGGACAGTCGCTTCAACAAGATCAGCCAGCAGTATGGCATTCCTTTGACAATCATTGATAATGCTCTCGACTTCACAAATCTTTGCAAGCAAGTATTCGTGAAATGACGATGAATCCGATTGGGACGGCAGGGGCTGTCCCGACGGGGAGGTATGAATGTATTTAACAACGTCAATTATACTGATTGTGATGGTCGCCGCCTTTGTGCTGAGCAGTATCTTCCTCAAGTCTCCTGAGATTTCCATGTTCCTTTCCGCGGTGGCTGGCGCCGTCGTCGGTATGATCATGGGGATCGGTGATCTGAATGTCACTCGTTCCGTCACCGTATTGATAGAGGGTTTGTTCACCAACTTCGACCTTGCGATCCTGTTCGTCTGCGCTTCACTGTTCGTAAACATCTATTCCCATACAGGTGCCATGACGGCCGTGACGAGGAAAATCGTCGGCAAAGTGGAGAACAAGTGGGTGATCCTCGTCTTCATGGCGATCTTCATGATGATTCCTGGCGCCTTGACCGGTGCCGGTAGCGTCTCCGTATTCGTTCTCGGCGCGCTTGTCGCGACGGTCATCAAGTATATGGGACTGTCCGACAGAAAAGCCGTCGCGTTCGTATTCATGTTCGCCATCATGTCCGCCGCCGCGCCTCCGATCAACCTGTGGACCATGTTGATCACCGCCGGCGCGAACATGCCGTACGTCGGTTTCACCTGGTTGCTGCTGGTTCCTCTGTTGGTCGTCGGCGCATTCACCATCATCTATCTCGGCTGGGGCTCCAAGCGCGAGACCAAAGAGAAGATCCTGGCAGAATTGCCCGAAGCTCCTGAAAAGATGAACTGGATCCGTATCCTGCTGCCGTTGCTCACCTTGGTGGTGCTGATCCTGCTGTCCCTGTACACTCCGTTCTCCGTGCCGGTGTTCGGAATGCCGTTGATGTTCATCATAGCGACCGTGGTCGCGATCCTCTGCAATCCCAACAAGGCTACCGCGAAGGATTACCTGAAGGTCCTCAACGATACGATGGAACAGGTGTTCCCGCTTGTCGCTACGGTCATCAGCGTAGGCGCTCTGGTCAACGTCATGGCCGCCACCGGTGTCCGTGGCCTGATCGGCATCACGTTCATCACGATGCCCGTCATCTGGATCTACATCCTCTTGCTGGCTTTCGGACCGTTCTCCCAGGGCTGTCTCAGCTACGGAAGCGCGATCCTCATCGGCGTCCCTCTGGTGTTCATGATGAATACCCGTGGCATGGATACGACGGTAGTCTGCGCGGCTGTCAGCCTGATCTTCCCGATCGGCGACTGTTTCCCGCCGTCACGTATCGTCGGACGTGTTTCCATCGACACGGTCGGGTTCAAGGGTTCCTACATGGAATTCCTGAAGCAAGTCGCAATTCCGTGCGCGGTGCTCGGGTTGATCGCATTGGTGATGTTCATCAAGCCGATGTGGTTCACGTTCTTGAAATAGGAAGGAGATAAACATGGTATTCTGGGAACAAGTCATTCATATCATTTATTTCGTGTTCGCTGCCGTTGTTTGTATCTACTTCTTGAAGCATCTCTTCAAGAGAGTGAAACGGCAGGGTTGGGTCTATGACATCGTATACGCGTATTGTCTGATTCCGTTCTTACTGCGCGTCCTGTACATCAAGTAGGAAGGGGGATGACAATGAATAAAAAAGAGAAGAGCCCTGCGATTATTCCGGTCTGGGGTAAGGTCATCATCCTGGCACTCGCGTTGCTGATGGGACTTGTCAGCGGCATCCAGTTCTGGAAGCTGCGGCATTATAAGGAAACGGTCGTGTCGTCTCCGTATCTGACCGAAGTTCAGATGCTCAGCGACTATCTGCCGAACCTGAAGGGAACTTGGGCCGATACGCCGATCTTCATCTATGATTCCGGCGTTGAAGGTGGTTCCGTGCTGTTCATGGCGAATGTTCACCCATATGAACCCGCGACCAGCTTGGCCGCCTATGTCATGATGGAGAACATTCAGGTCGACAAGGGTAAGGTGTACATCGTTCCCCAGACGAACCGCAGTGGTTCCACTTGTGGTATGCTGGGCAATGCGTATCCGGCGTATTTCCATGTTCCCACCGAATGGGGACAGAAGAAGTACCGCATCGGTGACCGTGGTACGAACCCGCTCGACCAATGGCCTGATCCGTTCACCTACGTACACTATCCAGATGGACAGAACCTTGCCTATCAGGATATCCGTAACATGAACAGGACCTATCCTGGCCGTGAAGACGGAACGTTGACTGAACGTGCGTCCTACGCCGTCATGGAACTGATCCGTCAGAACGACATCGACGTCGCCATCGACGCCCACGAAGCTTCGATCATGTATCCTGTCGTCGCTACCTATGTCACCCACCAACGTGCTGAAGATCCTGCGATGATGGCGTCCATGATGCTGTCCGCCATGAACTTCGACATGAAGTGTGAGGTTTCTCCGAGCGGACTGCGTGGGTTGTCTCACCGTGAATGGGGTGATTTCAGTGACACGCTCGTGGTCCTGATGGAAACTCCTGAACCGTTCATCGACCGTGTCCCGGGCCCCATGACAGAGGCTCTGTTCACCGAAGGCAAGGATGAATTCCTACAGGCCGCGGCCGACAAGGGTTTGGTCTATACCACTTCGTACAGTTATAACGAAGAGGCTTTGGAACGCAACCTTGAGAATGATTCGCGTGCCCTTGAGGGCTTCCCGTTGTGGTACCGTGTCGGTCGTCACCTTTCTGGTGCGATGGAGTTCATAAACCAGGTCGGCATGTTCGAACCTGATAAGGAAGTAATCGCGTCTTGGCCGCTCTACGAAGAGCTTGAAGCCAATGACTGCGGCTATTACCTCTATGATCCCGCCGAGGCGACCCAGATGGGCAACTACAAGATGTCCGAAACCGCCCGCGAATTCTTCCATGATGGTTATTGGCATCGTGGCTCTACTCCGAACCAGAGCCTGGTGTTCGAGATTTAACGGATGTGGCTTCGGCCGCTGTTCAAAGCAGAGGAATTCCCGGTGCTTAGTCGCTTACAGCACCGTGGAGCCTTTGCCTTGGATTTGTAAGACTCAAAAGGGAGGCTTTTATGAAAAAGGCACTGAAGGTTGCGCTTGTTACGCTTATCGCCCTCAGTATTACCGCTCAGGCGATCTTCGCATGCACGATCATCGCCGTCGGTAAGGACGCGACTGTGGACGGCTCCACGATCGTCACCCACAATGATGACTCCGGTGGTGCTGACTTCCGTCTGTGGATCATTCCTGGACAGAAGTGGCCTGAAGGTTCAATGCGCAATATCGCTGTCGATTCTCACAACTATGGTGACTTCAGCAATTTCCCCGAAGTTGAAGATTACGGTGGTGGTTATATCGTCGGTCAGATTCCCCAGCCGGAAGAGACCTATGCGTATTTCCATTCCCGCTATTCCTTCATGAATGAGAAGGGCGTCGCGATTGGTGAAGCTACCAATGGTCTGAGCAGAAGCACTGAAGCCGGTGAAAAGGCTTGGCAGGCTCTGTTCGCCAGCAACCTCGGCATCATTGACTGCTGGAACGCTCAGGATATCGCCCTCGAACGTGCTACCACCGCTCGTGAAGCCGTTCGTATCATGGGCGACCTGGTCGAGGAATTCGGCTGGGGCGACGCTTGTGAAACCATGAACATCACAGATGGTAATGAAGTATGGGTCGCTGAGTTCTATGGCAAGGACATGTGGTGTGCGGTTCGTATCCCCGATGATCATTTCTTCATCGCCGCGAACAGCGCTCGTATCTCCTACATCGATTTCGATGATCCCGAGAACTACATGTGGGCTCCGAATATCAAGACCTTCGCCATTGAGAATGGCCTGTGGTCCGAAGACTCCGGCATTCCGTTCTCCCCGGCCGACCTCTATTGTCCGTCCGGCGCGAACCTCCGTGTCTGGAGAGGCTTCGACCTGGTGGCTCCTTCCCTCAACCTCGATCCTACGACCAGGGCTTCCCAGCTTCCTCTGTCAGTCAAGCCGGAACGCAAGCTCTCCGTCCAGGATATCTTCGAGATCAAGGGCGACTACTATCAGGGAACTGAGTACGACAAATCCACATACGCGGAAGCCGGTCCTTGGGGCAACCCCAACGCCCATACCCGCCAGCGCTCCATCGGCGTGCCACAGACATGTTATGTCCATATCGGACAGGTCAAGAGCTGGCTGCCTGATCAGATCAAGGGTGTAAGCTGGTATGGCTATGGTGGCGCCGACACCACATACTTGACTCCGCTGTGGCCTGCCATGGAGAAGTTGCCTGACTTCTACAGCATTGGTAACCGGTATGAGGAATTCCGCAGAGACTCCGGTTGGTGGACCAATTCCTATGTGCAGCAGATCGCTGAGATCAACTATCAGGATGCCGTGCCTAGGATCCATGCGTTCCGTCAGCCCAAGATGGACAAGCAGTATGCTCAGGTCGACAATCTTCAGACCGTCGCCGCTCGCCTGATCCGTCAGGGGATGGAAGAAGAGGCCATGGACATGATCTCCACCTATGCTTACTGGACTGCCGTCGATTGGCATGAGAAGTGGCTCGAACTGGGCGATGACTTGATGGGTACCTACATGTGGGGCCGCATTGACATGAAAGCTCCTGCTCAGTCCCAATGGTGGAAGGATATCATGGCCAGTGCTCCAAGACGTCCGGCTGATCAGCCGTTCTAGGTCGTAGGTAGTTTTACTGGATATCGACTGGTAGGCGGGTGCTGCCTGCCTACCAGCTTTGATTGTTCCAATCAAGGAGATGAGAATGAATAAGAAAGTAGTAATGGTGCTTCTGATCGGGCTTTGCGTGCTTGGCGGGTTGTTCGCCCAGGGCGGCAGGGAAGATGCGAAGGTCATGATAACGACCAATGCCTTTCCGTATGAAGTCGTGGTCAACAAGGCTCTTGTCCCCGATATGCCCGCGACTGTAGCCGATATCGTCGATGGCAGCTACTGGGGTGAGATTCTGGTTCCAGCTTCTCTGAAGGCTGAACTAGTCGCTTATGACCCTGCGTTCGGAAGAGACGCCCTCTATGCCGACGATGCCGCTTCTGTCGTGGATGCGGTCGCCGTCCAGGAATTTGCCATTGGCATCGTTCCTTCCGGTACTGAGATTGAAGAGGCCGCCAAGGCTCTTCTTGCGACACCTGTTCTGATCGGGAGATAGTCCCGCCCAAACAGTTGGTTTTACTGCCCTCTATATTGAGGGCAATCAGTTTTTCTTGAAGGGAGAGCACTATGAAAAAAACAAAGCGGATTGTCTGTCTGTTGGTCCTCGTGGCCGCAGTCTTCTGCTTGGCTGTCGAACCCTTGTTCGCTTGTACGATCCTTGCCATCGGTAAGGATGCTACTGCTGACGGTTCTACGATTGTCACGCACAATGACGACTCATCCGGTGCGGACTTCCGTCTGTGGATCATTCCTGGACAGGAATGGCCGGAGGGTTCAACCCGCGATCTGGTCATCGATTCCCATAACTATGGTGATTATGGCAATTATCCTACGGTGAAGGATTATGGCAACGGGTATCCGATTCTGGAAATCCCGGAAGCTCCGGAAACCTATTCCTATTTCCATTCCCGTTATTCCTTCATCAATGAGAAGGGCGTGGCGATGGGCGAAGCTACGATGAACTTCGATCGTTCCACTGATCTGAGAAAAAAGACCTATGATCTGCTCTATGCCAACAACAATGGTCTGATCGACTGCTGGAACGCTCAGGACATCGCTCTTGAACGTGCCTCCACCGCTCGTGAAGCTGTCCGTGTCATGGGTGATCTGGTCGAAGAATATGGTTGGAAAGATGCTGGTGAGACCATCAACATCTGTGATGGAACCGAAGTCTGGGTCGCGGAATTCTACGGCTTGGATATCTGGTGTGCGGTCCGCATTCCTGACAATGGTTTCTTCGTAGCCGCCAACCGCGCACGAATCGACCATATTGATTTCGACGATCCCGAGAACTACATGTGGTCCCCGAACATCAAGAGCTTCGCTGTCGAGAACGGGTTGTGGTCCGAGGATTCCGGCGTTCCTTTCTCTCCCGCGGAGATCTACGCCCCCTACGACGATCCGTATAGCACTCGTCGCGAATGGAGAGCTTTCGACTTGGTCGCTCCGTCGTTGAACCTCGATCCGAACGCCAAGAGATACCCCCTGTGGGTCGTTCCCGAACGCAAGCTGTCCGTGCAGGATGTCTACGAGATCAAGGGTGACTACTATGCCGGTACCGAGTATGATCTTTCCAAGCAGCCTGAGGCTGGCCCTTATGGAGATCCTCTCACTCCTCAGCATGTGGAACGCTCCATCAACCTGTTCCGGACCTGCTATCTGATGATCGCGAACGTCAAGGAATGGTTGCCTGATGAAGCCAAGTGTCTGGTATGGTATGGATACGGCGCTCCTGATTCTTCCTACCTGACTCCTCTCTGGCCCTCCATGAAGGAACTTCCCGAGTTCTACCGCACTGGTAGTCGCTACGAGGAATTCCGCAGGGATTCCGGCTGGTGGATCGGTTCCTATGTTCAGCAGATCGCCCGGATCAACTATCAGAGCGCGATCCAGGATATCCACGACTTCCGGAATCCTCGCATGGCCGATATCTATGATCAGACCAACGAGATCCAGACTGTCGCGGCTCGCCTGATCCGTCAGGGCAAGACCGACTCCGCGATCAACCTCCTCTCCACCTACGCGTATAATACCGCGGTGGATTGGAAAGACCAGTGGTTGGCTTTGGGCGACCAGTTGCTTGGTACCTACATGTGGGGTAACAAGAACATGAGAGCCCAGGCGTATTCGCCTTGGTGGCAGGGCATCATGAACAATGCTCCCGCTGATCTGTAATCTATTGTAATTGTATTTGGTCCGGGTGTCGTGATTGATGCCCGGACTTTTTTGTACCTTCGTTGGTGGACCGTCCTGTAAAGGGTGCCTGAAACGCAATGAGCATCATCCTTCGTGGTCTGAAGAGGGACAGGTCTTGGATGATATCGTCGGATAGGCATACTGTTGTTATGGATACGGATACGGCTCTTATAGTACAATTGCCGTCATGCAAACCAAGAATATGAAGGGGAACCCCCGTCGGACCGATGGATATTCCCGTTTTGAAGATTCACGTACATATGGAAAGGAACTTCCTGCGACAGGGCGTTCCGAAAAAAGCCGTTACAGAGCCTGTCCTCTGGCCCGTTCCTGCGGTGGATGCCAGCTTCAGGACCTGGAGTACCAGGATCAGTTGTATTGGAAGCAGGATGGTGTGGAGGATGTCCTCGGCCGGTTCGGCAGGGTGGCCCCTATCATCGGAATGGAGAATCCCGTCCATTATCGTAATAAAGTCCAGGCCGTGTTCGGTCGTGATCGCGGCGGTCGTATCATCTCCGGCATCTACCAGCCAGGGACGCATCGGATAGTCCCTGTCCGGGACTGCATGATCGAAGACGAGATCGCCGACAAGATCATCGGCACTGTCCGGACCTTGATGAAAACGTTCCATATTGATCCCTATGACGAGGATGCACAGGTCGGCTGTATCCGCCATGTGTTGGTTAAACGAGGGTTCGCGAGCGGACAGGTGATGGTTGTTCTGGTGGTCGGTACACCTCAGATACCATCGAAGGCCGATTTCATCAACATACTCAGGCAGCGACACCCCGAGATCACGACGATTCTGCTCAATTTCAACGACCAGCGTACCAGCATGGTCCTTGGCGATGAGCCAGAGAAGGTCCTGTATGGCCCTGGCTATATCGAAGACCGGCTCTGCGACCTGACCTTCCGGATTTCGGCGAAGTCTTTCTATCAGGTCAATCCCGTCCAGACGAAAGTCCTCTACGAGATAGCGATGCGAATGGCCCGTCTTACTGGAAAAGAGTCGGTGATCGACGCCTATTGCGGCACGGGTACGATCGGTCTTGTCGCCGCCCGAAACGGTGCCGCCCAAGTTCTGGGCATTGAACTGAATCCTGACGCTGTGCGTGACGCCGTTTCCAACGCAAGCCTCAATGGCATAGAGAACGCACAGTTCGTCTGCGATGACGCCAGCAAATACCTGAAGCGGCTCGCGGCGGAAAAGCGGCATGTGGATGTCGTGTTCCTTGATCCTCCGCGCGCTGGCAGCGATGAGCAGTTCCTTGCTTCCTTGATCCGCCTCGCCCCGGATACGGTTGTCTATATCTCCTGCAATCCGCTGACGCTGGAGCGGGATCTCCGTTACTTGTTGGATTTCGGCCCGTACGAGGTGAGGGGTATCCAGCCGGTGGACCTGTTCCCCTATACGGAGCATGTGGAGACTGTGGTGTTGCTGATAAAACTCTGAGGAAGAATTGGGGATGAAGATAAGCGATTATATTTTTGATTGTCCTATTAAAAGGTTTTTAACTACTTCAACAAACCTTTGTCGAGTAAGACTGTTTATTACTGATCAACAAAAGATTTATGTTGTTTTGACGGATCTCGGTAGAGAGGTATCGATTACTTCTGTAACAAATACATTGGAAAAGATTTGTACGGAGCTCATAGAAAAAGGACTGGTTCCCTCTCAAAGTGTATTCATTGAACATTATGAACCAACGGATTGTGTCAGATATCAAGATACGTTTGATATTATTGAATTTGAGGATTCTTGTCTGAAGATAAACCCCAAATGGCATCCCAAATCATTAGAAGAGATAAAGATTCTATTAACCTGTGATGATAATGAGTTTTATATCCCAACTAGAAACAATGAAAGGTTATGGAAAGAAGTTCAGCTACGAAAGCACCATATAAATTCTTACACAGGTAGCGCTCCTTTTTATTCTGCCAAGACTATTCAACGAAGGATAGAAATTGAAGAGCAAAAAATATCAAAACAAGAACTTGAGAAGCTTGTTGAAAGAGGAGCTAATGAGCAGGAGTTACAAAGAATCCTGAAGAAAGATTTATCCTTGTTCGGTGAATACTTTTCCAGACCCTATGATGAATATATTTGTTTTTCTGAATTCCCCATTAGTTCTAGAAAAGTTGATTTTGTAGTGTTTACAGGACGATCCCGGATGGAAATTGTTCTGATTGAAGTGAAAGGTGCCCATTTTAATCTTGTGAATCAAAATAAATATGAAAATTTTTCCAGTAATGTAGAGGTCGCAAGGAGTCAATTGCGAAACCATTGGAATTATATTTATAAAACTTACGATGCTTTTAGAGAAAATATGCACAACCTTCGAATTGCTGTAGAACAGGGAGACACTCCGTATAACGCATTTATTGGTCCGCAGGCACAATTGCAAGTAGATCCAGAAAAGGATATTTCAATTACGAATGTGATTATTTGTGGGAAAATGAAAGATAATTTAGAAGACAGTAGAAAACGGCATATGTATGAAATGCATGAGTTTGAGCGGTCAATATATTTAGAAACTTGGGATTCATGGTTGATGAAATTAGATCGATAATGTGCGTTTGGGCTAATTTCGATAGCCTTTTGCTTCACTGAACATGTACAGTTGGATTTTACTATTATGTCAAAAGCACACTTTTGTACAATCGCCTGAAAACCGGTATTCTGTCTTCATGATTCCAGTTCCCCCGATGAAGATCATCGCCCGCATGCATAGCGACTTCCCCAGCAAGTTCGGTATCCCCCGCCAAAGCGGCCTTGTGGGAGCGCTGCGATCCTCCATTGTGTTTGAACCGGAGTTCAGGAACCCTGATGCGATACGTCGATTTTTTCCTCGATCCTCGCAAGGTAATCCTCGACCTGCCACTGTGCGGCACGCCTGAACCGCTCGTTGCCTGTCAATTCATAACCGAGCCAGAGCTCCCCCGTCCAGAAGCTGGTCGTCCATTCGACATTTGCCGTCGGCGGTTCGTAGAAACCATTGACGCTATGGCTGTATTTGTAGCCGTGCATGAACCTCGGCAGACAACTCTCCGTCTGCTTTTCGGCATACCCGATTGCTTGGTCCAGCTCCGGTCCTTGAAGCGGTTCGTATGCAGTAAGGTTCGTATCAGTATATTGTATCATTTTTTCTCCCGCATGGAGTGCTCCGCGCTCTTCAGACCAGGAACGTTTCCTGCCTGTCTCCCTGTTTCACGACCAGGGAGCCGTAGGACTCCTTGATATCTCCGCATGTGAGCAGGAATACCCCGTTGATATCATTTGAAAGGATGTGAAGCAACGTGATATCCTCTTTCCCCCCGCGGGATATCCTCAAGCCTATGGCGAAGGTCCCCGGCAGGCTTTCATCTGATCCGACGGGATATACCTCCAGTTCCTTGATGGAGAGATCTCCCTTCGCCAGTATCGCATACGCAAGTTGTTTTGAACTGATCGTGTTCCGTAGGATCAGCGCATCAGTCTCGCACAGTTCATTGTAGTGGAAAGATACCTTCCTGCGCTCGATCGTACAGTTTTCGGCATTGTGGCACAAAGAGAAGTCACCGTAGATGATCGTCGAACTCTCATCCCGAAGAGGCTCCGCCGTGTTGAAATGGAAGAACCTTTCGAGCTGGTGTGTTCCGACACCCTCGATACAGTCGAGTATGATCGCGACATCGTCTATGAGCAATGTCCTCCTGATCGGGAGCACCCCTTTGTCCATGTACGCCAGATGGGAACCCTGGGCCAGCGCCCAGTCTCCTTTCACGACCATAGGCATCTGGAGGCACTTCGCGGTCTTTCGATATTGCCATGAATCTTTCGGAACAAACGGCTCCTCATCATCAATTCGTATGGTGTTGTGATGCGAGGCCAGTTTCAGCATGCGACGTTCCTGACCATCGACGTAGGTGTATCTTCCAGAATCTATGAGCACGTCGACACCATTGAGCGTTACATCGACATGCAGGGTATCTCCATGACCGTGCCCTCCGCCATGGGAACCGCACTTGAAATGGATCAAGGAACCGGAGGGCCCCCATGAATTTCTCAGGAAGTAGTTCCCCGACGCTATGTTTTCAACTGAGGTGAACGGAATCGGGGAGGGTGCCATAGCTACGAAACGAGCCTTGTCGTTTTCACTCGCGACAATGCTGTAGTCAAAATCAAGTGTACCGCCGCTCGCATGCTTGAGGATCGGATCGCTGAATATGAAAGAACCCTTTCTGAGAATATCCAGCAGGCAGGTATCGTCAGAATCACCCTGGATGAACTGATGTCCGTCCGGTTTGAGCATGCCGAGGAACGCATGGCACATGCTTTTCGCCGCTCCCGCTATCGTTTCGGGAATCTGGATGCCGTGTTTTCTTCCTGTCACAATGATATCCAGCATATGAAGGAGGACTTCCGCCTGATACATGGGGGACTGCTCCCACTGATATCCATCGGGCAATACCTGGACTTTCATTGTGCCGCACAGCCGTTCCAGCGCCAGATCAATCCCTTCCTGGTCTTCGGTATAGGCTGAGGCTTTGAAAAGCCCGGCGTTTCCGATCGCGCCCCAGTTGGAGAGTCTGAGGAATGTCGAGTCCTTCCCCTTGAGATACTCGGCATGCTCTTTTACCGCGACCTTGAACCGGATGATGAATTCGTCGGAGATAGTACGGGCCTTGCCGAGTATCTCCAGTGCGTCGAGCCAGTTCGTAATCCGGATCGCGGCATCCAGACTGCGCCAGGAAGTGTTCTCCCGTTTCTTTATGCAAGGGGCGTCGTCGATGAAGGCGTCGATGAGGGCCAGCGCTTTGTCCCCGAATCTGCTTTCCTTCGTGATGAATTCACTTTTTGCCAGATTGACGATGAATCCATGTCGGGCGAGCATGTACGTCCATTCCGGATCGTCGCCTGGTTGCGCGTCCCAGTCTATCCTTCCACTGAAAGTATACGGCTCCACCGTCATCTCCATGTCCCACGGATTCCTGAACAGGAACGTGTTTCCAAGCACTCGTTTTGAATCCTCAAGGACGAGCGCTGTTTCATTCTTGTAATCGTCCATTTGCTTTCTCCGATACGGGACATGGTCCTTCCTCCTGTGACGAGAGGAAAGGTAGGGCAGGGGGAATGACTATCTGACCGTTCTGACTTCCATACAGGCGGTGGCGAGCTTCTTTTCATCGAGGACAAGTCCGAAACCGTTCACTTTTTCGTCAAGGGCGATGGGGTTTCTGGAACTGTCTGTATTGCAGGAGATGACGGAATTCAGGAAACCGTCGCTGTCTTCAGTTTTCTCGATCGCTTCTACCCAGCTTGCGTTCATGGCCATGGCAAGCTGTTGCCAGCCTGTACATGCCGGGCCGACAAGGCTGTCGTCTCCGAACATCAGTTTCGCGCCGAGGGATTCGATCTTTCCCGCAAGTTCCAACGCATCCAGGATCGAGCCTGCCGAACCAGGGTGGATATTGTAGAAGTCGCCCATGCCTTTCTTGATGAATTTGACCGATTCCCAGCTCGGACGCATGATGACATCCGGAATCAAGGAAAGGGGTTTCACTTTCCCCTGTAGTTCCACCCATTCATCGACCGAGAGGGCCGCGGGATCTTCACAGGCGTCAAGACCGGCTTCGTAGAGGCGCTTGAGGTCGTCGGCGATCTCGTCGATACCCGCGGATTCCCCCTCCCTGCGATACCCCGTATTGACGTCCCCGATCAGATAGGAAGTCTCCCGTGGCGCACGTTTTTTAGCGGCCCTGATGACTGCCAGGTCGATTTCGAGATCACCGAACAGTTTGATCTTGATGATCTGTGCGATCTTCTGGTCGACCGCTTCCTGCGTCTTTTCCGCGACAAAATCCGGATCATCGTTGAGAATGACAGGAACACCGTTGACCTCGTGTCGTTCATGGAGTCCCAGCAGAGACAGCGCAGATACCTTCCGCTCCTTCCCCGCAAGATCAAGCAGAGCCATCTCGGCCATTTCCGTATACCTGTCACGCCAGATACCGAGATTGGCCCGGATCTTCTGGAATGCGTCGGAAATGGAAAGACCTATCAACTGTTCCGACCAGCTTTGCCACTCATCCAGCGAGACATCGGGGGTATTGATCGTAATGATATTCTCCCCGTAGCCGGTATTTTCGTTCGTCTTGATCGCGATGAATATGTGCTGTCTGCTTGTCCACGTCCCGAAACTGAATTTCCGTATGGCCTCGACATTGTATTTGAACAATTTCACTTCCACGATCTTGTTCGTTATTCCCAGTAGCGATTCGTTGAGCTGTACCATCTATATGCCCTCTCTATTGTGTTGTAGGTGATGCAGGAACGGATCCCCCTGCCGTTCAAGCCAGGAAACCAACAGTTCCTCCAGCCTCTTCCCGTTCGAGTCGTTTCTGGCGGCCTCGTCTGTGCGGGGTGTGAGTTGCAGTGGATCCTCTATATTGTCGAACAGGTAGTATTCAAGCAAAGGCTCGATCCTATAGCCTACGCTGATCACATAGGTGTACCGCCTGTCCCTGACCGCTCTCCATCCATAGGAGAGGATGTCGCGGTCGTGCTTCTTGAATTCCTCGATGAACACGTCTCTGCCCGGGCAGGCCGCAAGGAATGTATAGGAGCCGTCATCGGTGGTACCATTGATGATATTCTGTGAGATATCGTGTCCTTCCCATGTTTTTGGGATATCAATTCCGAGCAGGGACAGTAATGTGGCCGGCATATCCTGGCTGCCGAACACTGTTTCACAGGTTCCCGGTTTGATTCCTGCGCCGCCGATGATGAAGGGGATTCCCACGCTCTCCTCATACCACACATGCTTGCCGATCAGGGTATGTGACCCGAGCATGTCCCCATGGTCGGCGGTAAGGACTATGACTGTGTCGTCGTAGAGATCCTGTTCCTTGAGATAGGCGATCAACCTGCCGAACTGGTCGTCCAGACCTGTTATGGCGGCGAAATAATCCCTTGTCAGTTGTTTCGCGCTTTCCCCGTCCAACGGCACAGGTTCGAAGGTATGGTGCATGGTGTGTCCCAGGGCATCCACATCGACATTCCCGCGAAGGTAATCAGTTGATTCATAGAGGTCCTTGTACTTCTGTGGAGCTGTGTCGTAGGGAGAATGTGGTGGATTCCAGGAAACGAACAGCGCGAACGGGTGTTCCTTGTCGATCATGTCCATGTATTGTATCGCGACATCAGTCTCATGTTCCGGTGACCATCCGCATACGGAGAGGCTTTGCGAAGTGTTCTCCCAATAATGCGGATGGGTATGGTTGTCGGACGCATTGTAGGCGTGCCAGAAGTCAAAGCCGTGCCGTCTGATCCCTGGCGGCGTGTAGGCGTCCCATTTCTTGGCCCCGGAGACAGGTGCCGGATCGTTGTTGATCTCCGGTTCATCAAGATGCCATTTCCCGATATAGCCGGTATGGTAGCCCTTCTGCTTCAACACTTCTCCGATACAGACATCATCGTCCTTGAGCCGTATGTCCGAGCCGTTCTTGCAGTTGGTGAATACCCCTGTCGATAGGGGATAGAGCCCTGAAAGCATGCTCGCCCTTGCCGGGGAGCATAAGGGGCAGGCGCTGTTCGCATTGGTACATACCATGCTGTTCGAGGCGAATTCGTCCATGTTCGGAGTGATCACCGGATCATCATGATATGCCCCGACGGAACACCTCCGCCATTGATCGGCGAATACAAAAAGAATGTTCTTGTTTTTCATCTCTCACATCCTGTAGGACGCAAATCCGTCACCGTATTTGATGGCCCATTGTCTGAGTGCTTCGAACATCGAGTCTTTTGTCTCTTTCATCTCCTGTTCCCCCGCAAGGTTTCGCATTTCGAGCGGATCTTCGGCTAGATTGAACAATTCGATATCCTCACCATCATAGATGAGCTTATAGGGATAACGGACGATCATCCTTCTGACATCTCCGTATTGATGATTTCCGTTGTAGAGGGAAAAGATGTCCCTGCTGGGAGGCTCCCGGTCTTTTTCGATGGAGGGAATCAAGGAAATGCCGTCGAAACGGGGATCGTCGCCGGAACCCAGCAGATAATCAAGGATGGTCGGCACGAAATCCAGATGGGAAACAGGAGTCAGGTACGTCCTGCCTGCGATTCCAGGAATCCGGAAGATCGCCGGTACCCGTACCGAGCTCTCATACATTTCCATTTTCTGATACATGTCGTGTTGCCCAAGCTGTTCCCCATGATCGGTGGTACAGACAAGCATCGTACTGTCGAACAGGCCGTTGTCTTTCAGCGTATCGACTATTCTTTCCAACTGGTCGTCGCAAAGCCGGGTCAGGGCGCAATGGGCGGACCAGGCCTCCTGCCAGCCTTGTTTCGGCGGATGCCCGGCGAGTTGCCTTGGCGCTCCCGTCCTGTATGACCGGGGTTCGTCCGGGTTCGGGCGTCCCGTGTTCTCCGGAAGCACGAAAGCTTCAAGCGGGAACATCTCCAGATATCCTGGAGGCACTGTCAACGGCGGATGCGGCGCCCAGAGACAGATGAACAGGGCGAACGGTCTCTCATGCTTCCTGTTGATGAATTCAATCGCTTCATCCGTGAACCAGATGTCTTTGAAATCGGACAGGGGTGCGTCCCAGATCGCGACCTGGGTATTTGAATAGGGGCGTTTCTTGAACTCGCCCTCGCAGTTTTCGAGTACATAATCACATTGATAGTCACTACGGCCTATGTCCAGCCCTTTTCTTGCGGCATACGCTTCATAGGATGCGTCGTCTATCCATTTCGCATAGGGTATCCTGTCTTTCAATGGGGGAGTCAGGCTGATGTGGTTTACACCGACATGCGCTACTTCATAGCCTTGTTCATGCAGCATTTCATGTAGCGGCTTGTTGTCTCTCGCGTATGTTCCTTTCAGATCATTCAGCAGCATGCCGTTGTGCAAGGGGTTCATGCCGGTAGCAAGGGAAGTTCGTGATGGTACGCAAAGGGGGCAGGAGTCGTATGCGTTTTCAAACGCTACGCCGTTTTCCTTGAGCCACGTCCAGGTCGGCGCTACTTCGTTGCCACCGGCCGTCCGCCCGATCGTATCCACCCGTTGTTGGTCCGTCATAAAGAATACTAGGTTTTTCTTGTTCATTTCTTTCCATGGAAGATTGTACCGCCCCCTCAGCGGAGAGGACGGTACATGAGATTGTGAATTAGAATGTGAGATATCTCTCGTAGGCGTTCGTGTAGATATCTATGTATTCCTGGAGACCCATCTTGTTGAGCTTGTCAAGGTATGCGTCCCATTCCTTTTCGATTCCGCCATTGACGATCCACTTCGCATAGCACTGGTCCACATACGCCTTGATGTCAGTCTCAAGGACGGAGATGCGTTCGGTTTCTTCGACCGTCAGGTACATGCTCGGGAATACCTGCTCGACAGGAACGTTGTACGGGGCGAATACCTCGTCGAGAGCGGCCCGTTCCCTCAGATTCGCATTGAGGTTGAGCCTGTCGGTGACATCGGTGGTCACCGCGCTGATCCCGTTTACACCAGGCGAGTAGTCATGGATCATTTCAGTGAAGGATTTTCCTGCCGGAACTGGGAGATAGTCGATCGAACCGTCCTCCGCGACAACCAGCGTTCTGCCGATGAGTCCCTGGTCGACCTGGATCGCGGTCATTGGATCGTATTGGAGATCCGCCCAACGCATCAACACTTCCGGATGTTTGCAAGCCGAGGTAATGGCGAACGAACCCTTGGAATTGATGGGAGATGGGTAGGAGTTCCAGATCTGCTTGCCGTCGGCACCCTTCAGGGGAGCGAGCGCCACATAGTGCTCGGCGTTGATTCCAGCCGCGGAGGCCAGAGACCAGCCAAGCCATGCGCCTACGATGAGATCCTGGGACTTGACCTTGGCGAGATAGACCTGGAAATCATGCGTGAAGCATTCCTTGTCGATCAGCCCGCCCATGTAGAGATCGTGGAAGTACTGTATCGCTTCTTTGTACGGCTCGGTGATGGCCGTGTATACGACATCGCCGTTTTCATCGACGATGAAATGATCGAGCTTGTCGAGTTGACCGAACGAACCGAACATGGAGAAAAGACCGTTTTCCTTTCTGTTGTAGAGGAAGGAGAAGGGGATCTCGTCCGCTCTTCCATTGCCGTTCATGTCATTGTCCTTGAACGCCTTGAGGGTGGCGGTGAACTCTTCGATCGTCTCAGGAACTGGAAGCCCGAGCTGGTCGAGCCAAGTCTTGTTGATGAACAGCTTGTCATGCGTCATCGGGCTGAGTTCCGTACTGTTCGGAAGCGCGTAGATGTGCCCGTCGGGGGCTGTGAGTTCCTTTCTGTAGGTGCCCCTGTCGAGGAGAGCCTGGAGGTTCGGGCAATATTCTTCGATATAGCCCTCCAGAGGAATGAGCAATCCCTGGCTTGCGTATTTGATGACATCGACATCGGAGAGGATCGCCTGTCCGAAGAACGCATCGGGAAGTTTGCCGCTGAAAAGGAGTCCTTTCTTCTCTTTCCAGCCGTCTTCGCTGCTCATGTTCCAATCGATATGGACATTCGTATCGGCTTCAAGTTCCTGGAAGAACTGAAGTTCAGCG
Source organism: uncultured Sphaerochaeta sp. (assembly GCA_964407735.1). GTDB lineage: Bacteria > Spirochaetota > Spirochaetia > Sphaerochaetales > Sphaerochaetaceae > Spiro-02. The sequence continues at coordinate 50,109 of CAYOWS010000004.1, read as the reverse complement.
AAATTTTTGTTGTGCCGTGTCTTGGCGGCAAGCTCGAAGTTCGTTTTCGTATCCACGATCGGAAGTCCGATCGCGTTGAACCCGACGTCGGCCGGAGTCGCGGCCTTTTCCGCGTTTCCCCCGGCATAGACAAAAGTCAGCGCCAATACAAGCATCAAGACGATTGACAACGTTTTTTTCATTTGTTTCTCCTTTCTATGTTTTCTAGAGATTAACCTTTTACAGATCCGACCATGACACCCTTCGCGAAATATTTCTGTAGGAACGGGTATACGATCAGGACGGGGACCGATGAAATGATGATGAGCCCATACTTGATGAGTTCCGCCGCCCGTTGCTGTTCAAGCAGGCTGTCGATATCGCCCATCATGTCCGGGGAGGCCTGGTTCTGAACAAGAATGCCCCTCAGTACGAGCTGCAACGGATAGTATGTTTCATCCCGCAGATAGATCAGTCCGTTCATATAGTCGTTCCAGTGCGCGACACCGTAGTAGAGGATCAGGACGGCGATGATCGTCTTGGAAAGCGGGAACACTATCTGGAAGAAGAACCTGAAGTGGCTGCAACCGTCGATCGCGGCTGCTTCATACAGTTCGTTCGGGATATTGTTCTGTATGTTCGTCCTACAGATGATTACGTTGAATACATTCAGGGCGGGAAGCAACAGCATGACCCAACGGGTATTGTAGAGGTTCAGTTGCTGCATGAGGATGAAGGTCGGGATCAATCCTCCCTGGAAATACATCGTGAACATCATGAAAAGCAACAAACCCTTTCTGGCGAAGAACTCCTTGCGCGCCAGCGGGTAGGCGAACATCATCGTCAGTATGATGTTGATGATCGTTCCTGCGACAGTATAGAAGATCGTGTTCCTATATGCGTTCCAGATGTTTGAATTCTCGAATATCTTCTGATATCCCGTCGTGTTGAAGCCTACCGGCCAAAGGAACACCTTGCCCGTATTGATCGCGTCCGGTTCCGAAACTGACGCTATGATGATGAACCAGAGTGGATACAGGACCAACAGGGCGGCGATTCCAAGGAGGATATAGTTGAAGGCATCGAATATCTTGTCACTGGAAGTCAGTTTTGTTTTCGTAATCATGTTCCGATTCCCCCTTACCACAGGCTGTTTTCGCTGGTTCTCTGGGCAATCTTGTTTACTGTCACCAGGAGAATGATATTGATGATATTGTTGAACAGACCGATCGCCGCGCTATAGCTGTATTGTGCGTCGATCAGACCGATCTTGTAGATGTAGGTCGGGATGATCTCGCTGGCGGTGATATTGAGTCCGTTCTGCAACAGATATGCCTTCTGGAAGCCGATGTTCATGATCTTTCCTACTTCAAGAATCAGCATCATGATAGCGGTGGGTGCGATTCCCGGAATATCGATATGCCTGATCAGCTGCCACTTGTTGGCGCCGTCGATCTTCGCCGCCTCATAGAGATCGGGACTGATGCTGGCGAGCGCCGCGATATAGATGATCGCGGACCACCCTGCGTTCTGCCAGATTCCCGAGAGGATGTATATCGGCCTGAACCATCCGGGTTCGGCCATGAAATGGACCGTCTCCTGTCCGAAAAACATCAATACCAGATTGACGAGGCCGCTTCTCGGGGAGAGGAAGATTCCGATCATGCCGGTCAGTACGACTATGGAGATGAAGTGCGGACAATATGTCACGCTCTGCACGAACTTCCTGAACCGTGTGTTCCGCATCTGGTTGAGCAGGATCGCCAGGATCAAGGGAATCGGGAAACCTATCAACAATTGGAGAAAGCTGAGGGACAGGGTGTTCTTGATCAGCGGCCAGAACTGATATGAGGTGAAAAACCGTTTGAAATGCTTGAAGCCGACCCAAGGACTCCCAGTAATGCCTCTTGCCGCATAATAATCCTTGAACGCGATCTGCACACCGTACATGGGCAGATAGTGGAAGACAATGTAATATGTTACGGGAAGCAGGCACAGGACCACAAGTTGCCAATCCCGTATCCAAGTCTTTTTTATTCTGTACGAAAGAGGCTTGTTGAGCAGAACTTGCTCCTGTTGCTTTCTCATACACTCTCCTTTTGCTGGTTTCAGTATCCATTGAGGTTTTTATTTCTTGCAATCGACGTTTTTTTTTGAAGAAATTCATTTTTTTTGAATCACGATATGCAATTTTTTCGTGATTTTATCAATGTGCAGTTTTTTTCGGGGCGTTTTCGCTGTAAAAACGTGTTTTTCAGTCATTGTCGCTGCTATTTATGTCCTTCCGCGCAAAACTAGCGTCATATAATTCGGTTCGCCAGAGAGCCCGCGGCATGGCCCCCATGTCCGACGATCAATCCAGTTTGCTGCGCCGTAGCTTCACGCAGGTTGGCCATGAGCAACTTTTCATGTCATTAATTGTATTGCCCACCATAAATAACGCATGCCATTTGATTCATTGTAAATCGTGAGTATTCCATGTAGAATGAGGAATATGAAGCATAAGCACTCCCACCGGCGGTCCAATTTCCTGGTTTCATATATCCTGCTGTCACTGATTCCTCTGGTAGTCCTTGGGTCTCTGTTCGTCTTCAGTATCGACGGTCTGTACAAGATGAAGGTCTATGATGACATCAAGAACAATCTTGAACTGTTCGTGAGGGATTTCAACCATGAGGCCCAGAACTTCTCGGATATCGTATCCCAGATGAGGATACAGGGGGTGATCCGCGATGGCTATGATTTTGAGTCGGACCCCCTCTACGCGAACAACATCAAGCAGGCGTTCGCATCAATCGTGCTGACTTCACCCTTCTATAGCGATGTCATTTTCTATCGGGAAAACAGCGATTATCTGTTTTCCAGTGAGTCCTCGTTTGAAAAGGAGATGTTCTTCCGCAATTTCTATGAGCTCGACGGTTATGTCGGGGATGGGCTCAGGGAGTGTCTCGACACTCTGGACCATCCCGTGACACTGCGGCTTCACAATAAGTTCAGCAATACGGACCGCATTACCTACTGCCATCCGGTCAAGAACTACAAGGGCGATTCCGAAGGTGTCATGTTGTTCGTGTTCTCCAGCAACAAGTTTCAGAGCTATGTCGAAAGTAGGTCTGGCATTGATGAGGCGTGTCTGACGATATCATCAAGCGATGGCGCCATCCTGTTCGACAACCGTGACGAGGTATTGGAGGACAGGAAGTATTATCGATACGATTACGAGATCCATGATCTTGGCTGGAACATTGAGTTCTATGTGCCGAAGGACATGTCGTTGATCCATGATCTGTCGCATCAGATGGCGGTGTTCTTTGTCGCCCTGCTTCTCGTGATCACCCTTTCCGCCTTCGCCATCACATATTTCATGAAGCTGAACTACATGCCGCTGGCCAGACTCAGGAAAAAGGTCGTGGAGATGGATGACGACAGCCCGGACGGCGGTGTGGAATCAAGCGTCGATGAGTATGAGATCATCGACAAGACGATCAATCGGCTCAGTAGCAGAAACAGCAATCTCATGACGGAGATAGAGCGATTGCAGAAGAGCCGCAGGAACATCGAGTTGCAGAAACTCGTGACCGGCGGGTACTACGACTCGATAGAGGATTTCAATGAAACCAACAAGGGTGTGATCGATTTCGATGGGGGATATTTCTGTTTCATATGCCTGATGTTCGATGATATTTGCTCCGACCTCGAAGGTTTCGCCAGCCGCATGAAGGATGAGCTGGACGAATATGCCTTGACCTATTATGTGTTTACTCCGCTTCCAAAGAGGCTTTACCTGATATGCAATCTCTCCGACATGTTCATCGGTTCCAGATTGCTGGTCGAGGTGGAGCGGGTCAGGACCGTCATGGAGGAGGAATTCAACAACAAGCTGACCATCGGGATCAGCCGGTTCCGGGAAGGCATCTCGGAGATCCCTTCCTTGTTCCTTGAGGCGAAATCGGCTTTGGACTATAGGTTCGTGAAGGGGAGCGGGAGGACCATATCCTTCGATGAGATACGTGAGGTCGGATTCGCCGAATATCCGAAGACGGAGATAGACAATCTGAAACGGGCGATCCTGTCGAAGAACAATGAGCAGATCGAGAATGGACTGAATGCTTTCATTTCGTTTCTGGAGGGTAATAGCGTTTCCTTGTTCGTCGCCAAAGGGTTGTGCTTCGACATCCTCAGGACGTATATGATTTCGAATCCCGACCTCGACATGAAGGCCGGTTTCCAGAACGAGATCATTGCGTTGAGTGATGTCGAGACGGCGGAGAACCTGATCAATACGATTAAGAACCATTTGAAAGGTACTGCCTCCGAGGGAACGGGCAATACCTGCCTGGATGTCCAGACGCTGGATTCGATCAAGAAATATATCCAGGCCAACTATCTTGATTGTAATTTCTCCCTGTCCGATGTCGCGGATGTCGTCGGCATGAATGTCTCGAAGCTCTCGATCTTCTACAAGAAGGCGACAGGGAAGTATCTGGTGGACTATGTCAGTTCGTTGCGCATGGAGAGCGCGAAAAAGCTGTTGGAGACTACCGATCTCCCTGTCAAGGAGATCAGTATCGCGGTGGGCTATTACAATGCGTCCTCTTTTATCAGACGTTTCCGTCAGACCCAGGGGGTTTCTCCTGGCGACTACCGGAAAATTTTCCAATCCGGGATGTAGTGTTCCTTCGCAAGGTTTTGAGATGCTTTCTTCCTGTGGATAGGGGCAAGAGCCGGTTTCCCCTAGGAAATCGAATGTATTGTGGTATCAGCGCTTTTGCCCGACTTTCCTATATGGATAGCATATATTAAACAACATATATACAGTTCAAGTTAGATTCGTATATACGTGAATGGATAAAAAGTGTGAATGTGGTGGGAAATGACTATCAGACTAGTTCGAATATCGTCTTGCGTTGAGTTTTTTGCAAGGATGTCCGATCAACCGGCTATAGAACAAACTAAAATTGATTCTATAATGAGGCAGATGTCTTCGCTGAATTCAGCTTTTGACTGAGAGTTCGGAAAAGAAAGGGTGTAAAAGATGCAATCCACAGTCCTCCCGATGAAAATCATCGCCCGCATGCATAGTGACTTTCCCAGCAAGTTCGGTATCCCCCGCCAAAGCGGCCTTGTGGGAGCTCTGCGATCCTCCATTGTATTTGAACCGGAGTTCAGGAACCCTGATACGATACGGGGACTGGAGGAGTTCTCCCACATCTGGTTGATATGGCAATTCTCCGAATCCCTTCGCGACACCTGGACTGCGACAGTACGTCCGCCCCGCCTTGGCGGGAGTGTGCGAAAAGGGGTGTTCGCCACCCGGTCTCCGTTCCGACCCAACTCCATCGGACTCTCTTCCGTACAACTGGAGAGCATCGAAACACACCCCGAGCTAGGCCCTGTCCTCCATGTCTCCGGTGCGGATCTGATGGATGGAACCCCGATATTCGACATCAAGCCTTATCTGCCGTTCGTAGACAGCCATCCTGATGCCGCCGGTGGTTTTGCGGACCAGTTCAGTGAGTATTCATTGCATGTCGTTTTCCCCGAAGAATTGCAGGCCCTTGTGCCTGATGACCGTCGTCAGGCGTTGTGCGAAGTGCTCGCCCAAGATCCCCGTCCCTCTTATCAGGAGGACTCCGAACGGGTGTATGGCATGGCTTTCGCCGGTCTTGACATCAAGTTCACCGTAGCGGGCGGTATTCTGACCGTGGTGCAGGTTCTGCGATAGTTCTTCATTCCCCATCTGCTTTTCGTATTTCGTCCTATTCCTTTAGCTATCGAAAAATGCTGGTAAAGTTGCGTTATCGTCGATCTGGGTGTATAATTACCAGATGTCATTATGTTCACACTGATGGCAAGGATATGGAATTACCGACGATCGGAGACCCGATATCACCGGCAAGTCGCTTATGAACGTTCTGGTATTGTCACCAGTATCGGAATGAAAAAAGGTAATAGATGAAGGATTGGAAGAAAGACCTGAAAAACTGTATACGGAACGCTGAGGAGTTGGGGCAGTATATCCCTCTGACTGAAAAGGAAAAAGGCATACTGTCCCATATCATTGAGACGTACCCCATGGCTATCACGCCATACTACCTGTCCTTGATCAACAAGGACGACCCTAATGACCCGATCCGCCGAATGTGCATCCCTACGTTGGATGAATCCCTTTTCGGTGGGGTCGAGGATACCAGCGGCGAAGCTGACAACACCGTCTTGCCAGGCCTGCAGCACAAATACGACCAGACCACGCTGATCCTCTCGACCAACCAGTGCGCCATGTACTGTCGCCACTGTTTCCGCAAACGCATGGTCGGCACGGATACCGACGAAATCATTCAGAATTTCCCCGACATCATCAACTATATATCGGAGCATTCAGAGATAACCAATGTGCTGGTCTCCGGAGGTGATGCGTTCCTCAACAGCAACCGCGTATTGCGGCGGTATCTGGATGAACTTTCGACGATCGACCACCTTGAGTTCATCCGGTTCGGTACGAGGACGCCCGTAGTGTTTCCTGAAAGGATCCTTGGGGATGAAGAACTGTTGGACATCCTCGATACCTATTCACGGAAGAAGCAGATCTATATCGTGACTCAGTTCAATCATGCGAACGAATTGACCGACAAGGCGATCGAGACGGTCCAGTCCCTGTTGCGCTGCGGTGTGGTGGTAAAGAACCAGACAGTATTGCTGCGAGGTGTCAACGACACCCCCGAAGCCCTCGGATCCTTGCTGAAGAAGCTGACATCCTGCGGTTCCGTGCCGTACTATGTGTTCCAGTGCAGGCCCGCCGCCGGAGTGAAAAACCTGTTCCAGGTGCCATTGCTGGAAGGATATGATATAGTGAAGCAAGCGAAGGCGATGCAGAACGGACAGGGAAAATGCATCAAGTACTGCATGTCGCATCCTCGCGGAAAAATTGAAATCCTCGGAAAGATGGATGACAGAATGCTGTTCCAGTTCCATCAGGCGAAAGACCCTGCGGACCTTGGACGTATCTTTACCGTCCCGTTGCGAGAGACACAGGGGTGGCTCGACAAAAATCTTTCCTGAGCATAGGATTTTTGTCCAGGAAGGAGCTTGTATGCCCACTCTCCACATCAACGGTGTCGATCTCTATTATGAACAGGAGGGGAGCGGGGATTCCTTGCTTCTTGTCCATGGCAATGGTGACGATCATACCATTTTTGACAAACTCATCCCGCTGCTGGCCTCCCATTTCACCGTCTATGCCATAGACTCCCGCGGGCATGGCAAGAGCTCAAAGGTGGATGTCTTTGACTATCAGGTCATGGCGGATGATCTTGTCGCGTTCATTGAAGCCTTGGGACTGGTGAAACCTATGTTCTATGGTTTCAGCGACGGGGGGATACTCGGTATACTGATAGCGTCCCAACATCCCCGCCTGTTGTCAAGAATGGTGATCAGCGGCGCGAACATCACCCCGGACGGGATCCGTAAAGGATGGCTTCGCCTGTTCAGGGTCATCTACAGACTGACGAAAGATCCAAAGATCAGGATGATGCTGGAGCAACCCAATATCGATCCTGCTCAATTGGCGGAGATCTCCATTCCTACGATGGTCGTAGCTGGAAGCCGCGACATGGTATCCCGTGAACATACGGAAACCATCGCAAGGAACATTCCCAATAGCAGGTTGGTGATCCTTCCTGGTGAAAAACAAGGCAGCTATGTCGTCCACAGTACGAAACTCCTGCCGTTGATCCTGGAGGCCCGCGCATGACGAAGCTCCAATACAAGACCATCGAGGACTACATGCTGGAATGCATGAAAGACAGCGCACACGACAAGGCCCACGTATATCGTGTGTTGTATATGGCAATGGCGATCGCAGCCAAAGAGATGGATGTCGACCATGATATTCTCTTGGCCGCCTGCCTGCTTCATGACATCGGCCGCCCCGAGCAGTTCGCGGATCCTGTCGTCTGCCACGCGACGGCAGGAGGGGAGAAGGCGTACCGTTTCCTGCTCGGACGGGATTGGCCGCGGGAGCGCGCTTCCCGTGTGCGGGCCTGCATCAAGTCCCATAGATACCGTAGCGACAACCCCCCTGTGACGATTGAGGCCAAGATCCTGTTCGATGCCGATAAACTGGATGTGACCGGTGCTATCGGGATCGCGCGGACGTTCCTTTATATCGGTCAAGTTTCCGGACCTCTCTACTCCCTGGATGAAGATGGCAGTGTCCTCGACGGTACAAATGATACGACGCCTTCGTTCTTCCATGAATACAAGTTCAAGCTGGAGAAACTATATGATGGTTTCCATACATCCGTCGCGCAGGAAATAGCGAAGCAACGCAAGTCCGCCGCGGAAGATTTCTACAGGAGCATGCTGGAGGAGGTCTCTTCCTGCCATGAAGCGGGGCGGACTTGCTTGGAAATCGCCGTAACCGACTAGAAGACATGTTTCTGAAATGGATCAGGAAAACACCTCCCGGTTTTCACTTGGGTTCTTTATGGAGCTTCTTGAATATCGGTATCGTCATCCGGTTCTGAGTCCAGCGGTTGGTTCGGCAACGAGTTTCGTAAGTTCCCTATGAGGGTATATAACGCATATACCGCCAATAGAATCGAAGCGATAATGGCGATGAGGGCTATTGATTTATACATAGGTTCAGTCACAGAACGCTTGACATATATTCCCAGCAACGCCCATGCGATGACGAACGTGTAGCCGGCGTCGCCTTTCATCAATACGGAGACCAGTCCAAGAATGAAAGCTACTACGATCAGCGTTCCTGTCCAGAATGCCGCCCCAGGCCAGAGAGAGGTGATGCCCCATGAGACCAATAGCGCCGAGACATTCGCTATCGTTGCGACGCTTATCCATCCAAGATAGACGCTGACAGGGATTTTCAGCCCCAGTGCGAGCTTGCCCGGGAATGAATCAAGCTGACTATAGACAGACTCCCGTCTTGCCCCGTATGCGACCTGCATCCGGCTATAGAGGCTGATCAGGGTGATCAACAAGACCAGCATGAACGCCATGGACAAGAGGACGAAACCCCAGTGCCAGGCAAAGATCCAACCGATATTGGCGACGCTCGCCATGGTCATGAACTGGCCTGCCTGTTTCAGCAAAGAGTAGTTGCAGTCTTTACGGTACGCCATGTATAGCAAGGTGATCGAGAACCAGGCCAGGAACAAGTAGATGACGCCCCAGATGGCAAAAGTAAAACCCGCCGGTGTGAAAAGATTTGGGTAGAGGTCGGAAATCTCCCCGGTGTACATTCCATTGAGCGGCAATGTGTTCGCAAGTATGTTGATGACGATGGTCGCCAAGACTCCGATAGCACTGATCCATCCCCAGGACGGTGCGGTGGTGCGTGTTGTGTTCATAATGTTTCCCCCACTTATGATGTACCGATAATATACTGCCGGTATCGTCAATCGGCAAAGGAATGACGCTAAGAGATAGTAAAGATCCTCAATAGACAAATGAACAAAGAAGGGACTACCGATTCCGTCGATAGTCCCGTCAATACAACGATTCATGAAGAATTATTGGGTGATGGTTTTTCCGTTCTCGACGATTCTCGCGGCGCTGTCGAGCATGTCTTGAGGGATCATCAGTCCCAGACGGTTGATGACATCCATGTTGAACCATAGCTCGAAATCGGAAGGCTCGGTCAGGAACATCGTACCCAAAGCGCCTGGATCAGCGCCGTTGATGATCTGTTCGATCATTTTTCCGGTATAGATCCCCGCGTTGTAATAGTTGAAGCCCCAGGCCGCGAATACATCCAGGCCCTCGGAAGATGTCGTGTCGCCGCTGAACAACGGTTTGTTGGCTTTCGTACAGACATCGGCGAGGGAGGCCAACGCGGAAATGACGGTATTGTCAGTACCGACATAGATCGCGTCCACCCTGTCGATGATTGATTGCGCAGCCATTTTCACTTCGGCGGAGTTGGATACCGCCGCCGTAACGAGCTTCACTCCGTATCTGTCACATGCCTGCTGGGCCAATTCCATCAACGCCACGGCGTTCGCTTCATTGCTCGCATAGACGTTTCCGATCGTCTTCGCCCCTGTCAGGTCGATCAGGAGTTTAATCTGCGATTCGACCGGAGTCAGGTCGGAGACTCCACAGATATTCGTGATTTGTGGTATCTCGTAGGAATCTACCAATCCTGCGGCGATCGGATCGGTGATCGAGCTGAACACCACAGGGATATCCGTGAATACATTCGCCAACGCCTGCGCGGTCGGTGTCGCTATACCTACTGCGATATCGATCTTGTCTGATTTGAACTTCTGCGCAATGGATACCGCTGTGGAGATATCCCCGTTGGCGTTCTGAAGATCATAAGTGACGGGAAGTCCTGTACTCGCAAGATAATCATGGATCCCCTGTTCAATGACATCAAGGGCGGGGTGGGCGAGCAATTTGGAGATTCCTATTTTCGTGGAAACGTCCATAGTCTGTTCATGGGTCCCTTGCGCGAACAGGACCGCCGATATCGTACAGCAACAGAGAATGCAAAACAGACTCTTTTTCTTCATGGTGTTTCTCCTTGGGCTTCATTTTCTTGTAGTCGTGTGTTTCTTTTTATAGAAACACATATGTTCTTGTCAATAGAAACATTGGAAAAATATGAAAAAATCAATGTCTCTGCCATGTTTTCTTGCCAACGGCATGAATTTACGAGTTGATGGCGGGGTTGAGAGAAAAAGAAGTTTGGAGTATTACTAATACAGGTCCGCAACATAGAATAGAAAGGAGAATTGCATGTCAGATAGATTCGTACATAACGAAGATACCCCATTCATTGAGCTCGGCGGTGGAACCAGGAGAAAGATTCTTTCCCATAGCGACGATCTGATGGCGGTCGAGGTCTATTTTGAGGAAGGCGCGGTCGGAGCTCCGCATACGCATCCTCATGAACAGATCGCATATATCATTGAAGGTGAATTTGAGTTCACGAACGATGGCGAGAGCCAGATCGTCCAAGCTGGGGACAGCATCAGATTCGCACCGAATGTCCTGCATGGAGCGGTGTGCCGGAAAGCGGGCAAAGTGCTCGATATATTCACGCCTTGCCGTTTGGATTTCCTGAATTAGTCTCAGATCCAGATTGTGTACTACATATCGCTGACAACATTTCGCTGTCAGCGTTGTCAGTCAACCGACTCTGTAAGATTCTCCTTGAAATAGATATCTATCGGTATCACGATTGATTGTTCCGGCTCTTGCCCCAGCACGACTTTCCTGTAGAGCTGATAGATCGCCGTATGACCTTGATAAGCGGGTCGTTGAGACAGCAGACAGTCGATCTCCCCGTTGAGCAAACCCTCTCGATTCTCTTTGACCAGGTCATAGCCGATGGTCACCACCTGCTGTTTCCGTCCTCGTTTTTTCAGACTTGCTCCGAAACCATTGATGATATTGTTTACGGTAAAGATTCCTATGAGGTCCGCATGCCTCTCAAACAACGCATTCAGCATCGGTTCGATATCATCGAGAGATCCCAACATGATCTCTTGGAGAGATTGTCCCGGATGTTCATCGAAGTATCTTTTGAAACCTTCCGCCCGTTCCGTACCGTTCACTGCGTCGGGATGCAGCTGCACACTTGCTATGGTCCCCTTTTTCCCTTGGCACAAAGCGGAGACAAGCCTTCCCGCAAGATATCCACTCTGATGTGAATTCTGGGCAATGGTCGCGATTGGAACCATATTGGGCAATGGTGAGTCAATGAATGCGTATGGTATATCTTGATGATCCATAAGTAATGATTCCGCTTCATTTGCCGGCAAAGGTGCAAGGAGCAGACCATCAATCTGCATTTCGTATAGTTCTTCTGCTTTTGCCGCCATATCACCCTTGACCAGCCGGTCGAACTGTTTTGTCGTGATAGATACAGACAACGCGGACAATTCTTTCGCGGCACGGGCTATCCCCTGATATACCATTTCCCAATAGTGGAACTCAGTGTCAAAGCGGGGAAGGAGAACTCCTATACGGTAGGTCCTGTTCAGTTTCAGGTTCCTGGCGTATGCATTCGGTTCATACCCATGTTCCTGGATCAGCGCCTGGATGGTTTCCCTTGTCTTCGAGGAGACTCCTGTCCTTCCGTGGAGGACCCTGTCCACCGTACCGATGGATACTCCCGCAAGCCGTGCGATCTCCGTGATGGTGATGATCTTTTTCTGGTTGTCCATGCTGCCTTTCGTTCCTTATGCCGTGTACGTACACGAAAGAATTGTACCATAGCTTTGCCTTCTTGCAAGGAAAAATGGGGGAGGAACAGGAGCATGTTGTATGGGAATTGGTATCCCAGCTGCCCGGTTATACTCAAAGAGCCGGCACGAATATGCTCTCATACTCTGTGCCGGCCCGTTTGCGTATGGTCTAGAAAGTTTCAATCTGGTGTTCACTCAGTCCGGTGCATTCAATGATGACCCCGGCACGCAATCCTGCTTCATCAGAGTTCAACCCGTTTCGTCGCCACCTTGTCTATGAACGTCTGGTCGTGTTCTACAAAGATCATGGTCGGTTTCTGGGCGAGGAGCATCTGCTCGATCTGCATCCGGGAGATGACGTCGACGAAGTTGAAGGGTTCGTCCCAGACATAGAGATGGGCTCTGTCGCAAAGGCTTTTTGCGATCAATACCTTTTTCTTCTGCCCGCCGCTGAAATCCTCCATCCGCTTTCCGAACTGGATCTTTGAGAACCCGAGTTTCGCCAGCATCGCTTTGAACAGCGCTTCCTCCACTCCGCAATTTTCCGCGAACTCAGTCAAGGTCCCTTTCAGAAAAGAGGTATCCTGAGGAACATAGGAGAGCTGCAACCCATACGCAAGAGACAAAGAACCTGAGTAGGCTATCGGTTCCCCCATGATCAGCTTCAATAGGCTCGATTTGCCTGAACCGTTCTTGCCGACCAAAGCCACCTGTTCTCCTTTTCCGACAGTGAAGGTCACCCCGTCGCATACGACTTTTTCGCCATAGCGTATGCGCAGGTTGGAACAGCTGACCAGGATATCGTTCTTGTGGGATATCGGTTTGACCTCAAGGGTATCCGACTTGTCCATATCCTTCAGCAGCTTCTGTTTCTCCTCGACCGCCTTGTTCTTCCGATACTCGGCGTTCTTGGCCCGTTGCATCATCTTCGCCGCTTTATGTCCGATATAGCCCTTGTCGGCAAGATTGCCGTTCTGGTCATAGGCTCCGAAACCGGTTTTTGTGCGTTCGACTTTGTCCGACCATTTTGATGTACGTTTCGCAGTCTCCGCAAGTCGTCCGATATCCTTCCTGAGTTTTTCGTTTTCCGCCAGCTCGAACTGATCGCGGAACTCCTTGTTCGTCCACCAGGAGGAGAAATTCCCCTGTTGGATCTCGATAGTCGTCCGGTTGATGGAGAGCACATGGTCCACGCACATGTCCAACAGTCTCCGGTCATGGGAAACAAGGATGAACCCTTTCTTGGAATTCAGATATCGCCCTATGACCTCCCTTCCATATGTGTCGAGGTGATTCGTCGGTTCGTCGATCAGCAGAAAGCTGTTTTCTCTGAGAAAGAGAACCGCGAGCAGGACCTTTGTCTGTTCCCCTTTGCTCAAGGTGTCGAACGGTCGGTCCAGAGTCTCTTCCGGAACTTCCAGCATCGCGAGTTCCCTGCAAAGTTCCCAGGACGCGAAATCAGGATGGATCGTTTCAACTACCTGTCGTGTATCCAAGGTCATATCCGGGACCGGGAACGGAAAGTAATCGAATTCAACCGGAGATTTGATGGTTCCCGAATAGGTGTATTTCCCCATCAACAGGTTCAGGAAGGTCGTCTTTCCTTTCCCGTTGCGACCGATGAACCCAAGTTTCCAGTCTGTATCGAGTTGTAGCGTTACCTCCGTGAAGATATCGTCATAGCTGCCGTCATAGGCGAAAGTCAGGTTCTGTATTGTTATCATGGACATATGCTGCCTCACGTATGTAGAGGGTCTTTCCTGAAAAGTACCCTGTCCTGCCGATATCCCATGCCAAGTTGACATGGGAAGTCCTTCTGGGGTGGCAAGAAAGGGGACCGGCCTCTTGAGGGCTATGTGTTGTGTGTAGATGAAACTGAAATCAGGGTGCTACACAAACGAAAATAGGAATGTCGGACGATTCTTTCTTGCCGAAGCACGGTCAAGCCTATGCTTCATTGTACTGTGGGGTGTTAGCAAGAAAAAATTCTCATGTCCTTTGAAACCTCGTTTGCGTATAAAGATATGCATCAACTATATGGGAAGCAGACGGAGGATGTCAACCAGTGGCGTTTTTATGAGAAGCCGCTTCCACCGCAACTTGACCCAATCCGTGAAAACCATTTGAATACAGGCATGGAACCAAAGACACCAAAGAAGATTGTTTTTCTCGATGTGGACGGTACGATCGCCCCGCTCGACGCTCCGATTCCGCAAAGTGCGATAGACGCGATCCGTATGGCCCGACAGAATGGTCACAAGGTATTGCTCTGTACCGGCCGTAGCCGCGCGGAGATGCAGCCCAAGGTCATGTCCATTGGATTTGACGGCATGGTCGGCGCCGCCGGGGCTTTTGTGGATATAGATGGAAAGAATATCTTTTTCGCCAAGCTACAGGATGAATGGATAGCGGAGATCATAGGTTATTTCGATGAAAAACAGATACATGGGTTCTTCCAATGCCCTGCCATGACCTATGCCCGGCAAAATTCCCTGGATGCCTTCGTGGCAATGATCAAGGCTTCGGTCAAGTCGGTCCAGGATGATGGCATGGTCATCCCCGGGATCGTCGCGAAAGAGGACCTGTATGAATGTCGCGATGTCACGAAGGTGTTCTTCCTGTCTGAAAAGACATCCGTCGATGAAGTACGGAGACATTTCTCCGACCGGTTCATGGTCATCAACAATACGATCGGTCTGCCAAAGGAAAAGAGCGGTGAACTCTCCCAGGCAGGGATCACCAAAGCGACCGGCATCGAGGTCGCCCTGAAATACTACGGTTGTGACCGTGCCGATTCAGTTGCGATCGGAGACGGCTACAACGATCTGGAGATGATCGAATACGCCGGTACCGGCATCGCCATGGGCAACGGCGTCGACTCTCTGAAACAGCTTGCCGACTACGTAACCGCCGATATCCATGACGATGGCCTGCGTCAAGCGTTCAAACACGTTGGTTTGATTGGATGATCAGTCATATGATATTGATTCATTTTCGTTCTGGAACGATCTCCAACCAATAATCGTCTGGATCATTGATGAAATAGATCCCCATCTTCGGGTTCTCGAAACAGATGCAGCCCATCTCTTGATGCTTCTTGTGGGCGGCTTCCAGGTCGTCGACGATGAAGGCGAGGTGGAACTCATTGTCACCCAGGTCGTAATGATCCTTGTCCCAATCCCGAAGCCAGGTCAGTTCCAGCTGATGAGGCGTCTTGCCGTCACCCAGATAGACAAGGATGAACGAGCCGTCAGCGGCTTCCTTTCTCCTGACTTCTTTGAGGCCGAGCGCTTCCTCATAGAACTTGAGTGATTTCTCAAGGTCGATCACGTTGAAATTGTTATGTGCGAAATGAAATTCCATGATTGTTTTCTCCTTCGGTTCTTGCCTTGAGTATCAGAACGGCAGTACGAAGCTCTGGCCTTGCCGGTTGATCTCCATGACGATCGTATCATACCCCTTTTCCCGCCAAAGAGTCTTGAGCTTGCCGCATACCGAGAAGTCGCCCCAGAAATGCATTGGAAAGAGATACGCGGGAACAGTGACTTCCATCAATTCCTCAGCACCCAACGCATAGGCGTCCTCCAGCCGGGGATCGACCGGCACGAACGCCATGTCGATACTGACTCCCTTCAGTTTCTCGATCTGGGTATGGTACGCCTTGGACATCTTCGTGTTCCAGTCCGCCCCTTCTTCAGCCCAATACCAGTCGTTCAGGTCCCCCGCGTGGTAGATGGTTCTTTTTCCGTCCGAGACGATGAAAGCGACACCTTCGTCCGTAGATTTCAGGGTGGAGATCTCCAACTTGCCCGACTGGATCTCACTATTCGGCTTGAGGAACGTCGTCCGTTCCTGAAGCTCCGTGGGAATCCGTTTCTTCCAGATGTCGGCCGATATGATGTAATGGATATCGGGGACTTCCTTCGCCAGTTCAAAGATCACCGGTGAAAAATGGTCCCCGTGCCGATGACTGGCGAATACATACAACGGTCTGTCTTTCGGAATGTCAGGCAAGTTCCCTTCGAAATAATCGAACAGCAAGGAATAGCTGTCGTCCTCGACCAGGAATGAACTATGGTGGATGTATGTAACTTTCATACTGCAAAGTTGCCCCGAAAGATCGCTCCTGTCAAGAGAAGATTGATTGTACATCATCCGGGGTATTGTGATATGATGCCCACCGATGATCCGTCGTCAAGTTCTCTCGCCGCGGAGCATCGGAGGATTCCATGACACTCGATAAGATATACCATGCGGCCTATGTGCTGAAATCCGTAGCCCGATATACCGACCTGATCCGCGCACCCCGGATATTTCCGGACTCGGAAGTCTATCTCAAGACTGAAAACCTTCAGGTCACCGGCTCCTTCAAGGTCCGTGGCGCCTACTACAAGATATCCCAATTGACCGAGGAACAGAAGGCGAAAGGTGTCATAGCCTGTTCCGCGGGCAACCATGCCCAGGGCGTCGCCCTTGCCGCCCAGCATATCGGCATCGAGTCCGTCATCTGCATTCCGGAGGGAGCCCCGATATCCAAGGTGGAGGCGACCCGTGCCTTCGGCGCGACGGTGAATCTGGTCAAAGGCGTCTATGACGACGCCTACCAGGAGGCTTGCCGGCTTCAGCATGAAACCGGCCGCACGTTCATCCATCCGTTCGATGATGAAGATGTCATGGCGGGGCAGGGGACGATCGGCCTGGAACTGCTCGAACAGCTTCCCGACGTCGATGCCGTTATCGTCCCTGTCGGCGGTGGAGGACTGATCTCCGGGGTTGCGTATGCGATCAAGACCTTGCGTCCGGGCTGCAAGGTCTATGGCGTCCAGGCCGCGGGCGCCGCTTCCATGTATGACTCGATGCGCAGCCATGAGAAGATCACCCTTAAAGGTGTCTCCACGGTGGCCGATGGTATCGCCGTCAAATGTCCCGGCAATCTGACCTACGACCTTTGCGAACGGTATGTCGATGAGATCGTCACCGTTTCGGACGATGAAGTCGCCTCCGCGATCCTCGCCTTGATGGAGAAACAGAAACTCGTCGCTGAAGGCGCCGGTGCCGTAGCCGTAGCCGCGGCCATGTTCGGCAAGGTCGATATCAAGGGCAAGAAGACGATCTGCCTTGTGTCGGGTGGAAACATCGATGTAACGATCCTCTCCAGAGTCATCTCGCGCGGTCTTCTCAAGTCGGGGCGGTCTGCGGACTTCACGTTGGAGCTGCTGGACAAGCCAGGTCAGTTGGTCGAGGTCTCTTCCATCATCGCCCAGCTCGGCGGCAATGTCGTGGCAGTGCACCATGACCGGTCAGGTGAAGACACCGATCTGAACAGTTGCACGCTCCGACTGACATTGGAGACGAGGGATCACAAGCATATCCGGCAGATACGCAAGGCTCTTGCCGACGCGGGGTTCAAGTTCGTCGGCTGAGCTGTTTCGCCCTGTCGTTACCAGATCACTTTGAAATCTGGTTTCTGCCAGTTCTCCAAGACGGGGTGGGCCCTGAGATAGTCGATCGTCAAATCCTGGACATCTTCATTGATGACCTGG
The DNA here is from genome assembly GCA_964407735.1 of uncultured Sphaerochaeta sp. Classification (GTDB taxonomy): domain Bacteria; phylum Spirochaetota; class Spirochaetia; order Sphaerochaetales; family Sphaerochaetaceae; genus Spiro-02. The sequence continues at coordinate 32,372 of CAYOWS010000004.1, read as the reverse complement.
AGGATCTTGCAGCTTTGGTACACCTCGAAGCCTCCTGTCCCGCTTGCCCGGTAGTTGTTCATGCAGAGGGAGAACTTGCGGTCGCCCAACGGCTCACCGTTGTAGAGCAACCTGACGACACGGCTTCCGATGGGCTTTTTGATATCGAAGGTATAGCTGAACCCTGCGAAATAGTCATAGTTGTAGTGCTCTACTTTCGGTTTTATAAAGCAGTCGCTGATTCTCAATAAACCATCAGGCTCCAACGTAAAGTATTCCGCGCAACGCTCCAGCGCCAGCCGCAAGGCCGGTTCATCAACTTCCAGCACGACCAAGGTGTTCGGGAACTGGTAGGTAGCGATGATCTGCTGTACCGTTACGTTCCTGGAGAATCCCGCGGGGGAGTTGCCCAGGCTGGTGCAGGAGAAATCGGCGCGGGTATAGTCCAATTGAATCTGGTTGTAGAAATCTGCGATACGGGAGCCTGAGTAGGCGCTTTCCAGCTTCGCTACCGGAGGGATGGCTTGCGCCAGCTGCCCGATCGGTTGCGCGAGCCAGGTCTGTACGTTCCGTTCCAGCGGCAACAGCTCCTGATAGGGCTGTTCGTCGTGCTCAATACCGGTCTGGACCGTTTCGCCCGATATCCCGATTTTTCCCGAACCCTCTTTCCTGATCTGAAGTCTTGCGAATTTCGCGGCGTTCGCCGGAAGTTGCAATGTATAGGTTTCCCCGATGAAACATCCTGGGATATCCATATGCTGATGGGCGCAGAGCAGTACGTCATAGGCGAGTTCGGTCGCGATACGGTATCCGATGTTCTCCCTGCTCCTGGTCAGTGACCTGCCTGTCTCCAGATCTGCCTCATAGCCTCCGTGGTAGATGCATACCGTTACATCACATTGTGATTTGATAGCCTGTAACGCCTGTGACGCCGCTGAAAATGCATCGATTACACTGATATAGGCGAGGTTCTCCGGCTTTTCCCACAGGTTGACATAATCGGTGACGACACCGACGAACCCGACCGTCAGCTCGTTTGGGAAGGTGACTATCTTGTAGGGCTTGATATGTAAGGAATCCTTTCTATCTATGACGTTCGCACAAAGGCATTCGGCGTTCAGGGCGTCCAGATAATCGGCCAGACGTTCATAGCCATAGTTGAAATCGTGGTTGCCGAGGACGACGAGATCATATCCCGCCGCATTGAATACCGTCGCCTGGGGGATCCCTACGGACGGATGCTCCTGGGCGTATTTCGCCATGGCGGATCCCTGGAGCGTATCACCGCCGTCAATGATGATCGTATTCTCATCTTTGTGGAACTGATGCATCGCCTGCAACATGCCCATCGGGCGGATTTCATCGTCGACATAGTTCGTCGGAAACAGATATCCGTGGGTATCCGAGGTATAGTAGATCGTGACGGGTTCCATCATTCGCCTCGCGCCAGTTTGTTGCGGATCTTGTTGGAGAAGAATTCGACGATCAGGACCAGAATGATCAAGCCTGTGAGGATGGCCCCGACTTCGCTCCAGCGGTAGCTGCTCATGGCGAAGATCAACGGGGCGCCGATACCACCTGCGCCGACAAGCCCAAGGACGGTCGCGTCCCGGAGGTTCATGTCGAACCGGTAGATGAATGTCGAAGCGAAGTTCGGGAACAACTGGGGGAGGATACCATACCTGATTTTCTGGAAGGTCGTACACCCGGAAGCGTCCAGCGATTCCAGAATACGCTTGTCCAGGTCCTCGATCGTCTCGATATACATCTTGGAGAGCATGCCGATCGAACAGAGGCTCATGGTGAGCAGCCCTGCGAAGGGGCCGGGGCCCGTGACCATGATCAGCATCAGGCCATAGACGAACGCTGGAACCGTGCGAATCGCCATGATCAGAAATCGTCCGATCAACGCGATCGGTTTCGGGACGATGTTCGTCGCGCTTGCGAACGCCAGGGGAACCGCCAGGACCGCACCCACAACCGTTCCGAGGAAGGCGATGCACATCGTTTCAAGCAACAGATAGGGAACCCCCTGACGGGACATGTTGAACAGGAACTTCGTGTCAGGGTGGAATATCCCGCTGATGATCCGTTTCGCGACCTGTAGTCCATCATTCTCCGTATGGTTGATCTGTATGGTGCTGCTCGACCATACCAAGGCGACCATGAGGATCAATATGATGAGTATCTGGTATATCCAGGTTTTCGGCTGGCGTTGTAGTTGTTCTTGTACTGTCATCTTCACGCTCCCGCCGACCTACGTCAGCTTGCTCCGCAGATAATGGCTCAACGACTCTATCAGCACGACCGTGACGAACAGCATGACGAGGATCATGCCGACCTTGCTGTATTCCCGCCAGCCGATCTTCTCGTTGAGGATCAGCCCGAGGCCACCAGCCCCGACATAGCCAAGGATCGCCGCATAGCGCACATTGCCTTCGAAACAGAAGAGACAGTTCGACAGATAGGCGGGCATGACCTGCGGTATGATCGCGTACCTGAACGCGCTGCCCTTGTTCGCTCCCATCGCCTCCATCGCTTCGAACGGCCCCATGTCGACCGTCTCGATGTCCTCATAGAGGATCTTGCCTACATAGGCGAAGGTGAACACCGTTATCGCCGTGGTGCCCGCCAACGTGCCCAAGCCAAAGATGTAGGTGGCGATCAATGCCGTCACCAGCGTAGGCAACGTCCGCACGACGCTGAGGAACAGTCGGGTGATGACGATGACGAACTTGTTCTTCACGATATTGCTCGACGCGATGATGGCGAAGGGGATCGCCAGTACCCCTCCGATAAAGGAACCGAGCAGGGACATCTTGATCGTATCGAACAGCGGTTGCCAGATCCGGGGAAGGTATGCGGTATCCGGCGGGAACATCTGCCCGAACATCACGAAAAAATAATTTCCGCGGCGGATGATGGTCCCCATATTGAATCCCGTGACCTTGACAGATATCGCCGACGCTATGAGCAGGATCGCCAGCACAAGAGGGGCACGGGAACGTTTTTCCTGCACGATCTTGCCGTTCGCCAGCTTGATCTGCTTTGGCGGGAAGAGCTTGTCGTAGAGGTTCATACCACCTCCTCTTGCTTGCCGCCATAGATTTCATCCAGTACCTGCGGCGTCACATCCGCCACGGGCCCGTCGAAAACGATCTTCCCCGCCTTGATTCCGATGATGCGGCTGGAATATTGCAGTGCGAGTTCGACGTGATGGATGTTCAGCAGTACGGTGATCTCCGTGTCTTCGTTGATCTTCTTGAAGTCGTCCATGACCTGTTTCGCCGTGACGGGATCGAGTGCCGCCACCGGTTCATCGGCCAGGATGACCGATGGATTCTGCGCCAGCGTCCGCGCCAACGCGACCCGTTGCTGCTGTCCTCCGGAAAGCTGGTCGACACGGGTATAGGCCTTGTCGAGGATTCCTACCTTGTCCAGGGCTTCGAGGGCGATGACCTTCGCCTCCTGGGGGAACACTCCCAGCAATACCCTCCAGAACGGAAGGTCGGGGACGAAGGAGGTCAGTACGTTCCTGATCACCGTCGTCCTGGTGACGAGGTTGAAGGACTGGAAGATCATTCCGATTTTTCGACGGAAGCGTCGCAACGATTTCCCCTTGAGGGTGCTCACCTCGATATCATCCACCGTAAGCGTGCCATCCGTGATCTCATGCATACGGTTGATGGACCTGATCAAAGTTGATTTTCCAGCGCCTGAAAGACCGATGATGCCTATGAATTCACCCTGGCCTATGCTCAAGGAAACATCATCCAGCCCTTTGCAGCCATTTGAGTATACTTTGCTTACATGGTCGAAAACTATCATCGCTGGAATCTCCTCACAATCAGATCAAAGGGTGAAGGCCGTGATACGACCCTCACCCCAGTATAAAGCATTATTGTCTATCTACCAGCGTTGATCTGCTGGATGAGTTTCTGGGCGGCACGTTCGTTGTCGTAGTCGGAGGACTTCGCTTCCTGATAGCCGTTATGGCTGTAGATCGCGATGACCTGCTTACCTTCCGGAGTATTGCCGATGTTGATGAACGCTTTCTGTAGGGCGGCCTTGAATGCATCGGTCATGATCGGGCTGGTCTTGCTGACGCTGATCGTGTCGTTGTAGATCGCGGGGGTGATGCCGATACAGTCGGTCTCTTCCCAGATTCCGGCGGCGCGGCCGTATTCACTGTTCCACTTGTCGACATAGTCGCGACGGGCGTCCGCATAGGTCACCAGGACATCTACCTGTCCGGATGCGAGACGGGCGAAGGCGCTGCCATAGGAGTCGGACTGTACGGCGCGGGCGAGGTCGGTGATGCCCTTTCCGTCGTAGCGTTCCATCAGCCAGAGCGCGGGATAGATGTATCCAGCGGGGGAGGAACTGCTCATGACCGACCAGTTGGCGCTGTTGACGTCTTCCCAGGTCAGAGCCTGTCCGGCGTTGACTTTCGCGGCGAGTTCACGACCCTTGGCGGATGGCCCCGCGATGATCAACGCGCGATAGCTTACAGCCTGGCGGTCACTGGCCGTAGTCGGCTTCTCGTCGTTCCAGACCTTCGCGTCGTCACTGTCGATGCTCAGACCATCACGGGTGGCGGTCAGGATGACGTCGCAGCCGTCATCATACAGTACATACGTACCTCCGGGGATCAGGCCGATATCGGCGGTTCCCGCGCCAAGCGCTACGCCTACCGCTTCGTAGTTGGTTCCGACGGCGATGTTCACCTTGTCGACGGTATACCCGAGATTGGCGAGTTCGTTCTGCAACATCGCCTTCAGAGGCTCCGTCACGGTGACGATCTCTTCCGGTTCGCGAGAAGGAACGAAGTACACGTTCAATTCCTTGATTTCATTGGCGTTCGCCGGTTCCTTTGCACCCTGCGCGAATACAGCGGTGACTCCCATTGCACAGATCAGAAGAACCATAAGAGCTTTCTTCATAGCATCCTCCTCAGGACAATTCTATATCGATCCCCACGTTCGCAGGGATTCTTGCCAATATCGGGACGGGACCGCTTCGTTTCGCGAAATCCTTATTCCCCTTTCTCCAACCTCGCAGGGACGAACATCGCGACGGCCTCGCTCCTTTTGCCGTTGATACGTTCCAGCAACAGCTTCAACGCCATCTCCCATACGAAATCCGTATACATGCGAACGGTGGGATAGAGCGGGTAGGCTGACTGCAACGTTTCGATATCCTTGTACAGTACGATGGCGATATCTTCCGGAATGCGCAGTTCCTTTTCCTGGATCGCCTGCAACGCACCCTCCGCCATCTCGTCACTTCCCAGCAGGATGGCCCGTGCCGCGGTGCCGTCTTCCAATGCCTGACGCATCATCTGATACCCGCTGGCCTTGCTGAGTTCCCCTACATGGAAATACTTGGGATCATACTTTCCGGCTTTCTCAAGGAGCTGGGCGAAACAATCCCGACGATGTACGCCGATCTCGATTCCTTCATTCTTATAGAGCCCCCCTATGTAGCCGATGCTTTCATAGTTCCTTTCAAGCAGGAATTTCACCGCTTGCCGCAGCCCTTCTTCGAAATCCATGTTGATCCGATCGAAAAGGTAGTCCCTTGCGTCGCTGTTGATGAACACGATGCTGTAGCTGAGCAACCGCAGGAATTCAAGTTCTTTCTCTGAAAATGAGCCGAAGGCGATGATTCCGTCGACCGGCGTCTGCACCTCTTCATTGGTCTTGATCCGCACGAAGGTTATCTCTCCGGGGAAGTCGAGGACTTTTGTCAGGCATTCCAAGGAGGAAAGCTTGATGTTCTCACATTCGCTGCGGATGATATGCCAGTCGGCCACGCCTATGGTGAGTTTTCGTTCGTTTGAAGTGTGCCGTAACCGGGGTGGGACGTAGTGGAGTTCATGGGCGATCGTGAAGATCCTATTGCGGACTTCAGGAGTCACGGCAATGCTTTCATCGCGGTTGAGTACTCGTGAGACTGTCGTAATGGATACATTCGCCAGTTGCGAAATCTCTTTGATCGTCGCCATTTCTTTCCTCTTTCGAAGTCAGTATAAGAGAGGTTTTTCGGGAACGCAAGAGTTTTACTAAAATTTTACTAATTATTCATATATCATTCATCGTTTTTGCTGATTATCATTTATTGCATTGTCCTGTATGCAATTATTGTGTTTTTACGTAAGAACGTGGCTTGTTTGATGGACATGGTTCTTGGTGTGATGATGGTATTTGGAAGGGTAGACCTGCTTTCCGAGGCCTACACGTGGTCGTAGACGTGGCCTCCACGAGGGTACACGTGGTGTTTGCCTGGGTAGACGTGCTTTCCGGGCTTTAGACGTGGTTCTAGACCTGGCCCCACAGGGGGTAGACGTGGCCTCACCCCCGGTAGACGTGCTTTCCGAGGCCTACACATGGTCCTAGACGGTGCCTCACATAGGGTAGACCTGGCCTCCCAATCAATCATGCCTTTCTGCGGCGGGGATCATCTCACAGTAGAAACGGTAGAAATCTTTCGGGGGCGTCTCCATCAGCCATTGACCGGTAGTGATCTGCAACCTCGATCCCCGCTTCTCCATCCAGGGTTGCGTCGGACTGCCCGCGAGTGGCGAGATCAAATTGCCTTTTTCTACGAAGAAAGAGAGGAACTCCTGCGAGAACAGCATGTCCAGTACCATCCTGGCATCCGCTTCGCAGACCGTGTTCCGCACGCAGATATAGGATGGGATGGCTACCGCTCCATCGCTCGGACAGAAAGCCTTGCCTTCGGTAGTATTCACCGCGAACAACGACGGAACCAAAGCCAACGGCTTGGCGCCGGTCTTCGCCAGCTGGAAGGATTGCACCGGCATGCCCGTGACCGTGGCCTGACTGAACAGTAACTTCGCGGCATCAAGACCGTACTTGCTCCAGACCGTCTTCACCACCGATTTCGCCGCCGAGTTGTTGATACCTCCGAATGCGATGGGCAGCCCTTGCCGGGCCACTTCCTCCAAACTGAGATCCTCGTCCCGACCCAGGTCTGGGGTGAAGAACACGAGCGGAATGATCACGTAGGGGAGCAGGTGCTCGCCTCGATGGACGACAGGAACGCCCTCGGTCGATTTCGTGCCGTACCATCTCCCGATCGGAAGGAGATCCTTTTCCAGCTTCGAGAAAACCCGCTTGTCCTCGAACACCTCCAGGTTCGCACTGACGATGATATCGGGAAGGACGGCATCATCCCGCCGAAGATAGTCCGACATATGCAACGGATACCCCAGCCCGAAACTCTCCACCTGAAGGTCGATGCCTTGTCCTTCCAACGCTTTCTTGCAGGTGTCCAGATACGCCAGCTCCTGCCTGTGCAGCACACAGATATTGTTCCAGTATACGGTAATCTTCTTCATGCCAAGTGTTCTCCCTTTCGCAGCAGAGCCTGCAACCGGTTCTGCCGTTGATATTGTTCTTCCAGTTCCCCAAATAGCTGTTGCTCCGCGGCGTTGCGTTGCACAACATGGATGATTCCGCCATGCTCCAGGACAAGCCTGAGATCGGCCATCAACGCGGTATGTGGATCGTGGGTGACGATCAGCACCAGCTTCTCTTTGCCCGCCAAAGCTTTCAGCGCGGCTTCTTTGTCTATGCCTGCGTTCTCGATTTCATCTATCAGAACCACCGGACTATCGCAGATATGGGCGATATCGCTCGCCATCAACGCCCGGCTCTGGCCACCGCTCAGTTCGCTGAGACTCTGCCCCAGCGAAATCGGTTCCTGGGTGATGGAATTGGCGGTGTCGATGATTTCATCGAACTGGATATTGTGGATTCCCCGTGCAGCGGCGTGTTGACGGAGAAAATCGGATATCCGTATGTCCAGGACGAATTTCATGTTCTGCCCCAGATGGGCGATCAGGGAGTTCGACATGCTGTTTCGGTCGCGCCTTTGCACCGCACAGCCATCGAGCAAGACCCGTCTGCCTGTGATTGAATCCCCGTCGACCAGTTGCTCAAGATCCTTGATTAACCGGCTTTTCCCAGAACCCGTGCTTCCGACGATCGTATAGAGCCCGCCTTTCTCCAAGGTGATAGCTCCGAACATTTCCTGCTCGCCCTGCTTGTTCCTGCCAGGGAGGATCGTGATGCTGTCCATCATCTAGCTCCTGTAAAGTCGATTTTTCCGACCACGCCAAGCTGGAAATCGCTGCCGACCCTACGCTCTCCTACACAATAGGAACAGACCCCGCTGGGCATCGTATGCCGCAACCTGTCGTTTTCATAGGTTCCTATGGAGGGCAGTGAGAGAATCCAGTCTCCGACCAGTTCCGTGCCGTAGCCCTCCCGACCATCTATAAAGAAGATGTTGGCGCCAGGATTGAGTTCGTTGATCCTGTATGCGATGATCTCCCGTTCAGCCTGGGAAACCATGTCCACCTTCGTGATGACGATGCTGTCAGCCTGCGTCAGCATCGGTCCCATCTGAGCCGGCGCCTGGCAGCTGGCCGTTGCGTCGAGCACACAGATGGCGGCGGTCTGCTCCGTTGCGGGGGAGCAACGATGGCATAGTCCCGCGCTTTCTATGAACAGATATTCGGCCTGCCTCTCCTGCGCCCAGTTCCAGAGTTCGGGAAGGTTCGATACAAGGAAATGGTCCGGGCAGATATCGTTGCTCAGACCTGTGACGCAGGGAATCCCCAGTTGACCATAAATCTCCTGATCCTTGCTATGCAGGCAATCCATCTTGCAGACGCAGCTACTACGTCCGTTCTGCCCGAGATAGGGGATCATCGCCCTGAGCAAAGCTGTCTTGCCAACTGCCGACCCCCCTGAAACCATGATGATTCGTTTCATATTCTATTCCCTTTCATATGTTAGCTTAGCATAACTAAATTTTGTGTACAGTCTCATATGAGACGGATTTACGCCATGAATCGCTATTGATTAACTAGTTTTGTTTTAATATGATTGGATAAAAGTTAGCTACAGTTAACTTAAATTGGAAAGCCTATGAAACCAACTGAACCGCCTGCGACCTTGATTCTTCCTCCGTTGTTTGCCGCATGCCATCTTTCTGTCAGCGAACTTGTCCGTACACAGTACGGCAAGGGGAAGCTCGTGGAGGACCGCAGTGGGGAGAAGGCCTGCGCCGTCCTGGTGGAATCGGGCGCGGTGGATGTGTTCAGCGTCGCTCTTGACGGCAACGAGGTATTGCTCTCCACCTTGTCGGAAGGGGATATGTTCGGTATCTGCAACCTGTTCGAGGAAGACGAACTGAGGACCGTATTGCAGTGCAAGACTGACTGCGCCTTGCTTTCCGTCTCCAAGACCGTGTTGCGGGACGCCATATTGAAGCATCCTGAGGCAATGGCGGAATACGCAAGCCTCTGCAACCGGAAGATACAGTTCCTGATACGGAGGATTGAACAGCTCTCCCTCAACTCCGCACGGATGAAACTGGTCGAGCATCTGCTTTCCCAGTCCTCTTCTGAGGGAGTCGAGTGCCTGCGACCCGCGACAAAGGAATCCCTCTCTCTGATGCTTGGCGTCAGCCGGGCCGCCCTGTACCGGGAGCTGGCTTCTTTGCAGGAGCTTGGCGCCATCAGGAGCGAAGGTTCCCGAATCATCATCATGGATCGTGAAATCCTGGAGAGTTTTCTCCAGTAACAAGAATATCGTATATGCCAGAAGGCGTAGAAGGATTTGCTATGAAAAGAAAGATGCTTGTTGTCGTGCTCGTCTCGTTGATGAGCCTTGCCTGTCTGTTCGCCGCAGGTACCCGTGAAGGTGTCGCTGTCGATTTCTCAAGTTTCTCAGCGGAATCGTCCGCACCGACTACCGTTCGTGTCATCGCACTGAAGGGCCCGACCGCAATGGGGATGGTCGAGTTGATGAATGAAGCCGAATCCGGCCCCGTCGCTGGCAATGCCTACGACTTCACCATCGCTGCCGCGATCGATGAAGTCACCCCCAAGATCGTGCGTGGCGATGTCGATATCGCCGCTGTTCCGGCGAACCTCGCCTCAGTCCTGTACAACAACACGAAAGGTGGCGTCAAGGTTCTCGCGATCAATACGCTCGGCGTCCTCTATATCGTCGAAAGCGGCGACACCATCTCCTCCGTCGAGGATCTTCGTGGAAAGACCATCTATGCGAGCGGCAAGGGAGCGACCCCGGAATACGCCTTGAACTACATCCTCTCCGCGAGTGGAATAGATCCCCAGAAGGATGTCACGATCGAGTGGAAGAGTGAACACGCCGAATGTGTGGCCGCCCTTGCCTCCGCCCCCAATGGCATCGCCATGCTTCCCCAGCCGTTCGTCACCACGGCGATGGTGAAGAATCCCAACATCCGTATCGCATTGGACATGACCCAACTGTGGAATGGTTTGCAGGAACAGTCCGCCACACCCAGTACGTTGGTGACCGGCGTGGTCGTCGGCCGCACCTCTTTCATCGAGGAACACCCTGAAGCGGTCGCCTCGTTCCTTGAACAATACGCACAGTCCGTCTCCTTCGTTCAGCAGAATATCCCGGAGGCCGCGGCGTTGATCGAGAAGTATGACATCATTCCCGCGGCGGTCGCGCAGAAGGCTCTCCCATACTGCAATATCGTCTGTATTTCCGATTCTGAATTGCAGACAAAGCTTTCCGGCTATCTCTCCGTGTTGTTTGAACAGAATCCGAAGAGCGTAGGTGGAGCGTTGCCACTCAATGACTTCTACTTCTCCCTCTAATGGAGGAAAAGGTCGGAACGCGGTCAAGCTTTGGTCGGTGCTGCTGTGGCTTGTAGTCTGGGAAATCGCGGCTGTCGCCATTGGTCATGACATCCTGCTGGTCTCCCCGGTCACGGTCCTGCGCCGCCTGTCCGAACTTGTCCGCACCGGTTCCTTCTGGAGTTCCATACTGTTCTCATTTCTCAGGATCGCCGGAGGATTCTCTCTGGCGACCCTGCTTGGAACTATACTTGCGGCGGTCTCATATCGGTTCAAGAGCATGGAAGTATTGCTTGCACCACTGATTCAGACCATCAAAGCGACCCCCGTAGCCTCGTTCGTGATACTGGTGCTTATCTGGGTCCCTTCGCGCAACCTCTCCATCGTCATCTCGTTTCTGATGGTCCTGCCGATCATGTATACAAATGTCCTGATGGGTATCCGAAGTACGGACCGCCAACTGTTGGAGATGGCGGATGTATTCCATGTCCCCACCTGGAAGCGCCTGCGGTATATCTATGTTTCCCAAGTCCTGCCGTTCTTCCGCTCTGCCTGTTCCGTAGCGCTCGGACTCAGCTGGAAGTCTGGTATCGCCGCGGAAGTGATCGGTATCCCCGTCGGTTCCATCGGTGAGAAACTGTATCAATCGAAGATCTACCTCGATACCCCCGATCTGTTCGCCTGGACATTGGTGATCATCATAATCAGCGTCTGCTTTGAGAAGCTGTTTCTGATGCTGATCGATACCATCGTCGGTACATTGGAGAGGATGTAATGGATTTGAATATCAATGGTCTGACGAAACGGTTCTCCGATGTAACCGTGTTCGACGGTTTCAGTTGTTCGTTCCTGCCTGATACCGTGAATGTGCTTTCCGGTGCTTCCGGCTGTGGCAAGACCACGTTCCTCAGAATTCTGATGGGTCTTGAAACGCCTGACTCCGGGCGACTCGGTTCATTTCCCCAGCTACGGATCAGCGCGGTATTCCAGGAGGATCGTCTTTGTGACAACCTGTCTCCGGTCTCGAACGTGAAGCTGGTCACAGCTCCTTCTGTTTCCCGAATGGGCATCATGGAAGCCTTGGACGCTGTCGGGCTCGGAGGGTGTCTGGATAAGCCTGCGAGAGAATTGTCCGGCGGTATGCGCCGTAGGGTGGCGTTGGTACGGGCCTTGTTGGCCGACTACGATTTGCTGTTGCTCGACGAACCCTTCAAAGGGTTGGACGATGCGACGAAAGGGCGGGTGATGGCCTATACCTCCACCCTGACGGAAGGCAAGACCGTGATCCTTGTGACCCACGACCTTTCTGAAGCGGAGGCGATGAAAGCCGCAAGGGTCATCCCCCTCGCGGCTTCCTGCTGAACATATGCCGGATCAACGACGTGCTGGCGTCGTTATTTCTGCACGCTGCCCTGTTTCGCTACGCTCTGCATCTTCTGTGCGATGGCATCTTGGTCCCCAAGGTATTGTTTGCTCACCACATTGAATCGATCGTCGAATTCATAGACCAACGGTACGCCGGTGGGAATGTTGACCCCTACGATTTCATCATCGGAGAGTTTGTCGAAATATTTGACCAATGCCCGCAGTGAATTGCCGTGGGCCGCGATCACGACTCGTTTGCCCTCCGACATATCTTTCTTGATGACGTTTTCGAAATAGGGAACGACCCTGGCGATGGTGTCCTTCAGACTCTCCGTCAGGGGGAGCTTGTTAGGCTCGACTCCCCGATACTGCTCTTGCAGGCGTGGGTTTCTTGGATCAGCCGGATCAAGGGCGGGGGGCTGGATATCGAAAGACCTTCTCCAGATCTTGACCTGGTCTTCCCCATATTTGGCCGCGGTCTCTGCCTTGTTCAGACCTTGCAACGCCCCATAATGACGTTCGTTCAACAGCCAGCTTTTTTCGACTGGCAGCCACTCCCTGTCCATCTCCTCCAGGACGAAATTCAGCGTGTTTATGGCTCTTTTGAGGTATGAGGTGTAACAGATGTCGAAATCGAACCCTTGGTCCTTCAGCAACTTGCCTGCGTTCTTCGCTTCCTGCCTTCCTGTTTCCGACAGATCGACATCGGTCCAACCGGTAAACAGATTGAGTTTGTTCCATTCACTTTCGCCATGACGTATCAGCACTAGTTTCATTGTATATCTCCTTGTGATTCCTTTTTCCGCATCATCTTTGAGTCTCCTTATAAGATACTCATGTTTCATCTTCTGCGGCTAGGTCAGCGAAATTCCTTGGTTTGAGGCGGCCGGGAATCGGGGGATGGCGAAGAAAATAGGGGATGGGTATTGACTAAAAAGACCTCTCTAGGTATTCTACATCTCGCTGATTCATGGGGGTGTAGCTCAGTTGGCTAGAGCGTTTGAATGGCATTCAAAAGGTCAGGGGTTCGATTCCCCTTACCTCCACTAAATAACTTCTTGCTATGCAGGAAGTTATTTTTTTTGGTTCAGAGCAAACACTTCTGGATGAAGGCTAGTACTTGGGACGATAGGAACATATTTCGACGAAAGCTCAAGGCAACCTGAAGCAGTATCGCTTTTTTCATGCAACTAAATTCGCCTTACGACGCAATCAATCATAGCCCCTCAAAACATGCGGTCAAAGTGAAAAACGCAATGTTGATTACGAAAAAATGAGCGAATAAATCGAGTGATAGTACAAAAAGATGAGAGAATGGATGGCTTCTATAGTTTTCCGAACCCCTGGTTCTATCGAACTGACAATATGACCCGCCCGTAAAGTTGTCTCTATGCTTGGATTCGATTACTTGCTCCTTTACAAACCATTACAAACCATAATTGTCATTGAAGCCTTCTTTCCGTTAGGTATTGCTAGCGTTATATTCCTTATAGACGTAGACCTCTTTCCGAGGCTTTTTCGCAGGACATGCATCCATCTGTAATGGAGTACTGTTTCTGTGAATTCATATGGACATGCCTCAAGGAAAAGTACAGTCACATCATCATTGACACCATCCGTGATGGATACGAAAATAACGAATGATGTTGCACATCATCATATACATCAATCTGATTGATGAAGGGGAACAAAAACATGCTGAACGAAAAAGTAGCGAAACTGCTGGAAGAACAGATCAACAAGGAATTCTATTCCGCATATCTGTATCTCGACTTTTCGAACTATTATGTCGACGCCGGGCTGGACGGATTCGCCAACTGGTACAGGATCCAGGCCCAGGAGGAACGGGATCATGCGATGCTGTTCCTTCAGTATCTACAGAACAACGGAGTAGGCGTGAAACTGGACGCCATCGCGAAACCGGACAAAGCGCTGACAGACAACATGGTTCCGTTGAAAGCCGCCTTGGAACATGAACGCTACGTTACCGCGCTGATCAACACGATCTACGAAGCCGCGTACTCCATCAAGGACTTCCGTACCATGCAGTTCCTCGACTGGTTCGTCAAAGAGCAGGGCGAGGAAGAGAAGAACGCAGAGGATATGATCAAGAAGATGGAACTCTTCGGTACCGACGCGAAAGGCCTGTACATGCTCAACAGTGAATTGGGCGCCCGCGCCTACAGCGCGCCATCCTTGGTCCTGGACTGAGTTCCGGCTGACCAACGCAGTCTGTCGCCATCATGCGAAGCTATCGCCGGAACAGGAAGGACGGCGATAGCTTTTCCATCGTTTTCATCCAACGATGGTCATCGTCCGAGATTGCAACAACACACGCCATTCGTCATAATACGAACGAAGGATGCGATCAAGATTCCCAGGGATTTCTCTTGGCATCTCAAGAAAAGGATCGCATTCGATGGTGGACCAATTCCTATGAAACTGTTTTCGTATCTGAAACCATACAAGGCCCAGTGTGTGCTGGCACCTCTTTTCAAACTGTTCGAAGCGTTCCTTGAACTGCTTGTTCCCCTTGTCGTCGCATCTTTGATTGATGTAGGCATCACAGGCGGCAACGGCGGGTATGTCGTGAAGATGTGCCTGCTGTTGGGTGGCTTCGCAGCCCTGGGGCTCGGAGTGTCGTTCACGGCCCAGTATTTCTCAGCGAAAGTCGCCACCGGTTTCTCCCATGACGTGAAGAACGACCTGTTCCGGCATGTCCAGGGATTGGCCGCCGCCGATCTGGACAAGATAGGGACCTCGACGCTCCTTACCCGGATGACCAGCGACATGAACCAGGTGCAGGCAGGGGTGAACATGACTTTGCGCCTGTTGCTTCGGTCGCCGTTCGTCGTATTCGGTGCCGCCATCATGGCGATCCTGGTCGATTCGACTGCCACCGGGATCTTTCTCGGGATACTTGCCATACTTTTGGCGAGCGTCGGGGTGCTGATGGCCTTCTCCATCCCCATGTACCGGAAAGTCCAGCGCAATCTGGACAAAGTGCTGTCCCGTGTCAGGGAGAACCTGTACGGAGTCCGTGTGATCAGGGCGTTCTGCCAGGAACGGAACGAGACGGAAAGCTTTATCAAAGAGAACGAAGCGTTGAAGAAACGGCAGATGCTTTCCGCCACGCTCTCCGTGCTGACCAATCCGCTGACGATGGTGGTGGTCAATATCGGTATCATGCTGTTGATCTGGACCGGGGGCGAGAAGGTCGATACAGGGGCCCTGTCCCAAGGCGAAGTCGTCGCGTTGGTCAACTATATGAGCCTGATCCTGGTGGAACTGGTCAAGCTTGCCAACTTGCTTGTGACCATCTCCAAAGCGCTTGCTTGTGCGAAACGCGTTGACAATGTATTCCAGATGGAATCCTCCCAGCAAGAGGGGACCATCGACCAAGTCGAGGATACGGACAGGATCGTGGAATTCAAGGACGTGACCTTCGCCTACAACGCCGGGGCCTCTCCCGCTTTGTCGGATATCTCCTTCCAGGTGCGTCGGGGAGAGACGGTCGGCATCATCGGCGGTACGGGATCGGGCAAGAGCACGATCGTCAATCTGCTGCTCCGCCAATACGACACGACGGGCGGAGAGGTCGATATCTTCGGCAAGAACATCGTCGATTATACGAACAGGGCTATCCACTCCAACATCGTGGCGGTATTCCAGAAGGCGAAGCTTTTCAAGGGGACTATCAGGAGCAACCTGAAATGGGGCGATCAAAATGCGGATGACGCGGCTTTGGACAAGGCTCTGGATATCGCGCAGGCCAAGGAGATCGTCGAAGGACGACCCAAGGGGCTTGATTCCATTGTGGAGATCGGTGGAAAGAACTTTTCCGGCGGTCAGAAACAGCGGCTGAGTATCGCACGGGCACTTGTCGCCGGACCAAAGGTGTTGATACTGGATGACAGTACCTCCGCGTTGGACTACGCCACCGACGCAGCGTTGCGCAAAGCCCTGAAGCGGCTGGACTGTACGCTGTTCGTCATCTCCCAGCGGACCCACGCGGTGCGGGAGGCAGACCAGATCCTTGTGCTGGACAACGGGCGGTTGGTCGGCCGGGGCACACACGATGAACTGCTTTCGTCCTGCAAGGTATATCAGGAAATCTACGATTCACAATATTCCGACAGGGAGGTGGCGAAATGATCCGCGCAAGCATTCACAAGACCACCTTGAAACAGTTGCTGGGGTATGTGAAACGATACTGGTTCAGCTTTTCCTTCGCCTTGGTGTTCGCTGTCGTGACTGTGGCGGCGAACTTGATCATCCCCATCCTGACCGGTCAGGCGATCGATGCGATCGTCGGGGCGGGACGGGTCGATTTCGCGTTGATTTCGGAGATACTCGTACAGATCGCCGTGTTGCTGGGCATTGGATTCGTCTCCCAGTTCCTGATCGGTATCCTGAACAACAGGATGACCTGTTCCGTCGTCCGGGATATCCGTAACGATGCCTTCCGCACGATCCAGAAACTCCCGATGAAAACGCTGGACGCCGATTCCCCCGGAGACATGACTAGTCGGGTGATCGTCGATGTCGAGCAGCTTGCCGATGGTCTCCTTCTGGGGTTCTCGCAACTGTTTACCGGCATCATCACCATATTCGGGACATTGTTTCTGCTGTTCAAGGTGAACTATATCATTGCCCTGGTCGTGCTGTTGGTGACTCCCGTATCCTTGTTCGTTTCCGCGTTCATCGCGAAGCATACGAGCAAGTTCTTCCGTGAGCAGTCCATGACACGAGGGGAGCAGACGGCGATCACCGATGAGATGATCTCTTCCATGAAAGAGATCCATGAGTTCTCGATGGAGGAACCCGTCATGGAGCAGTTCGAGGAGATCAACACCCGTTGGCGGAAAAGCTCATTATTGGCTACATTCTATTCCTCCCTGACCAATCCCGCCACCCGGTTCGTCAACAGTCTGGTCTATGCCGCTGTCGCGTTGGCCGGTGGTCTGCTTGCGATCAAGCGGGTGCTGACCGTAGGCGACCTGACCTGCATACTGAGCTATGCGAACCAATATACCAAGCCGTTCAATGAGATCTCCGGGGTGGTCACTGAGTTGCAGAATGCTTTTGTCTGCGCCTCCCGAGTATTCTCCCTGATCAACCAGGAACCGGAAAGTCCCGATGTACCGGTGGAGCTGGAACAGGTGAGGGGCAACGTCGGCATTAACGATATCAGCTTCTCCTATACGCCGGAACAGCATCTGATCGAACACTTCTCGTTCGCCGCGGAGGCAGGGAACCGTATTGCGATCGTAGGTCCCACCGGCTGTGGCAAGACGACGTTGATCAACCTGCTCATGCGTTTCTATGAGGTTGACGCCGGAAACATCACGGTCGATGGCAAGGACATAGCCCAGGTCACGCGGAATTCGTTGCGCCGATCCTACGGCATGGTCCTTCAGGATACTTGGCTGAAAAGCGGTACCGTCTATGAGAATATCGTGATGGGACGTCCGGGTGTTTCTCAGGAGGATGTCGAACGGGCGGCGAAACTGGCCCATGCCGATGAATTCATCGCAAGGCTGGAGAGTGGCTACGATACGGTGATCTCCGACGAGACGGCGGCGCTCTCCCAAGGGGAGCGCCAGTTGCTCTGCATCGCCCGAATCATGCTTATTTTGCCGCCGATGCTGATCCTCGATGAAGCGACCAGTTCAATCGATACGAGGACCGAGCTATTGATCCAGGAATCCTTCAACCGGTTGATGGAGGGACGTACTTCGTTCGTCGTCGCCCACCGTCTTTCAACGATCAAGTCGGCCGATGTCATCCTTGTCATGAAGGGCGGCAAGGTGATCGAGATGGGCGACCATGAGTTCCTGCTGGAACAGAAGGGGTTCTACAGTACGCTGTACAACAGCCAGTTCGCCCATTGATTTGACGTAGACGGGATGTCACCGTAACGTAGACTCAATGGTTACAGACCTGGATTCTACCGATCCTAGACCACGCCATCGCCCTATTCAGACTTGTCCTGGTTGGAAACTCCGTTGGACTCCAGGACCTTCAGACAATCATGGATCAATATTGTTGACGATACAGAACGGCGGAACGATATTCGTACCATGGGAACACTGAAAGAAATCAAGAAAGAGATCAAACGGGACAAGGACATGAAACATTCAATCGTCAAGAGTGGTAAAGACGAGCTTCAGATTGATATCACTGGCGATGGTCAGGCCGATATCGTCCTGATGGATACCACAGGAGACGGTAATGTTGATTCCATCGGCATCGATACGATCGGCGACGGCAAGATCGATACCGTTCTGATGGACACCGATCTGAACGGCGTCCCCGATGCCATACTTGCGGACACCACCGGTGACGGCAAGCTCGATACTCTTGTCGCGGCGGGTCCTGCCGTTGAAGAGGCCGCGGTCGGTATCGCTACTGTCGTGACTACCGCTGCTGCGGTGGATGCCGTTACAGCCGCCGTCGCCGACACTTTGGCCGCGGAGCTTGAAGCCGAACTGAAAGCCCGTGAAAAGGTGGACAAGGCCGCCGTAAAGGCCGAGAAGAAAGCCGCTCGAAAATCCTGATTTCCATCATCTCCATGATATTGATTGCCCGGACGGCCTGTTTCAGTCTATGCTTACCAAAACCAATACATGAGACGGGGTAGACTATGGAGCGGTGCAGCTGGTGTTTGAGCAATGAGGCTATGATCAGGTATCACGATGAAGAATGGGGCGTTCCTCTCCACGATGACCGGAAACAGTTCGAGTTCCTGATGATGGAAGTCATGCAGTGCGGTCTGAACTGGAACATGATGATCCAGAAGCGGGAGATCTTTCATGTCTGTTTTGATGGATTCGATTTCGGGAAGATCGTCGCCTACAGGGAATCAGACATAGCGCGGATACTGGAAACCCCCGGCATGATCCGTTCCCGCCGTAAGATCGAGGCCGTCATCCACAATGCGCGACGCTTCGAGGAGATCCGGCGGGAATTCGGGACCTTCAGCAGCTACCTATGGGGATTTACCGATGGAAAAGCAATTCTGTACCATGGTCACGAAAAAGGAGCGATTCCCGCCCGCAACGGTCTTTCCGATCGTGTCAGCGCCGACTTGCGCAAGCGGGGTTTCAAATACCTTGGCTCGGTGACCGTATATTCACATCTCCAAGCCTGCGGAATTATCAACGACCATGATGATTCCTGCTCATGGTTCCTTGCCGTTCAAAACGGACATCCCGTTGAGCGACGGCCTGTGGAAGGGGAAGCCTGATCACATATACCTGGCTAGGAAAGCATCCACGGTAGACCAGTAGAGCTCTGGTGCGACGGCCTGCGACCTTGCATGGCCGGCGCCCTCTACGACCAATTTCTCTTTTTCGCAGCTTGCGGCCTCGTAGACTACATCGAGCATGGAGAAATCGACGAATGTATCGTCTGAGCCATGGATGAACAATGTCGGGGTGACTGACTTCGCCACCTGCTTGACCGAACTGGCTTCCTTGAACGTGTAGCCGGCCCGTATGTCGGTGACCAGCTCCGCGGCGGGGATGATCGGGAACGGCGGCAAGCCGAACATATCCTTCAACTGATTGGCGAACTCATCATACACAGATGTATAGCCGCAATCCTCGACGGCGGCCTTGACGTTCGGCGGTAGGTTTTCCCCTGTGACCATCATGACAGTCGCACCACCCATGGAAACACCATGAAGTGCTATTTCAGCTTGCGGGTCTCGCTCGATGATCAGGTCGATCCATTTCAGAATGTCCAGGCGGTCAAGCCACCCCATACCGATATACTTACCTTCGCTTTGTCCATGGGCCCTGTGGTCCATGACCAGGTAGTTCCAACCTTGGACATAATAATGCCGAGCGAAATACGCCATGTCGAGTCCTCTGCCTGTATAGCCATGCAGGAGCACGATGTACTTGTGGGAATCCGTCGATGTGTTCAGTCCGTAGTATCCGTGTAGCTTCAGGCCATCATCGCTTTCGATATAGACGTCCTCGCTTGTGGCGAGAAGCCATTGCTTGTCCGTATCGGCGGAAGAACCGTCGAGCTCTTCTGCGGAAAGGTTGAAATCCGGACCGTTGGTTCCAGATGACGGTACAAGGGCGAAATTGAAAAAATAGTTGGCTATTACGAACAACGCTATGACCAGTACTACGACCAGGGTGATCAATGATATGGAAAGTACCTTCGTTCTTTTTTTCATTCACAAAACCTCGTTGATAGGAAAGTGTATCGTGTTTTCCACATGTTTGCACAGACGTGCTGAGGAACGCCCATGAGGAAAGATGCTGAGGTTTTGGGAAAAAGGCAAATGGCGGAGCATTCAGATGTTCCAATCAGGGATGATCATTTGGATATTGGGCAATATCGTAGCGTATTGGTCGGGCATATGTTTTTTCATCCAGCAAAGATCTACTAGTTGACAGTACATATCTGGACGTTGTGTATGGACGAATGCGAACGCGGCGATATCACGCCAGAGGTTCCAGGATGATTTCGGCAAGCGTCTACTTGTACTGTTTGCAATGAAATCTGGTGTGAACCCGACACAGGTATTCTCCAGATGATGGAAAAGTTCGTGCAGCAGGAGGGCTTGCCGAATATCCTCTTCCTTCCAAGGAAGAAAGCCTGTACAAATATAGATGATATCTTTCGCGAAGGTTTCATCATAGGCGATCTCTTTTGTCGGCTCATTGTAATACGCATGTGAGAAGCCTTTTGCTTCTCCCTTCTGTGAAAAGGTGTGGAGGCCGTTGACACCGAAATCGAGTAGGGTCCGGTCAAACGTATTTGGTTCGATTTTGCTATCCACAGGGTTGTTTGCCGCCACGTCCGTCCCAAATTGTATCGCCATGAAATATGCCAGCTCCTTGTCCATCTGCTTCATGGATGAGCATGCATACCCCTGCAGCCAGAGCATGTCGTCGAGTCGTCGTATCTGTTCTGCGGCGTCCCATAATTGTATCAACGGTCTTCTCCTTTACTTCTCAAGCCATGCTTTTCCAGGAATAGCGTTCTGTTGTACCAGACGCTTTTGTAACTGGGAGATATCAAATTCGTCGAATGTCAGGTTTCCATTCACGGCCAACGCTGCCGCCAACCCAGCAGCTTCGCCCAATGCCATCGCAGTAGAAGATATCCGTGCAGAAGCCAAGGCTTCATGAGTGGCAGATATGCAGCGCCCGGTTACCAGCAAGTTCGTGAAATGCTTCGGTACCATGACTTCGAACGGAATATCGTAGCAACAAGCCCGTTCTTTCCTGATCCAGTTCAGTTCATTACCGACTGGGTCGTGGATGTCTATTGGGAAAGCACACATGGCTACGGCCGTTTCATGGCTTCTGTTTTCCAGGATATCTTCGGCGACGAGCGTCGCCTTTCCTATGATTCTTCTGCTCTCCCGGATTCCTGTAGTATCAGCGATACTCTGTACATAGGCATGGTCAAATCCCGGAAGATAGTTCTTGAAGAATGAGATGATTTCATCGACCTGTCTATGGGCTTCGAATTCAGCTTGTGTTAGATCTTTTGCGTTGACACCGGAAAGACAGGTCACCCGTGTCATGTTCACGATGATCTCATCCGGCCGTATGCCTTGGAAGAACAAGACCCGGTCCCGGGGAATCGTCAGGTCTCCGTTGTCTTTCGCTTTCACCACCTCCCGAAAAAATCCGGATACTGCCAGATATCTGGATAGATCGCAGGAGGGATTCAATATGAACTGTTCAGGATTGTCCAGGACATACGTTGTGATTTTGCTGAGGTCTACACCGCTCATCTTGAACATGAGGGACATCGGCTGGGACATGCCGTCTTTGCTTCGCCCCTGCACGAAATCAGCCTTGCACAGATATGCTAGGTCGGCATCTCCCGTCGCATCGATGAAAGTCCGCCCCTGGAAGATGGAGATTCCGCTTTTGTTCACTACGGAGATGGATGCCACTTTGCCGTTGACCGCTGTCGCACCTGTCAGGAATGTATGGAACAGGATGGTGATATTTGGTTCCTTCACCAGCATTTCGAAATAGATGAGTTTCAGGATCACAGGGTCTATCGGGGTGATCGTACTGACCATGCCGATGGGATCGGGGATATGTCCCAGCGTCGCATCCCGTTCCGCCAGCTTATCCACGATCTCCTGTGCGATACCTTTGATAATCTGGGTATCTCCCGAGTGGAAGGTCATGAGGGGACATACCATGGCGGCCGTATTCATACCGCCGGGATAGCCGTTCTTTTCAATGAGCAGGACACTGGCTCCATTACGTGCAGCGGATAAAGCCGCCGTCATTCCGCTTGGTCCAGCGCCTACGACGATTACATCATATGTCTTGGTCATCAGTTGCTCCTTTCCCGGACTCTGTTTTCATACTGGTACAGACTGCATCGGGTTCAATATCAATTTCAAATATCCTTGGCCAGCGTAGTTTTGCCGAGAACGAGATATCCGGTCCCATCAATTCCTCAATCAACGGCCTGCTTTGGTGGAAACATTCTTCAAGCATGGTCTGGGCTTTGTCTGGTTGCCTGATGTTCCATATATCCTCGGAGTTCAATTCCAAGGCTTTCTGAAACTGTTGACGTATCAGACTCTGATACAACAGGTCATCAAGCAGACGTTCCTGTAGGGATCGCTTCGATGATCTGTCTCCTCGCAGATGGTCAGACCCGATCTGGGCAAGGATGGTTCCCAGGGCATTGCTTGCGGTGTTCCAAGCCGAATATCCGTCCAGTTTCATCACAGGTAATCGTTCATTCAGATATCGCAGGAAGGGTAGATTTCCTCCATTTGCATGGGTGAGATCCAGCAGATAGCAACGCTTGTCCTGTTGGTCCAACTCTTGGAGGTGAGCCGCCATCGCCTCGTACTCCGTTTCGGTATAATCAAGGGTAGGGTTGTACGATGGAGGGCAGTTGTCGAACTGGTTATGCTTCGGTGGCAGGATGGCGAGTACTAAGTCCGCTTTCTGATCATCGTAAAACCGCATCATTCGAAGATGGCTGTTCAGATTCTCTTTGAACGGCCGGTCCTCATAGCGGGCTGTGAAGTCATGATTGCCTCCAAGCCAGAGTGTCCGTAGCGGTATTTCCTCTCCTTGGAGCAACACCTTGACGCATAGTTCACTGGCAGCCTCATCCGTTCCATTGTGGAGGTCTATACGATCTGACAGTCCATTGACGGCTGCCAACTGTTTCAAAGCATGCTGTTCCAGGACTTGAAGGCTTTGTGGTGCACAATCTTCCTGCAGGAGCAGGAGGTAGTCTGCGATATCTTGCGCCACGAGCTGTACACAGGCTTTGTTGATCCCATGGTTTCTCCTTCTGACGGCGTTGTATTCGACCAATACTGATGGTGGGATCTGGGCTGTGAGTGTCTCTACCGCTTCGATATTCGTTGTGTCAGGGGCTTGTTGAGCTAGATATGCAGCATGTGAGTACTGTGCTACGAGTTCCCACCACCGTTGGCTCTCAGCGCTTAACGTGCTGACCGTCGCCCGCATGATGATCGAAAAGAGGTAGATTTTCAGGGATGGATTCCGTTGTTTCAACCGTTTTATCAACGATAGTCGTTCATGGCAAGTTTCCTCTGGGATTGAATTGTTTCTCGATGCAAGCAACCCACCATGCAACAGCTGTTCCACTGAAAGTACCAATACGTTGGCATCTGTACAGTTTTCCAATAGCCATTGTTCCAGACGATCGTATTCCGATGACGTCCTGTAGAAATCCATGAGAGCGAATGGTGGAACGCACAGTTCGCACAGTTTCTCTGGAACCAGACGCTGAGGGAAATCATACGTGCAGGGACGCGAATCGAGAGGAAGCAGTACCATTCGGATCATCATTCGCTCCTTGACCTATAGCTGGTCGATCGCTTCACGGAACGCTGATACCGTGGTTCCGATGGATACCCCTGTGAGTCCGGTGACCATCGCGCCGATCATGATACCGGCTATGCCGCAAGCGGCGAGCTGTCCCATCTCATCTGGGCGGATAGCTCTCTGGGTAGGAATTACTACAGGGATTTCCGCAGTCTTGCAGATGCGTTCATAGGTCATTAGTTCTCTTGCCGATAGCGGACTGCCGTAAGTGTCGGGATCCATGACGGAAGCTTCGAATACATCTGCGCCAGTTAGCGCGAGGTAGGGGAGGTATGCCAAGTCATAGGTGTTGTCAAACGCGATCATTTTCTTGACCCTGTCGCAACGAAGCAATTCCAGCGGAGTGTGGTGGGCATATAGGGAGATGAACTCGAACCCCATTCCGATGATATCCTGATAGACTCCCCGTACTTGTTCCACATCCTGGCCGGCGACTATACCGCAAGGCCCTTTCGCTTCTGTGAGTATCTGGCCTAGCTTGTCCTTTTCTTGTTCGAATCCCGCAAACTGATGTTGGCTGGCATGGTGATGCAGGTTCACGTGTACTTTGACGACATCAGCCCCGTTTTCGAAAGCGATACGGGCGAATTCTGGATTGTTCTCTGGAAGACTCATGATCAACGTCGGCTTTTTTTGCGCCAATAGTTCCATATATTGCATTTGTATTCTCCTACTTTCGTCTGTTGATGAATATGACGATCAGCTCATCGGCGGACAAGCCTTCCAGTTCGATGCTGATCATGGTTTTCAATTGGTCATAGTTCAGGATCGTCGAAAAATCGGCTATCCGGTTGCCGTGGAGAATGAACACCTCCGGCAACACCATGCCCACGTCGTTGTACTCCGCTTCTTGCTCAATAAAGGCATGCACGGTATCCATATCCTTCGCTGTACATTGGCGCACCGCCCCTGAGTTGGACTGGAGTTTCACTACACCGTTACTATCCAGTACGCGAAATTGCTGGAGGCTTTTTTTGAACAAGCCGAACAACTGTTTTTGGACGGCGGTATGCTGGTAGACGGAAAGCCTTGATGTCTTGGCGACTTTTATCGTCTGGTCCTCTCCGCACTTGAAGGACTCCGCAGCTTTCCAAGTCTTTTCCTCTTCGGAGATATCCGCGATTTCGTGGGCATCCTTGTCCATCCGAAAAGCTCCCGTGGCAACGGCTTTGAGGATATTCTTGCTCTGGTCCACCTCGATCTGTACTTCAATCGTCGCAGGATCGGCACCCATGGCGTCCAGCCTTCCTACAGCCTCTTTGCGGATTGCTACGATATCCTGTTCCGACGGATTGATGACGGACCATTCCACACAGTCCCTGAGCATCGCCAACGCAGCTCCGATCGCTGAAATCACCTCGGCTTTCGGTGCGATCAAATGTTTCATCGACATGCGACTTCCCAACCAAGGTACTACAGCGGTCGAACCACCGCCCCCGCCGACTAGGGAGACGAGCATTGGATCTAGTCCGTATTCTTCCAGCAGGTCCTCCACGACGGGACGAACTTTCGTGATCGCCTTGTCCAATATGGCGGCGGCAAACTCCTGAGCGGTTTTGCCGTAGGTGGCGCTGATCAGTGTGAATACCTCAAGTACCGTCTCACGCTGATTGTATGCGTAATCTCCGGGGGTCGTCATCTCCATGACAATTGAGGCATCAGTCAAGGTGATAGCGAATCGTTTGCCATCTGGATTGACCGCTACCAGATAGTCGGACGGATCGTTTTCCATCGGCTGGATCAATTGCGGTGTGACATTCCGCAAGTCCTTCGGATCACTGAAAGCGATATATCCGAGACTCGCTATATGAGCACTGCGAGGCCCGACTTCGTAGACTTCTGATCCTTTCATCCTCACCATGGATCCGCCTCCGATTCCGACTGTACGGGAATCCAAAGTCTTTAGATAGGTGAGATGTCCGCCGACAGAGGCACTTTTGCTCATTGCCTTGCCGTTCCTGATCGCGGAAATATCCGTACTGGTCCCCCCGACTTCGAGGAATATTCCGTCGGATATCTTTGCATACATGAGTGCGGCCGCGATACCCGCGGCAGGGCCACTGAGCATCGTCAGGATCGGTCTTCGCTTCATCTGTTCAAGATCCATGACTCCGCCGTCGCTTCGCATGATCATCAGCGGAGCCTTGATTCCGCTCTCCTTGACGCTACGATCGGTCAATATCGCCGTTGAAGTCATCTTGGGCAGTATGCTGGCGTTGATGACCGCTGTACGAGTCCTGACTTTCAGTCCGTAAAGCTGGGATATTTCGTGGCTGGCGGTCGAGGGAAATCCCTGTTCCAGGGCTTGTTCCACAACTTTGTCCTCATTCTGTGAATCATCGACGCTGAATGCCTCGGTAGCTACGATGACCTCGCAACCTTCGTTATGCATTTCATCAAGGATATTCTTGATAGTCTTATCCGAGAAATCATCGGAACCTGTGTTGATATATACATGCTTCGTCGAAAGGAATTTTCCTTGACTCAGCTCTAGGTTCTTCACTTGCGTATCGGCTTTCGCCCGGAGACTTTCCAAACCTTTCCCCATGCCTATGATTCCGACTTTTGCCACATCTCCTTCTAGGAGCGCGTTAGTCGCCTGTGTCGTGCTATGAGCCACGAACTGTATTTCATCGCTGGAGGCTTGGGCCTGTTCCAACACGTCATGAAAAACAGTAATGATTCCCTCAGAGACGGAATCCTTTGAAGAATGGGTAGTGGGAGTGACTGCATGGGCTATGATCAAGTTGCCCGGTTGCTGCACAGCGACGGCATGGGTGAATGTGCCGCCGACATCTATACCTACAAGAATCGTTCTATCATTCATCGATGTGTACCACCAAAAGTAGATAGGGAGACCGGATTCCCGGTCCCCCTATATCAATCAATACAAGCTACATGTAGAGAAAACCAGCGACGATCAGTCCGATGATCGCGGCACCCCATACATACGGAATCGTTTTGCGGAGGATGTCGTTGACATCGACTCCCGTGCTGGCTGCAGTCCAGACATTGTGGGTATTGGTCGGGTCACAGATACCCTGCAGTTGTCCAGTACTCATCAAGGCCGCCATGATCGCTAAGGCGGGCATCTGTCCAGTGGTCATCATGATCGCCCCGATACCGAGTCCAAGGCCCCAGACGTTGAACGGACCGCGATACAAGGCCAGCGGTGCCAGGATAGCGAAGAACAGGATATAGGTGATGTTATGCGAAGGCAGGATCGCCGCAAGCTGAGGTCCGATATTGGCGGTGACTCGTGGATCCATGACGACCTTAAGCAACATGCCGATGCCGATCATCAGAAAGATCGCCCCTGCCGAATCGCTGATACCTTGGGTGACAGCCTTCGTCAGCTGCTTCAGTGAGTCCTTGTTGACCGTCGTGAGGAGACAGTAGAGGATCGCTACGACGAAACCAGTAATGATATCAACCTTCAGGCCAAGTACCATGATCAACGGAATAATCGGTGAAAACAGAGCCCACCAGTGCACCTTCTTCGCAGGAACTGTGTTTCCGGCAGGTGTCGGCCAAGCGGTCTTCTTTTCTTTTCTGAACAACTTGCCGCCACGCTTGGTCTCAATCACGACGAACAGTATGCCGACCAAGACGAATATGGCTCCGAGGAAGTAGGCGAAAGAACGGATCTGTTCGATCGTCAGGTTGAGGGCGCTGATATATAGACCCCAGTTGGCGAAGTTGAAGATGCCTCCGGTGCTCAGAGCGAACAACAGGATGCAACCGGCAGTAAGCGACGAGATGCCGACGCTCGTCATGATCGGCAATACAATCGTACCAATCATGATGACTGCACCAAGGCCGCCGAGAGTAGTGAACAGTAGGCTCAATACCAGCAGAAAGGCGATGCCAAGCACCAAAGGCCGGTCCCCTGCGAGTTCGGATACCTTACGGACGATAGTTTCCGCGATGCCCGAAGTCTTGATCATCTGAGCGAGGATCGCACCGAAGATCAGCATGAACATCGAGGACGCCAGACGACCGGGGCCATCTACGAACAGCAGTGTCAGTATACCAGGAGAAGTCGTGCCATCGACAACGACATCCTTGAACGGTATGCCTGATACCAGGGCGATCAAAAAAGCCATCAACGGCAACGCGAACATCGCCGATAGCTTTTTTGTGTACATCAGTACGCACATGACAACGAAAATGATGATAATTAACGCTGTTGTCATTTTTCTCTCCTCCTGAACGGTCTCCCGTTGCTACATAATGAAGTAAATGGACTTGAACCAGCCTTTCTGGGCCGTGATCGCCATTCCTTTTGCCAAATTGGTTTCGTCCTCTTCCAAAAGCTTCACGACATCGGGTAGTTCCCTCTTCGCTTCCTGGGCTTTTTGGAATACCTCCTGACTTTTGTATTTGATGATTAGCACTTCCGGAGAGAACAGCAGCTGGTATTCCTTCAGATGGTCGAAGAAGGCTTCTGTCGAGAGTATCTGTCCTGCCATGTTGTCCTTTCCCCTGCATATCTCGGAGTCAAGGACGATCCCGAGTTTCGCTCCAGATGATTCATAGAAACAAAGGTAGTTGCCATGTCCTTGGGCGGCACCCAGCAGTCCCTCTTCCAAAGTAGCACCGTTGCTTCTATGGTCGATGGTCGTATACACAAGAAACTGTCGTTCGATGATTTCCTTGAGGTGCACAAGTTCCCAATGGTATTCAGGCGAATCAATGACAACTTGTTCTGAAATGTTGATCCTTCCATTGATTCCTATTCCGATTCCAAGCAGCTTTGGGTAGATTTTTGTGATCGCTGATATCGCATGGAGCAAGGTGTTGATTACCGGAGTGCCTTCCGGCAAGGTGACCTGCCGAAACTGCAGGATGACATTCTCACAGTCTGTGACACAGATCCCCATCTGTTTGTCGTGCAGTTCTATGCCGACGAAGAAGCCATAGTCGGGGTTGAGCCGGTAGATGGTGGCCCTTCTTCCTCCGATGGAACTCTTCATGCCGATTGATACGACGAGTTGCTTTTTCAGCAGACTATTGATGGAATCCGATACGGTAGTGTTGCTGAGGCCCGTCAATTGAACCAGCTCCGCCTTCGTCACTGATCGTTTGGACAGCAGGCAGGTCATGATGTTGGTCAGGTTCTGAATCTTCATTTGGTCCAGCATACTGTGTGATCCTCTCCGTATAACACTTTTTACGAAGTTCGTAAAAAGTCTATAAACTCAGCCTATCATCACTTATCGCAGCTGTCAACAAAAAGAAGTTTCATGTTCAAGAGGTGTTGCAAAGGGTTTTCTCGGGGTGGATGGGGTTGACATATAGAAAAAAATCATCGTTCTTGCTACGACAATCATTTCGTTACTGCGTTATTTTCCAGCGTGTCCGGCATTCGTTTTCTTGTCATATGTATATAAGAAACTGGGAGCTTGTATGGACGTTCTTTTTCTCTCCGGTAACAGATATCCGATGACCGTTCTAATCAGATAAAGGGGGAGATACTGACGGTCAGCCAGAACAGGGCCGGGTTGTTCCTCGTCTGGCTGTACGTCGGCAGGTTGATGACAAGGATGATGGATATGGTGCGTAAAGATGAGGCAAAAGCCAGGGAACACATTGCCGGCGGCCATTTCTTCACAGGTGATATTGTAACAAATGTATCCAGTTTTATCAGAATATTTCCTGCCCACTATGCAGGTCTCTGTTGTTGCTGTATTCTTCTGCCCTATGGAGACACGTACCGCCACAGCCCATCTTTGCGCCCTGTCCGCCATGCTCGTCTGGGGGACTACATTGGTGTCGATGAAGTATCTGTTCGGCGTACTGGAGCCGATAGAACTGCTGTTCATACGTTTTTGTATCAGCTATCTCATCCTCTTCCTGCTGCACCCACATCTGCATATGGACAGCCTGTCATGGAAGAGGGAAGGGCTGTTCGCCTTGACCGGCCTGATCGGGGTGACAGCCTACTACATGTTCGAATCCTACGCCGTCACGCTCACTCTTTCCGCCAATGTCGCGATCATCGTCGCCATGGCACCGCTCTTTACCGCCTTGTTCAGTAAACTGTTCGGTGGTGCGAAACTTGGCCGAGGGTTTTTCATCGGGTTCATGTTCGCGATCTGCGGCGTGGCGTTGGTCGAATTCAACGGCAATGTGGTTCTGAGCCTTTCGCCAAAGGGAGACCTTCTGGCCCTGGTCGCAGCGGTATGCTGGGCCGCCTATTCGATGTTGCTCCTCAAGGTCGACCACCTGGGTCTGCCGCTGCTGTACAGTACCCGCCGAATCTTCTTCTACGGGATCATCGGTTTGCTTCCCTGCCTGCCGTTTACCGGGTTTTCCGTTTCCCTGTCAGATTTCGCTTCCCTTCCGGTCCTTCTGAATGTCCTCTATCTCTCCGTGATCGCTTCCGCCTGCTGCTACATCATATGGAACCATGCTGTCGTGGTATTGGGTGATGGCGTATCCATCGTCTATATCTACCTCCTTCCTCTTATTTCGATGGTCGCCGGCAATCTCGTGTTTGATGAACCGATCACCTGGATGGGGGTGCTCGGCGCCGGGCTGATCATCTGCGGACTGGCGGTTTCCCAAAGGCGGAAGCATCCGAAACAGCTTCTCGCCGAGACGAATTAGGGCGGATTGTGTTTAGGATATTGAACAAAATGTTATTATAGTGACATTTTGATAAAAATTATAACAAATTGTTGTCGAACCTCTTGCCCTTCACAGCCTAAAAGCGATACTGTACCTTGCAACACGAGGATGTGGTGCTACCTAGTGAATCCAGATCATCGTTGGAACCCGCGATGTGGTCGGATGATGTTATACGGGGGAGTGTACTATGGACAAGAAGATCAAAGTATCAGTTATCGGTGCTACCGGGGCAGTCGGCCAGGTTTTCATGTGGATGCTTGCGGACCATCCTTGGTTCGAGGTCAGCTATGTTACGGCTTCCGCCGCTCGTGTAGGACAGAAATATGCTTCTACCGTACACTGGGTATTGCCTTTCGAGATGCCCGCGCCAATCCGCGATATCGAAGTCCGTGAATTCAATTTCGACGCGATGAAGGAAGCCGGGGTGCAGATTGTTTTCTCCGCTCTTCCCGCCGCCGTCGCTTCCGAAGCTGAACCGCAGCTTCGCGCCAATGGTTTCTGCGTGTTCTCCAACGCCGCTGCGATGCGCTACGACTCCGACGTTCCTATCCTGATTCCCGAAACGAATCTTGACCAGCTCGATCTGGTTCGCAAGCAGGGCTATCCTCAGACCGGTTGCGTCGTGACCAATGCGAACTGTGTCACCACAGGCCTCGCAATGGCTCTCGCACCATTGCGCCAGTTCGGGATCAAGACGATCATGATCAACTCCTACCAGTCCGTCAGTGGCGCGGGGTATCCTGGACTTTCCTCCTTCGATATCACCGACAACTGCATTCCGTTCATCAAAGGCGAAGAAGAGAAAATCGAGAAGGAGATCAATAAGATCCTGTCGATCAGTCCCGACGTCTATGCCTACACCGTCCGTGTACCGGTCATGTTCGGCCATCTCGAAACCGTCTGGCTCGATTTGGAGCAGGACGCCGAGGTCGAGGACATCATCAAGGCTTGGGCCGATTTCAAGGTCGTAACCGAACTTCCTTCCACTCCTGAGCAGCCGGTCGTCTATGGGGCGGAAGATACCTTCCCGCAGCCCAAGTACGCTTTCTGGGGCAACCCAAGGGGCATGGTCGTCTACACCGGCCGCGTCAAGAAGAAGAACGGCAAGATCGGTTTCTGCCTGTTGGTCAACAACATCGTCAAGGGTGCCGCGGGCGGGTCGATTCAGAATGCGGAGGCGTTCGTCGAGCGTTTCGGCCTCCGCTAGCCTGCTCGGATAATCGATCTATGATCTGCGTCACGTTGACGAGGCCGTGCGAATAGCACTGTCCTCGTCCCGAGCGAATTTTATGATGACACTCCATACGGCCTGTGGATGGGACCTGGTTCCGCCGCAGGCCGTTTTCCTTCCATCTGTAAACATTGACTATTCAGCATCTGCTACAGCCAGTGAAAAGCTTTGGCCTCTCCCTTCATGTCTCAAAATTATCCTCATGAAACCTGCATTCTATGCATCAGGAATGCAGCTGCTGAATCAACGCGGGATACGCTTCTTCGAAGCTAGTTCCCGCTCGACTTGCCTACCCTGACGCTATAGCGTCCGGCAAGTCGTGTACTCCCGGTAGTCCGTATCACCAGCGAGGTTTTCATGCATATAGGAGATGTCCGCGACAAAACAATTGCGGACCCGTGGGGTTTCCCTGCGGACAAACCTATATCAGCCGCTGCGGTAAGGTATGCCGGGGCGGTACAGGAGATGCGCTATGCAGCTACAAGCCAACCCCGAGATCCAAGCCGCGTTGAAGAGGCTGAACCAAGGATTCTCCCACACTCTCGACCCGATGGTGTGTACCCCTATCGCACCCCCAATGTCATTAAGTTAAGCTATTGAAAGGAAGGGCGGGGCGAACCATGAG
>CAYOWS010000003.1:58978-210591 GCA_964407735.1 uncultured Sphaerochaeta sp. | reverse complement strand
ATATCGGCAAGGGGGAGGTCGCCTTTCTTTTCCTTCTTTCGACATATTACGTGGTTTATTAGAGAACGCCTAGATGAGTTCGGTGACCCTACAGGAAATTACTACGTGACCTATGATTCAGAACAGATTGTAGGGTTCTTTTCTAATTCCGTCGTCGACAATGAGAGCCTGACTGTGAAATTCCAAATCTATGATGCCGAATCTCTCTCTGTTCAATTATGGGAATATGGGAAATATGTCGTGAAATCCTCGTCGGGGGTGGTCTCCGCGAGCAGAGGAAGACTACTGGTTCTGCGGAATTGATACTCCTAATGGTCACATTGATTGCAATGCCTATCTCAATTTTTTAGGGACATTTTTTACGTTTGGATATCTTGATGACCGAGAAAGGGTTGGCAAGCAGATTGTAGCCCTTTTCGAGCAAGGAGGAGAAGCTAAAATAACATTGCTGAAACGAGATGGTTCCGTAAGGTATGTATTTAAAATACCAGAAGTATCAGGGCTTCAATCTGCAATTGATGAATTAGTGTTACAAAGAACCAGTAATCCATAAACAGAAGTTATAAAAATTCGCTAGGATTTTTCATCGAGTTCCACAAAGTCACCCCCTGCCTTTTTCGCAAATACAGGGGGTGGTCGCTTCTACAGTTCCGCTATCAATGAGTCCAGTTCCTCAATCAAAGATGGTACCTTGACGAACGGGGAACTTTCGTAGAGAGAACGTACCTTCTGTTTCATTCTCCTGCACGTCTGGCTGTCTATCACACCGCTTACTTTCTGTGCATCGACGTTTCTCATGTAGGCACCATACCCGACGGCCTCAACATCCCTGACCAATGCCAGCTTGCCAAGCATGGAGGGGGTATACCGGATAGGGGCATCAACTAGTTCAAACCTCACTTCCGAGTGTTTATGAATACGTGTATACTCCGCTTTCAAGCGTCGCAAAAACGCATCATGGACGACACTGCCTTCTAGTTCTGGAAGAAGGATATCCCTATCGAGACAACGGCGGATAGCCCTCTTGTTCCTCAACCGCAACTCCACCCGCAACGCATGTTTACCCTTCCATTCATCAGGGATGGTTTTGGCTTCCTTGCCCTTGTCATAGAAAGCAAGGAGCAAGCTGTTCAGATTACCAAACTCCACAGTACCATTGTCATGAAACGAGGTCTTCGGTCTGCGTGGCGAATATTCGAGCATGTCCATATATTCACGGGGTGGACGGAATACGCAGA
This sequence comes from uncultured Sphaerochaeta sp., assembly GCA_964407735.1. Taxonomy (GTDB): domain Bacteria; phylum Spirochaetota; class Spirochaetia; order Sphaerochaetales; family Sphaerochaetaceae; genus Spiro-02. Next base: position 209,353 of record CAYOWS010000003.1, on the reverse strand, counting down.
GCGTCGTACCGAACTCCAGGCGGGTCACCACTGCACCGGATAAGTCCAGCCCCACCTCGGCTTCAATAGAGGCGATTGCATCCAGTACGTCGGCACGTCGAAGCGTAGTGAAGTTCTCGCCATACAGATAACGTGCCAGACTGCCAGCGAACGACACCCCGTAGCCCCATTGAATGACATGCAAGTTCCGTAGATATCCCTTAAAACTAGCTTCGCCGGAATTGGCCTTGGTTTTGTATGAAACTCCTGCCAGAACAGACTCATCGACATGACCATTCGGCACATAGAATCCGATGCTATCATACATAAAGACTCCTTCAGTATTTGAATGTTTGTACTCTTGTTACTATTATCATTACGGTACGAAACAAGAGTTGCAGTGCATATGCAGGAGAACAATTCTCCTGCATATCATATGGTGAATATCAACCACAAAGCGACAGCAAATGCCCGTGCAAGATATTTGAGAATCGAGATCAAGCTCCCACTCAAAGACGGGAAATTTCCCGCAGAGGCATGACTCGCTTTGTCGCAAGCCACTTGTCGAGGTCATCCCTACTGAATAGAATTCTCTTATTGACCTTGTAGTATGGAATACTCTTGTTAAACACATACTTACGAAGCGTCCCTTCCGAGATACCCAAAAAGGCGGCGGTATCTGGGACTGAAAGAAAACCTTGAGTCAGGTCAATCTTCTCTAGTTGTTTCATGTTGTACCCTCCTAAACACGACTATCAGGTCGTCTGTGATAGGTACAGCATTGCATTTTGGGTGGAAAAAAGAAGGTCTAAAATAGGTAGCAAATGGGTAGCAAATGCTATTTATGAGAAAAGCTTCCGGCAAGGATATTTAGAACCAAAAGAAGGATTTCTAAATAACTTTTTTCTTTGTAAGGTGTTTTCTACAGATTGACGCTAGGGTTTCTGGATTGATTTCTTCACCTTGTTTGTTTCGAACATGTCTAAGAATCCAGGGTTCTGAAGGTGGAACCACAATCCCTTTTTCCCGAGCAAAGTCTTTTTCAAGGGACTTGATCCAAGTGGAAAGTGATGTCTGAATGTAATACAATCCCTCATTTGGCTCATAGATTAACGTTCCATTATCCATGCTTAACTGTATCAGTTTAGTCGGACAAATGAGTTTTCGTTCCATAACGTCCTTCATGTCCGCACCCATAGTATAATCATTTGCACTAGCATCACCAGAAAGCAGAGGAGAGATAAGGTTTTCAATTATTGGACTCAAGGTACACGGAAATTGTTTTGCATAAGCCAGTGTACTTTGAAGTGCAGTTAATAGGAATTCTGTATTGTTTTCACAGTTTGACGGCATGGCAAATACCTATCTACTTCATTGAAGTGATCAGCGATTGAAGCATCGTAATATAGGTATTAGTATTACGAAAGAATTTCGTGTAGTGACCAATATCCTTCCTGAAGGTGTTTAAAGCCTCATCGATTTTTTCATCGGTAAAGTCATCAGACTTCTTTGACAATTCGGTTTCCAGTGAGATAATTGATAACAAAACCGCACAGGCTTTTTCCAAGTCCTCCCGCACGTCTTTATGCTTCTCAATATATTTCTCGACTTCGTCATAGATACTATATTGAGGAGACCCTTTGCCCCATTCCTCTTTCACGATATCAGAGATATCATTTGATAAATCATTTAGTTGAGGAACTTGTTCTTGGAGCAGGCCCACTATTGTCTGAGCCTTTTTTATATGAGCCATAGCCTCAGTTCTAGCGTCGGCAACTGTTCTCCCATACACCTCGTTTTGGCCTTGCTGTTTCTCACTGCATTCATCTTTTTTGCTCATAAAGCATTACCTCTGCACTTCAACATTGAATATTTCTTGTGCTTTCATACCTACCGACAGAATCTGCTCTTGTGTCTGGTGAGTATATCTATTAGTCATGACGTCCGACTCGTGTCCGACAACCGCCCGTAACAAGGTCTCTGGAACTTCATCCCGCAATCGGGAATTATACGTGTGGCGATAACTATGAAACGTCAGGAATCTTTCTTGTCTAACCTCTTCCGCAATTCCTATCGCATGAATCGCCTCGATCGTATGCTTTTCGATGACACTACGTTGATATGGTTGTGTAGGCATTTTATCACTCCAGAACACTCTGGTGTTCGCAGAATCCAATGGATTAAGGGCGGCCTGCTCCAACATTTCTTGGAGGAGCCAACGGGGTGCAGAGACATATCTTGTTTTCTTTCCTTTCGGTAGTTTTTCCCCTGCAACATCGCTATATGCTTTATCAATGTGGATAACTCCAACTTCGGAGGTCTCATCAACAAAAGCTATTTGGTCAATAGTGATTGCTCTAACCTCTCCCATCCGCATACCAGTCAGAACAGCTAATGCGTTCATAAGATAGAAGGCACGTGAAAGTCTATACCGACGGAAGACCGTGTCAGCAGTCCGTTCCAAAAGATATTTCAATATGCCTTGAATCTCTTGCACAGAGAAGATTCCTTTCTCCTTGGGAGCGTCAGCGGTAATAGGCAAGACCTTATCCATCGGATTGATTTGAATTAAATCATTCCTGTAAGCCTCACGCAAGGGGACAGCAATCGACTGCATGACCTTTATTAATGTAGCCCGTTGCAATCTGTTTTGCTCTGCCAACGACAGTTTCCAATCTTCAATATGTCGGGTAGTGACTTGGTTCACCAACAAAGATTGAGGAATAAGGGGTAGAAGATTCTTTTTAAACGTAAGCAACATATTGCGAACATGATCACGACCAATGCTATTGGCTTTATTAAAGTTCTTTTTCTTGATATATGCAGAATTGTCAAAATCCCAGAAGGCGAAGACATAGTCCACAAACCTCGGTATATCAGACTCAAAACAAATCAAGCCTTTTTGCAAGGCCTTTTCGATAATGAGAATAGCTTCTTTCTCTCTAGTTATCGGCTGTTGCTGATATTGCAGTTCGGGAATTCGCTTTCTAGTGGCCTCAACGCTAACCTTTTTTATAACTTTCTTCTTGTCCTTGCTATCGACAAAATAGGCGTACAGGTAAACACGGGTCTTCTTTTGCTTACAAATGTAGTAGTTCATGCTCTTTTCAGTTCCTTTGAATTCGTTGTCATGAACCATGTTTCTAACCCTTTTTCCAACCTTTACATAAAATCCTACTTTCAATGATAACAAAAAAGGCAACTAACTCTATACATCAGAATTAGTTGCCTTTGGGCCCGATTGGATTTGAACCAACGACTCCCACCATGTCAAGGTGATACTCTCCCACTGAGTTACGAGCCCGTCTTGTTCGCTAGCGAACCAGCGTGTAGCACCTTACCATAACATCAGATTTCTGTCTAGTGGGTTATGTAAAAAACAGTCCCGGCATGAGATCCTACAGAGCCTTCCCATCTCGTAGATTTCGGAGCCTGCATCATAATCACAGACAATTCCAGACGTCGCAATACTCAGACGACTAAAAGTTTCCTCCCTCTAACACTACCCTATCATCTGATTTATTTGTATAGTATATGTGATGGGTGGGGCGTCTAGATCGGTCAACCGATACAAAGAAAAACAAACATCCCGTCCACGAGAAAATGTATAGGTACGCATGGCACAAGTCGCCTGGACGGAACCAGGGAAGGATGAGGTCCATGCAAAGGAGAACCATATGAAAACTACCATCCATACAAAAGGGATGAGCTGCCATCATTGCGAAGAACGCGTCTGCAAGACCGTCAAGAACCAGAAGGGCGTACAGGACTGCACCGCCGACGCAAAGACCGGAGATGTAGTCGTCACCCATGACGATGATCTCGACATCTTCGAAATCGAGACCTTGATTGATGATATCGGATACGAAGTGGTGAAATAAATGAAAAAACTTGTCGTGGGAATCGGAGGCATGAGCTGTGCGGCTTGTAGCGCGGCGGTCGAACGGTCGTTGAAGAAACTCCCGGGAATGGAATCCGCGGAGGTGAACATCGCGACGGAACAGGCCGTGATGTCCTACGATGAAAAACAGCTGGACCTTGAGAAAATCCGGCACGCGGTAGAACGCGCAGGGTTCACGCTCATTGAACAGACGGACGCGGACGAAGAAGCCGAACGCCAACGCAAAGAGCGGAGGGAAAAAAGCCAGAAGATCAGGCTGATCGTCGCGATCTGTCTCACCGTCCCGCTGCTGTATATCGCGATGGGCCCCATGGTGTTCATGTCCAAGGGAGGGCTTCCACTCCCCTCGTTCATCTCGCCGCACATGCATCCTCTGGCTTTCGCCGTCATCCAGTTGATCCTCTGCGTCCCGGTCATGTTCTGCGGATACACCTTCTATACGAAGGGATATCCCAACCTCTTCAGGTTGAAGCCCAACATGGATTCGCTGGTCGCGGTCGGGACCACCGCCAGCTTCCTCTACAGCATCTGGGGCATCGTCCAGATCGCGGGAGGAGACTACATGGCGGTGCACCAGAGCCTCTATTTCGAGGGTACGGCGACGATCATCACACTGGTGATGGTCGGCAAATACCTTGAGACCCGTTCCAAAGGACGGACCGGGGAGGCGATCAGAAAGCTCATGGCGTTGGTGCCGGCGACAGCGACGGTGATCCGGGACGGCAAGGAAAACGTCATTCCCGCTGAACAGGTCGTAGTCGGGGATATCATCGTCGTGCGGCCAGGGGAGCGGCTTCCGGTCGATGGCGTCGTCACCGAGGGACTGACCTCCATTGATGAAAGCATGCTCACCGGAGAAAGCATCCCTGTAGAAAAAATGACTGGCAACGAAGTCTTTGGCGCGACCATCAACGGTACTGGAGCGATCAAGTACAAAGCGAACAAAGTCGGCAAGGATACCGCCCTGTCGCAGATCATCCGCATGGTGCAGGAGGCGCAGGGCTCGAAGGCCCCCATCGCCCGGACCGCGGACACGGTATCAGGATATTTCGTCCCTGTGGTGATGGCTATCGCGGTGGTCACGTTCGTCGCATGGATGATCGCGGGCCATACGCTCAACTTCGCCATCACGGCCGCGGTATCGGTACTGGTCATAGCCTGCCCCTGCGCCTTGGGGTTGGCGACACCTATCGCGATCATGGTAGGAACAGGAAAAGGGGCTAGCTACGGCATCCTGTTCAGGCAGGCGGCAGCCCTGGAGCAACTGCGGAAGGTCAATACGATCGTGTTCGACAAGACCGGCACATTGACCACCGGCAAACCGCAGGTCACCGATATCGTCATTCTCTCTGATGATGTCGATGAACCGACCCTTCTGGCCCTCGCGGCCTCAGCCGAAGTCGGTAGCGAACACCCATTGGCCTCCGCGATCGTGAACCGGGCGAAAGAGAATGGCGTCAAGCTGTCGGACGTCTCGGAGTTCGAAGCGATACCCGGCAAGGGGATCCGTGCGAAGATACAGGACAGGATTCTGTATCTGGGCAATCAGGCCTTGATCGAAGAGATCGGTATGGACACGGGTTCTCCTGTGTTCGACAGACTCATCGACACGGCGAAACAGCTGGCGTCCGATGGCAAGACTCCGTTGATGGTTGCCGACGACAAGCACATCCTCGGGATCATCGCTGTAGCGGATACCCTGAAGGAAGAGAGCAAGCAGATCGTCGAGGGGTTCAAACGAGAAGGCATCAAGACCGTCATGCTGACCGGGGACAATGTGACGACCGCAAAGGCGATCGGGACGAAGGTCGGAGTCGATGAGGTCATAGCGGGAGTATTGCCAGGACAGAAGGCCGAGACCATCGCGAACCTCCAGGTTCTCGAATGTCCTGTCGTCCAGGAAGGCAAGAAGATCGAGCCTGTCAAACGACAGGTCGTGGCGATGGTCGGGGATGGTATCAACGACGCGCCCGCCCTTGCGAAAGCCGATATCGGCATAGCTATTGGCAGCGGTACAGACGTAGCAATCGAATCGGCGGACGTCGTTCTGGTAAGAAGCAGTCTTTCCGACCTCGCGACAGCTGTACATTTGAGCAAGGCGACCATGCGCAATATCAAGGAGAACCTCTTCTGGGCGTTCTTCTACAATACGCTGGGCATCCCCGTCGCGGCAGGCCTGCTGACTTTGTTCGGCGGACCGTTGCTCAATCCGATGCTGGCGGCGCTGGCCATGTCGCTCTCCTCCGTCTCCGTCGTGCTCAACGCATTGCGGCTCAATCGGTTCAAGCCGGAAAAAGGGACTACATCCCTCGTGAAGGAGAACGACGGACAATAGATCCGACGGGCAAGCAGTCCGGCCGATGAAGGCGAAAAGGTATCAGTTAGGCGTCACCGAACATGGTGGCGCTTTTTTCATACCCGCAGCCTCCTTTTGCCGCGAGAACAGGAAACAAGCAGTGGTGTCCCGCTTGGAGCAGTAACCAAAGCGGAGAGCGATTACACAGAAAAAAGCCCATGGAATTTGGCTGGTTTTCATGGACGGTTCCAACACAACATGATATAACTGATGCAACAAAACACTACACAACAAGAGGGTGCAGATGAAAAAACTACAAAGAATGCAGTATTTCGTGGTAATGATCGTGATCGTCGCCACAGTGCTGGTCGGCTGTGCAACAGTCCCCGCAACACAGAACACAACGGCTCCTATCGGAATCATCTCCGCGATGTCCAGTGAGTTGCAACTTCTCCTTGATACGGCCGAGATTGACTACACAGACAAGATCGGTGGCGTCGAGTACCATGTAGGTACGCTCGCAGGCAAGGATGTCGTACTTGTGAAGGCAGGCGTCGGCAAGATTCTCGCTTCAGCCAGCGCGGCCACCTTGATCAATGAATACAACGTCAGCGCAATCATCTTCACCGGTATCGCCGGAGGTGTAGCCGATGAGACGAAGGTCCTGGACATGGTCATCTCCACCGACCTCGTGGTCCATGACTATGGCACGGTCACCAATGACGGTTTCGTATGGCGCCCCAATAGCGGCACCATCGAGGGGATGATCCCCGCCGACCAGGCTCTGATCGATGCGGCGTTCGCAGCGGCGGTTTCCGTCGTCGGGCCGGAAAACACCTTCAAGGGCAATATCGCCACCGGCGACCAGTTCGTGTCCAGCGAATGGTATGTGACCGAGCTCCAGGACAAGTTCAACTCCTATGCTTGCGAGATGGAAGGTGCGGCGGTAGCGCTCGTAGCCTATCAGTACAATGTACCGTTCGTGGTAATCCGCTGTATGTCTGACAAGGCCGATGGACAGGCTCACGCCTCCATGGACAACTTCGGGCAGAAGGCCGCGGACAATTCCGCTTCCATCGTCATCACGATGCTCGGAACCCTGTAAAACAGGTTCTAACACCATCGAAAACGCCAAGGCTCATGTCTTGGCGTTTTTATTTATCCACGCCTTGTTCGACAAGCCAGTGGAACTACCGCCTGTTTCTCTGTATACTATTGGCAGTATGAAAATCATGATCGCATCCGACATACATGGTTCCGCGTACTATGCGGAAAAAATGCTTGAAGCATATAAGAACGAACAGGCCCAGAAGCTCATCCTTCTTGGTGACCTCCTTTATCATGGGCCAAGAAACGATCTCCCCAAGGGATATGCCCCGAAGGAAGTGATTTCGTTGCTCAACGCTCATTCTGAAGATGTGCTTTGTGTGCGAGGAAACTGTGAAGCCGAAGTGGACCAGATGGTCCTCGCTTTCCCCGTGATGGCGGACTACAGCACCATGTTCCTTCCTGAGCTCGACGGAAGGATGATTTTCATCACACACGGACATCTGTTCAATGAGAAAAAACTGCCTCCTTTCAAGAACGGTGACATCCTTTTGCACGGTCATACGCATATTCCGGTCGCGGAAGATCGTGGGGACTATATCCTGCTCAATCCGGGGTCGGTCTCATTGCCCAAGGGTGGGGTCGCCCCTTCGTATATGATCTATGAAGAAAAACGTTTTGCAGTCAAGGGTTTTGATGGAAATATCATCATGGAACTGATACTCTAATAATATAGGTTTTTGATTGATTCTATATCAAAAGAAATTTGACAAATCGATTTAAAGTGTCTGTAACCTTCATCTTTTTCACACAATTCAATTTTGTTCAGGTAAATCACACACAACAACCACACGTTTCCTCGTTTTCCACATATTCATCACAATTCGTTCACGCTAATCCACGTTTGCTACAAATGTAGTTCATCATACACCCATACACACTACCCATACTGGAACTACAAATTAATCTCACGCAAATATGGAGAAAAAGGTCATGAACAAGAAATTTGTTGCGACTCTTGCGTTGGTTCTGTTGGTAGTTGTTGGCTTGTCTGCTGCTCCTACATTCAGTGGTCGTTTCAGACAGGGTTATACTTTCAAGTTTGACGCCAATGGTAACACCACTACCGAATGGAAGGCTGAAGAGTCCAAGCTCGTCATGAAGTTCGCCGATGACAATGGTCTGTGGACCGTCAACCTCAAGGGTGTCGGTGCTCTCGATTCGAACGACAAGTGGGCGGCGAACGCCAGCATCAATTTCGGCAAGGCTCTTGCGGCTGCCGGTGTCGATATGGGAGATTTCAGTGTAGTCGCCAGCATCGGAAACAATGGTTCAATCACCATGATCTCCGCTTATAACGATGCCACGGGAAACGAAGACCACAAGTTCAAGAACAATGGAAAAGCTTCCGTCAGCTTGACCCTCGGTTATGGCAAGCTCGTCAAGGTCATGGCTGCCGTAGATCCTACCAACAGCTTTGGTGGTGTTGACAAGGCCCGCTCTCTCGCGGTCGCCGCTACCACCGAACCTGTCGACGGTATCGTCGCTGGTATCGCCTACGCCCATAACGCCACAACCGATGAAGGTTGGGCCGACAAGAACGCCATCAATGGTTCCGTCAATGTGAACGTCGCGAAACTTGCAGGTCTTGACTTCAACCTCGGCGTTTCTGCTTTCGACACCTACCTTTTTGACGCCAAGAAGAACTACCTGGGCGCAAACGTCTACGGTGGCTATGCAGATGTCAATGCTTATGTTGAGTTCGTCATGTACGATCAGCTCATGGGCTTGAACACCAAAGTTTCCTACGGTGGTGTCGAAAACCTCGATTTGGACGTCTATTTCAATATCGGCAACTTCGACACAGTCGCGGACACAATCAAAGTTGGTGGCGATGTTGAGTACACCTTCGGTGGCGTAACCTATGCGGTAAACATGGAATACACCACTTCCAACAAGACTTTCGCTCTTACTCCGAAGGCTATCATCAACTTCTAACCAAGGTTAGTGTGAAATCCGGCCGTGAGCAGAAACACGGCCGTGTTTCCTCCAACAATATTTTTCCGTTATACAAAAGCGGTTCCATCGTTGATGGGACCGCTTCTTTTTTTGTAGTATCCGGGATAAGCCCCTACTCTACCCAAGACAAGTTATTTGATCGAGAAGAAGTCGTTCTGCGTTTCATCAATCTCAAACTCGGTGACATTGTAGACATTGGCTCCGCCGGAACGCCGGAATAGCTTCCCCACTGTGGAAATTGTTGAAGGGAGACATACGGCAACATTATCCATCGACGATCTCGGTAGCCGTAGCCTTTGAGTCTACCGAGAACAAAGCGTTGTCGAATGGCGTCACGACTCTGCCATCGAAAAACTTGCCCAGGACATCAAGGATCTCTTTGTCACCGACCGCACGAACATCGACATGGCTATCGTTGCCGGACAGAGCCTGATGGACAGTGGCTTGGGATGTTTCCAGAATATCGCCGGAAACGCCTAACGTCCGCATAGCAATGGTACGGGTCCCAGGAAGATAGTTCGCCGAGTGATCGACGACCTTGTTGGCCTGGGACCAAAGTTCACGGGATTCCGATGCACCGCTCGCGAACAGGGCGGTGGTCGCGACAAGCAATGCAGTTGCGATAGTAGTCATTCTTTTTTTGTTCATGCTTCACTCCTCGACTGCACCCGCAGTCCTTTGGAAATCATTTTGTACGCCTGACCGGTACAGACCATCTCCAATGGCCGATAACCAGAAGGTAGAAATACAATTTGTTCCTGGAGTAAAAGCGACATGAAATAAAGGTAGGAAAATTCATTCACAGAGCGAAAAATACGTAGAGTCCGACACCATATGAAAGATTTTTCCGAAAACCTGCCATGAGAAGTACACTTTGCTCATAAGACGTGCATAGGTAAATCCAATATCACACCGCCACTCAAAGAGGGCGGTGATTTCCACGGTGTTGGCAGCCGGCTTGTCCTGGATGTCGAACAAGCCAATGATCTGCCGATTCAATAGGTATCAATCCCCCCAGAGAAACGGAAGATCCGCTTCGAAATCCCCATCGAGAGGGAATATGGGATGGGCAAGCTTCTTATATGGCAGGCGGGAGAACACCTCGTTGGAGCTACCGTCGGTCAAGGCCATCATGGAACGCTTCGCGATCGCACGGATCTCAGGCTCAAGATAGCCCAGCTTGACGACGATAGCCTTGCAGTTCTCTGGCTCGACACCGAGCACACGCATCATTTCGGGATCATAACAACCGACATGCCCGCCGGTCACGACGACATCCACACCGTTGACATCAAGCAGAGCCAGATCATTGCCCTGTGCCCCCTCCCACTTCTCCTTGACAGCCTTTACCTTGGCCTTGATCTCGACCGGTGTACTGGTACGAGTATCGAACTTGGCGCCAAGCCTGCCCACGACAATACCACCGACGCCGACCTCGATCGCTTCATGTACGATCTCCGGATCATAGATCCCCTGGTAGCAGAACGGAGGATCAAGCCTGGAGAGATGGGGGTCCGCAATGATCATTTTCAGGAAATTGGTGACATCCTGCGAAGAACCGGCGGTAGGATTGTCCCCGCTGTCGGAAATGACCACCGGATAGATTCCATTCTGGATACTCTCCCATGCGGCGGTGAGGGCTTCAGGAGCCTCATGTGTCTCGTTATAGAACTTGAACTCATGGCGGGTATCCCAGAACAGCTTTGCAAGTTCCCGGGCATAGGCATTTGCAAGCTCCTGGTCATCCTTGACGACGACCAGCGCTGTCACGCCGTTCTCCTTCGTATCAGCCCAAGGGAAACCAAGCAGATATGAAGCGGCCAAGACACCGGGCTTCTTCTCATATTCACGCAATACAGGAATCAGCTTGTTCATGGGTTCCACACTGGTCTCCGACTGCTCTCCTGCGATCAAGATGGGAATATGGACGGCAGACATCCTGGGAGAGAACCCTTGTTCCAGAGTATCAATCGTCATTTTCGCCGCATGGACACCGGTTTCATAGGTATCGGTATGCGGAGCGCATTTGTAGCCGACGAAACCATCACAATGTTCCAGCATGCGTACTGTCATGGTCGCATGCATGTCCAAGGAACTGAAAACGGGAATATCCGGACAGATTTCGCGGATCGCAGCTAGGATATCGCCCTCAGCCTCACCGATATCCTTTACACGCATGGAGCCATGCAGTGACAGGCATACGGCGTCGACAGGCAAGGAAGCCTTTAGGGTTTCCAACAACTCATTCTTCAGTTCCTTGTAGTATCCAGGATCCCATTCACCATTGGGAACGGCCCTTGCGATCAAGGTCGGGACTACTTCATAGCCGGCATTCTTCAAGGTAGCGATCGCCCCGCTGATGGAATCTTCCCGCTCTTCGGCGAACAGTTCATCGCCTCTACGCACCCAGATATCCTTTTCATTTGTGATGATCGGATTGAACGTATCCGATTCATGATGCATTCCACCGACCAAGATCCGCTTCGCCATATTCGCTTCCTCCATAGACCAAAAATATTCCTTGAGCATGCACCCCAAGCACAAAGGGCTTGCGAGATACCTACTCGATGATATTCGCCAACAACCCGTTCAGCCTGCGGCTGTCGATTTCAGCCTCGCCGACCTGGGGGACCTGATACAACCAGTTCAATACCGTATCTGCGGCACCTTCGCTAGCGTCGAACTGGGCATCCTGCACAATGACGATGCCTCCTTTCCAGCTAAAGCCCATCCAGCGATCCCGCAGCTCATGTTCAAGGACGTCGAACACGACATCCTTGAAAGGCTCCATCGCAAAAAAACCCCCGATGAACAGTACGCGAGGATCAAAGATACTGATCGAACAGAAGATATCGGAGAAGATCTCGACGACCATCCTGCGGGCCATCACAGAATCGACATCAAGCTCAAGCAGTTCTTTCGGAGAGAGACTCACTTGCCCGGGGACGTCACTGCCCATGAGCGTCGACGCACGATATTCACCGCTTCTGCTTGCGCTGCCACGGTATAGTTTTCCATCCATCACCAGACCGAGGCCAAGACCGATGGTGGGAATCCCCTCGGGAACGACCATGGGGGCATGCTTGCGGCCGAGAAGATACATGAAACTATCCTTCTCATACCCTTCCGCCCAAAGATATTTCTCCGCGCAGCAATTCGCGTCGTTTTCAAAGAACACAGGAAAATCAAAACCTGTGAGAAACTCTCCGAGGTCAACGTGCTTCAGTCCATGCGTCCAGCATTCCTCAATACGAGTGTTGCCCGCCAGCACGATACCGGGGACGGCGATTCCCACGCCGAGGATCTGCATGGGACCGCACAGGATACCGGCCTTCTCCACCGTCTCCTTGACCAATCGTTTGAACCCACGTACCGAATCAGCTTCCTTCACTTTCCGCTCATAGGACAACGCGGCCTGGTGCACGATCGTCCCTGCGATATTGCAGATGGTCATACGGTAGAACCCCGACATCAACTCAATTCCAACGACACGGCCGAAATCCTCATTGATGCCGATCAGGTTTCTTTTGCGTCCCACGCCATTGTTCCCGCTATCAGTCCCCGACAGTTCCTTGACGGTACCGTTCTCCAGAAGGCGATTGATGCTGTAGGTGACCGTTGAAGGCTGCAAGCCAAGAATCTGGGCGATCTCAATGCGACTGTACGCCTTGCGTCGAAGCAGGTTCAGAATCAGCAAGCCATTGGCCGCTTTCTGGTATAGGCTATTCCCGACTACCTTCATGGACTAGACCATCTCTCTTACATTGCGGACTCTTGAAGCATCGGTATGGGAGACGCTGAATTCACTCTGCCTCAGCATCCCGCCCATGTAGATATGCCCGGGATGATATTCCATCCTGGAACGGAACTCATTCGGAAGGAACACATGGTATTCCCGGGCCTGGATTTTCTCATGCAGCGATGGAAAGTTCCTTTCAGTGATGCCGCAGCCAGGCATGATGACGATCCTGTCTCCCGCCTGCCGTACGAGCGTCGCCAAGGTATCGGCACCCTCAGGCACAGTGGGTTCCAACCCACTGGTAAGCACCCTGTCAACGCCAAGCTCGATCAGTTTCTCCAAAGACCGGGAAGCATCACGGGTCATGTCGAAAGCCCTATGGAATGTAACGGGCAGCGGACGCACGATGTCGATCAGTTCTTTCGACCGTTCCATGTCGATCTCGCCGTCAGGTGTAAGGATTCCGAACACAATGGCGTTGGCCCCCTCCTCCTTGAATATCCGGGCATCCTCCTTCATGATTTCGAACTCCACCTCGCTGTAGCAGAAATCACCCCCGCGGGGTCGGATCATCACATTCATCGGAATCGACGCAAGACGCTTGGCCGTACGGAAAGTACCGAGCGACGGAGTACAACCGCCCTCGAACAGATCAGAACATAATTCAACACGATCAGCTCCGCCCTGCTGCGCGGCGATCACCGATTCCACGGACTCCAGACATATTTCAATCAGTACTGTTGATTTCTTCATGTATCAGCCCTCCATTGGTTTTTTCATTCAATGAATTAATTGTATGGAGCAGCTCACCATTTTGTCAATATTTTTTTATTCAGACCTCTAGAGCAGGATAAATCCCGTAAGTTTTTCCGCAGGTCCAGCCCTTTTCAGGCACTTCTGACCCAGTATAGGCATGTTTCCATTTGATAGGGGTGACAGTTCTGAGGCTCAATTGGCACTTTTGCCTTAGAGGGGACAAGCCTCAGGGCAAGTCTGGACTACATGTGACACTTTGGGAGCTGCGTTGACAGGGTTACCTTGGAAGTGACATTTCTGAGACGGTCATTCTTTATCCGGCCAGACAAGTTGTACTAGAACTTTTGGCTCTGTCGAATTTTCAGCTTCAAAGTTCCTGATCGATGCTGAACCTCCATGCAATCGCATTACCTGACCGACAATCGACAGCCCCAAGCCGCTTCCTCCGGATGCGGTGCGGGATTGATCGCCCCTGGACCAAGGTTCGAAGAAGTCGATCTGGGAAGAGCCAAGAACACCATCGTTGACAAAATCCATTTCAAGGAGGCGGCCCCTCCCCTGAGCATCCTTTCCCTTTGAAGAGATAGCGGCGAGAACCCGCCACTGTACACGTCCGGCAGAGGCTGCCAATGCATTGCTGACCAACTCCTTGCAGGCAATCTGCATCAGAGAGAAGTCGCAAAAGATCGACGGTGCATCGACCTGGACATCGACGCGCATTTCATCATCCTGAGAGAATTGTCTGAGAACCGCGTCCACAAGTTCAAGGACATCCACATTGGCGGTATTGGCGGTTGTATCGGGTGACTGGAGCGTCGAATAGGTCACTACCGATTGAATACGTTCTTGCAGAAGATCATTCTCCTTGCTGATCATCTGGACATGGGCGGCATCAACGGGGAATATCCCGTCGTCCATACCGTCCAGAAGTAGTTTCATTGAAGTCACGGGGGTATTCAAATCATGGGATATGCTACACAACCAAGCCTGACGAGCACGTTCATGATCCTGTAGCCGTTGGTCAAGATGTGAAATCGAGGAGACCATCTTTTTGTATCCATCCACCCTGCTCTTTGGCAACGGTACATTGTGTCTTCCCTCGGAAAGATCGAACAAAGCCCTGGAGATCGCCTCCGTAAACCTCACGTTACGTCGGGAAATGATGAAGCCGAAGACGAGGGAAATCACCAGAGCGATCGGAATGGTGAAGAAGAATGTCCGCAGATACGCCTGGACGAGATCGGCGGTAATCTTATACGTCATAGGGGTGAAGGTCAGTACATCGACAGATCCCAGACGCTCTCCACCATAGAATAGATCGACCGTCCCCGTCACATCCTGGACTTTGACATCAGGGGGGAAGATGATGATATCGTCCTTTCCTTTATCAATGACCTTTACCTCTGAGTTCTGCATAGCTGAAGTTCTTGTGTGGATGTCGTCAGAACTCTCGTACTCGGCTACACAAGGCTCAAGAGTGTCGGTCTTGAGGAAATCAGCTTTGTTATAGGTGTCCGTCTCAGAAGAAAACACCTCGGAAGGACTGCTTTCATAGCCTGGGGGGACAGGCAGCAATCCTCCTTTGGAGGTCTTTCCAAAGGAGGCGACAAGCTGCCCTTCATTGTCCCGGATCAAAAGTCCGCTGATCCTGTCGTCGGCGGCCTGAACAAGTGCCGGCCATACGCTTTCAATCGTCCAGCCCTCGGGGGGAGCGTTTTCCTCTATGTTCGTCTTTACCCGCTCGAAATAAGATTCGTATACAGCCTGACTCCAGTCCATCCTCATGCGCTGATTCATGTTGATCACAAGGAGCGTCTGGACTCCCAGGATGAGCAATGTAATCGATACGATACTGAAGAACATACGGAGAAAGGCGTTTCTCATAACTCTGCGGTCTCCTTGCATTGTCGTCCGATAAAGCGATACCCATAGCCACGGACGGTCTCGATCCAGGGCATGTCGGAACCGAGTTTCGCCCTGATGTTCTTGATATGGGTATCCACGATGCGTTCATAGGATTCAAAACTATAGTCGAAGCATTGTTCCAATATCTGCGCCCGGGTGATGAGTATCCCGGCGTTATGGATCAGATACGCGAGAATACGCCATTCGGCGGCTGTCAATATGATTACTTCACCATTGATCGTCAGACGATGTTCCTGCTCATCAAAATCAAGGACATTGTCCCCCGCACTCCATTTTACCGCCGTTTCGACTTTCGTGGTGACCGCGTCGATACGACGGAACAATGCCTGGACACGAAGAACGAGCTCCTTTGGAGAGAATGGTTTCGTAATGTAATCGTCCGCACCAAGCTCAAAGCCTAGTATCCTGTCACTTTCCGCGATACGGGCGGTCATGAATATCACAGGGCAGTCGCAGCTTTGCCTCAACTGTTTGACAAAAGCGAAGCCGTCGCCATCGGGCAACATGACATCCTGAATCAGAAGATCGGGTACGATACGTGCGAAAGCATCTCTTGCGGTATGAATATCCGCAAAGGTCTGGACTTTATAACCGGATAGCTCCAGGTACTGGCGTACACCTTCCCTGATCACTTCATGGTCTTCGACAATATAAATTAACTTCATATAATCCATAATCATGGAGACCTCGTGTATATGACAAGAGTAAAGAGTGGTTTATGGAGAAAAATCCACAAAGTCTACACAATCAAAGTAGTCGAATGGTTATTTTCTTCTGTTTTCAGTGTGGTTTCTTCCGCTAACTCCGATGGAAACATTTCCGCGACGAAGACAGGTGGCTTTTCGACGATGGAATCAACTTCAATTTCGGGATTGGAATGAGGCCCGCTACTTCCATCGGTAGGATGTCCAGCGAACCGATACCCGTATCCCCGTACCGTCTCTATCCATTGGGCCCCCAAGGGTCCCAGTTTCGCTCTGATGTTCTTCACATGGGTATCGACTATGCGGTCATACGATTCAAAGCTATAGTCGAAACAATGCTCCAGAATCTGTGCCCGAGTGATCAGAATCCCTGAGTTGCTCACAAGATACGACATGATCCGCCACTCCGCGGCCGTCAGAGGAATATGCCGTCCATCGATCGTGAACAGATGGGAAACTTCATCCAATAATAGAATAGATCCGTCAAGTACCCAGCTGGAGCCGCTACGGTGTAGTTGCGAAGCACCTTCCAATCTGCGAAAGATAGCTTGCACACGGAGGACAAGTTCCTTGGCTGAAAATGGTTTTGTGATATAGTCATCCGCACCCAGCTCGAAACCGAGTATCCTATCACTCTCCGCCACACGGGCCGTCATGAACACC
Source organism: uncultured Sphaerochaeta sp. (assembly GCA_964407735.1). Taxonomy (GTDB): domain Bacteria; phylum Spirochaetota; class Spirochaetia; order Sphaerochaetales; family Sphaerochaetaceae; genus Spiro-02. The sequence goes on along the minus strand of CAYOWS010000003.1, from coordinate 192,323 downwards.
ACAGGAAAACTGTAACTCATACGGAGTTTCTTTACATACGTGAAACCATCACCATCCGGTAACATGACATCTTGGATAAGCATATCGGGAACCTGTCGGGCGATCGCCGCCTGAACTGAATGCAGATCCGCGAATCCCGCTACCTCATATCCAGAGAGTTCGAGATACTGTTTGACCCCTTCTCGGATTGATTCATGGTCTTCTACAATATATATGAGTTTCATGCCTAAACTATTCCAGCGTTTCGGCAGTGTTGACAAGGTAAAAAGCAGAGGAAACATTAAAGTTCACATAATACATATATTATCCCGACACAAAGAACACAATCTCCAAAAATTGTTCACTATCAGTGTTTTTTCGTTAAGAAAGAGGGTTTCACCGCATCTTCAAATTTCGCATTGAAATCTTCACCTATTCTACGTATTCAGTTCACTCCGTCAACAAAAACAAGGTCTAACTTCTGGCTATCGACCAACTGAAAAGGTCGAATGGCCAGCGAGGCCAGACGAAAAAAGATTTCAAAAAGACTGCGAAGTTCAGTCGAGGAGTGAAACATGAACAAGAAGAGAATGATCACCATTGCGGCGGTATTGCTCGTAACGACAGCCGCCCTGTTCGCAAGCGGCGCAACCGAGACCGACAAGCTTTGGTTCCACGCCAACAAGGCCGCCGACAATTCCGTCAGCTTCCTTCCGGGAACACGTACCATCGACATGCAGACCTTCGATGCCTCAGGAAATGTCCTGGAGACCTCACAGGTCACCGTCTACCAGACTCCGGTCAATTATGGCAGATATCTCGACAATCGTGTCGTAGGAGACACCGCGGCACTCGATATCCTCAACAGATTCTTCGACGGCGGAGTCGTCACTCCTTTTGAGGACAACCTCTTCGATATGGATTACGATGTTGTCGGAACCGAGGTGGTCAATGACCTCACCTGCACAGTATATGACGTGGAAATGGCGTTCGACCGCGCATTGCTGACTTATGATCCGAACTACGAAGCAAGCGGCGAGATCGTCGGCTGGGATTTCTCCAACGATGATTTCGACGGCGATATCACCGCTATCATCTGGGTTGACCAGGAATCCAAAGCGTTGGTGAAACTGGTGAACGACTGGAAGCTGAGCGATGTCATGTCCAAGGGCAATCTTTCCCTGGTACAGACCGTCGACTATGAGATCTCCACCGTCGACGGCGAGACGATCAGCCTCCCCTCCACGATCACCACTACCGGCAAGCTGACCCAGCGTCAGAGCGGAAGCGGCTTCTACACAATCACCGAGTTCGCGATCAACGAAGCCCAGAGTGACTTCTTCTACAATGCGAAGTTCGAACGCGGAGAGTCCGTGAACTAAAGACCGATCACCTGTTGAAAGATGAACAAGGCTGGAACGCCGCAGGAATTTGCGGCGTTCTTTTTTCGTGCCATGGATTGAATTCGGTTTGACCGCTGATCCATATTCTTCGCAACCCACACGAAAGATACACATACATTTTTCATCTGCGCTACATTTCATCAGGACGGCATGACATCAGGGCTTTCCGTAGCTACTTGCCAGCATGTACACCAAATCAACAAAAACCACATGGAAAAGGCCGATGTCACGGGATTTTTCACTGGCGGCGACAAGCAACCTCCCCTACACTGATAGAAATATGATATGTCTACAAGACTATATTCGAGACACGGTTTCAGAAGTCTAGACATAAGGGGGATATGATGATGAGAGAGAGAGAGAGAGAGAGAGAGAGAGAGAGAGAGAATAATCCAAGTCTAGGTCTTGGCAGATATGCAGTGTTGATATTCGTCTGTCTGTTCGCCTTGGTTTTCGTAGCTTGCGACATGTTCGGACCACAGGTAACGAAAATAGACGGTAATTATAAATACCTAGGAACGGAGGGTGCGCAACAGGTTGAACACTATTTTAGGTTCAACGCACAAACCGGCCGTTTTACATACTATAAAAATGGTACGGAGGTAGATTCCGGCATCTACAGCAACGATGCAACAGTATTGATCCTCAAAGGCTCATCAACGGCCTACAATTTAAACAATAATGTTCTAAGCTTCGACTACGACTCACTCGGAACCTTATCTTTCACGAAAACCTCTGATGAGCCGACGAATCCGAACGGAAATACACCGGCTCCCCCCCCTACTTATGAAAGTCCGTATTCTGGGACTTGGATTCATGAAAACGCAAGTACTAGTTACCTGCTTGATACCGATGATGCAGGAAACTTCAAGCTCTTCTACAGCTATCGAGATTTCTATGATAATCCGTCTACCGCATATTGGTACGAAGGAACTTTCACTATCGATGAAAACAATGTCGCGACACCGGTATTTACACGAAACGATACCGCAGAGGATGAACCAACCTATGAGATACAACTCTCCAACGACGAACAGAAAATGACGATAGTGGAACTTGGAAACACCATGCTCACAAAAATAGTTCCATCCGAAACATACCCGACAAGTCTGTCTGGTACAGACTGGGCCAGCATCTATACTATCGATGATGCAACCCAAGCGTTTGTTCTGACAACAATAACTGAGAATGAACAGCAAAACATGTACTACGCAAATTATAAAAGGACAGCTTCTGGCAGGGTATCAACTGCGACAGGTTCTACGGGAAGTACCGAACCTTTTTTTGACTATGAACTATTTGCAGGAAACTCAATTCTTGTCGCAAAGAGCGGCAGACATTTATCCGGGGCGATCATGCGTCGATTGTCTGCGGGGAACAATCAAGAATACCAAGGTACATGGAAAGCCAATCAAACCTATATTCGTACCGCAGCCTCCCCTGATACTGATGTCATTGTAGAAGCCAGGCTGAATATCATGAATGACAAGGCTCAATTCTGGTATGATTTCGATGATGGACAGAAATTTGTCAAACAACTTCCTGAAGGAAAAATACTTGCTGTCGAAAACAATATTTTCATTCTGTATCCTAAAGAGATGAAAGACTCGCAAACCCAAGAAATTTCCAGGGTTTGCGTACTGGCTTATACTCACACAACAGCAGGAGACAATGGGTTGAACATCGATATGGCCTCAACCAGTACAAACTTCTCCCGTATGGACAGTACCCAGTTCTGGCAGGACGTCGGTGACAATCCACCTGTAACACCACCATCAAAAACAGAAGAGACAGACACGACAAGACTGGAAGCCATCAAGGGTTTCTGGACCTGCCCGACAAGTATGAAAAGTCAAAGTAGTGCATCCAAAAACCTGACAGTCTACAGATTAGGTGCTGGCAAGGTTGTAGAGAAAGTCGCCATTGTCTTGAATTCCCCTACTACGAATCTCTCCGATGGATCTTTGGCTTCTTCCAGAACCAAGGGGACATATACGCTATATACCGACGGCACTATTGAGATGATGTTCAATGGCGACGACAAAGAAACTGCCATCTGGGCGGACAATACAATATCTCTTGGCAATAATAGCTATTATTTGTCAAGGACACTGGGTACATCGGTCACAAACATGGCATCAAGTTCCTGGGCTACAGGAACAAGGCTTCGTTCCGATGGACAGTATTTTGCAGTGATTCATTCTGCGGTATTCTTCAGGGATGGAAAACTTTATCTGGCCGAGGACTGGCAGTCGACAAATGAAGCACAAATAGGGAACGGCTCAAAACCCATCACATATGATGACTATACAATTGGAACAGATGGAACCATAACTGTGCCAGGTGTGAGTTCTTCAAACTTTATTGGAATCTGCTATCCGGACGATATGTTCATGATCATAGCTACGCCCGATACAGATCTTTGGGACTACAATTTTGAGACCACACAATATCGGGATACCACTATAGAAGGCACTTGGTACCTGGAAAATGGTACAAAGGTAGATTTTACCCCTTCTGGCTATACCTACTACGGATCAGCGGGAAACTTTGATATCTATGGAACCACGACGAAATTCAGAAACAAAAAATACCTGTATTATTTCGCAAACATAGACCGAACCGATCCATCCAATATTAAAATGGTCGATTTTATCGGTGCGCCATATTCAATCTCCGCCGATGGTCAGAAAATGACGATTACAAACCATGGTGTCGATGCAAAATACACGAGGACTCAACCTGTATCGCAAGCAACGGTCCCCACACCGAGCGGTTGGACCAGAACCATTGAATATGCCCTTCCAAATACCCCGACCTCACAATGGACCCGGTATTTCACGTTATTCGAGAATGGTACATTCTATGCGCTCGACTACTCCACGAAGTATGGTGTTACAGACCAAGACGAAGGGATGAATGTCGGAACCTATACGCTACAGAACAACGAGTTGACGTTGACAAGCAGAAAATGGTTCGATGAAAGTCTAACGGACTATGTACAAAACCATCATGTATTGAGAAAAGCGATTATGGGTACGGATAGAGATGTTATCGCAGCACTCCCCGCAATAGGTTCAAAAACCTACACTGTCGCTTACAATGAGCTGGATGGCACTTTGACGATGAAAAACGGTTCAAATACGATTACTTATTCGGAAAAATCTGCAATACCGTCAAATGTGGTAGGATCATGGAGTTGCGAACTCTCGGAAGAACTAAAGCAAATGATGGGCACGTCAGGGAACGAGGGGGCACAGATCCTCTACCTGAACCCATACGGTTTGTCATGGACATATCATCTAGAATCTAACAGCTATTCAGGACTCATGCCCTACTCTTATGCAAACAATATACTCAATCTATTCCAATATGACGTCATGCTGAGAACAACGCAAAACACCTGTACAATGCAATTCAAACGTGTTTCACTTTCAGTATGGGAGAATCAATCAAAGACTTACCTGTTTGAATGTCTCAAGATAACAGATTGGGATAATATGCAACAACTAGGTACCATGACAAGCTTTCCTACAACAGTGACGCAGTTCTCTAGTTATCGAGATAATGATGGCAGCTTTCAGGTTGAATTACAAACAGAAGATGCTGTGTGGACAGGTTACCAGACCGGGAATGGAGTCATGACACTTAAAAACAACAATACACAGAACTCCAAGCAGTGGCATTTCTCCATGACGGATCAGGGTTTCTTTGATTGTATGGAGGGTACAAGAATCTAACAAAAAAAATTCATAACAAAATCATGGGCTATCCTGGGAAAATCTTCAAGAAGACACTGGGATAGCCTTTACTATTTTTTCACAACATACCCACCGTTTTTTGCAGCACCAATGAACTCGATGCAACCATCGTCCTTCAACTGGGAAAGCTTCCGCTGGATCGTACTTCGTGAATATGGAAAAACAGCAAGCAACTGCTTTGTATTGCATCGAGGATATCTAGCGATATAGTAGAGAATTTCCCTTTCATTTACAGATTCATTTACAGATTCATCGTAAATGAAATCATTCTTCGCGAAGGGGATTGTCACACAGACGAAGTTGTCGCTGATATCAAAAATTTCAGATCCATAGGATTTCAGTATACGTTGCATTCCTGAACCAAATTGTTCTACCAATTCCACATCCTTGAATATCCGCATCAGCTCAGGATTCCGACGAACGGAACGGCCCTTGAACATTTCCTCCTTGGAAAGATCCAGAGGTAGCCCACCATAGGAAGTAATCGAAAGACGATCGGAATAAACTTCTATGACAGGGGTCATCTCGTACGTGTAGTCATTGTGAACCAAAGCGTTGATCAGTATCTCCCGTACCACATCCAGGTCAAATCGTTGTTTTTCCTGCCTGTACTTCGAAGTGATCTTCGTGAAGGTTTCATTGGTATTTCCGATTTGCTCAAACAACCTGTCCGCGACTCGAATAAGGGAACAGAAACCACATTCCTTGTTCATCATCAATTCCACTTTGTCCGTTCCTGCATACTTTGCGAATGGGAACGTGATATGGTTGTTGTCAGCAAGCAGATAAGCCAACCAGTTGTATTTGCCGTCATCGGTCAGAAAATCCAGGTTATCGGCAAAACTGTCATTCAATACATGTCCATGTTCTTGATAGAAAATTCGTAATTGTTCAAAAGACAGCCTCTGGCTGGGAGCGGGAAGTTGCTTCAAATAGATTCGACTCCTTTTCATAAGACACCGTTCGATCATTCTGGTTGTCATCGGTATCACAGCGCTTCCGCTTCGAATAAAACACCCCTTTTCGCTCATTCCGTACCGTTTGATACAATAGGGTTTTTCCATTCCTTCCGAGACAGAGAGATGCAGGATATTCTTTCCCTCGACCGTTTCCATACCGATATCGACGAGACCTAATGCAGCCGGATGGATATTCGTCTGGATTCGTTCGCAGATCCGCAACTGAACATCATCAACATTCTCGATTCCGACGGCAGAGCCATCATCGGCGACACCGACATACAGTTCGCCACCATCCTTCGCATTGAGGAAAGCAACGATGGAACGTTCGAAACGATCATTGAGTATGGTTTTGAATTCAACTCGGTTCGATTCATGCTCAGGTATCATGGAATCCTCCATAAACAGGATACAGTAGCAATCTGAACTTGGAAATACCCTGTTTAGCATATATCAATGGAGGTATTGCAACCGTTTCCCGCCACTGCTACACTTTGTTCATGGTTCCTACGGAGAGAAAGCTACGATGGGGAGATGTATTGCTCATCGGATTATCCATCATCATCGTGATACTCCTGTTCATCAATGCCTATGGAGGCGCTTCGGACCAGGTATATGCCTTGGTCCGCAATAGCGATTCGACATGGCGCTTTTCCTTGGATTCCCCTTTACATATGGAAGTACCCGGACTCCTTGGAAATACCCATATCCACATCGAAGATGGAGCCATTTCAATCGAAGACTCCCCCTGCCCCACGAAAAGTTGTACGACAATGGGGGGAATCAGCAGGAAGGGTCAATGGCTCGTCTGCATGCCCAATGGGGTTTTCATCACCATAGAAGGTTCCGAACGGGGAGGATTGGAGGTGGATGATGTCTCCGGGTAACAGTTTTCCATCGGCAAGAACCTATACATCTCAGCTTGAACTGACGGCGTTTCTCGCCGCGATAGCCTTGTTCTGTTCCACCTTGGAGTATCTGATTCCCAAACCGTTGCCGTTCATCAGGCTTGGGCTGGCGAATCTACCGCTCATGTTGTCGTTTCCCCTGCTTTCCTGGGGCAACTACCTATGGCTTCTGTTGTTGAAAATCATTGGGCAAGGGTTCATAAACGGAACACTGTTCTCCTACATATTCGTGCTCTCTATCGCAAGCACCGCCAGTTCGGGACTTCTGATGCGTGTGCTGTGGCAAGTGGGATTCAGACAGAAGGAGATGTCTACGACGGCCAGCGGCGTATCTGGTGCGGGTGAAGAATCCCACCATGTCAAGGTGAGAGTCGCTCCAGCGTTCTCCTATGTCGGAATCAGTGTCGCCGGTGCGTTGGTGAGCAATTGTTCACAGATCCTGACCGCCCAGCTCCTGTTTTTCGGAGATGCCATCTGGATTATCGCGGCACCGATGCTTGCGGTAGGTCTGGTCACCTCTGTCCTGCTCGGAGGATTGGCGAATATCTACGCGAGCTCGAGCATGTGGTATTCATCCTTGTTTCAGAACATTGAGGGGCCATCGCGATACCGTCAGGAGTTGGTTGGCAAAGGACGATGGAAGGCCGACGGCCGCAGTATTCCGGTCGTGATCGGACTGGCGTTGCTTCCCGCGATCTTCTTTCAGAGCTCACTATGGTTCCTTGTCGCCGATACAGTACTGGCAGTTCTCCTTGCGATCAGTGTCGGCAGGAAGTTCAAACCGCTACCGAACTTGCTGGTGATCTTCTCCATGATGCTGGTACATGTCCTGCAACCTTCAGGAAGAGTCTTGTCGAGCATCGGCGGGATCATGCTGACGGAAGGCGCCCTTCAGGATGGGCTGAGAAAGGCCCTCATTCTTATCAGCATGGTATATGTCAGTCAATACATGACCAGTGGCAGGCCCGATCTCCCGGGGAAGCTCGGCAAGCTGCTGTCCATCCAACTCGCCTATTTCGGGGAATTCTCCCGCCTCTGGAGAAAAGAGGATGGCACGCATGAAAAACTGGGTTTGATCGCCAAGATCGACGGACTGATGGAACGTGTCGGCACGGACTGTCCTAACGGGTCGGGGAAGGATCCCCTCATTGGCCGCAGGGAATATCGAATATGGCTGATTATCGGTATTATTATGCTATTGGCTATGTATGGATTGATTGTTGCGACACATATTTTGTAAACGGTTTTGCAAATAATATAATTCCATTCACATTTATATCAAATAACAACATATATAACAGCACAAAATCTTGTTTTTCCACTTTATTACACGTTTTTGATGATGGAAAAACAACATTTTTATAAAATTATGTAATTTGTCTGTATCACCTGATTGACTCAATCGATAAATTTTTATACATTAGATGGCGTAAGGGAATTCTTCTGGTCGGCACAGTCGGAAAACTGGTGGAGCAAGATCGCGGGAGGAAGCCCCTGGCAAAGAACTTGTGCGGGACCCGGAAGTAAAAGGGTTCCTGCGACGGCGAAGACCGAGAAGAACAAACATACGAAGCAAGTTGCGGGGAATACAAGGGGACAAAGTAGCGGACGTACAGCAATGTATGCACGTGAAATCGGTAACGGAGTATTCTTGGCAAGATGCGAGTAGAAGGAGAATTTCATGGCAGAACAGAAGGCAGAAATCAAGACGGAAGCGTTCGCGGGCGAAAACGAACTGCAAGCGCTGATCGAGCGGGTCAAACGTGCTCAGATCAAGTATTCGACCTACACTCAGGAACAGGTCGACGCTATTTTCCGTGCGGCGGCCATCGCGGCGAATGACGCCCGTATCACGCTGGCGCAGGACGCTGTCGCGGAGACCGGCATGGGAATCGTTGAGGACAAGGTCATCAAGAACCACTTCGCGGCTGAATACATCTTCCACAAATACAAGGATGACAAGACCTGCGGCATTCTGGAGGATGACCCGGCTTTCGGTATCAAGAAGATCGCCGAACCTATCGGAGTAGTCTGTGGTATCATCCCCACCACGAACCCCACCTCTACCGCCATCTTCAAGTCCCTCATCTCCCTGAAGACCCGTAACGCGATCATCTTCAGCCCTCATCCGAGAGCCAAAAAGTGTACCTGTGACGCGGCAAGAATCATCCGTGACGCAGCGGTCGCAGCGGGAGCTCCGGAGGATATCATCGGCTGGATCGAAGCGCCTTCCATTGAAAAGACGGACTATCTGATGAAGAACCCGTTGGTGAACATCATCCTCGCCACCGGCGGTCCGGGCATGGTCAAGAGCGCCTATTCTTCCGGCAAGCCCGCCATCGGTGTCGGCGCGGGCAACACCCCCGCCCTGATCGACAAGAGCGCGAATATCAAGATGGCGGTAAGTTCCATCCTGATGTCCAAGACCTTCGACAACGGCGTCGTATGCGCTTCCGAACAGTCCATCATCTGCCATAAGGACATCTATGACGAAGTAAAGGCTGAACTCAAGGCCCGTGGCGCCGCGTTCCTGACAAAAGAACAGGAGGACATGCTCCGCAATGTCATCATCGACCCCAAGCGTGGCACGGTCAATCCAGCCATCGTCGGCCAGTCCGCGCCTGTGATCGCGAAGATCGCTGGATTCGAAGTTCCTTCCACCAGCAAGGTGCTGATCGGTGAGGTCACCGACATCACCGCGGCGGAACCGTTCGCCCACGAGAAACTCTCCCCCGTCCTCGGCATGTACAAGTGCGACAACTTCGGCGACGGTACCGCGAAAGCGGCTCACCTCGTGGCGATGGGCGGTTTCGGCCATACCTCCGTCCTCTATATCGACGAGGTCGAGCAGGACAAGATCGACACCTACGGCAAGACCGTCAAAACCAGCCGCGTGCTTGTGAACATGCCGGCCAGCCAGGGAGCCATCGGCGATATCTACAACTTCCGTCTTGAACCTTCCCTCACCTTGGGATGCGGTAGTTGGGGCAATAACTCCATTAGTGAGAATGTCGGTCCCAAGCATCTGCTCAACGTCAAGACTGTCGCAGAAAGGAGAGAGAACATGTTGTGGTTCAAGTTGCCCCCGAAGGTATATTTCAAATACGGTTGTCTGCCTGTTGCTTTGCAGGAACTGCAAGGTAAGAAGCGCGTGTTCATAATCACCGACTCCTTCCTGTTCTCCAGCGGCATGGTCGACAAGATCACCGGCCCCCTCGAGAAGATGGGGATCGAATGCGAATGCTTCCATCAGGTCAAGCCCGATCCGACTTTGGGAACCATCACCACCGGCATGCAGATCATGAACGCTTTCAAGCCTGATGTGATCATCGGCCTGGGCGGCGGTTCTCCAATGGATGCGGCAAAGATCATGTGGCTGCTCTATGAGCACCCGGAAGTGCAGTTCGAGGGTCTCGCCCTTCGTTTCATGGATATCCAGAAGAGAATCTATGCGTTCCCCGACATGGGTAAGAAGGCCGAAATGGTCTGTATCCCGACCACCAGTGGAACCGGTAGCGAGGTCACACCGTTCGCCATCATCACCGATGAAAAGACCGGCATGAAGTGGGCTATCGCAGACTATGCGCTGACTCCTTCCATGGCGATCGTCGACAGTGAACTGGCTATGGGCCAGCCAAAGGGCCTGACCGCGTCCTGTGGTCTGGACGTCCTCACCCATGCGTTGGAAGCTCTGGTATCCTCGATGTCCACCGACTATACCAACGGTCTGTCCTTGGAAGCTACCAGAATGATTTTCAAGTACCTCCCTACGGCCTATACAAACGGTGCGGACAAAAAGGCTCGTGAGAAAGTTCACAATGCATCAACTATAGCGGGCATGGCGTTCGCCAATGCGTTCCTTGGGTTGTGCCACTCTATGGCTCACAAGCTCGGTGCTGCGTTCCATGTACCCCATGGCATGGCCAATGCGTTGCTGCTGTGTAATATCATCCGGTTCAACGCTACGGACACACCGACCAAACAGGCTGCGTTCCCGCAGTACGAGTTCCCGTCAGCGATCAGCCGCTACGCCCGTGCCGCCGACTACATCAACATGATCGTCAATGATACGAAGAATACTCCGTACATCGAGATCAAGAAGAACGCGACCATGGCGGACAAGGTGGAATCCTTGATCGATGCGATCGAGAAGTTGAAGGACGAGCTGAACACTCCTCACTCCATCCAAGAATGGGGCGTTCCCGAAGCCGACTTCCTCGCTGCGGTCGATGAACTTTCCGTGAAAGCGTTCGATGACCAGTGCACCGGTTCGAATCCCCGCTACCCGCTGATCAGCCAGATCAAGCAGCTGTATCTCGACTGCTATTATGGCCGCAAGTGGACCGAGCAGGTATAAGCCGGGACATGGAAACGAAAGCGACCTGAAGATTTCATAAGGTTTTAGACTGGATTGCGCCGCCAGGGTTCGAGAGGATTTTGGCGGCGTTTTTATATATGGTGATGGGGGGGGCTCTGTGAGACTACTCTATGTCCGGGTCTATGTCGGACGTATGTCCCTATGTCCGGGCCTATGTCAGGCGTATGTCCCTATGTCCGGGCCTATGTCAGGCGTATGTCCCTATGTCCGGGTCTATGTCAGGCGTATGTCCCTATGTCCGGGTCTATGTCAGACGTATGTCCGTATGTCCGGGTCTATGTCAGACGTATCTCCCTATGTCCGGGTCTATATCAGACGTATCTCCCTATGTCCCTATCTCTGGGCTTATGTGTAGGTCTATGTCAGGCGTATCTCCCTATGTCTGGGTCTATCACCGCGGGATACGCTTCTTCGAAGCTAATTCCCGCTCGACTTGCCTGCCCTGACGCCATAGCGTCCGGCAAGTCGTGTACTCCCGGTAGTCCGTATGTCAGACGTATGTCCCTATCTCTGGGTCTATGTCAGGCGTATCCCCTCGGGAAAAACGATCTTCGCCAGCAGACTGGCAATCTGTACTACCCTTCAATTTTGTCGGGGAAATTGTTCACTTTTCATGACATGATACAGCTACTGTGCTATCATGTGGTCATATCGGCTCGTATAGCCATGACTTAATCTTCCAGGTGGGGACCTTCCATGTTCAATGACTGCAAGCTTATCTGTTCCGATGTCGACGGGACCCTCCTCAATTCTGAGCACAAGATCCCTTCTCGCAACAGCGAGGCGATCCGGCAAGCCGTACAACGGGGTGTCTCCTTCGCGTTGACTTCCGGTAGGATCAAGGGTGCATTGACATGTCTCCAGGAAGAGATAGGTATCGGTGGACCGCTGATCTGCCTCAACGGAGCGTATATCGTCGATGGTGATGATATCGTTTTTGAGCAGACGATCGGTACCGAGGTGGCATGGGCCATTGTTCCGGTCGCACGACAGGAGGGGTTGCAGGTGTTCCTCTACAAAGGGGATCATTGGTATGCTGATGTAGCGGATGACTGGTCCGACTATGAGCATCGAGTCTCCACCGTCCCTGGAATCATTGAGCCATTCGATCAATTGCTCATGCGTTGGGAAGCCGAAGACGAGGGCTTTCACAAGATGCTTTGCATGAGCAACGATCGGCAGGCCGTCGTCAGATGTGAGCGGTTGTTGAAGGAACGGTTTTCTGATACGCTGACCATCTACCTGTCATCACCCCACTATATCGAAATCCTGGCGAAAGGGATCGACAAAGGGGTCGCTGTCAAAAAGCTTGCGTCGTACCTTGGGGTTGGAGTCGAGCAAGTGATGGTCGTGGGGGACTTCTACAACGACATTCCAATGCTGGAAACGGCAGGCATGAGTGTCGTCATGGCGAACGCTCCCCTACCGGTGCAGGAGTACGCGGACCTGGTCACGGCGTCAAACGATGAAGCGGGGCTTGGCATGGCGATCGAACGAGAAGTTCTAGGACTGGCATGATGTCCGCGGGAAAACCCGCAGCGACCATTCCCCCTCTGGCTCCTGGAAACAATCAAGACACATAGTTCATCAAGGGCGATGAAAATAGGACCCTTGGGGAAAAGCTTTGATCTATTGATGGTAGAACCATCTTAGGTATATTTCATGAATTCCGACAACACAAAAAAAACCAAAGCCGGACAATCAATCTGGCAAGTATACAAGGGGCTTCCCGCCCCGATCTACGTACTGTTCTGGGCGACGCTGATCAATGGCGTAGGCATTTTCGTCTATCCGTTCCTCGTGTTGTTCCTTACCCAGAAACTGGGATATGGTGATGCGCAGGCCGGTTTGTTCATGAGCATAGCCGCGGTTCTCTATATCCCCGGCTCGTTCATCGGCAGCAAACTCGCGGACAAGTTCGGGCGAAAAAAGATCATGTTGATCAGCCAGGCGCTGGCCAGCTCGATGTTCCTGATCTGCGGTATCCTCGGGGGATCACGGCTCATACCGGTATTCATCATGCTCAACCTCTTTTTCGACGGTGCGTGTGATCCAGCCCGTAGCGCTTTGCAGACCGACGTGACCAATGCGGAGAATCGGCAGGCAGCATTCTCACTCACCTACCTCGGCCATAACCTCGGTTTCATCGTGGGGCCGATGATCGCGGGCGTCCTGTTCTACCGGGCTCCGCAATGGTTGTTCTGGGGCAACGGTATCGCAGGTTTCGTCGCCGTCATGCTGGTGATGTGGAAGGTCCCTGAATCGAAGCCCGATGAGGAGATGATCGAAAGAAGCTTCCATTCGGATTCGCTGGACAAGGCAGAGCGAGGCGGGGTGTTCAAGGCACTTTTCACCCGTCCACACCTTTTGATCTTTGCACTCTGCCAGACGTTCATGCAGTTCGCCTACAGCCAGACGCTGTTCGCGCTCCCTCTGTATGCGACGCGGTTGTTCGGTGAATATGGCGCGACGCTCTACGGGACCATGATGTCGTTGAACGGCGTCGTTGTCGTCCTGCTCACTCCGTTCGCCGTATCGAAGCTCCGGCGGTTCAATCCTTTGGCGAACATCGTCATAGCGGGTATCTTCTATACGATCGGGTTCTCCCTCTTCGGGATAGCCTACGTTCCTTGGGCCTTCTATATTCTGGCGGTCATCTTCACGACCGGCGAAGTCATTTCAGCGACGAACGTCAACTACTACGTGGCGAACAACACGCCGATCAGCCACCGGGCGAGGTTCTCAGCGATCATGCCGATCATCATGGGCTTCGGACAAGGCATAGCGCCGGTACTCGGCGGAGCGATCAGCGAGTACCATGGCTTGAACATCCTCTGGGTCATCGTCGGTATCACAGCGGCGATCGGCACGTTCGGGGTATTTGGACTCTACCTGTCGGACAAAGCGAAACGCAGGAGGGGGCTTGTCGCAGAGGCGGTGGCGGAAGAACAGGAGATGATGGAGTTCGAAAAGCCCGAGCTTTGAACTTTTGGAGCGAAAAGGGATACAACTTCATGAGATTCTTCGATTTCCACATCCTGTTTTTGTGCAATTTTGTTGCCATTTGAAATTCTTTTGAACTTTTTATCAGGTGTTCCGATCCGGGACACCTGGTTTTGTTTTCAACGAGAAACAGATTTTGCCCGAAATCATAGCGAAAACTGCAATTGAAAACGTTTTCGGACCAAATAAGTGCTTTTTCCCATCATATAGCGAGATAAATTTGCCTGTATACTATTTTGGCGGTATGATGTCGAACCATGAGATACAACATATACGGCACAGCCATCAGAATCGTCAGGAAACAACGGCAATGTTCACAAGAACAACTGATGTCCCGAACGGGTATGGTCAGAAGCCAGCTCTATTATCTTGAATCGGGACAACGGCTACCCCGAATAGATACGCTGGAAATCATCTGTCAGGCTCTGGACGTCCCCCTTTCCAAGTTTTTCCTCATAGCAGAACAGATCAGAGAGAGGGAACTGACGGAGGGAGAAAGCGACGCGCCATGAAAGGAAAACCGTTCAAACTCCTTTTCTATAGAGATCCTTCCAACTTCAGCAGGCGTTCCTTGACATCCACTCCACCACCATATCCGACGAGCCTGCCGTCAGCGCCGATTACCCTATGGCAAGGTATCACGATGATGATGGGGTTTCTGTTGTTCGCCAGTCCGACCGCACGAAATCCTTTCGGACAACCTATGGCTTCGGCTATATCCTTGTAGGTACGGGTCTCTCCATACGGAATGTCCTGCAATGCTGCCCAATCCCGTTTCTGAAAGTCGGTTCCCTCCGGAGCCAACGGCAGGTTGAACCGCCTCCGGGTCCCGGCGAAGTATTCCTCGAGCTGGTTGACGGCTTCTATGATCAACGGGGTCTTTTCTTCCACTTCATCGGAACCGATGAGCCTCTGGAGTTCATTCCCGCGGTCTCTTTCCAGATGAATCTCGGTGATCGCATTTTCATCCGCGACGATCCGCAATCCCCCGACAGGACTTTGATACCGATAATAGAATTTCATGCAGGACCTCCTGAGGATACTGGATGTAGAAAGTGTACCATCTAGAAGCGGTGAAGGGAAAGAATCTTTGGGTATGTTCGTATGTCTGTATGTCCGGGTCTATGTCAGACGTATGTCCCTATGTCTAGGGCTATCTCTGGGGCTATACAAGATCGGAGGATTCTGCTGCTCTCATACAATTTCCCACAAGAAAAACCTGCGCTGTACGCCCCTAGGACAGCTTTCCTGAATCAACAGGGAGTTTTTTCGTATAGGGAGGGGTACAGGAGTAAAAAATGGCGAATTCAAAAAGGGAAAACGAACTCGATACGAATTGCAGATGCTACCATGTCGATCAGCATTGTACGGGGGCTTTCAAACTGTTCAAGGGTTGGGGTTACTATCGGTACTTCATGCGAAAGCTATCACTGAAACTACGTGAACACGGGGTGAAGCTTTTGTTCTTTTGTATCATGGATGACCACTATCATCTCTTGGTATGGACACCACATGTGGGCGTCACACAAAAAGCATTGATTTGTGCGAACACAAGTTTCGGTAAACATGTTCACAATGAGATGAAGTTCAAAGAACCGGTGTTTCGTAGCCGCCCTTGGTTCAGGGCGATTCCGAACAAACAGGAGCTGTATGGATGCATCAGGTATATCTACAACAACCCCAGGGAAGCTCAAATCTGCGAACCGGAAGAATACGGAAAGGCTACGGTCAATGAGTATCTGGCAGGAAACTGGTACTATACGGACAAGGAAGCCTTGGAGGAGCACTTGGGCATGAACGTGGAACGATTGTTTGAACTGCTGAGAAACGGAGCGGAAGCGGCAAAGTGGAAGAACTCGGATCGAGAGGCGGAAGCGAGGGAGTTTTTCATCGACCCTACCCTGCCGTTTCTCCCATGAAAAAGGGAGCCATCGGCGAACCGACGACTCCCGCGGATAGTTTCAAACTTTCCAGGAGACTACAGGATCTGGCGGATCCAGCCCTCAGGAGCGGGCAGTTTGCCCATCTGGATACCGGTGAGGGTATCATAGAGCTTCTTGGTGACCGGCCCCATGTTGTCCATGCCACTGGGGAAACAGATATCCTTCTCCTTGGTGTGGACCATGCCTACGGGAGAGATCACCGCGGCGGTACCGCACAGGCCGCATTCGGCGAAATCGGCGACTTCAGAGAACGGGACGGGGCGTTCTTCGACTTCCAGACCAAGGTATTCCTTCGCCACATGCATCAGGGAACGACGGGTGATGGAAGGGAGGATCGAAGGGGATTTCGGAGTCACGACCTTGCCGTCCTTCGTCACGAACAGGAAGTTTGCTCCACCGGTCTCCTCAACATAAGTGCGGGTAGCGGCGTCGAGATACATGTTCTCGGCATAGCCATCGTGCTTGGCGGTGTAACCGGCATAGAGGCTCATGGCATAGTTCAAGCCAGCCTTGATATGGCCGGTCCCATGCGGAGCGGCGCGGTCGTAGTCGCTGAGCATCAGCTTCAGAGGCTTGATGCCACCCTTGAAATAGGGACCGACGGGAGTACAGAACATGCGGAACTGGTATTCGGGAGCCGGGGCTACGCCGATCACAGGACCGGAACCGAACAGGAACGGACGGATATAGAGAGTCGCGCCGGAACCGAACGGAGGAACATAGGCGGCGTTGGCCTTGACGACCATGTCCAGGGCCTCAAGGAACCTTTCCTGAGGAAATACCGGCATGACGAGCCGGCCGCAGGTATCTTCCATGCGCTGGGCGTTCAGGTCGGGACGGAACGCGACGATATGGCCGTCTTCGGTTGTATAGGCCTTGAGCCCTTCAAAGCAGGTCTGCGCGTATTGCAGGACCCCGGCCGATTCGCTGATAGAGACCTGATCGTCGGAAGTCAGACCGCCCGCATCCCACTGACCGTCCCGGTAGGTAGCCATGTACCGGCTATCGGTCTTCATGTATGAGAAACCCAAGTTACCCCAATCAATGTCTTTCTTTTCCATAGTATACCCTTCTTCTCTCAATGCGATGGTCATCGGACCACGCAAAATCGTACATATTCGCGTTCACTCAGGCATCGGGCCGTCACATCGTCCGGAAGCCAGACGAGCGACGGGATCAAAGCCCTCGGGAAGTTACTTCAAAGCATTCACCGACAGCCGACGTCAGACATCGGCCTCGACGACACCAAGCATATCATCAATGGAAGCGCCCGGGGCGACCATCGGGTAGACCTTGTCGTCGATCGGGATCTCACATTCGACCACGACCGGCGCATGGAGGTCCAACGCGGCCTTGAGCACCGCTACCGGATCATCCGTCGCGGACATGCGCATCCCATGGACACCGTAGGCCTCGGCCAGCTTGAGCCAATCGAGCGGAGTATCGAGAGTCGTCTCGGAGTAGTGCTTGTCGAAGAACAGGGTCTGCCACTGACGAACCATGCCCAGACAGTGGTTGTTCATCAGCACGATCACGACCGGAAGCCGGTAGCGGGCCATCGTCGCAAGCTCGTTGCAGTTCATGCGGAACGAACCGTCGCCGGCTATGTTGACCACCCTGAAGGTAGGATTGCCGCATTGCGCACCGATGGCGGCCCCTGTGCCGTACCCCATCGTGCCAAGACCGCCGCTGGTCAGGAACCGACCGGGGATCTCATGCTTGTAGTACTGGGCCGCCCACATCTGGTGCTGTCCGACTTCGGTGCTGATGATGCTGTCGGTGGGAAGGACCTTCTGCAACGCCCTGATGATCTCACGAGGGCGACGGCTCTCTTCGGTGACACGGATCGGATACCGCAGTTTCCACTGCTTGACCTGCTCCATCCATTCATCATGCTTCAAAGGCTTGCCGATCATCTTCGCCAACCGGGGGAGGACGACCTTCGCATCTCCGATCACATGGCAGTAGGTGGTGATGTTCTTGTCGATCTCGGCAGGGTCAACGTCGATATGGAGGATCTTGGCGTTGCGGGCGAAAGCGCTGGACTTGCTGATGACCCGGTCACTGAAGCGGGCGCCGACTACGACCAGCAGGTCACAGGCGGAGATGCTCATGTTCGAGACCTTGGTGCCATGCATGCCCACCATGCCGGTGAAACGCTCGCTGGACGAGGAAACCGCGCCGTTACCCATCAGGGAGACCGTCACGGGGGCATCGACCAGGTCAAGGAAGGAACTGAGTTCTTCCGAAGCGCGGGCGCGGATCACGCCGCCGCCGACGTAGAACATGGGGCGGCTGGCATTGCGGAGCAGTTCGACCGCCTGACGCAACGATGACTCGCGAAGACGGGAAATCTTCGGCTCGATAGGAGAAGCCTTTTCCGCTATGTATTCACAGGTTCCGACCTGTATGTCCTTCGGGATATCGATCAGCACAGGGCCGGGACGTCCCTCGCGGGCGATATAGAACGCCTCGCGGATCGTCTTCGCGAGATCTGCCATATCCTTGATGATATAGTTGTGCTTGGTGATCGGCATGGTGATGCCGGTGATGTCGACCTCCTGGAAACTGTCGCGACCAAGCAGGTGCAGGGGTACGTTCCCGGTCAAGGCGACGACGGGAACCGAATCCATGTAGGCGGTCGCGAGACCAGTCACCAGGTTCGTAGCACCGGGGCCGCTCGTCGCGATGCAGACACCGACGGTACCCGTCGCACGGGCGTATCCGTCGGCGGCATGGGCCGCACCCTGTTCATGTGCGGTAAGGATGTGCCGGATGCTCTCCCGGTTGGCATACAAAGCGTCGTACAACGGCAACACTTGTCCACCGGGATATCCGAACACAGTGTTCACTCCCTGCTCTTTCAGGCATTCTATGATGATCTGGGCTCCTGTCAGTTCCATATGCTACTCCTACTCAATCGAATCCACTACCTGCGCCGGACTCTGCGATATCCGCTCCGACCATGCAAGGATCGGGCAAGACCGCGGTACGGCGCAACCAGATACAAATCAGTCCTTGAAAACCGCGCCAGTCGAAGCGCTGGTCACCTGCTTGGCATAACGCCCAAGGTATCCAGTGGTGATCGGTGCCTTCCGTGGCTTCCAAGCCGCGCGGCGACGGGCGAGCTCCGCCTCGTCGACCATCAGTTCAAGCTTGCCAGCGGGGATATCAATGGAGATCTGATCTCCTTCCTCTACCAAAGCGATGACACCACCTTCGGCGGCCTCAGGGGAGACATGTCCGATGGAAGCCCCACGGGTCGCCCCGCTGAAACGCCCGTCGGTGATCAACGCGACCTCTTTGTCCAATCCCATTCCGGCGATGGCGGAAGTCGGAGAAAGCATCTCCCGCATTCCGGGACCGCCTTTGGGACCTTCGTAGCGGATCACGATGACATCGCCGGCATTGATCTTACCGCCGAGGATCGCGTCGATGACGGACTCTTCGCTCTCGAACACACGGGCGGGCCCCTTGTGGACGAACATCGAAGGATCGACGGCCGACCGTTTGACGACCGCGCCGTCCTCTGCCAGATTGCCACGCAAGACGGCGATGCCGCCGGTGGCGCTGTACGGATTGTCGATCGGACGGATGACCTCGGGAGCGTAGTTGACGGCCCCTGTGTACTGTTCGCCGATTGTCTTGCCGCTTACAGTGGGCAGAGAGCCATCGAGCAAACCGGCCTTGCCCAGCTCCGCCATGACAGCCATGATGCCGCCGGCGGCGTTGAGGTCCTCGACATGGTCGGGGCCCGCGGGAGCCAGATGACAGAGGTTCGGAGTCTTGGCGCTGATATCGTTCGCCATGAAGATATCAATGTCGATCCCCGCTTCGTGGGCGATGGCAGGCAGATGGAGCATGGTGTTCGTGCTGCAACCGAGAGCCATGTCCATCGTCAGGGCGTTGATGAACGCCTGCTTGGTCAGGATGTCATGGGGACGGACATCTTCCTTGAGAAGTTCCATCACACGATAGCCTGTCTCCTTGGCGAGACGGTCCCTGGCGGCATATACCGCAGGAATTGTACCATTGCCGGGCAGAGCCATGCCGATCGCTTCGGTGAGGCAGTTCATGCTGTTGGCGGTGTACATGCCGCTGCACGATCCACAGGTCGGACAGGCGTTGTCCTCCCATGCGAGCAGTTCCTTGTCGTCCATCTTGCCTGCGGCGTGACGGCCTACGGCCTCGAACATGGAAGAAAGACTCATGCCGCGCTTGTCGCCGCCGGGCACATGGCCGGCGAGCATGGGACCGCCGGAAACAAAGATGCAGGGCAGGTCGAGACGGCATGCCGCCATCAACATGCCGGGAACGATCTTGTCGCAGTTGGGGACGAAGACCAAGGCGTCGAATGGATGGGCGGTGGCCATGATCTCGATGGAATCGGCGATCAGCTCCCGGCTGGCGAGGGAGTATTTCATCCCCGTGTGCCCCATGGCGATACCATCGCATACACCGATCACGGGAAATACGACGGGGTTGCCGCCCGCTTCGCGCACCCCGGCCTTCACGGCTTCGACGACACGGTTCAGGTGTACATGTCCGGGGATGATCTCGTTGGCGGCGCTGACGACGCCGATCATCGGAGCGGCTATCTCTCGATCGGTCCAACCAAGGGCCTTCATCAGTGAACGATGCGGAGCTCTACCGGCGCCTTTCGTCACTTGTTCACTACGCAATGTCTTGTTCATTGTCCTACCCTTCTTTCCTTGCAAACACTTGCGAATACTTGCAAGCTCTTACGAAATCTCTCTATGCAAGCCGTTGAAAACGCTACTTGACCTGTGCGACGATCAGATCGCCCATCTGCTTGGTGCCGATCTGCTTCATTCCTTCGCTCATGATGTCGCCTGTACGCCAGCCCGCGTCCAATACGGCGCTGACGGCGGCCTCGACCGCGTCGGCCTCTTTGGAGAGGGAGAAAGTGTAGCGGAGCATCATGGCCACGGAGAGGATCGTCGCGATCGGGTTGGCCAGGTCCTTGCCGGCGATATCGGGGGCGGAACCATGGATCGGCTCATACATGCCGAAATTGTCGGAACGGAGGCTGGCCGACGGCAGCATGCCGATGGAACCGGTGATCATGCTCGCTTCATCGCTGAGGATGTCACCGAACATGTTCTCGGTCACAATGACATCGAACTGCCGGGGATTGCGGACCAGCTGCATGGCGGCGTTGTCGACGTACAGATGGTTCAGCGTCACATCGGGGTATTCAGGGGCGAGGCGGTTGGCGGTCTCCCTCCACAGGCGGCTGGTCTCAAGGATGTTGGCCTTGTCGACGCTGGTCAGGACCTTGCCGCGCTTCTGGGCGATCTCAAAGCCCATGCGGACGATGCGTTCGATCTCGGCGACGGAATAGGCCATCGTGTCAAAGGCGGCGTCCCCGGCCTCGTTGCGACCTCGCTCACCGAAATAGATACCGCCGGTCAGTTCACGGACGACCATGATGTCCAGACCATCACCAATGATGTCCTCGCGGAGCGTACAGGCGGCGGAAAGCTGCTTGTACAGGATCGCCGGGCGCAGATTGCAGAACAAGCCGAGTCCGCCGCGAAGTCCCAGCAGGGCCTTCTCCGGCCTCATGGAACCGGCGAGATGATCCCACTGAGGACCTCCTACGGCACCGAGCAACACGGCGTCGCTGGCCTGGCAGATCTCCAGGGTCTCGGCGGGCAGCGGTTCACCGGTCGCGTCTATGGCGCAACCACCGGCAAGGCAGGTGGTGAATTCAAACTGATGCCCATAAGCGTCGCCTACAGTATTGAGGACCTTCACGGCCTCAGCTACGATATCCGGTCCGATCCCATCGCCAGGGATCAGGGCTATTTTCATCTTCATACTATTTTCCTCCAATCGACGAGGGGATCAGCCCTTCTTGTTCTGCTTCGCGATATACCCGGCCAGACCGCCCGCGGCGATCAGTTCCTGCATGAACTCCGGGAAGGGTTCAGCCTGGAACGTGGCTCCGGTGGTCTCGTCGACGATGGTTCCGGTGGAGAAATCGACGCTGACGATGTCCCCCTTCTCTATCGCTTCGCACGCTTCGGGACATTCCAGGATCGGAAGGCCGATGTTGATGGCGTTGCGGTAGAAGATCCTGGCGAAGGTCCGTGCGATCACGCAGCTGACCCCGCTGGCCTTGATGGCGATGGGGGCGTGTTCACGGCTGGAGCCACAGCCGAAGTTCTTCTGCGCCACGATGATGTCACCAGGTTCGACCTGTTCGATGAACGTGGCGTCGATATCCTCCATGCAATGCTTCGCGAGCTCCGCATGGACCGATGTATTGAGGTAACGGGCCGGGATGATGACGTCGGTATCGACATTGTCACCGTACTTGAATACTTTTCCTTTTGCCTGCATATCTATGTTCTCCTACAATTCGTACTGATCTTTCTTCTCTCTGGGTCGCGGGAACCGGTTCAGCAGCACTTCATCTCGATGCTTTCGGGATTGGTGATGTACCCGGTGATGGCGCTCGCCGCCGCTACCGCGGGACTGGCCAGGTAGACTTCGCTCTCGACATGCCCCATGCGTCCCACGAAGTTACGGTTGGTCGTGGAGACCGCCCGTTCGCCGGCTGCGAGGATACCCATGTGTCCACCGAGACAGGGTCCGCAGGTCGGAGTGCTCACGATGGCGCCAGCTTCAATGAAGGTGCCGAACAACCCCTCCTCCATCGCCTGCTTCCAGATCTTCTGGGTAGCGGGGATGACGATACAGCGTACCCAGGGGGCCACCTTGTGTCCCATGAGCATGTCGGCCGCGATACGGAGGTCGCTGATGCGTCCGTTGGTGCAGGAACCGATCACGACCTGGTCGATCTTGATCTCGCCGACATCGTCGATCACCTTGGTGTTCTCCGGCAGATGGGGGAACGCCACGGTCGGGCGGATCGTACAGAGGTCGATCTCGATCGTCCGGGTGTACTCGGCGTCGGGATCGGCGGCGTATACCTTCGCCTCACGCGGGCAATGGGTGTTCAGATAGGAAATGGTCTGTGCGTCCACCGGGAAGATGCCGTTCTTGGCGCCAGCCTCGATCGCCATGTTGGCGATGGTGAACCGGTCGTCCATCGTCAGGGCGGCGACGCCGGGACCGTCGAATTCCATCGACTGGTACAACGCGCCGTCGACACCGATCATGCCGATGATATGAAGGATCACGTCCTTGCCGCTGACATGCTTGTTCATCTTGCCGGTCAGGTAGAAACGGATGGCGGAGGGGACCTTGAACCAGGCTTTGCCGATCGCCATGCCGCAGGCCATGTCGGTGCTGCCGACACCGGTGGAGAAAGCGCCGAGAGCACCGTAGGTACAGGTGTGGCTGTCTGCGCCGATCACCAGGTCTCCAGCACAGACGAGGCCCTTTTCGGGCAACAGGGCATGTTCTACACCCATCTGCCCGATCTCGAAGTAGTTGGTGATCTCCTGGTCGTAGGCGAAGGAACGGAGGCACTTGCACTGCTCCGCGGCCTTGATATCCTTGTTCGGCGTGAAGTGGTCGGGAACAAGGGCCACCTTGTCCTTGTCAAATACTTTTTCGCATCCGAACTTGCTGAACTCCCCGATGGCGACAGGAGCCGTGATATCGTTTCCCAACACCATGTCGAGGTCAGCCATGATCAGCTGTCCCGCCCGTACCGATGGAAGGTTCGCATGCGCCGCGAGAATCTTCTGTGTCATTGTCATGCCCATATACGTCAATTCCTCCAACTATATTACTGTACTCTCTGCACGTCCGGCGGGATAGTCCCGTCAGCGATCAGCTTGTATTCAATACTATCACTCAAAGCCAGCCAGCTGGCTTCGATGATGTCCCGGCTCACCCCGACGGTGGACCAGGAACGGACTCCGTCGGTCGATTCGATCAATACCCGGACCTTCGAAGCGGTGGCGCTCTTTGAATCGAGCACACGCACCTTGAAATCGGTCAGGTGGACCTGCTTCAGAGCAGGATAGAACTGCTCCAGGACTTTTCTGAGAGCCTGGTCCAACGCATTGACGGGACCGGCCCCCTCGGCGGCGGTGATGGCGCTCTGACCATCGACCCGAACCTTGACCACCGCGGTATGCGTCTCGTCCGATTCATCGGCCAGAGGGTGTACACCCGTCGTCTGATAATGTACCAGTTCGAAATAGGGTTGCCAATGCCCCAGGTGCTTGCGAATGACCAATTCGAACGAACTTTCCGCGCCTTCGAACTGATAGCCCTGCGCTTCAAGCTGTTTGAGGGTATCCATCAGTTCCTTGGTGCGGGGGTCGTTCTTGTCCAGATACGGGGCGACGCGGTGGATACGCTGCAACAGCAACGCACGACCGGCGACCTCGCTCATCAGCATCCGCCGTTCGTTCCCTACAGAGGTAGGTTCGATATGCTCGAAGCTGGCGGGGTTCTTCGCCACCCCGTCGATATGCATGCCGCCCTTGTGACTGAATGCACTGCGGCCGATATAGGGGGCGTTGTGGGGAATCCGCACATTGGAGATCTCGGCCACCGCCCGGCAGATCCGGGTCAGCTGCTCCAAAGAGCCTTCGGGCAAGGCTTCGCATCCGAGCTTCAGGGCCAGATCGGCGGCGACCGTCGCAAGGCACGCGTTGCCGCAACGTTCGCCGAAGCCAAGCAAGGTTCCCTGGACATGGACGGCGCCGGCGCGGACAGCTTCCAGCGAAGAGGCGACCGCACACCCGCTGTCGTCATGGGTATGGATCCCGACCTTCACCCTCTTGCCGAATTCCTTGACCACGGCTTTGGTCGCCTCATAGACCTCGGAAGGCAAGGCGCCGCCACGGGTCTCGCACAAGGCGAGTGTCGAGGCCCCTGCGTCGACCGCGGCCCGCAGGCAGTTCATGGCATAGGCACAGTCGCTCTTGTATCCGTCGAAAAAATGCTCGGCGTCAAAGATCACTTCCCGGCCTGCGGCCTTGAGGAAGGATACCGTATCGCCGATCATGGCGAGGTTCTCGTCCAATGTAGTGCGGATGATCTCGGTGACCTGGAAGTCCCAGCTTTTGCCGAACACCGCCACGGCGGGGGTGTCGGCTCCGAGCAGGCTCGTCAGGTTGGCATCCTCCGCACAGGAGATGTTCCGGCGGCGGGTGGCACCGAAAGCCACCAGCTTGGCGTGTCGTAGTTCCAGTTGAGAAACAGACCGGAAGAATTCCAGGTCCTTGGGGTTCGACCCCGGGTTGCCCGCCTCTATGTACGCCACACCGAGTTCATCGAGCAGAGAGACGATCTTCAGCTTGTCCTGTACGGAAAAACTGATCCCTTCCGCCTGCGATCCGTCGCGTAATGTAGAGTCGAACAGCTCGACCTTATGCATTGGCACCCCCCTCGTGATGTTTCTTGTCACTATGCCCGACGAGCATGTCGTTTTCAAAGCTCATGGCGCTGGCACTCGTCCCCTGCCCCGCGGCGGAGGTCTTGGAGTCCAGCATGCGGTTCACCGCGGCGAGACAGCTGAGGATGCTCGCTTCGATGACGTCGGTGCTGACGCCACGCCCACGGTAGAATCCATTGCCGTCGGAAATCTTCACCAGCACTTCGCCCAGAGCATCGCGATGCTCGGTAACGGCCTGTAGCTGATAGTCTTCGAGACTGAACGGATGCTTGATGATCTTTTCCACGGCACGTAGCGCGGAATAGACGGGGCCGGTCCCGGCGGCGACCTCCTGATACTTCTTGTCCCCTTTCTTCAGGGTGACGCAGGCCGTCGAGGTCATTGTATTGCCGCTGTTCACGACGAAGTTGTCCAGCGTCCAGGTCTCTTCGGAAGTACTGCTGATCGAGCCGCTTTCGACCAGCGCCACCAGGTCGCGGTCGGTCACGGTCTTCTTCCGGTCGGCGATGTTCTTGAAATCGGCGAACAGCTTGGAGGCCTGTTCCGCGTCGAAGGCATAACCGAGCTCCTCCATCCGCTTTTCAAAGGCATGCTGGCCGGAATGTTTTCCGAGGACCAGAGAGGTCTTCTTCAGGCCGACGGATTCGGGGGTCATGATTTCATAGGTCTTGGAGTTGGCCATCATCCCGTGCTGATGGATGCCCGACTCATGGGCGAAGGCGTTCGCTCCGACGATCGCCTTGTTCGGAGCGATCTTTACGCCGGTGATGGAGGCGAGCAGACGGGCGGTTTTGTAGAGCTCCTCGGTCTTGAGGTTGTAGTGGTACGGGTAGATGTCGGGACGGGTCCTGATAGTCATGACCAGCTCCTCCAGCGAAGCATTGCCCGCCCGCTCTCCGATACCGCAGATGGTACCTTCGATCTGCCGCGCCCCCGCCGCGATACCGGCGAGACTGTTGGCGACGGCCAGGCCGAGGTCGTTGTGGCAATGGACTGAAATGATAGCCTTGTCGATGTTCGGGACGCGGTTCATCACCGTGGAGATCATGTTGCCGAACTCCAGCGGAGTGGCGTACCCGACGGTATCGGGCAGGTTGATGATGGTCGCGCCGGCGTCGATCGCCGTCTCGACGACCTTGCACAGGTAGTCGATGTCGGAACGGAAGGCATCCTCTGCGCTGAACTCGACCTCCGGGCAGAGGTTGCGTGCGTAGGCGACCATGCTCCGGGCCTTTTCTAGAGCCTGCTCGCGGGAGATCTTCAGTTTGTATTCCAGATGCAGGTCGCTGGTCGCCAGGAATGTATGGATACGGGGGCGCTTTGCCTCCTTGACTGCGTTCCAGGCTGCATCTATGTCTTTCTGCAACGCACGGGAGAGGCTCGCTACAGTCACGTTCTCCACAGCTCGGGAGATCGCCTGCACCGACTCAAAGTCTCCGGGGGAAGCGATGGCGAAACCGGCTTCCATGACATCGACCCCTAGCGCTTCAAGCTGCTTGGCCATACGGACCTTCTCTTCAAGGTTCATGCTGTAGCCGGGAGCCTGCTCACCATCGCGCAATGTCGTGTCAAAGAAATAGATGTTCTGTGTTTCTGCCATAATCGTTTCCCCCGCTCCCCTTCCCGTCCGTTTCCAACTGAGGCAGAAGGGGGAGACTTTGGATGTTTTTTCCTCCGGCGACAATCGCCGGTGTCTATCGTTTCAATCAGGGTGAGGAGCGGCTTCCCTTTGGAAAGCGCGGGTCCCCACCCGGAAGTCCGTCCTGTCTTTGCAGGCAGAACCTTATTTATTGTCCTTTTTCAGCCAGCTCATCAGCGAACGAAGGCGCGCACCGGTGGTCTCCAGCAGGCTTCCGGCCTCAATGCGCTTGCGGGCATTGAAGTAGGGACGCTTGACCTGGTTCTCCAGCAGCCAGTTGCGGGCGAAGGTGCCGTCCTGGATGTCGCTGAGAACACCCTTCATGGCCTTCTTGGTATCATCGGTGATGATCTTTCCACCGGTGATGTAGTCACCGTATTCGGCGGTGTCGCTGATGGAGTATCTCATGTAGGAGAGTCCGCCCTGGTTGATCATGTCCACGATCAGCTTCATTTCATGGCAGCATTCGAAGTAGGCCATCTCCGGCTGGTATCCGGCTTCGACGAGGGTGTCGAAACCTGCTTTGATCAGAGCTGTGACGCCGCCGCACAGGACGGCCTGTTCACCGAAGAGGTCGGTTTCAGTCTCTTCCTTGAAGGAGGTCTCGAAGATTCCGGCGCGTCCGCCGCCGATGCCCTTCGCATAGGCCAGGGCGATCTGCTCGCTGTCGCCGGAGGGGTCCTGATGGATGGCGATCAAGCAAGGAACGCCCTTCCCCTCCTGGAACTGGCTGCGGACCGTGTGGCCGGGGCCTTTGGGGGCGATCATGATGACGTTCACATCGGCGGGAGGGGTGATCTGTCCGTAGTGGATGTTGAAACCATGGGCGAAAGCCAGGTACTTTCCAGGGGCGAGTCCGGGCTCGATACTCTCGGTGTAGAGCTTGGACTGTTTCTCGTCGTTGATGAGGATCATGATCACGTCGGCGGCCTTCGCCGCATCGGCGGCGGTCATGACGCGCAGGCCGGCCTCTTCCGCCTTCGCCCAGCTCTTGCTGCCTTCATACAGGCCGACGATCACGTCGACGCCGCTTTCATGCAAATTCAACGCATGGGCATGTCCTTGGCTACCATAACCGATGATAGCTACTTTCTTCCCGTCCAACTTGGAGAGGTCCGCATCCTGATCATAATACATCTTACTCATTTCTTACCTCCAGCCCGTAGGCCTAGTATTTCAAATCTATTAGGAGGCGTCGCAAGGCGCCTTTCATACTGCTTCACGTTCTTCCGGTTTTTGCCATCCGGTTTTTGCCATCCGGTTTTTGCCTTCAGCTTACGCCTCGGCTTCGCCGTCGGAGGAATTCTCATCCTCATAGCCGATGTCGCTCAACGAACGGCTTCCACGCTCCAGCGCGGTGATACCGGTCCTGACCATTTCGGCGATCCCATAGGGGTTCATCAGCTCCAGGAAGGAACTGATCTTGTCCAGTCCGCCGGTCAGCTGCAAGGAGACGGTCGTAGGAGTGACATCCAGCACCTTCGCCTTGAAGATCTCGGCCAGTTCGACGACCGAAGTCCGAGTATCCGCCTTGGTCCTGACTTTCACCAGCACCAGTTCACGCTGCAACGAACCGTTGCGGGTCATTTCGTACACCCGGATCACGTCGACCAATTTCTCGACCTGTTTCTTTATCTGTTCGACAACAGCCCTATCCCCTGTTACGACGATGGTAATTCGGCTGATGGCAGGATTCTCCGTCACGCCGACGGAGAGACTGTCGATGTTGTATCCCCTGCGGCTGAACAGACCGACGACACGCATCAAGACACCTGAATGGTTGTTGACCAGGATCGCCAGGGTGTATTGTTTTTCTGCCATATGGCACCTCCGATTTTTTTCTGCCGTCACGCTGACCGACAGGTATGATGATACAGGACAGGTACACCAAATCTCCCGTGAAGGGCTTCTCCACGGGGTAAAAATTGGCACCTGCCGCGGAATTTATAGAATAATAAGGCTAATAAGGAGTACTACGGAAAGTACGAGAATAATGGAAGGTACAAGAAGGGAAATAAGGAGGGAGTCGAGAAGGTTTGCGGCGAAACCGCGGGGAGAGACTTTCATGGCGCAGGAAGAGGACTGCTGCGTCATCTGTTTCCAGTTCATCATTTGTTGCGGACGGTTCATACTGGCCGACCTTGCTGAAGCTTTCACGACTAACTCCTCAAGCCACTCGATGAGTGACGGTTACTATCCTTTTTACCCATGTACGTCCTGTTTGTCAACCCTGTATACGAAATTTGGTATGTTTATTCGAATACTATGCATAAATTGAGGAAGGTGCGGAAATCCTTGGAGGCCGGAACTTGACCAGGATGCAAAACATCTGGAACAATGACAACCTAAATGGTAAAATACCATATCAGGAAAAACACAAGGAACGGAATAATATGAAAAAAGCTTTGTTGATGATCGGTTCAATAGTATTCGTATGCCTGCTGACGTCCTGCGCTTCGACAGTCAGGGTCTCACGGCTTGATTCACAGGAACAGGTGGACCTGTCCGGTACATGGAACGACACGGACATACAGTTGGTGACCGAGTCCTTGATCCAAAGTTGCCTCGACACGGGGTGGGCCGATGAATTCTACAGGACGAACCGCCGCAATCCGGTGATCGTCATAGGGTCCATCGCGAACAATTCAAGCGAACATATCGATACTTCGATCATCGCCAAGAAAGTGGAGATCGCCCTGCTCTCCAGCAGGAAGGTGGAGACCGTCGCCGATATCGGCAACCGTGACCAGGTGCGGCAGGAACGGGCGGAACAGCAATACTACGCTTCCGTCGAGACCGCGGCGAAGCTGGCTCAGGAAACCGGTGCGGACTATCTCCTGCAAGGATCGATCAAGACGAATGTCGACCAGGTCAGCGGGAAAGTCGTCCGGACCTATTATGTCGATCTGGAGCTGATCGATATCACGACGAACCGCAAGGTATGGCTTGACGAGGATACCGTCAAGAAATACATAGCCAAGAACAAATACAAGTTCTAGCGACGGATGAAACGCCAGACCTTCGTCATAGTCATCCTCGTCCTCATGACAGCCACTTCCTGCGTCTCCACCTCCCAGGTGAACCTGTCGCATGTGGACGCATTGTATCGGCAGGGAGACATGGAAGGCGCGTTGGCCAGCTATGAAACGAAGTCCAAGGAGATCATCTCAAGACAAGGGAAGCTCGTCTACAGCCTGGATGTCGGCATGCTGTCCCACCACACCGGCGCATACGCCGAATCAAACGAATTTCTCACCGCAGCCGAACAACTCATATCGGACGCCTACACCGAAAGCGTCACGGAAAATATCAGCTCTTTCATCCTCAACGACAATACACGTACCTATCCGGGAGAAGACTATGAGGACGTGTACGCGAATGTATTCAAATCCCTGAACTACTATTTCCTAGGAAAGACAGAGGATGCGATGGTCGAGATCCGCCGGGCCAGCGAGAAGGAAAGCCTGCTGAAGGACAAATATGCAAAACTCCTTGAAAAGAGCCGGAAGGCATCCAATGGACAGCTCAAGGATTCCCTACAGTCCATCTCATTCTCCCAAAGCGCCCTCGCCAACTATCTGGGCATGCTGTATAGCGATGCGTTGGGCAATGTCAGCGACCGGAACTACTATCTGCGTAGCGTCCAGAATGCATTTTCCCTACAACCGACGCTATACACATTCTCCTTGCCGCCAAGCGCGAAGGAACGCCCGGAACCCGAAGAGGGGAAGATCAGGTTGGAGTTCATCGCCTTTACGGGCCTCGGACCGACGAAACAGGAGATTGTGCGCCAACTCTATGTCAGCAAGAACAACTACGCCAGGCTCGCCCTCCCCGTCCTCCTGCCTCGTCCGGAGCTAGTGACAAGGATCACGATACGTCTCGAAACAGGAGAGAACGTCCAGCTCCACAAGATCGAAGACATGACCAGTATCGCACAGGATACGTTCGCGTTACGTTTCCAGAACATCCATAACAAGACCTTGCTACGGACTCTGGCGAAAGCAACAGGAACCGCGATCTTCGATGCGGTGACGAATGAAGCGATACGAAGTAACAAAGAGGGAAGCGACTCCGTTGCGATCGTCAGCAGCATCTTCTCGTTCTTCAGCTCGATCTTCAACCAGACCAGCGAAAGCGCCGACCTGAGGACCAGCCACTATTTCCCGGCGACGGCATGGGTCGGCTATATAGACGTATCACCCGGGGAATATACCGTGACGTTCCACTATGCGGACGCCACCGCTATCCTGTACACTGAACAAAAGATCGTATCGCCGACTGAGAACTCATTGAATCTATATGAAGGCTTTTGCCCGCTATGAAGGAGCTATGTATGAAGAATATGAAAATCTGTGTCGTATTGTCGTTGGTGGTGATGTCGCTCGTATGCTCCTGCGCATCCACATACAAGATGTCATGGATAGACGGGACCTATGACAATGAATACAAGGAGAAGGACTACTGGTGCGCGACAGGCCGGAGCGTCGATGAATCCCATGCGCTCGGAGCGGCTCGTACTGCGTTGGAGAAGGAGATGAACGCACTTCTGGGAAATGACGCACGTACACCATCCATCGATGTCCAGATAGCCACCGGCGAGAGCGGCGTCGTATTCTCCCCAGTTACCGAAGACGCCGTAGTCTATGCGAAGGTACTCAACAGCGAGCGGGTCCAGGACAAGACGGTCGTACGCATCGGGTTCAAACGCTCCGACATGGAGAAAGCCCTGAAGAAGATCCAAGGGGATGCCTATGACGACGCATCCTATGCGCTGAAGCGGTACAAGAACGTCGGAAGGAATCCACTGGACAGGCTCGCAGCCTTGCAGAAGGCGGAAAGTCGTTCCCTTCTGGCGGACAGAAGCGCCAAGGTGCTCAGGCTCTTCACCGGCAAGAACTATGACAGTGTCACCGAAAAAATCGCCCAGACCATGGACGGTATCGTCTCCGACCTGAAGATCCGCATCGACGACTCCATGGTTGAAGCTCCTTTCAAGACGAGCATGGTGCAATCCTATGGCACCCAACTGAAGGACATGGGATTCAACGTAGTCGACAAGAAGGAAGATATCACGCTGAGGCTCTCCTACAAGCAGCTGTTGACTGAAAAAGTCGCTTCCGCCCCTTATGCCTATGTGAACTATACGTTGGGCTATTCGATGCTGTTTGATGGAGAGACCATACTCTCCTTCGTTGAAAACGACCGGATCGCGGCCCTGACGGACAACGATGCGCTCAGCAAGGCGGAACGGTATGCGACAATGGAGTCCCCGCAGAAATTCTCAGCCTCCTTTAAGGATCTGTAACGGCTTGGACGGCCTCACCTGCCCGCTCCAGGGCAGGTGGCATGGGCCATCAGGTGGCCGCAATGGCTTGCGCCGGTGAAAAAATCGGGGTAGACTTCCCGTTATGACAAAAAGAATGAGTACGGAGAAACCCCACGTCAAGATGAAATCATCGCCCAAACCAATCTTGAGGCATTTCACATCGTTGTTCTCCCGGTTGCTCCTCTACTTCATCGTCATCATGATGGTTCCGATACTGCTGTTGTCCTTCTATTACTCCATCATCGGCAACAGGACCATGACCGAATCTCTCAAGACACAAGCGATGGGAAGCATGTCCAGACTGGGAGAACGGTATGCGGAAGTCATTGAGGACTATCGCCACAAGGCGTATGTGCTTTCGACCGACGAGACCATCATCAACCTGCTGAAGGACGACAACACGACGGAACGGGAGCAGTCAGCGAAATCCTCCCAGATCTATACCTCATTGTTTTCACTCATGAAGGGAGTACAGAACAATGCTTCGGCGATCGTCGTCAGCAACAGCGGCAATGTGCGATATTCGACACACGCATTTCCTTCGGTCTATGACCAGCGGTACAACCGGCACGATGTCACGAACCCGTTCCTCGCATTGGACCGGAGAGGGCTCGACAAATCGACCTTCATGACGATCAGCAACAGATATGTCAACGACAACAACTCGCAGGTAGGTCTGAACATCCAACGAAAAATATACGATGAGGAAAACAATTCGCTCGGCTACGCCGTCATCGACGTGTATATGGAGACGCTGGCCGCCTTGAACAATGAGCCTATCCTGAACGACATCATCCTCATAGATACGAATACGTATTTCGCGGGGTCCATAACACATCCGGAACAGTTCGGGGACTTCACGACGTTTCCTGAGCTGAAAGCCCTGAAATCATTGAATGAGCAGACCAGCTATGCCGATGAATCGGGGATAATAGTCTCATTGGTAACGATTCCAAACACGCCGTTGCGACTTGTCGGAGTAATCGAAAGCGTTCCGTACATGCAGAACCTGAGGCATTTTTTCATCGTCGTCTGCATCGTGTTCGCCGTCGGGGTGATCCTGGCAAGCATCCTCGCCTATTTCTTCTCAAGGTCCATCGCAGAGCCAGTGAACCAGCTGGTCAAGTCGATGCAGGTGGTCGAGACCGGATATCTCAACATCCAGGTGAAGGAATCAAAGATACAGGAAATCGCCCAGCTGGATGCGTCTTTCAACGAGATGGTCAGGCAGATCACCAGTCTGCTTGAACTGACCCAGGAGGAAGAGGAAAAGCTGCGTGAAGCCGAACGGAAAGCCCTGGAGTCACAGATGAACCCCCATTTCCTCTACAATACGCTCAATACGATCAAAGCGATAGCGAAGCTGCACGATGAGCAGGAGATCCTTGCCATCACCACAAGGTTGGGAAGATTGCTCCGCAATACGATCAACAACCACGAATCCGAAGCTACGATTCGGGACAGCCTATCCCTGGTGGACAGTTATCTTACCATCCAGAAGATACGATTCGGAGAAAAACTCCATGTATTGATCGATGTCGATGAACAGATCCTCGACATCAAGACTCCGAAGCTGATCATACAACCGTTGGTGGAGAACGCCATCGTGCATGGTCTGGAACCGAAAATCGGGGAATGGAAAATCACGATCAGGGGGACCTACAGGATGGGGATGATCAAGATCACCATCAGTGACAACGGAATCGGGTTCCCACCAGGAACGTTGCCGGACGACCTCGACGACTTGGCTGACAGTTCTCACATCGGCGTATATAATGTGTATCGGAGAATCAAGCTGAAATATGGAGAGGCGGGCTCGCTACGAATCCATTCGAATCCTGGTGCGGGGACTTTGGTGATCATGTCGTTCCCCGCGAGGACCCCCAACAAAGAAGCGACGCCGGATACAGAGACTTTAGGAGAGATGCAATGAGTTATACAGTGGTTCTAGTTGAAGATGAAGCCTTGATGCGTACTGAACTTGAACAGACGACCCCGTGGGAGGAACTTGGGCTCGAACTGATCGGCAGCGCGGAGAATGGTATCGAGGGAGAGGCGTTGATCAAACAGCTGGAACCTGACATCGTACTGACGGACATCCGTCTTCCTGGACAGGACGGGCTTACCATGCTGTCCCATTGTCCTGTAAACCATGCGGTGATCCTTAGCGGACATTCCGATTTCTCCTATATGAAACAGGCGATCAGGCTGGGTGTATTCGACTATCTGCTGAAACCTGTCGATGACGGAGAGCTGGAGGCGACCTTCCGCCAGCTCGTAATGAAAATATGCGAGGAGGACAGGGAGCTGGCTCGGCTCACTCGAGAACGGACGGAAGGACCGGAATACATCAGACTGCCGCGACATCTGGGAAACCATGTCGTTGACAATACCATCGCATATATCGCCGAGAATTACGGCAACCCAATCGGGCTACAGGAAGCCGCTTGCGCGATGGACCTGTCCGAGAGCCATCTCAGCAGGTTGTTCAAGGAAATCACCGGTCTCAACTTCCTGCAATATCTCAACGCCTGGAGAATCAACAAAGCAGTCGAGCTGCTTGCGAATCCAAGAAAGAACATCAGCGAGATATCAATATGCTGCGGATTCCCGACCCCTGGCTATTTCGCAAAGATCTTCAAGCGGTTCACAGGCTCGACACCCTCTCAGTTCAGGGATGAACACCCTGCGTTCCATTGAGGCGGAAGACCGAACTAGCGGCTAGTGACTGACGGTAGAGGGAAAGGATCAGCCTCCTAGATGATAGACAAACATACCCCCCTTTGAGATAGAAAAGGTCCAGCGAAATCGCTGGACCTTTCTTGCATGAGAACCCTAGCAGGCTTCTATCGGCCCGAAGTCCCTGACAAGCTTCTCATCGGCCGTCATACCATCGGTCACGCTTGGTAGATCGTCCACGTAATGCAATGTAGTAATCCCCATCTTCTGTGCCGCTTCGATATTCTCAAGATAGTCATCCACAAAGAACGTCTGGCCGACCGTCATGCCTTCATGATCAAGGATATACTGGAAATACTGTCTCGCCGGTTTGCTCATCCCAAGTTCATGGGAAGGATAGACCGCGTCGAACAATCCGACGAACCCCATGTCGATCAGGATATCCCAGTGGGGGGCGAAGGTATTCGAACCACAGACCACCCGTTTCCCCACTTGCCTGAGCTTCTTGAGCAGAGCGACCATAGGGGGATTCAATACAGGGACGAAATGCTTCGCGAAAGGTTCTCCTTCTACCCTGACGTTGAATTTTTTCTCAATATGATTCCAATATTCCGATAACGGTATAGTACCATCCATGAGAGGAAAATCATATTGCCGATAGTCCGCTAGAAAATCCTCAACAGGCAATCCCCATTCATCCGCTACGGGCAACAGGACATGGATGTTCTTGATTACTACATTCCCCATATCAAAGATGAACAGATTCTTTTCATATGCGGGAAAGACGACGGGAGCCGCTGAACCAGCGGCTCCTCCGGGAACGGTCACATCAACCTTTTCTCGATTCATACACAGCGGCTCCACCAATGAAGTATTTTGAAAGGGAGAAGAACAATATGAACATCGGGATACTTGCGATGGCGGCGACAGCCATCATCGCACCTTCATCCGTCAGTTTCTCTTCCGAGAACTTTGAGATATACAACGGTATGGTCTTCATCTTTTCGCTCTGGATGACCAGCAAGGGCCACAACAGGTTGTCCCACTGCCCACGGAAGGAAAGGATGCCCAGCGTCGCGATGACGGGCGTACAGTTCGGGAATACGATTTTACAGAAAATACCGAACTCACTCATGCCGTCGACTCGCGCCGCATCAAGAAATTCCGTCGGGAACGTCAGCAGATACTGTCGCATCTGGAATACACCGAACGCACTGACCAGGAACGGCAGGATCAAGCCTATGTACGTATTCTGGATTCTCAGACCGGTCGCTACCATGTACAACGGAATCATGATGGCTTCAAAAGGAATCATCATCGTCGCCATGATCATCATGAATACGAAATTGCGGCCTTTGAACTTGAATTTCGCAAGTCCATAGCCAGTGATCGAGGCGATCAGCACGGTCGTACATGCGACAGAGGAGGCCACGATCAGCGAGTTGAGCATATTCCTGGGAAAGGTCCACGCACCGTCATTGCCCCTCAAGGCTTTGAGGAAGTTTTCGAAATGGACCGGCTTCGGTATCCATGAATACGGCATCTTCAGGATCTGCTTGCTGGTCATCATCGAAGCGGTGAACATGAACAGCAACGGGGTGATGGTGAATACGAGCATGATCAACAGCATCGCCCAGATGATTACCTGAGACCAATGCCTTTTGATCCAGAGCCATATCTTGGTATACCACGGAGAATTCAGGTCGTCCATCGGAACCATAGGAGAAACGGTTTGTACAGCGGAATTATTTTTCATGACATCCTCCTCCTAGTATTCCACATCGTCAGACTTGGAGAACCGGAACTGCAACCAGGTAAGACAGAGCATGATGATGAACAGCACGATACTCATAGCACTCGCACGGCCGATACGCTGGTTTCGGATACCTGTCTGGTAGATGTTCAGTGTAATGACATTGATCGGCGCGAGAGGAGCCCCGGACTGCACGAACAGGTATTGGGTGCTGAAGGTCTTGAGGCACTGCAACATCGCCATGATCGATACAAGCACCACGGTCGGTTTGAGCAACGGCAATGTGATCTTCCAGAAAGACTGCCATTTGTTCGCACCATCGATCGTCGCCGCTTCATAGAGCGTAGGAGGAATCGAGGCCAGACCGGTAATGAACAGAATGACGAAATAACCGATATATTTCCAGAAATAGACGATCATCGTCGAAATCTGGACCTTCATGCTGTCGGCCAACCATTTATGGTCTACGCCAGGGGTATGCAATATCGCATTCACCCACTGGTTCGCGAGACCTCTGGGATCAAGCATCAGCATCCAGATAGCCGCGGCGACTACGGAAGAGAGTACCGCCGGAGTATAATACGCTATCTGAAAGAAACCTCTCGCACCCTTTGAATGGAGGTTATAGATAAAATAGGCATACATCAGACTGAATACCAGCAATGGAATGAAGGTTCCTACGATAAACACCAATGTAGCACGCATGGAATTCCAGAAATCCGCGGACTTGAAGATATACTTGTAGTTACCCAGACCCATGAATTTTGGAGCGGCAAGCGAAAGGACACGCTTGTCATACAGACTGGTAAATATTGCGTTGATGATCGGATAGAAACTGAAAACACAGAAGAACAACACGGCAGGCACAACGAAAGCGACTCCCCAACGGGCCTGCTTTTTCTCTATACCTGCATATCTTCCCAATTTCAACTGCGACCTGTTTTCATTTTTCATGAATGCAAATCCTTCTTGACGTTTCGATTGTGACAACGGGTTTTTCCCTCACGGTGAACGGCGAGGAGGGATGGGGTCATAAACCGCATTCCACTTCGCCCTACTGACCTCAACGGGAGGGTCCGTTTTAGTCTGAAGGCTGAAAAAAAGGGCTGCCGCCATATCTACAGGGATATGGCCGGCAGTCCTCGGAATAACGAACGGCTTATTGCTCGTCAAGCAGTTCCTGAGCGGCGCTTCTCAATGTAGCGAGAGCCTTTTCAGGTGTTACGCCACTGAGCATGACGGATTCGACCGCGCTGCGGATCAAGGTCTGGAGTTCGGAGCTGTTGGCACCGTAGTAAACGATATGGCCGTTTTCCATGTCATGGGTGAAGACGTCGGAATAAGGCATGTTCTTATAGGTGTCGGAATTCAGCAGAGCCTTGGTCGGCTGGATGATGTTGACTTCGGTGAGGTACTCTTCCGCATGGCCCAGCATGTAGCCGATCAGTTTCCAGGCAGCTTCCTGTTTGGCCTTGGAGCTCTGTGCATTGACCATGTAGTAGTGACCATAGTAGCAGCCGGCGGTGTCGTTGACAGCATCTTCAAATACCGGGAACGGAACGACCATCCATTCACCGCTGTCGTAGAATGCAGGGTTGTCAGCCTTGATACGGCCTTCCTGGTACAGACCAGTGGTGGCCATGGCGATATCGTTGTTGTCCTGGTTGAACAATGAACGAGCAGCCTTGTAGGTGGGAGAACCGAGGTTCCTTCCGTTCGGGCCCCACTGCTGCATATAGGTCAAGAACTTGAGCCAAGCTTCATCGCCGATGATAGCGGTCTTGCCGTCATCGCTGATCAGCTGTCCACCAAGCTGTTCCACCATAGGAACAAACGCTACCAGATAATACGGATACCTGAAGTCGAAACCGCGGCGGACGAGGATGTCGCCGTCACGAATGACGAGCTTCTCGGATACATCGGCCATCTCTTCCCAAGTCTTGGGGTAGTCTTTTTCAGGATCAAGACCGGCGTCGCGGAATACATTCTTGTTGATGAAGATACACCAGTTGGTCAGCTCAAGAGGAAGACCATAGACCTTGCCGTCGACAGTGACGGGGTCGAGCATACCGGGAGCATACGCATCGATCAGGGACTGCATGTCCTTGAAACCAGCGGCTACCGGATCAACAGGGGCTACACGGCCATTGGCGATGTAGGCGTATTCATCCTCGATGGAGAGATTGAAGATATCCGGCCCCTGATTGGCCGCGAACGCAGTCTGGACAAGTTCGATCATCTTGGTCGCGGACTGGGTGGTGCGGTTAATCGTGATATTCGGATTCGCCGCTTGGAACTCCTGGATATAACGATCTTCGATACGGGTCCTGTTCGGATCCTCGTGCGTCCAGAACTCAAGGGTAATCGGACCACTTTCTTCCTTACCGCCCTGAGCAAAGAGCATCGTCGGAACCAACATGGCTAGGATTGTCAAAATAACAATGGTTTTTTTCATTAAAAACCCTCCGTTTGTTGTGATACTACATTTTCACACCCCCTTTGAAAGCTGACAAGTCAATGATTTTGCCATTAATCATTCGTTTTTGTGAAAATCATTACTCAGGGGGATGTTTTATTGATTCAATACGTAATTGTTTCGCACTAAAACAGTTATAGTGGTTTTTGCCTATAAATGGTGCAACAGGATTGAGATTGTTGGAACAAGTTTGACTTATTCACGACCAGCCATGAAGGCGGCCAGCTTCTCCATTGTCTCTGCGCTGATATCGTGTTCGATCAGGCAAGCGTCCTGTTCTGCGATATTTGGGGAGACACCAAGGACATCGGACAAGAAGGAAGTAAGAGTCTTGTGGCGGGTATACACCTGTGACGCTTTCACACGGCCCTTTTCAGTAAGGATGATATCTCCGTAGGTTTCCTGATGGACATACCCATCGGCCTGGAGCACCTTCATGGCGCGGCTGACACTCGGCTTGGTCACACCAAGACGCAGAGCGACGTCGGTGATCCTCACCTTACCCCCCTGCTCTTCGATAGCGAGCACAGCCTCCAGATAGTCTTCACCTGATTTCTGCATAGTTATCGCTACTCCTTGCGTCAGATTCTTTCCTTGGTCACCTTGAAAGAAAACCTAGGTATCGTTGGACATCGTAACACTGTCCAGCTGGTTTTGCAATGCCATCACCTCGATCACTACATAGGGAAAATCACAAACCCATACCTTATAATAACGGAAAAAAAGCGAACCTTGACAAGTTTTTTCATCCACTCCCCCGCCAGTCGGCGACGAACCATCCCACTTGCCAAGTATTTCATTCAAAAAACCATGATTCCTGTAGCTTTTATCCACTACGATATAGCAGGTTACTTGACAGTCTTGTTAGTTATGGCTAACTTGTTAGATGAAACTAACCGCGCATTCTATCAAGAGGTCGGAAACAGCTGATGAACACAGATAACGCTAGTTTGGAGACTCCTGCGACCATAACAGGGACTTTGGCATCCCTAGTCAGCGGGCAGACCGCGAAAATCGTAGGCATCGAGGCCCCCCGCCCGTTGAAACGACGGCTCATGGATATGGGGCTGACCCATGGAGTAACCGTCAAAGTCCTGAAAGTCGCACCGTTGGGTGATCCCATGGAGATCGCGTTGCGAGGATACCACCTCTGTCTGAGACGGGACGAAGCGGCGAAGGTGGCGGTTGAGGCCGTCACCGTAGCATCGGAAAAGACCAGACGCTGATTCCAGCAAGACCACAGGAGCAAGACATACATGGCTACCATCGCATTGATCGGGAACCCCAATTCAGGAAAGACGACCCTTTTCAACCAGCTCACAGGAACCACCGCCCATGTCGGCAACTGGCCTGGCGTGACTGTGGAAAAGAAAGAGGGGCTTTGCATGATCGGCGGTCAGCCCTGGGAGGTCGTGGATCTGCCGGGCATCTACTCGCTCTCCCCATATTCTCCTGAAGAGCAGCTTTCCCGGAGATATATCCTCGACAGTCAACCCGACTTGATCATAGACGTCATCGACGCCACGAACCTGGAGAGGAGCCTCTATCTGACTACCCAACTGGCGGAACTAGGACGTCCTCTCCTACTGGCTCTGAACATGCAGGACCTTCTCAAGAGGGATGGTGTCGAGATCGACACGGAAAAGCTTTCGCTCATGACCAGTTGCCCCGTAGCTGAAATATCCGCAAGCAAGGGAACCGGCATCCAACAACTCAAAGATCTTGCGAAGACCACCGTTGAGGAACATAAGATACCGGCCTGCCCGCTCTTCTCGAACGAAGTCGAGAACTGGCTGACAAAGATCATAGAAGACGACTATCTCCATGACATCCCCTCCGGCCGGCTCCCCCGCTGGGCGGCGATCAAGCTGTTGGAGGAGGATGAACTTTTCGCCTCATCCATGCCGGAACCTCCCGAAGAATTTTCCGAAATGATGGCCCAAGCAAGGGTTTGCCTGCGTAAACAGTACTGCGATGATGCAGAAAGCGTCATCATTGACCAGAGATACAAGGTGGCTGAACAGATCAGCGAAGCCTGCGTCCACTCGATCAAACACGGGAAGAAGCAATTCAACCTCGATACGATCCTGACCAACAGGTTCGCTGCGATCCCAGTGTTCATCCTGATCATGGCGGCGGTGTTCTACATCTCGATCCAGCTGGTAGGGGGCCTGACCACCGAGCCGCTGGAATATCTGTTCGGAGAATGGATCCCGGAACGACTCGGCGGTGTTCTTCAGGGATGGGGTGTCGTCCCGTTCCTGTCGGGCCTGTTGATCGACGGTATCATCGCCGGAGTCGGAGCCGTGCTGACGTTCGTGCCCCAGCTGTTCGTACTGTTCCTATTGCTCAGTCTCCTGGAAGACTGCGGGTATATGGCGCGCATCGCGTTCATCATGGACAGATTGATGCGGTCGATGGGCCTTTCCGGCAAGTCGATCATCCCCCTTGTAATCGGAACGGGCTGTTCGGTCCCTGCGATCATGAGTTCCAGGACCATAGAGCACCAGAAGCAACGGGAGCTGACGGTGCTGGTGACACCGTTCATCCCCTGCGGGGCCAAGATGCCGATCTTCGCCATGATGATAGCGGCGTTCTTCCCTGGTCGATGGTACGTAGCTCCGATGCTCTATTTCACAGGTATTTTCGCGGTAGTCATCACCGGCCTGCTCAGCCGCAGGCTGGACAAGCACAAGGAGAACAACGCCTTTATCATGGAACTACCTCGCTACCAGCTTCCTACCTTGCGCAATACCTGGTTGCAGACGTGGGAACGGACAAGGGGCTTCCTGATCAAGGCGGGAACGATCATCCTCCTTGCGTCGGCGATCATCTGGCTGTTGCAGTCCTATAGCTTCTCCTTCAAGGCGGTCGACCCTACCGACAGCATGCTGGCCACCATGGGCCGGATCATAGCGCCGTTGTTCATTCCCCTTGGGTTCGGGACCTGGCAGGCTTCAGTGGCGTTGCTGACGGGAATCGCCGCGAAAGAGTCGATTGTATCTACCCTGTCCGTCACTTTGGGTGGAGCTCCGATAGCGTCGGTATTCTCTCCACACGGCGCGCTTGCGTACATGGTGTTCATCCTGCTTTCATCGCCGTGCATCGCGGCGATCAGCGCCATGGGCAAGGAGCTCGGAGGGGGAAGGAAGCTGGTCAAGGCCATAGTCTGGCAGATGGGCTTCGCATATGTCATGGCGCTGCTGTTCAATCTGATCGGCATGGCCCTTCTTTAGGAGACACTGAAGATGAATCCCATTATCGCAAACATATTGGTGGGTGTAGCTATCCTGGTTCTTCTAGGGGTAGCCCTTTTCGTAGTAATCAGGCAGAAGAAGAATGAAAGTTGCGGGTGCTCTTCCGGCAGCAAGAAGAAGTGCAAGACGTGCGGGGATGAAGCGCGGAAAGCGAATCATGACTGTTCGAAAGGTTGTTCCGGCTGTCCGTTCGCAGGTTCCTGCCACTAGGAGGGTCACTCTAGGGTCACTTGGTGGTCACTCTAGGGTCACTTGGTGGTCACTCTAGGGTCACTTGGTGGTCACTCTAGGGTCACTTGGTGGTCACTCCGAGAGTCTACATGAGCGCACAAAACGACAAATAGGCAAAAAAAGGCATAACCTGTAAAGATTATGCCATCGTTTATGCAGGACCAAGTTATTTTTCTTCGGCCTTCTTTTTCTTCTTGCCAAGCAGAAGCAGCACGAAATAGATGATCAGGATGACGGCGAAGATCGCTGCCATACCCTGCCACATCAACGTAAGGGAATGGGTTACTACACTAACGTCCATAGGATACCTCCATTAAAGAAGTCCGGGGACCAAGCCCAGGATGACACCGCCTGCGATGACCGAACCGATCTGGCCAGCTACGTTGGCACCGATCGCATGCATCAGCAGGTGGTTCTGCGGGTCGGCTTCCTGCCCCATTCTCTGGATGACACGAGCTGACATCGGGAAAGCGGAGATGCCGGCGCCACCGACCATCGGATTGACCTTGTTCTTACTGAACAGGTTGAGGACTTTGGCGAAAACGACTCCGGCGATCGTATCGAACACGAATGCCAGCAGGCCGAGCCCCATGATCATGAGTGTCTGTATCGATACAAAGTTCTCAGCCTTCATGGTCGCGGCAATCGTAATGCCGAGCAACAGGGTGATCAGGTTGGCAAGTACGTTCTGCGCGGTTTCCGAAAGGGAGCCGAGGACTCCGCATTCGCGGATCAGGTTGCCGAACATCAGCAGGCCGACCAGGGATACAGACGCGGGCGCTACGTAACCGGCCACCAGGGTGACGATGATCGGAAACAGGATCCTCGCGGTCTTGGTGACGGAACGAGGATTGTACGGCATCTTGATGGCCCGCTCTTTCTTGGTTGTGACCAGTTTGATGGCGAACGGTTGTATGATCGGAACCAGCGCCATATACGAGTAGGCGGCGACTGCGATAGGACCTACGTATTTGCTTCCCAGCACCTGGGATACCAGGATGGAGGTAGGACCGTCCGCGGCTCCGATGATACCGATGGAGGCGGCGTCGACCAGATTGAAGCCGATCAATGCGGCACAGGTGATCGTCGCGAAGATACCCCACTGGGCTGCGGCTCCGAACAGGATCAGCTTCG
The DNA here is from genome assembly GCA_964407735.1 of uncultured Sphaerochaeta sp. GTDB lineage: Bacteria > Spirochaetota > Spirochaetia > Sphaerochaetales > Sphaerochaetaceae > Spiro-02. The sequence continues at coordinate 148,142 of CAYOWS010000003.1, read as the reverse complement.
GATTGGTCAGAAGCGGCCCGAAGTCGATCATCGCCCCGATACCGATGAACAGCAGCAAGGGCATCGCCTCGGCGGCATGGATGCCGACATTGAACATCCAGTCCAGGATACCGGTTACTTCACCGATACCGGCCATGGATTGTGTGATAGCTCCGGAGAATGGGATATTCACCAGAATGGCACCGAATCCCATCGGCAGGAGCAACGCTGGCTCAAGTTTCTTGTTGATCGCAAGATAGATGAGAATGGCGCCGACTCCGTACATGACAAGCTGCTGCCATGTAGTGTTCATGACACCTTCGAACAGGAAGTTCATGATGGACCCCCGAAAATGCGAATAGGGGAAGAAGTTGACTCCGGCCTCTCCCGACACGGTAGCTCCCCCGACTCTGCAATCATACTTATACAGAGGAAAAGCGTCAAACCGTTGGGGATGTTTTGATGAAAAAAAGGCATCAACCTAACATCATGGCATAGTTTAATGCATATTATCGGTATATTTATGCAAAAACTCTAGCGTTTTTCGGAGAAAGTCGCTAGAATCGCACGCATAAACTATATCCATACGACTAGAAAAAGCAGAAAGGAGCTTACCCGTATGAAAAAGATTCTTGCTATGTTGATCATCGTGTCGCTGGCTTGTTCCACCGTATTCGCCGGCGGAACCACTGAACAGAACGACAATTCCTTGCAGAAGGTCCTGGATAAGAAAGTCTTCGTCCTTGGTCTGGACGATTCCTTCCCTCCCATGGGTTTCCGTGACGCGAACAATGAGATCGTCGGCTTCGACATCGACGTAGCGAAAGAGGTCTGCGCCCGCCTCGGGGTACAGCTTGTCTGCCAGCCGATCGACTGGAACGCCAAGGAGCAGGAGCTGAACACCGGCAATATCGACTGTATCTGGAATGGGTTCACCATGACGGAGGAGAGAAAGCAGCAGCTAGCCTTCACCGAACCTTATGTCGACAACGCCCAGGTCGTAGTCGTCAAGGGCAACTCCCCTGTCCAGACCCTCGCGGATCTCGCGGGCAAGAAGATCGGCCTTCAGGCAGGTTCCTCCGCGGCCGAGGCTGTCGAACATTCTCCGGAGTTCAAAAAATCCATCAAGCAGATCGTTGAGTTCAAGGACAATCTCACCGCGTTGATGGATCTTGAGATCGGTGGCGTGGACGGTGTCGTCCTCGATCTGCTGGTTGCGAATGACAACATCAACCGTAGCGGCAAGGACTTCCGAATCCTCGACGAGACACTTACCAAGGAAGAGTATGGAATCGGCTTCCGCAAAAACGACCTGAAGCTTCGCGACGCGGTGCAGTTCCAGCTTGAGGCGATGGCGAAGGACGGTATCCTGGCCGATATCGCGACCAAGTGGTTCGGCGCCGATATCACAGTTGTGAAAAGATAAGGATGTCGGTATGATGGCAGGGAGTCGTGGGGCTCCCTGTTTTTGTTTGTGGTCCCGCTGGCAGATGCAAGAAACGATACCGCATCAGACATTGGATGGGACCGTCAACCTAGGCTCGATATACAAGCAATATGTTGCATGAGAAGAGTCATGCGAAGTAGATCGGAGATAAGACAAGGAGCGCCAGAGCGAGCATATTCAAATATGTGAGCGGGGAAAGTGACGCCGTATTAGTTTCGATATACGAGCAGGAAAAGGAGAGAAGATGGGACAACTACTATTACAACTACTTGAAGGCACACTCACCAGCCTCAAGATTTTCTTTCTGACACTCCTCTTCGCGTTGCCGCTGGGTATCGTCGTCGCCCAAGGGCGCATGTCCAAGAACCGGGTGGTATCGGGCATCGTCAACATCTACATCATGATCATGCGTGGAACACCGCTCATTTTACAGTTGATCTTCGTCTATTTTGCTCCATATTACATTTTTGGAGCATCGTTCAATAGATTCACCGCTGTCATCGTCGCCTATGTGATCAACTACGCGGCCTATTTCGCGGAGATATATCGCGGGGGCATCCAGTCCATTCAGAAGGGGCAGTACGAAGCCAGCCAGGTGCTTGGATTCACGAAATTCCATACGTTCACCCATATCGTCTGCCCGCAGGTATTCAAGCAGATCATCCCGGCGATGGGCAATGAAGTCATCACCTTGGTAAAGGATACGGCGTTGGCCCAGACCATAGGGGTGGCTGAACTTTTCCGGGTAGCTCAGAACGCTTCCGCAAGGGAGTTCTCGACGATGCCGATATTCGTCGCAGGCCTGTTCTATTTCATCATGAACATGATCGTCTCCAAGACGTTCGACAAGGTCGAGCTCAAGCTCGGCTACTACAACTAGGAGTCCTCCATGCATGTGATCACAGTCAACGACATACACAAGAACTTCAATGAACTGCAAGTGCTGAAAGGGATATCCTTCGATGTGGACAAGGGTGAGGTCCTTTCGATCATTGGCCCGTCCGGTTCGGGCAAGAGTACCTTGCTTCGTTGCATTACGCAGCTGGAGACGATTGATGGTGGGGCCATGGAGATTTGTGGCGATGTCTTGGCCAGGACGGACGATGCCGGCGTTGTCGTGTATTCAGACAAGGCGACGCTCCGCAAGATACGCCTCCACATAGGGCTGGTATTCCAGAATTTCAATCTCTTCCCCCATTTCTCCGTTCTCAGGAATATCACCGAAGCCCAGGTGCATGTGCTGGGGGTCTCCAAGGATGAAGCGAAAGCTACGGCGATGGAGCTTTTGGAAAAGATGGGACTGGAGGACAAGGCCGGCGCCTACCCTTGCCAGCTTTCCGGCGGACAGCAACAGCGCGTTTCAATCGCACGGGCGTTGGCGCTCAAACCTGAAGTGCTCTGCTTCGATGAACCGACCAGTGCGCTCGATCCGGAGCTGACGGGAGAGATTCTCAAAGTCATCAAGGAACTCGCGGCGGAAAAAATGACGATGGTGGTCGTAACCCATGAGATGGCGTTCGCCAGGGATATCAGCGACAGAGTCATCTTCATGGATGATGGAATCATCGCAGAGGAAGGAACTCCGGACGAGGTCTTCAACCACCCAAAGAACGAACGGACGAGACGGTTCCTCGCACGTTTCGAATAGTCTTTGTATGTTAAAGAATTAATACTTTTCCAGCCAGTTCGTTAGTAAACCTTCCTTTATCATAGGCTACGGTACCGTTGACCATGACAAGCTCCAACCCCGCATTCAAGGCGGCGGGTTCCTGGACGGTGGCGTTGTCATGGATCGTCAGCGGGTCAAATACCACGAGATCGGCCTGAAAACCCTCTTTGACAAGCCCCCTGTCCTGCAATCCAAGCCGGTGGGCGGGTTCGTAAGTCATCCTCCGAATCGTCTGCTCAAGGGGCAGGACTGCCTCCTGCTTCCAATATCTGTCCAGCAGATGGACTGCGGCAGCCCAGGACCGGGGGTGACACCTGCCACCTGAATAGAGGGCGTCGGTTCCGAAACACCCCAAGGGGTGGCGCATGATCATTTTCAGCGATTCCTGTGTCTGGGTGATATCCACCATCAACGCGGCGCCACTCTCCCCTGCCAGGATGTCAAAGAAAGCATCAAACGGATCTTGGGATCGTTTTTGTGCTATATCGGTGAAATCCATACCATCATATTCCGTCGTTGAATCCAATGAAACAACGGAAATGTCAGACCATCCACAGAGTTCCTGGATGCTGTCCCAACCGTCGGGATGTTCCATGGAACGACGGATAATGGCCCGGTGTTCAGGTTCACGGAGTTTCTGACGCAACTCATCACGATTGAACCGGAGGTAGTCGGGGGGCAACAGGCTGAACAGGGAGGTCGAGCCATATTCATAGGGATATTGGTCGAACAGCACGTCGACACCGTCGGCACGATAGGATTCGATCATTTGGAGTATCCGGGGCACCTTATCCTGGTTCTTCCTTCCGATCGCCTTGAGATGGGAAATCTCCAGGCGGACACCGGTCTCCTTCGCAAGATCAAGGACTTCCCTGAGCGATGAAAGCACTTCATCGCCTTCACATCGATGATGGACGGCGAAGATCTTCCCCGCACGGGCGGTAGCTGAAAGCAAAGCGACAAGTTCGGTCCTGTCCGCGAACAAACAGGGGGCGTAGTACAGACCGGAGGAGAATCCGACACAGCCTTGATCGAAAGCTTGTTCCAGCAGGGCAACCATTCGCTGGAGTTCATCGGTTTTCGCCGCACGGTTGGGGTTGCCTTCCAAAGAGGCGCAACGAAGCGCGGAGTGTGATTGCAGAAAGGCGATATTGGTACCGATCCCACGAGCGGAAAGTTTTTTTGAAAAACCGCCGAACGACTTCCAATCCCAGGCCCCTTCATAGTCGCCTAGGACATCTCGCGTCAATTCCTGGAGGTTGGTCAAGGCCTCTTTGGTCAACCCCAGCGGATAGACTCCCACCCCACAGTTCCCCGCCACTTCGGTAGTGATTCCTTGAGCGAGCTTGCCATGCATATGGCCGGTCCTCAGGGCTTCAAGCTCCGAATGTCCATGCATGTCCACGAAACCGGGGCAGACGACCATGCCAGTGCAATCCATAGTCATTGCGGCGTCAACGTCGGACAGGTCTCCGACCGCGACGATCTTTTCATCTTGGATGCCGACATCACCCACATACGATGGGGAACCGGATCCATCGACGATGGTTCCTCGCTGTAGCAGATAGTCATACGCCATAGAACAGCCTCCGAGCTATAATATACCGATTGATGTCACTCTTGGCTCAGACGGATCAGACCAGCCAGTTCTTTTTGGATAGACTCTTCGACCATCCGAGCCGTACCTTGATAATTGCCCCGTCGCAAGGTCAACGCCAACGTCGCCTTGAATTCCGGCAATCGACTTCCATCCAGTGCGGCAGGCGGATACCCTCCGGCAAGCAACTCACCAGCGAGACCCAGCCAAGCGATGGCAGTACCATACCGTTCAAAAGGTCGGATACGGAGCAACTCGCCAAACAGGAATACGCCTCTGACTAGAGGATGCAGCATCCGCCATTCTCTGTCATACTGGACGAACAGTGTCTCCATCTGTTGATAGACGGGGAAAGTCCGCTGGTCACCGCCCCAGGCCCCGCCGGCGGGAATCTCCGCGATCCGATAGATCCCGGAACCTTCATCATCCAAAGAATGCATCAAGGATTTGTGAAGATCCTTCAGGGCTTGTTCAGACCAGAAAGAAGTTTCCATCGGTTCGTTCGGGCCGTACAAGGGGCCGAGTCCAGTTTCCCGCAACATTGCGTTCAGGATACTCCGACTATTGAGCAACAGCAGATGGGTGGACAGCGGAAGGTCGGGCACCACGTGACTGGTGAAGATCCGATGGACTTGTCCCGCGGAGACAGGAACTTCCTCATCGTTCATGATACACAGGCACAGAGCCTCGCAGATACGGTTCCACCCCGCCTTGAGTTTTTCGGCGGAGATCTCGGAGGCCGCCTGTTCAAACATCTGCCGCTGTTGATCAAGACTGGAGAAATTCTGCGCACCTACACGCATGTCGAAATTCTTCAGATGCCGCAGGCGGCGGCCATCGCCGGGTTTCGGAGCGTCGACGGGTATATTCCAAGCCCATCCTGAACGCTGGGCGCCGTCGACCCGTCCTTCGGAACACAATATCCTGATACGACGTTCTGATATGCCCCACTTCGTCGAAGCTTCCTTGATGCTCATGTATTGCATAGACCTGTCTCCTGTCATCTTGCGTATGGGATATAATTTTCTATATTATATTCCTAATACGGTATGATAACAAGCATTTCTTTTATAGAAGTTAGGAATTAAGAAGGAATCTCCTGAGTTGCTTGTGTAAAGTATATCACAAGAATATGCCGTTTGGGTACTGACTTCTCCGTTTGACCTTCAACCCTGTTTTCGGGATACTGGGACAGGAAGCATCACACCGAAGATCTACATTGCTTCCACTGCTTGAACGTATGAATACTGAGGAGATGGATGTGGATACGTATGATGTCGTTATCATTGGCTCCGGTCCCGCGGGCATGGGCGCTGCTTTTTCCCTGATACAGCGAAAACCTGAAACGAAGATCCTGATGATTGATCAGGAGAAGTTCTCCACCGGTGGCATGCGCAATGACTGCAAGATGAACTTCACCTATCCTATCGGTTTTCCCGATGAGTATTGGACGAAGGAACAGGCCGATGGATATCTTGAGCAGGTCACCGCATTCCTCAAGCCGGAGATCCTGCCTAAAAGCAATATAGAGGTCTATCAGAAACGAGCGGAACGTCTTGGTTGCAGTCTGCTTGAGATCCGTCAGACACATCTGGGGACGGATGGCGGACTGAAATTGATCAAGCAGCTGCTCGCCGTACTGGCGGAAAAGGGAGTCACGCTCTCCCTAGGCGAAGCGATGCTCTCCGTGGACAATCATGCTCAGGTCATTACGACCGACAAGAGGGAAATCCAATACGGGACCTTGCTGATCGCTCCAGGTCGAAAGGGTTTTCATTTTCTGCAACAGGTGATGCACTCCCTTGAGGTTCCGTTCGTCGACAATATCGTTGATATCGGTATCCGGGTAGAGACCCGTATCGAGCACTACCCGATCGTCAAGGATTACTACGACCCGAAGTTCTACTTCCCTGAGAAGGTCCGTACCTTCTGTACGAACAGCGGCAACGCCCATGTAGTAAAAGAACGGTACGCCACGGAACGGGGCGACGAATGGTACTCTGTAAATGGTCACGCCTATTCCGCCGACAAGAACAAGGACAATGGCTTGGTCAACTTCGCCATTCTCAAGACGGTCCGGTTTACGGCTCCGCTGGCAAGCGGACAGGCGTTCGCCGAAAACCTCGGGATGCAGGCGGCTCTGATGGGTGGCGGAAAACCTCTGATGCAACGTGTCGGAGACTTCCGTCTCGGTTCCCGCTCAAAGGATTACAGCTTCAATTCGGATCTCTACGATTTTCAACCGAGCCTGCGGGACTGTTGCCCCGGCGACATCTCCCTGGCGATGCCGGCCAAAATCCTCAGGGCGATCTGGAAAGCGATGAAGAACCTTGATACGATCGTGCCGGGAGTACTCCACCCCTCTACGATCATGTATTATCCAGAGATCAAGCTATATGCGAACAAACCTCAGTACAGGGATGATCATTTCCAGGTAGCCGACAACATATTCTTCGCCGGTGACGGAGCCGGTACCAGCCGGGGCATCACCGCCGCCTGGGCCAGCGGCATACGTGCCGCGGAGGGAATGGCGGAGCAGTTGTAGCACAACGCAAAGATCCTTTGAATTCTGCGGGCCAGAGGACCATCGCAACGGAAACGGATTCCGGACCAGGCGGATGCCTTTTCTTTTCTGTATGAGGGGGAGCTTGCCCTCCTTCTCAACGAACCGACCACGGAAACATGCCGGCTGCGACGGCCCCTCCGTTTTATTGTTCCACCATTGGTTCCTCTTTGTTCCCCCAATGGAAACCCATTGTTCCATCATTGGTTTTGGCTCGATGCAAACCCCAAGCGACAGGTTTACCCGAAATGCCTGAAACGGAAAGTACGTAGACCCCATCCCCCACCAACTGTTTTATTTTGCACCCTCAAATGGTTGCTTTTCGAAAAGCAACCATTTGAGGGTGCAGATTATTTGTATATGATCAGTCCCAACCGAGCAACCAGCGAAGGGAAGGGCTTGCGGGACAAGGATGCGTACAACGAACGTAGCATGACTACGTGAATGCAACAAAGACGCAGTACGACAAGTTCTAACCGAGCAAGAGGAGGGTCAGGGGGAACGTGAGGAGAAACAAAACATTGCTCGTCGCCGTCGTCCTCGCCGCGAACTTCGAATCGCCCCCGAGATCAGTCGCAAGAATCACCGCCTGCGCCATGACAGGCATTCCCATCTGGATGACCAGGACATCGGAGGAGAGCTTGTCTACTGCGATACCGAGACGTCTACCGATGAGGATGAACAGGAACATCAAGACGGGCGACAACAGGAAACGACAGAAATAGACCGCCCAGGAATCCTTGCTGGGGATCATCTCCTTGAGGGGGATCGTAGCAAGGAACATGCCGATATACAGCATGGAAAGCGGAGTCGTCATGCCACCGATATAGGAAAGGGCGCTGTTCAACGGAACGGGCAGTCTCCAGTCAAGAGCTGCGAGAACCATCCCTACGACTAAAGCGACCAGAGGGGGCGTAGTGACAACGTTTTTCAGACGCTGGGCCGCCGAATACCGGACAACTGATCGCCCTTGCCCCGTTGAGGCCAGGATATGGGCATCATGGGAAAGTCCCGAAATGCCGATCGTCCAACAGACGATGGTCGAAGCCAGGAACGAGACCGTCACCGCTGGAACGCAGGCATCGCCATAGACCAGCAGGCTTACGGGAAACCCGATGAACAAGGTGTTGGAGATGACAGCCATCAACGTGAACGCACCCCGTCGATGCCGCGGGACCTTGCAGAGGATCGCGAACCCCCAGGACAAGACATAGAGGAGCAACAGCATCAACAGAGGGAGCGGGATCATCGGCAGCATCCCAACAAGTTCCTCATGGGTGAACATGTTGGTGAGGTTCCATACCATCATGCAGGGAACGGAAAATTTCACGACGAAACGGGAGATGAAGCCCATCACCGGATCGCTGACCCAACCGAGCTTGTACAGGAATGCACCGGCTCCGAACAGGAGCAACATCGTAATGATAGCTTCTGCGGCCTTGATCATGACACGAATCCGAACAAATCATTCAACCAGGAAAGACAAAGCGGGAACCAGGATGAACAATGCTTGTTGACGGTACCGACTTCTTCATTGCACATGGACAATCCATGGGGGCCCTCCGGATAGAGATGGCACTCGGCAGGGACTCCATGACGACGCAAAGCGGAGATGAAGAACAGGGAGTTCTCCACCGGAACGGAGGCATCCGTCATCGTGTGCCAGACAAAGGTGGGTGGAGTTTCCTGAGAAACATGGTCCTCCAATGATAGGAAGGTGCGAAGTTCCGGGTCGCCGCCACTGACATGAACCGCGGAACCTTCATGTGTATAGGGACCTGTAGTGATAACGGGATAACCAAGCATCAAGGCATCTGGACGGTTCAGGCCATCTTCCGTATCAAGCAGCGATGTAAGCCGAGGATGATTCCAAAGGGTTGCGAGGCTCGCCGCGAGATGGCCGCCTGCGGAGAATCCCAAGACTGCGATCTGGTCAGGATCAATGCGCCAACCGGCGCTGTTGCGACGAAGCTCCATCATGGCCAGGGATGCCTGGCGCAAAGGCCTTAATTCTCCGGCTTTCTCCTGCACTGAATACTGTAGGATGGCGACTTGATAGCCCGCGGCAAGAAACGCCAACGCAGGGGGGTCCTGCTCACGTTCAGAGCAATGGACATATCCTCCACCGGGACAGATCAATACGCAAGGCCGGATCTGGTGGTTCGTTCGGATTTCCTTGTCGGTTTCATGGAGATACAGGATCAGACGGGCTTCCCCGTCATCCAGCGGAATATCTTGTCGAGTCATCTTTGAATTCTCCTTGGAAACGCTGATGCAGGCATGGACACACGCCTCTATCGCAAGACGATACAACGAACACAGAAAAATTTCCAGCGGACAAGGTGCCGACGGGAACTTTTACGCCCAGCGGGAGAACAATACAGTGGGGCATCAGCCCCTGGAAAAAACCAGCTCCACCCAGCCGCTGCGTTCATCACCCGGACCAACCAACAGAAGATTGGAGACTTCCCGATCGCCGCGGTCATAGAGGTTGTGGCAATCGGTGGAACAGGTCTGGGGTTCTACGCAGAAAAACGAGGCACCGTCGGGAGCGTATACGACGAAATGCCGGAACTCCTCGCTTGTCAGGAAGGCCTGGGAGAAACCGGGCTGGCCAAAGGATATTTGGCAGGTCAATCGATCCGGGGAGTAATAGACGGTATCCAGACCTTGGAGATCATCCACCGGCCGACCGGACATCAAATCGAACCTTGTCCCTGCGACAGGAAGCAGGGCTCCTGTCGGAAGTTTGTCCGGCCCCGCCGCCATCGCGTACTCGGCGTTCAACCGTACCGAGGCCTCCTGCGGCCTTGCGAAGAAGGGATGCAACGCGAAACCATAGCCCAGAGAGGTCTTGCCAAGGTTCCGTACCGTATAGTCCCAGCGAATTCGGCCATCGGAAAGAGAGATTGAGACGATGAACTCCAGAGGAAAAGGAAATTCGGGAAATACAGGTGAGCCTTCGGACAAGAGGAAACTTCCAGCGATATGGACACAGGAGGAATCGATATCGAGAGCCGCTACGTTGTAGCGGACATCTTTCGCGAAACCATGCATCCGCGAAGGCCCAACCAACCTGCCGTCGAAGAGAAAATGATCGTCCCTGATCCGATTGGGCGTAGGGAACAGGATGGTAATGCCATACGTATTACCGGCGCGATACCGCAGCTCATCATACCAAAGAAGTTCCTGCCCTTGGAGAAGCAGCGATACCACCGACATCCCATGCCAGGGATCGACCAGCGCCTCCAGATCTCCAAAGGCGAGCCGATATACCGGCCGCCCCTGGAACCTTTCCTCCCGGACCAGAGAAGTACACACGGTCAGCGCTCGATCCAGATCGGAGTGGACCACGCAGCGTCCCCATTGACTTCGAACGCACGGAGATAAAGATAGGAGAGTTCTCCGCAGGGGATATCCTCATGGACCTCCAAAGAACATTCTTCCAACGACATCTCCGACGACAGTCGGAAAGAAGGAGAGACAAAACCATCGAGATATTCAGAGACAGGTCCATTCGACAACTCGTTTCTCCCATACGCATACGTCTTGCGTATGATGTTCCCCGAGTATTCGCCCGTAATGGCGATCTCGACCGAGTAATCGTCGTCACCGACGAATTCCAGGGAGAATCCCTGGGTATCATCGGTAGTAGACGTGACATTCCCGGAAGTCACGCAATGGAGGAACACCTTGCCGTCAGCGAAAGAGAAACGGGGACGGTAGGACTCATCCTCTCGGGGTGTACTCAGAGGATCGACCACATACTCGCCCCGCAACCGCGGAACAGAGGATGTCAAGGAGCCGTTTTTCACCGACACTTCGATATCCCAGGTGCATTCTACACCGCGCTGCCCCCACCCGCAGGAGAAATCGAGACGGCGGGAGGAAGTCAAAGCTCCACTAGCGACGGCGACCGTCGGACTATCTGGATAATACCGATCAAGGACCTTGCCGTCACCGACGAGTTCCACACGGTCAAGCCGCGACGGAGCCAGTACATAGGCGTCCAGACGGACGGATCGTCCAGCGGGAACCACGTTACCGCCAAGGGGGACATCATCAACGAAACAAGCGATTTCAATTGGATCGCCGGACAACGCAAGGGTGGATTTTCCAATCAACCCCGACCAGATCGCGTCGCGGCTCTTCTCGGCGGCCCATACCCCGCACCTGCCGGAGCCGAAACTACCAGGCGAAGCGTTGTGGTGGTCTGTAGAACCGATGACTCCGAACTTGTAGCCGCGAGCCAGACCACCCTGCATCGTATTGCCATGATACCGGGGGCCCATCGTGTGCAGATACGGGAACGGAGCGCCGTCGCTTTCCGCGCAGCCGTGCATGGAGATGATCTCGACCAACGGACTCGCCTTCTCCTTGAACGTCTCCCAATTGATCCCACGATAGCCTGTCTTGTACCCGATATGATGGGGAACACACATAATACCGCTTTGTACGGCATCGTTGCTTTCCAACAGCTCAGCGAGACGCAGATCCTCCCCCTCCGGTTCCACAGGGAGCTGAATGCCGAGGTCCCGGCAGATGATCGTATAGTCGCCGAGCAGGAAACTGTGGTACTCGTAGGAAATGAACGGTACGAGTGTCTCTTCCGCCGCCGCCATCTTGACGAGGTATTCGGCCCATCCATCGCGTAGTCTAGCGAACCCCTCCTGGTGGTACGCCACTACCTGAGACGGCACCTTCCGCCCCTCCATCTTCATGTCAGGCCAGGCGAAATGCCCCGTGACACTGAAGAAATCAAGCTGCTGCTTGGCGAAATCGATAGCGCGATCAAGACTTCCATGTCCGTAGCTGATGGCGGAATGGTTGTGCAGATCCCCGATATAGAACTTCCTTCGCCGAATCCAATCCTGTTGCGCAGGACGTTCGTTCAGACTATTGCCAAAAACATTGATCATTGAACTCATACGTGCAGCTCCTCAACTATCATACATACTGTGTTTCATCATGGGCGGGAACAAAGGTCAGGAACGCTTCGCCAGAGACGGAAAGCCTCCTCGCCCCAGTGTCAAACTCTGGGGCGAACCCCAGCGTTCGCTCACGAAAATCATCAAAGGACCCATCTTCGCACGCCGACCCGACGACGCACAGGTAGGACGATTCAGCGCCATAGACGCGGAGTTCGCAATCGGAGAGTTCATCATCGTACCGTATCAGATTCCCATCCGACCACAAGGCCAGATACCCCTCGCCTTTCCGCGAGAACACCCAATGGGCCGACTGCTCGACCAGATCGAACTTGCATTTGGGGAGGAACGCATGGGTGAACTGGACCGGATGGTTGTCCGGCAGCACATAGATAGCTCCGAGCAGTTTCCCCTCCTGCCGCAAGGCGGGCATCACCCCGTTGCCGTACCAGTAGCCGGGTCGCATCGAACTGTCATCACAGGTCGCGCCAGGGTGGTTGGTGAAAAGGATCGCCTCGCAGGAGAGGGCCGCTGTCCAAAGATGCTGCTGATAGCCGTATACCCCAGGCTGGAAGAACGTAGTCCCGTGGAACCGCTCGTTGAACGACTTGGTATACCAGTGGGAATCCTCCTGGCAGCCGGTATCGGCGGACAACGTGCAGTTCAGCCATCGTTCAAAACCATCGAGCCGTGGAGACTGGACGGAAGAGAGACAATAGTCGGAGGTCTTCTTCAGCTTCACCAGGGCGTTGCCCGTACTGTAGGCGGTATCGATATCCATCGACATCAAACCTGCGGCATCTTCAGGGATCCGGTAGCTGGAAGTGGCGTAGTACGAGAGCCAGCCTTCGCCGAAGGAGGTCGGGACGGAGGGATTCACCAGGTTCATCAATGCCTGGGCGCCTTGCTTGCAGGGATTGATCACACCGCGGTAGACACGCCCCATCGGGGCGATGATCGAACCGTCGAACGTGTGGGAGGCGAGCATCCGAAGCATCCTGTCGGTGGTCCTGATCGCCCGCTCAGAAACCTCCCGCTCCGCGTAGTCGATGATATTGAGCAGGCACGCGAAGGTCACGTTCATGTAGACTGTACTGAGGAACTCCTCGAAACCGTACTGATCCAGATCGTCGAACCATTCGAGGGTCAGTCTCTTTCCGAACTCGGCCAGCTCCGTTCCAGTCATGTCCGCACGATGGAAATAGGCGTCGGGATACATCCGCCCTACCAGCATCGCACAGGAATAGAACAGCAGGGAGTGGTTCTCACTCCAGAAACACATGGCGTCGGAGCCGTTCATAGTCATCCAATACCGGTAGTCCAGCAGGACTTCATCAATCCGGACCTGTAGTTCGGCATCCACCGGGTAGTTCTTCATGTACCTGATGACACCGGAGATCAGGAAGTCAGAGCAGTCGTACCGGTCGGAGATCTGCTGCAAGGTCGTGAAGAAATACTCCCGGTCGCGGGGGTTCTCGATCCCCAGAGCCTTCCTCGCCAGGATATTCTGGATATAGAACCCGAACTTGTCCCCCCGGGAGAGTCCGTCGGCAGAGGCGATGACGGAGAGCATCCGGCGATAGTTCCCCTCGAAAGTCAGGTCATCGCTATACACGGGCTGGATCATATCGCAGATCTCGAACAGACGGGAAAGCTCCTGTCCGTTGGCCATCGCCTTGACGACGATATAGGGATTGCCCGGCTCACATTCGAAGGACTTCAGCCCGGCGATGTCATGCCAGGTTTTTCTGGTCGCTACTTGCGCATAGTCGGGGCTGTGGGAATCGTAGCCGAGCAGGGAACCTTCCGCGGCGGCAGCCGGAAAGTCAAGGGTACGCCCATCGAGCGTGATGCCGGAAAGCCAGGCTGCGGCCGCCTGGTACGCTCCGTCGCCGGCATGGGGAGGCACGACGCACTCGATGCCGGAGGGATCGACCACTTCGATCCCGAAGAGGGTGCGGGTATCACGCACCCCGAGATTCTGCAGGACCACATAGATTTCGTTGTCGCCTTCGTTCAGTTGGACCGTGAACTCCCGCTTGAGCATCGGCTTGTAGACGGGGGTGTCGATCTCACAGACCTTCTTGCCGTTGCACCATACGGTGACAGCCGCATACGTCCATAGGATCAACTTTTTTTCGACATGCCGGTCGCTTCGGACTATCGTACAGGCGTCAAAGACAATGGAAGTCAACATGGAATAGAAAGAACTATAGTCCACGAAGGCATTGCCAAAGGAGAAATGATACCGCCAGGGTTTCCCGGTGGAACCGGCCCTGTCCAGCGCCTCGAAACGGCCAGGATAAGCCAGATCCCTTCTGGCGACCTTGGTACGGAGGTATTTTTCATACCGCATCTGGTCGCGGTCGGTGGTATCGTCGCGATACAGGGCCTCCACCGGCCCTGACACAAGAAAAGAATCAAGGAACGTCTTGTCCATACATCAACCTTTCACGGCCCCGGAGGTCATGCCTTTCATGAAGTATTTGCTGAAGAAACAGTAGATGATGATCATGGGGATGATCGCGAGCGTCGCACCCGCGAACATGACGTTCCAGGCCGCCGCGCCATCTCCATTGTTCTTCAGCATGTTGACGCCTACGGTCAACGGTCGCATCTTGTCGTTGGACATGGTAAAGACCAACGGAAGGATATAGTCGTTCCAACCAGCACGGAAGGAGAGCAACGCTATCGTCGCGAGAATCGGTTTCAGCAACGGGAACAGGATCCTGTAGTAGATCTGGAAGAACGAACAACCGTCGATCTTCGCCGCTTCGTCGAGCTCCTTCGGGATACTGTTGACGAACCCACGGCAGAGGAAGATATATGTCGCCTGCCCCGTTCCCGCGGTAATGAAGATGACGCTCCACAGCGAGGAATTGAGATGCAGTTTCACCGCGAGCTCAAAGAGCGGCCGCAACGTGACGGAACCGACGTTGACGAACATGAAAGCGACGAACGTCGAATAGATCAGCTCCTTGAAACGGAAGTTCTTCCGTGCGAAGACATATCCGGCCATGCTGGTGACGATGACGGTCAGGAACATGACGCCACAACCGAGGAAGATACTGTTCTTCGTATAGACGGAGAAATTCGCCTCGCTCCAGGCCTGGACATAGTTGGTGACTACGAATCGTTCCGGGAACAGTTTCGAACCGCCGAGCAGCAGCTCATGGTTGGTCTTGAACGAACCCAGGAAAATATAGATGAGCGGGTACATCAGCAGCAGGGCGAACAGCGTCGTCAGCAAGGTGATGAGCCCTATGATGATCTTCTGCTTGTGCGATTTGATCGCATGGGTCTTTTCCATATCGTACCTCCTATACCACGTCGTCCAGTTTCCTGGCGAAATAGAGATACACGGCTGTGATCGTGCCGATGATCAGGGCGGCGACGATGCTCAGGACGGTTGCGTAACCGATCTGCGGCGTCGTGGACGAGGAGAAGATCAAGTTGTAGATATAGGAGAACATGACGCTTGAACGGTTGTTCGGGCCACCGTTGGTCAGGACGATGATTGATTCATAATCCTTGAACGCACCGGTGATGGCGAGCAGCAGAATGACCTTCAGGATCGGGCTGAGCATGGGCAAGGTGATCCTGAAAAACGTCTGGGGGGAGGACGCCCCGTCGATCATACAGCTTTCGTACACCTCGTTGGGGATGCTGGTCAGACCGGAGATGAAATAGATCATGTAGTTTCCCAAAGCGCCCCACACCGCCACCATGACGATGGAGATCATGACCCATTTTGAACTGCCCAGCCAATCTATCGGGGCCTTGATGATATGCATGTTCTGCAACACCGAGTTCAACGGCCCGTTGAACACCGCGAAGATGAAGGTGAAGATCAAGCTGTAGATGGCGGCGCTGATGACCGTGGGCAGGAAGAACACTCCGCGGAACAGCTTGCTGCCGGGAATGTTGTTGCTGATGATTACGGCGAGCAGCAGGGAGACAGGAATGACGATGACCAGTTTCATCGCCGCGTATTCGAACGTATGGAGCACGCTTTTCCAGAAGATGGTGTCAGAGAACATTCGTTTGATGTTATCAAATCCGGTAAAATATGCGACAAAGCCGTTGTAGTCGTACAGCACATAGCGGAAAAGCCAGAAGAACGGATAGATCGATGTCACGATCAGCAAGAAGACGGCGGGACTCAGCATGAGGAACGGAGCGATTCCATCGCCTCTTCGAGCAAGTTTTCTTTCCTTTGATGCCATAGGTTCACTTCCCAAGAATCGGAACCGGCCCATAGGTGCCGGTTCCGGATTCAAATCTAGATTGAATACTATTCAGACAAGTATTCGGCGACGCCCGCCGTGGGGTTCAGCTTGTCAAAGCCCTTGATCACGATCCGGCGGACCTTTCCAAGTCTGATGTCCCTGTCCAACGCCTCGTTGTAGCGCTTGGTGAGGTCGGACAGACAGTTGTCCACATTGGATCCGCTCACGATGCAGTTCCAGATGCTCGTCGCATAGTTCTCACCTGCCACGGTCACCGCGGGAACCGCGGGATAGAGCCCTTCGTAGCCGACCAGGCTGAAGTCGGCCATGCGACCGATCTTGCTCGCGTCGACCCGTTCGGCCATATAGTCGGACAACGGCAGGGCGTAGCCCTCTTCGCAATAGCCCTTGATGAAATCTTCGCTGCTGAAGAACTTGATGACTTCCCAAGCCGCGTCCTTGTTCTTCGAAGAGGAGAACATGCAGTAGCCCTTCTGCGGACGGGCGTCGACGGTACCCTTGACGGAACCATCGAGGGAAGGCAGTTCGCCTACGACCCATTCGAACTTGGAAATCGGGAACTGGGAGGTGAATACACCCGCTTCCTGGCTGGCGTTGCCCCAGATGGCGAAGTTGCCTTCGGCGAACTGGGCGCGCATCGCGTCAACGCCCTGGTTGTTGGAGCCGGGGAATACGCTTCCGTTCTTGAAGAGCTGCTGCGCAAGCAGGATCGGTTCCTTGTAGCCGGAGAAGTCAAAGACACCCTTGTCGAAATCGTAGTGGTAGATACCGCTCTTGTTGCAGATACCTTCCAGCCAGCGTTCGAACTGGGCCGAACTACAGGTGGAGATACCGTAGTATTTGCCTGCGCCCTTCTTGGCAACGGCGTCAGCGGCGGCCACAAGTTCCTCAAGGGTCGTCGGGAGCGCGGTGATCCCGGCTTCTTCAAGCAGGTTCTTGTTGTAGATCATGCGGGTACCGCTTCGCACGGCGGTGTAGATTTCGTACGGCACCCCGTCGATGGCGTTGATGCCCTCTACGATATGCTTGCTGGCTTCAGTCACCTTCTCGAACTCAGGGTCCTTGATATAGTCGGTAAGAGGGACGAGCATGCCGGCGTCGACGAAGGTCTTGAGGTCGAACCCTGTACCACGGGCGTTCATACCGAACAGATCGGGTGCGTTGCCGGAGGAATAGGCCATTACCAGCATGTTGGGGTAATCCTCGACGATCGTGGTCAGGACGATCTCGATGTTCTTGTCGTTCGTAGCGTTGAACTCGTCGACCTTCTGCTGGACATAGGCCAGGTCATGCCGATCGTTCGTCCAGACGTTCACAGTGGTCTTTCCGGATGCCGAGGAAGCCTTTTCCTGCGCTCCGCCAGCGAAGACGACACTCAGTGAAACGAGCATAATTAACAGTACAGCAATGATTTTCTTCATTTGCTCCTCCTTACGTTAGGTATTGGCAGTCTACCATCGGCTGACGGACGGGCAAGGACAGTTTTTTGGCAATATGTAACACTTTTTTGGATTTGCACAAAAAAAAGTTGAAGATGCTTCCATCACGCCTGATAATGGGGTCATGCAGGAATCCCACATTTTTTCAGTCATGATCGTCGATGATGAACCAGCAATTCGCTTTGGTATTAAGAACGCCATTGATTGGCAAACGTTACAATGCAACGTCATAGCCCTCTGCGCAGGGGGGCATGAAGCGCTGCAGCTTTCCGAAACTCTCATGCCGGATATCATCATCACCGATATCATGATGCCGGGGGTGACGGGCCTGGACCTGATGCGGGAGATCCGCAAGAGCCGGCAGGACACGAGGTTCATCATCCTCAGTGGATACGACGACTTCTCCTATGCGAAGCAGGCCATCTCCCTTGATGTCGAGGATTTCCTGCTGAAACCCCTTTCCAAGACGGAACTGATCGCCGCGATCAAGAAAGCCACGCAGAAGCTTACGGAGTATCAGGAACGGGAAGCCCTCGACGTACAGGATCTCAGGCAGTCGGCGCGGCTTCTGTTCCTCCAGCAGATGGCACGAGGAGAAATAAAGAACGAAGAAGAGTATCAAGCCTCCGCCGCAAGCTTTGATCTTTTCTCCAGGAAGGCACCCTACACGATCCTGACGTTCCAGTACCAGACAAAAGGGATGGGAGTCGTCTACATTCCCGATTTCGCAGACTATTCAAGATCAATCAAGGCAGATATCTGGGACCAGGACGAATACCAGACGCTGGCGTTACTCCATACAGGACAGGCGAACGCCTTGCATGTCGCCAGACAGTATCAGGAGATCATCAGGAAAAGCGACCTGGACATAGCCATCGGCGTAGGGGATACCGTCGAGCGTTCGACCGATATTTCCAGATCCTTCCAGAAGTCCTTGCTCGCCCTCTCCTATCGGATATTCCACGGAACCAGAAGGGTCTTCGACGTCTCGGATATCATCGACACCGCGCCGAACTTCCTCTCCTACGATATCGACACCTCCTCCCTCGTCAACATCCTGTTCAAAGGGACGGACGATGAAACCTGCGACTGGGTCAAGGATTTCTTCCAACGTCTCCTCTATATCCCGACGCCACAACCCAGCTATCTCAAGGGCATGTGCATATATCTCGTCACCGACACGATCAAGAACCTGATGAAGAGCCAGCATATCGCCCCTGACCTGATGCCGAACATCGACTATGCAGAGATCAACCAGCTGCTGAGTCTCGCTGAGATCGAAAGATGGGTACGAGCCACGTTGCTCCATCTGAAGAACATCGTCATCCCCCAGTCGAAAATGACGAACGATCCAATCATCTTCCAGACCAAGAAACTGATAGATGACAACATCAACCTCAATATCACGGCACAGGAGATCGCCGGCAGGCTCAACATCAACTTCGCCTATTTTTCGACCTATTTCAAAGCGAAGACCGGACAGAACTTTCGGACCTACCTCAATGATCGGAAGAACGAATATGCGAAGGAACTGCTCAACGACGACATGCTCTCGATCGAAGATATCGCCCATTCACTGGGATATACCGATTACCGTTCATTCTGGAGGATATTCAAGAATGCGAACGGCATCACGCCGTCCGAATACAGGAACCGCAACGCCAAAGAAAAGGGAAACTGATCGTGAAACCTACCACTTGGATATCCAACCTGAAACTCAAATACAAGATACTGATACTCACGCTCCCGCTGCTGGTACTCCTGTGCTTGATCATCTGTCTTGCGAACATCACATATTTCACCCATCTGTATGAAGCGGACGCAAGGAACAGCGCCGAGAGCTGGATGAACGTCGCCGCGAATACATTCAACCAGCGGTGGCAGGAGATCCTCTACGGAATACTCGATGTCGCGGGGTCGAACGAACTGCGGGTGATCGTCTCCGACTTGGTATCGGGCAACGACACGTTCCTCAAGATCCAGTCCAGCTTGCAGTCACCGATACAACGAATGACGAATTCCTCGACGCTGATCTCCAACACCTATTTCATCGATGATGACGGCGATATCTACGCAGGCTATACGGACCGCATCCAGAATCCAGGCTCCACGCTGCTTGACTATTCCCAGTTCGAAAATCTCCAGCGGATCACATTCCTCGGAGCGACGCTCTCCCCGTTCGATCCATCGAAGAAGGTCATTCCAATCGCCATTCCCCTCTCCATCCTTGGTGTCTCCAACTATCTGGTGTTGGCCGACAACGGCATAGATGTCGTCATGGTCTGTCTTCTCGACTCAGATAGACTCTATGCGGAACTCAACAAGGGGAGATCGAGCTATTTCGATAGTTCCTGCTTCCTCTATTCCTCGGATGGAGATGTCCTGCTGTTCCCCACCGACGTATCATTGCTCCAGGATGCGAACTATACGGCCATTTCGCAGGCAACGGCGGTGGAAGGCCTCAATATCGCTCTGGCGATCAGCATCTCCTCCTACCTGCCCAAGAAACTCGCCCTGGTCTTCTTCTGCCTGGCCGTCGCGCTGGTCGTCATAGCGATCGGTTCCGTGGCGATCTTCTCCATCTCAAGTTTCCTGACAAGGCCGTTCAACAATCTCATGCGGATGATCGACGAAATCAAGCGGAACTGCTACCGCCAGGACGTGATCCCGCGGTTCCACGACGAGACCGGGGCTTTGATACAGGCGATCAACTCCATGTACGTCACCATCCAGGACCAGATCTCCCTGATCAGGAAGACGGAAAAGGAGAAGTACCACTATATGGAACAGATCCTTACCGAGCAGATCAACCCGCATTTCATCTACAATACCCTTGAAACAATCAACATGGAGATTCTCAACGGCAACGCCGATACAGCGTCCTCCTTGGTCCGATCGTTCGCGACCTTCCTGCGGTGCAACCTCAACAACGGCAACGACCTGACGACGTTCGAGGATGAGCTCAGACAGGCTACGGCCTATATGGAGATCATGAACCAACGGCTGAACAACAAGATCAGCTTTTCCTGCGACCTCAGCCGCTCGCTCAAACGGTTCGTCATCCCCAAATCCATCCTCCAGCCGATGATCGAGAATTCAATCAAACACGGGTTCAACAACGGGATGCAGACCGAAGGAATCCTGCTGCCCGCCATCGCCATCGAAATCCAGGAGGATGACGGTTCGGTGATTATCACGGTCACGGACAACGGAAAGGGCATCGACATCGAGAACGCCCAGGAGGCGGCGACATCACCAAAGGGGTACAACCACGTCGGATTGAGAAACATCTACAAACGGATCGAACTCTATTTCGGAATCGTCGACATGCGTTTCACAAGCATACCCTACTTCCAGAACTCGATTATCATTACGTTCCCAAAGATGACGTTGACGCAGGAATATCTCTCGTAGGGTTCATTCGCTTCTGCGGGGCTTGTCCAACGGGTCGTCCAGAGCGCAATTTCCATTACACAATGCGGCGGTCATCGTGTATAATTCCCGCAAAAGGAAAAAACGCTTATGAACAATGAAATCTTTCTAGCGGACATCGTAGTGGATTGCACGGATGCGAAAAGACTCCAGGAATTCTATCTCGGACTGCTCGGCTGGCAACCTGCGGAATTCTTCGGGCACCCGGCGGTCAAGAATGAGAACGGTGTAATGTATATCTTTGTCCAGGAGGAGGACTATGTCCCCCCTGTATGGCCGGAAGTGGAGGGCAAGCAGCAGAAGCAGGTCCACTGCGACTATCTCGTGGCTGATTTGCAGGAGATGATCAAGAAAGCAGAAACCTTGGGAGCCCGAAAAGCGGAGACGCAATTCGGCGGAGAGGCCTTCGTCACGATGCTTGATCCCGACGGGCATCCGTTCTGCCTTTGCCAGAAATAACACGGAATGTCAGGAGACGGAGGAAAGTTCGGTTCCTGACATGTATTGGCACTGTGAAGGGAGAAGAACGTCATGGTGGATTCTGTTTTCAAGCCTACTGTATGCAAGACCATACTGCATGTATTGGCGGGGTTTTCCATCTGGCTTGGATGCCAGATATTTTCCAACATCGCCTACATGATCCCTCAACCGGTTGTCGCGCTTTTTGTTGCGATGGTCATCCAAGTCGTGTCCGTCTATCTGTTTTTATCGCTGTATTGCAGGAAAGTCCTCCATATGGAGATATCCGAATGCAGGGTCAACAAAACCCCTCCATGTCTTGCATGGATACTCTGCGCGATCCTGCTTCCGGTCCTGGTAAGCGGCTGGTTCCTGCTCTTCGTTCCCGGGAAGTTCTCCCACAATGTCCTGCCCCGTCCTCAGTTCATGGAACGCATCGCCATCGCTGTATTCGCGACTTGTATCGCCGCCGGCATTACCGAGGAGATGGTGTTTCGCGGTTTCGTCATGCGGCTCATCGAGGCCAGAGGCGGCAGGATCTGGGCAGTGCTCATTCCTTCCGTAGCTTTCGCTGCTTTCCATCTGCTTGGAGTACAACCCAAGTTTCTTGATATCGCCCAACTGATGATCGCGGGAACCAGCGTAGGTGTCATGTTTTCCCTGATCTGTTATCAAAGTGATTCCATCTGGTCGGGTGCGGTCGTACATGGAATATGGAATCTGATCGTGATCGGCGGCATCCTGGATATCGGTACGAATCCGAGCGGGACGTCAATCTTCACGTATACCATCGCTACCGATTCGCAGTTGCTGACAGGGGGCTCTTTCGGGATAGAAGCCTCTTTGCCTGCGGTCGTAGGCTATTGGGCTGTGATTGCCATGGCCCTGTTGCTGTCGAGGCGAAAACGGCCCTGTCATGGAAAACAGTGTTGAAAGATCATCCCCCCTCTGAGGACAACTACAAAAAGCTGTTATGCAAGGAGATACTGAAATCTATAGCTTCAGATATCACAGCCAGGTATTCGTCCACTTATCGCTATAGTTCGGACATCCTGAGGACCAAACAGAGTTCTCCGGAAATAAAAAACGGGTTGTCACCAAAGCCTTCCGGCTTTTGCGACAACCCGGTCGTTCTTGAAGGGCTCTTATCAGTACCCGAGAATCTCGGTGAAGAACACATTCATGAAATTATCCTGGAAATCGTCTGAACCGAAGACCGACTGGATCATATCCTGCTGACTCTGGTTGCTGGCGAGATAATCATAGAACATCGTCACATAGTTCGACGTACCACCGACATTCTCTCCAGTTACTTTTGCAACGACATAATTAGTACCGCTGCTGATGGGTCCGATGACGGTCTCAACCGGCTCGGTATAGAGCTGGCGCATCACGTCCTGGTTGGAAGACGCGGTGGTCAGAGCGGTATTCGGATCGGTCGAAGCGAAACTGGTTCCGATAAAGCTGCTGTTCCCGATATTTTCAGGGGTGGCACTGACGGCGGTCACCGGCATATTGAATTCCGCGACTGCGTCGGCGAAGTCATTCTTCGCGGCTTCCGCGAACGCCGCGGCCTGCTCCTGCGCATAGGTTGTGATGGTATCAGCCTGATTCATCGACAGGTACTGCTTGACGGCAAGGACGGAGTTCGGATTCGTGAAATCGGGAGCGGAGGGCGCTGTATCGACACGATAGATGGTGTAGTATCCGTACGGGTTCGCATAGGGGCCGACTACTGTTCCAGGAGCCGCGGAAAAGAGGTCGTTGACTTCATCAGGGTTCGAGAAGTTCATGGCGAGCATGTAGTACGAAGCGACTTCGTTGTTGAACGCCGATTCCTCGTTGTATTGGGCGGAAGCGTCTTCGAAGGAAATCGTTCCGGCCGCGATGTCGGCGGCCACCTGGGCGGCGGCCTCTTCAGAAGAGAGTGTGAAGATGGAGACGCCCAGCTCTACGAACGGCTGAGGATCGTTCATCGCGTATTGGATAGCCAGTTCATCGGGATATGTGCTCGCACCGAATACGACATAGTCGAACGTCCGGGTGGAAGCCGCCATGGAACTGACATAATCAGCTTCGGCTTTAGAAGATAGCACCGTGGAGATATCGTTCATGATGATGTTTGACGGAAGCGCCTGGGTCACCTGCTGCTTGAGCTGTGCCTTGGATTCCGCGGACGCGGCATTGTAGGTCGCTACATCGAACTTTCCGTCTTTGTTATAAACACCGCTTGCGATGATGGCGTTGTTCACCGCGGCATCGGAGGCTATGATCCCGGCCTGCTTCGCCATCTGGTCGAGGGCCGTGTGCAGGACGGTGTTCTGGTAAGCGCCCAGCCAGATCTGATACGCGGCTTGTGTTCCACTCAATCCGGAGTTGGAATACTGGGAAGCCATGTTCTGGTATTGGTTGTAGAAATAGTTGTTGTATGCGAAGGTGATATCATCCTTGCCATACTTTCCAAATACAATTTCATTGTTCGTGCCACCGGTGAACAGAGCTCCGGTAGGGAGGATGAATGTGATCGCGATGAGAATGAGCACGACCATTCCCAACCACCAGCCTATACTGAGTTTTTTCTTTGGTTTGGCGACTTTTGTCGCTTCAAACTTCGTTACGTTCGTTTCTTTCTCCGTCTTCTTGTCCGGAGTGTTGTTCTCATTGGAAGGCATGGTAGACCTCTTTCACCTGGAATTCTGTCGTTACGACGTGACCGCGCCCGACATGGGCACGTATCTCATGAAAAATACCATTAAGCAAGCCCCCTGTCAATGAACGTTTGGGATGCTGGCGCGTATCTTTAGGGAAATATAGACAATGGATTGATGGAACAGCCAAACGCAAGCTGGAGATCAAACCAATCAGCACCCTTGACGTTATGATTGTTCCACCGTTTTATGATGCCGCAAGTCCCATCGAAGAAGATTCCAGGACTAAGCTGGATCTTTCCATTGATAGTAGTCTGCAATGTATCAATTGTGCCATTTCATTCTCGCCGTCGGACTTTTGTTGATTATGTCTGTTTTCCATATCATTTACATCAGTAATATGTGTATTTGGAAATCTTGTTTCTCTGGACACTTCATGATAGGATTCTGACAAGTTTTGTTTGAAGGAAATTAGTTGATGAAAAAATTAGGGATATTGCTTTTTTGTTTGTTCTATTGTTTTCCCTTGGTATCCCTCCATTCCATTTACCTGACAAATGAAGTTATAAATGTCGGTATGTATTCTTCGTTCGCACAAGGAATGTTTCCAACGAACGTTGAGGTGAAATATGCCCTTCCTGGGTTGTCTTTGATCCCTGGCAACAGTACTGGACTATCCTTTAGCCTAAATGCAGGATATACAGGAAGAACGCTCACGCAGGATCCGCAAACAGGGAAATACTTATACTGGCATATCCCCAGTGAGATTTCCGACATTCTAGGAACGGATTATCCAGTCAAGGTCTCTTCTTATTCCGTCCTGTATAGTAGTTGGAGCATGAAATTTTCCCAAGGACTAGGTTACTCGCCAGTCACAAAAGGAGATCTTGTAACATTATGGGCTAGCTATGATGGACAATGGGAACAGGCGATGGAACGTCTATTGGTATCTCAGGATCCTCTTGCTGACAAAATGTTTACGTATATTGATAATCAGACCATCACTACCCGTCCGATCTTTCAGGGAAATCTGATCGGTACTCCAGACCTTCAGGGAAACCGGTATATGCTGTCAACATCCTTGAAAATGGGACTCTCCCTTGATTTGAAAAGGAGTACATCAGTGACCGAGGATGGTATTTCCGCAAATCTTTCCGCTACATTCGCTCCTTGGTGGCTGCTCAACGACCTTGACATGTTCGGTGGTAAATCAGATTACTGGAAATTGTCATTTACATTATATGCCGGATATACCTTTTATCAACTCAAACAGCCTAATGGTTGGAACTGGTTTTCCTTAGTATTTTACGATGAATTGAACTATCGCTATCTTGATGGTCCAAAAGTTCCGAAATTCGCTGAAAGCGGGGGGCTTTGGGGCGTGGGGCCACAAAACCTCAACCACAATCTCACCAATACCATGCGATTATATTTGTATGGGCCTCAGTTCATAGCTGCTGACTGTTATCCTTATATGTATCTCTTCCTGGATCTCGGATATTCCGGAGGATATCTGAACAACACAAACCACCAGACATCATATGATTATTTCATGGGAAGCGTTGGGATTAATTTTCATCTACGCCTATTCGGCATATTCCATATGTATTATGATGTTGGATATGTTTTTGGCCCTGAAAGAGGAAAAGACAGGAGAGATACCTGGCCAGGTTCTTTCGGATTCTATATAAGCTTGTGATATTGCGATTGATTGCTTCAACGATATCAAAAGCTACCTAGGCAATTGACATTCGCCTGTCTAACCAGTATAGTCATTCATCGTCGGCAACATATCGTCGTCATGTTTTCCGGGTAGTAGCGCAGGGGCTAGCGCACTTGGTTCGGGACCAAGGGGTCGGAGGTTCAAATCCTCTCTGCCCGACTTGAAGCTTCACACTGTATTCCTTTGACGGAAAGTGTGAAGCTTTTTTCATATGCGTGGAAAAAAGATGGGGACAAAGCAGTCCCCGATCAATGGAACAGGCGGGGATGCGTCGACCGCGGCATTCATATTCCTTGCGGGCTCTCCGGCGCAACCTCGGAATCTTCGGCGGGACGCCACGCTTTCCCAAACTCGACGTCGCGGAACAGCGCGGCAAGGCCGGTAATCTGTTTCAACCGCAATATTTCATCCTTGTCCATGCCCAGATGTCTGGATATCCAAGCGTCGGATCGTCCCAGCTCATGCAACTCCTTGATGATATTGCTCATCAGGTCGACATCATGCGAACCTCTGGCCCGGTTATGGCGTATGGTGCTCGCCATGCGGCAGGAAAGAGGCTTGTCGATCACAGACACCGGGAGCATACCGTGTTCCCGTTCATAGATGTCGGCATGTTCCTTCATGACACGCCAGCGGTGGAAACCATCCACGATCTCGTAGCGGTCATCCTCCGCGCAATAGTAGCAGACGATGGGCATGGTGTAGCCATCCACCAGTATGCTGAGATAGAGCAACTTCATCTCAGGAGGGGGCACGCTGTTCGGATTGTACGCATTCGGCACGATCTTCTCAAACGGCACAGCCACTACGTTGTATACCGGACTTCCGAACTGTTCATTTGGCATTGATCATCTCTCCATATTTCCGTCTGAAGGTGTCGACCCGTCGCTGTTCCTCCCGAGTCAGTCCAAAACCCATGAAACGGCAGTTGTGGTCGTTCTTCAATATGCAGTAGCACATCCGTTTCCAACTAGGGACGTCCTTCGTGCTTTTTATATCATCCGTCTGGTCGGGGATATCCCCTTCGAAGATCACGCGGGATTTCTTGTCCAAGGTGTAGTTGGAGACCCCGTTCCTACGGACCTTGTATCCGTGGGCTTCCAGTTCGCGGATACTTTCTTCCGGCAGGCCTCCTCCCGTCTCGTGCCAGAACTTGATGGATGTCTCGAATTTTTTCACATAATTGTCACGCAGGCGTCTGGGCAAAGTATCCAGAAGGAATTTGGTGTAGGATTCCCAGGTATGCCCTTGCGGCAAGGTGACGCTGCGGTAACCCATGGCTTTTGTCTTGCCATAGATCGCTCCGAAATTCGCTCCGCGCACCCTCCCTACAAGCCTGACCCATATCTCGGGATCAATCACCCGGTACAGATTCAGGGAATCCTTCGAATAGTCATTGAAAGGTGACGCGACACGCATCTGGTCCGGCTTCAGGCCAGCCTTGTAGTACAGGTCGTAGAGTTCATTGTAGTCATACCCGAAACGATAGTTGGCCGCCCATACGTCGCTCTGCCTCCAGTCATATAGAGGAGAGGCGCACCAGACGTCCTTGAACTGCCGGGATATCCAGCACTCACCGTTGTACCCATATTTCTTGTTCAGGAACCCGCTGTACCGTTGCAGGGATTCATCGGCGCGTATGCCAAGCAGACAAACTGTCTTTCCCCTGCCATGTCGTTCCTTGTAGAAACGTCCGAACTGCTTCGCCAGATCCTCCTGATGCATCTTGTATCGGTAATGGGAAAACGGGTTGTCAAGTGTGACGACATACGGGAATTCAGGTATCGGCCTCACCCATTGCTCCTGCTTCGTGTCATCCCAAGGGTACCAATACATCTCATAGCTGGAGAGGGCCGTCCGGGTCGCCATGGGAAGGCATACCCAATAGGGCTCGACCTCCAGGGCCAATCGCTCGAAGGTCCGCGTGACATATGCGGTAGTCACCGAATACTGCGCTTCGAAATCCTGATGAAAGACGCCTATGACACGATCCGGGCAATACGTACGTTTGTAATCCATCAGCAGATTCAGGAGCAGCCCGCTATCCTTCCCGCCGCTGAAAGAGACGTAGATGTTTTCGAACTCCTGAAACAGGAAATCGAACCGTTCCTTGGCCGCCTCATATACATTCGTCTCCAGGTATTCCCGTTTCATGCCGCCTCTTTCGTCTTGCATTCCCTCACGATTCTCAGGTCGACGCACTGGTCAGTACATGCCCGACTTCTTGGATAGTCCTTTGAAGGTGGTAGGGTGGTGCTTCATTCTGCTTATAGAGACAATTCTCTACCTGCATGATAGCATGAGGAAAGCACTCGCGCAATCTCCGCCAATGGTGATATTTTATGAGACATGTCCAGAGCCGGATCATGAAAGATGGCCAAATTCGGAATACTTTTCTGAGAAGGAGCCAGTTGTCCAACCGTCTGCAAGTTAGTTATGGTGAACTTCCTGGAAGGGACAGCCAAGGCACAAGCCTCCGGGGCCATGTCACCGACAGGCGACATATCCACGACATGCGGAAGTCTCGCATCGAAATCCTGAGGTATCGAGGCTATGCCGTTACGTGGAATAGATCTTGTTCAGGTCGCTGATGCGTTGTTCGCCGAACTCCCCTACTACGCCAACCAGCAGATACCGTTCCGTGATCGGTTCCAGGAACAGTTCCTTGCTCACGGTGAAACGCTTGATCTCTTTGGTACTGCGTACATGGAACCGCGGTCCGGAACAGATCCAGATCTTGTCTCCGATCAGAATATGATGGTCATCCTTGTAGCAGACGGGAATATCCTGTTTGATCGCCTCGTTGACCTGCCGTTCCAACAAGTTGAGGTCAAGTTCGGGTTTCTTGAGAAAACTGAGGATGAACCCGTGGCGGACGTCGGCGTGGAGATAGTTGTTGTCACACCCCTGCTCCTGCATGAAATAGCTGCACAGGTC
Source organism: uncultured Sphaerochaeta sp. (assembly GCA_964407735.1). Classification (GTDB taxonomy): domain Bacteria; phylum Spirochaetota; class Spirochaetia; order Sphaerochaetales; family Sphaerochaetaceae; genus Spiro-02. Next base: position 119,071 of record CAYOWS010000003.1, on the reverse strand, counting down.
CTCCGCGGTATGAGTCATGAGCCGGTATGGGAGCGACTTGAATACGATGTTCGCGATATCCTGAGGTTCAGGACCGAACAACGTGGGGCGGGTGATGATCACCTCTTCTCCGATACCGATCAACAGATGCGCGTTTTGATTCAGATACGGATAGATCAACTCGAAATGTTCGACGATCACCCGCTTCCCCCTCATCATCGCCTCCTTGATGATGGAGGCGAGTTCATGCATCTGGGTAAAGGCGGCTTCGAACCGGATATCGACATGATAGGTATGGGGAGTGTAGAAACCAGTGTCTCCCTCCCCTACGCTCAGCAAGGGCAAGGGACGGACATTTACACCGGCATCGTCGTTGGTGAGCTCCAGACCAGGGAACATCCCCTTGATCAGCATGCTCTTTCCAGCCCCTGCGGAACCGACCAGACCGATCAGCTTGTCGAACGGACTGAGGTATTGCTGGGCGATCTGCATGCCGAGGTCGGCTATGCGGTTCAGCCCTCGGGGCGCGAAGAATACGGTATACAGATGGTTCTTCTGCATGCGGTCGGAATATGCCATGGTCTTTCCCCTCCTACATCACTTCAATCCACTGACAGGCCTTGCCTGCATGAGGCGGCATAGGTCGTCTATAGATCAAATTCCAGATCCAGCAACGGCGCATGCTGCTGGGCTCCATAGACATCCGTTTCCCCAAGGTCTCCTGAACAGATCGGACGACGTATGGTGATCTTGATCGCCTTCGCCGGTTTGAACTCGACTATGTTGATTATATCCGACGGCTCGATCTTGTACAGGTCGCAGACGACGTTTTCGTTGATCACTTTCGCCTGGCAAACCTTCTCAAACCAAGTGAAGTCCTTGAACATGATATCCAGGGTCAGTTCGTACGGGCCGGAGTTCTTGCTTCTGATGATATCGGTGATATCGGCCAGTCTCGTCTTCATATATCTTTCTCCTTTTCTCTTTCCTATCGTCGGTCTACAGGTGCAGGTATTCAATCGGGAACAGCACCTCCGGATCATCGGTTTCCAGCAGATGGTAGACGCTGAACACATACACCGCACCCGCATGGAAGTCGCTGGGCGAATATGGGAACGCCAAGTTTCCAGCGGTCGCCCGACGACCTTCGTATCCATAGTGGAGCATGGTGGAACGTGCGAAGGCGCAGATCGTATCGGCCTGTCCCTGCGTCGGAGCCGTCGCTTCGATGATCACGCCAAGTTCATGCGCGCCGTCCGTACTGGGATTCGGTTCCAACGTGGACATCACGCCATCACGCCCATAGATATTGAACCGAAGATGATAGTCCCACGCTTTCTCTTTGAAATTATCGGCCACCCGTTCCTCAACCCCTTTGGTGATGGCACCGATCCGGGAGATCATGATCGGGTCCCTCGTCCCTGCGATGGAGACGGTCCTGTAGCCGATCGGACGCGCCCCCTCCAGCTTGACGGTATACCTGGGGGATGGAACGAATACCGTACCGCTCACCTTGACAATGGAATCCGTCTCTTGCTCGAACTTGCAGGCGGTCAAGTCGAGATGTCCGCCGGGGCCAGGAAGAATGTACGGATTGGTCTTTTCGTACAAGGTATGGGCGGCGACGGAGAGAGTCGTGCATTTGCGGATCGGATTCAACGGTTCCACTCGGAAGTAGTCTTCGCCGATATATCCGAACATGCAGTCTGAACCGCTTCCGGGAGTCGCGCAGATCGAGGCGCATTCCAGGATTTTCCCCAGATGCAGGGCCAGACCTTTGTCATATCCCTGCCGGATCGCCAAAGCGGCGAATACGGACGGGTCGTAGGAGCGACCGGCGAGAATCACGTCAGGCAGTTCATCGAAAGCCCGAATAAAAGGTTCGACACCCATCTGGGCGACGATATTGCTGGTCTGGGCTATCAACTCCGGGGTAAGTTCCGGAGCTGGCTCCAACGGTTTCACTTTTCCGGCGGCAAGGGCCTCAAGTACCAACGGTTTCTCTATCTGGGCATGGATCAACGCCATCTTGAAATGCAAATTCTGCTCTTCGGCGATTTCTTCGATGATCTCACGGCACCAGGCGAGATGGGAATCTCCGCCGCTGCCCCCCGCGGTTCCGATGACGACGGGAATCTTGTTGGGTACTCCGGCCTGGAGCATCAGCTCCAGGTCCCGCTTGACCGCGTCCCTGTCGGTAAAGGAGATCCCCGCACCCAGATAGTAGGGGCCGGGATCGGTGGAACCGGCGTCCACGGCTATCAGATGGGGTTTTCTTTTCATCCCCTCTTCAAACGATGCCGTCGGAAAACCGTAGCCCAATATCGCCGTCGTGGATAGAATCCGAAATTCCTCTTTCATCATGTCCTCCTCTTGAATCTCTTGCTCTCTTGCATCAGTTCCGAAGCAGGGCGAGAATCCGCTGCATCTCGTTGTATACGATCATATATCCCTCGTCGACGCCCATGCCGGGCTTGGCGAGGATCTGGTCGGGGGAGACGGCCATGGCCACATGGACGCAGACCTGGGAGGAACGGTCTGTTTCGTTGCAGGTCCCCCCCTGATATGCGCCGATACCCTTCTCCTTGCAGTAGAGGACCGCTTCGACGACATTGTTGATCCCGCCGAGATCGGGAGTCTTGATCTGGATCATATGCCCCGCCTTGTGGTCGGCGAAATACTTGATGTCCTCCAACGTGTTGCACCATTCGTCGGCTACCAGCTCCACCCCGATCCCCCGCCTGTCAAGTTCCGCGGTCAAGCCGCTGAGAGCCTTCATCTGAAGCTCCCTGTCATCCATGTCCATCGGTCCCTCGATACGGAGATGGAACGGTGCCGCCACCTTTTCCAATCGGGCCAGATAGTCCGCCATGGCGTCATGGTCGTTGCCGCCGAAAACTTGTCCGATCGTTCCATAGACATCTATATGGAGGACCGGCAGGTATTCCGAGTCGGACCGAAGCTTCAGGATCCGATCCCGCAGCCAGCCGACATACTCCTCAAGCAATTCCCCTTTGAGGCCGAGCTTTGTCGTGGCGTTGTTGATCAACGCATGGGGCAGGATCTGGGCGCCCTTCATGATCATCTTGTCGGCGTTGTCATACCTGCCGTCACCCGACTGGGTGAATATCGGGATGGCTTTGGTCGAGATGGTCGTCCCATATTCCTGCGCCACGATCTCACACATGAGTTTCTTCCGGGACTTCGCCACAGCGTCCAGCAACGCCTGGGAAACGCCATAACGGATCGCGGTATGCAGCCGGTGGCCGCCGACGGTATAGTTCTCCAGTTCTTCCGCCAGTTCACGGAAAGTCGTCAGTTCTTTGCCTACGAACCGGGGCAACACCTCATGTTCCAGGACGGGAATAAAATCCTTGGCGAGAAACAGCGGGTCCCGGCCTCCTGCGCCGGAGTACTGGACGGCGGCGCAATCACCATAGGCGATCTGACCATCGTCCAGAACGAACATCACAGAAATGGACTCCCCGGCCTGTCGCAAAGCGGTGAAACCGGGGGTCATGGGGGCGACACCGCTATACGACGAGCCATCCGCCACGGCACCGGCCTTGATCGCCTTCTGGTCATCGAAAAAGAATCCGGTCCTCCCGGGGGAACATACAGCCTTTGTAATTTTCATATATCCTCTCCGTCAATCCATCATACAGGTCTCTTCGTTACGGACGCCCTACCAGACGCCCTTTGCTGATCGCATATACATCGTCAATAACCATCTGGAACGAGGCCTCTCGCTTTTCGACCTTGGCCCGTTCATCAATCTTCCCCTTGTGGAACGCAAGGAGCTCCGGGGTGAACGGCAACGCTCCGGGGCTGAAGATACGTACCGCGCCCTCGTTGTCACGGGCCGGAAGCATCTTGCCTGCGTTGTACCGGCTCGGAGCGAACGGAATGTCGATCACACTCGCCTGGAAAGCCCGTACGGCCCCCTTGGCGATATCCCCATCGCCCAACTCGAAACATTTGTCGATGATGCACCGCGTCTCATGGGAGATGATCACTTTCTCATCCTCCAGCGAATTGGTGTTGATCGTCTGGTCTCCCAGCATGGTGATGATCTGCTTTGTGCAGCGGAGTCCCTGGGCGTTCGCCTCCATGGTCGGGATTCCCAAAGCCTCATGCGGAGTCTTGACGATGATCTTCGTGGCATGGGCCAAAGCCGCGACGGTACTTCCCCAGCTGATGACCGCGAACGCCTTCGCCTCATCCTGAGGGAAGCCCCCCATCCATTGATGCAGGACGGTGGTCACGGCGACATCGTCATATCCATTCTCATGGAGGTACTGTTCAGCGAGCACTTGCAATGTCTGCAAAGCGGCGACGTCCTGAAGCAAGTTTCCGCACTGCCCGTATCCGACGGTAATGTTCTTCACACCTTGCTCCGCGGCAAGCAGGCTCTCGATGATGGCTACGGCATGGGAGACGCATGGAGGTACCAACGTACCGGTCAGCGGGCCGAAGGGCTCCCTGTTGATGCTGACGCCAGCTTCCTCATAGATGCCGGTCAGCCGGTCGACATACTGCCAGTCCCGGATGGTCTTTTCCAGATCGGCGTTCTTGGCATACGGGATATTATAGGAGATGCCACCGCCCTCATAACTGGTAAAGCCCCCCGCATAGCTGATTTCCGTCAGCAAACGGGCATCAGGGGTTCCGTGGCGGACCTGCACCGGCGTGTCGAGTGAGTCGATGATCTGACGGCATCCATAGACTCCATGGTTCACGGCGGGAAAGCCGTTCAACATTGATTTGCCGCTTTTGATTGATTCCTCGATCCCCGCCTCGGCCTTCTCGTAGTAGTTCTGGCGGGTATAGCTGTCGATGGTCGTAGGAAGGAGGTCCGCCTCCCCCTGGTCCTGCAGATAGGTCAACAGCTTGATATGGTCGGACACCAAGGCGACACCGGCACGGGGTTGGACCAACGTGGTACCCGATTCCTTCGCCTTCATGAGTTTCGTAGCGAACACCTTGTGCCGGGGCAAGTCCTGGTGATACTTGATTCCCTCCTCCAGATCGACCTCCTTTCCGGTCGGCCATTGTTGCAGCACCTCCTGCCGCTGTCTGAAGAACGCATCGTCGTCAATTCTTCTGTTCACAAGCTCCATGATGTTCCAACTCCTTTTTCATGATGGCAAGGGCCGTATCGGGATACTTCGTACTGAGCAAACCCATGGCGGCCAAGATATATTTACGATCCATGTATACATCAGCCCTCCGGGGCTTGAGAGAAAGCTTTTCCGCAGAGGATCTGGAGGTCCTGTCTGCGCCAACCGCATGACCGGCGATTTCCGCCGCGCGGGGATTATGGACGATGGCGCCTCCTGTGACGACCAGCCGAGACACCTCCCGCAGATCCTTGCCGACCTGGACGAACGCCTGTCCCAAAGGGGTGTATACTTCCTCCAAGGTTCCGGCATGCCGAAAGACCGCGATGTCGATCGCGGCACAGGCCAACGCCCTGTCAAGATCAAGCAACTCTTCTGTATCGGGAAGCCGGTCGGTATGCGTGGAAACCAAGTCGATCAATTCCGCGACACGTTCCTCTGAAATCCGGGACAGGCGGGACAGACGCTCAACCCCTACCGCCTCCAAAATCCCTTGGGCGTTGTAACGCATGCCGATATCCCCTTCCACGGTCCGTTTCGCATATGGTTCCTGAAGGCCTTTCAGAACCGTCCTGTCATTCCCAGGAAGCCCTTCCGCCATTGAATAGACATCCGTCGTCGCTCCACCCAGATCCACGGCGATCAGATCACCAAGCCCAGGGGAGAACTTCGTACCACCTGAAAGCAGTTCCATGGCGGAGAACATGGCGGAGGGGGTTGGCATCAATATGCCGGAAAGCAACTCGGTCGCCTTGGAGAGACCTTTCGCGAAGATGATCTTGCTCAGGAATATATCGCGGATTTTCGTCTGGACCGGTTCAACCTGCAATCGCCCCAGACGGGGCAGGACGTTCCCGCAACGGTAGGTCTCCCAGCCCTCCAACAAGGTTTCACACGCTTTCGCACAGTTTCTGTTTCCCGCGACAAGAACCGGAAACCTGACTGGACAGGTGGCAAGCATGCGCGCGTTATGGAGAATGGTGGCGGAGTTCCCCCCGTCAGTCCCCCCAGTCAACAAGAATATGTCGGGAGCGAGGCGGGAAATGTCATCGACGTCCTCTTCTGTCAACTGGTACGAGAAAACCTTGACCACCTTCGCCCCCGCCCCCAAGGACGCGATCCGCGCCGCCTCCGCCGTCAGTTCCGGCACGAGCCCGCTGGTGACCATGCGCAAGCCTCCGGCGGCGCTGGAACAGGCGAACCGCCCCTCAAACCGGAGCTTTCCGGTCTGTTTCCGCAACAAGGCGAGGGCGTTGTCGAAACCTTCGTTGATATCGGTTCCGACAGTGGTATAGCTTTGGGAAGTTCCCAGCAAGGTTTGGGAATCGACGTCAACAGCGGTAAGTTTCGTATAGGTACTGCCGAAATCAATCAGTAGGACGGGTTTCATGGGGTACGCCTAGTTCCTCATGCACAGGTCTTCGTGCAGACACTCGATATTGGTTTCAGGCAGGGAACCGGGACCGAAGACCCGGTCGAACCCCATGGCCTTGAAGCGTTTCTCCACATCTTCGAACGGTTGCTTTCCGACGACCAGGTTTCCGCCGACATAGAGCAGGATCCCCTCAAGGCCGGCTTCATCGCATTTCTCCCGCAGTCCCCGGCAGTCTATCTCTCCATGTCCATAGAGGGACGAGACGAGGATCGCATCGGCATTGGTCTCTATCGCCGCGGCGATGAATTCCTCTTGCGATACCATGACGCCCAGATTGGCGACATCGAACCCCGCCTCTACAAAAGCATGGTAGAGAATCTTGTTCCCCACCGCATGAACATCGGCCCCGATAACACCAAGCACCAGTCGTTTCTTTTCCATGGATATCACCACTGTACGCCCAATATATTTGTCAGCATGCGACCATGCGGACGGCACATTCCTGAAAAAGGGACAAGCTCATCCATCAAATTCCAGAAAATTGTACCACAAATATAACCATATATTGATATAATACATTTGTCAAACAAAATATGAAAAATCGCCAGAAATATCACGACGGGGTATGTCTGGACGACGTGGATTCCTTGCACGGATGACAGAAAGAGGTTGTTCGGCTAACGCTGCTGGAGTTCCTTGTACAACTCGGAAATCTCCTCGTTGGCATAGAGGAGCGAGCCTTTTTCAATCTGATAGTGGTAGATGACGGGAACAGCCGTCTGCTGATATCGAAATATGGCCTGCTGCTCCCCCGCGGTACAGAAACGGAGGTAATTCGTAGGAAGAATCAGTTTGTCCAGGCCTTCCAGCCATGCGGGTAATGAATTTTCCATTCCGAACAATCGTACCTGCGGGGGAGTATCCAACACACAGTATTTCTCGCAGGCCTTGAGGATGATCCCCGCATATCGTTCACTTGCGCAAAGAATGCCGATGACAGCTTGCCGGTCGACCCTCGCCAACTCCACGGCAGTACCGGGGGCGACCGCCATGACTACTTGCAGAATCCGCCTGGATCTCCCCAACGCAGCGTCGACATCTTTGTAATGGGTATTTGTCGTGACGATGATATCCAGTTCAGGATTAAGCACTTGTGGATTCTTCAACACCTCATGGAGCGAATACTCATGCACATCTACATTGGGCAATTCCAAAAGCTGGTCCTTGATGACGGAAAGAGCCTCAGGGGAACAGTCCACCGCACCGAGCAGAACATTGCGTCCCCGCAGCTCACGTTCCCTCATCTTCAGTTCAAAAAAGATCCGGGTGTCGTTGGAAGAGAAGCCCAACGACTCCATCTGGTCGAGCAACCGGTCGAGGGCGTTCATGGCCTGTGTCTTTTTGCTTGTTCCGATGTCGGCCTTCCGTTCATTGACGAACGAACCGCTCCCCTGCACCTTGGTGATATATCCGTCCTGCTCCAATGTGTCGTAGGCATGCTTGACCGTACCTTTCGCCGCACCGATTTCATCGGCAAGCTGACGGACGGTAGGCAGCTTGAACCCTTGCACCAGCCGTCCGGTGTCGATGGCATCGACCAGGGCATCGACTATCTGCCGATAGATCGCACGGTCCGATCGTGTATCAACCTGTATCTGCATCTGGCAATCCTCTCAAGATTATTATGGTACAATTGTATCATAATAATTGACATTGTCAATATACACATACAAGGTACATATCTTTTTACCTATCGCAATTCGCCGGCGGAAGAAAAAGGTGCGGGAAGCAATAAACACGTATATACTGAATATCATGAAACATCCTATGCATAGAAAACATTGCGTCCTGTTGATACTCGGGATTCTAGCAGGCATTCTTCTCCTCACCGCGATCGGCCTGGGAATCCATGTCGTCTATACGTTGACAAATTCCCAGGTGTTCGAGCCTGTCTCCGCCCAAGAGGAGACCTGGAGCACTCCCACTGATGATTATGACATACGGCAGGCCGCACGGAACGGAGAAGCGTTCATCATCCCCTATGCATCAGACGGAACCTTCACTATCCTGCATCTGACTGACCTACATTTGCGAAGGGGCCCCGGCAACGGAAGGAAACAGGTCTACAGGTTGTTGGGCGAAGCGTTCAACTACAGAAAGCCCGATCTTGTAGTCGTCACCGGGGATCTGGTATTCAGCTTTGATGGAATCGGCATGCTCAGAGAGTTCGCCGAATTCATGGAAGGACAGGGAATATACTGGACGTACATCTTCGGCAACCATGATGGACAATACACCAATGACAAACGACAGCTGGGGGAAGTCCTGCGAGAATATCCCCATGCGTTGTTCTCATTCGGTCCGCAATGGGTCCGGGGCGAAAGCAACTACGTCGTGGGACTTGAGGATGCAGACGGTGAGATCAGGCAAGCGCTCATCCTCCTTGACTCACATGATTCACGGGAATATACCGTCGATGGAAAAAAAACGACGGGCTATGACTATATCTATCCAAGTCAGATCGCATGGTATGACTGGGTTTCCTACGGACTGGACAAGACGGCAGGGACGAATGTGCCTTTATATGTATTCCTTCACATACCCCTTCCTGAATACGATATCCTGTGGGAAGCCGGAAACGTCACAGGGGTGAAGAATGAAAAGGTATGCAGCCCGTTGGAGAACACAGGGCTTTTCCAAGCTATGGTTGAGGACGGGGACGCCGTCGCCGTATTCTGCGGCCATGACCATATTAACGATTATGCGGGAGAGCTCGACGGGATATGGCTGGTCTACGGAAAGTCGGCCTCCTGGGGTTCCTATGGAAAGAGGGGACATGCGAAAGGTGTCAGGTTCCTGACTCTGGACGCGGAGAATCCGTGGAGTTTTTCCATGGAGGCCCTTACTACCGAAGATTTGCATTGGTAAGGTGCGGGAGCATGTTGTATACTGAGCCAAGATGTTTTCAGGAGGAACCACCCATGCAGCATGAAGTGACATCACCCATACGGTTGCTCGACAGGAAAGGCCGCATCGTGGAAGAGGGCTGGGCCAGGCATCCGATGTGGATGTACGACCGCAGATCCATCCATGCCACGGCGCTCAAGATCAAGGAATGGGACTACTATGCGATCATGTCGCACAGGCATCAGTTCACGGTCGCAGCCACCATCAGCGACCTGGGCTACGGTTCCCTGTTCGCCATAGCGTTCATTGATTTCACACGCGGCAAGGCCGTCCAGCAGGACGCCATGACCTTCTTCACATTTGGCAAAACAGGGTTGAGCCCATCCTCCTTCGAGGACAACTCCGTAACCTGGGCGAACAAGGACATGCGCCTTGCGTTCGTCAAGCGGGGAAGCAGACGGCATCTGATGTTCGCCGCCCCGAAACTACAGCTCCCCGACGACTCTGTCGGCCTGGATGTCGATGTGACGCTCACCCAGCCGGAAGAGATGGAGAGCATGAACATCGCGACTTCTTGGAAGGAGAAACGCAAGGCGTTCTATCTCAATGAGAAAGTCAACTGCATGCCGACCGAGGGCAAGGTACGGTTGGGATATGAGGAGATACAGCTTCAACCCGATGAATCCTTCGGCGTCCTTGACTGGGGGCGAGGAAGATGGACCTACACGAACCGTTGGTACTGGGGTTCAGCTTCAGGCCTGGTGGAGAACGTTCCTTTCGGTTTCAATATCGGATATGGGTTCAGCGACCGGACACCCGCGAGCGAAAACGTCCTGTTCTACAACAACAATGTCCATAAGCTGGACGAGGTGACGTTCCATATCCCGGAAAGCGGGTATACCGACCCGTGGAGATTCTCCAGCAACGACGGTCGTTTCGAGCTTGATTTCCAGCCTGCGGTCGACCGCAATTCCGTGACGAACTTCGGCGTCATCAAGTCCGTGCAACATCAGGTCTTCGGCTGGTTCTCCGGAACGGTACGCCTCGATGACGGAACGGTCTTGACGCTGGACCGATTCCCGGGTTTCGCGGAGGATGTATTCAACAGATGGTAACGTTTCCGCTGTTGGAGTGTTTTACATATGATATCCTGAGAAGTATGCTCTGACCTATCGGGATACCTGTCGGAGATTTTGCACGAGGGGGGACGCTATGAAAAGGATTCATCGCATCAGGTTTGTGGCCTTGGCATTGGTTTTGCTGTCGTTCGGCCTCATGATGTCCTGTAGATCGGTGGAAACCGGTGCCGTAACGAATTTTCCGGCGATGACACCTGCCATAGCTCCCCTCACCGCCGATTCCTATGAGATCAAGGGCAAGGTGACCGGTTTCGCGGAAGTGGCATTTACCGATCCTTTTGACGGTGACACTTTCCATTATGGAGTACTGACACCGCAGATGGGACCTTCGTTCATGGCGGATATCAGCTACAACGCTTTCGACATAGCCATTGCGAACGCTGTCTACGAGATGGTCCGACAGGGGGAGGCCCTGGGGGCGGATTTCCTTCTGTTCCCTACATATACACTTGAAAACACAGAGGACAACACACTCAAGGTACGCGCGTCCGCCGTCGCCGCGGCATTGATAGGGCGCTAGCCGGCTTATGGTTGGTGATGTTGTGAGCCGCTAGTTGACAATACGGAGAGGCTGAGAAACAACAATTTTAAGGGAGGTTGTAACATCAATGTAGCAATCTCCCTTAAAATACGATCTACTTAATGCAGAAAAACAATAGTCATTTCACAACAACACGAAGGAGTAACAAAAAACATCCTGCTGCCCTTGACCGAAAGCCCTCAACTGATACAACTAGGGTATAATTCTTTATACCTCCAAAGGAAAATACACTTTTACATCGAGAACTTTTTCCATTTTTCTTTACACAACAAGCTTTTCTGTACTTGTCATTGGGCGATGAATTCGATAGACTGCAAGCCGTATCCATCACTGGACACATATCATGGCTTATCTAAGCTACTGTTCTGTAACCCGTAAAACAGGTGTTTCTGGTTTTCCACAGCACGGAAGATTGCCCCCGTGTACAACCGACATGACACCACCTCCGGTTTGCACGCTGCGGCTTAACAAGTGAAGCCCTGTCAGTCATGTCTAGAAAATCAAGAAACGATACATTTATAGGAGTTACATGCCAGATTTATCACATTTCGCGGAGCTAGGACTTTCCGCGAAGACCATTGCCGCCCTTGAGAAGAAAGGTTTTGAAGAACCGACACAGATTCAGAAAGAATGTATTCCCCTCCTTTTGAAGGAGCAGGTCGATGTCGTAGGGCAGGCCCAGACCGGAACCGGCAAGACCGCCGCGTTCGGTCTCCCTATTCTGGAGATCGTCGATCCCGACGACAGAGCTGTACAAGCACTGATTCTCGCCCCTACCCGAGAACTTGCGGTACAGGTGGCGGAGGAGATCAACTCACTCAAAGGTGACCGTCACCTGGAAGTCGCCGCCGTCTATGGAGGCGCATCAATGGAGTTGCAGCTTCGCAAGCTCCGCAAGGGCGTCCAGGTCGTCGTAGGTACTCCAGGACGTGTCCTCGACCATCTCAACCGGGGCACCCTCCAGCTCGACAACCTCAAGTTCGCCGTACTGGACGAGGCCGATGAAATGCTCGACATGGGGTTCATCGAAGATATCGAGACGATCCTTTCCAAGGCTCCGGAAGAGAAGCGCATGCTGTGTTTCTCGGCCACCATGCCCGACCCGATTCTCCGTCTTGCGGAGCAGTTCATGAACAACTACCAGTTGATCAGGGTCAAGCAAGATACCATGACCAGCGTCCTGACCGACCAGATCTATTTCGAGGTCCGAGAGTCAGACAAACTGGAGGCTTTGTGCCGCATCATCGACATGGAAGAGAGTTTCTACGGATTGATCTTCTGCCGCACCAAGGTGCAGTGTGATGAAATCGGCCGTCGCCTGGTCGATCGTGGCTACGATGCGGAAGCTCTCCATGGGGACCTCTCCCAGAAACAGCGCGAGATGATCCTCCACAAGATGAAGGACCACCTGATCAGCATCGTCGTCGCCACAGATGTCGCGGCCAGAGGCATCGACATCCAGGACCTCACCCATGTCATCAACTTCTCGATCCCTCAGGATCCCGAAGCGTATATCCACCGCGTAGGACGCACGGGTCGCGCGGGAAAGATGGGAACGGCGATCACGTTCATCACCCCGCAGGAATTCCGCAAGTTCACATTCATCAAGCGTGTGGCAAAGACCGACATCCGCAAGGAGTCGATTCCCGAGGCGAACGAGATTATCGAGGTCAAGCGCGCCCGGATCTTCAACAAGGTGAACTTGGTCCTTGCGTCGGGCGACAACAAGGCGTTCATGGCCATGGCCGCGGAGTTGATGGAAGACCGGGATCCCCTTGAAGTCGTCGCCGCGCTGCTCAACGATACGTACAAGGATGACTTGGATGTGTCCCAGTATCGCCCTATCGGCTCCCAGAGGCGTGATGGTAGAGATCGCGACAGGGATCGTGATGGTGACAGAGGCCGTAGGGATTCTTACGATGACCGTCAGGATCGACGCCGTGGTGCTTCCGAATTGGACGAGCATGGGTTTACCCGTCTGTTCATCGCGAAGGGACGCAGGGATGGTCTGAACAAGCGCATGCTGATCGACTACATCATGAGCGAGACCGGCGCGGAGGACCGTGACCTGCAAGGTGTCGAGGTGCTGGATGAATTCTCGTTCGTCACCGCTCCGTTCCAGGTCGCGGAGAATATCCTCAAGGAGTTCACCGAGAAATCCCCTGAGGGCAAGCCGATCGTCACCAGGGCCAAGCCGGACAATCCGAATGGAAAGAACCTTTCCGGTCGTACCTCTTCCAGACGTCGGGACCGCGACTACGATCGTGGAGGCAGAAGCGAGCGTGCTCCCCGCGGGCGTTCGGATTTCGGACGAAGCGACGACAGACCTCGTTTTGATGATCGGCCACGTCGTTCCAGCGGTCGTTATGAGGATCGTTTCGACGGCGGCTACTCAGGTCGTTCAAATCGCCGTGATGACGAGTGGCAGCCGTATGGCCGTGACACCCGTGGAGACGACGATTTCGGCGGTGGCTTCTACCGTGACAGCTACAAGGAGGACCGTGGTCCGGCCGGCGGTTCAAGCAGCAAGAAGTCCCATGGCTTGTACAACAAGTCGGGTAAAGGCAGGGACAACGCCAGCAGTAGCAAGAAGCCGTATGCCGCGAGCAAGAAGAGTGGGAAGAAGAGATAATATTGAACTCAAAAGAAAACTCAATATTATTGCGTTCACCAAAATATGTACAATCAAAAACCCTGTCCCGTTCCGGCCAGGGTTTTTGATTATCTCAGAGAGGGACCTTCTCATAGACATTGAGTGACATACAATATACAGTGATGGAGATAACATCTTTATCGTCTTAAGGTATAGATGGGTATCATATGCAAGGAGGAAGTGTGAAACTGGTTTCTATCATCATGCCAGTCTATAACGTAGAAAAATATGTAGGCAAGGCAATTCAAAGCATATTAAATCAAACTTGGAATAATTTTGAGCTTATTATTGTCAATGATGGATCGACTGATAATTCCTACCAGATTTGCCATGAGTTCGCAAATTCAGATAATAGGATACACCTTATTTCCAAACAAAACGGAGGACTCTCCTCTGCCCGAAACGCTGGTCTAGAGGTGATGAACGGGACCTACGTGACTTTCATAGATTCGGATGACTTCTGGCATGTACTGTATTTGGAACAATTGATAAAAATCAAAGAATATCACGATGCAGATATAGCAGTCTGTTCCTATCAAAAAATTGCTTTAGATGAAGATGCAACCGAAAAATTTGACAACCAATCAATTTGTTATTCAGGTAAACAATATGTCCGCAACATGTTCGGACCTAAAGTCATCGGAGCATATGCCTGGGGAAAATTATTTGATTCCATTCATTTCAAAAACATCCGTTTCCCAATTGGGAGATTGTATGAAGACATCTTTACAGTTCCCTATGTAGCGTACCCCCAGACAAAGATCGTCTACACGCGAACTACGCTCTACTATTATAGGCAAAGAGAAGGCAGCATACTTGCAAAGTATACCCCAACTAGAGCCGACGAATTACATGCGTTGCATAAAATTGTACAATATGCAGAAAAACAGGATGACAATCTGTTACTCTGGTATGTGAGAATCAATGAGGTCAGATCCTGGTTTGAAATCAAACATCGCTTCAAAAAATTCAATTTTGATTTCACCCAAATTGGGAAAGAATATAAAAATATCATAAGAAAAGACTCTATCCGAATACTTTTACCATTTTTATAAAACGACTTCATTTGGAACATTATTTTACAACTACTAGCATTTTTTCTCCATCACTGCATATCGTATGTAGTCCCGTATCCACAAGAATGAGTAATTTTTTATTAAAATTCTCATGTTCACTCCGAACACTATTAATTTGAAATTTCTTATGATTTATTGCAAAACTTTCCTATAGAGAAGTACGAAACTAGTACAGGAACATGGTAGAAGGACCACAATTCTTTTTCGGAATTCTTTGTATCATTATTGATCATCGGTAAACCGCTCCTTCAGATTCTTCATTGATATGAGGGGTAGCGTCATAAGAACAACATTTACAAGCCCTGAGACAATTCGAAAACTAAAGAACAAACCTATCTCTTTCATTATATGAATAGACCTAAAATAGTAAATAAAATCAGATAAACCACTAGTCTACTATTATAACACGTCCAATTCTTTCCTACGTTAAATACTCTTCATGTTTTGTGTATGTTTAACTTCATCTTGATAAAATCCAGTACCATTTTATCCCGCAGAACCAGTAACATAGTTAGATATACAAAAATACCCAAAACAATTAAACAAATTACAGCAAGCCAAGTGGCAGGAAGCATATTTTTCAATGCCAGTATGACTAGACTAGATATAATCCCTGCTACAATATACTTCACTGAAAATCTCAGAATTTTGCCAACACCTAATTCGCCAAGCCTAATAACAAATATGAATTGTGTTATTGTAACACAGGATTCAGCTATTACGGAGGCAACGGAGGCCCCCGCAGCCTGATACTTTGGAATCAGCCAAAGGTTTAGGAAAAAATTCGCTATCGATCCAATGACCAATGAAGTAGTATGTTGTCTAATGCGGTCACAGGGAACGAAATATTGTAATCCAGAAACATTACTTAGGCCGATAATCACCAACATTGGGCAACAAATTCGTACTAACAAGGCTGTTTTTATAAAACCACTACCAAGAAAAAGGGGAATCAAGACGGAACTGATACTGGCAATAATCCCAGAAAGAGCTATTGTAATGAACCACATGAATCGGTATGACAGATACAGATAGTTCTTCATTTCCTCTTTTTTTCCTTGTGAATGGCAATAGGAAATCTTTGGGCTCATGACTGTTCCTAAAGAAGTAACAATTACAAGACAAGATTTGATGATTCCCTGTGCTTGTTCATAATATCCATTCTCAACATAAGAACCAGTTGAGAAAATACCAAGCATTGTCTTATCGAGTACGGTATACATCTGAATTGCCAAAGAAGGAAGAAACAAAACAAATACTTTATGCAAATGTGAGAAAGGGTTCAGATTGCTGACTCGAACGAGATATTTACCAAGTCCTGGCCACAAAACAAGAAAAGATAATGAAGCTATCGCGATCTCCCCTCCGATATACAGCAAGATATCATCAGCGGATTTGATACAAGCAAAAATAAAGACAATGTATAGTATTTTTATACCAATGAACCTAGAAGCCAATTTTGAGAATTCTTCCAATCCTGACCACAACCATGAAATATCAAGAATAACATTCAACAAGCTAGGCAGAAGAATAAATAGAACTATCTTGTCATGTCCAAAATAGATAATAAATATCGCATAACAGACCGCAGAAACAAGAGAGAGTATAGTTCTTAATATCTGTACTTCAAGAAAGATTTTACTTACATCATGTTTAGACTCCTGATGATATGCAACCTCTCTTTGACCGAAAACACCAGTCCCTGCTGCAGCAAACAGGACAAAATACGAGACAATTGAATTATTAAAACTATAGATTCCTATACCTTCCGCTCCCAATATCCTTGAAAGATATGGCAGCGTAAACAAGGGAATAACTACTACTGTCAATTGATATAGTGTATTTACAATATAGTTTTTACTTATACTATTCTTTCTCATGCTATATCCTAAAAAATCATTTCGAAATGATTATAGCACTTTCCAAGTAATACCTATATACCCCTGTGGCACAAATTTGTTTTCGCCTTCCCGATTTTTATAATTAATGTAGTAAGAGCAACTAGCACCCCCAAACAAGTTTAATTTGTTTCTGATAATCTGCCAAGAACAATCACCTTGAAGTTGAATTGTATGTTCAGGAATACCTGTAGGAGTTGCCAAGTTTTTAAAGTTTTCACCAAAGGAGAAATCCGATAGTCCTTTCTCTCCATGAACTCTATATACTAGAGATAATGCGGAATTCACTCCCACCGAATAATTTTCATATTGTGCACCAACAGTTATGGCAATACAATCAGGTCCATATTGATAACCAGAATACGCAATATTTGGAGTTTGCCATTCACTGCGATAATATCCAACGATAAAATCATAATTATAATTTGGATTCACTTTTCCAGGGCCATCGTATTTCTCATTCAAATATAAAAATGGCGTTGTATAGACACCTTCCAGCCAAACCCGTAGAACTGAATGTTCTAAAGGTGCCGTCCAGCATAAATTCAATAATCCCCCACAAGCCATCGGCAACACATCTTGATCTTCAAAAAATAGTTGAAACTGATCTACAACAACCTGTATTCCAATACCAAATTGAGGCAAAACCGCCCATTCAATTTCAAATCCAAGAATATTATTAGCTTCATCATAGGTATGCTTAGAAAGATCAAAATCTTCATCATAATTAAAATAATTATGTGCCATCATAAATGGAGTAAACAATCGCAAATCAAAAACGGAATCCGAGAAATACAAAGTTCCAAGATTCAATACAAGCCGAACTTTATTATGTACATTGATATCAAATCTATGAACCAGACGAATTTGGTGTTTACCACCAAACTTCGGCCGATCAAAACTTGTCAATCCACTTTGTGTATCAAAATGAGTATATGAAATATTATATACAAAGGGATTACTAAGAAATCCAAGCTTTAACATTTCTTGATAATTAAAATTATTTCCAACAATCATATTCCCGGTAAACCCAGCCCCCATGCTCTGCTGCGATCTACCTAAAATGATATTAAAATAGTCATTACCAAAAACACCACGAGCCAGGGTAGGTACATTGGAGGCCATTCCCGTATTATTCCTACCCAAAAAATTGAGTTTACCGTCGCGATAATTCAATAACCAATCAAAACTGGTAATCAATAGACCATCTCTAAGAGGACTATTGATTATCGGCAACTCTCCTTCCAAGAAAATATTGTCTCCAAAATAAAAATCTCCTCCAAAACTAATTGCTGCCCTTTCATCACGATAAGGAAGGAAAAAATTGGCCCGTCCGCCACCGTTACTTTCATTTTTAAAATACTCAGCTGCAAGAAATATTTGTGGTGTTATAGAAATATCAAGAACGGCATCAAAAGTTTTCAACCCCTCATTATTAACCTGGTCATATATTTCATTATATATCTCTAGAAATGATATACTTAATTTTGATTTGTCGATGCGGTCCAAAGCCAATTGCAACTCCCTCGCCGTAACGGGAACCGCAGATGAAGGCCCCAAGACACCACTCACCGAACACAACACGACTACTGTCCTATACTCAAAATCGTTATCTAAGTATAGCTTCTGAGCATTTATGGCAAATAATACACTAATATTTAAAAGCCAAAACAAGCAAATGCAAAATTTCTTACGCATATTTTTTCATTTTAACATATTACAAACTATTGTGATAGTCTGAGTTGTCGAGAATTTTCCCCTGTCGATCCTGCAAGATTCTATTTCCAACAATATATGCAAAAACGTATATCGAGAAATAGAAGGAATTCTCGAGATTGTGATAAAACAAAAGAACCACTTCATATGAATTTTCTAGAAAAGATGTAAGAACCAATGCATAGATGAACGACAATAGTATATTTGAGTTTCTATCAGATACATCCCTATATTTGAAAGCCTTGACAGCAGGAAAAACTAACATAATCAGTAAAGTGATATATAAAATAAAAATAGGTACACCAAACGTAAATAAAGCGAGGAAGAAGCCATTGTGAGTCGGGAAAGATAAAGGATTGTTACTAAGTTGTGCAATAGAAACTCCAAATATTGGACTGCTCTTGAATTGTATCATATTAATCTTCTGCAAATTATCTCTTCCACTTCCAGATGAAATCGTATTCATGATGTCTTTGATGAGTTCAGAAGACGACCTATCTGCCCTCGTTGGCATCCTCAGTAATTTTGTACAGACAAAATCCTGAAAAGGTTGAACTAAAAAAAAGCAAACCAAACAGACTGTCAGTAGTACAAGCAGAACAAAGAAACAAAGCAAATAAATTTTGATTGTCGTTGAATCAAAGTTTTTATAACAAAAGAAAAACACAAAGACAACGAACAAAACAACAAAAACAAGTGTCGATAGCATAGCCCCTCTACAAACTGTCAAAAAGATGACAATAATGGAAGAACAAATTGTAGCCAATGAAATCAAGCGCCATTTCTTTAGACAAACAATACAATATATAGAGCAGAAAATTCCAATCATGGAGATCATCGCAGTACTATTTGAATTTTGAGAGAACCCGACAAGCCTAGGGTTGAGCACCGCACTGTTTGCTACCAACCGTTGAAAATAATTCGGCAACAATGCAAATACTTTGGGAAGTACAACAATTGCAAAGGAAAGCACAGTCAACACATGGATTGTCAATGTAACACATATAAACAACTTAGGTACAAATAGATACATTTTATCCTGTTCTTCCCGGCTAGCTGAAGTAATGGCAAGAATGAAACACCATGTTTTCAATCCAAAACACCAATATATTGTTATATCATTATCATGGAAAAACAGAATCAGCATGACTAATGCACAAAGTATGAAAGATACATAATGCAAAGGACTAAACTTACCCCACTGCTTCTTGATGAATACAAGTCCCCATACCGGAATTATCAACAGGAATATCGCACCAATGAATTTTGTATTATGGAAAAAAAAATCAAAAGTCAATGATACAAATACATATATTATATAATAATAATTAGAATATATCACTTTTTTGAAATTTTGCATTTGCTTCTCCTGCTTCTCCTGATTCTCCTAAAACATGAACCCCTTAACAAGGGTGAGAGTATATCTTATAATCCTCATCTTGAAAAGCATTTTTGACTATCAGAAAAATGAGGCTGTCATGTAAATGACGTGAACCCCAAAAGTTGGACATGAAATGATTCTAGACTGCTTGTCTCCTGAAAAACAAGGGAGGCAGGCAGTTCAGTTTTATCTGAATCCTGTCCTCGTTGTAATACTCGATGTACTGGTCAATGGCCTCGTATAGCTGCGCCCCGGTCCTGAACTCCTTCTCATGCCCATGGTACATTTCCCTCTTCATAGTCGCGAAGAACGTCTCCATCTTGCTGTTGTCCAGACAGTTCCCTTTCCTGGACATGCTCTGCGCAAGGTCATTGGCTTCCAGACAATTCACGAACAGGGCATGCTGGTACTGGAACCCCTGGTCTGAATGCAGCATCAGCCCTTCCGCCAAGGGGTGCGCGGCTATCGCCTCCCTGAGCATCTCCATGACCATCCCTACGGTAGGGGACGCTGAACATGTGTAGCCGATGATCTCTCCTGTACAGAAGTCCTTCATGGGTGAGAGATATACCTTCCCTTCCCCTGTGAAGAACTCCGTCACGTCCGTCCCCCAGACCTTGTCCGGTTCCTTCACGTCGAACCTTCTCGCAAGCCTGTTGGGAGCCGTTTTCCCGATTGTACCCTTGTATGAAGAGTACCTGGCCGCCTTGCGCGTCCTGGAACACAGGCCGAGTTCCCTCATGATCCTCTTCACCTTCTTGTGGTTGACTGTCAGCCCTCTGCCATGCAGCTCCGCGGTGATGCGCCTGTAGCCGTATCTCATCTTGTGGGAATCGAATATCTCCACCACAAGGCCTTTCAAACCCGCATCCTTGTCCACCTTGTGGTTCCTGGCCCAGTTGAAGTAGGAGCTCTTCGGTACATCGAAGAATGGTATCAGCTCATCCAATAGGAATTCGCCTCTTAGTTCCCTGATGAGCTGGTACCGCTCTTTCCTCGCGAGCGGTCCCTTATCTTTTCCCGAACCAAGGGCAATGCTTTTTTAGGAGGGAAAGCTCCCTCTTCAGCTTCTCGTTCTCCAGCTTCAGGTACTCGACTGAACCAGGTTCGAAATCATCAAGTCTCGGCTTGGGTTTCCTGCCCATCTCGCCCGCTCTCCCCCTGTTGTCCGCGAGGAGCGTCTCCACCCCTACCGCGATGAACTTCCCCACCCATAGCTGGATGACGTCCGCCTTGACGTTGAACCGTGTCTCGGCGGTCCTCCAGGGAAGTCCCTCTTGCATCATGCAGTGTACCACGTCAAACTTGAATCCGTCACCATAGACTTTGGGCTGGTTTCGATGCAGGACCGCCTCTATCCCATGGCCCCTCGCCCGGCAAAGGTATATCTTGAACCTGTTCGTGTGGATGCCGAGCCTTGACGCACAATTGGCTTGTGTGTCATTCCCGCTGATCGCTGTCTGCAGTTCCCTTTTCAGTTCTTCATCTTTGACTTTCATGACAATGAACCCTCCTCATTGGATTCTTCGTCCAACTTGGAGGGTTCAACTCAAAAGAGAAATGTCCCTTTTCCATTTTGGACATCAGGAGACCTCCTTCGGCCTTGGATTGAAGAATTCCAGGATCCTGGGGAAGAGGGGGAAGTCTTTCCGGAGGAACATGAAGGGAGTCCTTCCACCCAGTATCCTCCTGGGATAGCCGTTCATCCAGTGCTGTAGCCTCCTGACCCCAGCGCTGGGGTGGGCCTTGAGCGCAGCTCCCTTGGGGACGGACCTCCTGACAATGCCGTTGTGGTTCTCATTGGTTCCCCTCTCGCTCGCCGTGTACGGATGGACGTAGAAGACGTAGGTCCTCGGCCTCCTTGGGGCGCATCGTGATCGACCTCGCTGCTCCCAAGGCCCTGCGATACCTGTACAGGGAAGCCTTAGGCTTCCTACTACGTCCTTTGTACAGCAGGTCTTGCGCCCCCACCCCAACACGGACGGGCTCTCCACCTTCGGATACCGTCCCTTGCCCTGAAGGTAGTACGCCAGCCGCAGCCGCTCCTCGTACGTGAAATGTGTATGCCTGCCCACCATCGACGTGCTATCATGTGTCCTTTCCATCGGATACCCCTCCGTAGTCTGGTTTGTGGTGAACCCAATACTACCACTGGTCCCTTGGGCCTCCTTCTTTTTCTCCTCTCCCTTTCTCGGACATTCCATTTTACTGCGCGCACCGAGGAAAAATAATCACAAAAGCTCTTGTACACAAGCAAACCTGATGTCAAATGAGATAAAGGTAACAGGCCGATATCATGCATACACCTATTTCGTGTAGGAGGAACATCTGTCGTTAGAGATGAGGGTAGTGAACAAAGATAGAAAGTCCATACAAGCAGAAGAGTTTTAAAAAGAGGAAAATAGTCGATAAGGCTGAGAAACCACGAAATGTGCTTGAGACTTAGCACAAACCAGAATGGACTAGAAAATAGACCGTGGTATGGTCATTGTCATGTCAAAGCTACATGGTCAGTCGCTGTAAACGAAGTTAAGCGATAGGCGTGTCTAATCAAGTACACCCATGATAGACTCTCTCACTCCCAATTTGCTATATAAGGAAAAAAATAGAAAGCAGTCCCCTCCAGAAAATACACTATGCCAGTCGCCAAAGGAACATATACATCGACATGCACACAAAGATGGAGGATAATCTGAAAGTTTCTGAATATCCCAAGAAAGGCATTCTCAGTTCAAAATAAGCTTCGATCTCTGATATTATCTAGAGATCGCTTTAAAAATATTTTATGTTAAGGATCATGCCTTTGAGAATTAATTGTAAAATCCTTTTTTTTATATTATCATCGTCAATAATGAATAATTTTCTTTCTTTTATAGAAAAACACCCTAAGATCATCCTCATGAGCATCGCATTGATCACCCTCTTTTTCCTTATCCAAGCTACAGAGCTTTCTATCAATGCGGATTATTCAGCGTTCCTACCATACGGAGAGGCTCTTGAAATTTTTAATGGTGGAGAGAGAACAGATGAAGTTACTTCACCATTCATAGAATTAGCTCCTATTGATGGTGAAAAAATTATTCTGGAATCGACTGCATTCAAAACAATAAAAGAGGTAGCTTCAGTAACTCCTATCATGTACCCACAAGAGGAACCCGATTATTCATATAGTGGAAGCTATCTGGTGCTGATTGAAGCGGACAATCTCTATCAAAAAGATCTATTAAATGCGCTTGAGTCTTGTATTGGACCGTTGATAGCACGAAAAGAAGTAGGAGTCCCGTTTTCTGTCTTCGATTTCGTGACGCTGGAAAAGAAAGGAACGCGTATCCTGACTGTGCCGCTTTCAACTCATGATTATGGAGTCGCAAATTGGACGGACGAAGAAGTTCTTCAACTGGAACAACGGATAAAAAACGATCCTAATTTAAAATATTACCTCGTAAGTGCTGATGGTAACAGCATTTTGTTCGACTTCCCTATTGGTGGATTCAATAATGCGATGTTGGATGAGTTCTCAAACACTTTCGATCCATTCAGGGAAATGGGAGGCCGGGTTTATACAAACGGTGGAGCAGTTATAAATGCAAAGGTGATGCAATATCTTCAACGGGACCTCATAACACTTGTAATTCTCTGCTTAATCATTATATTAGTGACATTTTATCTCTGTTTCAGATCAAAACGAAGCGTTATCATTCCGGCATCTTTGTCTATTTTAGGATTGATTTGGACTTTTGGAACCATGAGTTTGCTTGGTTTCCAGATTACGTTACTGAATATAGTCACTCCTTGCATGGTCATAACTTTGGGATCGGCATATTCAATCCATGTAATTAATGAGTATTATGTCTGCTGTAATGGAAAAAATAGAATAAGCCCAATTGCTGCGACTAAAAAAATACTCAAAACGATCCTACTTGCAGGCATCACAACAATCTGCGGTTTTCTTTGCCTCTCAGTCTCAAAAACTAGTGGATTACGTGAATTTGGATTCTCAGTCTCATTCGGAATACTGTATTGCGTTTTACTATCGTCGACCTATCTTCCGGCAATCCTTGTCCTAAGCCCTATACCAGTGGACAAAAAGATCGAAAAACAAAACAGGGGATTAATGGTAAGACTGATTAATAGACTTTCCGAGTTTGTCCCGAAGTATTGGAAAATTCTGTTGCTTATACTTATCTTGCTGTTCTTCGGATTTTTGTTCGTCAAAGATCGCATATCATTGGATTCCAACTATATGTCTTATTTCCCGGAATCAGATCCCTTCGGGCAGGAGTCAAAACACTTTGCTAAAAAGATGGGTGGAACGAACCCGTTTTATGTGACAATCACCGCACCAAATCAGGAAAAAAACTTTTTCTTACAGCCTAGCAATTTGAGCAAAGTATGGGATTTTGAAAAGAAAATAATGGAAGAAAGTCCAGATATACTCCAGATTCTTTCTTTTCCCTCTTATGTTAGTTTTGCCAACAAAACAATGACAGGAAAGGAAGGGATCCCAGAAACCAGCGGTCTTGTACTCATGCTTTCACGATTGATAGTACTCATGCAAAATCAAGTTGGTGGCAACCTATCAATGATTCTTAGTTCAGATGCTACTGCCATGACATTAGCAATTCAGCATTGGGATAATGTCAACGAGGATCTTATGACAACGAGCAGCATAGCAAGGGTCAATGAGATACTGATAGAAAATCTAAATCTACTTCCCAATAATACTACAGTTACAATTGGTGGAGATCCTGTCGTCAATATGAAATTTACGACTCGATTGTTTAATGATCAGACAGTAAGTACTTATCTTTCGATTCTTATCGTGCTTATCATCGCCTCATGTACATTCAAATCTGGAATCAAAGGTCTTTATTGTATCATTCCTGTCCTTTCAGGAATATTCATCAACTATTTGTTCATGTATCTTGCGAAAATTCCTTTTGATATTGTCACGGTTAGTTTCACGTCGATTGCAATAGGATGCGGTGTTGATGATGCGCTTCATTTCATGTTGAGGTTCGTGAACCTGGAAAAAGAGAACTCGAAAAATAATACCGTGGAACTCGTCTCAAGAACCATCAGGGAAACTGGTCGCCCAATCATCCTGACTACTATATCTATAGTATGTGGTATGTTGATGCTCTCTTTCGCTTCTTACACTCCTATACGATATTTTGGTCTGTTGATGAGCGTCACTCTAAGTGGTTGTATGATCTCAACGATCTTGTTTCTGCCAGCTCTTATAATTTTTGGAACTACATTACGCAACATGATCATGAGGAGAAAAAATGCTTAGCATCATCATTCCTGTATACAACGGGGCAAGAACGATAGAAGAATGTCTCACTAGCATTTTGAATCAGAAAGAGATTGCCATTGAAATCATATGTGTCAATGATATGTCGACGGATGATACCCTAGATATCCTTTTGCGGTATGCACAAAGTAACCCTTGTATAAGAATTGTAAACGCCTCTGAGAAGCTAGGTTTATCCCACGTCAGAAACCTCGGACTGGATAATATTCGAGGAGACTTTTTTACATTTGTGGATTCCGATGACACAGTTTCCGCTAATCAAACTTTTTATAATAATGCATTGAAAGCTTTGGAGGAATACACAGCTGATCTAATCTGTTATGGGTACAACAAAGTATCTCCAAAGAAAACAGAAATGATCCTACCCTTCCATGGAAAAGATACAGTTCGGGAAATGACTATAAATGAAGCCTGCTCTTCAGGACTCGCATATCATCCCTATACTGTACAAGGATACACATGGAATAAGATATGGCGAAAAAGCGTGTTTAAAATCATTCCAAGATTCAATGAAGGACTGTCAAGCTATGAAGACATGGTGTGGTTCGTAGCGGCCTGTAGTCATATACAAAAAGCGATCTGTCTCAATGAACTCGGATATAACTATCAGTACAATCCCAGTAGCATGACGAGGACCCCCAACCCGATCTATAGCATCTATAAGGATGCTCATTCATATACAGCATTAAGCATTATCGCTACAATTTGTATTGAAAGAAATATTTCAAAGGGTGCTATGAAGATAATCTTACACAGGCGAAATCTTGCCATTTGGGATTGTTTCAGGCATTCTTTACGTAGTAAACGAATTAACCGTATGAAATACAGGGCAAACTGGTTCGGAACTCATTTCAGATATTCACAGCCTGTAGTTTCTGGACCTAGGATCATCATCGAAACAACTCTGGATGACAACGGATATTTTCCTGATTCACTGGCGATGTCTCTCTTCTGCAATAATTACCAAAACTGGCAACTAAGTATAATGGTAAAAGATGAACAAGCTAAGTTTTCCGTAACAGAGTATATATCTAAATTCTATAGTTTTTCTTCCAGAATCTCTGTGGTATTGCAAAATACCGATATCCCATACTCTGAAAAAATGATCCATGTCTCAGTTTCCCCAGATATTATTTTCGAAAATTACACATTGTATAAAATAGCCAGGACATTGCAAAAACAATCTGGTATAGAAGTGAACCCAAGATTCGCATTAATGATTGAGGAAAGAATCAATTTCCCTTCTTCTACAATGAACAATGCATCGATAACATATTGCACTATAGAGAATCCCTATGGAGGCCAACGGACAGTGATAGATGGCAAGAAGCTTGGAGTACTTAGGCTTTCTAATTCTTAAGTCCTAGGCTCAACAGAATCCTCCAGCAGGAAATTACACTCTTCCTATAGCAATCTCTATACTGTTTTACATCGAAATGATTCAAAAGCATTTTCAGATGATAATAATGATACTTGGTTACAAAGAACGAAGCTGCATATAGCTGTATTTTCCTGTCTTGCCAAATTTTCGCATGTTCAATCAAATCAAGATATGCATCCATCTCATGCAACGCTTTCAACGAAAATCGTCGATGAGACAAACTAGTGTGACGAATCCTGTAATGATAAAGAATCTCCGTCGTTGATATAACTTTGTCACAACGGTAGGCAATTTGAGGCATTGTAAAAATATCCTCAAAAATAAATCCAACAGGAAAAGATACGCCTTCTAACAGAGATCTATGTATCAACCGGTTCCAAGCGAAGCAAAATACACCCATAGGCCTTGCCATCAAGCGTGTATACTCCGGCCCTGTAAAAATCTTTACTTTGGAATCGTGAGGAACGGCCTTTTTGGGGGAATCTCCATCTCTGACTCTATCGTAATTTCCTGCGACAAACTTCGCATCATATTCTATGGCTAAGTTGACAAGTGTGTCCACCATGTATACGGATGTCCAGTCATCAGAATCAACGAAAAGGACGAAATCTCCAGAAGCATGTCGCATGCCCATATTTCGAGCTTCCGATAAACCGTGATTAGATTGCTCAATATAGATTATCCGTGGATCTTTCTCAAGGTATTCTTTACAAATCCCCCTACAATTATCAGGGGATCCATCGTTCACAAGAATAATTTCCAGATTATCATAAGTCTGCTCAACCAGACTATCTAGACAGCATCGGAGATATTGTTCCACCTCGTAAATCGGAACGATGATGGAGACCAAAGGAAACCTCTTAGCCATACGTAACCTCAAATCGATCAAATACCTTGCTATTTGCGGGAATGTGATTTCCTACCACCCAGTTTTCTTCATAAGCTATAGAATAAAGGGAATTCAGATTCTCACTGAAGTATTCAAGAGAGAAAGCTTTAACAGAGTCAGGAGAAAGCAATTTCATTTGCTGCAACTTGCTCTTATCCTTGAGAAGCTGAACGCAAAGTTCTACGCATTCATCCTCCGTTTTATATGATTTCCCATTCACATCAGGTATCAGAAAATTTTTATTCACAGGATTGTCTTTACAAACTACGGGAACCCCACTGGCGATTGACTCCAAGAAAGTAAGTCCTTGTGTTTCACTTTCCGAAGCATTGAGGAATATATCAGCTAGCGAATAGTATTTCCAGATAACATCCGAAGGAATCAATCCCGTAAAATATACGGAATCTTCAACACCAAGTTGCTTTGCATAACTTTCCAAATATTGTCGATCAGTGCCCTCCCCTACGATAAGAAAAACTGTATCTGGAAACCGCTCATGAATTTTTTTGAATATGGAGATACAGGTCGCCACCGATTTTTCCCGACTAAGCCGACAGACAGAAATGAAAACCAGATTTTCACGGCAAAAACCAATCTGTTTTGTCATACGAACCCTCTCTTCGGCAGAAAGCTTTCGATGGAAACCAGACAAATCTAGACCTAGTCGGATATTGAGAATAGGGGGAATGACATCATAGGATTGCAATAGATCATGTATCTTGACCGAAGAACATAAAATCGCATTTGTCTTGCGAATAATTTTCGGAACAAATGTTTTTGTTAGGAATATCCAGATCCTCTGACTTTTCATAAAATGAATGCCATAGGCTGGATAATCCGTATGACAAGTAAGAATTAACGGAATTCTGCACTTTCGTGCGATTTTTTTTGCAAAAATAAATGTAATAAATTCATTCTGAGCATGAACAATATCAGGGCGCCATTCATACACTTCATCTAAAAGACCATCTGAGAATGCTAACGTCGCATAGGAATCCTTGTAGAGTTGGGGAATATTCTGGCGGATATAGTACACACCATTTTCATAATATGAATGATTATCCTTACTGACGGTAAGTATTCGGACTTCATGACCCGATGATTTCAATACTTGCCGTTGATTCAAAACCGCAGTCGTAATACCACAAATGAAGGGCAGATAAAATTCTGTTGTTATCAGTATCTTCATCGCCGATACCTTTCTCTATTACTATATCTAGCCACTAGATTTTGTCTCCGCGATGGATTGCGAAATATCTAATGATTTCCTTCTTTGCAATTCCAAAAATACTTTTGTCTTCTGTGTTGATAATATGCCGCTCTTTTAGTTTTAGCTTGTTGTGAACTAGCCAAACTCTAAAAATACGCTCCGCAATGAAACCAAAAATCCTTTTCTGATAATCTGAATAATGAGAAATGTCAGTTCGTTTTTCTAGTTCAAACAAAATAGGAAATAGCCATTCGCAATAAGAATCAAACAACTCTTTTTTGCAAATTATCATATTGGCAGGATAAAATATTACCTTGGAGAAAACTAAGTCAAACGTTTCGGAATATTCTGGATATAATTTGTTGATAATCTCTCTCGTTTCCAAAATATCTTTACGATGGTGCGAACCTGCATACGCCTCAATGAGATTCCCCATATTACGTGAATAACCTTTTGTAGAGACAATTGCATCATGAGCAAACAAATCCCTGTGAATCTGTCGACCTGTGAGAAAGCGTATATTCTTGCCGGTCAATAATTTTATGACATACCCAGGATTCGTGACAAAATAACGACGGTAGTGTTCAAGGCCAACTATATCCTCTGTCGAATTCTTCCAAATCCAGTAATGCCCAGTAAGCTCGCAATAATTTGGATTCTTCACAGATATATTATCACCTGTTGCATCGCTCTGGTATGGCAGGCTTTCATGTAAAGCCGCTCCGACATGCAACGGGACATAACAATCACTTTTTGGAAATGTCTCAATTGGTTTGTGCGTTGCTACATAAATTTTCATATGCTTCTTCCCATGCTATTGTAATGTTCACGCATCCCAGTCTACAGCTTTGCAAGAAGTGAAGAACTCATGATAAGAATTCGGAACATCTTTAGCATGCCATTTCGAATTCAACTTGAATATATCATTTCTTGCACAAAGTTCCTTGAAATATCCTTCCGAAAACTCTTTATTCCACAATAAACTGAACAAATGAACATCAGGAGAAGAAGGAATCAAAGTGTCAATATATGGTTTGCAGCAAGGAATTCCATCGTATGCACATCGAATTATCAAATCAATGGAAAAATAATAAGGATTATAATGGAACTCAATAAGAATTTTTTCTAAACACTCTTTAAGGAATTGAAATACTACACACCCAGAATATTCTGATCCCAAAAAATAGGCAGCCCATCTAGCTTCTGAAATGATATTCTGTTTGGCAACGACAGAATCAATAACCGATCTCTGAGAAATAAAATCCCCAAAAAACAGCTTTGGAAAAATTGGTCGAACAATGTAGGTAGATGCATCAATCCACAAGCCGCCATGCTTCGACAATATGCCAGCCCTCAGATAATCTGAAAAAAAAGTAATAGTGATTTTGTTCTCTTGCAAAAGTGTTACGACATGCTCCGGAATATCCACATATTCTGAATAGTTATCTTTTGTCACCAAGACAATCCTTGTGTCAGGATTTAAAAGTTTCAAGCGTTTGAAACAATTCCTAACCAATGGAGGCATTGCTTTTTCACCTTGCCACCAACAAACCCAGATGGACATCTCACTTTTAATATCAGAATGAAATGGATGATTCTGATATTTTAATATCTCGTCAGAAAAATAGTTTTTATAAATTTTAATAAGTTCGTTTTCAAGAAAACTGAGTCCTTTAGCACCCGCAATTATCAATGGGAAGCTACAAGAATATGGCTTGTTCATTTCTTTAAGAATGGAATAGGATTTAAGCCAAGATTTCAGTTCACTCATTTTTCTCTCGCCCTTGGATTCCCAATCAAAAGCCACCCTGCGGGAACAGGGCTAATCCTTGAACAATGAAGCATTGATTTTCAAGCAATCATTTATCAACTGATTCGCAAACTTATCGGTATTGAATTCCAATGGAAGATCCCTATATTTTTCTTCCATCGCATGGAGAGACTCTGGATGAGTAAAACAGTCTTCTGCGATATCCACTTGCTTCAATACATTATCTTCACACCACCCAATTTGATGCTTAGCGAAGAAATCTTTAGCGGCTCTAAATGCATAAAGTACCTGAGAGACCAAACAAGGACGATGAAGAAATATAGACTCCATCAAAGCATTGGCACCAGCTTTGCCTACCTGAATATCGGATGCGATCAGGTATTCATTAACATTGCTGACAAAACCAGCATGACAAAAGTCAAAGTTCGGATTACTTTTCATGAACTTATTGAATTGCCTTGTGGTGGTCCTACTCATCCCCCCAATCGCCACGACCTGCCAGTCATAGCCTCTTTTCGCAATCTCATATAGAAAGCTCGGACTCCCAATGCCTTCCCCACCCAAAGCATACAAGATGGTGAATTTATCCTTGAGTCCAAGTTTCGCTCTCATTTCGCCTTTTGTCAAATCAGTCTTCCAACTCTCCAAAGAATATTGAATCGGAAAAGGGCATTGGGAGATCCTATCAGCTGGCTGACCTTTTTTTATAGCATTGTCACAGCCAATAGCCGATGGCATATACATCATATCCAAAGCCTTGTTTACACCCGACTTTGGTGTATCAAAAACATCGGCGCAATACTGAAAGACAGGGACATTCAATTTCAATTTCTTGACGAGAAAGGGAAGAACAATTCCCCCGATGAAATTCGTAGAAACAATGAAGTCGGGTTTATTTGTCTCATACCATTCTTTAAACGCCCGGACATGGCCAGGAGTCAACCCACTGTAATGGATCAGATGATAACTTAGTCGAGTATCACTTATTGGATGAATTATACCTTCCACTCTAGGATGATGTAACAGAAAACGCCAATCATACTTACAGAAGCGTCGCCAAAAAGGAGATTTAATCGCAGTGAATAATTCATCAAGCACCGCTTCATGCCCTTGCCGCTGAAAACTATCCGCCAATGCCTTTGCGGGCATATAATGGCCTTTTCCAGCATCGACATATAACAGCGCAACTTTCATAGCCAATAAAATCCCCTCTCCCGATATACTCGATGTTTGATAAGTCTAAAACACTCACTACAAAAAAGCAAGGGGAGAAACCTATCTATGAGTGTTATTCATCTTTACTCATTACTAATCCATCAAAAACATAAATTTTGTTCATTTATTTTTTTGCTCTAATCATATTAGGACATTGCTATCATCCTGTTATTGTTATTAACAATATAGCCGTTCTCAATTTTTCTTACTACCTTTTGCACATAGGGAATTTGGTGGCAATGGTGAAGTTCACCAACTATTGATAGGTTTTGATAATTGAAGTCAGATGAGACGGTAAAAAATACCATTCGATTGACTTCTCTAGTGAAAAAAATGAGTTGGCACGTAACTTGCAATCTTGTAACCAAAGAGTTAGTCAGGAACTATATGTGTTAGAACAACCATTGTGAGACAACTTGTGGGAGAACGATATGAACATAGCTTTTGGATTTGATATATTCTATCCAGAAACCAACGGGGTGATCACCGCCTCGATCAACCTAGCAACCAATCTGATAGATATGGGACATAATGTGTATTTCTTCGTCCCAAACGATAAAGGCTTTACAGCGAATACCATAGAGAATGGAATTCGGATCATCCATGTCCCGGCGATCAACACTTTTGTATACCCTGGAATCAAACTCAGTCCGTATCACAGTCGATTTCTTCTCAAGTATCTTCTGGAATTTCAAATAGACGTCGTCCACACTACGTCGACCTGGTTGGTTTGTCTTGCCTTGGCCCATGCTGCGAAACGGCTTGGTCTGCCCGTTATTTCGACGCACCATACTTTGATAGACAATCCCGATTACATCCAGTATGCGCTGAAGAACCGCAAACTTTCCGTCGCGGCTCAGAAAGTTGTATGGACGACCATGTTCAGCCCATTCTACAAGTGGGTCAATGTCATTACAGCACCAAGCAACAATACCTGTAGACAGTTGAGAAAGCATCTCCCTGATACAGACATCAGGTTCATCAGCAACGGGATCGACATCTCCAGATTCCAGAATACAACTCCTACCTACCCTATCCCGGCAAGTATCCCGAACAAGTTTGTCAGTAGGGACACCCTCGTTTATGTAGGCAGGCAAGGATATGAAAAATCAATCGACGTACTGCTCAAGGGGTTTGCGATCCTTCACAAATCCATGCCGGAAGCCCGCTTGTTGATCATTGGCAAAGGACCTGCGGCAGAAGAGTTACAGGAGTTGGCGAGATCATTAGGATTGTCAGAAGATATCGTCTGTTTTACAGGATTGATTCCAAACGCGGAGTTGATCGGTAGTCAAGTCCTTACGAAGTTGGGAGCTTTCGTCTCAGCTTCCATGACGGAAAACCAGGCGATGACGGTGATCGAAGCCCTCTGTAGTGGCTGTCCCGTCATCATCCCGGACCAAGCGAACATGACGGATCTTGTGGATGATGAAAGCGGCTGGATATTCACCCCGAAAGATGAGCAGGATCTTGCAAGAAAAATGCAGGAAGCCCTGTCAGACAAAGAAGCTCAGAAAGCAAAAGGAGTGGCGGCGAAAAAGAATCTCCACCGGTTCGATGGTGTGAAAGTCTCAAAACAGTTCTCGGATCTGTATGATGAATTCGTTGAGCTACATGCCGCCAGACGGGAACGTCTGGAAAATTATTCCGGCTCTTATCGACGATACGGCCTTTACAGCAACTAACGTTTCAAGTACTATTTCCCTATTGACTACAAGGTAGTATATTCCAATAACAGTCTTTTCTGGGAAGGTAGTTTTGAAACGCCTATTTGCTTGTATAGAAAAACATAACAAACTTGTACTAATCGGTATCGGCCTTCTGACGATACTGTTCGCTTGCGCTGTCCCTCGGTTGAATCTGGATACTGACTATATGGCCCTGCTCCCTGATAATCCGGAGCAGGAAGCTTTGCAGCTAGAAGTATTCGGTCCCCCGTCGGAATACAATGAGAATTTTTTCTTCCTGTTGGAAGGAGACAGGCTCTTTGAGCCGGAAACATTGACCGCAATAGATACCGTCTTGATGGAACTGTCTGGTTATGAAGAGCTGCAATCACCGCTTTCCCCGTTCAGTTTCGTCACAATCGAAAAGAAAGGTACGAGACTGGCGACCATCCCCATGTCCCCACATAAAGATCAGACAGTTCCTTGGACGAAGGAAGAGGCCGAGCAGTTCAAGAAACAAGTCCTGTCAGATGATATCGTACGGGGACTTCTCGCCTCTGAGGAAGGCGATGCAATGCTGTTCTTCTATAACAGCCTGCCCTTGGGCAAGGACGCCGACACGATTATTGAACGCTGGAAAGAAACCGTCCATCAGCTCGATCCGTATGTGAAGGTCTCCGTCAATGGTTCGGCGCTCCTTTCTCAACGGCTCAGCTATTATCTTTCCCGTGACCTGACGATTTTGCTGGGACTCTGCCTGCTTGTCATCCTGATCATCTACTATCTCTCCTTCAGAGCGAAGCGGGCGGTGCTCATACCCTTCTCCCTCTCTATCATCGGGATGATCTGGACTTTGGGGACAATGGTCTTCATGGGTTATAAACTGACGATCGTCAATATCATCACCCCCTGCATGGTGCTGATCCTAGGAAGTTCCTACAGCATCCATGTCATCAGCGAATACTACAATACCTATCGGATGGGTGGACAAGAGGATTTCCGTATTCGGTTGGCGGCATCATTGTCGAACATCAGCAGAACGATCCTGACAGCCTGCCTGACCACTGTAGTCGGTTTCATGAGCCTGCTTGTCTGTAAGATGACCGCGTTCAAGGAGCTTGGGATTTCAGTGTCGCTGGGCATCGCCTACTGTGCGATCCTGTCCATCACCTATATTCCCGCACTTCTGGTCAACACAGTCCCGCCGCAACAAAAACAGATGCAGGTATTCAAAAAGGGCTTCCTGACGAAAGTAGTCAATGGCATCAGCAGATTCGTCGTCAAATACAGCTGGGTCTGCCTGTTGCTGCTTGCTGTCATTATCGGAGGATTCTTCGCGGTAAAGGACAAGATTGGAATACAGACCAACTACATGAGCTACTTCCCGCAAAAGGATCAATTCATACAGGATTCGATCCATATGGCGTCCCGATTCGGGGGAAGCGAGCCTCATTACATCACGTTGACCGCACCGGAAGGGGAAAAGAACTATTTCTATCGACCCGAGGTAGTCCAACAGGTCTATGAATTCGAACAGGCCATCGTACAGAATCCGGATGTCCTGCATATCCTTTCCTTCCCTCAATATGTAGCGTTCATGCAGAAGGTGAATAGCGGGACCGCGGAGATACCGGACTCTCCAGGACTGATACTCACACTGTCGCGACTTCTGGCGATGATGCGCAACACGATGGGGTCGTCAGTGATTGACTCAATGATCAATCAGGATGCATCCCGTATCACGATTGCGATTCGCAGTTATGATTCTGTTGAGCAGGACATGCCCACCGTGGCGAGCGCGGCACGTCTTCTGGCGGACATAGAGCAGTACGAACACCTGCTTCCCGCCGAGGTAACGATGGCTGACTGGGGTGACGCATCAAATGGGCTCATTCTCACAAACATGATCATCCAGGACCAGAACTATTCTACGGCGCTATCCTTTGTCCTGGTATTCATCATCGTCTGTATCCTGTTCAGATCCTTCAAATACGGCTTCTGTTCAATTATCCCGATATTGACCGGTGTCATGGCGAACTATATCCTCATGTATTTCTTCAAAATCAAGTTCGATGTCGTGACGGCGATCTTCGCCAGTGTCACCGTTGGTGTCGGTGTTGATGACGCCATCCATTTCATGCTCCGGTATCTCGGGCAGAAAAAAATGCATCCAGAGTTCCCCTATTACATTATCATGCAGAGGGCGTTGCAGGAGACGGGAAGACCGATCATCCTTACCTCCGTGTCAATTATTTCCGGCATGCTGATGTTGACGTTCGCGAGTTATGCTCCGATCAGATACTTCGGGCTCTTGCTTGCGATCGCGTTGTTTACGACGACCTTGGCGACTTTGTTCATCCTGCCGTCGGTGATGCTGATCGGACAGCAGATTCGGGAGAAGAAACGAGCTAGATCGAAAAAAACGAAATGATTTGTATCATTTGAAAGTGAATCCCCAGCAAAAGCTGGGGATTCTTGTATCTATCAAAACTTGGTTTATGCTTCAATCAAAGACCTATAACGAGCATCAACATCTTTTACTACCATCTCCCAACTCCGATATAATGTAGATTGAGCTCCTACCCCAGCCTTTTTCTGTTCTTCGGAATTCTCACATACCCATTGGATACGGTCCGCATAGGATTCAGCATTATTGTCAGCAAGAAAGCCATTTCCTCCATCCGTGATAGGTTCGGCAGTACACGATCCAGTGATATATAAAAGAGGAAGCCAAAAGGCCGCGGCCTCACGCATAACAAGACAAGAGGTATCGTATAATGATGGAAACAGGAAAAGTGAAGCACAGGAATACAGATACTGGAGTTTTACTCTGTCAGTGATTCTCCCCAGGAACAACACACTATCAGTCAGACCATACTTTGTTACAGTCTGTTCAAACAATGGTTTGTCCGGGCCGATACCAACGAATACCATCTTGAACCGAACGCCTCGTTCCTTCAACAGTTTCAATGAATCAAAGACCATAAGAAGGTTCTTTTCTACTTTGTGCTGACCGACATAGAGAAGAACTGGGACGGAAGTATCATCCAAATTGATTAGCGAAAAACCCTTTTGCCGAAACTCCACATACTCTTCAGATGTTGGAACCACCATGTCACAACCATTCTCCATGACAACGATTCGGCCAGTAAAACCGTATTCCTGAAGCTTCTTCTTACTCAGCTCGCTTGGAGTCCAGACCTCATCAGCTTTATAGTAATGTCGTAATACAAATTTTGTA
This sequence comes from uncultured Sphaerochaeta sp., assembly GCA_964407735.1. GTDB lineage: Bacteria > Spirochaetota > Spirochaetia > Sphaerochaetales > Sphaerochaetaceae > Spiro-02. The sequence continues at coordinate 82,595 of CAYOWS010000003.1, read as the reverse complement.
GCCAGATTAGTTATCCATTTGATATGTACCGCACCTTGGATATCGTCTTTGAATTGCGTATGGAACGTAGAAACCAACGGAACACCTTGCTCCTTAGCTATCTTCTCAGCGAACTTTCCTAGATAGAATGGAGAGTGTGCGTGAACAATGTCGAATTTTTTTGCTCGAACCGACTTCTTGAACTTACGATCCTTTATGACAGGACCATAAGGTGCTAATCCTGGAAGTGAATACATGCGACACCGCAGGGAATAATCCACACCATGCTCAACATCATAATCTGGAGCTTCTTTTGTCCCTCCGACGACTGCATAGGCATTTTCACCTTGCTGTCGTAACCAATATGTATAATTCTTTACGACTTGACCGACACCATCCATCAGTGGCGGAAACGATTCGTTGAATTCACCAATTGTCAATCTGTTCATCGCTATAGACACCTCATCCGATTTATAAAAAGCTTAGTTTCAAGCTATGTATTTATATCAAAAAACTCAATATAATAGTGGGATGTTTTATAAATAAAAGTTTAAAATATGTCAAAGCCAGCAAAATGACATACAGTCATCTTATTGTAAAGATAAAAAGGAAGAAAAAAATGGCAACATATGATTATCTTATTGTCGGATCAGGATTGTTCGGTGCCACATTCGCATATGAAGCCCGCAGACAAGGAAGAAAATGTCTAGTTCTGGAAAAAAGAAATCAGCCTGGTGGCAATATCCTCTGCGAACAAAGGGACGGAATCAATATCCATATGTATGGTGCCCATATATTCCATACCAGTGACAAGGATATCTGGCGATTTATCAACAGATTCGCTGAATTCAACAACTATATTAATTCTCCCATCGCGAACTACAATGGTGAAATCTACAATCTCCCTTTCAATATGAATACATTTTGCCAAATGTGGCATACAGTCATTCCTCAGGAAGCAATGGACATGATCGATCGGCAAAGACAAGAATTAGGGAACCATACACCCCAGAATCTCGAGGAACAGGCAATCAGTCTGGTCGGCCGTGATATCTATGAGAAGCTGATCAAAGGCTATACTGAAAAACAGTGGGGAATGGATTGCTCTCAGCTACCGCCATCCATTATCAAACGAATACCAGTCAGGTTCATATATGACAACAACTACTTCAACGATCCATATCAGGGAATTCCTCAAGGTGGCTATAATGGAATCATAGACGCTTTGCTGGCAGATACAGAGGTCCTCTGCGGTTGTGACTACAATGAAGACAAAGCGAACTGGAATTCCAAGGCGACAAAAACCCTCTACACGGGGACGATCGACTCCCTGTTCGATTATCAGCTAGGAAAGCTCCAATATAGAAGTGAACAATTCGAGCATATCAGACTGGAGCAAGAGAATTTCCAAGGGGTTGCGGTCGTCAATTATACAGACAGAAAGACCCCATTTACTCGGATCATAGAACATAAACACTTTGAATTCGGGACTCAGCCGATTACTTGGATCAGCAAAGAATACCCAGTAGACTACTCGCTCACTGGGGAACCTTTCTATCCGATAGGAGATGCGAATAATATTGCACTCTATCAACAGTATCGTATCTTGGCGGCAAAAGATACACAGATCATTCTTGGAGGACGCTTGGCTGAATACAAATATTATGATATGGACAAGACGATCCGTTCGGCATTGAATCTCGCGACTGAGGAGTTTGGAACTAATTCAATCAATAGCTAATGCTCTAGTTTCCGTATGGTACGTTTCTTGAGCAACACACCCAGTCCAAACAATATCGGCAGGTACAAAGTGATGAGCCGCCACAGGACCATGGCGAAATTGATATAGTGCTCTCCCATGATCTTGCCGAGGATATAATAGAAACCACTGTCAGCGACCCCTAGACCGCCAGGAATGGGCATCACCGACTGCACCAAAGTACAGAACGCCTGGGCCGCCAATACGGTACCATAGGTCTGCCCCGACAAAGAGAAGCATCGATAGATGAAATAGCAAATCTGGTATGTGGCTAGCAGCTGAAGACAGCCGAACGCAAAAGCCAGCAGCAGAGACTTTCCTTTCACCTGTATTTTTCGCATGTTCACGTTCAGTTGATGCAATTCCTCTTTCGTCGTCTTCTGCAAAGCATCAACTTGTTTGACGATATGCATCTTCCCGAGCAGGCGAATGAACCAACAGGCGATACGACCCAATATCCGTTCCGCCCGTGCGACCAACAGCAGGAAGCAGAGATATATGGCGTTGATCGCGAAACCGACGAATACGACGATCCATAAGGCGGTAGGAATGGCGAACTCACGGACTTTCACTATCAGAAGAACCCCGACGACAGCCACCATGCTACACATATACAGGATTGTCTTTGTAAGCAAGACTGTAGCGGCATCGCCGGCTTTCATGCCATCCTTGGTGAGAATCGTAATCTGAGAGGCCAAGTTTCCGACTTGCAAAGGGGTGATGGCGCCAAACATGAAGCCAACGACGGTAGAACGAAAACAGGAGGCGAAAGAAAAGCCTGTCTGGTACTTCTTCCTAATGGTCGCCAGGACTCCAGCTTCGAACAGCAAAGCAAGCAGCATACTTGCCAGTGCGACACCCAACCACCAGTAGTTGATACTACCGGCGATCTCAATGATCGTCCCCATTCCCTCTTTCCAGATAAGATAGGCTGCAAACAATATAATGGAAAGGCAGATGACCGCCCAATTCAACCAACGTTTATTCATCGTAATGATTGTAGAAATTTATAGGAATACAGTCCAGTACCAGTGAGGATATGGAATCAAAGATTGATACGATATTACAAAAACCAATGATCAGAGATGCAAATGATCATCGTACCGGTCAGACAGGAGCTGACGGCAATAGGAATCCTTGTCCTTGAGGATTTTCGAACCACGGGTGATCTTGCATAGACTGATGCCGAGCTTTGAGGCTATCTCCCGCTGAGGGACACCCTGGTACAGCTGCTTCATCAGATTCCACCGCAAGGAAACATCCTCGTTTTCATGGGGAGTCAGCAATTCTTCGAACAGCTTGCGCATCAGATCCTCATCCGTCGTAGAAGCGAAAATATGTATCAGTTCATTCAAATCGTTGTTCATGTCGTTCTCCTGTCAATGGCTCACAAATGATGGTCGAAGCATCAGCCGAGAAATGTTTCTATATACAGAAATACCAATACATACAGTACAATGAGAAATGAAAGCGGTCAAGGATAGAATCCTCCCGACCGCTTTTCATTTAGGAATAGGGTTACTTTACAACCGTCCTGCATGGTAATCCTACAGAAGCCCCATAGGAAGGACTCCTACGGCAGTGTCTATTGGATAACCGGACGGACTCCCTCGATCTTCTCGATCTGATCCAGCAACAGCTCCCGCAGATGCTTCAGATCATCGAGATACAGGGCAGGAACGGATCCATCATCGGCTACCAGGTTATGCCGCTGACAGGGATCCACCTCATTGTCATAGAGGTAATGGTCCTTGTAGACGGGTGCCGCGCTATCGTTCCAGGCATCGGCTGAATCACTCCAAGCCTCATAGGTATACTTCCGGGTTCTGATCGCCCGTCCTACATGGTCCTCGCTGATTTGCAGGAACGCCGCTTCACGCGAGATCTCACCTTCAACTTCTTTCGCCATGTCATAGCCGTCGAAATTCGGAGCGTCGACTCCGGCGCATGCCAGGATAGTCGCGGGCAAGTCGATCAGACTGACGATGGCCTCGCTACGCTGTCCACCGGAAAACGCATGATGAACCCTCGATTCAGTGGCTGAACCAGCTCCGACGACGAACGGGATATGGATCGAAGCGTCGTGGCAGGAGCGCTTGTATTCAGGATTCCTGGTACGGAAATGGGAACCATGGTCGCTTGTGAAAAACACGATGGTATTTTCCATCAGGCCTTTCTCCTTCAGAGTATCAAGGACACGGCCGAAATTATAGTCGAGGCGTTCTACACAGCCGAGATAGTCGGGATACTGCTCTTTCCAGTCTCCACCGGCGTCGATGAGGTCGCAAGGAACTTCAAAGTCGGCGAACCGTTCCTTGCTTCCTACAGGGCCCTCATACTTTTTGTGATCGTTCTGGTGATGCGGTTCGATATGGGAAAGAAAGAGGAAGAACGGTTGGTCACCATCCTGCCGCCGGAGAAAATCCAACGCATAGTCGGTGATGCAATCCGGGCGATATCCCTTGAAATCGAGACGGTTGCCGTCCTTGTCGAACACATAGCCGTCGTACCCGTGGCTAGTGAATTCCAGGATATCGGAGGCCGCCCAATAGTCCTTGTAGCCGCCCCTTAGTTCCTTAGGGATAGCGGTCGTCTCGTAATCGAACTCCCCTACTGTGGACGCCAGATGCCATTTGCCGACATAGGCGGTCTTGTATCCCGCGTCGTTCAGTTCAGAAGCGATGGTGGGAATCCCTTGTGGCAGGGCGATGGCGTTACGGTAGCAACCAAGCTTTGTGGGATATACTCCGCTTTGGATCGCGGCCCTGGCGGGGCCGCAGACCGGCTGGCAGGTGTAGGCGTTGTCGAATACCGTCGCATCCTGGGCGAAGGCATCGAGTCTCGGTGTCGTGGGCAAGCTCTGGCCATAGACGCCACAGGTGTCATGGCGCTGCTGGTCGGTAAAGAATACTACGATATTGGGTCTTTTCATCTATTGGTTCCTCTTTGGGTATTCGAAGACAACTATACTTATTCTACACGATGAAAGCCATCACAGTGCAAGAGAATCGTGTACGATATCTGAAATTCCTCGTTCTTACAGACGCAGGGTGATCATGGACATTGTTCAGACGGGACATCTTCGATTGATGCTTTTCCCTCCAGATGCCCCTTGTCAAATTCATAAGTTTTTATTATACTAGCATTAACGAATCGTAGAGACTGTGACGGCAAAATGTCATGGCGTGCATAGCACTTTTGCAGGGCTTCGAAAAAGTGGTTCCCACTGAGAGTAGAAGGACCTGGCGACTACGAAAAATTAAGGTAATAGCACTGTCCTATACCGTTGCGGATTCAGTTCCGCCGCGCATCTTGTATCAAGTGCGGGGGCCCCGTGAGGCTCCCTATAGGCTGCGGTATGACAGGCTATGGATTGTATGAATCAAACGAAGAAGGAGATCGCCCTGATCAGGACGACCACGATCATCTGCTTCCTGTTCGGAGTGTCAGGTGTTGCGATGGCCGTCATCGCACGTTCACGTTCCATGCTGTTCGACGGCATGTATTCGTTCATCCAGAGCATATTCATCCTATGCTCCGCATCCATTGTCCGGCTGATCAGCCGTGGCGACAACCGAGAATATCAGTTTGGATACGGAGCATTCGAACCATTTTTCATAGTGGTCAGGACGATAGCTCTCCTCAGTATGAACGTATTCCTCGCCTGGGGGGCCGTGACCTCCATCCTGGCCGGAGGATACAGGGTCAAGGCCTCGGTGGCGATCGTGTTCACCGCCATTTCCGTCATCGTCTGCGCGATCATCTGGCGCATATTGGTGATCACCGCGCGCAGGGATAATTCACCAGTGCTGAAGGCTGAGGCGAAAAGCTGGCTCAACGATACGTTGATCAGCTGTGCCGTCCTTGTCTCCTTCGTCGTGATGGCGATACTGGACAGGACGCCGTATGCGTGGCTCTCGCCCTATGCGGACCCGGTCATCACCATCCTGTTCATCGCGGGAATGACGCCCACCCTGCTCAGTCAGATGGTGGAGAACACCAGGGAACTGCTCGACGCCGCCCCGTCCATGGAGATCCAGCAAGGGCTTGAGGATATCGTGCAGTCCCATGTGGCGAGGAACGGGTTCAAATCCTACCAGGTCTATTCAGCGAAACGCGGAAGGACGATCTCCGTCATCATCCACGTTCAGTTGAGGCAGGAGATGACGTTGAGGCAGCTCGATGCGATCCGGAAGAACATGCTCAAGGATATCAAGAAGTTCTGGCAGTGGAGTGACGCGGACATAGTGTTCACGATAGATCCTAGCTGGATACCGCTCTCGGCTCCGGTGTTCGCGGAAGAGCAACGGCTACAGTTTGAACACTTGATTGAAGCACAGGCCTGATAGCTCATAAAGGCAGGCATCATATGGCCCGAAGTCGTCGCAATCGGCTTCGGGCCGTTCTCATTATTGCCCTGTCAGCCATAAATGATACCGTAGGTATCGACTGCAAGATGATATTTCTCTACAATGGCTCTCTATACAGGAGAGAAAGAACCTATGGCGGAAACAAAGTTGAAAGAACAGACACTCAAGTTCCTGCAAAAGATGCAGGCGAATGAGTTGACCGAACATATCATCTACAGCAAGATCGGCGCACGAATGAAGGACGGAAGAAACAAGGAGATACTGCTTCGCATCGCTGCCGATGAAAGACTTCACGCAGGGGTCTGGGAAGGCTATACAGGCAAGAAGGTCAAGCCACACAGATGGAAGGCAGCCTGGTATGTATTCCTCAGCCGAATCCTCGGTTTCACTTTCGTGTTGAAGAAGATGGAGAGCGGAGAGGACGGGGCGAACGCAAAATATGAGAAGTATATCGACGAAATCCCTGAGGCAAAGCAGATCGCGTCGGATGAAGCGAAGCACGAGGCGGAGCTTCTTGAACTGCTCGATGAAGAGCGGCTCCAGTATGTAGGTTCCATGGTCCTCGGCCTTTCCGATGCGCTGGTGGAACTTTCTGGAACATTGGCGGGGCTCACCTTTGCGTTGCAGAACACCAGATTGATCGCCCTGTCCGGCTTGATCACAGGTATCTCGGCCACATTGTCGATGGCGTCGAGCGAATACCTTTCTTCGAAGAGCGAGGGCAACAGCAACGCTTTGAAGAGCTGTACCTACACGGGCATCGCATATCTGTTCACGGTAACCTTCATGGTGCTCCCCTACCTGTTGCTTCCCGCAAAAAGCTACATGACGGCGTTGGGGATCATGCTGGCGGTAGTCGTCCTGATCATCCTCGGGTTCACATACTACATTTCCGTGGCAAAGGGAGTCCCGTTCAAAAAACGTTTCGCCGAGATGGCGGGAATCAGCCTCTCCGTCGCCGCGATATCCTTCGTGATCGGTATCCTGGTCAAGAAATTCCTTGGGATTGATATCTAAAGTTCATCTTTTTACGCACGATGACAAATCTACGAAAACCTCGTAGATTTGTCTATCTATCACCTAGAGGCCAGTTCCTGCATTTCAAGCAGGTTCAACGCGATCTTCTGAATGGCGGCGATCGCACCCAGGTCCTCGGTTTTCCGGGAGGAAGTCCTGAATGAACTATGGAAAGGTTGCGCCTGAGTTGTTTCATCAAAAAAATATGACAGTTTGCAATCAAACAACGCACAAGAACGTTCAAGCATCCCCATAGTGAACTGACGTTCTCCCTTTTCACATTTTGAGACAGTGCTTTGATCTATGCCTAAAAAATCAGCTATCTCCATCTGATTCAAAGACATAGCAATACGTCTCGATTTGAACCGATCCCGAATAAGTTCTTGAGTATCAATTTCCATAATTCAAACGACACAACAGATAAGTCATATAATCAATTAAAAATTGCAGAAAATTTATGACAAGGCCGTTATCTCACACAAGCTCCCGCAAAGGCCTGCCCGTTCTGTCGTTCATCACCTGCATGATCTCGGCGACTACGGCAACTGCGATCTGGCGTGGTGTCTCGGTGCCGAGATCGAGCCCGATCGGGATATAGAGACGTTCCAAGAGTTCATTGGAGGTATGGGATTCGGCCAGCTTGGAACGCAAGGCATGCGCTTTGTTCCTTGAGCCGAGCATGCCGATATAACGGGCCGGGGATGCAAGCAGCCGCAGGCAGATGTCGTAGTCCACTGTATGACTGGCGACCACGATAGCGGTGTGGGGCGTGATCCGGACCTCCGCAAGCGCCTCGCCGATGGTAGGGGCCAGATGGATACGGCTCGCCATGGGGAACCGTTCGATGGTCGCAAACTCAGGTCTGACCTCGACAAGTTCCACCTCATAGCCGACCTGGGACGCCAATTCAGCGATTGCGAGGTTCACATGCCCACCACCGAACAGCACGAGCTTCTGTCCGGAGGAGATGACATCGACGAACATCTCCATCCTGCCGACAGCTTCACTTTCCTCGTTGAAGCGGATATCAAATGAGATGGGGCCGCCCGTTCCGGCTTCGATCATGCGGACCGCTTCCGAGATAGCGAACGCCTCCGCAGCACCTCCGCCGACAGTACCGGAGGTGGTGCCGTCCGCGGCGACCAGCATCCGACCGTTGGTGCGTGAAGTAGTGCCCGCCGTATGGGTCAGCGTCACGAACGCGAACGGAATGTTCAACCGTTCCAACCGCGCGGCCAGGGAAAAAGCCGTGGATATGTCATCATTCATACAGGACCTGCCTTGGTAGTGTTTTCATGGACTTCGACAATCGTACCATGCCCAAATCACGTGGACAAGCACCCAGAGCGGGCCCTGAAAAGGTTTTCTGGTTTTCCGCGGCACAGGAATATGGTATTGTATGTGTGGAGGCGCGTATGAAACGATTATCCATCTCTTCGATGATTCCATCAGTTTCGCGAATCGCCCTGGGCTGCGATCACTACGGAGAGACGATTCCGCAGGATGTAGCGTTCTCGTTGCTGGATCTGTATGCCGCCAATGGAGGCAACCTCCTCGATACCGCCAGGGTCTATGGACAACAGGTCGATGAGGGACCTTCCACCAGCGAACTGACAATCGGGGCCTGGCTCAAAACCAATGATTGCAGGAAGAAAATCGTCCTTGCCACGAAAGGCGGGCATCCCCATATCGGCAGGATGCATGAGAGCCGGCTCGACTGGAAATCCCTATCCAATGATATCAACATGAGCCTTGAACAGCTCGGCACCGACCATGTCGATTTCTGGTTCCTTCACAGGGACGATCCACAGATCGGGGTCGATGAAATAGTCGATATGCTCGATGAATTCATCACAGACGGGCTGACGTACCATGTCGGGGCATCCAACTGGACCTATGAACGGATCGCCGATGCCAACGACTATGCGAAACAGCACGGGAGACGGGCTTTCTCCGTCAGCGAGATACAGTGGTCGCTGGCTGTCTGCACTCCGGAGCAGTGGGGTGACGACACTCTGGTCTGCATGGATGCGGCTTCGCACAAGTGGTACAAGAAGCAGCAGTTGCCGGTCCTCTGTTTCGCTTCCCAGGCGAAGGGGCTTTTCTCCAAGATCATCGCAGGCAAGGCGGATACGCTCTCCGAGCGTGCGAAGCAACGGTTCATGACGGAAGAGAACATGCGCAGGGTCGACCGCTGCGCACGGTTGTCCCGTGAACTTGAGGTCTCACCGGCGGCGGTCTGCCTGGCGTACATCACCAGCCAGAACCTCCCTTCGATAGCTATCGCGGGAAGTTCCAGGATCGAGCAGCTGCGGGATTCCCTGTCGATGGCGGATCTGGAATTGACTCCTGAACAGCTGGCGTATCTTGAAGGATGTGAAGAATAGCATGGGACACTCGGCGGTCTACATAGCCCAGCGGCACAATCCATGGTTCAACCTCGCTACCGAGACTTGGTTGATCGAGAAGCCGGAACTGAAGGACAAGCATATCCTCTATCTTTGGAGGAACAGCCCCTGCATCGTGATCGGCCGCTATCAGAATCCTTGGGTGGAATGCGACCTCCAGGCGATGGAGCGGGACGGCGTCTTGCTCGCCCGAAGGCTCAGTGGCGGCGGCGCGGTGTACCAGGACCTCGGCAACACCTGTTTCACGATCATCTCCCCGCGGGAACAGTATGACAAGGGGCGCAACTTCGATATCGTCCGCAAGGCGTTGGCCGCCTGCGGCGTGGAATCGGAGCTGTCCGGCAGGAACGATATCCTGGTTGATGGCAGGAAAGTTTCAGGAAGCGCCTTCCAGCTCACCTCGACCAGAGGGTGCCATCATGGTACGTTGCTGATCGAGGCCGACCTCTCCCATATCGGGGACTATCTGACCCCGGACAAACAGAAGCTTGAGGCGAAGGGGATCAGGTCGGTGGCTTCGCGTGTGATGAACCTGAAGGAGATGGAGCCGTCGTTCACCCATGATATGTTCACCGATGCCGTTATCGAAGCATTCCGCATGGAATATGGAGAGGAAAGTCCGATACTGGGGCTTGATACCGCGATGCTCGAACGTGAGCCGCTGTTGATGGAGACCTATGACAAGCTGTCGGCTGACTCCTGGCGCTTTGGGACGACCCCGCAATTCAGCCATGCATGCAGTGAACGGCTTCCTTGGGGACGCCTGACGTTCCATCTCGATGTTGAGAAGGGGGTGGTTGCCCAGGCCAAGGTCTTCAGCGATGCGTTGTCCACCGCCTGCGTGGAGGTTCTCGAGGGATTGTTGCCGGGCCTCCCCTACACTCCTCAGGCGATCAGGCGTCGCGCTGCGGATGTGGCGGAGGGACTTTCTGAAGACCTGGCGGCCCTGGTCAGAGAGGGGGCGGAGGTACTGTCGAGGGACATGGAGGAATAGCTCCGTCGCCACAGTGGACTGGAGGAATCAGGAGCGGATCGATGACGGTCTAGGCCTGCACCCCGCGCAGTTCCTCTATTGTATTTCCGCGCAGGTCCCACCGGCGGGTCGTGTTCATGACATCCATCGTGAGGCTCATGAACTTATCGAAATCATCACCGATATCCAAGTCATAGTCGTCGCAGAGACTGGAGAGTTCCTGCATGGGGGCTCCCATTGAGATCGCCTGGGCGAAGTCGATCAGGAACAAAGCGCAGGTTCCTTCATCACCATAGAAATGCCATTGCGAGACGTATTCTTCGAACGTGCGATATTCGTCGGTCATGGGATAGAAGGGATTGAGGTGGATCATGCGCAGGGTTTCGTCGTCGGGCAGATACGCAGGATGCACCTGTGAGATGTTCCAGAGATCGGTGATGTCGCTTCTGCTGGTCAGGGCGGCATGGGTGATCGATTTGGCGTGGAGGTTGTACCGGAACCCGAGCAGGTCGTAGAACGGGGACAGGGAGCGGAGAAACGTTTCAATGGCCTCCGCGGGGAGTGAAAGGCCGGTGTTCCGTTCGAGGCACCGGGCCAGGTCCTCCACCAGGACGATGCCGTTGAGGATGGTCATACCCTGTGTATAGTAGACAAGCTGTGCATTGATGCGGCGCTTTTCGTCGAAATCCTTGGTTGCCGATATTTCGGCGAAGATACCGCGGAGTTCCAGGGGGACGATCAGTTTGCGGGTTTCCTGCGGGTCATCGACGAAGAAGAATATCCGCAGGTCCTTGGCGACTTCCAGGGCGTCGTCATCCACCGCGTCGAGCAGCGGATCGGTAATGGAGACGTCACCAGCTCGGATCAGGGCGGTGACGTCATCATCGAAGAAGTGGACAGCCTGCCGGAACAGGGATTCTATGGCGGAGATCAGGATGTCGTAGTCTATGGAGTCTTCGGATTCAGCTAGGCCGAGGGCCTCGAATATGGGATCGAAGCTCCAGAAACGGGCGTTGTCCACGGTCAGCAGGGAGTGCAGGGTGAAGTCTTCCGGCGCACCGGCGTAGAACTCGCTTTCCGAATAGTCGTCGTAATAGTCGGAGAAATGAATCTGGCGGGAATCATCCCTATCGCTTTCACCGAAACCGAAGGGAGCTCCAGGCCACGTACCGGTCTCGTCGAAGTCATGCAACGTATCGATATCTTCAATTTCCTTGAAATGGTCTTCACTATTCATGCTACGGCCTCCTTGCAGGTCGGGTCGATGATCGTGTCCCATGATGCTATCTATACTGTATCACGGGAATCGGGTTTTCAGTGCAGGAATTCGTAGGAAGAAGCAGTGATTCGCTGAACAAGATCCGGTCATGCGCTACCGAGCAAGAACTCGTGGGATTCAGAACATTACCAGTTTTTCCACGAGATGTATTTTCCATATTGCGTCTGGTATTCGAGGTCACCCGCATACACGACGCTACAGAGGTCGGGTCCTATGCCGCTCAATTTCGAGAAATTGTCCAGGATCTTGAAGAAGGATTGATTCATTGTCGCGGAAGATTTTATCTCGACAGCGTGCAATTCCGCGTTCTCTTCGATCAGGAGGTCTATCTCATTCTGATTGGTGTCTCTCCAGAAATACATGCGCGGTCGGTTGCCTTTGAAAAATGTCTTTTTCGCATATTCAGACACGACCATGTTTTCGAACAGCTCACCCCGCATGTAGAAGGTCGCCAGCTGTTCGGCATTGGAAATGCCCAAGAGAGAACATACTAGTCCGGTATCATAGAAATATAGTTTAGGCGATTTCACCAGGCGTTTGTTGAAGTTCTTGTAATACGGCTGCAACAGGAAGATTGCATAACTCGTCTCCAGGACTGAGAGCCAGGCTTTTACGGTTGGGACCGATATCCCGGCTTCGACAGCCAAAGCATTGAGATTCAGCATTTGCCCTACCCGTCCGGCGCAGAGTCGCAGGAACTTCTCGAACTGGGACAGGTCTGCGATATTCTTTACCAGACGGACATCTCTCTCCAGATAGGTCTGGATATAGTTTGGGAAGTAATCCGTGGGTTCGATATCTTTATCCCAGATCCGGGGAAACCCTCCAGTGAACAGCCACGGGTTCACTTGTTGGGGCAATTGACCGGAAGCCTGTAATTCCTGAATGGAAAATGGCAGCAACGTCAAAATGGCGACTCTTCCTGCCAGACTTTGCGAGATATGTTCCATCAATAGGAAATTATGCGAACCAGAAAGGATATACATACCGGTCTTTTGCTCTTCATCCACCCGCGCCTGGATATAGGAAAACAATTCAGGAGCGTACTGGGCTTCATCAATGATCAGGGGGGTGGAGAAGTTGGACAAGAATCCCCGTGGATCCTCAAGCGCGAAACGGCGGATATCGGGTTCTTCCAGAGAAACATACTTGTATGAACTGAATTCATGGCGAAGCAAGGTCGACTTGCCACATTGGCGTGGACCGGTTACTGTCACTACAGGAAACGTATCAAGCATGGCTCGTATTTTAGGAGTTATTTCTCTTGGGATCATTGGGGCACCTCATGTTACTAGTATACAATATTATGAAAATCTGTAAATCGATTTTCTGTTTTTCATAAATTTGTCCCACGAAAGAGTATTTCAAGAAGCCTGGAAATGTTGGGGAAGACCAACCTGCATCCTTTTCCTCCGAAGACTGAAAAGGGGCTGTCACTCGGCTTTTACACCTTTGTGGCAGCCCCAAAACGCAGGAACTCAGAAAGCAATAGACTGTAACCCCTAGTAAGCTCAAAGTCCCACGTGCAGATCTTTACCTCGAGACCCAGACATCCTCCAGATGGTATTCTCCAGCGGTATTGTTGATATCAAAATCTCGTACAGCATTGTTGGCAGCTACCTTGGTCACGGTACTGGTCACCGGCATCGTCCAGCCCTGATGTACCATGATCGAAAGCAACTGTCGATACAGTTCTTTGCGGACGCTCTGGTTCGTTTCCGATTCAGCCTGTTCAATCAAGGCTTTGTAGCCGGGGAACCATTCGGTATCTTCAGTGATTCCAAAGAAGTTCCTCATCGGCCGTGCGACGGAAGCTCCGGAGAAGTACGCTGCGGGATCAAGGATCGGTTCACCGGTACCGAAGCTGACCATGTCGAAATCACTGCTGGTCAGCCGCGGGAAGTAGCTGGCGCTCTCCAACGGTTCCAACGTAGCATTGACACCGATCTTCGCAAGATCGGCCTGATAGACCTGCGCCTGCTCCAGACACCCCGCGATACCCATGTTGACGGTGAGGGTGAAAGAGAAACCATTGGGATAGCCGGCTTCCACAAGCAAGGCTTTCGCTTTTTCCAGATCGAACGGATAGTAGTTCTCCAATTCGGGTTCATAGAAATACGAATTGCTGACGATCGGCAGATACCTGATATCACCTTGACCGCTATTGACCATTGTGAACACTTTATCCCTGTCCAGAGCATGGTTCAAAGCCTGACGGACTTTCAGATCGTCGAACGGCGCGCGAGTCACGTTCATTGTGAAATTCTTGTATTCCGGTGGTGTATTCTGGAATATCCCCATGTTTTTGTTCTTGAGGATGACAGATACATCCTGAGGATCGACGGCATCGATGATGTCTACTTCGCCAGAGAGAAGATTCACTACGCGGGACTGTCCATCACTGATCGTCCTGATGACGACTTCATCCAGATACGGCATTCCATCTTTCCAGTAGCCCCCATTGCGACTGAACACCGCTTTATCTCCGGGTTTCCATTCCTTCAGTTTGAAAGGTCCCGTCCCTATGGGCAGCTTCGCTACATCGGCGACCTTCTCCGGACAGATCAGATACAATCTGGAAAAAGCATCCTCGATCAAATGGCTGGTGGCCGCCCAGGTCACCTTGACGGTGTAAGGATCTATCGCTTCAGCTCCAACGCAATCCTTGAAATAATCGCTAACATGGTATCCAGCGTCGAAATCGATGGCACGGTTCACATTCCAGACAACGTCGTCGGCATCGAAATCACTGCCATCCTGAAACTTCACGCCCTTACGCAGATGGAAAGTGATCTCAGTCAGATCGTCGTTGAAATCCCAACTGGTCGCAAGGCCTGGTTCATAGATGCCGTCGCCCGTTTTGATCAAGGTGTCGAAAAGCATCGGATTATAGAGCCTGTTGCTGATACTGATCTGAAAATATGGATCGAATGTAGACCAGTCATCCTTCGCCGCGATTGTCAGCGTCCCCCCCGTCCGCACGCCGGAAGTTCCGGTATCTGAGGCGACTTCCTGCTTTCCTGCCGCGAACGACAAGGATGAGTACAGGCAAACAAGAACCACTAGCACCAAGAATCCTCTCTTTTTCATATGAACCTCCTTAGTTCATTCCAATAGCTAAATTGGATAACGAATGCATATACGTAGAGATCTCCAGCAGATTTTCATGTGGAGTCGAGGCCAGCAGCACACAAGTCGGCGCAAGCATGAATTTGCCGCCGACAGCCTCATTGAGAGCCCGTTGCACCATGTCATCGATCTCCTGTTTCGAGTACGTGGAAATTTTGAAGATATCAATTCCCCCGGCAAGGACCTTGTCGGGAATGATTTCCCTTGCCTGGGAGATTGTCGTCCCGCTATAGATATTGTCCCAGTTCACGATATCCACCGGGTAGTCTTTTACAACGTCAAGCATCACTTCATGCATGCAGACATGGAGAAGGCAGAGCTTTCCTGCGCCTTTGATCCGTTCCACCAACGGGAAATCATAGGTCACCCCGAATTCCTTGTATTGATCCTGAGTACGGAGGGTCTGGAAATTCGCCGCTTGCGTCGCAAAAAAGAATCCATCGACCCCGGCGGCGATACATCGGTCAATGAATTCACCGATCATGACGGAAAGTTTCTGTAGCGCGCTATGCAAAGCGGTCGGATGGTTCTCCATGAAAAACTGTAGCGTGGCGGGGATATTCGCGTTTCCCAGCATCTTGCAGACAATTGTCAGTGGTGTGAAGACGGTCATCAGCACAGGAGCTTTTCGGTTTACTTTCCGACAAGCCAGCTTCACCATGTCGAGTTCCCTCCCAAGGGCTCCAGTGGAGAGATCCAGCATCGGAAGGTTTTCAAGATCCGCGGCGGATTTCAACAAGGAATCCGTCATCAAAGGGTGTTGCCAGTCCGTCTTTCCGAATTGGATGGCAGCACCGAAGTCCTGCACGAAAAACAATCCTGTCGGAGTGATCTTCAGAATATCCATATCATAGGTATCCAGCAGATCAGCGCTGGCCTGTGACAAAGTGAAGGGGTTACGATCCCTCATATGATAATGCATCCACATGCTGAAGGGAGCCCTGTCCAGCTCTTCTCCCGCGATGCAGGCTCGTATACGTTCGAACTTGTCCATCATTACACTCCTTTCATTGAAACGGCTACACTTCAAACTCTTTGCCTTCTGAAGCTATGTACCGGTAAATTCCTATGCGATATGTACTCCCCCGGCACTTCGGGATGACAAAATATCCAGCATGAGATGATCGACGCCGCACATGACATCTGAATTGAGGACGGCCACATTGCTGATCGTCCTGACCAGCGTCTTGTCCACGATGCCCTGGGATTCCATCACTTTTCCACTTATGGCGAGCTGAGCGGCCCGGTAAGCCTCTTCCGCTCCTGTTCCGACTTTGAAACTGCAGGAGAACTTGGCGCCATCACAGATCATGCCAGCCAAATTGGACAGGACCATCAGCATCGCCTGACCGCAACATTCCACGGAACTGGTCTCCATGTAGGCGATGCCGGCCGCGGCGGCGGCCCCCGCGGCTATGGAACAACCGCAAACAGCACTCAAACGCCCCAGTCGTCGCTTGATATAGAAACAGGACAGATGGCTTACCAATATGCCCGTGGCGATCTTCCAAGGGTCGAATCCTTTCGCTTCCCCATATAACGCCACGGGAATGATCGTGACGATTCCATGATTCCCGCTACCTGCGCTGCTCATGACCGGCAACGGAACCCCATGCATCCTTGCGTCGGAGGCCGCCGTACAATACCCTTTTATCCGTTCCGACAGAGGAGTCATAGAAATACAATCCGAAAGTTCGGAACCTTCACCGAAGATGCCGCAGATCGACCGTCCCAAACCAATACCGACATCGTGGGTCAGCCCATATTCCGCAATGGAGCGGTTCATGCGGATGCCTTTCCAAAGGTATTCGACATCTTCCGGGTCCATAGTCTTTACAAGTTCCAGCAACGATTCATAGGAAAGCTCCCCATATGAGGCCAGTGCTTCCGGTGCCTCGGAGTTTTCAGCAACCAGACTTTCTCCGCATCGCTCCTGAAGATCAAGCGAAACGACGTCATCTACGGAGATATAGGTAAAATGAGTATGATCCCCTTCGATACGGACCTGAACCCGATGATTTCCGCAACGCAGAAAGGCATCGATATACACTCCTTGATGTGCGGCATCAGGAACCAACACGACCTTGTTCGATTCAGATAGCCGTTCCGCGGCGATGATGGCTGCATCGTCGATATCCTGAAAAATCTCCAGACCTCGCAGCGGATCGCCCATGCACAAGGCCAAAGCCGCGGCAAACGCATTGCCGGTACGTCCGTTCGTCCCCGGGATTCCGACCTGATCCCCGTTCTTGTAGACATTCCTTCCAAGCTTCACTTCCAATCTGCCTATCTCAGAGACAGGATCAACCAACGTGATCGGAAGAAGGCTTCTGGCTTTTGCGACGGCTAAGGCGACCGCCACGGGTTCGGTACATCCCAAAGCTGGTTTCACCTCTTTTTCAAAGAAACTTCGTAAAGTGATACTCATCAGATCACCTCCCCCGCCCTATGGCAAGCAACGGAATGGCCCGGTTCGAGCTCTCTCAATTCAGGGCATTCCTGACGGCATATGACGGTAGACAAAGGACATCGCGTTGAAAACGGACACCCAGGGGGAGGATTGATGGGGCTGGGGATCTCCCCTTGTAGGACATGATGTTCCCGTGTCGCTTCATACCGGGGATCTGGAAGCGGAACTACGCTGAGCAAGGCTTGGGTGTAGGGATGCAACGGTTTGTCGAACAAGGTCTCTGTATCGGCGATCTCTACCAAGGAACCGAGATACATGACGCCCAAGTCATCGCAAAGATACCGTAATACCGATATGTTATGGGAGATGAACAGCAACGAGAGATTGTACTCTTCCTTCAGTTTCTTGAACAGATTGATGATCTGGGCCTGAATAGAAACATCCAAGGAGGCGATCGATTCATCGCAAATCAGAAAAGAGGGTTCCAGCAGAATCGCCCGGGCGATACAGATCCGCTGCAGCTGGCCTCCGGAGAACTCATGGGGATAGCGGTCAAGGATGGAGGGTTTTAAGCCGACATCGGCCAAAACTGATTCAATTCGTTCCGTCCTCTGGATCCTGTCAGGATATAGGCGATGGATATTCAAGGGCTCTTCAAGGGACGCCCCGATACGTTTATGGGGGTTCAACGAAGACATCGGATCCTGGAAAATGATCTGAAGCTCTTTCCGCAGGGTTTTCATATCTGTCTTACAATCATCGATGCGTTGTCCATTGAATCGGACGATACCCTTCGTCACGGGAGCCAAACCCAGAACGGCTTTACCGGTCGTTGTCTTTCCCGAGCCGGATTCGCCCGCAAGCCCAAAAATGGAATTCCGACGGATTGATAGCGAAACTTCATTCACGGCACGTACATATGAACGTGGCTTGCAGAATTCCTTTTTCATGGGGAACAGTACTGACAGGTCTTCGATTTCTATGATGGCATCAGATTTAGGCATCTTGAACCTCCGGAATTTCAGGGCAGTATCGCCAGCAGGAGACGGCATGGGAATCGGAGACCATGATCTCCGGGGGGATGATTCTGGCGCAGCAGGCCATTCGTTCAGGACAACGGTCATAGAAAGCGCATCCTTGCGGGAGTGAGGCAGGATTGGGAGGCATCCCTGGAATTGAGTACAAATCGGCGTTGCGATCTGTATTCGCCGTAGGTATCGACGCAAGCATGCCTTTGGTATATGGATGCTTCGCGTCGTAATAGAGATCCTCGGTCAACGCCTTTTCCACCATTCGCCCCGCGTACATGACAACGATCCTTTCCGCGAATCCCGCGAGTAGGCTCAGATCGTGGGTAATCCAGATGACCGACATGGCATACTGGGATTTCAGGTTTCGGATCAGGTTGATGATCTGGGCTTGGATCGTGACATCGAGCCCGGTGGTCGGTTCATCGGCCAATACGATCCGGGGGGAGCAGATCAGGCTGCTCGCGATCATCGCACGCTGGAGCATCCCACCAGAAAACTCATGGGGGTACTGGTGGTATCTGCGTTCTGGATTGGAGATGCCCACATCCTTCAACAACTCCAGCACCTTCGCGTACTTCGCATCCTTGCAAGGACAGTCCGCGTGAAACTCCAAAGCCTCTCCAATCTGAATGCCGATCGGCAACACAGGATTGAACGCGGTCATGGGATTCTGGAAAATCATCGATATCTCAGCGCCTCGGACCCGGCGCATCTGTTCATCGTCGAGCTGAAGAAGATCGGCCCCCTGATAGAGAATGGAACCGGAATCGATCCTGGCCGGTGGCTCCTGCAACAGGCGCATGATGCTTTTGATGGTGACGGATTTGCCTGAACCACTTTCTCCGACTATTCCAAGGATCTCATCATCGTGCAATGTGAAACTGATATCGTTGACTGCGAGAATCCGCCCGCCGCAAGATGAGAAACTGACTGAGAGGTCTTGTACGGCAAGCATGATGTCTTCTTTCATTCGTCTGTCCCCCCCATCAATACAAGCCGGATCGGCGTGGATCGAATACATCCCTCAGACCATCCCCTAGCAGGTAGAGGCCGGTAATCAGGACTGTCAATGCGATGCCCGGGAAAATGACATACCAAGGGGCGTACAACAAAAAGTTCTTGCCGGTACTCAACATGGATCCCCAGGACGGTGCTGGAGGCGGTGTGCCCAACCCGAGAAAACTCAAGGCTGATTCCAGCAAGATGGCGCTGGCGATCGATACGGTGATCTGGACGAACAAGGTAGAGACGATGTTGGGGAAGATTTCCAGATACATGATCCGCATATCCCCCGCACCCAACGCATGGTTCGCTTCCACATACCCTTTCGCCTTTTCGCCGAGGACATTGGCCCGGGTCAACCTGGCGAAAGAGGGTATATTGACTATGGCTATCGCCAGCAACGCGCTGAACGAGCCGGTTCCCATGATCGCGATGACAACCACCGCCAGTAGAGTGGCGGGAAAAGAGATGACGGCGTCCATCAATCGCATGGAGACGCTGTCGAACCATTTGCCGTAATATCCTGCAAGCAAGCCGATATTCACTCCGACCACCGTGGCCAAGAGGATGGAACAGACGCCGGTACGGATCGAGATCCTGGCACCATGGAGTATGCGGCTCAGCAGATCCCTCCCGAATTCATCCGTGCCAAAAGGATGCCGCAGGCTCGGACCTTCCAACCGATGCTCAGGATACATCTCCAGAGGCTGGTATGGACTGAGGGCAGAAGCCAGGACCGCCAGGAGGATCATCAAGCCGACCAATATGATACCGGCCTTGCCGGAGGGATTCTTCCACACTTTATGGAAGCAGGACCCCATTGAACGCAATCGCATCTTGAAATTATTGTCCATCATCCCATACACCTCATTTCAGGCGAATCCGAGGATCCACCAGCGCGTTGAGCACATCGACAAGGAGATTCACAAGCATGAACACGAGGACGATATACAGGACGTTGGCCTGTAGCAGTCCATAGTCGCGCCAGCTAATGGCCTGTATCGTCAGTCGGCCGATACCCGGCCAGGCGAAAATCTGCTCGATGATCAGGGCGCCTCCGAACAGATCCCCCATCTGGAGACCCACTATTGTGATGACGGGGATCAAAGCATTGCGCAGGGCGTGTCGATACGTGATGCAACGATTCTTTACTCCGCGCGCACGAGCGGTAACGATATAGTCCTGGTTCAAGACATCGAGCAGCGAGGATCTGAGGAAACGGATGTTCCTGGCGGCCATACCCAAGGAAATCGTCAGCGCAGGCAATATGATGGAACGGATATGTCCGATCGGGTTGTCCATGAACAGGGGTCTTCCTGACGCCGGTAAGATGGGGACTACCAGGGAGAACAGCAGAATCAGCATGATTCCTAGCCAGAATCCAGGAATCGCAAAGAAAATAGCTGAGAATACCGTACTGACCCTATCTACGATGCCGTTCGGTCGTAACGCGGAGATGATTCCCAATGGAAGGCTGATTACAATGGAAAGCAAGGTGGCGACCAACGTCAATTCAATCGTCGCGCCAAGTCGGGAGCTCAACATCTCCACGATAGGCTGGTCGCTGACCAAAGCATTGCCGAGATCCCCTTTGACAAGATTGCCCAGCCAGATGAAGTATCGTGTCAATAGTGGTTTGTCCAGACCAAACTTCACCGTCAAGGCCTGAAGCTGTGTTTCTGAGGCATTGGCACCGGCCAGTACTTCAGCGGGATTACCTGGAATGAGGTTGATAATCATGAACACTGCAAAAGAAATCAGCAGAAGCGCTGGAATCATCTGTAGTAAACGCTTGATGATGAATCTTCCCAAAATCAACCTCCCGAAGTGCTAAAACCAACTGATAGCTTGATTGTAGATGCACTGAAACGGGCTGTAAAGAATGAGAAACCCTAGAAATAACATAAGAAATCCGACATAAACAAAATAATTTTTCCTACATCATTGCTTGACAAATTGACAAGGTGCGATATGGTATGGATATGAATCGAATAACGATATACACCAATGGTACAGAATATTCAGCGGAACTTTCCCGTGAGAAATCTTTGCTACATGCTATCCAGCAGTCAGGCATACTCTCTCCGACACATCCCTGTCATGACGATACAAACTGTACCGATTGTATTATCCTCATTACATCAGGTACGGTTTCTGTTCCTACAGAGATCGAACGACAAAAGCTTTCATCGGCTCAGCTTTCACAAGGATTCAGACTTGCCTGCGAGACGTTGCCGTTGGGAAACGTATCCTTTCAATATCCTGTCTCACTACCACAGAAGACAGAGGGACAAGGAGTCAGCGAAACTTGAGTGATTCATTCCAATCCGCACATGAAGAGTATTTCTCGTTTAGTTCACATGATCATTTCCGTTTGTCCGAGGCTGGAATATGCATCTATTCGGCGGACAACTACTATCATGAACGGGTCGTCTACGACTATGAACTGGTGTTTGTGACGGATGGCAGGCTTGTCGTTCGGGAAAACGATCAGCTGATACATCTGGAAAAGAATCAGGGCTACATCTTCTTTCCTCGGACGACGCGGCTCAGAGGTTCCGTTCCGGTGACAAAGGGGACTACCTACTTCTGGTTGCATTTCACATTCGCCCCTACCTCCAGCGCCCAGGAGACAGGTTTGACATTCTGGGAGACCAATACGATACGAGAGTCAAAGACCTGCGAAGTTGATCCTGGGAACAGAGCCGTTTGCTGCCAGTGGAACGAGAGAGGCCCTGTCGTCCCTTGCGGGCAGCAGGGTTCACGGCTCAGAATTCCGCGTTTCACCACTCCAAGAAATCCGGATCGCCTGGCGATGCTTCTCAAATGGTATATTCAGGACTATATGGGGGAGGAGCAGCAGGAGCATTATCATGACATGCTGTTCCAATTCATTTTGCAGGAGTTTTCCAAGACATCATTGCATGGACCGGAAGATCAGTTCATCAACCCGATGGTTTCAATGGCCTATCAATACATCATGAACAATTTCTCAAAAGATCTGTCTGTCCAGGATCTGGCGGTTGATGTCGGCTGTAATCCCGATTATCTGACGAAATTGTTCAAACAGACGTTCGGAAAACCGGTGATCCGTTTCATCAACGATATCAGGATCGAACATGCGAAGCATCTGCTCGTCACGACAAACAAACAGATCAAGCAGATAGCGGCGGAATGTGGCTACAACAGCGACATACATTTCCGGCAGACGTTCAAGAAGATGGAGGGTATCACTCCGAAGGAGTATCAGACCTTTACGTCCAAGGCACGGATCAATCCGAATTGAAGTAAACGTTCATCGATCAATACGGAACATCCAATGGTCTTTTCCTTGAGACCAAGGTATACTCTCCCCATGAACTACGTCGAACACAACAAGCAGGCTTGGAACACGGAGGTCTCTCGCAGGAATACCTGGACGATACCGGTCGATGAAGAAACCATCCGATTGGCTCGGGAGGGGGATATCCGTATCAACCTCACGACGTTCAAGCAGGTTCCAGCGTCCTGGCTCGGAGATCTAAAAGGCAAGCGGGTGCTGTGCCTCGCCGGCGGCGGCGGGCAGCAGGGACCTGTGCTGGCCGCGGCAGGTGCCGTGGTCACTGTGTTCGACAACAGCGGTCGGCAGTTGGAGCAGGACCGGTCGGTGGCGAAGCGGGAGGGCTTGGAAATTGCTACGGTCCAGGGCGACATGCTCGACCTGTCGATGTTCACCGATGAGAGTTTCGACTTGATCTTCAACCCCGTCTCGAACTGTTTCGTGGACAGGTTGCAGCCGATCTGGGAGTCCTGCCGTAGATTGCTGGCGCCAGGAGGGCGGTTGCTGACGGGCATCACCAATCCGGTGCTCTATGTGTTCGATGAAAAAGCCGAGGCGAAAGGCAGGCTCAAGGTCAAGTACACACTCCCCTTCAGCGATTTGACGAGCATCAGCAAGAAGGAGCTCCAGAAGCGGATAGATACCGATGATACGATCGAGTTCAGCCATACGTTGCAGGACCAGCTCGGAGGCATCTGCGACGCGGGGCTGGCGATAGTCGGATTCTACAGCGACGCCAGCGGGTTCGAACCGTTGGACAGTTTCATCGGCGACTGCTATCTTGCAGTGATGGCGGAGAAGCGTTGATACGGCTCGATCAGTGCTCACTCTAGGCTCGATCAGTGCTCACTCCAGGTTCGATCGGTGCTCACTCCAGGCTCGATCAGTGCTCACTCCAGGCTCGATCAGTGCTCACTCCAGGCTCGATCAGTGCTCACTCC
>CAYOWS010000003.1:0-58878 GCA_964407735.1 uncultured Sphaerochaeta sp. | reverse complement strand
AGGCTCGATCAGTGTTCACTCTAGGCTCGATCGGTACTCACTCCAGATTCATCCCAGCCCCATACACCGCCAATGAGATGAACTCCAGACCTTGAAAAACAGCCTACACGTTCCGGAACAACGCCTTGCCGATCAGGGCGGCGGTGGTCTGTTGGATCACGACGCCGATCAGGACGGGGACGGAGGCTTCCGGTGGGAAGAAATCGATGGCGAGGACCAGGGCTGCGCTGATATTGCGCATGCCTACGGAGAACGTCAGGGTGGTCTGGGTGGGACGGTCGTACTTGAACAGTCGGGCGATGAAATACCCCAGCAGGAAACCGAAGACCGCGAAGAGGATGTTCACGAAGAAGACCGCGATGAGCGTGCTCTCGAACGACAAACGTCCGGCGATCTGCGATGCGTTGATCATCACCACGAAGAGGAGTGCGATCTTCGTGAACGGCTTGAGATAGGGGGCGACCTTCGTCTTGGCGAAGCCCTTGGTGAAAGTGTTGAGGGAGACTCCGCAGAGGGAGGGGATCACCACCATGTAGAGGAGCGAGAGCATCATGCCGGCGGTGTCGATCGTAATGTCGGAGTGGGTCAGCAGGCGGACCGTCCAGGGGGTGACGATGGGCGCGAGCAGGGTGTCGACCAGGATCAAGGTCAGGGAGAGCACTCCGTTGCCTTTGAAGATCGAGGACCACATGTAGCTGACGACCGCGGTCGGGATCGCGTACAGCAGGACAAAGCCGATCACGATGACCGGCTTGCCGGGGAACAGCAGGGTGCCGATACCATAGACGAGCAACGGGACAACCACATGGGAGCAGATGATCGAGACGAAGATCGGAACCGGTTGCCTGATCACATGGGAGAAGTCGGTAAAATTCATCCCCATGGCACCTACGAGGGTGATGAAGGCGAACAGCCAGGTCACGCCTGGTTTGAGCCCGCTGATATGGGCGCCTAGCAAGAACCCGAGGACGACACCGGCAGGGGTCACCAACGGCATCACCTGCTCCATGATCTGATTGAAACGAATGAAGAACGCCTGGCGTCCCGCCTTCCCTGCCATTTCCGAACCTACCTTTCCACAATGATACGACGGACTACAAAGCCAGTCGAAGAATTTTCAGGACATCATCGGGCCCAAGGGGAAGAATGCCTCCCACCTTGAACTCCTCCGTCGCGACGGACGAGGCCATCTCCTCAAGGTCCCTGTCGGAAATCGCCAGCCCCGCGTCAGAGAGCCGTATGGGCAGGCCGAGGCCACGGTAGAACTGTTCAAGTCGCTCGATGGCGGCAAGAACGACGGTCGCAGGATCGTCCAGGGGCAGATCGATATGCCAGACACGGGTCGCATACTGCGTGAACCGATCGATGCAGGAGGGGAACACGTATTTCATCCATGCAGGGATGATGATGGCAAGTCCGGCGCCGTGGGCGATGTCGTAGCGGGCGCTCAACGCGTGCTCGATCATATGGCTCGCCCAGTCGCCTCCGTCGCGGCCCCGGTCGAACAGGGCGTTGTGGGCCAGGGTACCCGCCCACATCAGTTCCGCTCGCCAGCGGTACTCCGCAGGCTCTCGCAGGACGCAGGGCGCGTTCTGGATCACATGTCCCATAGCGGCCTCCAAGAGGCGGTCGGAAAGGTCGTTGAACCGTGCTGGGGTGAAATAGCGCTCCTGCAAGTGGGAGAGGATATCGCACGCTCCGCAAGCGGTCTGGTACGGGGGAAGCGTATAGGTAGTCTCAGGATCGAGGATGGCGAACCGGGGAATCATCGCCGGAGCGCTGGCGATCCGTTTCTCGCCGGTCGCCTCGTTGGTGATCACGCAGGCGTCGGAGGTTTCGGAGCCGGAAGCGGGGATTGTCAGGACCACGCCGACGGCAAGGGCGTCCGACGCCTGTCGCCATTGGAGGAAACAGTGGTCCCAGAAGTCGATTCCTTCGGGGAGAGCGGCGGCGACTGCGATCGCCTTGGCAGTATCTATCGCGCTCCCCCCGCCGACGGCGAGGACCAGGGGGATCCTCTGGGAACGGCAGAGGGCCGCCCCCTCCTCCACCAGAGACAGGCGGGGGTTCGGCTGGATTCCGCCGAACGGAACGACCTCCACCCCTGCCTCGGACAAGGAATCGACGACCCGCTGGTAGACGCCGGTCCGCACGACAGCCCCCTGTCCATAGACGACAAGGGCCTTGCTTCCGCACAGGCGGGACTCCGCCCCGACCTGTCGCAGGCTCGTCTTGCCAAAGATGATCTTCGTAGGTGAATGATAGGTGAAATCGGTCATACACGCCTCCTGGTGAAATCGGTCCTGAGCCTGAACAGGCTGTCAATGAGAATCCCAAGCACAAGTATCCCGGCGATAATGAACAACCATCCCGGGAACACGGAGTACAACGCGGTACAGACCTTGATGGCCGCGATGCTCAGCAACGATGAGAAAAAGAACGAGAAGGAGTAGACTCCGGTACGCTGTTCGCCACTGGTATCAATCGCCAGCAGGGAGTCGGCCACCGTCTTCAGCACCCCGTAGGAGAGTGCGGTGATCAGGACGCCGGTGAGGATCACAGGAAGGTTCCCTTTCGGAGCGATGATCAGCACGAGGAACCCGACCATCGAACCAAGACAGGCCACAGCCGTATAGCGGGACATGTTGAACCGGGTGATCCGAGGGTTGAAGAGCGTCATCGACAGCAAGGTTCCGACGGCGTAGATACCGCCGACGATACCGACCTGCGCGTTGGAAACCTTCAGGAAATCGGTGAAATAGGGTGTGAACAGGAGGCTGGTCGAGGTTCCGACGGTATAGTAGACATAGTTCAGAGCGTTCACAAGTACCGCGGAGAAAACCCGGCGGTCATGGAAGATGTAGCGGAACGTCGCCCCATATTCCCGGCCCAGCCGGACAATGGAGAACCCGCTTTTTTCCGAACGGAGGCGATTCTTGATCGCGAGACCGGTCGGGGTCTCCTTGAGCAACAGGTGACGGGTCGTGGTCAACAGCGTCATGGAGATGACCGACACCAGCAGGAACATCCGCTCGGCGCTGACCAGCCCCATGCGCTCCACGACGAGCCCCGCCAGCGGAGTGACCAGACCTGCGAAAACGAGTATCAGGTTGAACATGTTCATCGACACGACGCTGTTCTCTTCGGAGGTGTCCTCGATCATCAGCAGATAGTAGCCGACGCTCATGATCCGGTTCATTCCGGTCAACGCCATGGCCACGATCGCCGCGGGATAGGTCGGAGAGAGGAACAGGATCAACGGCGGCAGGGCGGAAGATGCGATATCGAAGATGCAGGTGGACCATCGGCGTCCGAGCCGGTCCACGATCGGGGAACCGATCACGGAACAGACCAGGGCCGCGACGTTGGCGACCACCATGATGTTCCCGATCTGGATGTCGGTGAGTCCCTGCCCTTTCAGATAGAGGCTCACGTAGAACATGTATACGGTATAGGGGATGGCCCAGAGGGGGAACATCGCCGTACAGATACGGGAGTTCCTCTCTAGCTTGGACAGATAGTTTCTTACTCTATGACTCATAAGCGGCGAAGACTTCCTGGAGTTGGACCTCTACCGCCGAAACATCCAACTGGTTCACGGTAAGGACTGTATCGACTATTTCGGCGGGGACATTATGCCCGCCGGCATACGCGGTGCAGAGCGCACCGACCAACGCGGCGATCGTATCGGTGTCGCCACCGACTTCCGCCGCCAGACGGATCGCCAGCCAGGCGTCGTCCTTCGCATGGAGGAACAAGCCGAAGACCGCGGAGCAGACGTCGGCGGATTCCAGCCCCGTCCCGAATACGCTGAATAGGAATTCAAGCAGTTCGGAACTATCGGAAACCGTAGGCACATACGACGCAAGGAACTCGATCCGGCTGGCCGACGATGCCCCGCAGGAGTTGTATGGTGCCAGGGAACGGGCTGATTCAGCTCCACGGAGCGCAGATTCCACGATATATTCCAGAGGCAACCCCCGCAATGCGGCGGCGATGGCGAAACCATAGGCACCCGCGGCCTCCAACGCCAAAGAGGTGTTGTGGGTGGGAATCAGGCAAGCCTGGATGCAACTCAGAAGCTCCGCCTCGGAGACTTGCGGGTCAGAGTCGGCGCAACCCGCATGACAGGCTTGCCAGCAGAGGACGGGGGCCAGCGTGCGCATGATGCCGCCGCAGGTGGTCCCTGTGGTCCCGGCGGTTTCGACGGGAGCCCCGTTCTCGATCGACTGCAACGCCTTGAGGGAGCTGGGGCCGATATAATGTTTCGCCACCGCGTCCGTCTCCCGGATCCAGGCGAGCAGGGCCGCCACGGTGCCTTCGACGGTGACCGCTCCATCCTGACAATACCGCTTGAGCAGATAGAGGGTCTGCTCGGTATCGTCGGTGATGGAACCGGTGGTGAGCTCGCTGTGGTGCGCCGAACGTTCAGTCGGGATCAAGGAGTCGATACATCCGAATTCGGCGGAGATCTCCCGCCGGGTCATGAACTCGGTGGGCATGCCCATCGCGTCCCCTACGGCGAAAGCCTCCAGCATCGAGACTACTGTTGATTTGTTCCTGGCACTGTTCATTCTGCGCTCCCTTGTATCATTATACGTGGCTACTGATGAAATCGAAGTCCCGCGCGAGCTTCTCGGGCAGATCGACCATATAGAACCGGTAGGCGGGTTCTAGCGTCCAGTAGCCGGTGTAGCCCTTCTCCTTCAGCAGCGTGAACAGGGTATCCCAGGGGATCGTCCCCTGCCCCGCCGGAAGGTGCTTGCGACCGTCCTTGTAGTCGCTCATGTGCAGATGGCACGGAGCCTGCTCCAGTTGGGCGATGAAATCGACGGGATCCCCGCCCCCTTCGATCACCTCGGTCGTATCGACCATCACCTGCATGTTGGGGATGCCCCACGCCTTGGTGTAGGCCTGCAAGGTGTCGGGATACTGTCCCACTCCGGTGGGATAGTTCTCCATGGCGATGGTGATGCCGTACCGGTCGGCCGCGGCGCACAAAAAGCGGATGTTATCCAGTACACGGGGTTCAATGATTTCTTTCATCACCCCGGAATATTCATTGGTAGGATGGATGACGATGAACTCGGTGTTCATCCTGTGGGCGAGCTTGACCAGGGCCTCGGAAAAACGGCGGCCCTCCTCGGACATGCTGACATGGGCGGAATAGAGCATGGAGAACATGGCCAGCGGATAGTGGATCGAAGCGATATGCACTCCGCATTTCTCGAAACGGGAAGCCGCATCGTCGGTTACATCGCAAAAGGCCTGGGGCATGAGCTCCGCATGGCCGAATCCGGCTTTTCCGATCAGGCGAAGGGCCTCGTCGGATTCCAGAGGAAACAACGCTCCGGTGGAAAAAGAATATCTGTTGTCGTGCATGGCAAGTGTCCTCCTGTATTGTTTCAATACCATATGCGTCGCGTATCGGAAGGCCGGGTCACCTCCGCCGTCGCTTCAAAGCCTTGACGGCGGAGATGGTTCACGGGCCCCTGATACAGATGAGAGACGGAGAAACGCCGCCGCGGGGAGGACACTCCCCACGACGACTCCGTCACACCAGGAAAATTGTGGGCGGACCCTGAAATCAGCTGTTGATTTCCTTCACCAAGGAATCGGCAGCCTTGTTCAGCGCCGCGGCCGGGGACATGACGTTCTTTTCGATCTCGTCCAGGGCATACCAGAAGATCGAGTCCATGGTGCCCATCTCGGAGAAGTGATAGTACGCCCAGGTGTTGGCCAGCTGGTCGAACGCAACCTTGTACATTGGATTGTCGGTGATCGTCCGCTGCGTCTCGGCGTTGTCCATGGCGGACTGACGAACCGGCAGATAGCCGGCGGCCAATGCGAAAGCGGTCTGGTTCGGCTCTTCCATGACATACTTGACCAGTTCCCAACCGGCGTCCTGCTTGAAGGTGTCTTCGGTCAGGATGACGAGGACGTTGCCGCCGAGAGCCAAGGACTTCTTGGAGAAGCCAGGCATCGGCATCGCGCCAAGTTCGAAATTGGTGTTGCCGTTCCAGCGGGCCACTCTGTTGGAGGTCGCCGCGATGAACGCGAGGTTTCCGGCCAGGAACTTCTTCTCGGCGTTGTTGTGCTGTCCTGCGGGCATGATGCCTTCATCGACCAGCTTCTTCCAGAATTCAGCGACTTCAACACCCTTTGCGTCGTTGTAGGTCGGAACGACCTTGCCGTTCTCCTTCTTCACCACGGAGTTGTCGTTCTGCCCAAGCATCGACTTGAAGAGCCAGACACCGTCGGACGTGTCGAAACCGTAGAAGTCATCGGCGTTGTTCACATTCCCCTGCTCCTGGGCGAGCTTGGCGATCCTGAAGAATTCGTCCCAAGTCTGCGGCGGGTTGGAGATGTCGATACCGGCCTTGTCCAGAATATCCTTGTTGTAGTAGAGGACCTGGGTGGAGATACCATACGGGATAGCCGCGATACGACCTTCGTACATGCCGTATTCCATCATGCCGGGATAGATGTCCGCGACATTGAAATCGGGGTCCTTGACCAGTTCCTCCATGGCGAAGTTGCCACGGCCACCGGTATAGAGCTGTCCAGCTCCCATGACGGCGACGTCGGGGGCGTTCCCAGACAACAGCGCGGCGCTGACTTTGGTCGCAGTGTCGGCGTAGCTGCCGGAATAGGTCAGCTCAAGCTCGATGTCAGGTCGGGCGGCGTCGAACGCCTGCGCCTGCGCGAGGAACGTCTCGCCGGAGGCACCGCTCATCGCGTACCACACCTGTAGCTTCACTACATCGGGTCGGGTCGTGGTGGATTCCTTCGATCCAGCGGCGAACAACAAAGCTCCTACAGCCAGCAGAATCAACGTCACGCTTGCTATTCTCTTCATACTTCCTCCTCACGCTTCTCGCGTATGCCGTACTTGCATGCGCAGTACGCTTTCAACTTCCTCATTATCATCAGTTTCCGGCGACCGACGCCGGGAACCGATACACTAGGCCTTCATGCCGGTAAGGGTGATCGACCTCACCAGCTGCTTTTCAAAGAACACGAATACGATCAGGACCGGCAGGATCGCCATGACCGCCGCGGCCATCATCACCTGATATTCGGAAGAGGATTCCTGGACCAGGTACTTCATTCCAATCGGCAACGTCCGGTACTGGGTCTTGTTGGTGACGATCAACGGCCAGGTATAGCTCTTCCAATGTCCCAGGAACGAGAACAGCACCGCGGTACTGATCGCCGACTTGGAGTTGGGGACCACCACCTTCTGGAGAATGCGGTAGTAGCCGCATCCGTCGAGCTTGGCAGAATCGTACAGGTCCCGGGGAATGGCGACGAAGAACGATACCAGCAGGAAGATGGTGAACGCGGCGAAGATCTGCGGCAGGATGATACCGGCGTAGGTATCTATCAGATGGGCCTTGCTGACCATCAGGTACATGGGTATCAACGTGACCACCGTCGGTACGAACATGGTGCTACGCACAAGGCTCAGCAGGAACTTCTTGCCGGGGAAGTCGAGGACGACCAGCGCGTAGGCCGCCGTGACCGATAGGAAGATCTGCAACAGAGTCTGCATCACCGAGGTGTAGATGCTGTTGAAGTAGTAGAGGCCGAACGGGATCATCTTGAACACCTGGATGTAGTTATGGAACTCCCAGCTGCTCGGCAACCATTTCGGCGGATAGGCGTAGACGTCGGCGACCGTCTTGAACGACGACAGGATCATCCATACGAACGGGAATATCATTACCAGGGAACCGATCAGAAGGATGATGAACACCGGTATGTTCATGCGGTTCAGTTTCTTGCTCATAGCGCTACTCCAGTGAAATCGACTTCTTCGCGTCCAGCTTGGTCTGGATCATCGTCAGGATGAATATCAGTACGAACAGGATGATGGACGCCGCGCACGCACGGCCCATACGGCCGTTGGTGAAAGCCTGTTCATAGATGTATACGACCATCAGCGCGGTGGAATAAAGCGGCCCCCCTTTCGGTGTCATGACGTTGATCTCCGCGAAGACCTTGAACGTGTTGATGATACCGATCATCACTACGAACGATATGATCGGACGGAGCAATGGAAGTTTGACCATGATCAGCGTCTGCAACGGGGACGCGCCATCGACCTGGGCGGCCTCGACGTAGGAGTCGGGGATGTTCTGTAGACCGGCGAGGAACAGGATGACGTTGTAGCCTACCCCCTTCCAGACGGAGAACATCAGGATCGACATCAACGCAGTGTTCTCATGGTAGAGCCATTGCGACTTGGGCAAGCCGAAGAAACCAAGGATCTGGTTGAAGGGGCCGATCCCGGGATCGAAGAACCAGATCCAGATCAGGCTCGAGGCGACGATCGGCACGACGACAGGGGCGAAGAATGCCGAACGGAGATACCGTTTGCACGGGATGCGTGCGTCGAGCATCAGAGCTATGATCAGCGCCAGGGAGGTGTCGATCACCAGTTTCAGCGCCGCGAAGGTGAAGGTGTTCGCCAGCGCCTTATGGAACTTCGTGTCGGTGAAGATGTACTTGTAGTTGGCGATACCGTTGAAATCCTTGACACCGGTAGCCATGTTGTAGTTCGTGAAGCTGTACATCACCACCTGCACGACAGGGATGATGAACAGGAAGATCATCGCTATGACCGTCGGCAGCAGCAACACGCCCGCCGCACGGAGCTGTTCGGTCTCGTATCTCTTTCCCCCGATGGCGATCCGATGAATCCGGGGTGTATCAACTTGTTGTCTCATGGTTCAGGCCCCCTCTCCTTTTGTTCTGAAAATAGATACCACACGCGGGCAGCTCCGAAATGTCACCGAACCATGCCTGCGAAGATACGGGTTTCCGTCCACGACGATCTGGGCGTCCGGCCCAAGACCTGTCAGGACGACATCCTCCCCTGCTCCGAAAACCAGATGCCTCGTGCCTGTGAAGCCCCTGTAGTTCCAATTCGAGGGATCACTGTCCACCACGGCCCGATCGCAAAGCCCTACCGCGGCGAGGCCGGGAGCGTTGGCGACGCATAAGCCACCAAGGACGGCACGACCGTACAGCCGGTCGAACTGCAACGGGCTCGCCACGATCTGACGGATATCCCCTGGATTGTACTGAGAGGCATACGGGACTTCATTCCCTGCG
The DNA here is from genome assembly GCA_964407735.1 of uncultured Sphaerochaeta sp. Taxonomy (GTDB): domain Bacteria; phylum Spirochaetota; class Spirochaetia; order Sphaerochaetales; family Sphaerochaetaceae; genus Spiro-02. Next base: position 49,758 of record CAYOWS010000003.1, on the reverse strand, counting down.
CAGGTGACTCTGAAACCATCCATGGCGATCCTCGTTCCGGGACGGACGACCTCCTGGCGATCCTCGTCCACCAGCTTCTCGACTGAGATGTTGCGGGTCTCGCCATCGACGGTAGCCAGCAGGGAATCTCCAAGGATCGCGTCGTTGAACGCGTAGGCGACATGCTCTTCACCATCGAGTACCTCCACAGCATCGACGGGGATCCTGACGAGGTCGGAAAACGCCAATCCACCGAGCTGTTCAGCCAGGAAGGAGACGATCGGCCCGACATTGGCGGTTCCCGCGGCGATGCCGAGCATCGCCGGGCGGTTCTCCGGCGCCGTGTTCCGTATCAACACCTGGGCGACATAGGCTGCCAAGCCATCACCTCCTATGGTTATGAAAACGTCGGGGGAGGGTGTCAAAGCCAGGATGTCAAGCACGGCCGACCGAAGCCGGTCCTTGTAACCACCCCCGACGGGCATGCCTGGATGAAGAGAAGTGATAACCCCTGCGAACGGGACATACATGGCTCCATACTGGCGATGGGCGAAAGTCTCGTGCCCTTTCAGGAGCCGTTCAAGCTCCTTGCCGATCATCATGAGCCGGTCGCTACATAGATGGGAACTATTGTTGAAAAGAATCGCAACCCTCATCGATATTCTCCTGTCATGGTTTCGTCTTACGGTCCCTTCTTATGGTCCTTATGGTTCCAGCACGACTTTGAACGCACCGCCCTGTTGCAGCAACCCGAAAGCATCCAACCCCTGCTCCAACGGGAACCTGTGGGTGATCAGCCGTCTGTAGTGCTCCGGTGCGGCGGCGATCATTTCATACGCCTTGCGGAAATGGGCTGAGGCGAAGCCGCAACTGCCGGTCATGGTCACTTCGCGATAGTGGATCGAATAGGAATCGGTGATGATCGCGTCTTCCTTCTTCAGCCCGCTGAACACGAGGACGGTCCCTCCGTCGCAGATACGTTTCACATAGTCGGCGACCAGATCGGCCTTGTTCACCGCGACGACGATATTGTCGTAGCTGGAGGCGTCGGCGTCTTCGGGACGGACGCAGGGAATCCCCCATATCTGTAGTTTGCCACGGCGATCCTCATTGGGCTCGACGACCGTCACGGGAACCTGCTGCTGTTGATAGAACAGGGCGAACAGGATACCCATCGGCCCACCGCCGACGACCAGCACCCGGCTGTTGTCACGGATATTCAGATGCTCGGTGCCATTGAGCACGCACGCGAGCGGTTCAACGAGAGTGAATACATCGATATTCTCCTTGCCGACCTGTTCCACAGGAATCCGAAAGATGCCTTTTGGATAGTCGACGGGGACGGATACATACTCGCAGAACGCGCCGTCGACATACTTCTTGTGCTTGCACAGTTGGGGGACTCCCCGCTTGCACTGTTCGCATTCACCGCATTCATAGTACGGGGCGACGACGACCGTATCCCCGACCTTGAAGTCGTGGCCTTCGGGAGCCTTGACCACCGTCCCGTAGAACTCATGGCCGAGGATCGTCGGCGGCTTGAAGAAATGGTGCCCCTTGAGGAAGGTCTTGAGGTCGGTCCCGCAGACTCCGCAGCCCGCGACCTTCACGATGAATTCCCCCTCGGGATCAGCTACGTTCTCAATATCCAGTCGTCCAATGCCGTTGTACATCAATGCTTTCATGTTCTTTCCTTATTTCGGGGCGATCTTTGCGGGTTGGAGACGGTTCTCCACGCAAAATCCCTTTCAGTATCTTATTTCTCTTGCCGCCTCATGCTTCGACGAGTTCCTTGGCCGTGACGGTATCGGTCACCAGGAAGTTGAACAGCCCCTGCCGTGCCGCGACCCGGATGCTCGGGACTTTCTGGGTCCCTCCGCACAGACAGATCACGTTCTTCGCCTTGTGAAGATCATCGGCGGGTATACCCAGGTAGACCTGTTCCGGCATGCTCGACGTATTCTTCGGGAAATAGGTCTCCTTCGCCGCGGAGTCCGAGATGAACCCTTCGTCGTTGAAGAACCGGCCCAGGATATCCCCTACGACATTCAGCTTCCTCAGTTCTTCAAGTTCCTCCTGGGAGTAGTCCCCGACTGGAAAACTCGGCGTACCGCCGAAAGCCCCGAGACCGACGATCGCTATGTCCAGATGATCCCAGACCCCCTGGATGGTCTTGAGCTGAGGGTCACCCAACACATAGTCCATCAATTGCTGACTACGTACGAAGGCCGGGATATTGAAGAACGTCGCGTTTCCTTTCAGTTTCTCCGCCATGCGGTCCACGATCACGTTCACCTGGTAGTGGGACTCGCTTCTTCCCGCGCTCCCCACCAGGGGGACGAAGATAGTATCCTTCCGCTCGCTGTTCGAAGGTTGCAGGGCCAGGACCGTACGGTACACGGTAACGCCCCAGCCCACCCCGACAGCCATTCCGGGCAGGATCAGCTCAGACAGGAGTTTCGACGCGCAATCGACGATATCCTGGGTCCGGCTCTCCCGTTCCGTACCATGGTTGTTCAGCTGAGGGGCCACGACCACCCGTTGCAAGTTCAGCTTCTTCGCCAGTTCCAGCTCCAGGTCGGAGAACCCGGCGGGAGGGACCAGCTCGATCCGGACGATCCCAAGGGCTTCGGCCTTGCTCAACGCACGTGAGATCATGGGCCTGGAGATATTCAGCTTCTGGGATATCTCCTGTTGGGTCAGCGAATCCCGGTAATACAAGGTAGCGATGTTGAACAGCAGTTCGCGGTCCTCTAGCACTTTCAACCTCTCAGTATCTGGTTCAGATCCTTGATCAATCCTACTGGATCGTCGTTCTGGAAGATGTTCCGTCCGAAGGCGAACCCTACGGCGCCGTCAGCCACGACCGAACGGGCGACGTTACGGATATCGGTATCCTTCGGCCCGCCGGCAAGGACGACAGGAACGGGACAACCGTCCACGACCGCCTTGAAGTCCTCACAGTAGAACGCCTTGACGAAATCGGCGCCGAGCTCCACGGCTATGCGGGCTCCGTTGCGGATGAACCCGGAATCGTTGTTCTTGGTATAGTCAGCCGCGAGGACTTCCGCCATGACGGGAATAGAATATTCATGGAACAGGTCGATGGTCCTGGCGACTTCGAGCATCGATTCCTTGTCGTGGTCCCCGCCGAGAACCAGCATGATGAGGATCGCATCGGCTCCAAGGTCCAGCGCCTGCTTCGGAGAGCACATTACCCCATGGAAATCGGGGAAGGAGGTCGCCATCATGGTTCCGCCCAACGAGGCGCGGAGCACCATCTTTTTGCCCTTGACCTTGTCGGCGTCGACAAAGCCCATGATCCCGGGATTGAGGATGTAGCCGTCGATCGGAGAGTCCAGCGTCCTGTCGATCGCTTCAAAAGGTTTTTCCAGTCCCTGCATGACACCGTAGATCTGCGGATGGTCAAAGGCGGCGAGGAACAGCTTGCCCTCGTTGTTCATCAAAGTTGTCCGGTTTCGTTCAAGACCTGTCATATTCCCTCCAAGAAGATCTATCTTCGCTGACTCGTTCCCGACAGGCTTTCAGGAGGTTGCCGTTGTCGTCGCTCCATCTTTGCCGCCCGTTTGTTCGGGAACTTTCGGAACAAATGTTCATAGCATATGTTCACACTACTCATGATGAGGTAGGTTTTTCGGGATGTCAATAAGAAAGTTTGTTCAGTCAGTTTCTTGTATCGTTTACATTTGTTCACACCGTTCCTTGCTGGTTGGACCGATTGCAAAATGTGTTCCACGGACTCAACTATGCGGTCCGTCGGTTACAAAAGCATAAACAAGGAATGAAAAATGTATGCAAAATAAATAAATTTGAAGAACAAATGTTCTGTAGCTTTGGGGGTATCACGGAGATATCCAATGGAGGCCCAATGGGAAACCAATGGTGGAACAATGAATGCCATCAACCCCGATCTGTGATATTATCATCATACACAGGAGGGAACCTATGCGCTGCACAACCACGGAGCTATTCGACCTGACTCATACGCTTGCCGCTCCGCTGCTTCAACGGATGGAATATCCTTGGGAGGCGTTGCCGAAACTGCATGATTTCATTCTCCAGCTCGGAGCCATTCTTCCCGTCAGCGAATATGAGGAGATTTCGGAGCATGTGTGGGTGGCAAGAAGCGCCGCCGTAGCTCCTTCCGCGTCCCTGAAGGGTCCGTGCATCATCGGGCATCATACGGAAGTACGCCACTGCGCATATATCAGGGGCGACGCCCTGGTAGGTGACCATTGCGTCGTGGGGAACTCGACGGAACTGAAGAACGTGATCCTGTTCGATTCCGTGCAGGTCCCCCACTTCAACTACGTCGGTGACAGCATCCTCGGGTACAGGTCCCACATGGGAGCAGGGGCGATCACCAGCAACGTGAAATCGGACAAGACGAAGGTGACCGTCAAGGACGACGATTCAGGCAAGACCATCGCGACGAAGCTGGAGAAACTCGGGGCGATGCTGGGAGACCGCGTCGAGATCGGATGCAACAGCGTCCTGAACCCAGGGACGGTCATAGGTCGCGACACGAGCGTCTATCCATTGACCAGCGTCCGGGGCGTAGTGCCGGAGAACTCGATCCTCAAGCAGAACGGAGTCCTGGCGATCAAGCTATAAGTCACAAAAGGTCGCCCAAGAGGATACTGTCCGTTCCCTGTGAGTATGAAAAATACCCATGCCTGACAAAATAGAATTGCACTGTTGGAAACATTTCTTGTTGTCAAAGTTGTACTCATCATGTTTTCAAATGAAAATCTTTCTAAAAAGATATACATTTTGTTTCCAGATGAAACATATTGTCGAAATCTCAGTATATACGTATATACGTGATAGACTTTTGGAAACGGGTACATACAGTATTGGATGCCACAGGGCTCCGCATGGCGGATATCTCCCGGATCACCGGGATTCCTCGTTCTACGATCTCAAACTGGATGCGCTGGGATCGTTACCCATCCGTAGATAATGCGGAGAAGATCGCCAGCGTACTGGGGGTATCCGTGGAATGGTTGGTCAAAGGGATCGATATCTACGAAGATTATGACGACGACCTGGATTCCCCACAAGTGACCCACCTCATCAACACGATACGAGCGATGGATGACAACCAGCTCAACGCCTTGGAGCCGGTACTCAATTATCTGGCGGCTCCCGTCGACCGACCGGAAAAAGCAACAAAGAAACAACGTTAGGCCACAAACCAAGGCTGAGAGAAATTACCTATCTCCAACATCTTCGTTTTCGGGCCGTTTATCGGAAAAAATGTACAGAAATCGGCTTTTTTCATCTTCCAAGACCTATCCATAGCCTCTATACTTTCGCAGGGAATCTTCAATGACAGATATTACACAGGAATATATCCAGACACTCATAGACAACAACAGCGGGCTGAAACTCCTTCATGCAAGGAACGCCAACATGATCATCGCGTTCCTTTATCAGGTATTCGGCGATCTCGACGAGACCAGCATGGAGCAGGACCGGTTTCTCGCCCTGCTTGAAAACTATTTCGGCGCAAACGATATCGCTTCGGCCGATCTCGACCTCCAGGAACAGAGCGACCTCGGCCTGGACAACAAGGTCAAGGCGAAAGCCGCGGTGAACACATGGTGCCAGAAGGGCTATCTGCTCCGATCCTACAACGAAAGCGTACAGGAGATCATCACCCTTTCGGCGGGGGTGGGCAGGCTGTTCCGGTATCTGGAGGACATAGACAACAGCACGAAAGGTATCGTCGGAGCGGACAGCAGGTTCTCCTCCATCATCCACCAGATCAATGAACTGGAAGAAAAAACGACGGAGGACCCCAGGGAACGCATCCAAGCGCTCAAGGCAAAACAACAGGCGTTGCAAGATGAGATCTTCGCGATCGAGGAACGGGGAGTCGCCCCGACCTTCTCCCAAGTCCAGATCCAGGAACGGATCGAAGAACTCGAACGGCAATGCAAGGCATTGCTGAGTGACTTCAGGCAGCTCAAGGACAACAACCATAGCCTATTCCTACAGATCTGCAAGAAGCAGCTTGAGGCTACCGACAGCAGAGGGGATATCCTCCAATACACGATGGAAGGCCAGTCCGCGATCTCCAGCTCCCCGCAAGGACAGAGTTTCGACGCCTTCTGGGGGTACCTGACGCTGGAGGAGGAAGAGAACACCCTCTACCAGCAGATCAAGGCGTTGGAACGGCGGGTCGGAGATCTGGATCTCGACTGGGACTTCACCTTCCTCAAGGGCCTTGAGGACAGACTCTATGAAGAGGGCCGGAGCGTGAACGAGGAGAACCATATGCTCTCCTCCCGCCTCAGGAGAATCCTGCTGCGCTACGCCAGCGGGGAATACCAGCAGATGCAGGAACTGAGCAGGGAGGTCAAGGCGATGTGCGCGACCCTCGACAAGATGCCGAAAGGGGTGTGGATGGAAGCGGACGGCAGACTTTCGCTTGATTCCACGTTCTCCCGCCCGTTGGTGCTCCCTCCTATGAAGATGCGCCATTCCGTGACGAACTACGAGGAGCGGGAAGCCACCGCGGGAAACGCCCTTGGACAAGTGTTCGCGGGACAAAGCATCTCCACCGCCACCCTGCGGGAACATATCGACATATTGAGAAAACAATACCCCTCTTTCTCGCTTTCAACAGTCGTCGAGCGATTCCCGCTACAGTACGGACTGGAGGAATTGCTGAAATATCTGACGATGGTCATGCGCATGGATACTGACCAGAAAAGCATGGACCCTTACGAAGAGGAGAAGATCCTCTTCCTTTCATACCCAGACGGTCGCCCTACCGTGGTGACCATACCGAAGGTGATCATCTATGGAGAAAACTAACAGCTGGGCGGCGGCTTGCATCCACGTGATGCAGAAGCCCCTGTTCGCGGAAGAGACGGAGCTCTTCGCTTCGTTGTGCAACTATCAGCAGGAGATCAGCTCCTATCTGTCGCAGATCGGTCTGGAACTGGTGTTGAACCGGGACCTCGGCTACGCCTTCATACGGCAGTTCGATTCCTCGGAGGACGGAGGGGACGCCTTGCCCAAGCTGATTCGCAGGATTCCCGTCACGTTCGAACAGTCGCTGGTGCTGGTACTCCTCTACGATGAACTGGAGAAGTTCGACAGCAACGGAAGCGACACCCCGTTCTGCATCGTCACTGAAGGACAGGTACGCGAACTCGCCCAAGCCTGTTGGCCGGGAGCCAGCACCGACCAGACCAAATTCCAGGATGCCATTGCAAAAGCGCTGACGGACCTCTCCGACCAAGGGTTGATCCGCGAACGGCGGCCGCAGGGGATGAACGACCAGGAGAGCGAGCTCTACAAGTCGGACCGCCGGTACGAACTGCGCAATATCATCCGGGCGCGGGTGACGAAGGACTTCTTCATTGAGTTCAGACGGCGGTTGGAAGAGTTCGCCGACGGAGGAGAACTGCCCAATGTCAAGGAGCGCAGAATCGTTGAAACGATGCCCCAAAAAGAATCCATATCGCAAGAAGATACGGAAGAACTAGAGGTTGAGGATATCGACAGCATGGATGAAAGTGGTGAGACGACCATAGAGGACCGGGAGGTGCGCGATGGCGAATGATTTTCTCTTCGATGACTTGATCGAGAAGACCGGCTACCGTCTCTCCGTCTTTGAACTCTACAACTGGGGGACCTTCGACAACCATATCGTCCATATGGAACTCGGCGGGGAGAACTCCCTGCTGACGGGAAGCAACGGTTCCGGCAAGACGACGATCGTCGACGCGGTCCTGACCCTGATCGTCCCCTCCGAATATGTGAGCTACAACATCTCCTCGGGAAAAGATGGACGCGACGGACGGACGATGGACAGCTATGTCCGCGGCGCATGGTCCACCCACAAGGAGGATGACCAGTTCTCGGCGAGCAAGGACTACCTGCGCGACAAGACCACCCACTCCATCCTGCTGGGGACGTTCATCAACGCAGGGGCGGAGAAACCGATCACCCTGCTACAGATACACTACTACAACCAGAGCGGCACGCTACAGCATCTCTATGCGATCTTCGACCAGGCGGTCACGATCAGACAGTTGCAGACTACCGCCGGGGTGTTCAATCCCGCCAACCTCAAAGCCTACAAGTCATCGTTGTCAGAACATTTCAACCAAGGGATACAGTTCTTCGATACCTTCAGAAGCTACAGCAAGGTGTTCGGCGAACGGGTCGGATTCCGCTCCAGGGAGAAGGCCCTCAAGATCTTCAGCAAGACCGTCGGCATGAAGGACCTGACGAACCTCAACGAATTCATCCGCAACCATATGCTCGACGAGGTCGATTTCGAAGCTGAGTTCAAGAATCTCAGCGAAAGCTACGACAACCTCCACAATACCCAGATCGAGATCGAGAAGGATGATGAGCAGATCAGGCAGCTCCGCCGAATCCTTTCCGAAGGGCAGAAGTTCGGGGAGAAGTCGCTCGAATACAGTACGACGCAGAAGGACCTGACGTTCAGCGATATCTGGAAGGCCTGGCAGTCGAAGGGTTTCCTTGAATTCGAGATCGACAAATGTCAGGCGGAACGCTCGTTGGTCGTCGGGGAGCTGACCGAGAAACAACTCGCACAAGAGAGCCAGGAAGCACGGAAGGATGAACTACGCGACCAGTTGAACCAGAACGAGCAGTACCGCCAGCTTGAAGCAAAACGCAATACGCTGGGCGCAAAGCAACTACTGTTCCAGGAACGACAGAACACCAGGGAGTTCTATGCCGCCAGAGCCCGCAAGATCGACATGCAGGTGCCGTTCGACTCCGCCGGTTTCGAGGCGAACCTCTTCTCTCTGTCGAGCAAGCAACATGCGATCGAGGACAAGAACGACGGACTACAGGAAAACATCAATGTCTCCATGTTGACCAGACAGGATCTTGAGAAACAGATGGAGACTACAGCCGAACAGCTCCAAGCCCTGGCAGGCAGGGATTCAAACATCCCCCTCCCCTATCTCCAGGAGCGGAGCGGTCTTTGCGAATGGCTCGGCATCGAGGAGAACGAACTCCCCTTCGCCGGAGAACTGATGCAGGTGAAGGAGGAACATGAGCCACAGCGACGCAGCATCGAACTTTTGCTTCATGACTTCGCCCTGACACTCCTGATCCCCCACTCCCTCCGGAGCAAGGTCAGCCAATACCTCTGGGCGAACCCGGTCAAAGTTCCAGTCGCCTATGTCGCGCTTCCCACCGAGCAGTTCCTCCCTGCGGATGATGAGGATGAAGAGATCCTGTGCAATACAATCGAGACGAAAGAGGAACACCCCTACAGCAGTTGGGTGCTCTCCTATCTTCAGCAGGCCTTCAGGCACGCCCACGCCCAGTCACTGGACGAACTCCTCCACACAGAGCTGGCCTACAGCGACAGGCAGATGACCCGCGACGGCATCTACTACAAGGCCCACGCCATCCCCCGGAAGAACTCGGATATCTACGTTCTCGGCTGGGATACCGCACGCAAGCGGGAACAGCTGGTCATAGACAAGGACAACCTCGCAAACGCCATCGACGATCTGGACAGGGCGATCAGGGAGGATTCCCGCGAGATCTCCCGCAACAAGGAGAGGATCGAGGCGATCATAGAGATCCGCACCATCAGGACCTACGAGGCGATCGACACACGTTCCCCCGAAGCGGAGATAGAGGAACTGAACGCACAGATCGCCGACCTGGAGTTGAGTCTGGGAGACTACGACGCCCTTCGCAGGCAATTGCAGCAGGTCGACGCCTCGATCCGCGAACTGAAAGCCCGCTGTGAACATCTGGTCTCAGAGCGTGGACGAATCAACGGCAGGCTCGGGCAATACGAAGAGATGCTGGACTACCGCACGGAACTTCTGAAAGGTGTCGATATCATCACCCGGCAGCAGGAATTCGAAGATTTCTCAGAACGGTATAAGCTCGCCAACATCTGGAGCAATCTCGACAGTCTGGACGATGCCGTGGACAAGGTCCGCAGGTCTCTGGACGAAAAGATCCAGCAGGCTCTTGAAGAGATGAACGGCAGCAAGGAACGGTGCATCAACCTCATGTCGAGTTTCTGCAAGCCAGGCCAGGAGACCCTCACCAGGTACCCGAACTGGACCAGCAACCTGCTTGAACTGGGTACCGAAAGTTTCTCCATGCAGGATATACCATCCTTCAGGAAAGTGTACGATCACTTGGTGCAGGACGACCTTCCCCGGCACAAGGAGGAGTTCGCGAACTACCGCACAAGCCTGATCGGAAAGGATGTCATATCCTTCAACCGTACCTTGATGAACTGGCAACGGACGATCGACGAGAATATCATCGACCTCAACACCAGCCTCCAGCGGATCAACTACAGCCAGGACCCGATCACCGGGGCCAAGACCCATATCCGCATCCGCAAGCAACAGAACGCCGATGATGCGGTCAGGAACCTCAAGGCGTTGCTTCGCGCCGCGATGCCGAATCCCAGCGCCGAGGCGAACCTGACGGCACAGCAGAAACTCGAAGTCCAGAACAGATTCTTCAAGCAGGTAGAAGCCCTCTTGAGCTTCCTTCGCCAGGATGATGTCCGCCAGAAGGCGCTGGATGTCCGTAGATGGTTCATCTTCGCCGCTGAGGAATACGATGTGGCTTCCGGCGACCAGCTCCGCTACTATCAGGATAGCGCAGGCATCTCCGGAGGTCAGAAGGCGAAGCTCGCCTATACGATCTTCGCCGCCGCGATCGCCAAGCAGTTCGATGTATTCAGCGACGACGGGGCCTCCCGTTCGTTCCGGTTCGTCCTGATCGACGAGGCGTTCAGCAAGATCGATGATGAGAACAGCCGCTACGCGATGCAGCTGTTCAGCCAGCTCAACCTGCAGCTCATGGTGATCACCCCGTTGGACAAGGGTAATCTGGTACTCCCGTTCATCAAGACGGTCCAGGTGACGGAATGCCCCGACGGCAAGCGGTCGCAGATCGTCAGCGTGAGGGTGGAGGATTTTGAAAGTCGTGGTTAGGGACGTTCCAATGTGGTTGGAACGTCGCAAGGGAGAACTCTGATGCGAAGGAGATACCTGTCAAGGCTGGTATCAAAATAGAAACATAAGTCTATTGATAGTTCACGCAAACAATGATACCCTGAGAAAACAAGGTAGGAACTATGGACTATTCAGACTATCCTCTCGTAACGACATATTACGGCGGATCAGAAAAGAAGCTTGGCATACGAATTGGGCAATCCGATTACATGTTGAAGTTCCAAAAGAAAACCCCTTTCACCGTGCACAACAACCATATTTCTGAATATGTAGGGTCTCATATTTTTCAACTCCTTGGTTTCGACGTACAAGAGACATACCTCGGAACGTATCAAGGACAACAGATCGTAGCATGCAAGAATTTCATTGGCGAAAATGAACAGTTCGTCCCGTTCACCGATGTGGGAGAATCGACTCTTGATCAAGACAAAGAGGTATGCCAATACTCCTACGAGGATATCATGCTGATGCTACGAGACAATTTCAAGCTGACTGATATTGATGAAACCATATCACTGTTCTGGGAAATGTTCATTGTTGACGCTTTTCTTGGCAACTTCGATCGTCATGGTGGAAACTGGGGATTTCTCAAAAAAGATAATACATATCGCCTCGCTCCGATATTCGACAATGGCTCTTGCCTGTTCCCCCAGATGGTAGATGAACAGGAGATGATTTCCGTCATCAATTCTCCGCGGGCTACCGAAGACAGGGTGTTCAAGTTCCCTACTTCCCAAATCAAACTCAACGGCAAGAAAAGTTCATACTATGAAGTTATCTCAAGTCTGGAGTTTCCGGAATGCAATCAAGCCCTCACCTCGGTCTGCAACAGAATGGATATCGATAAGATCATCTCATTCGTTATGGATATCGACACCATCATGGAGATACACAAAGAGTTCTATAGACATATGTTGATCAATCGCTTTGAACTGATTTTGAGGATTCCCTACGATTCATGCAGGAGCAGAGGGGGAAAAGCATGAAAGAATTGCGAACGACAGGCACGATCTGTGTTGATGACACCTATGGCTTTACCTACCAAGTATGCAGGATCGAATATGTTCTCCGTGAAAATGAGACATTCAAGTATGTTTTCACCCCGTTTTACCATATCATCGCATTCACTCCCTCGACGGTATTCCAAGGTATTCCCGGACTCAATCTAGATATCAAAAAGTCTGAATATATCAGAGAAAACAAGGTTCCGGTCTTTATTTCGGAACGTTCTCCGAACACAAATCGAGAAGACCTCTGGCAACTTCTGGAAGAAGTCGGCATGGAGTACCTGAATCCATTGGAATGGCTCATACGAACCTCTCTTCGATATTCTGGAGACGGACTGTATGTAGTACGAAGCCCCCAGAACTATGAAAAAACAATAAGCCGTATCACCAGCATCAATGAGCTGGGAACCAAAAGTCTGACGATCATGAAGAGACTTTTGGAGGTGATTTGTTCCAATGGCGATTTGGTATCTCAAGAATTCACGATCGATGATCAGAACAGGAAATATCTGTACGATGTTCTGATGCCGCTGTACATAAAAGGAACAAGATATCAGCTTGGACAGCAGAAGCGTGGAATCGACAAGTCCCGAGAAAAGTTCACAGGGAGAAAACGGATACCGATCGACGCCCCGAAGCTTGAAGAAACCATGACCGCATATCTCAAGGGCAAACTGTCCACGGAACAAGCCTGTCAAATATTACAGGTTAGTGAAGCCACGTTCTATCGGCGGCTGAAAGAGTACAAGCAGCATTTGGTATCATAATTATTACATAAGTCTATTGATACCAGAATTCTCATTACAAATCTCACAAATTATTAAACCTACCCACAGGATATCTTTCTAACACACGTCTTCCAAAAGTGACAACTCTCCTGCCTACAGGCAAGGAGCTTCCTGGGTAGTATTCCCAAGAACTCTTCCCTACTTCAACACCAGGATGCTTCTTAGGTGCTGACGCACGGTCGTCCACATCGCCTGGCTCCATAGGCGTCAATTCCCCACCGTCCGAACATGCCGCAAGAGTCTTGATACCGACGTCGATCCCGACAACGTCGCCAAGCTCCTTGGCCTCTCTTCGGGTCGCATCCTGATGATAGTTCATGCAAAGAATGATACCATGAGAAAACAAGACAGGAACGAACTATGGACTATTCAGACTATCCTCTGGTAACAACATATTACGGTGGATCAGAAAAGTGCAGCATTCGATAGAATGCTAGTATATTTCTCATGAAAATTCGTGAGAAAATGGTTGATTTCTCAAGTTTTTTACCTTACAGTTTATATATGGAAATATTCGAAATCCAACAGATCATCAAAACCTATCAGCAGCAAGATTATACTGGATACAAGCCTAGAGAGTTTGAAACTACCTTTTTGGCGAAACGAGCTACGGTGATAACTGGAAGCAGAAGAGTCGGAAAAACCTCCTACATGCGCAATCAGATACAGGAACTTCTGAAACAAGAAACCCCTATCGAAAGAATTTGCTATCTGGATTTCTCTCATCCCGCCTTCATCGACAACCAGCCGAGCCCCACACAGATTGAAATGGCTTATTACTCGCTGTACCCTGGAAATTCCGACTGTGAAGTCTTTTTTTTCTTTGATGAAATCCAGATGCTCCCAAACTGGGATACTTGGGTTCCCCATTTGCTGGATATGAGAAAATGCAGAGTCATGATCACAGGCTCATCGTCACACGCACTGTCGGCACATATCAATACAATGCTGAGAGGCAGATCCATGCGATGGGAACTATTCCCCCTTTCCTTCAGGGAATACTTGATGTTCGCAGGGAAAGAAGTCCCCTCTTCCCCCGTATTCTCAAGCAAAGAACAGGAGTATTACGCAAACTCCTTTGCAGACTACCTTGAAAAAGGCGGGTTGCCAGAATTGATCGATATCATCGATGAAAGACTCCGGTTGAACTATCTGCTGGATTTCGCAGAACTGGTATGTCTGCGAGACATCATAGACCTCTACAACATTCTCAGTCCAGCCGCTCTACGTGCGCTTACAAGAAAATTGCAGAGAAGCAACACATGCCCGCAAACGTTCTCGAATCTTCACCATTCATTGAAAAGCGCAGGGTATAAAATCACTTACGAGCAAGTTTCCGACTACCTGTCATATCTGGAAGATACGTATTTCGCCTTCTCAGTACCAATATTCGGAAGCGAGAAAGCAATGACCAGAAATCCTCGGAAATATTATCTGCTTGATCCCGCACTAGGCAATTGCTACCCTTCGCCAAGTTCGAACATCGGTACGAATCTTGAAAATCTTGTATTCCTCCATCTGAGAAGAGCAACGAAAACCATCTACTACTATCGGGATGATAAAGATCTGGAGGTGGATTTCATCGTCCAGACGGCAAGTGGTTCTCTCCAACTTTTCCAAATCGCCTATGAAATATCAAACCAAGTGACATTCGAGCGAGAAATCAACGGACTCCGCTCCGCCATGGCAAGGACAAATACCAGGACAGGAACGCTCATCACCTTCTGGGAAAAAAAGATACTTGACTACCCGGAAGGAAGAATCGAGGTCATTCCGGCGTGGGAGTTCTTTTTGAAAAGATAGAACATCATACTGACCAAAGATCCTTCAGTCGCATGAGGACCCCATTCACAATAGGAGATCAGAGCAAAGACAACGTTTGAAGGGTCTTTCGGAGTTCCTGGGCTGAATGGAATTGATAGCCATGCATTCCGACGGCACAGGAAACCTCGATGTTTTCCAATCGGTCATCAGTAAAGAAAAACTCGTCGGGGGACAAGTCCTCAAGCCTTGCGATCTCGATGAAAAACTCCTTCTCAGGCTTCGCGAGATGGAGCAGATCGGAAGTATACGCTTTGTCAAAGATGCCATAGTCGTCATGATCTTCGTGCCAGATCCGATGTGGAGGCTCAACATTCGTCCCTGCGATCACCCGAACACCATGTGACCGCAAGTCAGAGATCAGCTGGATAGTTTCATTGTCCTTTTTCGGATGGAAATACTTCGTATAGAGATGTTGCTCATCAGGAACGGACACCCCGGTCATCTCCTGGAACAAACTCCAGAACTTGCTTTCATCCATGCGGCCACGCAAGAAATCCTGGAGAACCTTTTCCAATCCTGGGCACAGTCCTACGAAAGTATCGACGTGCGAAATGCCAAAGTCACGGAGAAGCTTACGCTCCATGACCTCGCTTGAAAACTCATCCACTACACCGCCCATATCGAACATGCAGACTTTGATCATCGTTCACCTCGTGCTTTCCCGAATGATAAGCCTAGGACTTATCAAAACATGGTTCTCAAGAATTTCCGTTCCAGCGATGAGCCGAAGCAGGAGTTCCGCCGCGGTATGGCCCATCAGGAAAATATTTTGTGAAACCGTCGTCAAAGGAACCCTGCAAAAACTCGCCGGGGCTATATCATCATATCCAATGAGGGAAACATCCTCAGGAATGCGGACTTCCTTCGAGATACTGTTCTCGACGCCGATCGCGACATTGTCATTTGAAACGAATACGACAATCGGACCAGATTCTTTCTGTTCCCGGATGATTGTCTCTCCGAATTTCTGCCCTTCTTCAGCTGTAGGGACATTCTTATAATGGCATATCTCACAGGGGAGACTGAAATTCTCGAGGAATCCCTGACAACGGAGTTTCATCGGCTGGTCATCGAACCCAGTCACGACAAGCACCTTGCTGTATTCAGAATGATTGAGATATTCCGCGACGAGCCGCCCTCCTTCGTAGTTGTCACCGGACACATACGGAATGCTTTCGTCTTCCGGTATACAGTTCACCACTACGAACGGTACCCCCGATTCCTTCAATACGTTGATGGCTGGAGATGAGGGAGATGAAGCGGATAGGATCACTCCATCCACATTGTTCTTGATCAGAGTGTTCACCGTCTGAAGTTCTTTCTCGCTATCCCAGTTCGTGAAGCACATGAGCATCGCGTAATTCTCTTTGGACAGGACGGAATCCACCCCTTCAACTACTTCCGTAAAAAAGAAATTGGCCAGTTCACTGACGACCACGCCGATGATTCTCGTCGGGGTACCAGCGAGACATTGGGCATACCGGTTCGGGACAAAACCATACTCGTTGATCACCGAGATAATTCGCTCTTTGGTTTCCGGCTTGACTCTTGCGTTGCCGGTAAGAACACGGGAAACAGTAGCCTTGGAGGCATTCGCAAGACGTGCGACATCGGCGATCGTAATGGAAGAAGATGCTTTGTTCCCCTGTTTCATGGAGCCCATACTAGCACAAGACATATCGGTACGCAAGAAGATGTGTATCAATGCATTTTGGCCCATAGCAAATATTTGTTGCCAAATCCAAAAAGGGAGAGTAGAATGACCACAGATTATGAAACCGGTTTCATAAAGGAGGAATTATGAAAAGACCGTTCGTAGCTATGTTGCTCATAGCTTGTCTGCTGGGCATGACGACACTGTCCGCGGCAGGACAACAGGAGAAGAATTCCGCTACTTCAAAAAATGTCAATCTGAAAGTATATGCCAGAGCGTATACCTATCAGCAGGACGATCCGTGGAAGAACGCAGAGAAGAAACTGCAAGCCGCACATCCTGACCTCAACATTACGTTTACCTACGAAGGTTTCGGATGGGCGGACCTGAGGACGAAGTTCCTCACCTCCGCCGCGGGAGGAGAAGCCCCCGATGTCGTCATGACTGATATCATCTGGGTCGGAGAGTATGCCGACGGTGAATTGATCTGCGATGTCACGAACCAAGCACAGGCATGGGATGAATGGGCTGACGTCGCGCCACTCTATAAGGAAGCGACGAAATGGGACGGAAGAATCTATGGCACATGGCTGAATACAGACGTCCGCGTCATGGCGTACAACAAGAAACTGTTCCGGGCGGCGGGACTTGATCCTGAGAACCCCCCGAGGACTTGGAGCGAACTCAGGGCGGCCGCGAAGCAAATCAGCGACAGACTTGCCCCGGGATCCTATGGATTGGGGTTTCCCGCCACATTGGAAGATGAATCGGCGCAGACTTTCTACGGCTATCTCTTCTCCCTCGGCGGGCAGATACTTACGGACGACATGAAGAAATCCGCGTTCAACAGTGCGGAAGGTGTCCAAGCGCTCACAGAACTCGTCAACATGGTAAAAACAGGAGCGACCCCGTCCTCAATCGTCTCAGGAAGTTCAAGCGATATCAACAATGGCGTGTTCCAGGATAAGTTCGCGATGTCCTACATGACCAAGGCGTTCGGGCTGGCGAAAGATCTGATCCCAGGACTCACGGTAGAACAGTACCTGGACGATTTCGGCGTCGCGACAATTCCTTGGGCGGACAACGGAACGCCATCGACCATGAGCGGAGGATATCTGCTGTGTGTCCCGACAGGCTCGAAACATCAGGAACTGGCATGGGAATTCATTACCTATGCAGCTGGAGCAGAAGCCCAGTTCGGGTACACCGCGGCCCGTGGCTATGTTCCGACATTCACCTCTCTCATGAGCAGAGCGGATGATTATTATGCTATTGATCCCTATTTCAACGTCATACTTTCTCAGCTTGACAACGCGCACTTCAGACCAGGCATTCCTCAATATACCGAGGTTGCGGCAGAAGTGCAGAATGCCATCCAGGCAGCGATCATGGGTGTGAAAACACCAAAGCAGGCTTTGGATGACGCTGCGAGAATCGTCGACCAGCTTCTCAACGAATAGGGTCAACCCTGACCTTACGGGCTCTCCGAAGAGAGAGTCCGTAAGGCTTTTCGTCCTTCGCCTGTTCCACCGCCGAGACCGCTACGGAACAAGCAGATCACAAAGGAACATGGTAGGTATCAATGAAAATCAAAACGAAAACAGCTCTACAGGGATACCTGTTTCTATTTCCGATCATAGCATTGTTGCTTGCGCTTTCATTCTATCCCCTTCTACGGACGATTTTTCTTAGTTTCCAAGATGTGAAACTCGCGACGATGACCAGGATGAAATTCGCAGGAATCAAAAACTACCTCACCATTTTCAGACGGGAATCTCCGAACTTCATGAAGACGATCGTACCGAATACCGTCGTATATGTATTCGGAAGCGTCGTCGGCCAGATTGGATTCGGATTCCTGCTGGCGCTTCTCCTGAATAGAAAGTTCGTCAAATGCAAAGGCCTTTTCCGATCCATCACGATACTTCCATGGGTCGTGAGTGGTATCATCATTTCCATTTCCTGGCGGTTCATGTACGAACCCAGATTGGGAATATTGAATTATCTTCTCACCATGATGGGTGTGCAAAACCCTCCGACCTGGCTCAATGATCCGAATCTCGTGATGCTGTGCCTGATCGTTGCCAATATCTGGCACGGGATGCCGTTCAGTTTCATTATCCAGACATCCGGCCTGCAAAGCATTCCGGAGGAAATCTATGAGGCGGCTATCGTCGATGGAGCGACGGCTTTCCAGAGGCTACGGTATATCACCATCCCGATGCTCCGTCAGTTCCTTGTCATGAACCTTGTCATGACAAGCATGAACACCATCAATTCCTTTGACTTGATCTATGCTACGACAAAGGGGGGGCCGTTGTTCAAGAGTGAAGTCATGGCGGTCCATATGTACAGACGGGCTTTTGATTTCGGCAAGCTGGGAGAAGGAGCCGCCGTAGCGGTCATCATCCTGATCTTCAACCTCTTCCTGACAATCATGTATCTACGTCTCAACAAAGAGAAACTGGAAGGCTAGGAGATGCGGCATATGAACAACCTGAACAGAAACCGTTGGGCGTCGGAAACATTGGTATATGCAATTCTCATCGTCTCCGCGGTCCTTACATTGCTCCCCTTATACTGGCTGCTGAGCTCAACATTCAAAACATCCGCGGAAGCGATCGGGTACCCCCCGTCGCTCTTCCCTAAGCATCCGACCATCAGGAATTTCGGCAGACTGTTCGATGCGAACAACTTCAATTTCTCTTCCTACTACCATAGCCTGATCATCGCTTTGGGTGCGATGGCCTTGAGCTGTACAGTTGCGACCTTGGCAGGGTACGGTCTGTCCCGCTTCAGATTTCCCGGCAAGAAACCGCTCATGGTGGGTATCATGTTTTTCCAGATGGTCCCGATCCTGGCACTCATCATTCCCCTGTACCAGATATTCTCAGTCTATGGACTCTACAATACACATACCGGATTGATCCTCATCTACGCGACGCTATCCGCGCCAATGAACACCTGGGTCCTGAAAGGCTATTTCGATACGATCCCTGACGCTATCGAAGAAGCGGCGATGATCGACGGCCTCTCCAAAACACAGGCGTTTCTAAAAATCGCGATACCTATCGCCACGCCAGGGCTCTCAGCCTCAGCCATCTTCGCATTCTTCAAGGCTTGGAATGAGTATATCGTCGCCATGACACTGACAAGCAGTGTCAGACCATATACAGTCGAACTCTATCGCTTCATTGGAGAACAGGGGGAAGTGGACTGGTCACTGTTAGGTACCGCATCTTTTATTGCGATCGTACCGATATTCATACTCTTTTCCTGCGCACAGAAATATTTCATCATCGGGCTTTCCGGTGGTGCCATCAAATCCTGACGACAACAGGAGCTCCAATGAAATCTGAGGAAAAACCGTTGGCTTTGCAACACAAGAAATTCGCCGTCCTTGGGGATATCGCGCTCGATCTCGCCTATTTTTCATCGGTTGGCAAAGAGCGGTCCGTTGAAACCGGTCTGGAAGTCCGTTCTGTCCATACATACAGTTTCGATGCCGGTGGAGCCGGGAATCTGGCGCTGGACATAGCCAGCCTTGGAGCGCGATGCGACCTATACGGCATCTGTGGGGACGATGTCTGGGCTGATATGCTGGAGCAAAAGTTGACAGCCCTTGATATAGATATAGATGGCTGCATCAGGGAACAAAACTTCACTACCGCTGTATATCATAAAATGTATGATGAGAATTCCGAAGAACTCCCCAGGTTCGACATAGGCCACGACAATGTCTACAGGAAGAAATCGATTGACAAGATGCTTGCAAAACTTCAGGAAAAGCTAGCCGAATACGATGGGTTGCTCATCAACCAGCAATTTCCAAATTCCATCCATACCAGATACATGCAAAGGCGACTTTTCGAAATCCTCCAGGCAATCCAGGTCCCCGTATGGGTCGACGCCAGGAAGGACCTGCAATATCCGAACTGCTCGTACAAGATGAACGCCATGGAAGCGATTGCCCGGACAGGCATGGCATCCCAGGAAGATTGCTTGAAAGCTTTGTATTCGCGGCTGGTCATGACGAACAATATCGTGCAAAGCATCGTGATCACCCAGGGGCAAGACGGAGCCATCGCCTTCAACGGCGAGGAGTCCATACGGATCCTTGGAATCAGTTCGACAAAGAAAACGGACCCGGTGGGTGCGGGAGACGCATTCCTTGCGGCGCTCGCTACCGCACAAGCAAGTGGATATTCCTTGCATAAGAGCATGAAGTTCGCTAACCTCAATGCCGCGACAAGCGCCAGGATCTTGCATGCCACTGGACATCCCAAGATGGAAGAAGTCCTTGATCTGGCGAAAAGCCCGGACTACAGATACAATCCGGCCTTGGCTTCCGACCTACGACTTGCGACCTACCTTCCGGGGACCGAGATCGAGATCATCGGCAAAGAGTTCCAGAGTCTAGGATATCCGAAAGTCGCGATCTTCGACCATGACGGAACCATCTCGACGATACGACAAGGATGGGAGACCGTCATGCGGACCTTGATGGTCGAGGCGATCGCAGGAAAGGCGATTTCTCGTCTCACCGCAGAGAACCTGAAAGCGATACACAACGCCGTGGAACAAATGATAGAAAAAACCACGGGAATCCAGACCATCGTGCAAATGGCCCAACTCGTGGAGTTAATCCATGAATTTGGATATGTTCCCGCGAAAGAGATCAAAACACCGCTCGCATACAAAGATGAATACGCAAAGCGACTGTCCAGACTCCTGCAAGTTAAATATGACCGATACAGGGATGGCATCTATGATGTCGCCGACCTTACCATGAAAGGAGCGCTCCCCTTCCTTTCCTTGCTCCGGGAACATGATACGCGGATATTCCTAGCCAGCGGAAGCGATTATGCCGACGTCAGGTTCGAGACAGAGACCTTCGGTTATGCCCATTGCTTCAATGGAGGAATATTCGGTTCCGAAAGCGACATCACCAACGATCCCAAGAAACTAGTGATGGCGAATATCATGCAAGAGATACAGGTGGTTCCCAATGAGGTGGTGGTATTTGGTGATGGTCCTGTCGAAATCAGAGAGGGCAAGAAACGGGGATTTCTGACAATCGGCATAGTCAGCGATGAACGGCAACGCTTCGGTTTGAATCTCAAAAAACGGGAACGACTGGTTCTCGCGGGTGCGGATATCCTGATTCCAGACTATTCCTGGACAGAAAAACTGGCGAAGTACCTCAGGTGGGAACAATGAAAGAATTCAATCGGTTCGACATGCAGTATCTTCCTCTTTCCAGCCGGTGGAGCAAAGTAGATATACAGACTACCAGCGTCGAGCCGGTCTCTATTGACATATCAGGTCTCGATGATGGGTTGCGGGCCGCACTATATCATGTGACGGAACAAATCCTACAGGCACGACAGAAAGACGCGGCGGTCATCTGCGCTTTCGGCGCCCATGCAATAAAGAATGGCCTGGGACGGGTCATCGGCTCTCTGTTTGAAAATGGTTGGTTCACCCATATCTGCACGAACGGCGCTGGAATCATCCATGACTGGGAGTTCTCCTATCTTGGAAAAAGCAGCGAAGATGTCCGCAAGAACGTACAGGTCGGCAACTTCGGCACATGGGAGGAAACGGGACTCTATATCAACCTCGCATTGGTGCTTGGAGCATACCGGGGGCTTGGATACGGAGAATCGGTCGGCGAGATGATCCTCAATGACGGACTTGAGATACCGTCTCTGGACCAGTTGGAGGAGGAGTCGAAAAATCCGCGTTCACCGTTATGGAAACGGGCGGCGGCGCTGGACCTCATACAGGAAATATCGGCATGCAATATCCCCTCCGGGTTTCTGACCATCGAGCACCCATACAAAGAGTATAGCATACAATCCTATGCGGCGAGGGCAGGAAAGCCTTTCACATGCCACCCCATGTTCGGACATGATATCATCTATACACACCATGCGAATCAAGGAGCGAGCATAGGGAGAACCGCGGAGAAGGATTTCCTGTCGTATGTGGAGAGTGTCTCAAATCTTGAGAACGGTGTCTATCTTTCAGTCGGATCCGCGGTCATGTCTCCCATGATCTTCGAGAAAGCCCTGTCCATGTCCCGTAATGTAGCAATACAGAGGGGGCGCAATCTTCATAATTTCCATATCCATGTGATAGACTTGCAGAAATCTACTTGGGATTGGAGTAAAGGCGAGCCACCGATAGACAACCCAGCGTATTACCTGCGTTTCATGAAAACATTCAACAGAATGGGTGGTACGGTCGACTATACCTGTTGTGACAACAAGCTTTTTTTCCAATCTCTTCTCAGCATGTCAAAGGAGATTGCAGCGCATGAATGAATTATTTCTCGGTGTTGATATCGGAGGAACAAAAATAGGGGTATCCCTTGGGAACAGGAAAGGGGAGATTCTCGCCAGAAAGCAGTTTCCAACAAGCGGGAAGCCGGCGGATATCATTCATCGGATCATCTCTTCGGGCAAAGGGTTGATGGAGGAAAGGCATCTGACGCAGTTCCAATCCATCGGAGTCAGTTGTGGAGGGCCGCTTGATACGGTACATGGAGAAATACTTTCCCCTCCTCACCTTCCGTTTTGGGATCAGGTTCCGATCACAAGGCGACTCGAAGAGGCGTTCAACGCTCCGGCATATCTTCAGAACGATGCAAACGCCTGTGCTTTGGCTGAGTGGAACTGGGGGAGCGGGCAAGGAACCCGAAACATGATTTTCCTAACATTCGGAACAGGATTCGGAGCAGGCTTGATACTTGACGGGAAACTGTATGAAGGCGCTTCCGGAATGGCAGGAGAAATCGGCCATGTCAGGATCGCTCCAACAGGCCCCTACTGCTATGGAAAAAACGGGAGCATAGAATCCTTCTGTAGCGGAGCTGGTCTCAGTCTGTTGTTTGAACAGGAATTCGGAGAAAAGATATCAGCGAAGGAAATCTGTCTTCGGGCCAATATGGGTGATGAGCGATCAAAACGGGTCATCGCCATCTCCGCCGAACGGCTGGGCTACGCATTATCAATACTCATAGATGTATTGAATCCAGAAAAGATAGTCATGGGGAGCATATACGCCCGAGATGAAATACTGTTCAGGCACCTGATGCAGGAAATCATCGACAATGAAACTCTCCCTCAGTGCAATTCCGTCTGTAGCGTCATTCCATCCTCCTTGGGCGATGATATTGGCGATATCGCGGCGCTCGGCGTAGCGAAATCTTTTTGGGAAAGGACATTACATGATGAACGAACAACTCGATCTACTCATTGAAAGGTACCCGGTCCTTGAAGTGTCCAAGGAAACCATCCTTGGCGCCTATGAACTTCTGTACGGTAGCGTTGCGTCAGGGGGAAAGATCCTGGTCTGTGGCAACGGAGGAAGTAGCGCCGACGCTGACCATATCGTCGGGGAACTCATGAAATCCTTCTGCGCGGAACGCCCCATACCACCAGCGTTAGGACAACGGCTCAGATCGATCGACGCAGAGTTGGGGTCACTTTTGGAAACTGGACTGGAAGGGACGATCCCAGCGATCAATCTGACTCAACATACGGCGTTGACGACCGCATATGCAAACGACAGGGCTCCCGCTCTCGCATTCGCGCAGCAAGTCCTTGGGTACGGACAGGAAAACGATTCGCTAATTGGTATTTCGACCTCTGGAAACTCAGAAAACGTAGTTCTCGCAAGTGTCGTCGCAAAAGCCAAAGGAATGAAAGTAGTCTCGATGACAGGGTGGGAACCTGCAAAGGTGGATCAGTTCAGCGATGTAGTCATCAAGGTTCCTGAAACTGAGACTTTCAAGATCCAGGAACTCCATCTGCCAATCTACCATTGCCTTTGTCTCATGCTAGAAGCCGCATTCTGGCCTACCCCGAAAGCATAGACCGCTTTCAGCTCCCCAACTCTTGACACACTCCCCTTCTTATGGTGCTCTGTCAGAAACTCATTTTTCTTGAAGCACGGTTTTCATGGAAAAAGTACGAGCGGAGAAGGAACCCCATGGCATCACAGGATCAGACAAGCACGGCGAATATTGCCCCGGCCACAACGAATAAAAAGACGACGCTCACCGTCTGGGAAAGCGCATGTATCATTACAGGGTATGGCATCGGCGGAGGAGTCATGGCGATGCCCTATCTCGCACAGAAGAACGGCATCATCGTAGGCTCGATCATATTGGTCATAGCCTTCGCAGCATCAGTGCTATTGCACCTGATGATCGCAGAGCTCTCCATGAAAAGCGGAGAGAACCCGCAGATTATCTCGGTGTTCAGCAAATACCTGTTCCAAGGAAGGTTCCAGAAACCGCTGACCATCGGCTTCTTCGTGATCATGACGCTGGTGCTGTTCACAAACCTGGCAGCCTATATCTCCGGTGCAGCCGAGATCCTTACCCCGATGCTGGGACTTCCCATAATCGTTTCGAAACTGATCTTCTATGTCGTCGCGGCAAGCGTCGTCCTCTTCGGACTCAAAGCGGTGGGACTCAGCGAGAAATACGCCGTAGCCGCCATCTATGCGATGGTGATCGTCCTCGCCGGAGCCTCGATCACGAAAGTACAGAACAGCCTCCCTGTAGCACCTGGGACGGTGAACCAAGCTCTCGCCTATTTCGGCATGGCCATGTTCGCCTTTTCCGCGTTCTTCTCGGTTCCACAGGCCGTGGCAGGTCTCGGTGGTGATCGCAAGAAAGTCACCAGGGCGGTGACGCTCGGAATCCTCAACAACCTGATATTGATCATGGTGATCGTCATCTGCGCCCTGCTCGCTTCACCGGAAGTCACCCCTGTCGCGATGGTAGGTTGGAGCCGAGGAATCGGGGTATGGGCGGAGATTGTGGGATCGGTCTTCACCATCCTGGCGATGCTCACCACCTACTGGTCCATTTCGCTGGCACTCTCTGAAATAGTGGCCGAACAGACCAGGTTATCCACAAAAATGTGTTGGATCATCGCTACTGTGCCATCGTTGTTGCTTACGTTCCTGGGGTTCGGGGGCTTTATGGAGTTCATGCGGCTGGCGGGCGGACTGATCGCAATCCTCATAGCCTTGCTTGTCGTCCCCGCGTTCCGCAAGAGCAGAAAGGAGCCTGGACCGACATTGCTTGGACGTTATGGAAACACGGCGGCTCAGATCGCGGTCATCGTCCTCTATATCCTCATGGCGGTGGGCAATGTCGTTACGATCTGAAACCAGAACGCTCTATTACAACGGGCATATCCATACTTTCAATTCGGCTGATGAGGTCTATTCCTCCCTCGGAGTCTGCGGCAACGTCATTGACTATGTGGGAGATACTCCGGACAGAGCGCGGTACGGCCGGATGGTGGATCTCCAAGGCAAGCATGTCATGCCGACGCTGACCGATAGCCACCTCCATCTGCTCTATTCCATGGTGCTCGCCGCCAGAAGCTTCATGATCTGCGAGATAGAGCACGAACGGGTCGCTCCCGATTCTCTCGGTGGCATCAGGGAGCGGATCGAAGCGTATTGCGCGGTGCATCCCAAGGACAAGCTGATCGTAGCCAACGGGTATATCGTACCGGCGATCAAGGAGAATCGGTTGCCGAACCGGCATGAGTTGGACGCATGGTCCCGAGGCAGGGCCCTTGTCATCTACAATATGGACGGGCACTCCTCCGCCCTTTCGACAAAGACGATGGAACTGTTGCAGCTTCCTGTCGATGACAGCGTCGACGGTATTTTCCGTGGCGAAGCGCATGAGTTCATGCAGGGTCGGGTCACAGATCTGATAGCCAAGACGTTGTCGTTCAAAACGATCCGCACTGGTATCGCGAATTTCGTCAATGAATGCCATGACTATGGCATCTCCCGCATCTGCGCCCTTGATGGGAACGAGGATGTCAAGAATGATGCCATCACCAAAGCGTTGGCCTTCATCGCGACGAAGATTCCCCTTAATGTCGCGTTCTTTCCTCAATACATGGATTTCTCAAAGGCTTCTTCGATTTTCAAGAGGCAGGGCCACAAGCGTATCGGCGGCTGTTCGGCCTGGGAGCTCGATGGTTCTGTCAGCTCGCAGAGCGCCGCGTTCTCCATCCCATACAGGAATTCCGACCAGTGCGGGCATTGCTACTATGCCGATGATGTGATCGAAGAGAAGGTCCGGCAGGCCCGTGAGCAGGATATCCAACTGACTTCCCATGCGATCGGTGAGCTGGCGATAGCCCAGATCATCCGTGCCTATGCGAAATGTCCTCCAGTGACGGCCCCGGGCAAGCCGATGAACCGTATCGACCACTGCGAGTTTCCTTCCGCAGAGGCGGTCGAGAAACTGAAGACGTTGGGAGTCGCCATTACCGTACAACCAGGGTTCGCCTATATCGACAAACGGTATCTTCATGGCTATGAGCAGTATCTTTCCAATGAGGCATTGAGGAAGATCATCCCGTTACGGACGCTCATGGACGCTGGAGTCTGCATCTGTGGCTCCACCGATTCTCCCGTCCAGTCCCTCGACCCGTATCTACAGATGCGGGGAATGGTCGAATACTATGATCCAGCGCAGTCGCTCACCCCATACCAGGCCTATCAGACCTATTCCACCAATGCCGCCCAGATGCTTGGCTCCGACGCAAGGCTGATCGCTGGCAACGAGGCAAGTTTCAATGTTTACAGCGCAGATCCGACCAGGCAGGCGGTGGAGGCGGACGATCTGAAAATGGTGGTCATCGCGGGAAAACCTGTGAAAAGGATGAAAGGAACTGTGAGGGAATTTGTGGGGATGCTACTGAAAAGGCAATCAAGTATTTAAAGATTAATTTTGTCTATCGGATTAGGGATTTTTACAAGTTCATAATGGGGATCATGATCAGGGAAAAGGAAATTAGTTTCAGTGATAGAACGGGTTGCTATTATTTTCATTTGATATATCAAAATACCCTTCTCTGCGAATGTTTTTATGACACTTTCCTCCAGCGAAATCTTTGCCCCCAATACAATAGCTCTTAATGCATCCTTATAATCATACATTGAATACCCTTCTATTGGATCGTAGATTATTGTTCTGCATTGTTGGATATCGGAAAAGTGCAGGAAGTCATTAGCGGATAAATTTATTCTTAAAAAAAATATTTGTAAATAAAAATATTTCATGTTAAAACATTTCTATGGAAGACGAATTGGAAAGAGCATTCATTCTAGAAGTCGCGATCGGATACCGGCTGGAAAAGACAGTCAAGGTATTGCGCACGGAACTACAGAAAGCGTTCGAAGACGCCGGATACGATATCACGGCCTATCAGTTCCATATCCTCTACAGGCTTTGGCAGCAGGAAGGAATCTTCCTTACCCAGCTACGTCAATACAGCGTGTTGGACAACTCCCGGATCACAAGGGAAGTAGACGCATTGGAACGGAGAGGATTCGTTGAACGGCGGAGTTCAAACGGGGATCGGAGAAAGGTCTGTCTTTTCTTGACGGACAAAGGGAAAGAGATCAAGCAGATACTGCTTCCGATCCAGATCAAGCATTACGAACGGACACTTGTAGGTATCAGTCCCAAAGAACTGAACCAACTGGACACGATACTATCGAAAGTAGAGAGGAATTTCATCGATGAATAGTTGTTGAGCAACAATGGGAGGCATGGTTTCAGGAGGGAAACCATCTCCCAAGGAGGAACATATGAAAAAAGGAATGGTATTTTTCGTGATACTGCTGGTTTCGCTTTCTCTGTTCGCGAAGGGCGGTACTGAAACTCAGACAAAGACGGTCGACTCCTTCGACTGGAGGAACTACGAAGGAACAGAACTCCGTTTCGTTACCCTGAACTTCTATTATTCCAATCTTCTTGCGGAATATGTCGATGAATTCACCGAAAAGACGGGTATCAAGGTGACGATTGAAAGCTTCCCGGAAAACCAGCATTACCAAAAGGTCATGGTGGAACTGGCGGCGGGAAATCCCTCCCTGGATGTATTCGCGACGGCAGGCAACTGCAATGAAGGCTTCAGCTACCATGCCAACGGCTGGTATGAACCACTCGATTCGTACATAGCCTCCCCCATCCTCACCAGCCCCGACTGGATGCCCGAAGATTTCTTCAGTTCGGTATATGAAGCGCAAGTGATCAATGGACAGCGGGTCGCGATCCCTATGAACGCGGTTACCTGGATCCTGTACTATCGTCAGGATCTGTTCGATGAAAAAGGCATCCAAGTCCCCGCGACGATGGAAGAACTGATAAATGCTGCGCAAGCGTTGAACTCCTCCGGCACCTACGGGTTCGTCGGCCGTGGGACAAGGGCGCAGGCGGCCATGACCTGGTCGAATTTCCTGTACAACTACGGCGGAAGATGGCTGGATGACGACGGGAATCCCGTGTTCAATTCACCGGAAGGAGTCGCGGCGTTGGAAACATATGTACAGTTGATGCGTGACTATTCCAATCCCGGTGCGAGCAACAACGACTGGACCGACGTACAGGCCATGATGCAGCAGGGCCAGGCTGCGATGATCCTCGACACCAACGCTTGGCTCGGCGTATTCACCGATCCGTCGAAATCCAAGGTAGTCGGCAATCTCGGCGCGGCTCCGGTCCCTACAGCCACAGGCGTCGACCCCACTTCCGTACTGTGGTCATGGAACCTCGCGATCTCTCCGTTCAGCAAGAACAAGGAAGCGGCCTGGATGTTCATCCAGTGGGCCACCAGCGCCGAAATGCAGAAACGGATTCAGGACCAGAACTTCGTCACAGCAAGGGAATCGGCATGGAATTCCGAAACCTATCTGGAGAACGTGAACAAGGACTGGATGGACGCGACGTTGGAGTCGCTTGATCATGCGATCCCCATCCTGTACGCACAGGCGACCCCTAGCGCTGAAATCAACGATATCGTCGGCGCGGCGATCATTGCGGCTATCCAAGGATCCGCCTCTCCGAAGGACGCCCTTGATGCGGCGGCGGCCCAGGTGCGCAGGATACTCTAGGCACACAATCAAAAACAGACAAGATCTTCCATGGGTACCCGTCACGGGTACCTATGGGAAGGTATGTGAAAATGAAAACAAAACTATCGTCAATGGCATTGTATATCGATAGAAAATTGCAGTTCAGACACAATCCGGGGAAGGTGTTCGGTGTAAAGATGATCCTTCCGACGGTCATGACGCTGGCGGCGATTTTCATCATCCCGGTATTCTTCACCCTCTATCTCAGCGTCCATTCGTGGTCCATGTCGGCGGTTACGCCTCCGGCTTTCATCGGGCTACGGAATTTCACCGACGCGTTCTCCCAGAAGCTGTTCTGGCAATCGCTTCGTGCGACGGCGATCTTCACGGGTTGCGGAGTGGTCATCCAGATGTATGTCGGGATCGCGATAGCGAGGTTCATCAACAGACAGTATCCGGGCAAGGAGTTCTTCCGGTCGATCCTGATACTCCCGCTGGCAAGCACACCGGTCGCGATCTCTTTGGTCTGGCGGCTCATGCTGAACCCGACCCTGGGTGTATTGAACTATTTCGTCACAAGCCTGGGGCTCCAGACCATCCCCTGGCTGTCGGATGTGAAGCTGGTCATGATCGCCTTGCTGGTCGTCGATACATGGCAATGGTTCCCGCTGATCATGTTCATAGCATTGTCCGCCATGTCCACGATTCCCGACCAGCTGTATGAAAGCGCCGCGATCGACGGGGCGACACGGTCCCAGGTATTCTACAGGATCACACTCCCCCTGATACGACCGTCGCTGATCGTAGCCATGATGCTTCGGTTGACGGACTCCCTCAAACATTTCGACATGATCTACGTCATGACGCAGGGAGGACCGGGGAACGCCTCGCAGATCATCAACCTCTATATCTACGAAAACAGCTTCAGGTACTTCAAGATGGGGTATTCATCGGCGGTGATCGTCATCCTGTTCATCATCATATTGCTGCTGAACCTGCTCCTTTCAAAATTCAGGAGGTCCAAGCCATGAAGGAATACAGAAGTCCCCTATCGGTCACCTGGTACTACATCAGGGTCGCGATCCTCATGGTCGTCATCATCTTCCCGTTCTTCTGGATGCTGCTTTGCTCCTTCAAGAACAATGCGTCGCTCTTGCAGATGAAACCCGACTGGTTCTCGAACCTGACGCTGACCAATTACAAATATGTGTTGTTCCAGACACAGTTTTTCCTGAACCTCCGCAACAGCCTGATCATCAGCACCTCGGCGGTATTGCTGTCGTTGTGCATCGGAGTACCGGCGGCCTATAGCATAGCGAGATACAGGATGACATTCCTTTCGACCGTGATCATGGTCGCGAGGATGATTCCCGGAATCAGCCTGCTGGTCCCTTGGTTCATGATGTTCCGCCGGCTGGGGTTGATCGATACGTTCGCGGCGATCATTATCAGCCATCTGATCATCACGCTCCCCCTCACGGTATGGATCCTCATCGGCTTCATAGAGGATCTGCCGATCGAGCTGGAGGAGGCCGCGTATATCGATGGTTGCTCGCATTTCAGGATCTTCATCAGCATCGTGCTGCCGTTGATCCGGACAGGAATGCTGACTGTGAGCATCCTGGGGTTCATCTTTTCCTGGAATCATTTCCTGTTCGCTTTGATCCTGACGGGAACGAAGACGCAGACGCTACCGGTGATCGTGTTCAAGTTCATGCAGTTCGATGAAATCAACTACGGCGGACTCTATGCGGCCGCATCGTTGATCACCATGCCGATATTGATCATCGTTTTCTTCATCCGCAACCAATTCATAGCGGGGCTGACGGCGGGAAGCACCAAAGGCTGATATCACATTCTTTTCATCAATGAAATACGTTGTCTAAGGAGGATACTATGGACACAAGGATTCTGGGCAGGACGGGACTTCGCGTCTCCGAAATCGGATTGGGCGCATGGCCGATCGGCAACAATGGAGTCGGGGAATATGGAGAGATACACGAGGATGACGCGATCCAACTGGTCCGCCGTTATGTGGACCTGGGTGGAAACTTCATTGACACAGCCCGTGCCTACGGAGAGAGAAGCGAGCGGATCATAGGTGAGACGATCCGCAGGTATTTCCCGCGGGAACAGGTGGCCATCGCCTCAAAGACTGTCGCGGGAGAGAACAGGGAAACGATACCCAACATGCGCAAAGACCTTGAAGAGTCTCTTCGGCTATTGAAGACCGACTATATCGACGTCTATCAGCTGCATCAGCCCCCCGAAAGCATCGAGGAAATGAATCTGGCGCTCGACGAAATGGAGAAGTTCAGGGAGGAAGGAAAGATCAGGTTCATCGGAGCCTCAATCAAAGGTCCTGACGTTACGGACAGAACCATCGAATTATGCGAACAGTACATGGCGACAAAGCGGATCGATACGATCCAGCTGGTCTACAGCATCCTGAGACAGAAGATGAGGCCGATCATTGAACGGGCGAAACGGGAGGATATCGGGATCATCGTCAGGACAGTACTTGAAAGCGGATTGCTGACAGGGATGTTCAAACCCGGACATGTATTCTCCGGGATCGATCAGCGAGTGAGATACAAGAAAGAATATCTAGATTTCATTCTGAGTTCGGTAGAATACATGAAAAATAATATTACGATGCCTCAATCCTATTCAGAACTTGCCCAGATCGCCATCAGATTCTCATTGGCGCAGGATGGTGTCTCCACATTGATCATCGGCGCTCAGAAATCCTCCGAGGTAGAGGACAACATCGCCGTCGCGGAGATGCCGGCGCTTCCGCAGGAACTGATAGACTTCCTGGTACAGCGCTATTCCTCTACAAACGACATGTGCAACTATCAATAAGGAAAACACCATGAACGACACGGTAAAATACATCAGGCTGGAGAACGATCGGTTGTCGGCTCTTGTGGATCCGAGGGGAGCGCAACTGCAGAGTCTTCTGGACAAACAGACCGGAAGGGAATTGCTCTGGCAAGGGAATCCCAAGTATTGGCCGGGCAAGGCGCCCATCCTTTTCCCCGTCATAGGCGGGATGAAAGACGATGTCTATACCTATGAAGGTATACAGTATCCAATGCCAAGACATGGATTCGCACAGAACAGCCCGTTCGAGGTAGAGACGCTCGGTCCGGAAGCAGCGTGTTTCACGCTTTCATCCGACGCCGAGACAAAACAGTTCTATCCATTTGATTTCCAGCTGGCGTTGATCTTCCGTTTGGACGGAAGTACTCTGGAGCTACAGGTTTCGATCCACAACACAGGAGAACAGCCGCTGTTTACGTCCTTTGGCTGGCACCCTGGGTTCATGCTGCAAGGAATCAACACGGGCAGCGTCCTCAAGGACTATACCCTTGGTTTCGGGCCGGCCACCGCCGCCGCTACACGTATCGAGATACAGAATGGATTCCGCTCAGGACGCAAGGAAGCCTTCCCGCTTCCAGGTGGAGAACTCCCCCTGACCGATACCCTCTTTTCCAAAGGCCCCGTAGTCCTGGAGGATCTGGACGCAGATACTGTGGAGATGCGCTGCGACACAGGAGCACATGGGATACGGATGTCGTTTGCCGGGTTCCCCTATCTCGGGCTCTGGACCGCGGGAGAACCGGATAAACCGTTCCTCTGCATTGAACCTTGGCAGGGGATCACGGATATGGACCTTCCGCAAGAGGATCTGCCCGCAAAGACAGGGATCATGGCGATCGCCGCATCGCAGGAGATACGAAGTTCAATCACGGTGAACGTCTGGTAGACCTGTGGAACCATCGACCGACAGGAGTTGAATATGGAAGAGAAAAGACCGAATATCCTCGTTTTCATGACAGACCAGCAGAACGCGACGACGATCGATCCGGCTGGCATGGCCATCATGCCGAACATGGAGCGATTCCTGAGAACAGCGGTCAGGTTTACCGAGGCTTATACGGTATCCCCGCACTGCTGTCCGAGCAGGGCTTCTTTCTTTTCCGGACTATACCCCTCCGAACATGGCGTATGGCACAATGTCGAGGTCTGCAACGCCATCACCCGAGGGTTGTATGACAATGTTACGTTGTTTCCACAACTACTCCAAAAGGAGGGGTACAATACCATCTTCTCAGGGAAATGGCACGTCAGCGCATATGAAGGGCCGGAGGCTCGTGGGTTTGATACAGTACTCCACGAGCATGTCATGAACTACGGAAGGATGTCCAAGGAGAACATCCCCCATCATGAAGACTGGGCAGCCGTCTACAGTGGAAAGATTCCTCTCGATGGTCCAAATGAAGTCAAGGATTTCGGCAGGATCATCCGGGAGGGGTTCCCCACCTACCACCAGTTCGGAGTCGACGACGACCCCTTCGGAGACCGGACCACGGTACAGAAGGCGAAGGAAGCGATCCTGTCATCCGATTCCGACATTCCGTTTTTCATCTATGCGGGAACCACTGGCCCTCATGATCCGTATATGGTTCCACAGGAATTCCTGGATCTATACAAGGACGTGGAGATCCCGCTTCCTGAAAGTTTTCGGGATACGTTGCAGGACCGTCCCGCCCTATATCGCCGGACGAGGGACCAGTTCAGACTTACCGACGAGGAACACCAGGAAAGCATCCGGCATTACCTCGCCTTCTGTTCGTTCGAGGACGCCTTGTTCGGAGAACTACTCGACGCACTTGAATCGAAAGGGATATATGATGACACCGTCATCGTCTATCTGACCGATCATGGGGACTACATGGGAGCGCACGGACTATGGGCCAAGGGCTTGCCCTGTTTCCAGGAAGCCTATCGGATCTGCGCAGCGATCAAACCCACAGGTTCCACCGAAGGCAGGACGGAAGATGCGTTCGTCTCCATCGTTGATTTTACCCCGACGATCCTTGATCTCGCAAAAGTAAGTGAACCTTACAAACATTCAGGATACTCCTTACTTCCTTTCTTGCAAGGAATAACACCCTCCAGATGGAGAACGGAGATTTATACACAGACGAACGGGAACGAGGTCTACGGCATACAACGGGCTGTATGGAACCGTCAGTGGAAGTACGTCTTCAATACGTTCGACTACGATGAACTCTATGATCTGGCCGAAGACCCTGCGGAAATGACCAATAGGATCAAGGATCCAGCTTGCGCCCTGGTAGTAAAAGAGATGTGTGGGAAGATGTGGAAGTTCGCACGCCAGAGGCAGGATGCGGCATGTACTTGCCCATATATCATGGTCTCGCTGGCACCATATGGACCTGGGTTGTTGGAAACTCAGACGAAAAAGTGTAACGACGGGTGATAACCTTGCGCGATCCGTGGGGATGGTCTGTATCTATATAAGGACTTCACACTCCACTCAATGTCTGACCGCTTCGGCAAGGAACATCCAGTTGAGAATGATATAGACGGCGAGAATGCAGCAGCAGGCTACCCGGTCGACCCACCGGCTCCTGCGCAGGTCGGAAAAGTCGCCTGTAGCACGTAACCCATCGGAATAGATTACCAAGGCACAGATACAGAATACCGCGAGCAACGTGGTGATATGGATCTGATCCATCAACGTCAGGGATTCAGATGATGGAACGGAGGAATCGACGATATACTTGTTACTGACAATGGCGAATACCGAGGCCGACGGCATAGCCAGGCGGGAGTCCGTGTTCGGTTTCATCAAGAAAGCGAGAAGTGAAAGCAGAAATGAAATATAGACGCAGCCGACATATTTGGTGAACGCCACCCACGGATTTTTCCTGACGATGGTGATATATACGGTGATCCGGGAGAATACACTTTCCTGGCCATCGAGATACGGGTCACCGTAGTTCATCGGATAGACATGCTCGGACGCCTCAAGGCGGAAATCTTCAATACTCCATTCCAGCTCGTCGTCGAACATCACCGTACAGGAGTTCAAGGTATCCGGGGTGAACAGAATCTCCGATATATCGAAATTGTCTTCGATTGCGATGGTCAGTACTTCATGGTTGAACGGAAAATACCGCATGTCCCACTCATGTCGAACGATTCCGTGTAGTTTGCGCTGCATCCACATCTGCTCACCACGCTCCTCACAGGCCAATAGGGATGACACAACGGTCTTTGCATTGACTATATCCAGCCGGTCGGCCCAGTCTATCTCTTCCAAAGGATACCGTCCCCAGACCCAGAAATCGGTGGTAAAGGAATTATCAACGAAATCCAAGTCATACAACGACGCGAGGTATATGCCCAATTCGAAAGACAATGGCTCCGAATGGCAGGGAAGAGCAAAAAACAATAGCAGCATCAAGAGAACAAGCAATCGTCTTGACACCGACTTCGCATGTTTCAGGCCTGTCCGCTCAACCACTTAAGACCTCCTTATACATCCATCCGAGCCAACCGGTCCATCAGTTTCCCGATATTTCTGTCCAACACCTGTCCATAGGAACTCTGATGACATGAAAGGTACATATCCTTTCCGAACAAGGCGCCTTTGTTGAGGCTGGTTTCACCACCTTCGGAATCTCGGACAACCGGGTACAGTGGCGAGCCCAAAACGGACCTGTCGACCGCTTCCAGAGAGGTCATGCCATTCCCCTGGGGATCTCTCCTGTAGGCCAGGAATATCCCCTTCCCGATCGCCCTGTCGTTGAGGTCGACATTGATGCGGATGAAACCTTCTTCCAGGACTTCACGTTCAGAACAGATCAGCAAGTCGGTGATCTTCTGGCGAGGATCCGTCCCCAGCTTGTAGAGGATATAGACCTTTCGGCCACCAGCGGCGCCTTCATTGAAGTCGGCAGGGTCCCCTTTCATGTCCATCACCACGGAATAGGCGTGATAGGTCAACTTCCGCCAGTCGAACCGGCGAAGGGAGACTACCTTGATATCGATGATGAACGGGATCTCCAGCCGGTAGCTCTCCAAAACCTCTACGCAGTATCGGTAGAATTCACGTTCTACCTCTTTCGCATAATCGACGTCAGTGACCAGATCCCATATCGGCGTCGAGGCATTGACCTGCACAAGCGTCCCGTCCTGCTCCAGAGAGGCCGCCCACGCTTCCCGTTGCTCCGCCATATCCTTCCCATAGGAAACAAGGCCACGGCCACCAAGACAGACCATGTTGACCTGCTTGGTCTTGGAAGTACGTTGTAAGGACTTGGTCTTTCCCCGTTCGTAGCCGTTTTCCTGGACGGCGAGTTCCGCTTTGAACTCCTCTATGTTCTGGTCTTCCACACCTTCCTTCTGATAGTCGAGCACGAGCTTGCCACCTATGGCGATATCTTGCAGCAGATGTGTTCCGTACTTTTCGAACAACTCACGCGGGGAGATGCGGGCCGCAACATCGGTCATGAACTGCGGAGACAGGAACGGTAGCGCATCGGTGCGTCCGCAGGTCCTGTAGACCCGACCCACTGTATGGAGCAGATACTGGCGGCCATAGACGCTGGTGCGCAAGGTGTTACTTTTCTGAACATATGATCCCTGCATCGAAGCCGCCAGGCCGGCCACAGGAACTTCCGCCTTGCAACACTCACAATAGGAGGTCTCCACTTCGTACCGTTGCTTGCCAGCGAAAGTCCGCAGGACACCCCGCCGCTCAGGCAGGATGTCCGACGGCACATCGGAAAGAAGGATCGGGTTGCTCAGCTTGAGCTGACCAGGCAATGCATAGGGGTTGACGATGGCATCATAGCCGCAACAGAGATAGTTTTTCTGTGATTCAAGCAACATTTTGACATCGTCGATGGCCATGGTATGTAATCCTCCGTATGAAAATCAACTTGAATGCGAAGACCTGATTCCCCATTGAAACTAGGGCATCGAAATCATACGCTGCTCATTTATGATCAAGAAAATGAAATATTGCCAGCGCCATCGATAAACACAAACTGTCCATTACGGACTCCCGCAACAAACATTACTTGGCCTGAAGGAATACAAGCGCCACCATTTCCAACAGAGGTTGAGAACCAGCTCGCAGCCTTGACATATCCAGGGTCGGCAAACGGATCGGGGACATGATCCGTCGCACAATACAACACCTGCAAGTTTGCAGGAACCAACCCTCGTATCATGGCCTGGAAGTCAGGGCTGAGGTCTCCACCAAATGCATGATACAGATAGTAGATTCCTGTACCGACATCAAAGACAATTACAGCGCAACAACTCAGCAAGTAGCCAATCTGAGCCCCATTTGTGGGCAGAGGAGTCAATATTTGGTCCTGTCCGACTGTGTTGGGAAAACCATTAGTCCTCAAACCGGAGCTCAATCTTCCAGGGGCAGCCACAGTGGTCATGGGAGGCAAAGCGGGGAACAAGGTGCCAAAGTTCACCGCGACAGGTGCCAAAGTTCGATCGATCCTATAATACTGCATACAGATCTCCTTTTATTTGCATCGCATTTGCTTGAAATATCTCGGTTGCTTCAATCAGAAAGATTCCGTGACGATTCGTTGAATTCCAAGAGAGTACATATCGGGATCTGCCCATACGTCACATTGATTGGGACGATATGGGCACCCCTACAACTATCGCCATACATCGAACAGAACCAGCCGGTCCTTTAACTGAGAAACTTTTTTTGCAATTCCCGTCCATCCTTCTTTGAAATCAGGACAGCTATCTCCATAATACTTTCTCAATTCAGTTTCAATCGGACGAACATCGTTATAGCTAAACCGGCATGTTCTGCAAGCCTCACAAAATTCGGCCCCCTGATTATCCTGACATTTCAAACAAGAACTATCGGGGTCGGAGGGAATATTTGTATTACCCACCATCAACCAGCTATTTTCCCATTTCTCAAAGTCACCGTGTGATATGACTACAATCTTTTGTTCATTATAGCCAACTGCGACCACCCAATGAGATTGTCTGATAGCTCCATTACAATACGGAATCATCACCAGCCCACCTCTATCGAGTTGTTCCTTCACAATCTGGACAAGCGGATTTTCCGCCGAACAAGTTACGACACGGCACCTGTCATCAGTCTGCCCCATAACATTGTGATACAGCTTGACGATGTCATCCGGATCAAACATTTCACCGACCACCGTATAACCATTTTGTACAGCGAGCTGCAACAAAGGAGGTTTTTCGGAGGGATTGGGAAAGACCTCTACAGGTAGTGTATCAGCCTCAGTAGCGACAATCGCTTTTCTATTCATCTTTCGAAGGATCATCGCCAACGCATAGAGTCCACAGGTCTGTCCACGCTGATCCATGCAAACACAATCTGAGAATCCTGAAGAATATACTAAGCCACCCTCATCTGCCGGAGAGCCAATGGTTGGTAGCTCTTTGATGCGATATGGCTCTCTCGTTGGATCAGCGATACTACGCAGATATACTTTCATATTCATTCCTTCCTTCATCATTCTAATGAGATAGCTTCTCCCCCCTCTCGGAAACTGAAAACAACATAAGGATTCTATAATCCCATGAGTGTCCCAAGATACTGAATCTGGCTCTCTCCGATCAGTGCATGTACCCGGCTCATTTCAGCAGCCGTATCAAACTGATAGAACACAGTGATATCCAGTTCATCATGTTCAACCACGAGATTTTCTTCCAGATAGGTCTTGCAGTGAAAGCATGGGACGAGATCCACATACAGGAACGGCTTGAAAGATTGACCGGCGGTACTTTCGACAGCATGGATTTCCGCATGATTGATAGAACGCACCCCGCTTGGAATCGTAGCATCCCCATCCCCGCGGCTGTTGCCGAAGCGGATATTACCGTCATCCATACGCAATGCCGCACAGCAAGAACCGTTCGATATGCCGCTCCGATCTGTTTTTCGCCAGTTTTCAAAATGATTGATACAGGATGTATGCAACTTCGAAAATCTCCCTCTTGTCCGTATTACCGAGTCCCGAGTAGTCGACTTTCACATAATTCATGTTTTTTCTCCTAAGCATAGTTCGTCCTACTTCGCAGGACGTCAAAACGATAGCGACCTACCCAGCAGGTCTCACGACACCCTATAATGCCGAAGATCCATCCTGGTCCAAACTTATATCGAACTTTACTTCGCTACTCGTGCGACGTAGCTTCTACCATCCCATCCCTGATAGATGATGATGGTATCTGTATGATGGACACGTTCATCCGTCTTCTGATAATGGAGGAAGATGTTCCCGTCACACCCCGCACGCCAACGACCGCCGCCATGGGTGAAGTATTCGAAGGAGGCTACCTCGCGTATGGGTTCCTTCCCCTCTTTGTCCTGGATGATCAGTTTGCCGTCGACATAATACGCAGCAAGCTTCTGGCCTTTCCAATCGCAGTATTCCAGACGATCGACTTTCCGCTCATTCTGCTTGGAGGGATAATCCTGACGGATGAATTCCAAGCCCTTCTTGATTGATGATGGATTCAACTTGTCAGCGAATTGATTCATAGTGTTGTTCATAAATTTCTCCTTGTTGTAGTAAGTCATGTATTCAGATTTGTCCCTGTCTTTTCAGATTCAAACAGCAGAGACTCAAGTTCGGGTGATACAAAGGCATTGTCCGGCAAGCCTTACGACAGGGGGTGCCTGCAGTTTCGCAATAAGTTTCTCCCGTTGAGCATCTTTGTCGCCACCCAATTCGTGGTATCCTGACAAAGAGCCTGAAAGGTTTGTGTCCTCGGCCTGAAACAATGGCAGAGGATCCTTCTCCATTATTTTGTACATGTCGGATATAGCATTGTCCACGATAGCATTATTGCTCTTGATCACAGCCTCAAGGTCATACGTATGACATCTACCCCAATGGGCAGTGAATACTTTTGCAGGAGGTCCGGAAAGATTATGCGACGGCCATTCAAGGCCGAACGCTACACACCAATGGATATTACGTGGATTATCACATTTAGTAACAGGCATGCCACGAGGACCAGCGATATAGGGAATCAGTACGATACCGTTGGCGGATATAGTATCTACCAGACGTTGGGGATCCAAGATTGCAGGTTCGCACCTACATGGAAGTGCTTTTAGGTCATAGGAATTGAAGAGTCTGGCCATATAATCGACATTCGCCATTTCTCCAATAAAGGAAGCTTTATCATGTATCACACGAGACAGTAGTGTCTCAACTGAGGAAGCCGCACCCCGATCCTGCTTGTACGCCACGATCTGGGGTACACCGCATCCAAGTCGTAGCACGGAAGCCAATGCATATAGACCGCAGAGGCCACCGTGTTGGTGAAGACATGCCAAACCATTCGTCAAACCGGAATATCTGGTGGTCGGACTATCTTCAAACTCTTGATTCTGGTTTTGCTTGAATGCTGCTGCATCTTCAAAATGAATTGTAATTTTTGGCATATTGTGTTCCTTATACGAACTATCGATTCTGAAGTTGTTCTTGGCTCAACGAGCCAATTTTGACGGTACAGGGCTTCACAGAAACATCGAGCCTGAGCATCGTGGTACTCGGTCGGGGCATGACCACCAGCGTCGCGGCACCTACGGAAACTGTTGAAGCTGCCCCTGTCCCACCCTGGCACACAAGCACATCGATTACCTGCTGGCTTTTGTTGTAGTTCTGCAACAAGGACCGGGCATCGTTCGCCCCCTTGTCGCAGAATCCGATCGTGAACCTCGTACCTACGACGGCATTTCCATACAGCTGTTTCTGCAGTTCCGACACAGAAACCTTGCCATCCATGATGAAACAAGTCACAGGAGTCGCCTTGTCAGCCATAAAGGCAATGGTCCGAGACTGCCGCGACACACCGTTGTATAGCATGCCAAGAGACCCGTCCGAGAGGACGGCCATCGTCAGATACGGATTCGCCTTCAACAGCGCCGTCATTTGGGTCGATTTCGCATCCTTGGCGAAATAGCCAGCGTCCACCACCGTCGGCCTTGGGGATTGTTTCTTCACCCAGGCATCAACTACATGTGGTTCAATGAGCCTCACGGCATTCCGGTTGTCTCCGGTCAGCGTGGAATCAGCGCTAGGCATGTTCGTCAGATATACAGAAGCCGCGTGGAGCGTCGATACACCGACCGCTACCAGCAGCAACAGGGCTATACACAAGGTGTACAGCCACACCCGTTTTGATTTCATAGGGTTGCTCCTTGTGAGATACATACATGAAGAAGCGAAAGGTCGTCGGCAAGAAGCGATACAGCGACCTTGCCGACGACGCAAGGAAAGGGAAATGGATCTTCGTCCGCCGACCGGATACATTGTCAGGTACCCAGGGACGGCCGACAGACGGATACCATCTACTGATTGGAAAGTGGCCTTGGTGCTACGGAAGCGGCGAGGATATCCAGCAACCGGCTCATCGCCTCAGTGGGTTCCTGTCGTTTGGCCGACACATGGATCTGATATTTTGCGCTCTGGTTCGTATCCCTGGTCTGGGCCGCACTGCTGGAGACCTTCCCGGAAACCGCTATTCGGGACGGTTCCTCCACGGTGGCTCCGGGGGTGTCTTCAGAATGCTGCGCCTCAGACTTTTCTTGGAGGCTTTCGGAAGCGGTCACTTCCATCTGGAAGTCGATCACGACCTCCTCCACCGCCAGGGATGGAATCGGAGCGAGCGCAAGCAACGGGGCCTGTACACTGAGTTCAGTCATGACGATACCGTCAGGAGTATCTACAGGTTGTTTGACAGCGAACTCCAACATCCGGGCTTCCCGCGAATGTCCTTCGTCTACCCCGAGTTGCAGCATGTAGTCTACCGTCGCTTGCGACAGATTCCTTTGCGCCTCGGCGGCCGCCTCAAGCGGTGCCGAGATCAATGCCGCCATCGACACTCCTTGCAACGCTTGCTGCATAGGTGTGGCCGGTCTATCATCCATATACTACCTCCTGGACATCAAGGATCCTTTCCGTTCCAGCCGTACGATTACGCCGCGGGAGTCGCCGCGATCTGTATCGGTTCGGTGCAAGAAGCCAGAAGGTCCATCAGCTTGCCCATACATTCAGTCTGAGGCTGCTGTTTCGCTTCGACATGTACCTGATACTTCGCCGTCTGGTTCGTAGAACGGGTATTCTCTTTACTCGTGGCGACTTTGCCTGAGACGGAATACTTCTGCCCCAGAAACCCACCGGAAGCGCTCGCCGTAAGCTCCGCGCTAGTGTTGGATTTGGAACTGGTACTGGTAGACACTTCCATCTGGAAATCGATGGTGACGGAATCCACCAGCAGAGCCGGCATTGGAAGCAGACCGAGCAATGGAGCCTGCATCGAGACCTCTGTGGTCGAAATCTCATCACCGACCGCAATCGGGCGCTTGATGTTGAATTCCAACAGCCGCGCCTTGGAAGCGTCTTCCGGGTCGAAGCCGACTGTGTTGATGTAGCTGATCATGACATCGGCCAGATCCTTCTGTGCGCTGACGACGGAAATCAGCGGTGCGCCGATCAGTTCACCCATGGGCAATCCGCCCATCATGTTCGCAATTTCTCCTGCCATAAAATCCCTCCTGGCATTTTGCTAGCCTGCCATACGGCAAGCTGTGATACTACCTTGGAAGGATTCCACCCGATCCTATCCTGTTCCGGTCGTACTTTGCCTGACAACGCAAAGCACGGCCGTATGTTCTTCAACCTTGTTTCATCGGCCCGTACCCAAAGGTACGTGACCATTCCTCGCTTTCTTCGATCCTTTCCTATCTGTTCCAGGATTCTCTCCGGACAAGTCATCGAAATCGAATGAAGTACCGGTCAGGGAGCCCTCCGTACCTGAAGGGGGAGCCCCTTCGTCATCGCCTGCAACAGACCCGTCTGATGGTGGCTCATCATCGAACACGAAAGTCGGCGGATCGCCAGAGTCGCCCGACGAGGGGTGGACATCATAGGGAGCCACAAGCTTGTTGTACTCGTCGATGATGCGCGACAGGCCCTCGGGCTGGTCCGCCGACAAAAACTTGATCCGGACACTGATCACATTCCCTGCGTCCACCCCTCGTGGCGCAGCGGATGAAAACCCAATATTGAAAGTAGCGGAACCCTCCTCTTCGGATGCCCCACCATCAAGCTTCGTAGCGGCCGCTTCATCGGCGCCACCGCCATCATCGCCGTCCAAGGGACCACCGCTTTGCGCTATGATCTGCTTCAATTCATCGAGATCCTTGACGGCGACTTCCTCTATCCTCGCTTGGAATTCCATCTCAAGTTCATCGATCTTCAACGAACTATGGTTGGCCAAGGTCACCAGCGGGATATCGATATGTTTGGTCCCTCCGAGATGAAGATCGACCGATTTAGGATCGCCATCAGCATAGAAGAATCGAAGGAGAGATTTCAGATGATGGACTTCCAACGTCCGTTGGGCTTCGTTGACGGCATGCTGCATGCCACGGATCACCTGGGACAGATCCACTCCCATTTTCTGCGGTTCCTTGTTCTTTCTGAATATGCCCATCGCCATCTCTCCTTGCATCGACCTTTTCAGTTGATATCCCAAGCATAGCTCTTAATCCTGTTGAGAACACCAACAGGGATGAAATAAACGTTCGCGTTTCTTTCGTCCCTGTTGGTGTCAATATTTTTTTGAAAAAATTTTTTCAAGGATTATTCGCCCTTTCCGCAAGCAAGTTGTTTTTATATGAAAATCTTTCCCGCGAATCCCTCACAGTCGTTCCTAAACAGAATATTTCGCAAAAAAACAGGGTATACGTATAGCTGTGACGAATTTTGGGGAATACACTCAGAAAGCCAACGGCTGATCCCGGATCAATCTTGCATCCCGGGTTCCAGCTGTAGGCGGAACAAGCCCCCCCCTTAAAAGGAGCCATGAAAAAAATGACGTCATAGACGTCTTTAAAGTGATTCAAACTAAGCTTATCGTACAATAACAATACCATACACAGCATTGCGTAACTCTC
This sequence comes from uncultured Sphaerochaeta sp., assembly GCA_964407735.1. Classification (GTDB taxonomy): domain Bacteria; phylum Spirochaetota; class Spirochaetia; order Sphaerochaetales; family Sphaerochaetaceae; genus Spiro-02. The sequence continues at coordinate 5,752 of CAYOWS010000003.1, read as the reverse complement.
CCCTTGCTTGCACTCATGAGGTGGAAGGGATGATCCAAGATATCACTATGGACCAGGTAGCCTGTTTTAAAACAGCAACGAAGATCCGGTTCTCTCCCGGACTGAATCTGCTTTTTGGAGACAACGGAACCGGCAAAAGCACGATCGCCTCGTTTCTATATCAACCGGAAGCGCCTGCGAACGGTTCCTGTAGCATGAGGACCAACTCTAATGTGGAGATCTTTGTCTATACACAGGCATTCATCGATGACAACTTCTTCACTCATGATAGTCTCAAAGGCCTATTCAATCTCTCTAAAGAAAACAAAACGGCTATCGAAGCCATTGTTTTCCAGAACCGCCGTATAGAGGAATTATCCGAAGATCGCATGCGGACACAACTCGAGCTTGAAAGACTCCAGACGGACTTCAAGATACAACGAAACAAAGCGAAGGATCGCATATGGGAAATAAAACAGCAGCATGCTGGCTATGGGAGCAAACTCAGCTTTTGTCTGGAAGGACTCAAGGGAGACAAAGACAAGCTGTTCGACTTCATCCTGGCACAGCAGCTTCCCCTGATTCCTCCTGAATATACGTTTGCCGATCTGATAGCTGAAATAGAAACCAATGAACGCCCGGCCACATCGAAAACAGTTCCCTTCGACCTGCTGCCCGTGGAGGTACTGACGGCTATCGAGCAATCCCCATTATGGCTGCGTCCCCAATGTTGTGAAATAGATCATCTGGAAAGGGCGCCGTGGATCTACAGCGGACTGAAGTTCCTGCGGGAGTTCTTTTTCGATACGGCGCAACCCTGCCCTTTCTGCCAGATGGAGACGGTGGCACCAGCGACGGTCGCTGAGATTTCCCAGCTCATAGGTGCATCATATATCGAGACTCTCGGAAAGTTGCGTACCATGGGGGAATCATATGCCGAAGCGGTAGCCATGCTGCTCCCTGTTCGCAGATATCTTCAGGACAATTACCTTGGATATCACCGGGATGATTTCATCATCCAATATTGCGAGCTGCAACGAATCATGGGATACAACATGAAGTTGATCAGCATGAAAGTACGCAATCCTGCACAATGTGTTCGATTGCAGGATTCCATAGCCCTGTCGAAAGCAATGAACGGGAGGTTGGAACAGGCGAATCAAAATATGGTGGTACGAAGGCGAAAGGATTGTTCCGCCGACACGATACGGTCCACGATCAAACGAAAATTCTGGGAATTGGTCAGATGGGACCATGAGCAGATTCTCCAGACTTTCGAGCAATGCCGGGCACGACATGTTTCGGAAATATCACCGCTACTCGTAAGATTGGAATCTATTGAGGAACAGCTTCAGACGGCGGTGAAAAAACGGGAAGAGGAACTCTTGTCGATCTGCGATATCCAGTCAACGATCGATGCCATGAATGGATATCTGAAGGACTGGCAACTGGAGGAATTGTTTATCGAGAGGCAGAATATAAAAAACGGACCTATAGGAGACAGCATCCCCTACAGGTATCGCCTGAGACGTCGCAACGAAGAGGGTGAAGTATTCATCGGCCTCAGCACAGGGGAAAAACAACTCATCTCGTTCCTATATTTCTGTGAAACCTGTAAACAGACTACAGGCCCCTGTTCCTTGATAGCGCAGCCTGAGGAAAAGAAACGGAGGAAAATCGTTGTCATAGATGATCCTACGACAGGGCTTTCCTCCCGTTATGTGGATAGGGTCATGGAACTGATCGAAGAAACGTTCCTCAAGGACCAGGAGCAGTTCCCACAGGTAGTGATCTTGTCACATGACAGACAATTTCTTGAAAAGCTAGGACAGCGGCGAGGGAATAGTGTCATGGAGGTGTTGCGGAAACAGGGAGATGGGAACTGCGTTTGAATCGGTTTGGTGGAGCTTTCTTGTTTGTCATACCCAGCCCTTCAATGTAATTCAGCTATAAACTTACTTTTCCATCAAAACGAATTGAGCAAATTACGTTTTCCATAACAGGCAAGAGATTATTTGATTCTCATTTATAAACATACTTTTCTACCCTACCATCTCATGAGATATAGATTGTCTTATAGATAATATTAATCACCAAAAGACTATATATCAGATCACAGGAATCAGATCCAGGAGGTAAAAAGATGATTACCGATCAGGTGACGGACCACGTTCTCATTTTTCACAACAGGGCGTCACGCAAGGGGAACCAGAATCAGGGAGCTAGCCATCCTAATGTCGCACAATATATTCAATTGGTGCAAGAGATCTTCCATGTTGTCAATTTCGTATTATTTTGTTTTCATATGAAAATCTTTTTCAAAACAAACAGATAAACTTTTCAAATGAAAATTCTCGCCTGATCCATGGAGTATATATATCCATGTGATGGACTTTTGGGAACGTATCAAAACAGCAATAGAAACGCAAGGCCTGCTTATGGCGGATATCGTCCGAATGACGGACATTCCTGCGCCGACTTTGTCGAACTGGATGAGCAAGGACAGGTATCCCCGGATAGACCAGGCGGCGAAGATCGCCCGCGCCCTTGGGGTTTCGATGGAATGGATGATGACTGGCGTCGAGCCTGATGATGAGTTTGAAGAGGATATCGATAACCCGCGGATACTGCATATATTCAGTACCATACGGAGCTTGGATGACAATCAGCTCAATTTCCTGGAAACGGTTACCAAATTCGTGGAGTCCACGAGTAGCGTTCCACAGGATCCACGATCGCCAAGAAAGAAATAGTTGCTCGCATAGCTACATGCAAATATCTTTAGATTGGGAATTGAGCATGGTCTCTCATGCGAATTTTGCAAACGGGTATAATATTTTGCCACCAGAAATTGCTCGCTATGAGTTCCTCTCTATCAAAATAATCGTGCGTTGCATGAATATGTCACAGATCATCTCGAATACGTAAACCAAGAAGCACATTTATCGGAATTATATCTAGAAAGCAGACATTCTAAAAGAATCAGACAAAACCGTTCACCAAATAGCTTTGCCAATAAATCATTTTTTTCACAATGAGGTAGTGTATACAAACTAATTCAATCATCATTGATCAAAAATTATATTTATAGTGATCGCCAATTTGAGTAAAAACATTTTTATCACATAATGTCATAAAAAGCTTTACCAGATCATCAGAAGAAATTGAACAAGATCCGTTATTTTGATATTTACACTTGATATGGTTATTTACACATTGCGCTTTATATTGAGAAAAATCTTCTAGCAGCAAGTGGTGATTCTTGTTCAACAAAGCATTAATCACCAAGCATTTTTCACCGTTCCAAGCATCCAATTCCACTATCGAATAGGTGTTAAAACCTTTCATACCTAAGAGCATAGATGCAAAACCACAGGTCAACTTTATATCCAACAATAAAGCTATGACCATAATGGTAGAAGCCTTTACATTTATATGATAATTGGTGCCGGGAATCATCATGCATAGAACATCTCCCGGCACAGAGGGGAGTCTCATTTCTGTTTCGATGACTTCACCTTCACCTAAATATTTTTGCCCCCACTTGACATTTGCTATAAATCGGGCAAGATCATCCTCTTTCATATACTTTTTAAGAGCATGTTTAAAGGTGGAATCATTTCCACAACATTCAAAATTTTTCATTGTACAACATCCTCCCAGCATCAAATCTCCCACTTGATTTCTGACCTACTAAGCTTTTCAACTTCATGACAGGCAATACATCTTTCAGTACATATTATACACGATTAGTCATAATACAATATGAGAAACCTATTATATTAAGTTCACTATAACAACCAATAATCATAGAATTATCGTATATAAGAAGATTGATCCACCCAGATCCAATTAGAGGATCAACAGCCAACGAGCGATATCATCTATCATGAATCCTCACGACTACAAATATTCTCATTCAAATGTATCTTTGTTGTCTATACTGCTTCGGGCCTGAACATGGACAGAGATCTGTCAGCTCAAAATACACCCACACCTCATATAGTTGGTCATAATCCATAGTTCGATTCCCCACGCGTACATATCTGATGCCGGGATCACAGAGACATTATTTCTCAGCTGATGCAAGATATCTCTTATCCTTTCAGATCAAATCGTTCAATATTGTAGAATAGGAACGCTTCAGTGAAATATGCGCTGTATTTCTTGGCGGTAGTATGGTTTATACTGCCGAAAACATTGATCATCTTGATAGATGATGCAAAATTATTGATACCATCCACCAAAAAATTCAGAATATCCTTGAACCTATCATCATAGTAGAAGAATAAATTGCAGGTTACTATTGGTATGATACTAATGGGCTTATGAGTTTAACATATCATGATATTATTCCTAATTAGGTCTAATATTATGTTTAATATATTTTGAACCCATTCGGTCACACCAATCCATCAAACGCCTGTCCATATTTCAGAATCCTCATATATCGATCTTCAGTTGTTGGATGGTTATAATGCTCTGTCATGGCGTTCGAAGTATGACCCGTAGTGGACTGCAGGATATCTATTGGAAGTACTGCTCTCAACAAAGTATTGTAGGTATGCCGGAAACTATGGATCACCAGGTTTCGTCCATTGATCCTGATCCTTGCAATACGCAACGCTCTCGTGAACCGGCTTTGCAGCGTTTTCCCCATGATCGGTCGAGTTCCCTCTCTACCAAAAAACACGAAGGAGTCGGATTCTTTGTAGGGGGTCGCCTCATACCAGGTGTTCAGGTATTCCTGAGCTCTTTTACTCAGCAAGACTACCCTACTCTTTCCTGTCTTTGTTGAACCGAGGGTATCATCATTCCTGACAGCCTGTTCTATCAATAGCCCGTACCGCTCTTCCTTCTTGATTACATGACGCCATTGCAAACCTCTCGCCTCCCCTCTTCTCATTCCTGTCGTCGCAAGGATATAGAAATAATAGGCATACTCTTCTTTTCCCCATATACGGATGAGTTCGGTTAGATCTATAGGAAACAACATCTGTAATTCTTCTTTGGTGAAAATGTCCCTGACTTTTGCATGAATTGCAAGAGGTTCCACAAGGCGCAAACAGTTGAGAGGTATCAAACCTTCCCGTTCCGCCTCACGCATGACAATCCGGAATGCGAACAAGATATGGTTTTTGGTTTGATTTGACAATGGCTCTCCTGTTTTAAGACCATGTAGATCCACCAACCAATTTTCTATTTCAACACGATTCAAGGATGTTAATGGACGTTTACCGAATTTTGGGAGGATATATCCTGTCAAATGGCTTCTTCGCAAATGTGCAATTCCTTTAGAAAAACGTTTCCCTTTTGCGTGTTGCCGCTTGATCCACAAGCATTCTTCCCATACAAAGAAAGTCTTGGAGTATTCTTCCAGTGTCTTCTGTGATTGGTCAAGAGAATCCAAGTACTCTTCAGCAAACATTTCAGCCTCGTACTTACGATTCTTACCAGTAGACTTGATCCTACGTTTCCTGCTCTCGTCATAATAGGAAAAGTACCAAACAACACCCTTTTTGTTCTTGGGCTCCTTATACCGTTTGAAAAGTGTATAGCTGTATCTCATATAATTCCTGTCCCATTCAACAATTGATGATAAGCGTTGACACAGGACAACCATCCTGGCATAGATCAGCGCAACGGTAGTAATTCTACTCCACGAAATATAGTCAAGCAAGCAATATAACCACTTTCTCACAATGAAATAACCACAGTTCGGCAGGCAGTTGGTAGAGATAGACCGCACTCCGATCGAGGAGATGGTGGCTGG
>CAYOWS010000002.1:0-212159 GCA_964407735.1 uncultured Sphaerochaeta sp. | reverse complement strand
CGGCTGGTTACCTGGCAGCTGGAGCCTGCGCCGTCAAGGTTTACGGTGAAGTTGGGCGACTGAGTGCGTTTCTGAACATTTGAACCCGTCTCATCGTATATTCCGACACTTTGTCTTTGTCGTGGTTTCCTATAGGTGGACATAACCATCGATTTATTCTATCATTTGTCACAGCCGTACATTACGGCTCCCACTGTTACGAAATCCACACCTCGTAACGGATTATTTGGAAAATCAACTACTTACAAAGGCGATATATAAAACACATGAAATTTTCTGACCTAACCCTTCATCAAGAAGTGCTGAAAGGCATTGAACACGCGGGATTCTCCGAGTGCATGCCTGTTCAGGAGAGAGTCCTCCCTGTCGCGTTGCAGGGAAAGGATGTGATGATCCAGTCCAAGACCGGAAGCGGGAAAACCGCTGTATTCCTTGTCACGATCCTTGAAAAATACGTAAAGGCGGTGGAGCAGCGGAAGGCTGAGGAAGCCGTTGCGAAACAAGTTCCCGCCGACGCCGCTGAGGTTTCCGATCCCGTTGAGACTTCCACTGACGCCGATGCGGCGAACGCCGCGTCCACAGATGCCCCGAAGTCCAAGAGGACCGCATCGTCCCAAAAGGCTTCCCAGAAGAGCCTTCCCGTCGCTTTGATCGTTTCCCCGACCAGAGAACTGGCGGTACAGATCGAAGAGGACGCCGTGCTGCTGGCAAGCGGCATCCCCGGTTTCCGGGTAGGTTGCTTCTATGGTGGCGTAGGATACGGCAAGCAGGACAAGATGATCGAAGAGGGCTGTGACCTCTATGTCGGCACTCCCGGACGCCTGCTCGACTACCATAAGATGCACAAGATCGACTATAGGATGTTCGATACCTTCGTCATCGACGAAGCCGACCGTCTGTTCGATATGGGCTTCTACCCCGACGTACAGAAGATGTTCAGCAATATGCGCCCCTGCAAGGAGCGCCAGACCATGCTGTTCAGCGCGACGTTGGGCACCAGAGTCCGCAATCTCGCCTGGAGCTACATGAATGAGCCTGAGGAGATCGAGGTGCAGCCTGAGGAAATCACGGTGCATGCGATCGACCAGGAACTCTACCATATCACCAAGGCCGATAAGTTCCGTCTCTTCCTTCAGCTCATGAATCGAGAACAGCCAGAGAACGCCCTGATCTTCACCAACACCAAAGCGAAAGCCGTGGAGATCTGCAAGCGGTTGAATCTCAACGGCTTCAAGACTGAATACCTGATGGGCGACATGCCCCAGAGCAAGCGTCTGAAGACGATCGACCGGATGAAGGACGGCGATATCAAGTTCCTGGTTGCGACCGACGTCGCAGCCCGTGGATTGCAGATTGATGGCCTGCAATTGGTGGTGAATTACGATATTCCCGAAGATTTCGAGAGTTACGTCCATCGTATCGGCCGCACGGCCCGTGCGGGCAAGAGCGGCAAAGCCATCACGCTTGCTTGCGAAGAGTTCATCTACGGCCTTGAACCGATCGAGACGTATATCCAGATGAAGATTCCCGTGATCTGGCCGGCCGAAGGCGAATTGCCGGAGGTCGAGGACAAGAGCGCCGGAATGCGGTTCCGGGATCTGGTCAGCGAAGAAGAGTACGCCGGTCATGGTGGCGACCGCAACCATTCGGGTCGTGGAGGTCGAAGACCTTCCGGCGGCCAGCGTGGCGGTAGCCGTTCCGGACAGGGGAACCGTGGAGTCGCTCGTACCGGGGCGGATTTCGCAAGCGGTTCTTCCCGTGGCAAAGGTCCGAAACCCACTTCCGATAGGTCTGAGAGAACTGATGCGAAGACGAGTCGGAAGCCTGAAGCCGGAGACAGGAAGCCTCAGCGCAAGCCGAGAGGTTCCAAGAGTTATTCTGAAATCCAGAAAATGGATCTGGAAGAACGGATGGCATATTACAAGAAGCAGTATGGTCAGGATCTTTCCGATGGAGCGTCTGGCGACAAGGTTTCTTCCGGCGACCGGAAGCCGTCGGGGAAAGCCCCCGCGAAGAACGGCCAGCGGTCTGGTGGCGCAAAGTCCGGTGGTGCGAACCGTCCTGCCGGCGGCAAGACCCAGCAAGCTGGGACCCGGAAGCCTGACGGTGCCGCGGAAGGGAGGAAACAGACCCGGAAGCCTGCTTCCAATGTCTCCAACGCTACCAAAGCCTCTGCTTCGCAGCCGAAAAAGACTCCTGCGCAGAAAGCTCCTGTGGCTTCTGCGCCACCTGAGAAGAAACCCAGTCTCTTCTCCCGGCTGTTCGGTTTGGGCAAGAAGAAATAAGAAGTAGGAACAAATAGGAAGAGGTCCGATGCTACGTCGTTTCATATCATACTATCGTCCATACAAAGGACTGTTCTTCATGGACATGGGTGCCGCGGTATTGTCCGCGGTACTTTCCATAGTTTTCCCCGCGTTGACACGGGAATTGCTCAAGACCTATATCCCTGACGGCAACTGGCAGGCGATGTTTATCGTCTTCTGTCTGATGCTCGCCATCTATCTCGTCCAGATGGGTTCCAACTACATCCGTATCCGTTGGGGGCATATCCTTGGCGTTAAGATGGAGAACGACATGCGGGCCGAGTTGTTCGACCATTTGCAGAGCCTTTCCTTCGGTTATTTCGACAAGGTCAAGACCGGTCATATGATGAGCCGCATCACCAACGACCTGTTCCAGATCACCGAGATCGCCCACCATGGTCCGGAGGATCTGTTGATCAGTCTGCTGACGATCGTCGGCGCCTATGCGGTTATGTTCACCTATAGCGTTCCTCTTTCCTTGGTTTCGATGATCCCGCTCCCTTTCATGTTGTTCTACGGCATTCATTTCGGACTCAAGATGAAGGAGAAGTTCCGTGAGGTACGCCGTACCGTGGCCGATGTGAACAGTACCGTCGAAAATTCCCTGCAAGGTATCCGTGAAGTAAAGTCCTTTACCCGTGAGCAGTATCAGAACAACAAGTTCGGGGAAGTAAACAATATCCTCAAGAACAGCAAGGAAGAGCAGTACAAGGTCATGGCCAGCTACCATGCGGTGCTTGGCTTCTTCCGTGACTTCTACTATTTTACGACTGTCGTCGGTGGCGCCATCCTGATCTACTACGGGATCGTGCCTGTGTATGACCTGGTGACCTTCATCCTCTATGTCGGTATCGTGTTGCCTCCGTTGGACCGGTTGATCCAGTTCACCGAGCAGTTGCAGCAAGGAATCGCATCGTTCGAACGGTTTTTGGAAGTGCTGGATGTCGAGCCGGATATCAACGATGAACCCGGCGCGAAGGATCTGGTGGTGACCGACGGTGCCGTCCGATATGACCAGGTGAAATTCAGCTACGATGATGCGAGCGGGCAGGTGCTGGGCAATCTGACTCTGGATATTCCCGGAGGAAGCACGGTCGCGTTGGTCGGAGAGTCCGGCGCGGGCAAGACGACCATAGCTTCGTTGCTTCCGAGGTTCTATGAGCCGACTTCCGGCAGGATACTGATCGACGGGCAGGACATAGCCCAGGTCACCCAGAGCTCCTTGCGAAAGCAGATCGGTTTCGTGCAGCAGAATGTATTCCTGTTCGACGCCAGCATCAGGGAAAACCTGCGGTACGGCAAGACCGACGCGACGGAGGCCGAGATGTGGGCTGCGCTGGACGCAGCGAACCTCGGCCAGTTCGTCAGGGAGTTGCCCGATGGACTCGATACACAGGTCGGGGAACGGGGCACGAGGCTTTCCGGTGGACAGAAGCAGCGTCTTTCCATCGCCCGTGTGTTTTTGAAGAATCCATCGATCCTGATCTTTGATGAGGCTACTTCTTCATTGGATACGGAGAGCGAGGCCCAGATTCAGGATGCTTTCGACAGGCTTTCCCGGGGACGTACGGCGATTGTCATCGCGCATCGCTTGACGACAGTCAAGGATGCTGACCATATTTTTGTTATCGACAAAGGCACTTTGGCGGAAACCGGGACTCATGAGGACTTGTTGGCTCGGGGCGGACAATACGCCCGGTTGTACCATAACCAGGATTTTTCCTGATTCCCATCTATCTTCTTGACGATATCGGGGTGCTATGCTACTACAAAGTTATTGTTGAAACTTTTTCTGTGGGTAGAAAAACTGTACGAAGGGTAGGACGGATATGAAGTTCATCAGGATATTTATTGCGGCTGTGGTTGTCGTTCCAGCGTTGTTGCTGTCGGTGTTCGTAGCGATCATCCCTGCGGGGATCATGAAGCTGTTCCGTGGAAGGAAGGCCGCTGACAAGTGGATGCGTCTCAATGGTACGTTCATCGCAAGGTTGATCCTGTTCATGCTGAACGTGAAGGTCCATGTCGATGGCAGGGAGAACCTGCCTCCTGAAGGGACGCCGGTCTGCTTCATGGCGAACCACCAGAGCCTGCTTGATGTAACGGTAGTGGTCGGTTCGGTCGGTATCTGGGCCGGTTTCATCTCCAAGAAGGAGTTGAAGAAGGTGCCGATAGTCAATTTCTGGGTCCAGTCCATCAACTGTATCTATATTGACAGGAAGAGCCCGAGGTCTTCCATTGAAGCGATCCTGAAGGGTGTCCAGAATATCAAGAATGGTATTCCGATGTTCATCTTCCCTGAGGGAACCCGGAGTAAGACGGGCCAGCTCGGGGAGTTCAAGAACGGCAGCCTGAAGCTGGCGACCCGTGCGAAGGCGATGATCGTCCCTATCGCGATAAAGGGTATCCGCCCCGGGCTGGAAGGAATCCATAACCTGCGCAGGGTACATGCCTATGTGTCGGTCTGCAAGCCGTTGCCTACGGCGGATCTGAACGAAGAGCAGTTGAAGGATCTGCACAACGTGGTATACGGGGCGATCGAGTCCCGTTTCGCGGAGTTGCCGGAGCCATCGAAATAAGGGGCTTCAGTGACCGGTTGTTCGGGGAGAGAGTGAGCAATCTGAAAATCCGTTGGGGAGTATGTCTGATATCGTTTCAATCAATGATCTGAGTTTCTCATATCGTAACTGGGAATCCCGCAGCCCTGAAGCTGTGGGTGTTCCTGTATTTTCCCATGTCGATCTGAAACTTGAAGAGGGTACTCGTACCTTGATACTGGCTCCTCCTGATAGCGGCAAGACCACCTTGGCCCGAATCATGGCGGGGCTTATCCCGAAATACATGGATGGTACTCTGACAGGATCCGCCGTCGTGGATGGCCATGACTTGTCCGTGTCCGAGCCTTGGGAACTCGTAAGATCCTGTGGATATGTCTCCCAGAATCCGTTGGATGAATTCGTCGCCTCCAGCTGTGAAGACGAGATAGCGTTTCCCCTTGAATCCCTTGGATTTCCGAGATATGAAATTCTCCGTCATGTTCGTGCGGCCCTTGAGAAATGGGCTTTGGAGCCGATGCGAGAGGCCAACGCCCAGGAACTTTCCGGCGGTGAGCGAAAGCGGTTGTTGCTGGCTGTCCAGGATGCCGTTTGTCCCAAGCTGTGGATTTTGGATGAATCTTTCGATGATCTCGACGTATCCTGGCGTGAGCGGTTGTTGGAACGTATCAGCGACCGAAATATCACTACATTGGTGTTCGGTTCTCGGTATCTGGAGCAGTTTCACGGTACTTTCGACCGATACGGGCTATTGAATGATGGAAGATTGACCTTCGGTGACGAGGCTGATATCGCTCTGGCGTTCGAGCGGCTTTGCGAAACACCCTACATGGACCAAGCAGGGGACGTAGTCCGTCGATCTTTGTCGATCGAGCCGGACCGACCGAAAGACCGCGTTTTGGACGATAGCGAGGGGCGTATTTCACGACATAGCCTGGCATGCCGGGATGTATCCGTGATCCACAGGAGGCGAAGCGCGATACAGGAGGTTCCGTTCTCCCTATCGGTACCCGACTTCCGCATGGAGACCGACAGCATCATGTCGCTCTGTGGGCCGAATGGGGCGGGCAAGAGTACGTTCAGCAGAATGCTCTGCGGCCTTGATGCGGCGGATACCGGCATGTTCCTGTTTGACGACAAGCCCGCCAGCCAGACGATGCTGAACCGTTCTGTCGGGTACCTGTTCCAGAACCCCGACTATCAGATATTCCTTCCTACGGTCCGCGAAGAACTCGCCTGGTCGCTCAAACGGGCCAAGCTGAGCCAGTCGGAAATCAACCGGCGTGTAGAAGAATGTGCGGAACTGTTCCGCCTTGATGTGAAGGCCACTCCCGCCACGATGAGCTTCGGTTTGCGGAAAAGCCTCCAGGCGGCTGTATATTATCTGTTGGATCGCCCGTTCTATATCCTTGATGAGCTGGACAGTGCGTTGACCTATGCGACCGCATTTGAACTGATCGGCCTGCTCCGACGCAACGGTGCGGGAATCCTGATGATCACCCATGACCAGCGGTTCGCCGACGCCCTCGCTGAGCGGACCTGCCGTATCGAGAACGGCAGGTTGGTCCTTGAAGGGGGAGGCTCATGACGACGAATACCTATATCGCCGGAAACGGATTCCTCTATAAGTTCGATCCACGTGCGAAGCTGTTGCTGATGTTGCTGCTCTGCATCTGGTTCTTCCTGCCCGTCACTCTCGCCGGAGCCTGGCTGGTGGTCCTCGTGATAGTCTGCGTCGGAATCCGGAGCATCGGCTTCAAGCAGATTCTCAAGACTTTCCTGATACTCCTGCCGATGCTGGCATTCATGATTCTGTTCATACCGTTCAACGTCCGTAGCGGAAATCCTTTGTGGAGCATCGGTTCCTTCGTCATGGTCACCCGGGAGGGCTTGGCCCAGACGCTTCGGTTGATGAGCCGTTTCATCGGCGTTACCTATGTCTGTACGCTGACACTTCAGACCACCCCAATGGGGAAGGTCATGCTGGCGTTGCGGTGGTACAGGTTGCCCTACAAGGCTTCCTTGGTAGTCTCACTTGCGTTTCGGTTTATTCCGTTCCTGGCGGACAGTTTCAACCAGATCAAGGATTCCCACAGGCTGCGCAATCCCAATATTGAAGATCCTCAGGCGAAGAAAAACTATCGCTCGCGGCTCGGCGATCTTCTGCCGACGCTTACCAGCGCCCTGGTCGTAGCCTTGCGTGCGATCCCCCACCTTGCCATGAGCCTTGAGCACAGAGGGTTCGGTCTGGAGGGAAAAAGAACCAGCTATCATATCCTGGAAACGACTTGGAGACTCTTTACCGACTTGTTCATTTCCACTATTATTCCGTTATTCCTTTGGTTGCTTTTCGCGGTGCGATAGTACCGTATTCCGATATCCATTAGTTCAGAGGTACAGTATGTCCCAGACTCAGAATGGTTCCAGTAAGGTTGCATTGAAGCTTGCGTTGGTCGCCGTCCTTACGGCGGTCACCGTCGTCTTTACGATGATCGTACGGATTCCCACCCCTGCCAAGGGGTATATCAATTTGGGTGATGTCGCCATCTGTTTCACCGCTTTCACGTTCGGGCCATGGTCGGCGTTCATAGCCGGAGGCTTGGGCACCGCGCTGACCGACCTGATCAGCGGGTATCCCCAATGGGCACCGATCTCCTTTATCGTCCATGGGTTGCAGGGCCTTGCCATCGCGTTGTTCGCGCGGTCCCGGGTGAAGTCGGACGGCGCCGTGGCGGAGGTGGTCATTCCTTTGTGGCGGAAGATCCTCGCCGGTATCGTGGGGATGGTGATCGTCGCCGGTGGATATTTCTTCGGCGGAGCCCTGCTCAGCGGTTTCTCCGTCGCGGCGGTCGAGATTCCGGCGAACCTGCTTCAGAGCGGAGTCGGCGTGGTCCTTGGACTGGCGGTTTCACAGGCTGTGCGGAGGGCGTACCCTCCCGTGCGGTCTTTGGCTTGGTAGGTAAGGTATTCGAAGTAGTTTCTTCGAGAAGGAGATATAAGCCATGCAGCAGTTCTCACATGACACAGTGGTCGTTCTCGATTTCGGTGCTCAGTACAGTCAGTTGATAGCCCGTCGGGTGCGTGAACTGCATGTATACAGTCAGATCGTTCCGTACACGATTTCCGCGCAGGAGCTGAAGGTGCTTTCTCCAAAGGGGATCATCTTCTCCGGTGGTCCTGCGAGCGTCAGTACCGAGGGCTCCCCGCGACCTGATTCAGGCATTTTCAAACTAGGCATCCCCATTCTCGGCATCTGCTATGGTCTGCAAGTCATGAGCGTCATGAACGGCGGGAAGGTGCAGAGGCCTGACCATCGTGAATACGGTCTGGCGAATCTTGAAATCGACATCAACGTTCCCTCCCGGCTGCTGACCGGTATCCCCCAGGGGTCCCAGGTCTGGATGAGCCACGGGGATTCCGTCGTAGCGATTCCAGAGGGATTCGTGACTACCGGTTCTACTCCGAACTGTCCGTATACCGTGATCGAGGACGAAGCACGCAAGTGGTATGGCGTCCAGTTCCATCCGGAAGTGGTCCATTCGACGGACGGGACCAAGATACTTGGCAACTTCGTACTGGATATCTGTCGGGCACAGGCCGACTGGAGCATGGAGTCCTTTATCGCCCAGGCGATCGAGGACATCCGGGAGAAGGTCGGCGACAAGCAGGTGCTGTGTGGGCTCTCCGGTGGCGTGGACTCTTCCGTCGCCGCCGTGTTGATCCACAAGGCGATCGGCGACCAGCTTGTCTGTGTGTTCGTCAACAATGGCCTGCTTCGCAAGGGTGAGGCCGACATGGTCCTGAAGCTGTTTCGGGACAATTTCAATATCCGTCTGCAATATGCCGATGCCGAGCAGGAGTTCCTTGACGCGCTCGCCGGGGTTTCCGAGCCTGAGGCGAAGCGGAAGATCATCGGCAAGATATTCATCGACACGTTCTACGACGAGGCGCGCAAGGTCGGGGATATCGCGTTCCTGGCCCAAGGTACCTTGTATCCCGATGTCATCGAAAGCAAGTCTCCCAGCGGCGGTCCTTCGGCTACGATCAAGAGCCACCACAATGTCGGCGGTCTGCCCGAGGATCTCAAGTGGGAGCTGCTGGAGCCGTTGCGTGAGTTGTTCAAGGATGAGGTCCGGGAGCTCGGTAAGGAGCTGGGCTTGCCGGACGAGCTGGTCAACCGTCACCCGTTCCCAGGGCCCGGTCTGGGGGTTCGTTGTGTCGGAGAGATCACCAAGGAGCGTCTGGACACCCTTCGGGATGTCGATGCGATCTTTATCGACGAGATCCGCAAGGCCGATCTCTATGGCGATATCTGGCAGGCGTTGGCCTGTCTGCTTCCCGTAAAGAGCGTCGGGGTCCAGGGTGATGAACGTACCTACCGCGAGGTCTGTACGCTCCGTGCAGTCACCAGCGAGGATGCCATGACCGCCGACTGGTTCCGCTTTCCTCCGGAGGTCCTGCAACGTGCCGCCAACCGCATCTGCAACGAAGTCGCGGGGGTAAACCGGGTGCTCTACGATATCACTTCCAAACCGCCCGGGACGATCGAGTGGGAATAGGTAGGGGTACAATGGGGGTACCCCAGGGGTACACAGTGCCCTGTAATGGTCCACCATGGAAAAAGTGAGGTCACAAAAGGAGTTGTCGCCAAAGTCTTTCGGCTTTTGCAACAATTCCTTTTTTTGTATATCTGCCCAAGAACATGCCGGCTGCTATTTTTTTACATGATGAACCGTTACTGACTTTATCGGCGGCTTCAACCAGCCTCAAGACGTCATCATGCTTGGCGATCAACGTTGGACGCCACATCACCCGACTTGTCCTGATGTGTTAGACGATAATATTTTCTTATCATTTCATAAAAATATATAATTTTATCTTTTTGAACGTATATGCTACAGTAACCGCCGGATACGACTATGGAATGGCTACGGCCCTGTTTCCCCGTACAGGAAACAAGAGGCGACGGGGTGGGTCATGAAGGATGCATATATGAAAAAGAGAGTCCAAGGAATAACGCTCTGCCTGGCGATCGCCATACCGTCATGGATTCTGGGGAAAATATTTCCGGTGATCGGTGGTGCGGTGATTGCGATCCTCGCTGGAATGGCTATCGCCTTGTGTATCAAGGACAAGGACAGGTGGGAGCCTGGGATCAAGTTCACCTCCAAGAAAGTCCTCCAATGGGCGGTGATCCTGCTCGGTTTCGGAATGGACTTGGATGTCGTGCTACAGACCGGCAGACAATCCCTGCCCATCATTGTATGCACCATCGCCACATCATTGATCATAGCATATGCATTGCACAAAAGCATGAAGATTCCCTCCAATATCTCGACGTTGGTCGGCGTAGGCTCGTCCATCTGCGGAGGTTCCGCGATAGCGGCCACTGCTCCCGTGATCGGGGCCGATGAAGAGGAAGTAGCGCAGGCGATATCGGTGATTTTCTTTTTCAATGTTCTGGCCGCCATCATATTCCCGACCTTGGGCACTCTCATCGGGTTCAATACGACATCGGGAGAGGCGTTCGGCATCTTCGCAGGTACGGCGATCAATGATACTTCGTCCGTTACGGCGGCCGCGGCGACATGGGACAGCATGTGGGGGCTCGGGGCGGCCACGCTCGACAAGGCAGTGACCGTGAAATTGACCAGGACGCTGGCGATCATCCCCATCACGTTGGTATTGGCGTTCGTGCGGACCCGCAAGGAGAAGAACAGCGAAGGGAAAGTCGGACTGAAACAGATCTTTCCGTTCTTCATTCTTTTTTTCATCGGAGCCTCGATCATCACTACCATGGCACGGAGCCTCGGCGTCTCCGCATCGTTCTTCGTCCCCTTCAAGGAATTGAGCAAATTCATGATCGTACTCGCCATGGCCGCGATCGGGCTGAACACGAACATCGTCAAATTGGTGAGGACAGGAGGAAAACCCATCTTGCTGGGAGCCTGTTGCTGGGTGGGGATAACCGGAGTGAGCCTGTTGTTGCAGACTGTACTGGGAATCATATAGTCGACATGGCGTACTGCCTGCCGGAAAGCGAGAAGGAGTGATCATATGTATGACATCGTGATTATTGGAGCGGGTCCTGCGGGAATCAGCGCGGGGATCTATGCGGTCAGCCGTGGTAGAAAGACATTGGTTCTGGAAGGAAACAGGATAGGGGGGCTGATCGGAGGAGTTTCAACAGTGACCCACTATGCGGGAATCGTTTCAGGGGAGACTGGTGCGACCTTCGCCCGGCGGATGAAACGGCAGGCTTTGGACGCCGGTGTGGAGATTCGCCATGAACAGGTCGTGGATGTGGATCTGACTGGCGATCTCAAGAGCATTCATACCGCAAGAAACCATTATGAGGCTCGAAAGGTGATCATTGCGAACGGTAGCTCTCCCAGAAAACTTGGTATTGATGGAGAAGTCTCCCTTTCCGGCAAAGGAATGGGGATGAAGGCTGCGCTTGATGCGGAAAAGTACCGGGAACGGAACATGTATGTGGTCGGTGGCGCTGACGGTGCGGTGAAGGAAGCCCTGTATCTTTCCCGATTCGCGGAAGAGCTGGTGATCATCCATTTTGAAGAGCGACTGGGATGTATCGCTGAATTTGCGGAGAAGGTCGCGAAAACGAAGAATATCAGGCTGTGTCTCGGCTGTAGGTTGCGCTCGGTCCAGGGAAACGATCAGGTTGAAAAGCTGGAGATCATCCACGAAAATACCGGTGTTGTCGAAACGATCAACGATCCCGGCTGTGGTGTCTTTGTGTATGCCGGAACCATACCGAATACGCAACTGTACACACAGCTTCACTTGCAGGATGGCTATATCCCTGTGAACGAACGGATGGAGACGGAAATCCCGGGCGTGTATGCCGCGGGCGACATCAGGGTCAAGCAGGTCCGCCAGGTAGCGACGGCGGTCTCTGATGGTGCCATCGCCGCGATATGTGCGGCGATGTGATGGAAGCCACGCATACTGCCGGGGTGCTACAGCTCTGACAACTCTCGACAGACATTCCTGTATAGGTCTCCGTGGATGCTTCCTTTGTTCCAGGCGAAGGTCAGGTCATGGACCATGTGGAAATCATCAAGAAGGATTTCGCGAAGACGACCATCGGCGAGCTCGTTTTCCACCGCTATCCTATACAGGAAGCTGATCCCGCAGTCATCAAGAAGCAAGCTGACGATCGTGTGCATGCTCTCGATCTCCGCCAGACGGGCGAAATCCGATATCCTCAATCCCATCACCGCCAGGTTTTTGTCCAGGATGTCCCTTGTGCCGGAACCTTGTTCCCTCACAAGCAGACGTTCTGGCAGCAGATCCACAAGAGCCCTCGGCTCCTTTCCCCCTGCGAACTCATGAATGGCACTGCATACAGGTATGAATTTCTCAGCGCGATAGGGCAGCGTGTCGTAATCATCCGTCTGGAGATATCCCTCTGCGAAAGCGAGGTGTATCTCCCCTTGTTCCAGATAGGAAAGCAACTGGGCGGTATTGCCCCGCCTGATATGGATGTCCGCATCCGGGTGCTGTTTCAGATATTTTGCGATCAGGGGAGCGATCAGGTATTCCCCTACGGTCATGGTGACGCCAAGGATCAGCGTAACCTTTCCTTGCGTGGCCCGATGCATTTGTTCGCGCATGACCTGTTCATCGCTTTTCATGGTGGTCACGGCAGAAAGGAGTATTTTTCCCGCGGGGGTCAGCACCGTTTTTTTCCCCATATGGGAAAACAAGGGCAGTCCGTACAGTTTCTCCAGATACTGGATATGCTGGGAAACCGCGGGTTGGGTGATATGCAGTTCTTCAGCCGCTCGGGTGAAGTTCATGTGTTTGCATACGGCCAGGAATGTATCGATTCTGAAATCAAACAAGGGACGGCTCCTTTCTTCTACTCCTTCCTTATATAACATTTTTTTGGATGATGATATTGAAGAAAGAGAATATCATGTGAAAAAAGATGTGTCATGTACGTTCCTTATGCATTGAAGCTCCATATGCCTTGACATCTGCGGCTCGCGATATATCATGACGTATGGATACCGAGCGATGAAAACCGAATGAGTAATAGATCTCTGTCAAGGACGTTGACCATGGAAGTATATAGATGAAGATAACACGAAAAATGATTCACCCTGAGTTGCGGACGAGAGGTACTTTGATACGCCTGTTCTGGCCCTGCTTCACCCTTTGGAGGATCCGGCTCTGCAATGCCCTGCTGAATACATTCGGAAAAGGTCATGCGTTCACGAAGAAAGTCCGGTATGAGCAGGTTTTTATTCCACGTAGTGATGGCGGCCAGCTACGGTTGTGCGTATATACGCCGAAGCAAAGACGTGAAGCCGTCCCTGGACTGCTTTGGATTCATGGAGGCGGCTATGCGCTGGGAATCCCAGAACAGGACTATCCTTTCATCCAGCGGTTCATTGAAGCCTCGGAGTGTGTCGTTGTCGCGCCGGACTACACCAGGTCGATGGATCGCCCCTATCCCGCGGCTTTGGACGACTGCTATCTCGCCTTGCTCTGGCTGAAGGATCACGGCGCTGAATATGGAGTCCGTACCGATCAGCTGTTTGTCGGTGGAAACAGCGCGGGAGGTGGCTTGACCGCCGCCATCAGCGAATATGCCCGCGATAGGGGAGCAGTCTCAATCGCTTTCCAGATGCCGTTGTACCCCATGCTGGATGACCGGATGATCACTGAATCCTCGCAAGGCAACGACGCCCCTGTGCTGAGTTCCCGATCCTGTCTGATAGCCTGGAGGCAATATCTCGGGAAACTCCATGGGACGGATGATGTCCCCAAGTATGCCGCGCCTGCCAGAGAAACGGATTACAGGGGGCTTCCTCCGACGCTGGTTTTTGTCGGCGGTATTGATCCTTTCCGGGACGAAACCCTCCGATATGTAGAGGCATTGGAAAACGAAGGCATCGACGTCTTTTTCCAACTGTTCGATGGCTGTTTCCATGCCTTTGATCTGCTCAAAAGCTCCGTCTCGCAATATGCTATCGATTTCCTGATGGCTGGCTTTTCCTATGCGGTTGAGCATTATACCAAAGAGCAACCTACGGGCCAAATTGCCGACTAGCAATTTTTCGTTGTAAAAAGTGTATTAAACCAACACTTTTTCGTTGTAATTTCTGTGAACTTTCAACGTATCGGCCTTTCCCGTTGCCTTTCCATATGTTCCCAAAGCCGAAGGCACGTTCCTCAAGACACTGTTTCAAATGCTCCCCGATGTTCTCCTCACTGTTTTCTGCCTTTGAAAAACCTGCTCTCCAGGTATCTGGAATGCAATTCCTGAATCAACGCGGAGTTTTTTCTTCTAGTAGTGGTGTCGGCCTGATCCGGAGCCCCTTGGGCATCCTGCGGCCGTCAATACCACAGAAGGAGTCGCATATGACTACACGAACGGGAAAGGACCACAGGCGTCCACCCCTCATGAACGACAGGGTCTTCAAGGCCGTCTTCGCCTCCCCCTCCTCCACACACCTGCTGGCTGGCATGCTCAACGCCATGCTGGCGGACGAGCTCGACCCTCCCATCACAAGGCTTTCCCTCCTGCCCCAGGAGCGCTCCTCCTCCAAGGGAAAGACGGTGCGCATGGACATAGCCGCCGTGGACCAGGTCGGCAGGCTCTTCGACATAGAGGCCCAGAGGTACTCCGACGCTTGGTACGCTGACCGCCTGATGCTGTACGTCTCCTTCCTGGTGACCGAGCAGGCCGAGGACGGCCGTCCCGCGCAGCTGAGAAAGGTCGTCGCCCTGTCCATAGGTGAGAGGCCGCTCCCTGGCATGGAGGGATGTACGGAGCCCATAGTGAAGGTGAGGATGCAGCCGGACGTCGGGGGGGCGCGCCTGAACGCCCAGCTTCCGATGATCGTGCACGTGAACCTGAAGGAAGTGAGGCGCCTTGCGAGGGAGGGAAAGGCGGGAAGCTTTGACGGGAGGCTGAACTGGTGCTACTATGTGGCTATGGAGGGCGACATGCTCACACAGGAAGACGAAAGGATGAGAGCCGAGTACTACCGGCTGCTGCACGGCAGCCCTGACTTCCGGGAGGCGCACGCGAGGTACATGGCTGCGACGACGAAGGATCGGTTCGGAGCGTTCTCGGAGATGATGGCTGTGTGGAAGGAGGAGGGACCGATCATCACCGCAAGGCTCGAAGGCAGAACAGAGGGCAAGGAAGCAGGCCTGCAAGAAGGCCTCTCCCTTGGCAAAGAAGAAGGTCTCTCACAAGGCAAGCTCGAGACCGCCAGGGCGATGAAAGAGCGGGGTAGTGATGTTTCATTCATCATTGAATGCACCGGTCTGACCGAACAGCAGATCGCTGAGCTATAGCCTCTCAGCGATACAAGAGCCAACGACTGTCGAAAGCGCCAAGGAACGTGACGGCAGCCGTCGCGCCTTTTCTTTCACTTTCAATGAAAAACCCTCCTCATTGGATTTTTCGTCCAGTAAGAAGGGTTCATTTCACTCTTGGAACAACACTACTGCCTATAAACCAACCTACAGGCTCCACCGTGTCAGGTCTATACCGTTTCCCGGACGCTATTCAGTCACATATGGAGTCTGCGGCTGTGCTTCCTGGATCATCAATGGTTGTATCTTCTTCCTGTATTCCCATCGGAAGAAGAAGATCGTCATGATCAGCGAGAATACCTCCGCTATCACGAACGAGAACCATACCCCGTGCAATCCGACGATCCGGCCCAGTACCCAGGCACTGGGTAGGACGAACACGATCTGACGGGTGATCGAAGTGATCATGCTGAGGAAACCATCACCAGTTGCCTGGAAGGTCGCGCCCAGTACGATGGAGATTCCCGCACTGAGGAAGCAGAGACTGATGGCGGGGAGGGCGACCTTTCCGATCGATAGCATCTCTTCCGAAGCATTGAACATCATCAACAGGTTTTCAGGGAACAATTGGAAGATGATGGTGCCCAGGACCATGATCGACACCGAGATGACCATGCCGACCTTGAGAGTCTTGACCATCCGCTCCGGTTTCTTCGCACCATAATTGTAGCCAAGGATAGGAATCATGCCGCTGTTCAGACCGAAGATCGGCATGAACACGAACGACTGTAACTTGAAGTAGATACCGAATACCGCGGTAGCCGTAGTGGAGAAGGCGATGATGATCTTGTTCAACCCGACGGTCATGACCGTACCGATCGACTGCATGATGATCGCCGGTACGCCGACCGCGTAGATCTCCTTGACCGTCTGCTTCTCCAGCCTGCATTCCCTGAGCTTCACCTTCACTTCTGTGTTCTTGCGGACGAAGATGACCGCCAGCGCCATGGAGACGAACTGTCCGATCACCGTGGCTATGGCCGCGCCGATGACGCCCATCGCGGGAAGACCGAGCCATCCGAAGATGAAGATCGGATCGAGGATGATGTTGGTGATCGCCCCCGACATCTGCACGATCATGGGCCGTATCGTATCACCGGTGGCCTGCATGATGCGTTCACAAGTCACATCGATGAAGATGCCCAAGGAGAATACAAGACAGATCCTGGTATACCAGGTACCCATCTCGATCAGCTCCGGATCGGTCGTGAACATCTTGAAGAATACTCTGGTGCAGGTCAGCCCGAGGACGGCGAATACCGCCCAGCTGATCACAGCCAGGATCAGACCGTTGGCGGCGGCGCTGTTCGCCGCGTCGTATCGTTTCTCACCGAGCCTGCGGGAGAGCAGGGAGTTGACGCCGACGCTTGTTCCTATGGCTACCGCGATCAGCAGGTTCTGGACGGGGAACGCCAAGGATACGGCGGTCAAAGCCTTCTCGCTGACCTGGGCTACGAAGATACTGTCTACAATGTTGTAAAGCGCTTGGATAAGCATCGAGAGCATGATCGGTAGGGACATGCTGACCAACAACCGTCCGACGGGCCTGACGCCCATCTTGTTTTCTGCACGTTGTTCCATTTCTGGATATTCCTCATTGCATTTCTGTCGTCAAGGACTATGGTCCGTCGTTGACGAAGGGAAAGAAGAGACAGCCAAAACAGCTGTCGACCACCCGACGACTTGAGAAGGCGGTGGAAACATTCCACGGATTCCTGGGGGCGGTACTCATGTATGTACCATAGGAGAAAATTAATGTAAAGGAGGAGAGCCGGAATCCGTCTCTCCCCGACGAAATTTCATTTGTCTCTGCTGGAACCTATTTCTTTTTGACCGGAACCTGGATCTCCGTCAGATAATCCTGTGGATCTTCCTTGTTCCATACCCCGTCGATATACCGTTCCCGTGCCGGCTGAACGGGCTCGTAGCCGTTTTCTTCGATCCATTCGTAGATGAACGCATACGCTTTTCCGATTCCATCGAACGGCCCCTTGTGGTAGATGCAGACGGCTTCGGTCGTCGCGAGATCCTTGAATCTGATATTAGTGGATTCCACTCCTCGACGCTCCACCGCCTGTGCATACTCCAGACCGACATTGGTATGATGGAACTCTTTGTCGGTATAGGTGATGAAACAGTAGTCCGGTTCGATACATTTCAGATCGGGATTCGCCGCCCGGACTTCTTCGCCGGCTTCGATGATGAACCGGGTCAGTTCCTGGAACGATGGAATGACACCCGCACGATAGAATACGGTATACGGTGGCAATGTCTTTACGATTACTTGGTAGCTCATTATGAACTCCTCCTGGATCTGCCGTAGCAGTGAGTTGATACGGGACTTCTGATCCTGCAAGTTCGTCAGTTCAGCCTCCACCTGGTTCATTCTTTCCATCAGGATGGTTTTGGCGTCATTTCCGGACATGATGCTCTGGATATCCTCGATGGAAAGTCCGATCTGGCGGTAGGCGATAATCTCCTGCAACTCGATCAGCTGAGTGTTGCGGTAGTACCGATAACCCGTGACGGCATCGACATGCGCCGGCTTGAGCAACTGCGATTCATCATAGAACCGCAGCGTCTTGACGGTAGTCTTCGTCATTTTCGAGAACTCTCCGATCGGTACAAGCACCTTGTCGTCTTTCATACGGCGAACCGTGTCGTACTCTTCTTTGAACTCCCAGTCATCTTCCATATACATCCGCATCTCCTTGTCCCGAATACAACCCTACGGTCTCCCGTAAGAGGAGGGTCAAGCGACAATTGTACAAAAAATAAAAAAAAGTTGCAGGTCCGCTTTGAACATGCAACTTTCCACTTCCAAGATTATACCCTACAGTCAGGAAAGTCCGGTATGCCTGCGGTAGTTCTCCATGCATTCCGGGATCTTCGACTCGTCCACCTTCGCCAGCAGGATACCTCCTGCGATGAACAGGATGATCAGGCTGATGATCCCCAAGCGGTTGCTGCCGGAGAGTACCGTGACCACGCCGACCAAGAGCGGGCCGACGATCGCGGCGAACTTGCCGAGCATGTTGAAGAATCCGAAGAACTGGGCCGACTGCTCCTGCGGAATCAACCGGGTATAGTAGCTGCGGCTCAAAGCCTGGATGCCGCCCTGGAACAGACCGATCATGCAGGCGAGCAGATAGAAATGGATCGGTTTGGTCATGAAGAATCCCATGACGGCTATCAGTCCATAGGCGCAGATGGCGATCAGCAACGCCCGCTTGATCCCTACCTTATGGCCGAACCAGTTGTAGGCCAGGGCGGCGGGGAACGCTACGAACTGGGTGATCAGCAGTGCCACGATCAGGGATTCGCTGGGGAATCCCAAAGCGGTGCCGTAGTCGACCGCCATACGGATGATCGTATCCACGCCGTCGATATAGCACCAGTAGGCGATCAGGAACATCCCCGTGACCTTCAAGGTCTTGATAGCCCTGAATGTCGCCCCGAGTTGTGAGAAGCCTTGCCTGATCGCTTTTCCGACGGTGTAGTGCTTCTCGCCCTTTGGCTCCTTGACGAACAGGAACAACGGTATCGAGAATACCAGCCACCAGACCGCGACGGACACGAACGAAGCCCTGACGGCGGTCGCTTCGTCGGGAAGCCCGAACCAGCCGGGGTTGAGGAACATCAGTACGTTCACCAGGAACAGAAGGCCGCCGCCTATGTAGCCGAGGCTGAACCCAAGGGAGGATACGAAGTCCACTTTCTTTTCCGAGGCTACGGAGGGAAGCAGGGAGTCGTAGAAGGTGTTCGCTCCGCTGAAACCTATGGTCGCGGTAATGTAGAACAGGACCGCGATCGGCCAGTTGCCCGCGGCGACGAACCAGAGGGCGCCCGTCATGATGGCCCCAAGGAACGCGAAGAAAATCAGCAGCCGCTTGCGGTAGCTTCCGTTGTCCGCTATGGCTCCCAGGACCGGGGCCATGGCCGCGACAAAGATGGACGCGATGGAATTTGCGAGGCCGAGATAGAAAGTGCTTTGTTGGCTGGTGGCGGCTGAAGACCAGTACGAGCTGAAGAATACGGGGAAGAAGCCAGCCATGACAGTCGTCGCGAACGCGCTGTTGGCCCAATCGTACAGCGACCATGAAACGATCGCCTTTCGAGAATCCTGCATGAGAACCTCCCTCAGTGCTTGCCGGAATGAATATATGTCCAGTCTAATGTATCCGATTGCTCCTGTCACTTGAAATGTATGAGGATTCCATTCATGCGGTTTGATGGTTTCTTGCAGAGGATTTGATAAAAAGATTGCCAAATATGGAGTTTTGTACTATTCTCCGGCTATTGGACAATGTGTTCGATTTCCTTATCATGTCGAAAGTAGGCATGAGTTTTTGTATGGAGAGAATGATATGACAGGTATGCAGGCGTCTGGAAAAAAAGCGGGACAGAATATAATGGTTTGTAAGTTCGGAGGAAGCTCCGTCGCCGATGCGGACCATCTGAAGAGGGTCAAGGAGATCCTGGAGTCCGATAGCCGCAGGAGCATCGTCGTGGTTTCGGCTCCTGGGCGTCGTTCAAAGGACGATGAAAAGGTGACCGACATGTTGTATGCTTGCAACAAGCTGGTCCAGGAAGGGCGTTCCTGCAAGGAACTTTTCAAGAAGATCTCAAAACGATATACCGATATCCTGACCGGCCTCGGCATGAAGGCTGATTTCCTCAAGCCGGTTCTCGACGAGGTCCGTCGTTGCATCGACGCTGGCCATGGGACCGACTATGCCGCCAGTCGCGGTGAATATCTCAGCGCGAGGCTTGTCGCTGAATATCTGGGCTGGACGTTCCTCGATACAGCCAATGTCGTGGTGATCAATCATGATGGTACGGTTCATCCCTCAACCTGGCTGAAGCTTTCCGAGGCCCTTGATCCCAAAGGCAAATATGTGATCCCCGGTTTCTATGGGGCCACTTTGGATGGGACCGTCAAGACGTTCTCCCGCGGCGGTTCCGATATCACCGGAGCTATCATGGCGCGGGCGGCAAGTGCCTCCCTCTATGAGAACTGGACCGATGTCTCCGGCGTATTCATGGCCGATCCTCGGTTGATCCCGGATGCCAAGGTCGTTCAGACCATGACGTATCAGGAAGTACGGGAACTCGCTGAAGTTGGTGCCGGGGTGTTCCATGAAGAGGCTATCGCCCCGGTGATGGATGTGGGCATCCCCATCAACGTCAAGAACACCAACGATCCCGAGGCAGTCGGTACCATGATCGTTCCTAGCCGGGACTGTTCGGAGGTTCCTTTGGTGGGTGTCTCCGCCTGTGATGGTTACAGCAGCATCTCCCTGCATAAGCTGATGCTGTTCAAGAGGACCGGTATCCGACATGCGTTGCTTACCATGCTCCACGTGTTCGGTATCCGTCCTGAATTCTCTCTGGTCGGCATTGATTCCATTGTCTGGTACTACGATTCCAGACAGGCCTCAGCCAGCGTTATCGAGGCCATGAAGACGCGGTTGAAGGATGAGTTCGAACTTGATTCCATAACCGTAGATTCTGGTTTCGCGATCGTCGGCGTAGTGGGCGGAGGGATCATGGCCATGCCTGATATGTTGGCACGCGCGACACCCGCCATGGCGCAGCAGCGGATACCGATTGAATTCCTCAACTACGGTGCGTCCGATACTTCCTGTCTGTTCGGTGTGCGGAGCGAAAAGAAGGACGAGGCCGTAAAGGCATTGTACGGGGCGTTGGCCTAATAGACCGCCACCCTGGCTAGAGAGACGTCGCAAACGGTGAAAGCCGTTGAGCGGCGTTTTTTTATTATGCCGATGAAGCAAAAAAAATCCGGCCCACCGAAGTGGACCGGAACATGTACGTTTGATTGTGTTAGCGGATAGCCATCTCGGTTTCGAGATCGTAGAACTTCGCCTTCGCCATGTCGGGAACCAGAGAGATCTTCTCTTCGACGGAGATGGTTACATTCGGGTCGATCTTACCGATGACCTGGTTCTTGGAGGTCGCCACGTAGACGTGGGTCTCGGAACCAAGAGGTTCAACAACGCTGACCTGACCGTCGATGGTTTCACCATCTTTCGGGGAGTGACTGAAGGTCACGTCTTCCGGGCGGATACCGAAGGTGACTGACTTGCCGACATACGGAGTCAGCAGCTTCTTCTGTGTGTCGTTGAGCTTCAGGCGGAAAGTCCCTTCGTTGGCGTACAGGTCGCTGCCTTCTGCTTCGATGGCGACTTCCAGGAAGTTCATGGGAGGGGAACCGATGAAGCCGGCGACGAACTTGTTGTTCGGGTTGTTGTACAGCTCAAGCGGTCCGCCGATCTGCTGGATGATACCAAGCTTCATGACGACGATCTTGTCAGCCATGGTCAGGGCTTCGACCTGGTCGTGGGTAACATAGATCATGGTGGCCTTGAGGCGGTTGTGCAGAGCGGAGATTTCAGCTCTCATCTGAACACGGAGCTTTGCGTCGAGGTTGGACAGGGGTTCGTCGAACAAGAATACCTTGGGCTTACGAACGATCGCACGACCTACGGCGACACGCTGGCGCTGACCGCCGGAAAGAGCCTTGGGCTTTCTTTCAAGCAGTTCTTCGATGTCGAGGATCTTCGCGGCTTCACGGACGCGCTGGTCGATCTCTTCCTTGGGGAACTTGCGGATCTTCAGACCGAACGCCATGTTATCATAGACGGTCATGTGAGGATACAGAGCGTAGTTCTGGAATACCATCGCGATGTCACGATCTTTCGGGGGGACGTCATTGACGAGCTTTCCGTCGATCAAGAGTTCGCCGCTGGAAATGTCTTCCAGACCGGCGACCATGCGCAAGGTCGTGGACTTACCACAGCCGGAAGGGCCGACGAGTACCACGAATTCCCTGTCCAGAATGTCAATGTTGACATTGTCGACAGCCTTTACGCCGCCATCATAAATCTTGCAGATATTTTTCAATTCTACAGTGGCCATTAGGACCTCCTAATTTATCTTATTACTTCTCATCTTAACCCGACATCTTTCACCTGTCAAATGTAAAAAAGAAAAATATCGCTCCGTGAGCAGAAGGATGAGAAGTCCGTGAAAAGGATACATGAAAAGACAGGAGCCAAGCATGATACTTGGCTCCTATATCTAGTTGTAAAAACAGTGATTAGTTTGGAGTGTTGGGAGTCGGTACGCCATCTACGTAGGACCACTCATTTCCCCAATATACCTCTGATGATGACGGAAGGCTAAGGAGCCACTCTCTATTCCAGCCTGTAGGTTTTTCAGTCACTTCGCAATAAATGTCACCTAGGCTTGAGCAGTTATTAAATGCTCCCCTACCAAGAGTCGTGACACTCCTTGGTATTACTAGGTCTCCTTGTAATTTCCCACATTGAAAAAAGGCATTTGGGCCGATTATCTTGACGCTTCCAGGTATCTTCAGTTCACCTTCCATGTTTGGAAGATACCAGAAAGCTCCTTCATCAATTGTCTCAACCCCTTCCGGTATCGTTAAAGTACCTGTAAAGTTACAATCTTTGAATGCTTTTATTCCAATTGTTTTGACTCCCTCCGGTATGGTCAGGGTTCCCTGTAAGTTACTACAGTATTCAAACGCATTCTCTCCGATGTACGTGATGCCTTCAGGTATCACCAAGTTCCCCGTTAGATTTTTGTTGTTTGTACATAGTCCATCACCAATGCTTGTTACAGGTATTCCGTTTACATAGCTGGGTATAGTGAAAGTGGTCACATCTCCTGGATATCCAGTGATTTCAATATACTTTTCACCAGAAGCTGTCGTTCTTGGTTCATATCCTAAACCACTAACCTTTTTTGTCCATTCGGGATACACAGTCACATCATTATCAGGGAATTTGGAACCAAGCGGTGTCTGGCGTGCATTATCGTCTGTTGTGTACCAATACGCAAACTGGTAACCGCTATATCCTGGAATAGGCATATTCGTAATGGTTGTCCCAGCTTCTCCGGTGATCGGATATATGGTTCTGGGAAAATCCACGAGGTTTTTATATCCTTCGAATGTGATCGTCACGAGTTTCTTTGGTTCAGGTGTCTTTCCGTCGCACGATACCATGGCGAAGGCCAGCAGGAGCACGAGCAGCAACGACAATGCGGTGCGTAATGATTTCATGATTCAATCCTCTTTTGTTTTGGTTTTTAGTCGATAGTCTGCGATATGCAAGGCAGACTCTTTGATGGACATGCCATCCGTTGTGTACAGGCACCGTCCATGCCCGGCGATGGGATGGGAAGCCGACGCATCCCTGCCGAATTTTCTTTTCATCTGCGAGTCCCCCGAATACCTCTGTTTCCTGAGGCTGAATAGTGATACTTATATTCTTGGGCTCAATGCAGAAAGAGACAATTCACGTTTTTTACACTTTGACCGTCATTTTTGACAGATTCATGAAAAACACAGGGACAGGGGTTGCTTGATGTACATGATATGGATGGGGGTATCGGACTGATTTATCTTTCGGAGCGTTATTCCGATGCGTTGGCAATGGGGAGGCCGATGGCCTCGTCATAATTCCAGGTCCTACCCCAATAGACACAGGCCGGGCATCCAAGTTTCCAGATGTCATCCCAGGCTGATGGTCTGTCGGTGGATTCACAGAAGATGGCGGTGAGGTTGTCGCACCCGTGGAACGCCCCCAACCCTACAAAGGCAACATTGGAAGGTATCGTCAGGACACCAGACAGTCCTGTACATTCGCAGAAGGCTCCAGAATTGATCCGCGTGATACTAGGGGGGATCATCAATGGACCGCTGAGACCGATGCAGTCACAGAACGCATATTCTCCGATCGAGGTAACTCCGGAGGGGAGAGCCAATGTCCCGTTCAGGCCGTTGCAACCTTCGAAAGCGCTGTTGCTGATGGTCCTGACAGTCGGCGCTAGTGTCAGCGTTCCCTTCAAAGCACTACAATTCCTGAATGCATTGTCTTCGACCGTGACGACTCCGAAGGGTATCGTCAGTGCTCCTGTCAAACCGGAACAGTCAAAGAAAGCCCCTTTGCCGATCGTAGTGGCTTGGGGGGACAACGTCAATTTTCCGTTCAGACCGCTACAACAGCTGAATGCGTATTCTCCGATTTCCGTAATGCTCGCAGGTAACGTGAGATCACCGGTCAAGCTATTGCAGTGTGCAAAGGCCCTGTCCCCGATCGTTTTGACTCCATGGGGTATGGACAGCTTGCCATTGAAGCCGGTGCAGCCCCAGAAAGCCCCTTTGCCGATCGTAGTGACGCTGGAAGGGATCGTGAGATCACCGGTCAACCCGGTACATCCGTCGAACGCATTGCTCCCGATCGTCGTGATGCCTTCTGGAATCTCCAGGACTCCTGATAGAGAAGACCTTCTACATGCCGAAGGACCGATATGGGTAACAGGTATTCCATTGAGATGACGGGGTAGGGTGAATGTTCCCGCATCTTCAGGATACGATGTTATCTCAACATGTTTCCGTCCAGACGCAGGATTCCTTTCCGCGAAAAGCATACCTTTGATTTCCGGTGCCCAGCATGGATATACCGTTGTATCGTTTTCTGGAAAAAAGTCATGGACAGGGATATCCGACGGTCCAGGATTCTCTTTCGAGAACCAGCCCATGAAGTAATGACCTTCTCTGGACAGCACCGGCATATTCTTGATCCTGCTGTTTTTCAGTCCAGTGATCGGAGCGACCTGAGCAGTATTCTCCGATACGGCGAATGTGATGGTCACACCCTTTCGCCTGTTTCTTTGAGACTTTGATATCATTGCGAATGTCAACGGAATAGCGGCCAGCAATACTGACTTCATGGCTTAGATCTCGTCGTACTTCTGCGTTCCCTGCTGCCTGACAAGTCCGGATGCAAACGGACTCCATGACAATACTCTCCGGCCTTTTTTCGCATCGTAGGCAAAAGCCTCTTCAGATACACACATGTATTGAACGCCTGTAGCCGCTTGGACCGTAAAGCAATATACGATTGAGTTGTTTGTAGCTTTCCCTTTCATCGTGTCCCCCAACTTCCCCTGTTTCCTCAGGGCTGGATAGTAGTGTTTATATTTTCAGACGCAAGACTGAAAGAGACAACTTGCATTTATTACATTTTGGATGATGATTTTGACAGGTTCGACGAAAAATCCTGTCCATATCCTGTATGGACTTTTCCACTCAGGATTGGTCTTGACCTACAGTGCGATCAAGAACTGCCGCTTGGATCTCTGGCTTCCCCCGTTCATATATTCTTCTATCGCGAGCAATGCAAAAGTTTCCTGGAATCCAGCTCCTTGCGATCCGTTTTGGACTACCGCCGGCAAGAGAACTTCGGGCTGTTCTACCAGCTTTATTTTTTGAATTTGTCAAAAACGACGGTCAAAGTGTAAAAAACGTGAATTGTTTCTTTCGGCCCTGAACCTGAGAATATAGATACTGCTATTCAACCCCTAGGAAACAGGGGCATTCGGAGGACTCAAAAAATGAAAGGAAAGTTTGTAAGAAACACATTGGTGTTTTGTCTTGCTCTGGCGTTGGTCATTGCAATGTCATCTTGTACGCAGCCCGTACAGCTACTTGAAGTGAGACCCGTGGATTCTGCGCTGATCGTATCCAGCAAGATGCCTATCGAAACTTGGAAGAAGACACTGGTTCTCGAAGCAATATATAGCGATGGCACGGTGAAATCAATTCCTCAGGGGGATATCTCCTTTGGAAGAAGCATTGGTTTCGCTGATGATCCATACTCTGGAAGTTGTTTTCCGTTGGGAGACAATACGATAAAAGTCTGGTATACCGTCGATGGAATACAGGGGTCACAGACTATAAGGGTACGGTCAGTACCTGCGGCAATCCCAGAGAAAATAGAATTTTCAAGAGGCGCCGCCGGAACGAGTCTCACCACTCATGATTATGTCTGGTTCCCGTCTGATCTAAGATACGCTCTTCCTGAAGGCGTTTCGAACACGATTTTCAATCCAGAGGAGTTCTACGACCTCTACGTGACAGTCGAATTTTCCGATGGTACGAAATATACCCATGAACGGATGATCGACCTGATTGCCGCTGGCTACGGAACTGCTGAATACGCGATCATCAACGACGATGTAGACAAAACCGAAGTAACAATCTCCGCTGGTCAGGATCTGTCACGTTTGCAGAGAGAAGGATTCAAATCTGGGGCGTATGACCTGAAGATTACCTATATTGCCGATAGTTTCAATCCTTCCGTCATAGGGGATACATCTCGTGCCATCGGTGGAGCTGGTGAAGGCGGTAAGCCCCTTGATGATGTTGTTCCGTCAGAGTATTACGCCTCTGTAACATTTGAAGATAATATCCTCGTCAATTTCTATTATCCTGTCGTGTTCAATGACTATCCTGATATCAAGGGAACCGTAGACGCCGCATATACGACCGCTCTCACGTTGCCCTCCACCGCCATCTCAGGTAACAATGTAGAACTTGACCCTGATAAAAAAATCAATATGTTTCTGGTTTCAAAATCAGCGATGTTGTTAATACGCAGGCGATCAATGCGAAGACTCCTGACAAGGACAATACATTCGGGTATATCTGGTTGAGCGACGCAGCAACGATTGACTTCTCAGACGGCGGTATGGTGAACCCGAAACGGACGACGCAGACACCAAGCCATGATGTCTTCGTGTTCGATGAATGGGTAACTGATACCTCTGTGCAATTCAATGCCCTGTCCAATACACCATATCAGCTTGAGTTTGATATTGATTCCCTGCCGACTAACAATAATCTGTATGCGACGTATCAGCTTGCATCAAATTATAAGAATTACGGTGGTACGCACGCTAGGGTTCCTGCGGGTTTTGCTTTCCCCTATCAGGGCGAGACTGATCGTAGTGTTGTAGAGGACTATTGGCTTTCTAAGCTCCTTTCTGCACCTCAGGAGGGGCTGAGGTGGGTCGAAGTGCTGGCGGCTCTGAATAAGAACGACGGTGAGCTCCCGTACAGAGGGTATGAGTTGGACAAGACCTTCAAGCTTGACGCCAAGTTCAGCCAGGATCTGGCACTGGTGAGTAATCCGGCTGTAGTAGAGAGCTCTGCTTACAAACAGATCGTCCGTGATAGTGTCAGAGCGTATGTCGGTGATACAGAGGATACTTCCAATGAAAGGGAGATCGCTTTAACAGACGAACAGATCACTTCTGTTTCTGAGGCCGTCGATGGTTATATCAGTGTGACTGTAACATACAAAGATCCATTGTATAAAACCACGACACCTGCTCTTGAATATACTTACCGAGTGTTTGTAGGAAGCGGTCTGCCCGATGTAAACAATGTCGTCTATGCGATAGAACTGCCGAATACGATACAGTCTGTTTATGAGAAGGATGCAGCGACTGTCGCAGGGATAAAATCAGATGTGAAAGGCAAGGCTAAAGTCAAGAACTTCAGCAATACTGAGTTAGCTGGTTCAAATGTAGATGTAGAAATCTATAAAGTGGATGGTACGAAAATAGTTGGCGATGCAACTCTTGAAAAGGGTCACTATCTGGTGAAGGCTTCCGTATCCAATTCCTCTGGAGTGGTTGTGGCTGCATCTTCCTATGCAATTACCGTTGATCCGGTGATCAGTGATGCCGATAATGTGGATAAGGATATCACGCCATTCCATCTGGTCACGTCGAAGCACCCAAGAACACCCGTTGACAGTTCCAAGGCCTTGCTCCCGACCCGGGAACTCTGGGAGTATGCGACCCGGTTCCAAGTCTCCAAAACTATAGAAGGTTCTAACAGCGAATACGCTTTCGCCTATTTCGATTCAAGTGCCAGTACGCAGTCTGGTCTAGGCCTGACACTTAGCGGAATGGATGAATGGGTAGAGGCCGATACTCGGGAAGAAAGGACTATCGGTGGCAAGCCTTGCTTCATTGTCACTCCTGTATTGATGGATAGGACGAATGACAGCTTGGTCACTGTCAAATCCTTTACGGCTGATGATACGGAACCGACGGCTGGATACAGAACGTATATTGATCGTGTATTGAATTAATCAAAAAATCACAACGACTGCAAGAGGAGTCCTCTGAATAGTGCTTGTCTTGGGGTCGGGGGGTATCATGGAAATTCTTGGCGGGATGGAAATGGTACCCCCATTCTTTTTTAGATGTGCAGCATCGCCTGCATATCGAATGTCTCCGTATCGTACGTAATGTTGCACCAGCCCTTGTTCTCTTCCGCGATCTGACGGATGCTTTTCAACCCGATGCCATGTCCTTCCGTTGTCTTGCGGGAAACGAGATTGCCTTTCTCATCGACAAGGACGGTGCCATCGAAACTGTTCCTGATGCTGAGTATGATAGTATTGGAATCTTTTTTCGCTCCCTGGACCTCGACGAACCGTCGGGCGGGGTAGTCCATCAGGCGGCAGGCGTCGATCGCGTTCTCCAGAGCGTTGCCCAGGATGATGCACAGATGGACCGGCTTCTGGATTTCGATATCTCCGAATTCCAGCTTGCAGGAGAAGTCGACATGCTCGTCCCTGCACATGTCGGTATAGTAGCCAAGCAAGATGTTGACTTCAAAATTGGAGCAATACTGTATGGTCGGGACGTTCGGCAACGCTTTCGCATAGGCCTCCACATATTCCGACAGTTTCCCGTAGTTCTTGTTCTGGCACAGCCCACCGATCACCATCATATGGTGCCGCAGGTCGTGACGGGTCTTGCGAATCTGCTCGTAGGTTTCGAGGATGGCCTCATACTGACGTTCACTCTGTTGCAGTTGCAGCCTGGATATGGCGAGTTCCGATTCTATGACCGTCAGCTCCTTCTTGTTCTCCTGCGACTTGTGCATCCCGTAGATCGCCATGACCAGCACGGCGAATACCATGATCAGAAGGCAGTTGATGATGCCCATGATCAGAAAGTCCTGCGGACGATTCATGATCGAAGTCGGATACCCCGCCAGGAAGTAGATGACCAGACCCGAGACGATGGCCGTCAGCCCGATCGTCCACCAGAAGATCCCCTCCGCCTCGAACATCTTCCGTACACGTGGGGCCATCAGCTTGATGATCAGCAGACTGCACAAGGCCATGCAGGAGCAGCGGATCAGTATGTTCACGTACATGTTGTTCTGCAATGGAGTCGAAAACACAATCAGGAAAGAAGTCAGGTTCACCACCGCTATCAGGAAGTCGGAGAAGAAAAAGCCGAACAGGAACCGCCCGTCCCGGTATTTGGCTAGGACCAGAAAGACGATGAAGCTAGGAAGGGTAAAGACGATGAGCTGTATGTTTATCGCGAGCTGAAGATTGCCCAGCGCCGCGGTCAGGACATAGATCAGACACCCCAGGAAGGCCATGGAGCCGACTATCCAGTATGCCTTTTTCTTGGGTACCCGGAATGGAACCATCTCACAGCATACGATCATTTGGCACGCGATCATCACCGTAGAGATGATCGCATTCATTGCGATAACATTCATTTCTTCTCTCCTCATGAAAATTGTCTTCTCTGACGAACGCATGAGGAGTCTGTTGATAGTGCTTGTCTTTCGGGGATGGCCCATGGGAATCTTCGGCGGGATGGAAATGAGCCTCCTGTACAGCTATGTACGGAGCATCGCTTGCAACATGAACACCTCCTTGTCGTAGGTGATATTGCACCAACCCATGTTTTTTTCCGCAATCTGGATCATGCTCTGAATGCCGAGACCATGTCCTTCCGTGGACTTCCGGGAAATGAAATTCCCTTTTTCATCGGTCCTGACGGTTCCGTCAAAACTGTTTTTGATGCTCAGGACGATAGTGTCGTCGGCAGTAGAGAGCCCCTGTATCTCAATGAAGCGTTTCGCCGGTTCTTCGACCAGGCGGCAGGCGTCCACCGCGTTCTCCAAGGCGTTGCCCAGGATGATGCAGAGGTGGACGGGCTTCTTGACGCCGACTTCACCAAATTGGAGCATGCATGAGAAAGCGATATGCTCATCCCTGCAAAGATCATCATAGTAGCCAAGCAATACATTGATTTCGAACATCACGCAGTATTGTATCTTGGGAATACCCGGCAAAGCTTTTGAATATGACTCGACATATTGCGTCAGCTTCTCGTAATCCTTGTTCTGGCACAGGCCGCCGATCACCAGCATATGATGTCGAAGGTCATGCCGGGTCTTCTGTATCTGTTCATAGGTGCTGAGGATGTTTTCATACTGCCGTTCGCTCTGCTGAAGCTGGAGCTTCGAGACTGTGAGCGCCGAACCGACCGCCACCATCCGTTTCCTGTTTTCCTGGGCTTTGTGCATCCCGTAGATGGCTATGATCAGGACGATGAACACTTGGAGCAGTAATATGTTGATGATGCACATGACAAGAAAATCCTCAGGGCGCTTTTCGATCGACGTAGGATAGACCGGTATGAAATAGATGAAGAGGTCGGAGATGAAGACCGCGCCTCCGACCATCCACCAAAAGACGCCTTCCGCCTCGAACATGCTCCGGACACGGGGCGCCACCCATTTGACCAATACGAAACTGCATAACATCAGGCTGCCGCAACGGGTCAGGATGTTCATGGTCATGCTGTTTTTCAACGAGGTCGAAGCCACGACCATGAATACCGTCAGGTTCAGCATCCCAAGGACGATGTCGGAAAAGAAGAATGCGAACAAGAACCGGCCGTCCCTGTATTTCGCGAACACCAGGACTATGAGGATCGTCGGGATCACCAACAGGGTCTGGATACTTATTGCTATATCCCGACTGAGGAATGCCGCGACCAGAATATAGATCAGACACTCAACGGCTGAGATGATTCCGATCGTCCAGTACGCCTTTCTCTTCGGCACGCGGAAGGGAGTCAATGTACAGCACAAAACCATCTGGCATGCTATCATGACGACCGTGATAATTGCGTTCGTTGTAGTGTTCATGAAGAAATTCCTCCGGGAACCAGTCGGGCTGATTTCTCGACAACCAGAGGACGCATACGAATAATGCTTGTTGGGAGAGGGGAGGTATCACGGACATTCTTGGCGGGATGACAGTAAAACGTATTATACATGCATTTTGCTGTAATACAACAGCGAAGATGTACGGAATCGCTATCTTTTATGTGAATTGAACATCGGTGAACTTGTTATATCTGTAGCGTGGCCTGTATGGTGAAGACCGCTTCCGTATACTGGATTTCACACCAGCCCCGGCTTTCCGCTATGATCTGTTTCATGCTCCGAAGGCCGAATCCGTGTTGTCCGTCATTGGTTTTCGTAGAGATATAATTGCCGTGATCATCCAATTTCACGAAACCATCATAGCTGTTGCTGATATCAAGAACGATAGTCTGGTTAACGCTGCTACCCTTGATTTTAATAAAACGTTCGGCAGTATGAGCCATCTTTTGGCAGGCTTCCAATGCGTTTTCCAACGCATTGCCCAAGAATACGCAAAGGTGTACGGGCTTCAATAGTTCAATATCTCCCAGATTCATGACGCAGGAGAAATGTATCCTGTCTTGTCTGCATAGTTCCCAGTAATGGGCGAGGAGCAGGTTGATTTCGAAAGAATTGCAGTAATGGATGATGGGTGCGTCGGGGATGCTGGCCGCAAGTTTCCTGAGATAGGCACGAAGTTGGTCAGTCTTGCCCTGTTCGTTCAGTCCATCGACCATCACCAGATGATGATGCAAGTCGTGTCGCATCCTGCGAATCTGTTCATAAGTATCCAGAATCGTCACATACTGCCGCTCTCCCTGTTGCAGCAACATGTGGGAGATGTCGAGTTCCGTTTCAAGCGTTGAGACCTGGATCTCTTTCTTTTCCAGCTTGTTCTGGTTCAATACCGTGAGGATGACGATCATGTAGTTTACCACGACGGTCAGGTTCGCGAATGCCACAAGCGGGAAGTCCTCCGGCCTTTTCCCCAGGGGAGTAGGAAATGACGTAATGTAGTAGATGAACAACGCGGCCAGTACGGTAGAGATCGTAACTGGAATCCATGCCGATTTCTGGGTTTCGTAGATACGCTCCAGCTTTGGAAAAACCCAAAGGATCAGTCCCAAGGTACACAGGGTCACCAAACCGCTTACTATGCCGATATGGAGCCATATGTTGTTTTGCATTCCCAAGGGAAATACGATGAGAAATCCGATCATTTCGCAGGTATCTATGATGAAGTTGATGAAATAGAACAAGAAAATCGTTTTTCCGTTCCTGTGGCGTGCCATTGAAAATACGACCGCGAACGGGGGTAGCGTGAAGAAAAGGAGCTGGTATTTGTTCATTGTCGGAAATGAGAATCGATACACCAGATAGAGATAGAAGCAATAGAGGAGTACCGAAAAAGTTATGATGCCCAAATAACCTTTTTTTTTCGAAACCCTGAGAGGGATCAATTTCCCGTAAGCCACCGCCTGACAGATCACCAGAATCGCCACGTTGACCATATGCGCCGCAAGCAGTCGCTGATATTCCATTACCGGTCCTCTCCGCCGCGGAGGTTGTGCTCGACGAAGTACTTGTGGTATTCGCTCTTCATCTTGGCATAGTCCCGTTGCCGGATCAGTACCGTCTCTTTGTTCGACAGAATGAACATCGCGTCATCCACATCGATGACATAGTCCATGTTGACGAGAAAACTCTGATGGCATCGGAGAAAACGAGGCGATTTCAACGTCGCTTGCAGAATATCAAGTTTTTCGTTGATGGTGATGGTCGGACGGTTGTTGAGATGTATGGTGAGATTCCTTCCTCGGCTTTCGGCATAGATGATATCATCATAAAAAAGATATCGCAGTTCTTTCCTATGTTTCACCGCCAGTTTCGGGCGCGGTCGGTCTTGAAGTATCTTCAAGAGGAGGCTCTGCATTTTTTCAACTTGCAGGGGTTTCAGAAGGTATCCTGAAGCCTGGACGTCGTAACTGTCTATCGCGAAATCTATCGAAGTGGTCAGAAAGATGATGCGTACTTTGCTGTCTGTCTTGCGAAGGGCTTTCGCGACACCCATTCCGTTGATCTCTTTCATATATATGTCAAGGAATGCGATATCAAAACCATCGATATCGCCTGTGGACAAAAAGTCCTCTCCACAGGAATAAGTGACGTATTCCGGCTCGCCTAGATGGGAGTTCTGGCTGAAGAATTCTGTTAATGCATTTTGCAGGATTCGCAATTCCTCCGCATTGTCCTCGCAGATAAGGATTCGCGTTTTGTCCCCGTCGCTCCTAGTGCTCAAGCAGTTTCCTCTGAATAATGATTATATATACAATGTAGGAGTATAGCTGAAAGAATAACTTTTGTCATATGAAAAAGCATTTCGCAACCCTAATTGACGATGAATCAGTACCTACTGATAATTTTAGGTTCATACATGTACAAACCGTACGAAATGTCAGGCTGATTTCCTTGAAATGTATTATACTTGTCCTATGAAAAGGATCGCACGTTTCGCAGGTCTCTGGTATCCGGATGATCCCCAAGAGTTGTCGGAGATAGCTTCCGTATCTCCGAAGGGCGGTGCTGATTATCGATTCTCTGTACTTCCCCATGCCGGGCTGTACTATAGCGGCGAGCTGATCGCGTCTTTTTTCGCCAACCTCGCCCCGGATATCAACAGGATCATCATTCTTGCGCCCTCCCATTACCATTGTCTGAAACCGGGACGCCTCTATACCGCCGACTTTACCGAGTCTGGGACGCCGCTCGGGACCATTCCCACGATCCCGTTGGATACACCGTATTCCTTTGTCGATGATCAGGCTGTGGCCGATGAACATGCGGTGGAGATGTTCCTTCCGTTCATTGCGGCCAGAGGTGGAGCCTCGGTCTCTTTCGGCCTGATCAACCAAGTGTCTACCGTGGAGGAAGTGCGGATGTTTTCTTCATCTCTTCTGCCCCTTGTCGATACGAGAACCGCGGTGATTGCATCAAGTGATTTCACCCATTACGGAAGGCGTTTCGGCTATATGCCGTTCGGTCGTCGGGCGGTGGAAAAAGTGGTACAGAATGATATCAATTGTGCTCATCTGCTTGCGAATGGTGATATTGAAGGTATCATTTCTCACTATGCGGATGGTACCGTCTGTGGTATGGCACCTGCGATGATCGTCAGTGAACTGGCTCGCCAAGCCGGGTTGTCCGGACATGTCGATGGGCATTCCACCTCGCTTGACAAAGGTCGGTCCGACGATGATGACTTCGTCTCCTACGTGACGATTTTCTGGGGGTGATGATGGATAAGCGACGGCAAGAGGAACTTCTTCGTATCGCACGTGATTCAATCAGATCCGCTTTTACCGGTGAAAGGCTCGATTTGATTCCGTCCGGTGAAGAGTATGGAGCGTTCGTGACTCTGCGCAAACAGGGAGAACTTCGCGGTTGCATCGGTTATCTGGAACCTGTCTGCCCTTTGGAGGAGCAGATAGCCCGGCTTGCCCGGTCCGCGGCATTCGACGATTATCGTTTCCCCCGGTTGGGAGAGCAGGAACTATCCCTGTGTACTGTTGAGATCTCCCTTCTTTCCCATCCCCGGCCAATCGCTTCCGTAGAGGAATTCCTTCCGGGGGAACATGGCGTCATCTTGACGGTGGGGAGCCATCGGTCCGTGTTTCTCCCCCAGGTCGCGACTGAAACCGGATGGAACCGGGAAGAGCTTCTTGGGGCTCTCGCAAGGAAGGCCGGTCTTCCGGCGGAGGCCTGGAAGAGTCCGGAAGCGGAATTCGAGGTCTTTACAGCGGAGGTGTTTTCAGAATGACCTGTCATTTCTGCTATCGTACCTGTGACATATCCGAGGGATGTTTTGGAGCCTGTGGTGTACGTACCGTCAAGGAGGGTATCCTTCAGGATACAGCATATGGACGGCTGGTTTCTTTCGCGGTAGATCCGGTTGAGAAAAAGCCGCTGTACCATTTTCTCCCAGGTTCCCGGACTGTCTCGGTCGCTATGGCCGGGTGCAACCTTTCCTGCGGGTTCTGCCAGAACTGGGAGATATCACAACAGGTCTCGGATGCTGGACGATTCATTGATCCGGAACAAGTCGTCATGTATGCGCTGGAACATGGATATCCTTCGATCAGCTATACCTATTCAGAACCGTTGGTCTGGCAGGACTATATGCTGGACGTCGCCCGGATCGCGAAATCCCGTGGGATATTGAATGTCATGGTGTCCAACGGAAGTTTTTCCATGGAGGCTTTGGAACGTATCCTGCCGTTGATTGATGCTTACAATATTGATCTGAAAGGTGACGCCGCTTTCTATACGGAAATCTGTGGCGGTGAGCTTTCTCCTGTGATGGATGGTATTCGGGCCATTGCCGCCCATGGTTCCCATCTCGAGGTGACCACCATGTTGATCGAGGGGATCCACACGTCGACCATGGTCAGCGAGCTGGGCAAGTTCCTGATGTCCGCCGGAGTGAACGTCTGGCATCTGTCCCGGTTCTTCCCCCGGTACCACATGGAGGGGCGACAGGCCACCTGTGAGCGTTTTCTTGAAGAGATGCTGGCGGTCGCGGTGTCGTCGGGCGTACCGTTCGTCTATCCTGGCAACAGCGGGTTGTCGTCGGAGACCCGTTGCCCAGGCTGTGGAGCTCTTGTGAGGGCTTATCCGGGTTCGCCCGTCGCGGAGGGTGTCTGTCCCAACTGTGGAAAGCTGATATACGGCAGATGGGGATGATGTAACGAAATTCCATGTCCCAGGGAGGTTGTCATGGCGAAGAAAGTACGGATCACTGTATTGAAGAAACAGTATTACGAAGAATATGCTGAACGGTTTCTGGTCGATGGCAAGGAAGCCGGCCCCTGTCCTATATTGGATGAGGGGCAGCTCTTTGTCTTTGAGGGACGTGCCACGATGCCGGAGGGATTCTGCCCTTGGGCT
The DNA here is from genome assembly GCA_964407735.1 of uncultured Sphaerochaeta sp. GTDB lineage: Bacteria > Spirochaetota > Spirochaetia > Sphaerochaetales > Sphaerochaetaceae > Spiro-02. The sequence continues at coordinate 176,124 of CAYOWS010000002.1, read as the reverse complement.
TGGAACGATATCAGCGGTGCCGTCAGCGCGATTTCGTCCGGCTCATCCTATGAGCCTTGGTTCAACAAGCCGGGACTTTTGGTAGAATGTTGCAAGGACGGCATCCGTCCTGTATCGTTCCTACTGGAACGTTTGGAAGAGGATTGTTGACTCTACTGTCTATCGGTCGGTCTCTGGCAGGGGCTATAGAAGTTTCCCCTCGTCCCTCATATGGCTGAAAGTACCCGATGTCCGGCCAATGAAATCCCATTGGCGGCGCATATACATATGAAGTGCCTCGGTCTTTTTTCGATATGTCTCATGGATTGAACTATCTGTCTGCTCATTCGAATGATGTTCCAAATTCGTTTCAAGAATAGCATGAGCAGCGTGATACCCGCTTTCCATGCCACCGGAAATACCTTCCCCCATCGGATTGAGGAATCCTGCGGCTTCACCCGCCAGCAGAACCCGTCCTTGTCCTAGGTTGATGGGGCAGCCGGGTGGGACGCTGGGCATGATCCACCGTTCCTCGTAGGCTTGCGCTATTTGTTTCGCTCGGTACGTCGTCTCCATATAGCTGAGGAATTCCCTATGGTAAGCCGGTATGGTCTTTGCGTCTTTCGAAGCTACTCCGAAGATCAGATAGTCATCCTTGACATTGAACCAGGCGTCGTATTGTGAAAAGCGAGGCTGAAGGTATGCGTAAAAATAGTGCGGGTCTAGGTCGATCGTCCCCCGGCTGAATGTCTGGTATGTGAATACCGGTGCTTGGGTTTTTCCTTTGCATGGACCGAAGCTACTTGCCGCGCCTGTACAGAAGATGACCATTCGGGCCTCTTCCGTATATCGTTTCGAGGTTCCGTCGGTTGAGTGGAGCTGGACTCTGATATAGTCAGAAGTCTCTTCGTATCCTGTCGCTGCGGTCTGAGTCCGCAGGTGCGCCCCCTTTGCGACGGCTTTCGTCGTCAGCCAGTTATCGAAGGAGCTGCGCCAGATGTTCCGACCAGGCTGTTCAAACCTCAGTTCCTTGCCGGTATCAGTGAACAGGACCATGCCCCGGTTGTCATACGGAGTACAACAGGTATGGTCGGGTACCGTTTCTCCAAAGTACTTCTGCACCAGGTCCATCGATTTCTTGATCAGTATGCCTGAACATGATTTGTTGCGTGGCAAGGATTTCCTTTCAACAAGAAGGACTTGGTAACCTCGGCTTACCAACTCATGCGCGGCAGTACTGCCGGTTGGGCCGGCTCCAATGACAATGACATCATACATATCGGCAGTATAGATGAATCTACGGGGACGGCTCAACCAGGGGAGTGTTCTCATGGATTTGATTGTCATCGGGTTCTATGGAATCCAGGCATGACAGTCTTTTCTATACGCTATCCATTTGCTTCGGCACGAAAAGGAAATTGATATCATTGGCCTCATGTTCGCAGATGACAGGATCACATTCATCGGCGGTGGTGATGATATTTTTCACTTCATCGATTCGCAATGACTGGAACAGTCCCGCTGTCGTATGGAATTTTGAACCATCCAACACAAGGTAACTCTGTTTCGCGTTCCTGTTCATGATGCGTTTGATATGCTTCTCGCTTCCGATGTTATCGTAGCAACCCACATCGAGATTGATGGCGCTGGCACCGATGAAAGCTATGTCCGCCATCAGCGACTGATATACGTCTTCTACCAACGGGCCGATGGAGGCTCTGAGACGTTTGTCATATTCACCTCCGACGATGACCAACCTGTTCTGCTTGTCTTCCTTCACGATATCTATGATGCTCATAGAGTGGGTGACGATCGTCAGATTGCCGATCTTGATGATCTCTTCAGCGATGTATCGCGTTGTAGACCCCGCATCCATGAATATCCTGTTGCCAGGTTTGACGACATTCTTGGCGATGTACTTTGCTATCCGCCGTTTCTCTTCAATCTTTTGTTCGCTGCGAAAATCCAATGTCTTTGGAAGCTCCGGCTTTTGGAAGATGACCCCTCCATGCACCTTGTGCAAGATATCCGCTTGATCCAGACGATCGATATCGCGCCGAATGGTTATCGGGGACACATGGAGCAACTCTGAAAGCTGCACCGGTGTCGCGAATCGATTCTGACGTACATATTCAATGATAAATTGTTCTCTCTCATTCATCATACGTTAGTGTACCCGTGAAAAAACAATCCGTCAATATCGCTTTGGATAAAGATGTCGAGTGATTTGTACATTTTTGATCAGAATCGAGTTTTGTGATACTATAAGCAATGTTTTATTGGTATATGGTAATGATTTAGCGTAATTTTCTTTCTGTGGAAATGAAGAAAACTGATTTGATTTCATCTATTTTTTGAACTATTTGGAGAGAATTAATACTCACTTGATTGAGTAATGTTGAAAATAAATATTCAAAATAATGATAAAATATTATCATTTTAACTTGACAATTCAATTTTCCATGGTACGCTGACCATGTACGATGATTCCCAAAGGAGGTGACTATGAAAAAGAGTGTCACAGTAGGGCTAGTTATCATTCTCATGATATGTAGCATGACCACCACTTTTGCGTCGGGTAGAAGCGAATCTTCTTCTGACAAGGAAGTTGTCCTGAATTGGCCTTGCATCTGGGTTGGCGCGGATGCGAAAGCAGGAATAATCAAAGAACTAGTTGATGAATACAATGCGCAAAACGCAGGAAAGATCAGAGTAGTGATTGAGGAGATGCCTGACTATGCCGTGTATGACAGAAAGATCGTTGCCGACATCGCCGGTGGAAACGCACCGGATATTTTCACGTTGAAATGGAATGAGGATACCAGAGCACTGTATGACAGCAATATCCTTATGGATTTCACTGATGAACTGGCTGCTGGATGGATCGATAGTTTCGCGGAAGGCTCTCTGGAAGAGGCTAGGCAGAATGGCCGGATGAAGACGTTGCCGTACGAAACGGCGATCGCTCCGATCTGGTACAACACAAAGTTGTTCCAGGAAGCCGGAATAGATGAATTTCCTGAAACCTTCGATGAAATGTGGATTGCCTTCGATAAACTGAAAGCCATAGGTGTTGTACCGGCCTCTCAGATGACTGGAGCGAACAATGCGTTCACAACGCAGATGTGGTACTCTCATATCGTGAACAGCATCGGCGGTCCCGGAATCTGGTCCCGGCCATTGACCGACCCCGCGTTCGTACAAGCGGCGGAGCTATTGAAGAAACTTTTCGAGAACGGGAATACGACGAATGATGCGATCGGCGCAGGTCCGGCGGTGGCTTCCGGCCATTATATGGCTGAACGAACAGCTTTGTTCATCAATGGTCCATGGTTTATCGGCACGATCAAGAACAGTGCTCCGGATGTGTATGCGTTGACGGAAATAACACCTGCACCTGCCGCAGGACAGTATGGAGGGAGCCAGGTGAGCTTCATCATGACCGTGCTTGCCGCCGCCAATACACAGGATCCCCAGAAAAAAGCCGCGGTCTTGGATTTCTACAAATTCCTTTGTTCCCCAGAGGTCGCGAAGCGGATCTCCCTGGATGCGGGATCTCTCCTGACTCCGAACTTTGCTTTGGGTCCAGAGGACGATGTGGATCCGTTGCAGACTCGATTCATTGAAGAACTGGGGAACGCAACGTTCCTAGGTGGTCGGTTCGACACATTCGTTCCGATCTCCGTCCTGGATGAATTCGGCCCTGGAGTCGATGCGCTGGTGGCCGGACGTATCTCCGCAGAAGAGTTCACAAGACGTCTTGAAGCTGCGAAATAGGATCTATCACATCCTGTCCGGCTGGATTGAATCCTCTTTCCAGCTGGATGGAGATGTCGTATCGGAATGGAGTCCATCATGAGTAAAAAAAATAAGGTGAACCCGGTAGCCATTGTTCTTCTCGCACCTCTGTTGATCATGTTTTTCATGTATTTCATCTATCCGTTGTTCTACGTCGTGATACTCAGCTTTTATTCATGGACTGGATATTCGGACCGTGTGTTCGTCGGATTCAACAATTTCATCCAGTTGTTCAAGAGCGATACATTCTGGACTTCTCTGAAAAACAATCTTGCGTGGATGTTTTCCCTGGGATTCGTCCAGATTTTCTTCGCGTTGCTTACCGCTCTGATACTTGCGAGGAAGCCTCGGTTCTGGAAAACCTTCCGGACGGTATATTTCGTACCCAAAGTCATATCCACCGTAGCGATCGCGATGCTCTGGCAAGCCATCTATAATGCGGAGTATGGAGTGTTGAACTCATTGCTGACCTCTTTGACGGGGAAACCCGTGACACAGAATTGGCTGGGAAGCTACGAAACGGCTCTCCTCTCCCTGATCATCCCCCAAGTGCTGTATATCGGATATTTCATGGTGATAATCCTTGCCGGAATAATGAATATTCCGGAATCGTACTACGAAGCGGCCACGATAGATGGCGCCAGCGTATTCCGACAGGAAATCCATATCACCATCCCTTTGATCTGGGGGACACTGGTCACCGCGATGACTTTGGCGATGGCATACGGAATGCGACAATTCGAGATGATATTCCTCATGACAGGGGGTGGGCCAGGCCATTCGACTTCAGTCCTGGGATTGCTGATGTACAAGAAGATCGGGCAGACCCGACTTGGCGAAGCCGCTTCCATCGGCGTGATCCTCGTAATCACCGGGTTCGTCATAGTGTCGGGACTGAGAAAACTACTCAAGAGGGAAGAATATGAAAAGATCTGACAACTACGATTCCCTGAAATCGACGAACAGGGTGACGCACGGAATCTTTGTGTTCCTCAAATGGTTCTTCCTGATCTTCCTCTTTGCTTTCGCGGTCCTGCCGTTCGTCTGGCTGGTACTGATATCCTTCAAATCACACGGGGAGTTCCTGAAATATCCGTTGCGATTGCCGGAAACCTGGAGGTTCTCCAATTACGTCACCGCTTTCCAGATGGCGAAGATGCACATACTTATTCCCAATTCCATCATTATCGCCTGTTTGGCGACGATATTGAATGTTCTGGTTACCTCCATGGGGGCTTTCGTTGTTACCAGGGAAAAGATACGCTTTTCCAGGACGTTGACAAACATCATTCTATTGGGTGTGCTCATTCCCATCATTTCATTCATGGTTCCATACCTAAGCATGATACGCTCCTTGCACCTGTACAATACCCGTTTTGCGCTGATCCTTACGTATGCGGCCATCAATCTGCCCATTTCCTTCTTCATCCTTCATGCTTTCATGCTGGATATTCCGGTGGCGTTGGAAGAGGCGGCGATCATAGAAGGTGCCACGGTTTTCCAGCGGTTCACAAAAGTGATCCTCCCGCTCTCCACTTCGGGGATCGTGACCGCCGGAACCCTATGTTTCATATATGCCTGGAACGAATTCGCCTATGCGATGCTGTTGACCTCATCCACCGCGGTGCGAACGGTTCAGTTGGGCATCAGCTTTTTCTCAACACAGTTCAGAAGCGATTATCCGGCCATGTATGCCGCGATCGTCATATCTATCATCCCAAGCATCGTGATGTATGCTTTTCTTCACAATCGAATCATCAGCGGGTTCACAGCTGGTGCTGTAAAGGGGTAGGAATCATGAAAAATCAACTGTTCGACAAAATCTTCGGGTGTATCGCCGGATCCTGCATCGGTTCCGCCATGGGATCGCCGGTCGAAGGCTGGCCGAAGGAGAGGATCATTGAGGAATATGGAGTACTCGACAAGCTGTTGCCATACACCCATTACGACAAGAACGATAAAGGTGGCGGAAGGATGCGTCTCGCCGGGACTACGGAGGATGGCATTGAACGGCAGAAGCTGATGTGTACCGCGATCATTGAGAAGAAGCGTCGGATCACTCCCCAGGAGTTGGCCGAAATCTGGGTACGTGATATCAATCCTGACAACTTCGGTGTGCAGATGCAACCTACAGACGCCACGATGTACCGGCTGATGGTCGCGGGTGAGGGGTTTGAGGTCGCTGGATATCACAGGATCGGACACTATAGTTTTTTTCCTGCGACGGAAGTCGGGCGTTTCTCCGTCGCTCCTGGGACCATCGCTTTCGCACGGTCCTGCCAGCCAATCGGCGTCATCAACGCCTTCGATCCCTGGCAGGCTGCCCAGGATGCGATGGAGATTGGAAAGATGTATATGGCATCCAACGACGTAGGGTTGTTCTGGAGCGCCTCGGTTGCTTCCGCGATCGCGGAAGCCTTAAAACCCGATTCCTCCGTCGATTCAGTGCTTGTCGCCGCTCAGAACAGCGTACCGAAACAGATCTGGGCCGAGATCAAGGAAGCGATCTCCCTTTCCGAAAAAGTGGAGAATGCGATCGACATGAGAGTTCCCTTCGATCTCAAGTACAACAATACCGTAGGGTTCAACCCGTTGAGCAAGGCACATGAAATCGTATCCAAGGCGTTCGCAATCTTCCATAAGACAAAAGGGGATTCCGAAAATGCTCTGATCGCCGCGGTAAATTTCGGACGCGACACGGATTGCCTTGCGGCGGTAGTCGGTGGTCTGACCGGTGCTTTGACCGGTACGAAGACGATTCCCTCGGATTGGATCAGTACCGTCGATGAAGCGACGCTGGCGAACAGATACACGGTTTCCAACCTGACATTGGAACAGACCTGCGAGGGGCTGTATCAGGCTCTGGAAGCTCAGTTGAATTTCCAGCGGGACCGTCTCGGCTTGTTTGCGCATTCAACGAAGAAGGGTGATGGAAAAAAGTCATGAAACCAAGTATTTCGATAGGTTCCCAACAGATCCAGTTGCCGCAGATTGTGTTCCGAGCCTCTTTGTCCGAAGCTTTTTCCGCTGCGAAGACGGCGGGGTTCGACGCAGTGGACTTGTTCCTATACTCGTGTGATGAAATTTCCAAAAGCACCCTGAGAAAGCTCAGTGACGATCATTGTATCCATGTGGCGTTGTTCTCCGCCTTCGGCGATCTGTCGGCGAAGGGCATTTCACTGGGCAGCCCTGATGCAGCGCTTCTGAAGGAGTTCTTCAGGCTTGCCCCATATCATTTGGAAATAGCCGCGGAGCTTGGTTCCATCGTTCCTGTCGGGTTCTCCCGTGGCGTCAGGAAAACGGATGAGACACATGAGGAATATGTCGAGAGGTTATCAGACTCGATCCGGCGATATGATGCCCTGGCGGGAGAATTTGGCGTCCGGCTGGCCATTGAACCGATAAACCGGTACGAAATCAATTCTCTGAATACGGTGGGGGAAGCCCTGTCCATGATAGAGGCCGGCAACCTTTCTCATACAGGGTTGTTGCTCGACCTGTTCCATATGAACATAGAGGAAGTGTCGATCACGACGGAGATCGTGAGGTCCTTTGCACATGTTTTCCATATCCATTTTACCGACAGCAACAGGTGTCCTCCTGGTATGGGACATATGAATCTCAAGGATATCTACATCCTGCTCCGCGGATTGGGGTATGACGGATATCTGGCGATAGAATCGCTTCCGTATCCGACCTCTCAAACCGCCGCGAAACTAGGGCTTGAATATTTTTCCATGCTGGAACGACAGGCGAAAGTGTTCTATGCATAGACAAGGAGTCGATAATGACGATATATCCTCTGCAACCTGGGGAAATGCACTGCATCAAGATTGAGTCGGGAGAAGACATACTGACAACCCTTCAAATTGGTATTGATTCTCTGAATATCACACATGGCGTCATATTGAACGGCATTGGATCTGTTTCAGCATATCGTTTGCATGTCATCAAGACGACTGAAATTCCTCCCGGAAATACTTTCTTCTCTGGTTCAGGACCCTACGATGTCGATTGCATGAATGGTTTCGTAATAGGCGGGAAGGTCCATGCCCATATCGCTATCTCGAATGATTCAGGGACGATCGGCGGGCATCTGGAAGAAGGGACGATCGCCCACACTTTCTGTGTCATCACCGTACTCAATACATCCGCGTCCGCTCTGGATGGACTCGATCATTTCAAGGGGAAGAAGCTATGAAGAACTCGAATGCCGCATATACTCCGTTGAACAAGATGAAGGATACCACTCAAACCAGACTCTGGCTGGACTCCATCGCGCTGAAGGAGATGGAGTATGCCTTGGAGAACGGTGCCGTGGGAGTCACCTGCAACCCCCTCATCGTCATGAAGGTTCTTGAACAGGAACTCCCGCTCTGGAAGGATCGTATCCATATGCTGGTCCGCCAGCATCCCTGTGCTTCCGAAGATGAACTCGGTTGGGCTTTGGTGAAAGCCATATCCGAAGAACGTTCGAAATTGTTGCTCCCGATCTTTGAGCGTGAAAACGGGAAGAACGGACGTCTTTCGATTCAGTTGGATCCCCGGTTGTATCGGGACAGTGACGCCATGATCCGTCAGGCGAAAGAATTCGCAGAGATAGCTCCCAATATCATTGTGAAGATTCCGGCGACGAAAGCGGGGATCGCGGCTATTGAAGAGGTCACATATCTTGGTATCAGCATCAACGCGACGGTGAGTTTTACGTTGGCTCAGGCCCTTGCCGTGGCTGAAGCCGTTGAGAGGGGCCTGGTTCGCAGGGAGCGGGCGGGGTTGGATATTTCCCGGATGGGTCCTGTCTGTACGCTGATGCTGGGAAGGCTGGATGATTATCACAAAGAACTTGTCGCGGAGCGCGATATTGAGATCGATGCTTCGTATCTGGAATGGGGAGGTGTCGCGGTCTGCAAGAAAGCCTACGCCTGTTATGTGGAACGGGGCTATAGGCTTCGTCTTCTGGTGGCGGCTTTCCGCAACCAACTGCATTGGAGCGAATTCCTCGGTGCTGATATGGTGATCTCGCCTCCCTATGCCTGGATGAGGGAATTCAATGCGAGCGATATCGAGATCAGCCCCCGTATAGATACTCTCGTGGATCCCGTCTGTGTTTCGACGTTGGAGAGGTTGATTCCTGAATATAACCTCGCATATGAGGCGGACGGGTTGTCGCTACAGGAGTTCGATACGTATGCACCGACAAGAAAGACCTTGAGTCAGTTCGCCGATGGCTGCCATTCCTTGGCACGGTTGATGAGGTCGTTCCTGTAGTATCGAAAGTCTCTGCAATGGTTTCATTCGTGTGGTGATGTACGGTATCGGTCTCTGCACGAATGATGCTTTCAGAGATTTTGATGGGTTACTGAGATTGCTTGTCGTCCGGTTCTTGTTCCTTTGCGGCAATCGTTGTCCTTCCGTTCGTATGCGTATGGGCCAGTAGCTGAAATCCGCAAGTATTTAACATCGACAGGAACCCTTCGTCTGATAGTCGAAGTTTTCTGCTTGTAGCTCTAGTCTCTGTGTTCGTCGTACAGTCGATATTGATATCCGTCGTGTAGACAAAATCGTCGTCATATTCCAGGCGAAGGGTTTTTCTGTGATCTCCATAGTCCTTGATGATCGTCCGGTTCTCTGGTGCGGGAATGGTGTCGAAAGTCCTGAACTCAAAGAGCAGTTTACCATGGTACTTGCCGACTCTGTGGCAGTGTTCAAGCAAGTTCTTGGTATCTTGTTCGCTGGATAGATAGAGCAGGGTATCGCCTGTGCAATTGATGATATCGAAGGTCGCCGCTGGGAATCTGCCGATATTCCTGATATCCATCATGCGCAAATCAACGGAAAGTCCTGAGAGGTTCTTGCTTGCGATTGAGATGAATGTATCTGAGTAATCCACTCCGGTGACGGTATATCCAAGTCGGGAAAGGGCTTTTGAGAAAGCCCCTGGTCCACAACCGAGGTCCAGAGCGGATTGTGTTCCTTGCGCTGGGTCGAGATACTGTGAGAGTAAGTCATACGCCTTTTGAACCGCGGCGTTGAATTCCTCTTCTGTGGCTTGATAGTTCAGAGAAAGGCTTTTTTCGAAATAGGTCTTGTTGTCCTGATACATAGATGGAATTATACCATGAGAATGTTTTTGACGTATTCGGGATAGTTCCTACTTCTCTTTTCCAGTGTTTTCCAGCAGGTTTGTGATAATAGTGTTGAGTACTGGTACTGCCTTTTGCGTTATCACTGGTCTGCCGAGTTTATCTTCAAGCTCTTTCCGTGCGTTCCCCGCGATTTTGCCGCCGGATTTAGCTACGAGCTTGCTCTCCTCGAATCCTTCAGGTTTCTTGCTTCTGGAAAGTTCCGCCGTGGCGGTCTCCGCCAGCATGTTCAGGACGATCTCGGTGGTGCTCATGTTGTCCCGCAGGTTCCCTTTCTTCAGCCCCTTGAAGTCCTTGTACTGCCGTGTGCTCATGCCAGCCCAGGCTTTCGTGATCTCGTCGGTCAGTATGGCGTATTCGATCCCCTTGCCCACACCTCGGCCCTCCCATTCGTCTGTGAGCTCCTTCCGCACCTGGATGGTCTGGAGCCGCTGGTTGACCCATTCCCGGCTGTAGCCTTTCCTGAGATATGTCTCCAGCGCACGGTCGATCGTCAGTTCCGGGTCGATGGTCTCCTCGATGCGTTCTCGGCCGACCTGGGCCAGCCACATCTTGAACGGCTCGGCCTTGGGGGATGGGACTGACTGGATGATGCGAAGCAGCTGTTCCGTGTCGGCGACGTCGGTCAGGCGCATCTTGCCGTCTGCGGCGATCATTTTCAACTGGTGACAATTTGTCACCGTTTCATTTCCCTCTTCCTTCAAGCGCTGTTTCAGTTTATTCCAATATTTACGACTATCGGTACTTTCTGTGAGAACCGACACAACATCGACCACTGAAAAATACCATTCCTCCCGCGCTTCATCCCATGCGGTACGTATCTTCTTGTCCTCAAACAGCTGTACTGTATCACTCATTTCTTCTTCCCCCTTCGTGCCCCATGGCGGTCACGCTTCCCCCCGTCGACTATCCTATGGACAGCATACGCCATCCATGGTCGTTCCCGGATGGAAACCGCATCGTTTTCACCTGGAAATGAAGAGAAACCATCGGGTTTCGGTTCTTTGTGCCAGGTAGGTATGTCGAATGGGGCGATCAGTGGATTCGTCCTGTCGCCATCGTGCGTGTTGATAGTGTAGATGACGAAATCGGGTTGTACCACTCTCGTTCTGAGAGGGGGAGCGGCAAGGCCGGAAAAAAGAAAGACCCACGTACAGGTACGCAGGTCTTTTGTGGAAGCGAGCGAAGGGAGTCGAACCCTCATCACGAGCTTGAGAATCGATTCGATCCTCTTTTTCCTGCTACTTTGATTAGCCAAACTGGCTAAATTCATATGGATTTTAGCATATCAGCGATAATACGGCAAACAGAGTTTTTGGAAAGTGTCACTACCATTACCACACCGATCAGGGTAGCGTGGCGTTCCGAGACGCCTCTTACTCATCCGGGAGCAGATCTTTATAGTCGACTCCCAGGGGCGGTGCGAGCTTCTTCGCAAGGTTCACTCCCAACGACCGCTTACCGGTCTCCAGCATGGAGATCGCTTCACGCTTGATCCCCACCGACTCGGCGAGTGCCTTTTGCGAAAGTCCTTTCCTGCTACGGTACGCATACAACCGGTTGCCGGGAATCTGGAACAGGAATATCCCTTCCTTGTAGACGTCGGTCTCCTCGACAGGGACCAGCTCGTTGTCGTCGTCCTGGTCGACAACCTGAATGTGAGGATACTGCTGCCTGAGCAACGGCAGGACTTTGCCGCTTCCGCTGCTGATGGTGATGTCAATATGGTGTGTTTTCTCTACTACCCGCATAATATACCTCGATTTCTGAGGACCCTCAGTGGATGATCGCTACAATCAGGTCCGCCACATCGGAGATGACTTTCGCCGGGGCGTGTTCGATGAATTCCACATTGCGTGATCGCCAGTCCAGCGACTTAACCTGATCGGCCAGCACGACACCTTCTGTCCTGCAATCTTCCAGGGGGACTTCGAAAGGCAAGCCCTTCACTTTGCTTGTGATGGGGCACAGGATCGCAAGCCCCAGCTTACGGTTGAATTTCGCGGGGGAGAGGACTAGGGCCGGTCTATGTCCACGCTGCTCATGGCCTGACTGGGGCGAGAATTCAACCCAGACAATATGCCCTCGTTCAGGGACGTATTCTACCATATCTCATTTCCTTCCGCAGGGCCGAAATCAGCTTCTTCATGGAGCATTTCGGGCGTTATGGAATCCAGCAATGTGTCAAGGTTTATTCTTCTCTTAGGCTTTGGGATGACAATCAGGAGCCCCTCGGCGCATTCGCGTACCTCCAGTTCCTCATTCACCGGAATGTTCTTGGATTTCATGATGGAACTGGGAATCCTGATTCCATGGCTATTTCCCCATTTCATGATTTTTGTTTTCATAATACCCTCCAAAGGATATACAAAGTATATACAAATACGAAATGGATTGTCAATGGGGAAAATGGGTAGCACCCTGTCAGAATTGACGGGGTGCTGGTATCAAGAAGCGAATAGTGATTCGCTTGTCGCTTTAGCTCAACGGGACAAACGAATACTCTACCTGTTGACGATTGAAAAAATGCTCCTCATTTCCAATAAATTCTACGATCTCACTTGGATTAAGTGAAACAAATCTTATAACATCTTCGGGCGAAGATATTTTGTTTTTAAAAAGAAATGAATACCCTTGATTGAGGTAGTATGGTTCTTCTTTTTGTGTTATTTCATCTCCTGGTTCAACCTTTCTCCATCCATTCCGTGAGATATAGATATTCAGGTTTTCATATTGTCTTTGTGATATTAGGTCTAGTTCTTTCATCCTGTAGCATATGGAGGCGATAGATGTTCTCCATTTATCTTTCAATGCACGGACTCCATTGATTGTAGTCGATACTACCGAATTGCAGAAACTCTCATAAGGCATCAGAAATGCTGAGGCAAAGTTGTTTGCTTGATTTTCTGCAAGGTCGCCATTTTTTGCGAAGTCATCCTTGCTCCAATAGTGATGAAGAATTATATGACCAAGTTCATGTGCGAGACTGAACCTTTGTCTAAAATAACTCAGATTTTCATTATATAGAACCAGGGAGACTTCCTTTTCCTCATTATCAAAACAAAATGAAACGTTAATAGAATCGATTTTCTTTGGCAGATCCACGGAACAACAAATAACTCCGTGGTTTTCAAGTAATGTGATGAGCCCTATAATAGGGCCTTGTGTTAAGTTCCATTTTTCTCTTGTTCTGTAGGCAATACCTTCGATGTCGATTCTGTCGATGGAAACCGCATCTTCAGCAGAAAATTCTTCTGGAACAATATCCAAATAATTCTTATTGACATAGCCATAAAGATATTGGACAAATCCTTGGGCTCGTTTGAGTTTTATATCAGTTACCTGATTGTCAATACTCGACTTTGACTTGTAACTTCTAAAGGAAATGGGGGTGGTATCGCGATAATTTTTTATATCATCTTTGTAAAAGAATTCAAGAGGCTTTCCCAGTCCCCACGCTAAACCTGTTACAATACTCATACTTGGCTGCAAAACCAAACCATTCTCAATCTTGGATATTGTAACACGCGAGATTCCTGTTTTGTCCGCTAGGGCATTTTGCGTGAGTCGCTTTTCGATTCTTGCTTCTTCAAATCTTCTAGGAACGATACTGCCCGTATTTTTGATTGACTCTGTTGTTCCGGCAATATCTTTCATTGCTTCGTCTCCTTTGTGCAGTGAAATCAACTATGGTAAGAGGCTGATAATGTATTGTTTTCTAGCAGTCGGTGCCAGCGATCTCTATGGCAGAATTTTTTCCAGTAAAGACCACAGACGGAGCAAGTTTATTATCTGCCAAATCATTAAGATTGTGCTGCCTTTCCTGTTCTACAATGACAGCCATTCCCGGTTTGTAAACCAAAACATCCGAAAACGCATACGATGGCGACATGAGAACAGCACTTATGAATGAACGCGATTGGTAAGAAAGGACGAGCTCCGCCTTGTTCGGATTTCCCGTGACAAGGTATATTCCGTTGCTTTGAAATAGGTCTGATCCAAAGAACTGATCCCTCCGATCCGAGTGCCTTTTGTGATCCTGATCAGCATCGACAATCATCTCAAGAGAAGAATTGACTTGGAAAGAATAATAATTATGCTTCCCATAATGTGGTTTCGCATCGAATTTTTTTCTTAGAGCATCCTCAATACAAGTCCGAAGCATACGCCCATATTGGTTGTCTTGAAGAAACTCCGAAATTCCGTCAAGCCTTCGTTTTGCTTCAGCTATTCCAAGTGCGATGCCTATTTGAATCTTGTGGAGTTCCATAGGGTTGTTAAAGGGCTGCACATTTTTCTCCTTTACATGTGAAATATTACCATATTGTGTAACAATCATATAATAATTGAGAAAATTTGTAAAGAATAACTAATATTAATTTGCTATTCCGGTCCGTAATAACAGCTATCCCTGTACATAGATGCCCTTTCCTCTACGCGTTGTTTTTGATCCTTTGCGTCTCCGCAGGTTCCTCCTTGACCAGAATACTATAGATCATGTCATAGATTTTCGTTTCCAGTTCTTGAAATGAGTTTATCGAGATTACTTGCTGTTCCAATCAATTCCTCCATTACTAAACGCCGGGGTAATACAAGATGTAAGACTCGTTTATCTGTTTATATTTTCCATTCTCCTGAATGGGTTATTCCTCTGTTTCAATCAGCCTGTTCAGATCGACAGGTAACTTGGCCTTTTTCATTTCCTTAGCAACTTGGAGTTGCCAATCCCCTTCCAATGGGACATATAGAACACCGTTCATGTCTCCAGGAATTTCTACGCCTTTTTCAACAAGGGCACATACCTTTTTTCTGCCAAGGGCTCCAATGGCCCATCCATGTTCCAGGACAACGTTTTGTCTAGCTCTGGGTAGGGAGTCTGTATCTGCACCAAGGATTCTACCTTCGTCACATTTTGTGTAGATGACAATTGCATATCCTGCCTGGTTAAGATGTTTTTCCAATTTTTCTATGATTGTTTGTCCTTCATTAGCCTGCTTATGCAGTATAATGGGGGAGAGCCCAATCCTTTTTACAAAATCCTCTACTTCAAGTTTTGTCGCAGCATCATGACCGTGGACGATAAATACGTCCTTTTTGACGCCGGTTACCTGCCTGTGAGGAGAAGATTCTCCATATCGGTGGGATTGAATTGTCCGTTGAGCTTTTTGTAGAATTTTCTTCGTAACTTCTTCTCCAAGATTTCCAGAAACTCCCAATTGTGCTATATATTTTATATCCTCTTCTGATGATGAGAGATGACTAAATTTGAAATGGGAATTAGATTGTTTGTCTATCATATGTAATTCAGAGTCAAAAATCTGTAATGTATCCCCATTTGCTTTTTTTATATCCTTGTTGCTTAAGTAGATTGTCTCTCCTATTTCAAATGGAATAATATATTCGTCTAGCAGTTCTTTTTCTGATGTGATGTTACATTTGTATCCAATATTTCTTTGCCGTGCGTTTTTGCCAATAATATGTAGAATTCCCATTGAACTTCCTCATGAATGATGAAATATAAAATTTGTTGGTAAAAATATCTATAATCCTATTAAATAGAGAACCCCCGCTGTTGCCACGCTTGTACTGACTTGTCCACCGATAGATACAATTGTGTCCCATATCTTTCTTAAGGAGTTTTTATCAGCTTTACCATTGACTTCTGCCAAAGCCGCATCAGCGAGAGTACTTACTGTAGGGTTGCTTTGATGTAAATCTTTGACTTCTTGAAAGAGTTCTATTAGTTGCATTTTTTCCTCAGGGGAAAATTCAGTCTGAAGAATGTAGGCATTGATGAAGACATTATTATTGTTTCCGTTGACGCTCACGTTTGTATTATCCGCTGATTGAGATATTTCTGATGATGCCTGATGTTCTGAAACATTTCCCTCGATTTTATCAATTGCAAGGCTTGTGATATATAGTTTTTGTAGTAGCTCGTTGCCAGAGATGTATGTTTTTATTTCTAGCTCGATATATCCCTTGCTTTGCAAATAAGAAAGAGCCGAAAACAAGGTCTCCTCATCTAAGTCAGGTAATGTTTCTGCTAACATAAAAGCGATATTTTTTGAAGCATTTCCATTCGCGAGATCATAGACCTTATGCAAAACACGTTCTCTCAATTCCTGTATGGTTTTCATAAAAAACTCCTGATATGAACCCTTTGCTAGTACTGCTGACTTGAAGGGTTTTTTAGTCAGTTCCTCCAATCAACGAAATAAATTATTGTTCCTTTCTCTCTATGCTTGGCTTTTCAGCTTGGGATCCGACCTATCATCAAAGGCTGAAAGCAGTGCCTCGATTCCGGCCAGCTGATCATTGTTGAGATATGGAATTCTTTTCACTATTTCACACTGTCTGCGGCTCTTGCGGATATAGCCAATAGACTCATCAAACTCAGGATCATCAGTATCTGATTGGTCCCAAAGCAATGAAGATAATTGTACTCCTAAGCAATTTGCAATAATCAAGGCCCGATCTGCCGCCGGCATCGAATTTTTACGAATTGCACTTGATATTACTCGTTGGTCTACGCCCGACATTTCACTCAAATCAACAATTCGCAAGTTTCTTTGTTTCAGAATATCACTGACTCTTTCCCAGAATTGTTTTTCTTTCATAAATCCAGAATACAAGTAAATCTTGATTTATAAATTTATAAATGTAAAAAAATGGAAAATTTGTTGACAAAATAAATTTTTAGGCGTAATAATCAAACTATGAATAAACCTAAAGATTTATTGTATACAAAACTCATAAAACTCAAAACTCTTCACGACATCTGTCAGTACATGGAACTACGTGGAATTCCATATACGCTAATTTCGAATGACATAAATCTCGAAGTAGCTAGCAAGCCTATATGCTTTAGATTTGAAAGCAATCTGCCCGATTCCAGGTTGAATGCAGTTATACATATTAATGGATACGTCAACGCAGACGCGATAGTCCCAGAAATTGAGCCACAAACTAATAACACAATCTTCATTGGATGCTACTTACAAAACACAAAAACGGGGTTTATCTATGCCTAAATATTTCGCATATCCAGCGCGTCCGACGGAAGAACAGTTCTATCGGGCGAAGGTCGCCGCGGTCGCGGTTCGTGAGACGTTCGGTGAATTCGTGGTGAAGGCGGTCGAGGAAAGGATCGCTCGGGAAAGCCAGCACATTGTCAATCAGCCTGCCTGCCTTTCTGGAACCACAATCAAGGAGGGGAATGTATGAACATCATCGAAACAATGAAGAAGGCTATTGACGAAGAATTGGAAAAAGATGGCTTGGCACTTTATCAGTCGGTGGCGGATGGGGCGGCTTTTCCCCTGTGAAGATCGAACCTCCGAAAGAAATCAGCGACTATTTTCGGAGATTGCGGGAAGCCTTGAAGAATTCGCCCGGATTTGCCATTGCGGGAATATCAGTGACAGCAAGCGGGCACGTTGAAGTAAATGTCAGTCTGCTTCGTTCAGAGGGACAGCCCCAATGACCGCGCCGCAGTTCTCACAACAAACGACCATCACAGATACGTACTGGTCGCCTTTCTCAAAGTCTGTGACGGTAACATCGCGGAACGCCTTGAGATGCGGTTTGAATTCCTTTTCGCAGTGGGGGTTTGATGGAAGACAGACTTGAACTGAGGACGATGAAGGAGGTTCTGGATTATCTGAACACCCTTCACCAACCGACTAAGCCGAAGTTTGCAGGATGCTCCATTGATGTGGTCAATTGCAGGTTCGTATTCGAGTACCCGCGTGACGACGCTCCCTTGTCGTCGGTATCGCTGCACGGGGTGGGCATGATCGTCGCCGTCGTCTTGGTCCCTGACGCCGACATCCCCGGCTACTGTAAATGCTATGACGCCCAGGATCATTACACCGGGGCTATACGGCTGATACGGAGGTTCCATGATGCAAGTGCCCAATGAACGTCTCCTGGATCTTGGCCGGTAGATCATGTCCATCAACCAGCAGTACGCGGAATTGTTGCGCCATTATAGCCTTGTAGACTTTGAACACATCTTTGCTTTTGCCGTCAGGCCATATTTTGTGGCAATTATTTCGCGGATTTGCTTTGATTGCAGCCGGGTGATATCCTCTGCATGCATGGCTAGATATCTTCACCCTATCGTTTTTTCTAGGTCGAATGCATTTTTTGCAACATGTTTTGCATGGCGCAAAGAGTATTTCCCTCCAGTGATGTCAGCATCCTTTTTCTTTGGGTTTGTCTTAGGATCCTTATAAGGTTGGATCAGGTCTCCCAAGGTACTGTCTGCGCTGACGTGTCGAGTAGGCAAAGCATCTACAAATTCCTTAATTATTTTCCTTGCTTCTTTTTCTGTTTTTTTCTTTGTGGATTTCTGACGCCTACGGCCACTCTGATCGGTGTATTTGAACCACCAAACGGATCCGACTTGATAGGGAGTTGGGTAATTTATAGTCATGGTCTGCCACCTGTTGTGTCACTACGTTGTCACTAGTAGTGACACTTTTTAGTATTGTGGTAGCAGGAAACTTGAAGTAAATACTTGCAATTAAACAAGTTGTAAACTAAGCGAGCGAAGGGAGTCGAACCCTCATCACGAGCTTGGGAAGCTCGGGTAATAACCGCTATACGACGCTCGCATTGCATCAAGCAATCAGGATAATACCGCATGAAAGGGGAAAATGCAAGATGTCCCGCGGTAATCCTGAAAAGGCGCCCCGTTTCCGATTGTGGAAGAGAGGTGTGATCGGCTGACTAGTGTAGGGCTGCTCCTAAAGAAAGTGTATGTTTGGGGTGATATAATTGTGCGCAGTTTATGGACATATAAAACAAAAATGTCGTTTAAAGTACAATTGTGATGATACTTGATGATTTATTTTTCAATCAGTATGCTACATTGTATGAAAGAAAGATCTGTTTCCCGGGCAAAAGCCCTCTGGTTGCTGACCTGTTGCTATGTCGTGGCGTTCGCCCTTGCCGTCGTGACGTATCGCCTGCTGCCTTCCGACATGCATGTCCTGATGAAAACCTTCATCGCGGACGTCGCCGCGACGGTGGTTGTCTTCGTGTTCAGTGTGTCCTGCGACAACTCCAGCATGTACGATCCCTATTGGAGCGTCGCTCCCCCTATATTATATGGAACCTGGATGTGGCTGATCGGCGGAAAAGGGACGATCTGGAGCTGGTTGTTCCTACTCGCAATGTTGTTCTGGGCTATCCGTCTGACGGTGAACTGCATCACCCATTGGGGTGGTCTTCGGGACGAAGATTGGAGATATGTCTCCTTCCGGAAGAAATTCGGAAAGGGATATTGGCCGATCAGCTTCCTAGCGGTCCATTTCTTTCCGACGGTCATAGTCTTCATCTGCTCGATCCCCGTCTGGTTCCTGTACTCCGGTCCGGTCTATCGTCCCGTCTATGCCGCGGTAGGCATTGTACTTATCATAATCGGTACGCTTCTCGAACTGGTTGCCGACCATCAGATGACAGGTTTTCGACTGAACCGGACATCCCCTGAAGAAAGCTGCGTCGCAGGGTTGTGGGGATACAGCAGGCATCCCAACTACCTTGGCGAAATAACCGTCTGGTGGGGTGTGTGCATTGCCTCCTTCGCCAGCCTGGACACCCCGATGTGGTTCCTGGTCTTTCCTTGCGCCATGACGGCGTTGTTCCTGGGATATTCCATCCCTGCGATGGAGAAACGGCAGATGACTCGTCGCCCATCATACCAAGCCGTCCTGAAGGAAGTCCCCATGTTGGTCCCGATTCCTGGACGGAGGACTAAAAGAGGATAGGGATGCGTTTTTTCATAGGGGCTCAAAGTCGGATGGTTCCTTTGAGTATAAGGATACTAAAATGGTTTAGCTACGGGTCTCTTGATTGGTTCGGTTTAGTAAATATCAAAAATGTGCAAGAAAAGAAAATATTATTCTACAAGGAATTGGAGAAAGTGGAAACCGGAAGTTCTCAGGATATTTTTTGTTGACAGGTGGTATGGGGCAGTTTAGCATGAAAATCGGTTCGGATGAGTAGGAATGGGGATTCCTCGAAATTCACCCGACAGACTTTCCAGGAGGAAAAAATGAAAAAACTGCTCGTTCTCTTGATGACATTGTTGCTGATCGTCCCTGCGGTATTCGCCCAGGGTGGACAGGAAGCCGTTCCCGCCGCTACTCCGACCGCGGCACCTGCGACATCTGGTGGAAGCGTCAATGCGTATACCACATTGGAAGAGCCCCTTGCCGCAAAGCTGTTCCAGCTGTTTGAAGCTGAGACCGGTATCAAGGTCAATTTCGTCCGTCTCGCCGGTGGCGAGTGTGTTGCCCGTCTGGAAGCTGAATCGGCGAACCCGCAGGCCTCCATCTGGGTCGGTGGAGTAGGTCTTGACCATATCACAGCCAAGAGCAAGGACCTGACCACCCCATACGCCAGCCGCTATGCCACGAAGACTCCCGCTCAGTTCCGTGATCCTGCCAACTATTATATCGGACTGTATGTCGGTCCCCTGACTTTCGTCACCAATACCGACCGTGCGAAAGAATTGGGCATCGAACCACCGAAGAGCTGGGCCGACCTGCTCAAGCCAGAATACAAGGGGTTGATCCGCGTCGCGAACCCGAACTCCTCCGGTACCGCCTACAACGTATTGACTACCATGCTTGATGTCCTTGGTACCGAGGACGCGATGATGGATTACATGAAAGATCTCGACAAGAATATCGACCAGTACACCAAGAGCGGTTCCGCTCCTGGCAAGAGCGTCGCTACCGGTGAGATCCCCATAGCGATCGGCTATGCACACGACCAGGTCAAGCTCAAGGCCGCTGGAGCTCCCGTCGTCATTACCGCTCCTTCCGAAGGAACTGGGTATGAATTGGCCTCCATGTCCCTCGTCAAGGGTGGCAAGGATTCCGTAAACGCCAAGAAACTGTATGACTGGATCCTTTCCAGCCCGGTCGCTCAGGAAACTTTCACTGAATGGTACGTAGTGCTTGTGGCCGATGGCGCAGCCAAACATCCGGATGCCCTTTCCATCAATGAAATCAAGACTGTTGACCAGGATATGGCATGGGACGGCGATGCCGTCAACAAGACCCGTCTGCTCGACCGCTGGACCAACGAAATCGGTAACAAGAGATAATCGCCGGTTCAGTTGAAATTCTTGAAATGAATCATCAACCTGCGGGGAGCCGGACTTCCCGCAGGTTGCGTGTTCTCCTAGGATGCCACCGTCTTGCCTCTGGTGGGTCCTGCGCAGAATGAGAAGAGACAGACAAGATGTTTACAAAGAAAAGAATCTTGCAGTTCTGCTTCGCTGCCCTAGTATTCCTTGCCATCGTTTTCTGGCTCTATCAGACGCTTTCCAGCAACTTCCAGGCATATGCTGAAGAACGGAATTTCAATGAGATAGAGCTGTTCGCACGAACAGCACCGGACGAGCAGGATATACAGGACTACGAGCAATGGCTGCCGACAGTAAAGGAAATAATACCCGGAGCGCGGGCATTGTATTTCGCATACGATGAATCAGTCTTCAATTTCGTGCCTGCCGTCGGGTCCCAGACCGCCATGGCCTTGTGGAATTCCTATTCAAGATCCACGGAATTCAATAAGGCGATGGAAAGCCTCTATTATCTGGAACCGATGAAATTGCAACGGGCCTACCAAGCCGATTTCTCATTGGATCCTGACCGCAACAGTTCAGAGAGGACGGGTGCGCAGGTATTCTTCGTTCCTGTCATAGATGAGACGGGATATCAGGCCTCCGGGGCCATCATGATCCTTGTGCCGAACGTCGCCGTCTCTGGATTCCAGAATCTTCTCAGGACTCTGTTGATCGGCGCCGCGGTGTTCTTCCTCGCCGTATTGCTCGTGATCATGTTCACACGTGACCCCATGACCGGTTTCATGGTGCTTGGATTGTTCATCATCGTCCTGATCTTCATAGCCTATCCGCTGTTCGAGGCGGTACGGCTTTCATTCCTTCGGGATGGCCGGTTCTCGTTGCAGACTTGGAAGGAGTGCCTTTCCCCGACCTATATCGTCGCATTGTGGGGCTCCTTGAAACTGGGCGTGCTGACGGCCACTTTCTCCACTCTGCTCGGTTTCGCCTTCGCGTTCCTGATCGAGAGGACTTCATTCAGGCGGAAGAAGCTGATGACTACGTTGGCGACCATGCCGGTCATCTCCCCTCCGTTCTCCTTGTCGTTGTCCATCATCCTGCTGTTCGGCAACAACGGGTTGATCTCCAGACAGTTGCTCCATTTGAATACATCCATCTACGGTCTTGGCGGCCTGACGCTGGTCGAGGTGATCGGCATGTTCCCGATCGCGTTCCTGACGATCAGCGGCGTGCTCCGTCAGATCGATTCAACGGTCGAAGACGCGTCGTTGGATCTGAGCGCCACCCGCTGGCAGACTTTCAGGACGATCACCTTACCGCTGTCAGCGCCTGGAATCCTTTCCGCATGGCTGTTGGTGTTCACCAATTCGCTCGCCGACTTCGCTAATCCGTTGCTGCTTTCCGGCGACTACCGGGTATTGTCGACGGAAGCCTATATGCTGGTGACCGGCCGCAGCAACCTTGGCGCTGGTTCAGCGCTTTCGTTCCTGTTGCTGATGCCGACGCTGACGGCGTTCCTGATCCAGCGGTTCTGGGTGTCCCGCAAGAGTTTCGTCACCGTCACTGGCAAGCCTTCGACGGTTTTGACCGAGCTGACCAGCAAGCCCGTCCGTCGCATCCTCGAGGTGTTGGCCTGGACTGTTCTCGGATTCATCCTTGCGTTGTACCTGACGATCTTCGCGGGGTGCTTCGTCAAGAACTGGGGAATCGACTACTCGTTCACTTTGGCGAACTGGGGCGAGGCTCTGAGCCGCGGCTGGACGAGCATCCGCGATACGGTGACGCTAGCCGCGATCGCTACGCCGATCGCCGGGTTGCTGGCAATGATGTCCGCGATGCTCATCGTCCGAAAGAAATTCCCTGGCAAGCGGTTGCTTGAGATGCTCATCATGACCCCGTATGCGATTCCAGGTACCTTGATCGGTATCAGCTATATCCTGGCGTTCAACAAGCCGCCGATCCTGCTGGTCGGTACTGGCGCGATTATTGTGATCAACTACGTGATCCGCGAACTGCCGGTCGGTCTTGAGAACGGTATCACGGCTTTGCACCAGATCGATCCGTCCATAGAAGAGGCCGCCGCGGATTTGGGCGCGGATGTTCCTACAGTGTTCCGGACGATCGTGTTGCCGTTGGTCCGCCCTGCGTTCCTCTCCAGCATGTCGTATACGTTCGTCAGGTCGATGACCGCGGTCAGCGCCATCATCTTCCTGATTTCCGCTCGCTGGAATCATCTGACCGTCCTGATCTTCAATTTCTCGGAGAACCTGCGGTTCGGTCTCGCCAGCGTCTTGTCCACGGTATTGATCGTCATAGTCCTCAGCGTGTTCGCGCTGATGCAGGTGCTGGTCAAGGATGACAAGCTTACCCAGAAAACTATTTCTGCCCGCTAAGGTGGTGTTGTATGGAAAAGAAAAGTGTGTCGGTAACTCTTGAACATGTTACCAAACGATTCAAGGATGTAAAGGGAAAGGCCGACGTGATCGCGGTCAATGACTCCAATTTCATCATCGAACCTGGCGAGCTTGTGACGTTGCTGGGGCCTTCCGGCTGCGGCAAGACGACTACGTTGCGAATGATCGCAGGTTTTGAACTGCCCTCGGAAGGGAAGATCTTCATCGGCAATGAGGATGTGACCATGTTGCCGCCGAACAAGCGCGATACCGCGACGATGTTCCAGAGCTATGGTCTTTTCCCCCACATGACGGTCTACGACAATGTCGCCTATGGGTTGAAGCTTCGCAAGGTTCCGTCCGATGAGATCAAGATCAAGGTCAACGAGACCTTGGCGTTGGTAGGGCTTGCGGACTATGGCGACCGCGCCCCTTCCAAGCTGTCCGGTGGGCAGCAGCAGCGTGTCGCCCTGGCCCGTAGTCTGATCGTCACTCCGTCGGTCCTGTTGCTGGACGAACCGTTGTCGAATCTCGATGCGTTGTTACGTGAACAGATGCGTGTCGAGATCCGCAAGATCCAGAAGGCGTTGGGGATCACCGCCGTGTATGTCACCCATGACCGTATCGAGGCCATGAGCCTTTCCGATCGCGTCGTAGTCATGAAGGATGGCTTTATCCGTCAGATAGGGGCCCCCTCCGAGATCTACGAGGCTCCGGACTCACGCTTCGTCGCGGGTTTCGTCGGCAAGGCGGCGTTCTTCCCTGTGCTGATCAAGGATCATGATGGAACTCATTGGAACTGTGAGCTCGGCGGCAAGCTGGTCGTGGTCGCCCATGCGGCTCCGGATGTCGGAGTGGGGGACGAGGCTGTGTTGATGGCCCGCCCCGAATCCCTCCGTCTGGTGGAGCCCGGCAAGGGGCATATCGACGGCAAGGTCCGTATGAATGTCTATCTCGGCAATAGCATGGAGTCGTTCATACAGACTCCGTTCGGTGAGGTGTTGGTCCAGATCGACGACCCTCATGCCAAGAAGGTCTATCCTGAAGGTGCCGACGTCTCCATCGACTTCTCCCCCGACCGCGTACGCCTGCTCAACCGTAGCGAGGAATAGGGGAGGGGGACGTAGCGGAGGTCGGTGGTGACCGGCGCGCGTCTGCAATGATGATGCCATGTGGTTCTGGGGGTACTCAGGGCCACATGTTTTTTTGTCCAGGACAGTTTTTCGACCGTTCCGTATCTCCTCTCCGTCCCAGCCTTCCGTCGCGGCCGGACGTATCCGGACCGCCTGCTGGCGCGAATCCTTCCAGCCTCCCGACAACTATAAATAAGTGCCGATAGTACATGAATTTGACGCATTTGAACATTTTTGTGTCGGTTTAGCAAAAGTGTTCCATGGTCAATCAGGAAAAACATGGTAAACTTGTACAGCCCCTATTTGTGGGGGGATGACTTTTAGGAGGTCTCGCATGAAAAAACTATTGGTCTCGTTGCTCGTTGTATTCGTGTGCCTGGCGCCTGTTTTCGCCCAAGGGTCGAAAGATGATGGCGCTGCCGCCAAGGAACTGGTGGTCTACGCAAGCGTCGATGAAGCGAACGCGGTAAAGATTCTTGATGCGTTCACCGCTGATACCGGTATCAAGACGAGTTTCGTACAGCTCTCTTCCGGTCCGGCCCTTACCAGGATCCAGGCTGAATCAGGACGTCCCCAGGCGGATGTATGGCTTGGCGCTCCGAGCGACAACCATGTGACCGCGAAGGACGCCGGTCTGACGATGCCGTACAAGGGAGATGCCTTCGAAGCCCTCGGCGCTGAATTCAAGGATCCCGACGGGTATTGGAGAGGCTTCTATATGAACCCCCTCTGCTTCGGCGTCAATACGGTGGCTCTTTCGAAGGCCGGCGCTTCCATGCCCACAAGCTGGGCCGATCTGCTCAAGCCCGAATACAAGGGGCTGATCCAGGCTCCTACCCCGCAGTCCGCGGGAACAGCCAAGATCATGCTGTACAGCCTGATCGAAATGATGGGCGAGGATGCGGCCTATGACTACATGGCCAAGCTGAACAAGAATATCCAGACCTATACCTCCTCCGGTACCGGCCCCTCGAAGGGCGTCAACGTCGGCGATTGCGCCATCGGCATCCAGTTCTCACCTGCGTTCTTCCAGATGCAGGCGGACGGACAGCCCGTCGAGATCGTGTTCCCGACCGAAGGTTTCGGATTTGAATTCCCCGCGGCATCCATCCTTGCCGGCGCGAAGAACTACGAAGCGGCCAAGATCTTCATGGACTGGTTGGTCAGCAAGAAGGGGCAGGACGTCCTTGAATCGACCGGAACCTATTTCTATCCGGTCATCGACGGTGCGTCTGTTGATCCGATCATGCCCGCGTTCTCCACCCTGAATGTCGTCGGTATCGACCTTTCGTACTACGCGGCGAACTACAATCGCCTGGTGGAACGCTGGGTGAGCGAAGTCCTGAGCGCGAAGTAAGCGCCGTCGCTATCCCACGTTCCCATACATCGGTGGCGGAGCGATCCGCCACCGTATCGTTACAGACCGTTTTCCATGTACGATGAGGAACCGATGAAACAATCATACTTTTCCAAGCAATGGAAGGAGATGAAGAAACTGAGCAAAGATCCTTTGCTGCTTGGTGTCATCATCGTGTTGTTGCTTGCTCTGATCCTGTTCATTATCTATCCCTTGCTCAAGGTGTGCATCGTCAGTTTCCAGGTCGATGGCCGCTTTTCGTTCAAGAACTTCCGGGACGCCTTGACCTATAGCAACGGATACTATTTGAAAGCGTTGTGGAACTCCCTCTGGATGGGAGTCGCGACCGCGGTACTGGGGACGTTGATAGCGTTCATTTTCGCCTACTCTTTGACACGGGCGAACATCCCCGGCAAGAAATTCTTCAACCTGATCGCCACGATCCCGATCATCAGCCCTCCGTTCATCGGGGCGTTGGCTATCGTGATGCTGTTCGGGCGCAATGGCTTTGTCAGCTCCACGTTGTTGGGAATGAGGAACGCAAGCGCCTATGGAGCGAAGGGGTTGCTGTTCGCGCAGGTCCTTACCTTTTTCCCGGTAGCCTACATCACCTTGCGCGGTGTCCTGGAATCCATCAACCCCACGCTTGAAGATGCGGCAATGGACCTTGGAGGCAATCGTTTTACGATTTTCCGCAAGGTCACGTTGCCTTTGGCGATACCCGGTATCGCTAGTTCCATGCTGGTGCTGTTCGTTGAATCCCTCGCTGACTTCGGCAATCCTCTCGTCTTGGCCGGCGCGCAGTTCCCGATCCTCTCCGTCCAGGCCTATCTGGAGATCACGGGTATGGGGAATTTCGCCAAGGGCGCGGCGCTGGCCTTCATCCTGCTGGTTCCGTCCGTCTCGGCGTATATGTTGCAGAAGTACTGGGTGAGCAAAAAGCAGTATATCACGGTGACCGGCAAGCCCACGCAGTCTACCAACAATGTGGTGAGTCCCGCGGCTCGTTGGATTCTGTTCGGCGTCTCCTGCCTGATCGCCTTCATGGTGATCCTGGTCTATGCGAGCATCATCTGGGGTGCTTTCGCCAAGTCCTGGGGCAATAGCTACGCCGTGACCTTCGACAATTTCAAATATGTGTTCCGCGTCGGTTTCGAATCGGTCCTGGATACCTTGACCATTGCCGGCATCTCGACGCCGATCAGCGGTATCCTTGGCATGGTCATCGCCTTCCTGGTCGTCCGCAAGCGGTTCATCGGCCGGAGGTTCATGGAATTCTCCAGCATGCTGAGCTTCGCCGTGCCTGGTACGGTAATCGGTATCGGATATATCCTGGCGTTCAACCAGGCCCCGTTCTATCTGACCGGCACGTTGGCGATCCTGCTGCTGAACTTCATCTTCCGTTATATCCCTGTGGGGATCCAGGGTGGCGTAGCGGTATTGAACCAGATAGATCCCTCCATTGAAGAGGCGGCGGTGGACCTCGGCGCCGACAGCAATGTGACGTTCCGCAAGATCACCCTGCCGTTGATGATCCCGGCGTTCTTCAGCGGATTGATCTTCGCGTTCGTCCGGAGCATGACGGCCATCAGCGCCGCCATCTTCCTTGTCTCGGCGCGGTGGAAGTTCATGACGGTGCAGATCATGAGCCAGGTCGAGAGCGGACGGATAGGCGCGGCGGCGGCGTTCAGCCTGATCCTGGTCGGTATCATTCTGGTGGCCATGGCCATCATCAAGCTGATACTCCGGCTGAAATACCAGACGACAAGTTCCATCTTGTCGCACTGATGATCCTGCGATAGAAAGGGGAAATGACGATGAGTGTCAAACTAGTCGATGTTACGAAGGTCTTTTCAGACCATGATGATAAACTGAAGGAATTCACGGCGGTCAGCCATGTAAATATCGAGATCAACGAAGGGGAGATGGTGACGTTCCTCGGACCGTCAGGTTGTGGCAAGACGACTACGCTGCGCATTATCAGCGGGTTCGAGACCCAGACTTCCGGCGATGTCTATATCGACGGGGAACTGGTCAACGATCTGCCCGCGAACAAGCGGAACACCTCCATGGTGTTCCAGTCCTATGCGATCTTCCCCCACTTGTCGGTGAGTCAGAATATCGGGTTCGGGCTGGAGCTCAAGGGGATGAAGAAGGACGCCATCAAGGTCGAGGTCGACAAGATCATGGATGTGATGGGCCTCACCACGTTGGGCAACCGCCGTCCGAGCCAGCTTTCCGGCGGCCAGCAGCAGCGGGTGGCGTTGGCACGAGCCATCGTCAACAAGCCGCGGGTCCTGTTGTTCGATGAACCGCTTTCAAACCTCGACGCAAAACTGCGCGAGCAGATGCGTATCGAGATCCGTCGCATCCAGCAGCAGTTCGGCATCACCAGCATCTACGTGACCCATGATCAGAGTGAAGCCATGACGGTCAGCGACCGTATCATGGTCATGGACAAGGGGGTGATCCAGCAGCTCGGCACCCCGTTCGAGATCTACAGCCGACCTCGCAACCGGTTCGTCGCCGATTTCATCGGACGGGCGAATTTCATCGAGGGGGCGGTGAAGTCGGTAGGGGAAGAGTTGTCCATGGAGGTAGGTGGCAAGGTATATGGCTTTCCCAGCTTCAATGTCGATGTGGTGGCAGGGGGGCAGGGTTGCATCGTGATCCGTCCGGAGGGGCTGGTCCTTGGGCCCCCGTCCGAAGATTCGTTCTTCAACGGGACTGTCTCCCATGCCGTCTATCTTGGAGCGACGATGGAGTATGAGATCGCCGTGGAGGGCAGGGAGAACCCGGTCGTCGCGGTGTCTAACAACCCTGTGAAGGAGGGATTCTTCCATGTCGGGGATGCGGTTGGGATTACGTTCGCTCCGATCAGCGCCCATGTCATAGCGGTCGAATAATTCTGGTTTTCTCCCTATGGAAATCGCAGGCCACCTGAACAAGGTGGTCTGTTTTTGTAAGCCAGTGAGTTTTTTTTGTAAGTTTCGGTTGTTTTCATTTGCGTGAAAGGTCATGTTTCTGCTATATTCCGAATATCATTTCGATGATAATGTTAAAAATTCGCTAAATTATTGGCAAGGAGAACTTGATGGGTCTAAAGTTTCAAAGAGTGTTTTCTGAAATTCAGTCGAAGATCTTGAACGGAAGCTGGAATTATGGGGAGAAGATTCCATGTGAAATGGAATTGTGCGACATGTATGGTGTGTCGCGTATCACCATACGGAGGGCGCTTGATAAACTTGTCCGTCAGGGGATCCTTATCAGGACCCGCGGCAGAGGTTCCTATGTCAGCAGTCGAAAACTTGTCGCTGGTGCGAGCCATGAATGGTTCAAGGCCAGACTGGAGGAAATAGGGAACCCCTCTTTCACAAGGAAACTGATCTACAAGGAACGAATGCTTGCGACAGGCAACCTTGCCAAGGCCTTGCATCTGGATGATCTGGAAGGCCCTCAGTATATCTGGTATTTCAAAAGTATCGGGTATCTTGGGGATGTACCGGTCGGAATCGGCAACAGCTATGTCCTCGATGCGATCGGGGTCAAGATGGCGGAACATACTGACGGACCAGACGCTTACTTCTACAAGGATTTCGAGAAGGTGACCGGGAAACCGTATACCATGTCTCGAGGTGCGCTTTCCGCCGTCTGCGCCAATGAAGAGGTTTGTGAATTGCTGGAGGTTCCCCCAGGGACCGCCTGTCTCTGGAGCCGGAGCGTCGGCTGCGTTGAGGACGGTACTCCGGTAGAGGTTCGCTATACCATCTACAACGGCAATATGTTCGAATTCGTATACGACATAGACGCCAACAGGCCCGCCGAGAAGTTCTGGGATAGTTACCGCTAGAAAATGACCTTGGGCTATTTGCCACTTTCTCCGTTGCTTTGTATAGTATCTGTATAGCAATAGAGAGGTATGTTCCCATGCAGACAATATTGATGCCGGTACTCGTGACGGCTTTGGCTGGTCTGGCGACCGTGATTGGCGCATCGCTGGTATTCACCCGTTTCTCCCAAAAAAGCAAACTCGTGGCGTCTTCCTTGGCTTTCGCCACGGGCGTGATGCTTTGCATAGCTCTGGGGGAGCTGTTGCCCGAAGGTGTCGAGATCGGAACCGAGACCTGGGGCGATATCGTGGGAACTCTTGTTCCGGTAGGTCTGTTCGTCGCAGGTGCGTTGCTCTCCTGGTTGCTCGACATCGTGTTTCCCCATGAACATGAGCATGATTGCGAAGAGTGCAGCGAAGGGGTGGTCCACGAAGAACCGGGGCATTTCATCGACACTGAATTTGAAAAGCATGATATCGGCCGTGCGGGGATGGGGATGGTCCTGGCCCTGATGCTCCACAATATCGTGGAGGGGATGGCGACCGGCATGACCGCCGCCGGAAATCTTCGCCTTGGCATCGGCATGGCGTTGGCGATAGCGTTGCACAATATTCCCATAGGCGCGACGTTGGCGCTGCCCGTCGGGTATGGCGGTTCGAAGGCAAAGGCCCTGCTGACCGCCTTGCTGGTCGGACTGACTCAGCCGTTGGGTGCGTTGATCGGTGTCCTGTTCTTCGGAGCGTCGACCTCTCCCGTAGTCATGGGCATGCTGACCAGTTTTGTCGCGGGTATTCTGGTCTTCATTTCGTTTGATGAACTTTGGCCCGCCGCCCAACATAGCGGAGGCCGTTCCCGTTCGATCCTCATGCTGTTGCTGGGGATCTGCTTCATGCTTGTGACGGAGCGGATGTTCCACTAGCTGTAATGATGGATGATGGGCTGGAGTGCGTTGCCTCCAGCTTTTTTTATTCTCTCATTGACCCTATGTCTGTCGCACCATGCTTCCAGACCTGAATCTCCAACAATATTTTCTTGACATGCAGAGATGTGATGCTATACTTGCCAGTATAAAGGTTCTTTTTTAGAACCAATATTTAGAATTTCTCCTTCATATGCTTCGTTTTGAACTGAATAATGGTTCTATAATAATAGCAGTTCACTCTGTAATGGACAGAGAGAAAAATAGATACAAAAAGGAGAGTTTTGTATGTCAAGAAAAATACTGGTGTTGCTGCTTGCTTTTGCTCTGGTATCTTCTTTCGTCTTCGCTGCCGGATCGTCCGAGTCGAAGAAATCGGGCGAGGTCACCCTCCGTTTTCTGGATGTGAACCCAAGCCCGTCTCGGCAGAACTATTTTACGACTACTTTTGAAAAGTTCAAAGGTGAAACGGGGATCTCCGTAGTCTATGAGAGTGTTCCCTGGGATGATGCCGCGAACAAGCTTACCGTTCTAGGTGCCTCCAACCAGCTTCCCGATGTCATGACGGTCTGGGCTGGATGGCTTGGACAATTCACTGAAGCAGGTTGGGTAGAACCCTTGGCTCCCTATATCGGCAATACCGCTGATGAATATGCCGCGACGGTGACGGAGCTTGTCTGGAAAGGTGAAAAAGAGTTGTATGGTGGCATCTACACCGTACCTGACGGCATGATGGTCAAGGGAGTATTCGTCCGGAAGGATTGGGCGAACGAGGCTGGGCTCAAGCTCGATCCCGCGAAGGGATGGACGTACGATGATTATTTCAAGACTGTCTATGCCCTTACAGACAAGAGCAAGAACAGGTATGGAACCTCCTTCCGTGGCGCACGTGGAGCCTTCGACCCGTTGTTCGTCTATCTGGAAAGCTATAACGGTGGATCAGCCTACGCCGATGATGGTTCGGCGCTCTTCGATTCCCCTGAATGCATAGAAGCGTATAAGAGATGGTGCGGTCTGTATCTCGACGGTTGTGCCTCGAAGGATGCGATCAACTGGGGCTTTGTCGAGATGGTCGACAATTTCTGCGGTGGTCTCACCGGGACGTTGATCAATGACAGTGAAGTCGCGGCGACCTGCATTGAGAATATGACCGATGACCAGTGGTTTGTCATGCCCATGCCGAGAAGTGACAAGGATGGCAAGATCTACAATACAGTCAATTCTCCATATGCGTATTCGATCGCGACAAGTTCCAGACAGAAGGACGCCGCATGGCAGTTGATCGAGTATCTCACCCGTCCAGACAACAACATCGAGTACTGCAAGCTTACAGGTCTGATCCCGATCAAGAAAGCTGTTGGCGATGATCCGCTGTATGGTCCTGATGGTCCCTATGCGACCTTTGTGCAGCAGCTCAATGACCCTGCCATGGTCGTTCCATGCGCTTTTGGTCCCTTCAACTATACCGACATGCATCAAGGTGCGATGCATGAAGAAATGCAGAAGTATCTCTTGGGAACTCAGAGCGCGGAAAAGTCCCTTACCAACGTGAGCAAGGAGCTTGAAGCTAGGATGAAAGCCTATCTCGCTGAGAATCCCGGTTCGGCCGTCGAGAAACCGAAAGGATTGGTCTGATCCTTTCTGAATAGGTTTTCACTTTTCAATACGGGAGCAGGCTAGCCTGCTCCCTATATGATAGGAACTGAAATGTTATGGCTATATTGATAGTTTTTATTATCTGTTTCGCCTTGCTTTGTCTGGGAGGCATGTTGATCATCAACAATACTTGCAGCAGAGGAAGAAGGACTATCGTCAAGGAGAGCACTTCCCGAAAGTTCCAGCCGTACGCCTTTTTGCTCCCTGCTTTTATCCTGCTGATCCTCATGTTCGGATATCCGCTTATCAATAGTCTGGGCATGGCTTTCAAGAACTATAAACTCAACCAACCCGGCAAGATATACTTCAACGGACTGGCGAACTTCAAGAAGCTATTTTCAGATCCCGATATTTGGCTCATCATCAAGAACTCGATCGTATACGTTCTTCTTGCGGTAGGCGGTCAGTTCCTTCTTGGCCTTGCCTTGGCTTTCGCGCTGAAGAAACCCTTCTTCCTGCGGGGTGTCTATCAGGCTCTTGTTTTTCTCCCTTGGGCTTTCTCAGCGTTCGTCATCGGCTTGATGCACCGTTGGTCCTTCAATGGTGAGTACGGTGTCGTCAACGACATATTGATGAAGCTTGGAATCATCAGCGAAAAGATAGCATGGCTCGGTACACCCGGGTTCTCTCTGGCGGTGGTCATCATCGCCATGATCTGGATGGGCGTGCCGTTTTTCGCGATCATGATACTCGCCGCGTTGCAATCGATTCCGAATGATATCTACGAGGCATCCTATATCGATGGCTGCAAGGCCCCAAGGCGATTCTTCCAGATCACCATCCCCTATATCAAACCCACGATCATCATGACGCTTTTGCTCAGGACCATCTGGATATTCAATTCCTTTGACCTGATCGTTGTCATTACCAACGGAGGGCCCGCGAACTATTCGCAGACCTTGCCTTCCTATATGTATACGAAAGCTTTCGCCAGCTATGACTTTGGATTGGCATCGGCGCTTGGTGTGCTGCTGATGGTAGCCCTGATGGTCTATGTGACTCTATTCCTGAATGTGACCAAGTATAACAAATCGGGGGAATTCTGATGGATACGTATAAAAGAAACAGAATATTGGCCTCGATAGGTAGAATTCTGGTGCTGGCTGTCTTCCTTCTGTTCGTCCTGCTTCCCATCTATTGGATGACGATCACCAGCTTCAAGGTGAACAAGGAGATCATCAATGCGCAGGAGATAACCTATTTCCCGAAGGAGACGACCTCTGACAACTACAAACAGCTTTTCTCGATCTATGACTATGGGCAGATGCTGAAGAACAGTCTGATCGTATCGGTGGCCACGGGACTTTGTGTCACGATGCTTTCGATATTCGGTGGCTATGGACTCGCTAGATATCAGTTCAAGGGCAAGGCAGCCATCCTGTTGTTTTTTCTGGTGACGCAGATGATCCCTGGAATCCTTGTGATCATTCCGCTGTATGTCATTTTTGTCAGGATGGATCTCGTCAATACGAGATTGAGCCTGTTCATCTTCTATCTCATCACGAATCTGCCGTTCTGTATCATCACTATGAGAAGCTTCTTCGAGCGTATTCCTTATACCCTTGAAGAGGCTTCCTATGTCGATGGCTGTACGAAGCTCGGAAGTCTTTTCAGGATTATCCTTCCCGTTATGTTCCCTGGTATCGTGGCGGTCTTCGTCTTTGCGTTCATCGGTGCCTGGAACGAGCTGATCGCGGGTACTATCTTCATCAGTACGACGAATCTTTGGACGATTCCGGTAGGTTTGAAATCCCTAATTGGAAAATATGATGTAAGATGGGGTGTACTCATGGCTGGTGGTGTGCTGGCGTTGGTACCGACGGCTCTCATGTTTGCGGTGATGCAGAAATTCATTGTCGAAGGACTCACTTCAGGAGCCGTGAAAGAATAACGATCAAGGAAGAACCGATGGAATCCGGAAGAATGAAAATCCAACCTATTGCGAAAGACGTCCTGCCGAACAGGGTAAGCGAAGCTATCATGGATCTGGCCGCGAGAAACCACTTGCAGCCGGGCGATAGGCTCCCTTCTGAGCGGATGCTCGCCATGGAGTTCGGGATAGGCAGGAATTCAGTGCGGGACGGGTTGCTGGTTCTGGAAAAGAAGGGCTTGATCATCAGACAAGTGGGCAAAGGTGCTTTCCTACAGCAATCGATATCCACCGACAAGGTCAGTCTGAATCTGAAGAAGGTCAACTACGGGGATCTGTTGGAGATCAAGGTTCATCTGGATGAGCTTGCGATCGAAAAGGCGTTTGAAAACGGTACCGAGGAGCAATTCCTACAACTCAAGGCAATCGCATTTGAAATGATCGAACTGGCGAAGCAAGGGAAGTTTTCATTTTCCGTGGACAGGGCTTTCCATACGCTGGTGTACGATTGCGCAGGGTCTGATACGCTCAAACAGCTTATTCTCAACCTTGTCGATGCCCTCGACTACTATCAGACGACATGGGAGAATCCTGAGGAGTGTTGGATCCAGACGATTCCGTTTCATCTGGACATCGCGGAAGCTCTGCTCTCTGGAGACAGGGCGACGGCCTTCGCGGCAAATGCATATATCTACAAATATGATATGAAGCTACTTGTTTAGCTAGGTGTACAATCTTCAAAGCGATAAGGAACGAACTATGATTCAGAAATGGTGGACGGATGCCAAGTTCGGCATGTTTATACACTGGGGTCTCTTCTCGGAACTGGCCGGGGAGTATGATGGAATCAGGACCAGCAATATCGCAGAATGGATCATGCATGACCTGCGGATTCCAGTCGAGGAATATGAAAGACTCGCGACGATCTTTTTAGCTGAAAAATTCGACGCCGAGAGAATCGTGAAACTGGCTGCCGATACCGGAATGAAGTATCTGGTGTTCACCAGCAAGCATCATGACGGGTTTGCCATGTACGATTCCAGGGTGGACGACTACAATATCAAATCCGCGACGCCGTTCGGCAGGGATCCGATGATGGAACTGAAGGAGGCTTGTGACAAGTATGGAATCATCTTCGGCTTGTATTATTCCCAGGCCCAGGACTGGCATGACAAAGATGGTTGTGAGGATGGTGTCGGACCGGA
The DNA here is from genome assembly GCA_964407735.1 of uncultured Sphaerochaeta sp. Classification (GTDB taxonomy): domain Bacteria; phylum Spirochaetota; class Spirochaetia; order Sphaerochaetales; family Sphaerochaetaceae; genus Spiro-02. Next base: position 140,737 of record CAYOWS010000002.1, on the reverse strand, counting down.
GGGCAAGGATTTTGAGCGATATTTCCATGAGAAATGTCTGCCCCAGGTGCGGGAACTCCTTGAACGCTACGATCCTCGCTTGCTGTGGTTCGATACGCCGATGTACATGACTCGTGACCAGTCCGAACATCTCAAGGCTTTCGTCCTGTCGATCAACCCCGATTGTATGATCAGTGGACGGATCGGCAATGGGATAGGGGATTATGTGACTACCGGAGACAATTTCATGCCTTTGCTTCCTCCCGATTATCACTTCGAGGTACCTGCGACGACCAATGATTCCTGGGGATACAACAAGTTCGACAACAACTGGAAGAGTGCGGACAGATTGCTTCGTCATCTGGTGAAGATTGTCAGCCGGGGAGGGAACTACCTCCTCAACGTCGGTCCCCGGGCCGATGGCGAGGTCCCGTCCGAATGTGCAATCATATTGGACCGGATCGGAGACTTCATGAGGACCAATGGCGAAAGTATCTATGAAACGGTACAGCTACCGGTCTATCCGTACGATATCGATTGGGGATACTTTACTTTCAAGCCGGATTCGGATGGAAAAAATGGGAAATTCTATATTCATGTCTTTGAGAAGAAAGATTCCGTGTATCTGCTGAACATTCACAACAAACCGATCAGGGCGTACCTGCTTGATGGGAAATACCCGCTTGAACTGAAGGAGCGAGTTACCTGCGAAGGGGATTCTAGCTGGAGCATCCCGCTTCCGGAACGTAAAGGTTCGGATATCGACACTGTCATTTGTGTCGAGGTCGAGGGTGATATGATTGAATTTGAACCAATCAGGAGGTGATGTATGTTCCCAGCCGATATCGTTACCAATGACGACTATGAATTCCCGCAGGTGGAAAGACCCGTCGCGGCTCCATTGTACCAGACCTCCCTTTTTACCTATCCGACTGTGGCAGCATTGAAGGAAGGTATCAAGGACGAGTATACGACCCATCTGTACAGTCGGGGGAACAATCCCACCGTGGAGCAGGTCGAGCAACGGCTTGCCAGACTGGAGAAAGGTGAGAAGGCGAAGCTGTTTTCGGCCGGAGTCTCCGCGATCGCCGCGGCGATATTATCGAATGTCAGGGCAGGGGATCATATAGTCTGTTCCAATGAAGCCTATACCTGGGCAAAGTATATCAGTACCACATACCTTGAACGGTTCGGAGTTTCCGCGAGTTTTGTCGATACGACCGACTATGCGGAGGTGGAATCAGCCATGCGGCCTGACACGAAGGTTCTGTATCTGGAGTCTCCATCCTCTTCCGCCCTTCGTGTAACGGATCTGCCGGCTATGGCGAAGCTCGCGAAGCGACATGGGATTACGACCATCGTCGACAATACCTGGGCGACTCCTCTCTATCAGAATCCGCTTGAAATGGGTATCGATATCGTAGTCCATTCCGCATCCAAGTATCTGGGAGGGCACAGTGACATCATCGGAGGGTGCGCGATCGGGAGTGAGGAACGGATCGAGAGGATGTTCAAGACGGAATTCCTTCCAATGGGCACTGTTCCTGATCCTTTCCAGGCCTGGTTGATCCAACGGGGCATGAGAACCCTGCATGTGCGTGTTCCTTATCATTATCATGCGGCGTTGGAGGTCTGTGATTTCCTGTACAGCCGTCCGGAAGTCGAACAGGTGAATTATCCCATGCATCCCAAGAATGAATGGTACCCGCTGGCCTCCAGTCAGATGAGTGGAGGCAGTGGGCTGCTGTCCCTCCGGCTCAAGGAGAAAGATCCCGCAAAGGTCACGAAGCTGGTGGACTCACTTGAGTTGTTCCGGATCGGAGTGAGTTGGGGTGGTTACGAGAGCCTTGTGTTCCCAAGCCTCGCCAGTGGGGGCGATCCCTCGCTCCTGAGGCTCCATATAGGTCTTGAGGACACTTTTTCCTTGATCGCGGATCTCGAACAGGCCTTCTCTTCTCTGCGATAACACTGATTGTAGGGTGTTCCATCTCCTATTGCCGATAAGGATGGTATCATGAACAGTTCTTCACTGAATCCCCTCTATGAACTCAACGGAATGTTCAATTCCTCGGCTCCCTACACCAGATGGTGGTGGTTCGCCGATGGTGTGGAGCTTGCCGTCGTTGAAAAACAGCTCCGCTGGGTCAAGGACAATGGGTTCGGAGGGGTGGAGATAGCCTGGTTGTATCCGTACACGAAAGATTACGACAAAGATTCCGTCGTCAGATTGTTTTCTGAGGAATGGGTGTCGCTTGTCAGGGAGACCCTGGAACTGTGTCGGAAGCTCGGACTTGGATGTGACGTGACGTATGCGACGGCCTGGCCGTTCTGCGGAAGCTTCATCCCTTTGAAGTATTCGTCGAAACGTATCGAGGGGTATTCTTCACAGGTGGTGGAGAAATCTTGGGAAAGCGCGTATCTGGATCATCCGGTCCCGGTGCTGGACCATCTGGATTCCTCGGCCGTCGTGTTCTATATGGATTATCTGAAGGAGCATGGTTTCGCCCTTTTCGCGGAGGAAAACCCCGGCATCTCCTTTTTCTGTGACTCATTGGAAGTGGAGATGGATTGTATCGGCTATGAGGGCATCCGTGAAGATTTCCAGAACGTATATGGGTTGGATCTCGATTCATATTGCGACAGGTTCGATGAATTTCCGGATATCCGCTATTGCTATCGCAAACTGATAGCGAGCAAATATCTTGAAGTGTTTTTCAACACGTATATGGAGAAGTGTCATGAAGTGGGCGCACTGGGCAGGGTTCAATGCCATGGTGCCATGGTCGATCTGCTTGAGGCCTATTCGAAGGTGGATATTCCGGAGTCGGAATCTATCCTGTTCTATCCTGATTTCTCCCTGATTCCAGCGTCGGCCGCGACGATCTGTGGAAAGCGACTTGTCGCAAGCGAGACATTCACCTGTCTCTACGGATGGGTTCCCGCACCTCTCCCGGCCCCTAGATTGAAAGACGAGGAGCTGTATGATCTCCAGTGCCTGGCTGATTCCCAGTTCGCTTTCGGAGTGAACCAAGTGGTCTACCATGGGATGCCCTATTGGGGGAAGGAGTTCTACGCCGGGATCCATGTCGGTCCGGAGGGTTCCCTCTCCCCCTGTTTCAAGAGCCTCAACCGATATCTAACCACGATATGCGGTTATATGAGAAAGGGAAGGGTGTTTTCGCATCTCGCGGTATATCTCCCTTTTGAGGATCAACTGATGAAGGATGAAGTGCCTGAGTGTAATCGGACGATCAGCAACAGATACTACTGGGAGATGCAAGAGGTGAAGATGCCCCATGAACTCAATCCGTATCGTCCGATATACTGTTCTCTGCCTCAGCTCAGGACGGCCCGTGTCGCTGGCGATGGGAGTATCCTGTTCTTTGGCCAGGGGGGCGGTGAGCCCACTTTTGTTGCGGACGCCTTGTACTGCTATAGTGAATACCTTGATCTGGAAACCATCGAAGCGCTCGCTGAGATAAAGGAACTAGGGGGCCGTGTCATTTTCAAGGAAGAACCGGTATTGGCTGGCCTTGCCAGCGATCCGGTAAGGAGCGGAAAATTCAAAACTTTTTGGGCGGCGACGACCTCCGATGATAGTCTGACAAAGGTCCGCAGAATCCTGGAAAGTACCGTTCCCCTTGACTATTGGTCGAGATGGGATGCCGAGAAGAATATCTATTATCTGTTTGTCGCGCATCCCGACAATCGCAATCTCAGTTATCCGATGGAGAAAGGATTTCATGGGGATATCCGTCGGAAATCCGTTTCAGCGACTTTTTGGTCTGAACAGGGGATCTCCTACCCATCGGAGCTAGTTTTTTCTGACCATTCATCTGTTTTGGTCATCATTGATGAGAACGATGGCACTGTCTCTTGCCTTGATACGAATGAGCTATGGTGATGGTGCGAATATTCGGGTGATTGTATACATATATCGCTGACGGACAGCTTTCTATATTTCATATGATCCTCAAGAATTACTTGATCATTACAGTTGAATTATTTTGACAAATGATGTATGAGTGTTAATATTAACATCAAAATTATGAATGTCAAATTTTTGTGATGACAAAGGGAGATATACAATATGGAGAGAACCATCATACGGATGCTGCACGAGGCTGCCGATCGATACGGGAGCCGGGCCTATACCACGAAGAAGACTGAAGCGGGTTGGACTCCTTGCAGCTTCGCGGAGACCGACGCGGTATCCGATAAGATAGCCGCCTGTCTCATATCCAGAGGCTTTTCTCCCCAGCAGTCCTACGGCATCCTTTCCGAAGGTCGTCCTGAGTGGGTCACTTTCGAACATGGCGTGATCAAGTCCCGCGGAATCAGCGTGCCCCTTTCCATCAAGCTGACTCCCGATGAGATCGCTTTTCGGATCAATCATAGCGAGGCCGTCGCTTTCGCGGTGAGTCCGAACACCCTGGGCAACGTGGCGAAGGCCATTCCGATGTTCGACCACAAGCCGTTGATCATCTATCTTGATGCGGCTGACGAGCGTCTGCTCAAGCAGGCCGAAGAGAGCGGATGGAAGGCGGGCGTCGACTATCTCGCATGGGATGAGATGATCTCTGAAGGTGAAAAGGCCCTCGCGGCCAAGGCCGACTTGGTCAAGAAGCTTGAGGCGGATGTCAAGGAAGACGACACCATCAACATCTGCTACACCAGTGGTACGACGGGCAACCCGAAGGGGATCATGCTGACCCACTTGAACTATTGGGCGAACAGCCATGACGCCGTCGATCTCTTCAAGATTCCTGATGCGACGTTCGAGACTTTGATCGTGCTTCCGGTCGACCACTCCTTCGCCCATACCGTAGGCATCTACACCGCGTTGGTCCGCGGCATCACCCTCCATTTCGTCGACGCGCGTGGCTCCAACGCCGCCATCATCCGTAACTTCCCCAAGAATCTTCCCGAGGTGAATCCGGTGTTCCTCATGACGGTCCCGTCGATCAGCGGCAACTTCATGAAGAAGATCTCCCAGGGTGTGCATGCGAAGGGCAAGTTCATCGAGGGTATCTTCCAGCGTGGGCTGGAGGCCGGTATCGTCCGCAATGGTGATGGTTTCCGTGGTGCGAAGGGCTGGGCCCGCATGAAGACCTGGTTCCCGTACACTTTGGCCAATCTGCTGGTGTTCCCCAAGCTGAGGAAGATCTTCGGCGACCAGATGAAGTTCTGCGTCGGCGGTGGGGCTCTGCTTGAGGCGAAGCAGCAGCGTTTCTTCGCGGCGATCGGGGTGCCTGTGTATCAGGGCTACGGTCTGACCGAGGCCGCGCCGATCATCAGTTCCAACTCTCCCGCCCGCTACAAGTTCGGTTCTTCCGGCATGGTGGCTCCGACCGTCACCTGCAAGATCATGAAGGACGACGAGCATGAGGCCGCGGTAGGTGAGAGGGGCGAGATCGTCATCAAGGGCGACAATGTGATGAAGGGCTATTTCAAAAACCCGGAGGCCTCCGCGGAGGTCCTTCGCGACGGTTGGCTCTGGACGGGGGACCTCGGCTACTACGATGAGGATGGTTTCCTTGTCGTCACCGGTCGTGCGAAGGCCCTGCTGATCTCCAAGGACGGCGAGAAGTACTCTCCCGAAGAGGTCGAGGAGGTCATGGTCAACAACTGCGATATCCTGAACCAGCTGCTTGTCTACAATGACCACAAGGCAATTACCACGGCTCTTGTCACGTTGCAGGAGGATGTCGTCAAGCGGATGATCGCCGAGCAGAACCTGACGACGGCCGAGTCCGTCCTTGACGCCGTGATCCGTTCGCTCCGTTCCTATGAGGTTCTGGCGAAGGCGATTCCTTCCGTCTGGCTTCCCGCCCGTTTCGCGATCATCCCCAAGGCGTTCAGCGAGGCCGATGGTCTGGTCAACTCCACGATGAAGCTCGTCCGCTACAAGACGGTCGAGTACTACAAGGAGCGCATCGACCAGATGTATGAGAGTGACGAGAAGAATGCGGAGATGAACGTCGAGGCGATCAGGGAGTTGTTCTTCAAGTAAAAAGTATGTAACCGATCCTGCTTTTGGTTGTTCTATCATTGGAAGCCCGTCCGAAAGACCTTGGTGTCTGTGGATGGGCTTCTACTGTTGTTGACACCTGTTCGGATTGTGTCATTTTGTTGTAATTGGCTGTTTTGCCTGAGTGTCGGTCAGGAACGGGGAAAAAGTCGGAAGAAATGGTGTTTTTTTATATAAAAACAATATTTAATGCTGGAAAAAACTAGTGGACCTGACGTATCATACAAGTGGAATATTATACCGCCCTTCTAAAAGGGATAGGAGGAAACGATGAAGAAACTAGCAGTTGTTCTGCTGATCCCGATACTAGTGTTCTCGCTGGTATCCTGTGATGCGGATATACGAGCAAAATTTGCTGATGCCATGGGTAAGTTGAATGGCAACGTCTGGATTGATTCAGGTGCGGTCAAGCCCAGTACCGCAGGGGTTGATGGAGTAACTGATGTCGTGAACAACGTGACACCTACAACGCCCGGTGCCGCTATCGCTGATCTTGGTTTGGAAGAGCTTGGAGTTTCCGTAGATACTACTAATCTTGGCGTCTCCTCCGTTCTGAAGCCTCAGTCGTCTGAGGAAAAAAAGACATTGGAGGAATCTCTCAGTACAGCGTTGAATTCTGAGACCCAGACTCAGCAGTTGATTGATACGTTGAGCCAGAAAGTCGAGGATCCAGCTACCGTCGAAGCTACACAGGGATCCATGAAGGTCGCTGCCGCCGCCCTGACCGCAGTCGCAGATATTAATATTGATGTACCCATTGAAATTAAGGATACACTCAAATCCTTTGCGACAGCATTGAATGACGCCGCTGTCTCCTCGGATTTGACCCAGGCTGATGTTGTGACAGTCCAGTTGATAACCAATCTTGTATCTTCGACAGCTTCCGCTGTCAAGAATATCGACAAAGTTGGTTCCGATCCTACAGCGCAAGCTGCGGTAACCGCCGCGATCGACGACTCCTTGTTCGTCGTCAATGTCGCTCAGCAGCTTTCCGGTGTCGGCAACCTCGACTTGACCCAGATGCTGAATCTCAGCGATCTGATGAACATGCTCAATGGCAGCAAGGCGTTGAGCCGTGATATCGATGAAACTTCCGAAGTGATTGCTGAAATTGATTTTTCATCGTTCTCAGACGAAGTAATCACCTATATTAACCAGATTAGTAAGATCGTTGTAGCATATGTTGGTGCAAGTGATCAGGGTGTGATTACAGAGGCTGATTACAATCGAATGATTAGAAGCCTGAAGATGGTTCGCTCTGCATACGACAATGCCATGTCGATTGCACAGGCCGCTGGTTTGGTGAACATCCCCGCTGGTTTGAAAGATTCTTGTGGTTTGACTGGTATGATGGACTATGCGATAGCTGTTGTATTCCCTGAACTAGATACGTTTGGAAAATCTGACATATTTAAGGAGATGTTCTCTTCCACAAATGATACTGTTGATTTCCGTTCAGTGCTTCAATCGTTGTTGGCTCACTCTGAGGACTTGCTGAAGGGGACTGTTACGAAGCAAACAAAACTCTCAATTGGAAAAGGATATTATGATGCCCTGAAACAATCTTTGAATGCTTCTGTTGCTGGAGACAATATGCATGAGAAATTGGCGACGAAGCTTACTTCATACGCAAAGATCCAGACATTCCAAAGTTCTGTTCTGAGTGCTAGTGGAACAATCAAAATTATGTCGGACATCTCTGGCAATACTTTGATTTACGAGAATCTTGAGAAATTGGACCTGGAAGGGTGGTTCAATGATATCAACAAAAAATAAGGAGGCGCAGAAATGAAGAATATGAAAAAGATTTTAGTTGCGTTGATGATATTCAGTGTAATGACAGCGTCTCTGTTTGCTGCTACACCCACTCCCGTCGGTCCTGGGGTAGATGGATCCGCCGATTACTACAGTGCGGTTGGTTCTGCATTCGCTCCGGTCAGTTCTCGTGCAATGGGAATGGGGAGTGCCGGTATCGCTGTTGCTGGCCGTTCTGACAGTTTTTTCATGAACCCTGCCGCTTTGGCGAGCCGAAGGTTCCAGCTTTCGCTGCCATCGGTTGGTGTCACTGTCTATAACCCTCAGAAGATTCTTGCATCCGGTCTGATCGATGATCTCCAGGCTGCGGGGTCCGACCAGAACAAGTACATGGATGCCGCTCAGAAGTATCTGGGTATTATCAGTGGCAAAGGTTTCAATGAAGTCCTGACGACCGATCTCGCGCTATCCCTTACCGCCGGTGGATTTGGACTTGGTGTGCAAGCTCAAGAGAAAATCCACTCCTACAGTCCGGACGGGAAGACGACTTCGACTCAGTTGCTTGCGGAAGTGAACGCTGCCGCGACCGTTGGGTTCGGTTTCAGGATCAACATCGTAAAGGACAAGTTCTCCATTGACCTTGGTGTCGCCGCTCGGTTCAACTATCGTGCGTACAACACTGCCGTCAGTGCTGATAGCGTTCTCACTACGTTCCTCGGGTCATCAAACACTTCCGCTGCCACGGATACCTTCTTGAAGGAAACTCCGTTGATGGCTGGTTGGGCGGTTCCTATCGACGCCGGTATCAATATCAACATGCCGATCGGTTTCACGGTGTCCGTCGTAGCCCGCAACATGAACGGGACCTTCCATATGAACGCTTATCCTGGTATCAGCAACTGGACCAATGAGCTCTTCAAGAAACCGTTGACTTCCGATGGTACTGTCAGTTCCGGTGATAAGGTCGATTTTAAGATCAAAACTCCTTGGTCCCTCGATCTTGGCCTTGGTTGGGCTCCGACTTTTGGAAAGGTCGGCAATTTCATCAAACCGACTTTGGCCGTTGACCTCGTTGATATCGTCGGTCTCGCCAAGGGCAAGTTCAATACGGAGAAACTGCTTACCCATTTGAACATGGGTGCTGAGCTCCGTTTGCTCTCCTTCCTTGATGTGCGTGCTGGTTTGAACCAAGGCTACATCTCCATCGGGGGTGGCATCGACCTTTGGGTGCTCCGCATTGAAGCTGCCTATTATCGGCAGGAGTTCGGTGTCCAGCTCGGAGACAAGCCGATTGATGCCCTGACCGTTCGGGTCAATATCGGCTACGATCGCTAATCTATTTTTCGGTATTGAACCTCCCGGCGTCGTCGGGAGGTTTTTTGTATCGCTCCAATTTGATTCCCGTTATATCTCGCAGGGGATGCTTCAAAGCAAATTTGAGTAATAGAATATGTCAATATCGCTTATTTTTGATTTCTCATTCCGTGCCTGATGATCCATTCCTGTGATTCACTGGTAGGTGTCTTTCGCCATTGGGCAATGATGTGTTCCGCTTTTTCTGGTGCTTCCTTGTACAGATCATTCAGATTATTGCCAACGCTTTTCTGCACAAACTTTTCTGGGTCGTCTTTGAGATTGGAGAGGATTGTTGTGTAGCGTTCAAATTCATCCAGTGCGACAAGCAATTTCAGGCCCCACGGCAAGCGAATCCTTACCCCTTCGCTTGCGAGTCTGCGGACATGCACATTGCTGTCGTGTGTCCATACGATTAATTCATCCATCACTTCCTTTGGGTGTTCTTTCAGCAAAGGCCGGATAGCATATTCTCCAGTGAACCGTTTAGTCAGTTCTTTGAGAAAGGATAGAGACTCCTGCCAGTTTTCGGTCCCGTTTCGTTCAACATATCGGCCGATGGGCCAAAGCCACCATCCAAAGTGAAACATTCCTTCTGGTTCTGCTAATTCGGGGCCTAGCAGATCATAAAAGGTTTGTATGTTTCTGGAGTAATCATTTCCCATGCTCTTTTGCATGGCATCTACGATACAGTCAAACCTTGCGAACAATTCTTTATCGTCTAGTCGGCCGGTCAAGTCGCTGGAAAAGGATGCTGCGTCAAAGTACGGCATTACAGCAGATAGCCTGGAGGAAAGTTCTAAAATGTAGCTGTCATCGTAGTGGTCTTTGTGTTTCATGTTATTTCCTTTTCCTGTAATTCGTTGATAACGATGTTAATACAGGTGTAGTGTGCAAGTCAAACCAGTAGGTCTGGCATATGCCGGTACCCCGGCTGATCATGTGGTTACCCCGTGTACCCCCGTTGGCACCCCGTGTACCCCTGTGGAGGCCAGGTCTAGAACCACGTGTAGGCTCTGGAAAGCACGTCTACCCATGCTGGCACCACGTGTAAACCTCTGAAAGCAGGTGTACCCCTACAGACACCCCGTGTACCCACATGGAGGCCAGGTGTACCCCATTGGAAAGCCCGTCTAGCACCACGTGTAAACCCCAGAAAGCAGGTGGACCCCTCTGGCGGTTCAATCTGGACACCGGGGTGCGAACCACAGGTGGGAAACGTGGTTGTTGGCTTCTTCTCTTTGTCGTATAAAGTAACCTTGAACCGATACCATGTTATTATAATAACAAAAAGTAACAATTGTTACAAAAAGGCTACAAATAAGTTGAAACTGTTACTTTTATCATGCTATATTGCATCCACTTGTGGGGGAAGATTTCTGTTGCTTTGGAAAACTCCACATATCTTATTTTGAGAGGTTCAATTATGGAACACTTCGGTATATGGGGTCTGATTCCTCCTCTGCTGACGATCACACTTGCGTTCATCACCAAGGATGTCATCATTTCCTTGTTCTTGGGTATCTTCTCTGGTGCGCTGATCGTAGCTGGTGGCAATCCTATTACGGCTATCCTGCATCTTACCGATCTGCTGGCCGGATCATTGAATGACGGCTGGAATATCAGGATCTTCCTGTTCTGTGCTTTGCTCGGCGGTCTCGTCGGCATGCTGAGCCGCACAGGCGCCGCGAGGGCCTTCGGCCGTTGGGCGGCGAAGAAGGTGAACAGCCCCAAGACCTCCATGCTGATGACTTGGGTCTGTGGTCTGGTCATCTTCATTGACGACTATTTCAATTCTTTGGCGGTCGGTACCGTCATGCGGCCTATCACCGACAAGAACGGGGTGCCCCGTGCCAAGCTCGCCTATATCCTGGACTCAACGGCCGCCCCGGTCTGTATCCTGGTTCCGGTTTCCAGCTGGGTGATCACGGTCATGTCGATCGTCAAGGGCTCGGAAGGGTTCGCGACGTTGGGTATGAGCGAGTTCGAGTTCTTTATCCGATCCATCCCGTTCAACATCTATGCGATCCTTACGTTGATCATGGTTTTGACGATCATCCTCACCGGCAGGGATTTCGGGCCTATGGCGAAGTCCGTCAAGCTGGCCAAGGAAGGTCATCTGTACGATTCCTCCTATGGCGAAGCTCCCGGTGAAGTCTCCATCGAAGGCGATGACAAGGCCGACAAGGCCAAGCCGATCGACATGCTGTTCCCGATCATCATATTGATCATCTCTGCCTTGGTTCTGTTCCCCGCTACCACCTGGTTGCTGGCGATCGATGGTGAATCCATCGTCACTGTCGGTCAGGCGATGGGGTCGATGACGATGGGCGAAGCCTTCAACAATACCGATGCCTCCATGGCGTTGTTCTATGCGGTCATCATCACCTTGGCGATCACATACATCTACTATACCATTCGCCGCCTGTTCTCCATCAAGGAAGCGAGTGAAGCGATCTGTGACGGCATCAAGTCTATGGTCCCGGCTCTGATGATCCTGACGATGGCTTGGTCGATCGGTACGATCATCAAGTCCGCTCCCGCCGATGGCGGCCTCGGACTCGCCAGCTATCTGTCGGAAGTCGTCGTCGGTGGCGGTTTTCCGATGTGGCTGATCCCGATGATCGTTTTCGCACTGTCCGCTTTGATCGCGTTCGCGACCGGTACCAGCTGGGGTACGTTCGCCATCATGATCCCGATCGTGATGCCGATCGTCGTCGGTTTGGCCAACGCCAAGGGGATGGTCGACAACGCGATGGTCAATTCTGTATTCATCTCCGTAAGCGCTGTGTTGGGTGGTGCGGTATTCGGCGATCATGCGTCTCCGATTTCCGACACGACGATTCTGTCCTCCACCGGTGCGGGCTGTCCCCACCTCGAACATGTCGCTACCCAGATGCCGTATGCGGTCACTTGCGCCGCCTGCGCTTTCATCGGGTTCCTGTTCGGTGGTATCTTCATGAACGCGGTCATCGCCTGGATCGCCGCACTGATCTGTTTCGCGCTTGCGATGTTCGTCGGGCCGATGGTATTGAAGAAGATCAAGGCCACGAAATAGGCTTTTCCATTATATCTATGGAGCATCTTGCCGCCATGTGCGTCAGGATGCTTTTTTTTGTTCCACTGGTCGATGCCCATGGTTCCATGGTATTATTGGATATACGTGGGGGACATATTATGGACATTATCAAGATTACACCGCAGATCAAAGACTACGATTGGGGTAACATCAATTTCATCCCGTCGTTGCTCGGTATTCCTGCCGACGGCAAACCCAAGGCTGAGGTCTGGTACGGTACTCATCCGGCAGGGGAGGCCACGGTGCCGGAGTTCGGTGATATGCCGCTCGGCGCTTTCCTTTCCGAGCATGCGGAGGTCTATTTCGGTACTGCGCACCTGGAGAGGTTCGGGGCGGTGCTGCCTTTGTTGTTCAAGGTCCTGGCGATCGACAAGCCTTTGTCGATACAGTGCCATCCCTCCACGTCCCAGGCGGAAGAGGGCTTCGCTCAAGAGGCTCCCCGTCATCATATCCTTCCAAGGGACGAATGGAACTACAAGGATGCAAACCGCAAGGCCGAGGTGATCTACGCACTTACGCCGATCACCGCCATGTGTGGGTTCCGTCCCCTCTCACAGATTGACGCAGCATTTCGGATGTTGATCCCTGCTTCCTATGAGAAGTTCTTCCCTGAGGTTTTCGAGGAAGCGATCAAAGCTGTTGAAGCAGGTGACAGCCGCGGTTGCGACCAGTTGATCACCGTTCTGTTCGAGATGCTGTATCTGTTGGATGAAACCTCGCTGAAGGAATGCATCGACGAGTATCTGAAGAACCTGCGTCAGCATGAAGAACTGCCGCTGGCAACACCGGACGGTCGTTTCCTGGAGCCTAAAGGCATCGTGTTGTCCTGCGTCGCGGAGTATCCGGTGGATCCGGGCCTGTTCTGTCCGTTTCTGCTCAATGTGATGCATCTGGAACCAGGCGAGGCTTTGTTCCTGCAACCCAAGACGCTTCATGCCTATGTCTATGGGAACGGCATCGAGTTGATGAGCGCCAGTGACAACGTGCTTCGCGGAGGGCTGACACACAAGAAGGTCGATGTCTCTGAGTTGATGAAGGTCTTGCAGATAGAATCTGGCGTACCTGAGCGGACTCCGACCGTCGTAGGTGCTTTCGGCCGAAAGTTCATCCTGACACCGACCGAAGAATTCGTCCTGTTGACGATGGACAGCGGGTACTATGATGTCGCGCAGCGGGATACGATTGAGCTGATGCTATGTACCGAAGGCCAGGCTTCCATCATCACCCTGGACGAAACTTTTGAACTGAAGAAAGGCGACTGCTGCGTGATCGCGGCGGCGGTGCCGGGGTATCGGTTGGAGGTGCAAGGTATTGTCTTCTCCGCCACCGTCCCCGCTTGAGGAAACAGTTCATTACTGCGTTGTTTCGCAAGCAGCCGTACTCGCGTACTGTCTGTCGCTCACGGCCTTGTACTGATCTGTTTCCTCTGCGCGGGCTTGTGTGCCGCCCCTCGTTTGTTGCCTAGTCTGGAAGGCTTTTGTCCTGCGCGGGCTTTCGCACTATCCCTTTCCATGTTCATTGAACGCCAAGTTGATTTGCACGGGCTTTTGCGGGCATCAGGGGCGGGGGGTGCGTCTCGTGGCCCGGACTTCGCCACGTTTCTCCCAGTGTTCGCCTTCGTCCGTAGAGAACTTCTCCCAGTGGAAGGAGCTGTCGGTGATATCCGAGAATATCCATTTCCTTTTACGGGTGGAGAGTTCAGTCAGTACGATCCTGTCGTCCTCTTTGTCAGCTTCCAGCCGGATTGCATCTCCTGTGCAGCCGTAGAAGATATCCCATCGTCGTGCGGCAGGGTTGTAGAGCCGGAGCGTCGTGCCGTATTCGGCGTCGGGATAGGTCTTGATGATTCTTTCCTCGCGTGACGGACAGATGAACAGGTCCTGGATGGCTGTGCCTTCGAGTACCCAGGAGAAAATCCATTCACCTTTCACATGACGTTCGGCGTTCGTTCCATGGCCATCGATCCATTCAAAGTCCCATTCTCCGACAAGAGACCCGAACCAGTTCTTGTCTTCCGGAATGAGAGGGTTCTTGCCTGGGCTGACCAGTGCGTCCGTAAATTTGTTCATGGTGATGTCCTTTGGTCCTTTGTGTCTGGGTGATGTCAGAGTGATTCTGATGCAATGCTAGAGAGGGAGCCCCTGTATTTTTCGGCGGGCGTATTCGAAGATGTCGTAGTCCGCTGAGTCTTCAATGAGTGTTGTGGCTTGCTGGATCATCACTTCAATGAGGTCTTTTTCCAGCCCGAATAGGTTCAGGACGGTGGTAAGCTGGTAGCGAATCAAGGTCTGGTATTTGATCTGCTGGTAATAGTTGGCTTGGACGAGCCCTCGCAGGCATCCAAAGGTCACCACTTCCCTGAGGTAGCATTCTTCGAGCGTCAGGCCAGGGGATATGGCGGAGAAGAGCTGAATATCTTTTTCCACGGCGCTGGATAATACCCCTTTCATCGACTCCCAGCTGGAGAAGGCTTCACCGATCAGTTCGGAAACGGAAGGATAGGAGGTTATTACCTGAAGCTTCAATGCAGTATCCACGCAGTAGGTCAACATGGGATCCTCGGCACCACCTACCAGTTCTTTGGAACGTTGCCGGCATACATCGAGCAATTCGGTGACCAGATGGCTGAAGATGTCATCCTTGCTGGCATAGAAATGATAGAGGCTACCGTTCTTGACCCCCGCTTTCTGGATGATCTTGCGAATGGTGGTCTGTTTGTAGCCTAATGTGAAGAACAACTCATATGCCGCAGAGAGAATCTGCTGCTCAGTATTGTTGTCATGTCCTTTTGCCACATCAATGCCTCCCGCCTATATCATGAGCACATTCTCAGTATCACCCATTTTCATCGTATAGGCAATATATTCTTTGCTAAAATTTGAGCATGCTCAACAAAAATAGTTGACATAACGGCACTTGTCTTATTCAATACTAGATATAAGTTGAGCGTGCTCAACATATTTTTGTTGCCGAATCTACGAGCGATACGTATCTTACAATACGTATGGGCATGAACCCGCCTGGGCTCTTTGTGGATAGGGGTTCTCTTGCTGGATGTCTGGAGGTATGGATTTGAAATCGAAAAAGAAGCATATATTCGTATTGATACTACGCTATGTGATCATGATCGGTATCGTAGGGGGCATCATCGTTGGAATTCTGTACTTCCTTGATACGAGGGAGACCGTCACCTACGAAGCTCCCCATCCGGCGGTGGTGCTCCAGCGACCGGTCCGGGATACGGTCGAGCAGAGCGTCGTACTTTCCGGATATGTCGAGGCCGACGCAATGATCCCCGTAGTTCCGCTGGTGTCGGGGACGATCATGGAATATCCTGTCAAAGCCGGTGAACATGTAGAAGAGGGCGACTTGATCGCCGTCATCGACAGACGCCCCTATGAACAGCAGATGCTTCAGGCCGAAGCCGCCTATCTTGCATACCAGAGCACCTTCGAGCGGGTGGAAGGGCTGTATGAAGCGAACGCCACCACAAAACAGAACTACGACCAGGCCAAGGCCCAGCGGGACGCTTCGTTGGCTCAGTACGACCTGGCGAAGCTGCAGCTCGGATACGCGGACGTGACCGCCCCCGTTTCCGGGACCGTTCTCATGGCCCCTTCCGCGAAGGGGAGCATCGGCGCTTCCCAGCAACCGGTGGCGATAATCGCTGATCTCGAGAACCAGGTGGTGCGTCTCGATGTCCCCGAAAAATATTTCGACCTCTTCAACAAAAACCGCGGAGAGCTCAAGGCCGTCGTTACACGGCCGGCGTCCGGTACTGTCTCCCCGGAGGTCAGCACGACCGCCACGATAGAGACGATCGCTCCGTATATCCAGCCTGAGTCAAAGGTGTTCGAAGTCGTCTGTCGCCTGGAGGGGAGTCTCGACGATTTCCGGCCCGGCATGTACGTGAAGGTCACCGTCGTCTACGAGACTTGGGAGGATGTCTCCACGATCGCCCAGACGGTACGTAAGGTCGATGGTTCCTGTTATGTCTATGATGATGCGACGCAGACGGTGAAATGGATTGATATGAAGCCGTTGGTAGAGGATGACGTGAAGATCGGTATTCCTGAGGAATACGCCGGCATGTGGTTCGTCGTGGATGGCCAGCACAATGTGTTCGACGGCCAGCAGGTCACAGTGAAGGATCGCCGGGAGGCTGAAGGAGTGGCTTTGTGAAAGTTTCACATTTCGCGGTCAAACATCCTGTCGTCATCGGCATGCTGCTGATAGTGCTGGTGGCTTTTGGCATCTTCTCAGTCGTGGGCATGAACACCGAGTTCATGTCGGATATCTCGTTGCCTTCGGTGGAGGTCGTGACGATCTATCCTGGAGCGGGCGCCGCGGACGTGGAGGAGGATATCACTTCCATCCTGGAGGACAACTTCGTCACCTTGCCGAACTTCAAGAGCATAGACTCCCTCAGCGCGAACTCCGTCAGCTGGATCACCATTACGTTCCAGGACGGGGTGGACCCGTACGATCAGCTGAACGAGGTCCGCAACCGGATCGACCAGGTCAAATCGGACCTGCCGTCCGGAATACAAGGAGACCCGGAGGCTCTTGTCGGTGGCGCCGAGATGCTGCCGGTGTTCACTTTCGCCATCAGTGGCGGAGCTGATACCGCCAGGATCACCAGTTACGTAGAGGACACGCTCAAACCCCAGATCACTCAGATCCCCGGCGTCGCGGACGTCTCGATATCGGGTGGCAAGACGCTGCGTGTGAACGTGAAGCTCCGCATCGAAGATCTTACTTCGAAAGGAATCGCCGTAACCAACGTCTATCAGATCCTCAACTATGGCAATGTACAGCTGCCGGTCGGTTCCGCGGACTACAAGGGGCGGACGATCGACGTCCGCTACGAAGGTGGATTCAGCTCTCTTGACGATATCAAGAACCTTCCCGTAGGGACGGGCGATGACAATGTCATCATCCGTCTGAGTGATGTCGCGGACGTGACCTTGTCCTACCCTGATCCCGAGTACTATGTCGATGCCAACGGGCAGTCGCTGGTCGTCGTGGACATTACCAAGCGGTCGGACGGGAATACCGTGGATATCGCCAAGCAGGTCAAGCGGATCCTCAAGGATTCAGAGCGGGACACCAATGGGGCGGTGACCTATCAGGTCATTTCCGATGACAGCCGGACGGTCAACGCTTCCTTGATGACGGTGATCCAGTCCGGTATCAGCGGCATCATCATGGCGATTCTGGTCATCTTCCTGTTCCTCAACGACCTTCGCGCCACCTTGATCATAGGTCTGTCGATACCGATCTCCATCCTGTTCACGTTCATCGGCATGAGGATAGCGGGACTTTCCATCAACCTGATGAGTCTGTCCGGTATGGTGGTCGCCTTGGGTATGGTCGTCGACGGCTCCATCGTCATGCTGGAACAGGTGTACCGATACTATCGGAAGGGGACATATAGCGTCGACAATGCTATTTTCAGAGGTGCCGATGAGGTCGGGACCTCGATCTTCGCCTCGACCGCGACGACGGTCGTCGTCTTTATCCCGATCGCGATGCTGTCCGGTATCGTAGGAATGATATTGAAGGATGTCTCCATGACGCTGATCCTTGCGTTGGTGGCGTCGTTCCTTGCGGCTGTGATCGTCGTGCCGTTCCTGATGAAGATGATCCTCAAGCCCGGTGGTCCGACCGTTCGTCGCAAGACGTTGTTCAACCGGGGTATCGATGCCTTGGAGGGCGGCTACCGCAGGGCCTTGGGGTGGGCGATGCAGTCATGGAAGTTCATTCTGCTGCTCTCGATCTGTGTCCTGGTCCTGACTTTGTTCATTGTCGGGGCGTTGGGCATGGCGTTCATCCCGTCGACCGACAACGGTGACTTCTATGTGGACATGTCGTTCCCCAACGGCTATTCCTTGCAGCAGACCCGTGAGAAGACTTGGCAGGCCGAAAAACTGATTCGGGAGCAGGTTCCGGAGATCGAGAGCGCGGTGTTCTACACCGGGCAGAGCCAGAAGTCGATTCTCGGTTCCTCCTCCGCCCATAGTTCGTACGGCAAGATCGTCCTGGTCCCGGTCAAGGAACGGGACAGGGATATCCATGACATCATTCTGCTGTTGCAGGAGTTGTTGAGCGCCGAGATTCCCGACGCGACGATCGAGGTCACCAACGGTGGTTTCGACAAGTTGGTCGGATATGTCTCCGGCGGCGGAGGCTATGGTCTCACGCTGGTCAGCGAGGACCTTGATCTCTTGTACGCGACCGCGGTGAAGGTCGAGGATGAGCTCAAGACCGATCCCTCGGTCGTGACCACCTATATCGACACATCTTTTGATACCAACACCATGGTGATCGACATGTCCCATGAATACATGAATTCACTGGGTATCACCAGCTACGAGGCCGGGATCACGACCGGCGTTCTGTTCCAGGGAGTGGACGCGGGACGTTTCAGGAATTCCTCCGACGGCAACAGGTATGATATCCGTCTCTATTCCGATATCACCGACCGGCCCATCACGATGGAGTCGATCAATGACATGCAGATCGTGTCGATGGCCGGAACGCCGGTCTCCTTCGCGAATCTCGCCGATGTCACGGTGGAACAGTCGGTATCTCAGATCAACCATAGCGACCGGGCGAAGACGATCACCGTTTCAGCGAACCTGGTGAGCGAAGATACCTCGGCGGTGAACAGCCATATGAATGCCTGGCTCGCTGAGAATCCCCTGCCGGCGGGAGTGACTTCCAAGACCGGCGGTATCATGGAGTTGATCGGCGATTCGATTCCTCCTATGATCACGGCCCTTGCGATAGCCTTGTTCCTTGTCTATGTGGTCATGGTATTGCAGTTCGAGCGTTTCAGGCAGCCGTTGCTGATCATGGTGACGGTTCCGTTCTGTATCATCGGTATCGTGCTCGGCCTGTCGCTGTTCGGGTCCACGATGTCCTTGATCGCCCTCTTGGGTGTCATCGCCCTCGGAGGGGTCGTCGTGAACAACGGTATCATCTTGATCGACTATGTGAACCTCCTGCGGGAGCAGCGTCGTGCGAAACGGCTGGCCGACCGTCGGGGCGAGACCTTGATGGCGGGGGCCGAGGCGGAGTTCGTCGTTGAGAAGAAACTCAGTCTCGGGCGTGATGATGAATACGACTTGTTGCGGTCTTGCGTCGCCGATGGTTCCGCCAGTCGTATCCGTCCGATCTTCATGACGACGCTCACGACGATGCTCGGTGTCGTACCGATGGCCATCGCAACAGGTGAGGGCGCTGAGATCTACGCTCCGCTGGGGCAGGCGATAGCCGGTGGCCTGCTGACTTCGACGTTGATCACGTTGTTCATCATCCCGGTGCTCTACTACGTTACGGAGAAGCGCCAGATCACCAAGTTCTATCGCAAGGTCGCGAAGCGGGCCGCTGGCGATACCGGCATGGGTGTAGACGTTGATGCCCCGAACGGTTCTGTCTCTCCTCAAGCACCCGACGCTGAATCGGCCGAGATGCGGACGGTTCCTGAGAAGCCGGTTGGACCCGCCGGGGGTGGGAGTGAGAAGCGGGGTGGTGCGACGCCTGCGAAGCCGTCAGTGAACCGGGGACCTTTGGTCGTCCGGATGGCGGTATCTGATATTTCGAAGACATCATCGGCCGATAGGCCCGTCGATAAGAAGGAAGAGGAGTAGGACTATGTCTGATAGGAAGAATCATTCAATTCGTATATTCGCGTTGGTATTGTGCTGTTTCGCGGCTCTGACGTTGGCCGGGTGTTCGGCGGTGTTCACCAGTACTATCACTGGTCGGGTCGTGGAAGACAAGGTAGGAGAGACCGATCCTATCGGGGTGGATGATGTCGCTGTATATGCGTTCCTCAATGAAAGTCAGCGCAATACGGCCGTCAGTGATTTCAAAAGCAACAAAGCTCTTCCTAACACGTCTGGAAGCGTATACTATGCAAAGACATCGACTACGAACGGTGAGGCTGGCCACTATACGATATCAATCACTTGGGAGACTACTTCCTCCACTTTTGGAAAGACTGCCGACCGCAGACCTGTCTATTTGGCGTACTACCATAAGGATTTCGGTCTTGTGCCTGCCGACGAAGTAAGTTACATGACTTCCGACAAGGTGACCACGATGGTCACTGAAACGTTGGAACGGGTCAATAAGGAATATACCATTAATCTCGTTGTAAAGAATGTCGCTGGCGCCGGTGATGGGGCTACAATGGATCTTCGCGATAACAATATAAAACTGATTGTCAAAGAGACGACTTCGGAGAAAGTACTGTATAACGCTGTTCCGACTGGGAACTCGATCAGTTTCATCTATGACAAGGCTCTTACTCCGATCGTCACTTTCGAACTTGTTCTGGCTGGCGGCACTTGGAGACAGACGAAGGCTGATGGTTCCTTCATTACTGATGCTGCTGAGCTCCCATCATTGGAGTTGACCGATACTTCCATGTCCCTTGCTGAGAAGCCTCTGTATTTGAAGAATCTGCGGATTGCCGCGAAAGCTGTGACTGGATACTTTAAGCCTACCGCAGGTGGCGATGCGAATGGATTGACCGTTTATTTGATACCGAAGACTTCTGATTCCCCCCCTGCATTCAATGAATTGAAAGCCTCATCGGTTTCCACTGCTAACACGAATGATCGTTATCCTAACAATGATGTAAACAAGCATCCTGGATATTTTGCGTTGGAAAGTCCTGAATGGCTTGCTACGGTGGCAGACTATACCGAAAGGTATATTGAGAAGGAATATTGGATCATTGTAGCTGACGATTCCAACCTCTTGGTTTCAAAAGCTGTGTCCATCTCCAATAATCCAAATATCACGTCTACAGATATTTCCATAACGCAATAACAGGAGATTACAGGTAGCAGAATATGAAACAACCAAAACTACGGTTCATACTATTCATATCGATCAGCCTCTTGGTCCTGTCTCCAGTATTTGCAGGAACGGATTCGTTGTCGCCGGACAATCCATCTCCTGTCGCAACCAGTCTGTCTACTGGATATACGCTTCAGGTACTTCGGCAGGCCATGATCAAAGACAATACCGACTTACGGAAGATGAGGCAGGATGTCACTCAAAGCTTGTTGGATGTCAAAGACGCAAAAGCGGGCTATTCTCCGACCATCGACCTGCAGATATCGGGAACCTATATGTTCAATCCCCCTGTTGGGCCGATTACAATCAGTACTGAACAGATTATGAATGGACTTGGTGTTTCTGGAATTCCTGGGATGAACCCGAATGGGTATGTGACAGTCTACGATGGCATGGAGAACACCATGTACCAGTTCGGCCTGTCGTTGACCCAGCCGTTGATCACCTGGGGCAAGATCGGCAAGTCTGTTAAACTCTACGAAGAGGTCTCCGAAGTCCGGCAGCTTCAGTTGACGTCCCAGCAATCGCAGCTGGAGACTGAGCTGGAGACTCGGCTTGCCAGCCTGTGGTATCTGGACAGGATACGGACTATGCTGGTCGAACAGCAGGGCTATGCCGCCCGTCTTGTGGAACTCGCCCGACAGGGTGAGGCAAACGGCATGTTGTTGCAGCAGGATGTATTGGAAGCCCAGATACAGGCCAAGCAGCTGGATATCACGTTGCAGGAGGTCAGGGAGCAGTTCGACAAGCTGATGCTTGGGGTGCGGAAACTGACCGATATGCCTGACTTGACCTGGAACCAGATTTCCTTCGCCCCTGATGAGGCGGCATATCTTGAGCTGATGGCCCGGGACTACGATCTGCTGGAAGTCCAGGCTCTCAGTCCGATGCAGGACAGCCTGCGGATGCTGGACAAGCTTCAGCGCGTCTCGCTGTATACGCAGGATATCGCCGAGGCGTCCATCTACTGGAAACCCGATTTCGCTTTGATGGTCGATGTCGGCTACGGTGGCTCCCGTTTCCCGTTGATCGAAAAGGACTGGTATCGGCAGGACAGCTACAGCGCCAACATCACCATAGGCATGAAGACTACGATATGGGATGGCGGCAAGAAACTCAACGATATCAAACGGGCCAAGTCCTCCGTTGAAAGCGCTGCCGTAGACAAGGACGCGGCGATGGCGACGATCCGTCAGACGCTACGGGAACAGTGGCTTGCGATGCAGCTTGCCCAGAGCAAGATCGAATACCAGGAACTGAAGATTTCCGTCGCACAGTCGAAGATCGAGCAGCAACAGAAGTTATACGATTCCGGCTATGGTGATGAATCGGTCCTCTTACAGGCCAAGATTGAGGAATGCACGGCTCGGATCGAGTTGGAGCAGCAGAAGCTGACTCTGTGCAATGCCTACTACATGGTGAAATACCTCTCTTCCAACCCTTCGGGCCTGTAGTTCTTCTCGGGTGATGAAGTTTCCAGAGCCGTCGCGCCTAGAGGTCCGACGGCTTTTCTGTATAGACATAGATCCAGGGATAGGGACATAGGGAGATACGTCTGACATAGACCCGGACATAGACCCAGAGATAGGGACATAGGGACATACGTCTGACTTAGACCCAGACATAAGCCCAGAGATACGGACATAGGGAGATACGCCTGACATAGACCCAGAGATAGGGACTTACCGCCGACATAGGAGACGTAGACGCAACGTAGCTGAGACGTTACACCAGTATGTTGATCGGCCAGAGGACGATCTGGGCGACTCTGAGGATGATGGTCTTGATGATCCCCGCCTTCTGTAGTGGAACTTGCGGGTTCGCCGGAGGGATGACAGGTTGTTCGGCCTCGTTGCAGGCGCTGGCGTCGAGCCAGAGTTCCATGATGCTGCCGAGGTGTTCGTTGAACGGTTCACTGTCTATCACGAGCATCGTTTCGGTATCGAGGTGGAGGCTTCTAGGATCAAGATTAAAGGAGCCGACGATGCTGATCCTGTCATCGACAAGAACCGATTTCGCATGGATCGAGCCAAGCCCCATGTATTCGTAGACCGGGCCTGTCTTGAGGATCTTGCCCTTTTGGCGGAGGTATCCTGAGAAACCGGGGATGTTCGGGGTGGAGTAGGCTGAGTTCGTCAGGTATGAGAGGTGCACACCCTTGTCGGAGACCGTCTGAAGCTCTTCGAGCTGATCCTTGAGCGGGACGATGTACGGGCTCTGGATCAGCACCCGGTGTTCAGCGGTATTGAAGAGCTGGACCATCTCGTCCCAGATCCAAGGGGCCTTGCTCCAACGGCCCATAGGGTTGTGGACCAGCGTGATCTTTCTGGTCGGTATGGTGACTTCCATCCAGTCGTCGATGACGGGACTGAAAAATTCGGGGTGCGTCGCTTGTTGCCGTTCCGCTTTCGCCGCCCATTTCGTGCGGATGGATTCACCCAGTTTCATCCCCGTGGAAGTCCTGTTCTGGCTATGCTTCATGAACGGAAGGTTCCAGAGGAGATCGCTATAGTCCAGGATTTCATCAATGACGCTCGGTGCGTCGAGGTCCGTCCGGTAGATCAGCACGTCCCGGTCGAATACCGGCGTTCCATCGTAGGAGGACGGAAGATACAGCTTGTCTCCTATGTTGCGGCCGCCCATGATAGCGACCTTGCTGTCGACAACGAGGTACTTGTCGTGGAGCCTGTTGTTCCATTCCCAAGGTTTGAGGAGGTTCAACGGCTCATAGAGCCCCAGTTCCATGTTCGGATGGGCCTCCATCGCCTTGCGGATATCCATCAGCTGGCCTTTCATCCCACCTACGAGGGCGTCGCAGATGAACCTGACATGGACACCTCTGTCCGCGGCGTCGAACAATGCTCCGAAGAAGAGATCGGCGTATACACCAGGGATCAGCGTATGGTAGGAGATTTCGATGCTCTCTTTCGCCTGTGCGATCAGTTGCAGTCTCCATCTACCAGCTACAACGGGATCATCGAGCAATGCGATCCTGTCGTTCCCCCAGCGGGAAGAATCCCCGAAGAACCTGTCAACAGGATGTTGTTCACGATAGGCGTCTGAAGTTTTTCCTCGGTGAAAGAAGGGTATCCATGCTGTGGCGAGAACGTATATGAGGAAGATCAAAGCGATCGTACCCAGACCGCATAGTCCAAAGAAAGTAAGCTTGTGTTTCACGATGACTCCAACTGTAGGTGTTTCATCATACAATATATCCATGAAGCGGGGTGTTCGTGTTAAAAAAACGCTATCGCGAGGATATGGACCGAACAGCTTGGATGTTTTGTCCATGATATCAGGGAAAACTGATATGGCGGGGTGTAGCTATCCGTGATATAGTCAGACCATGGATGCTAGACAACAGAAAAAATTCCTTGGATTGCTTGAGAAAGAGCTGATGATCGCCATGGGCTGTACCGAACCCGCCGCATCGGCATTGGCAGGGGCGAAAGCCGGTGAATTGCTGGGTACGCTCCCCGAGCATGTGCTGGTTTCTACCAGTAGGGACATGGTGAAGAACGCCATGGGCGTCGGCTTGCCTAACTGCGACTTGCATGGCATCCAGGCTGCGGTAGCCTTGGGTATCGCCGGTGGTGACTGCTCCAAGGGGCTTGGGATTCTTTCTGTGATTACCGATGGACAACAGGAAGCCGCCGTCCGTATGGCGGATGAGAACCGGGTGGCCCTCCAGCTTGTAAGCGATGTTCCCCCGTTGTATATCAGCGTAACGGCGACTTCCGGCAAAGACTCCGCCCAGGCCATCATCAGCGGTGAACATGACAGGTTCTGCAAGCTGGTGAAAAACGGTGAAGTCCTGCTGGATATCGGTCTGACTCCTGATGTAACGAAGGAAGCTATCGACACTATCGGCTGTGAAGAACTGGCCTCCATGTCGTTGGATGACATCATTGCGTTCGCTGGACAGGCTCCAAGACGGGCGCTGGATATCGTGCTCGACGCGGCCAGGACCAATATGGTGATCGCCCATCACGCCGTTGAAAACAACTACGGATTGTCCGTCGGCCGTATAGCGGGGGAGGACCTCGCCGATGAACCCCGCAGTCTTCCCGAGGCCTTTTCGTTGGGTGCTTCGTTGGCCGCGGCCGCCAGTGACGCCCGCATGGCGGGCTGCCCGTTGCCGGTAGTGATCAACAGCGGCAGCGGCAACCAAGGCATCACCGTTACGGTGCCTGTCGCGGTACTTGCCACTTTCCTGAAAAAGTCGGATGATGAACTAGGACGGGCATTGTGTGTCAGCGAGTTGGTCGGTTTGGCGCTTACCGCCCGTAAGGATAGGTTGTCGGCCTTGTGCGGAGCGTTCACCGCGGCCATAGGGACGACCTGTGGAATGGTCTACCTGCTTGGCGGCGACCGGATCGTGATGGATCGTGCGGTCAATACCATGGTGGGCAATCTGACAGGTATTATCTGCGATGGCGCGAAGATGACATGCGCGTTGAAGATATACTCTTGCGTTGAAGCCGCGGCTCTTTCCTGCCGGCTTGCGTTCAAGGGGTTCGCTCCCGGAACCGAGAGCGGAATCGTCGGAAAGGACTCGTTGCAGAGCCTCGATTTCCTTTCCCGGATCAGTCATGAAGGGATGGAACAGACCGATAGGACGATCCTTTCCATCATGATGGACAAGCAGCGGCGCGAAGACCGCTGACATAGAAGGATTTATTCGACATGGAATTTGTCGCATTGGATTTTGAGACGGCCAACGGGACGCGTGAAAGCGCATGCTCCCTTGGTCTCGCTCTGATGGATGAGGAGGGGAAACTCCTCGACACCTGGTATTCATTGATCAAGCCGCCCTCCACGTGGTTCGATCCCGCCATGACGGCGATCCATGGCTTGACGGCGGAGGATGTCTCCGACGCTCCGGCTTTTGACGAAGTCTGGCCGAAGGCGATGGATTTCATCGGTGACCGCATGGTGGTTGCCCA
This sequence comes from uncultured Sphaerochaeta sp., assembly GCA_964407735.1. Classification (GTDB taxonomy): domain Bacteria; phylum Spirochaetota; class Spirochaetia; order Sphaerochaetales; family Sphaerochaetaceae; genus Spiro-02. The sequence continues at coordinate 114,720 of CAYOWS010000002.1, read as the reverse complement.
TAACGCGGCGTTCGACATGGGGATACTGAAGGCTATGCTTCTGTGGTACGGCATGGAAGTTCCACCGTTGCCGTACCTCTGTACGGTGAAGATCTCCCGCAAGATCTGGCCTGACATGGACAACCATAAGCTGACGCATCTTTCGGAAGAGTTCGGCATGGAATATCAGGCCCATTACGCCCTGGATGACGCGGTGAACTGCGCGAAGGTGTTCGCCCGGGCCTGCTATGGTCATCTGAACGAACTTGAAGATCTCCGTAAGTTCCTGATAGTGAAGGGTATCCAGCCGTTGGCGCTCAATGGCAAGGGAGCCGACGCTCCCGCGGTGTTCGCCCCGCCTCCTCAGCCCGACGCTGTGGAGGATGGTTTCCTATTCTGAGTCCGTCTGGTCCACAGTCGCTTTCCGGGACTTCCTGATAGCGGCGATGCATACGCAACCGACCAAGGCTCCTACGGTTCCGTTGACCATGTCGTTCATGGTGTCCCGGATGCCTGGGTTCTGCCATGCCGCGCCGAACAGTTCCCGTTCAACGAGCAGGTTTCGTTGGACATCGGACTTGGTGAGGATATCCCAGAAGAACTCGACTATCTCCCAGCCACAGGCACATGCCATCGCGAAGGCGAAGGAGGTCAGTATGACCATATGAAGTGGTGCGCTTTCCCGCCAGTTCGGCTTCGCCCCCGTGATAGGGCTCGGGAATACTACATCCGCCCATAGCATGGAGAGCAGGATGCCACTGGAGAAATGCAGGGCCACATCATACCACCAGAAACGTTTGTACATGCCGTACCTGTTTCCTGTGTAGATCGCGATAGCGAGAAAAACGAAGCACAACGATATGGTGATCGGATTGAGGTTCAATTTCATCCATTTCATTGCGATGGGCAGCAAGGAGATCAGTATCAAGGCAATGACGGCGTAGAATACCATCTCCATCCGTCCCTTGCCGCCACGAAAGAGTTGTATCACCGCCGCAAGGGCGAGATATAGCTGTATGATGGTCCTGACCCACGTCTCAGGTGCCATTGTTCTATTCTGTCGCATAATTCCCCTCAAACCTTAAGAAACTCTCAATATGAAAGATATAGAAGGTGGGGAAAAGATTCAACAGAAAATATCCGGACGCTTCCAGCCTATGATGAAAAGAGGGTGAAAGCCGTCTCCGCTTTCACCCTCCCGGTACCCGGCAGGCGGATACGTCCGATGCCAACAATGTATTCTAGAGCAATGCGAAATGTTCGCTCTCGATAATTGATTTCATCTGGCACAAGCAGAAAGGGTGTCCGGCGGGGTCGATCATCACCCTCCAGCCGTCAGAAAACTGCTCTTTTGCGATGGTCGCTCCACAATCAATCGCATGCCGTACCGCTTCTTCCAGGTCGTTGACGGCGAAGTCCATATGCGCCATCTGCTGTTGGGCTTCAGGTTCGTCCGGCCACACGGGTGGTTGATATCCAGGGTTCCGTTGGAACATGATGCCCGGATACGCCCCTTGCTCCGTTCCCGGAGCGCCGACACATGCCCAGTCTTCGTCATGAAACGGTATTTCCCATTTAAGTAACTTCGCATAGAACTGCGCCAACCCATACGGATCTTTGCAATCAATCGTAAATGTGTACATTTTGATTTTCAGTTCATCATTCATTACGCTTGTTCCTCCTGTAGATGCGGCATGTCGTTCCGCCGTACCATCCTTGTCCAACGCCGTGTGTGATGCCAGAACGACCACCGGGTACCCCTATGGTACCCCTAGAGTACCCCTACTCTTGTTCTGGATTCTCCGCCATCCGGTAGCCCAGTCCCATCTCTGTCAGGATGTACTGCGGCTCCGCCGGGTTCTTTTCGATCTTCCGGCGGATATGGGCCATGTTTACGCGGAGGATCTTGTTGTCTTCCGTGAAGAAAGGCCCCCAGATATGGCTTTGTATGTATCCGTAGGTAAGAACCTTTCCGGGTTGCCTGGCGAGCAGTTCGACGATCTTGAACTCGATCTGGGTCAGATGGATGCTCTCTCCGTCGACCATGACGGTATGTTTCTCGAAATCAATCGTGAATCCACCGACGGTATAGGCGGTCGCGGGGAGCTCCTCTCCCGAAAGCTTCTTGACGCTGTTGCGGAGCGCGGCCCGAATGCGGGCGATTAGTTCGGAAGAACCGAACGGTTTCGTGATATAGTCGTCGGCGCCGAGGTCGAGCGCCTCGACCTTCTCCGTCTCCTGGTCTCTGGCCGATACGATCAGGATCGGTTTGCCATACCATTCACGCAACTGCTTCAATACATCCACGCCGTCCAGTTCCCCCGGCAGCCCGAGATCGAGCAGAATCGCGTCGGGAATATGGGATGACGCCATCAACAACGCCTCTGAGCCTGTTTTTGCGACAAGGGCGGTGTATCCGTTGGCGACCAAGATGGATACCAATACGTGTACGATGGCTTCTTCGTCTTCAACAATGAGGATTTTTCCTAGGGTCGGCATGATGTTCTCCTTATCCGTCCGAAATAGCTTCGGGCCGTAGTTGTTTTTCTCTATTGACGCCGCGGCCTGAATGCAGCGGTTGCTCTTTGTTCCGTTTCCATGGAATGACTATACATCGGTTTCTGAAAGTTTCTCCATAGGGATGATGAACGAGAAACGTGCGCCGCCGTCGGGCATGTTCTCCCCCTTGATCGTCCCGTCATGCGCGAGGATGATCGACTTGCAGATGCTGAGCCCGATGCCAAGTCCCCTCGTGCTGTCCGGCTTGTCATGGTTCCTGGCTGAGAACCCATCGAACAACGTCGCCAGTTCCTCCGGAGCGATCCCCTTGCCGTGATCCCTCACGGAGAACATCACCTGGTTGTCTGAAGAGACCTCCACCGAAACCTCGATCGGTTCCTCCGAAGCGCTATGGCGGATGGCGTTTTCGATCAGATTGATGACGACCTGCTCGATCAAGGTGCTGTCCATGTACGCCATGATGAACTCTTCAGGAATCCGGACTTGCAGCTTGCAGTCAGGAAAATGCTTCTTCGTCTTCTGTACCGCCTGAGAAACGACCTCCTCGATGGGTTCCGTAGACTTGTGCAGATTCGTCGTAGCGTCATCGTCGATCCGTGTGACGGAAAGTACGTTCTCGACCATCCTCAGCAGCCACATGGCATCGTTGTTGATGTCCGCTATCAGGTGCATCGTATCGGTAGGATCGATCTTGTCCCCGTTGTCGAATATCGCGGAACTGGCACCGATGATACCGGTAAGGGGTGTCCTCAGGTCATGGGATATCGCCCGCAACAAATTGCCGCGCATCCTCTCTCGTTGTTTCTCCATGACGATTTCCTGCTGTTCATCCTCCAACCGTTGTCGTTCCAGAACCATGACGAACTGGGAGAAGATCAGTTGCAGGAAATCTTCCGTCTCTTTTGTCAGTGGCGGTTGGTCTTTGGAGAACACCGCTACGACGGCGATCACCTTTCGCCGGGACTTGAGCGGAGTATAGGTGAAGGCCGATATCGAGGGGTCGCCGGAAGTGAATACATCCTGGACGATCGCGGCTTCAGCGGCTTCGACGATTTTCCCCAAAGGTTCGCCTTCCTGTATGAAGGAGGCCGGCTCAAGGTAGAAACGGGTAGGGCGTCCAAGGAAGTTGCAGAGCCACCGGCAGGCGAGTTCCGCGGTCTCGAGGGAACTTTGGACTTTGAGGAGTTGCTGGCTGACTTCATTCAGCTGCTGAGTCTTCTGTTCCCTCGCCTTGGTCATGCTCATCTGCTCTTTCAGCCCAGCGGCAAGCGTACTGGTGATCATCGCGACCAGCAGCATGCTGACGAACGTGACTGGATATCCACTGATCGTGAAGTTGATCGCGAAGTATGGATAGGTGAAGAAATAGTTGGTTCCTATGACGCCGACGAGCGACGCAAGCATCCCCCAGATGAACCCGTTCGTCCACAAGGATGTCAGCAGGACCGCGAGGACATATATCTCCGCGGCGTTGGAGGCGGCCGCGACGGTGTTGAGCATCAATATGTTGATCAGCGTAGCGAGACCCAACAAGGCCAACGCCTTGCCGAAGTCTATGAGCCAAGAGAGCGGGCTGTAATTTGGTTGCTGCCATCGGATTTTCATCATCTGATACCTGATAGAACAATATAACACTATTTGTAGTTTTTCCATGGGGTAAATCTTTCGGAAAACTATAATTTCAACTGTAATGGACGCTCCAGTTGGTTTTATCCCGGGAGTTAAGATGCTGTTAAACTTCTACTGAAAGAGAAATATCCATACGAAGTCTATAGAAAGTATAGCCGATAGCAAGAATTTTCCATAAATTGTCAACAGTGGGGTTCTGATATGTTCGGTAATATGGCTGCGAGCATGAAAGTCCTACTTTTAGCGTGAGTGACAAGCTGGAACGAATCCTATATATTTGTTTCATAATACGTCGTGACTATATGACAAATATGAGTAAGGAAGCTCTTTGCTGCTATGAAAAATATTTCCAGGCGCAGGATTACGGTCCAGACGCTATTGATACTGTTGACTGTCGTCGTTGTCTTCATCCTCTACGGATATCTATTGGGAAGAGGAAATTGGGACAAGACCTACGGCGTGCTGTTCGAGGTCTCTCAAAAGAATGCGACGATTCTGAAAAACGACAGCGACCAGACTGTGGGCAACATAGCGAACCTCGCCTATGCTCTTGGAAGCTTTGATCTTCTGGATCATCCCTCTACAATGGAATATCTCCGCCGGTATGCCGAGGAACGGGGATTCCGCAGGCTCGGCATCGCTTTCGTCGATGGTTCCGCGATTACGACCGACGGTCATGAATACAATGTCGCAGGCAGGACGTTTTTCAATCAGGTGCTGAACGGTACCGCGGATATCTCCAATGTCCTGATGGACACCTTGGATAGGGACCCTGTGATCGTATGTGGTGCTCCGATCATCCACGATGGGGAAGCCATCGGCATATTGTTCGCGACATACAGTGTCGACCGCTATATCAACGCTTTGACGATATCCTCCTACAATGATGAAGGGTACTCCTACATCGTTACTCCATACGGTGAGTGCGTGGTAGGTTCCACCCATCCCGACTCTTTCGGTATGTTCCAGAACATATTCGCGAAACTTACGACGACTACTCCCGACAACCTTGAAATGGCGATTGATCTGCGCAAGGGCATGGCCGATGGTCGGAACGGCATGCTGAGTTTCATCGACGGAAATGGTGATGAGAACTACATGTATTACCAGCCGGTCAATGTCAACGACTGGTATATCCTGACGGTCATCCCCAAGAACATCGTGACAAAAGAGACCCAGGGAATGCTGTTCTGGAGCTATGGATTCATTGTTTTCTGCGGAGTGATGCTCTTGCTCCTGGTGTTCAACGTCCAGCGTCTCCGGCGAGCCCGGTACGATGATCTGGAACGCCTCGCATATGTCGATGAACTGACTGGCGGAGCCTCCTATGCGAAATTCAAGCTCGATGTCCTCCGGTTGCGGCACGAATACCCGGGGATGAAATACGCGCTCATCAGCCTGGACATAGATCATTTCCAATATGTCAACGATGTGTACGGTTTTGAAGAGGGTGATACCGCTTTGCGATTCCTGTGGAAATGTCTTTCGGATGCCCTGCATAGCCATGAGGCGTTCGCCAGGGTTTCCGATGACCATTTCGTGATACTCGTTGGCTACATGAAGTCCCTTGACGAACTGAAGATCCGTTTCCTTGAGTTCGCGGAACAACTGAAGACGTACCATCCCTCAAAGGATTTTGGAAGCTACAACCTCGCTGTTTCCGCCGGTGTGTATCCCCTCGATCCTGCCGATGACAATGTCGATACGATGGTCAGCCGTGCCAAGATCGCCCAGAAACGGACGAAAGGCAACGCCTCTTCAAGCTATACCCTCTATTCGGATGACCTTCGGCGCGAGTTGCTTCAGAACAAGTACTTGGAGAACCGGTTCGACCAGGCGTTGGAGAACAAGGAGTTCATAGTATACTATCAGCCTAAGTTCAACCTGAAGGGGGAGTGTTTCGGCTCTGGTGCGGAAGCACTCGTCAGATGGATTGATTCCGACGGCAAGCTGCTTTCTCCCGGTGTGTTCATTCCTGTTTTTGAACGGAACGGCGATATCGTCCGTCTGGACCAGTATGTGTTCGATTCCGTATGCCGCGACATCCGTCGCTGGCTTGATGAAGGGCTTTCCGTCCCTCCCGTATCGGTCAATGTTTCCCGCAGGCAGCTGTTGTATCCCACCTTCGTCTCCGACTATCTCAAGATCATCCGCAGGCATGGTATCCCGGCCAATTGTGTTCAGATGGAATTCACCGAGACCATGTTGATCGACAACGAGCAGATGTTCATAGAGGTGGTCAAGGAACTGCATGCGAACGGTATCCTGATCCAGATGGATGACTTCGGTTCCGGCTATTCGTCCTTGAACATGCTCCGGAACGTCCCCGTGGATATCCTGAAGCTCGACAAACGTTTCGTTGACGATATCGAATCTGATCTCAAGTCCCGTGATGTCGTCGTAGGAGCCATCACCCTGGCCCATATCCTGTCGATGGATGTCACCGCCGAGGGTGTCGAGACGAAAGGCCAGTATGATATCCTCCGCACGGTCGATTGCGATTATATCCAGGGCTACTACTGCGCCCGCCCGATGCCGGTGGCTGATTACGAGAAGATTCTTCGGGGTGAGGCATAGGGCTTGCCTGCCATCTTGGCGGGATGATGAAAAAAAGTTTTGTCGCGCCAGTCGTTAAGTAGTATATTGTAACAGTGCGTGTACGCCGGTTGCTTTCCGGCACTACAGATATTTTCAATGACAGGGGGAACTGTATGGATCTGAAAGGTTCAAAAACCGAAGCTAATTTGATGACGGCGTTCGCCGGTGAGTCCCAGGCTCGCACCAAGTATACCTTCTATGCTTCCAAGGCGAAGAAAGACGGGTATGTCCAGATCGCCAATCTTTTCGAAGAGACGGCCAACAATGAGAAGGAGCATGCCGAGATCTGGTTCAAGCTGCTCCATGGCGGCGAGATCGCAGATACCGCCACCAACCTCAAAGACGCCGCCGCCGGTGAGAACTATGAATGGACCGACATGTACGCTGGTTTTGCGAAAGTAGCCGAAGAAGAGGGCTTCAAGCAGATCGCGGCTCTGTTCTCCAAGGTCGCCGCTATCGAGAAGGAACATGAGGAGCGCTACCTCGCTCTCCTGAAGAACGTCGAGGACGGTCTTGTATTCTCCCGCGACGGCGAGATGATCTGGAAATGTAGCAACTGTGGGCATGTCCATGTAGGCAAGAAGGCTCCGGCCATGTGCCCGGTCTGCTCCCATCCGCAGGCCTATTTCGAGCTTGCCAACTGCAAGAACTACTAGTCGCTCGGGCAAAGTAGCGTGGTCTGCGTCAGACTCTCAAAGCCGTACTGGTAGTACTGTCTTTGTTCGTTTTCCTTGCCCACACAACTTTTCCCTTCGCGATATCAAAGGCTTGATGCCGGATGATGCAAAGAGGCTGTCCTTGGACAGCCTCTTTCCGTATCACGTGCGCCCGTATCGTACCCGTGGAACAAAGATGGAGTCAGCTTCCTTTGTGCAGTTTCTTATAGCACCGCATGCTTCCCAGCATGATAGTGACACCTGCAATCAACAGACCTGCTATCATCACGATAGTGGGAATGTATGAGGGGAGAGTCCAGTAAGGAAGGTGGACGATGATCACGGACGTTATGATCGCAAGTCCGACAAGGATGAAGGCGAGACCTCCCCATCGGTGGGTCTTGCACCAGACGGTTTCATCTTCCGAGACCCATGCGAGCTTGATCGCCGCTCCTTGATGCCCGAACGGCAGCGGCCGAAGGTATATTCCTACGGCGATCAGCAGCAGGGCCAGGGCCAACTGGGCGACGAGCTCCCCGGTTATCGCGAACCCCAAGGCGTTGACGACGACAAGCCAGTGATAGACGAGCAAGGCCAGCGCGAACAGCCACATGAGCGACTGATAGTAGAAGGGCCTCTGCCTGGCGTTCCCCTGCTCGTCTTCATAGGGAACGCAGGAGAACAGGATCGTGGCCAGGGCGGGCAACAAGGCGGTCAGGAGCAGGAAGAACGCAGGTTTTGGATCTCCTGCCGACTGTAGCGTCATAACGATGTCCCCAGGGATGACCGGGAGCAGGCATGCCGTCCCGATGAACGTCACCGCGGCGATCACATACAGAATCATCGTCCGTTTCGAAACATACGTGAAAAGCTTCATCTATCTTGCCTTCCGTTCAAACCGCTGTCGGAAACAGCGCGATACCCTTGATGCGGATCTTGCTGCCGACAAGCGGGTAGAGTCCGATCGCCCAGAAGCCGCAGAGCAGATACCGGATGAAGCCAAAGAAGATATGGCCTGGCAATATTGATTTCGATCCCATGATCAGAAGCAACACGATGATTCCGATGAGATACCGGATCAGCTTCTGTCCTTTCGTGCCATCGACCGAATAGTTGACGAACCTGCGTTCAAGCGCGAACCCGAGGTATCCGCCGCCGGCAAGCGCCAAGGTCTTCATCAGATCCGTCAATGCGACCGGATCCCCCTTGCCCAGCGCGAGGATGATGGTGATCGTCGTCGCAGCGACCGTTCCCGCCGTACCGACGATGACGGAGTATATGAGGGAGGCCCTGGTGTTGTCGAACAAGTTTTCAAACAGGCTGAAGGTGGCGAGGCTGATCGTCATGCCGAGGATCAATCCTCCGACCACATCAATCGGCCAATGCACCCCAAGGTACATCCTGGACACGCCTACGAGCACTATGGCGATAGCGCAGACAATGGAAAGAGGTCGTTTTCTCGCGGCGACCGCACTGGAACTGTAGAAAGCGGCGGCGGTCGTCGTATGTCCGCTGGGAAAGGAATATCCCGTGGCTGTGCTGAGCCGCTTTCCTTGGACCTCTGGAAGAACCTGGAACGGTCTTGGTGCCCTGACGATGGCTTTGAGGACGTTCATGGTGACGAGGCTGGTCAGCAGGGTGGAACAGATCGCGAAACCTTTCTTCTTGTTGACGCACCAGAGGACCGCCACCACTACGGCGATGATGAATCCCGATTCACCGAGCAGCGAACAGATGTTGGCCAGCGTGTCGAGTACTGGATTTGCGATTCGTTGGAAAAATCCGAGAATGGCTTCTTGCATGATTCCCTCCCTGTGTTCTTTCGTAGGTCGGATGGCTGCCCGTCCGAACGTCGATGGATGCTTGCATCAGTATACTTTGCTTGTGCGAAGTGAACAACCTCTTTGAATACGGAGAACGATGTAGGTCGCCGCTCCGTTTCATCTGATTCCTTGCTGTCTGTGAGTCCCGGATTGGGATTGGGAAACGACAAGATGTGGGTTTTGTATCTGATTACATGGTAGTGGGATGAACCGGATCTTGTTTCTGCTTGAGAAAATTTTTATCAGAGGTGTTGACAAAAAAGGCAAGGTACAGTAACTTTGCTTCTGCTACGAGGGCGTAGCGAAGTTGGTTATCGCGACGGCCTGTCACGCCGTAGATCGCGGGTTCGAGTCCCGTCGCTCTCGCTACAAAGAACCGCCTTGATTTTTCAAGGCGGTTCTTTTTTGTCATACTGGTCTCGTACTGGATGATACGAAGGAGACTGCGATGAAAGTATTGGTCGGAATGAGTGGCGGGATTGATTCTTCCGTCGCAGCTTTGATACTCAAGGATGCCGGGCATGAAGTCATCGGCGTGACTATGACGATCTGGAAAGAGGATCTTCCTACCGCCGAACGTCTTCGCAACGCGACCGCCGGAACCGGTATCAAGGTGAACAGCTGTTATAGCCCGGACAAATCCGAGGACATCGAGGCTACGAAGGCGATCTGTCGCAAGATCGGGATCGAGCATCATGTGCTTGATTGCAGCGATCTCTATGAAAGTACCGTCTTGCAGAATTTTCGTGATGAATATCTCGGCGGGCGCACTCCGAATCCCTGTGTCTGGTGCAATGCGTTGGTGAAGTTCGGCGCGTTGGTCGACTTCGCGCGCCAGCAGGGCATTGGATTTGATAAATTCGCTACGGGTCATTATGCCAGGGTGATGCATGATGGATCGACTGGCCGGTGGGCTCTCCATCGTGCCGTGGATGTCAAAAAGGATCAGACCTATTTCCTCTACCGTCTCAACCAGGAGCAACTTTCAACGGTCCTTTTCCCGTTGGGGGGGATGACCAAGGAGGATGTCCGCAAGATCGATGAGCGATATGGTTTCCATCGTCCAGGGCAGGACGAGAGCCAGGACTTCTATGGTGGTGACTATAGCGATCTGCTAGGAGTCTCTGCCGAACAAGGTGATATCGTCGATACCGAAGGAAAGGTTCTTGGCCGTCATGAGGGTGTCTGGCATTATACGATCGGTCAGCGTCGGGGTTTGGGCGTGGCGGCGCCTCGGCCACTCTATGTGCTGGCTTTGCGTCCTGCCACGAACGAAGTCGTCGTGGGATATGAGGAGGAGACGTATCAGCGCACCGTCCGTGCCGGTCTTGTGAACTGGGGTGCGGTCGCGGCCCTTGACGGGGATGTCCCTGTGCTGGCGAAGATCCGTTCCACAGGCGAACCTCGTCCCGCTGTCGCCAGGAGGCTTGCCGACGGCAGGCTGGAGGCCGTGTTCGAGGAGCCGGTGAAGGCTGCGACACCGGGGCAGAGCCTTGTCCTCTACGGTTCCGGCGTTATCTTGGCCGGGGGTATCATCGACGAAGCGTTCTGAGCGTCGGGCTGGTTCGCTACCGGTCTTTTCGATGCCATGAGGTTGTATTGGAGCCGTTCTTGTGGTTTAATGTTGTTGTTCAATGCTTATCATCAGGAACCGAGAGATCTCGCATATGCGAAAATGAAATTGACGAAGGATGTCGCGGTCGCTTATGAAGCGGTGATACTTTACGCGGTGTCCGGGTAAAAGGAGAATTTCATGAGAGTAATCATTCAGCCCGATTATGAAAAACTGTCCCTGTGGGCCGCCCGCTATATTGCGAAGGCTATCAAGGATTTCGCTCCTACCGCTGAAAAGCCGTTCGTCCTTGGTTTGCCGACCGGTTCTTCTCCGTTGGGGACCTATCAGGAGCTGATCCGTCTGAACCAGGCCGGTGCTGTATCCTTCAAGCATGTCATCACTTTCAATATGGATGAGTATGTAGGTATTCCTGAGGACCACCCCCAGAGCTATCACACGTTCATGTGGTCGAACTTCTTTTCTCACATTGATATCTGCAAGGAGAATGTGAACATCCTCAACGGCAACGCATCCGATCTGATGGCCGAATGCGCGGCTTACGAGGCCCGTATCGCCGCGGTCGGAGGTATCCGCCTTTTCCTTGGCGGCATTGGCGCCGATGGTCATATCGCGTTCAACGAGCCGTTCAGTTCGCTCAACTCTCTGACCCGCGTCAAGACCTTGACCTATGATACCAAGGTGATGAACAGCCGGTTCTTCGACAACGATATCAGCAAAGTCCCTTCCACGGCACTGACCGTCGGTGTAAAGACCGTCACAAATGCCTTGGAGGTCCTGATCCTTGTCAACGGCCACAACAAGGCCCGTGCCTTGCAGGCTTCGATCGAGGGTGGCGTCAGCCAGCAGTGGACTTGCAGTGCGTTGCAGCTCCATCCCCGGGCTTTGGTCGTCTGTGACGAGCCTGCCTGCGGAGAGCTCAAGGTGGATACGTGGAAGTACTTCAAGGATATTGAGTTCGTCAACCTTGATCCCGACAAGTTGCTCGGATAATCCACGACCTACGGCGTTGCTGCGACAGGACCGTGCGTGTAGCACTGTCCCTGTCTTGCGGTCTTGTAGCTTGTGAATTCTCTCTGGCGATGCTTGCTCGGATGATGACAGCAATACTGCGTTGGTCGTCCCTCTCCCGTGCAGAAGCACTGTGAGGGGAGGTTTGAATCTGCGAAAGACCGTTATGGGGTGGACTGTTCATCCTGTAACGGTTTTTTTATGTTGCTGTCAGAAGTGTCCCTTTGGGGGTAAACCTGTCACATTCGGTCCAAACCTGTCCTGAGAACTGTCCCTTTCGGGGTAGAAGTGTCAATTTCGCTTCATATCTGTCACCCGCATCAAGTGGGAACATGCCTATCCGACGTCAAACATGCCTAAAAGGGCTCAGACCTGTCCCGGCACCTGCCTAAATTGGGCCAGATGAGCGTATGTGGGGTCAAAAGTGTCTAAAACAGGTCAGACCTGAGGAAAAACAGATCAGGATTTGGAACGGTACCTCGGTTGAGGACGAGCCGCTGTTTTAGCCGGGATGTCGCATGGACCATATGGCATGGCCTCTGGAGGAACCACTGCCAAGGTTCAGGGTTTTCACGCATGGTCATGCCGAAAGTTGATTTTTCTTGTGCATCCCGGCGATACTCTGTAGACTATCAGTGTTAAGAAAACGCTAAGACAAAGAGGCTCCGTAGAGATGGAAACGATAGAACTGTCATCGTTGGAGAAGTTTTTCGAAGGGAAGGGGAACGCGATCCTGATCGTAATCATATCGGCGGTCCTTGGATATATCGCGATCAAACTGACGGTCCTGCTGGTCAAACGGCTGTTGCTCGTCTCAAAGATGGACAATGCGTTGGTAAGTTTTTTCCTGACTGCGTTGCGGGTGATCCTGGAGATCGCCCTTTTGCTGTTCTGCTTGCAGAAACTGAGTGTGCCGTTGACTTCGATGATCGCCATCCTGTCGGCCCTGGGCGTCGCGATCGGCCTCGCGATCCAGGACAGTATCGCCAACGTAGCGAACGGCTTGGTGATGATCGGCACCCGGCCGTTCAAGGTCGGTGAGTACGTACAGATCGGTGATGAGGAGGGGACCATTGAGGAACTGCGCCTGATGAACACCGTCCTCTGCACGAAGGACAACCGGCGCTTGATACTTCCCAACAAGATGGTTTTCAACTCAAAGATCCTGAACTTCCATGCGAATCCGCTACGTCGGCTCGACCTCGTCTTCCAGGTCGACTATGCAACTGATATCGATAAAGCCTTGGTGGTGGTTAAAAAGGCGATCCGGTCCTGCGACAACATCTTGTCGAGCCCGGCCCCCCTGGTGGAGTTCACACAGGCGAACTCAAGCAGCCTCGATATCGAGACAAGGATCTGGATCAGCTCCACGAACTATTGGCCCTCGTATTTCGAGGTGCAGAAGACTGTATATGACGCTTTGGTCGCGAATGGAATCTCCATTCCGTTCCCGCAGGTCACTGTCAGCGAACGTACCCCCGGGAAGAAGCGGAAGAAAGTCTCTTCAGTACAAACAACGGTGGCCGGTTCCCAGTCTGGTCGGATTGAGCTCATCGAACCGAAAGCCTCTCCATCGCCAGCCAAGACGGCAGACCGGAAGGTCCCCGATTCGCCGTCCGGACCGACCATTGCAAAGTCCATGGCTCAGAAGCCGAAGGCTCCGAAACCTTCCAAGACGACGGTTGCGGGAAACACCTCAGGCAAAGGGGGGAGTAAGTGATGTTCAAAAGTCTGAGTAATTTCTTCTCCCGGAACGTCGAGTCTTTCGTCCCTGTACTTGAAGTCCTGTATGTGTGGATCTCGACCATCATCATACTGATCGTATTGCTGTTGTGCTTTCGTTGCTTCACCTCGCCGTTGAAATTGGCAAGTCAGAAGTTCCGCCATGTCCAGCGCATAGCGAGGGAGCTTGAGTCGATCAAGCTGGCCGGTGGGATGCTCATGAGTTCCAAGATGCGACGAACCATGAAGAACATCGCAGCCTCATGCGTGAAGATCGATCGCCTGATATTGATGTATCGGTTCGATAATCCCGAACACATGGACGTGAAGGATATCAACGCCTACACCACTCGTATCACGAACAGCGTCAACGCCTCTTATTCCCTGAAGATAGAGGATGAGCAGAAAGCCATGAAGCTTCTGATAAAGAATATCTGCAAGCAGAGTGAGTCGGCTATCAAATTCCTCCAGAAGGCGCAGGGCTAGAAACTGATGAAGAAATGAAGGCGGATGCGAAAGGAGTTCGCTACATCGACGTAGTCCGAGGCACGTACCGATGGACCGCACCTGTCGGTGGACGCCATCAGAATCACGCCTACGGTCACGTGGATTCGCGGACAACCATTTCCGTGTTCAGGACGATATGCTTGTCTACTATCGGGTTGCCTTCTATCAGGTCCATGAGAAGATTGCAACTCTGTACACCCATCTGAAAGATCGGCTGACTGACAGTGGACAAGGTCGGCGTCGTCATCAGGCTCAGATTGATATTGTCGAAGCCCATTACCGCAAGTTCCTCAGGGACCGCGATGCCGAGGCTGGTCGCAGCCTTGAGCGCGGCGCATGCGAATATGTCCGAGACACAGAAGATCGCATCAGGGCGATGCCGTTCCAGAAAACTCTTCAGTTTAGGAACCGCGATGTCAAACTCGATTTCATCGGAGATGTTGCAGATGAGGGAACCGTCGAATCCTCCCGTCAGATTCTTCATTGTCTCGATATATGCTTTCTGTCTCCGGAGCGTGAACGTCTCATGGCTGTTCTCATTGACCGTCATGTTCGCCAACGCGATTCTTTTTTTGCCGGTGGAATGCAGATAGCTTACAGCGCGTACAGTCGCGGAATAGTCGTCGACGGTAACATACGGGACGTCCAGTTTCGTATGTAGGACTTGCGAGCAGAATACGATCGGATACTTTACCTGCAAGGCTTGCAGGTACTCTTCCTGAATCGCCGCATGGGTATAGATTATCCCGCTGAATTGCTGTGTTTCCAGCAGGTTGTCCAACATCTCCTGTTGCGACCACAGGTTACTCTGGTTGACATACACGAAGTAATCCTTTTTCCGCGCGGCTCCGTCGATCCCTTTGATCATTTCCGCATGGAACGGATTCCACAAGGACGAAACCACGACAAGGATATTCTTGCTCGCTTTGGGATTGATCCTGTAGTTCAGTTTCTTCGCGGCGGAAATGACTTTGAGCCGGGTATCCTCTTTCACGCTTTCCGGCTGATTGATCGCCCTGGAAGCGGTTGCTATTGAGACTCCCGCTATGTTCGCGACCTGCTGTATCGTATTCTTTCTCTGTGTATTCATTTTATTTCCTTAATATTTCCACATGCGTTAATAAATTATCACACTTATGAAGATATTTCCAGATAAGAATCCCCTCATATTAATAAAATTTTACGAAAAATTTTCATTGATAACTAGAAATTATGTGGTATGATAAATAAAAATTTACGAAAAGAAGCTATTTTCATGGGTTTGTGATTGAAAGGAGGTCTTTGCTGTGGGTAAATTTTTGATCAGAAGGTTCCTGATATTGATTCCTGTTTTCTTCGGCATGACCTTCATCGTTTTCATGTTGACGAACCTGACGCCCGGTTCTCCGGTCGACGCCATGCTGACACCGGACATGACGGAAGCCGACATCCAACAGATGTACGTCAATTTCGGGCTTGACCAGCCCCTCCTGATACAATATGTGAAATGGCTCGGCAGACTGTTGCAGGGCAATCTGGGGTACTCCTACAGGACCGGGGGGCTGGTCACCAAGGTCATAGGCGAGCGGGTCGGGCCTACTTTCCAGCTCACCTTCGTCACCCTTGTCCTGGCGATCGTGATCGGAGTGTCCCTCGGAGTGCTCGCCGCCTGCAAGCCCTATTCCGTCTGGGACTATCTGGCGAGCGGGATTTCATTCCTTGGCGCCGGAATTCCCTCTTTCTTCCTTGCCTTGATCCTGATCTATATTTTCTCGGTCAAACTGAGGATATTGCCGACGGGGGGGATGTATACATCTGCCAGTACCGCTACGTTCATGGATATCGCGAAGCATATGATCCTCCCCTGCGGTACGTTGATCCTCACCATGTGCGGCTCCTATATACGCCAGACACGAAGCGCGATGCTCGAAGTCCTCGGCGAAGAATACATCAAGATGTCCAGGGCTAATGGAACGGTCGAACGGAAAGTGCTGTACGGCTATGCCCTGCGGAACGCTATGCTTCCGATCTCGACCGCCATCGGAATGTCTATCCCTTTCCTGATCAGCGGTTCCGTCGTCATTGAACAGATCTTCGGCTGGCCGGGCATGGGGAGCCTGATGGTCCTTTCCATCCAGTACCGGGACTATCCGGTGATCATGGGCGCCACGGTGTATATCACGATCGCGATCGTGATCGTCAACATGCTCATGGATATCGTCTACGCATTGCTCGATCCCCGCATACGAAACTGATAGAGGGTAGTCACTTGGAAAAAGAAACGACAATCAAAAGTGAATCATTCTTCTGGTCCTCGGTCTACAAGTTCACACGGCACAAGGTTGCGATGGTCGCGCTGGTCGTCCTGCTGATAGAGTTGCTTGTCATTATCCTGCTGCCGCTTGTCATGCATCTGGATCCGTATACCTCGCATCCTGGGCATTTCAACGAAGCCCCCAGTAAGACTTTCATCCTTGGCACCGACGCCGCAGGCAGGGACATCTTCTCCCGCCTGATCTATGGTGGAAGGGTCTCCCTGCTGGTCGGGTTCATGTCGACGACGATCAGCGCCGTCATCGGTATCCCACTCGGTCTTGTCGCAGGGTACTACGGAGGGTTCATCAGGGCCGTGATCATGCGGTTGGTCGACATCTTCATGTCGTTCCCGGCGATAGTGATCCAGCTTGTCCTCGTCACGGTGCTAGGGGCCTCCACCGCCTCCGTCATACTGGTCATAGGGTTGCTCGGCTGGACCCGGTTCGCAAGATACACGTACAGCAAGGTCATCTCGATAAAGGAACAGGAGTTCGTCATGGCGACGAAGGCCTCCGGCGCTACGAACGCAAGGCAGATGGTCCAGTACATTCTTCCAAACTCGCTTTCCCCGCTGTTCGTCACCTTCAGCTTCGGCGTGGCGAGCGCGATCCTCCAGGAAAGCGGCCTGAGCTTCCTCGGCCTTGGCGTCAAGGTGCCGACGGCCACATGGGGAAACATGCTCTATGCCGCGCAGAGCCTGAGCGTCCTGACGTACCGGCCGTGGATGTGGGTGCCTCCGGGGTTGGCTCTGGTGGCGACAGTCCTGTGCATCAACTTTATCGGCGATGGCTTGAGGGACGCTTTGGACCCGAAAATGAAAATCTGATAGGGGCAAGATATGGCACAGGAAAAATATTTGCTGGAGGTGAAGAACCTCAGGACTTTTTTCAAGACAAAATACGGAATCCTCCCCGCGGTCAATGGAGTCGACGTCAATGTCCAGCAGGGCGAAGTGCTGGGGGTCGTCGGAGAGTCGGGGTGTGGAAAAAGTGTCATGAGCATGTCGATTCTCAAACTGATTGAAAAATATGGAGGGGAGATCCAGCCGGGCAGCGTCGTCAGGCTTGAAGGAAAGGATATCCTCGACTTGACGGAAAAGCAGCTGTGCAATCTGCGGGGAAAGGAGATATCTCTTATTTCGCAGGATCCCATGACCGCGTTGAATCCTTCCTACACTATCAAGCGACAGATGACGGAAATGATGCGTCACCATCTCAAGCTCTCGAAGAAGGAGGCCTTTGCCAAGGCCATAGAACTGTTGAAGACGGTCGGCATTCCCGAGGCCGAGAAAAGGATCAACGAATACCCGCACCAGCTTTCCGGTGGAATGTGCCAGAGAGTGGTCATTGCGATGGCCCTTTCCTGCAACCCGAAGGTGCTGATCGCCGATGAGCCGACTACGGCTTTGGATGTCACCATCCAGGCGCAGATCCTCCAGCTCATGAAAGAGCTGAAAGACGAGACGGACGCCGCTATCCTGCTGATCACCCATGATATGGGAGTGGTCGCCGACATGGCCGACAACATCATGGTCATGTATGCGGGTGATGTCGTCGAATACGGTACGAAACAGCAGGTATTCAAGGATCCGCTGCACCCTTATACGAAAGGTCTTCTGGCGTCGGTGCCCCGTCTGGACAAGCAAGTGGACAGGTTGTTCTCGATCAACGGATCGGTGCCGAACATGACGAAGAAGATCGAAGGATGCATTTTCAGGGAGCGCTGTTCGTATTCCACGGGCCGATGCGCACGGCAGGCCCCGCCGGTGATTTCCCCCGATGGCTTCAGAAAGGTCGGTTGCTGGCTGTATGCGGAGCCCCATGGAGAGATGGAAAATGAATAGACAGGATTTCATAGTCGCGAAAGGCATCGCCAAGTATTACAAAGGCAAAAGCGGTAAGGCCGTCGTCAAGGCCGTCGATGATGTCAGTTTCTCCCTCGCGAAAGGAGAGACGTTGGGGCTCGTCGGTGAAAGCGGCTGCGGTAAATCGACTTTGGGGAAGACTGTCCTTCAGCTGACACCTCCTACCGCCGGCGAGTTCTATTACAATGGCGAGGATATCCTCCAGCAGCAGGAAAAGCAGCTCCGTCCTGTCCGGCAGAAGCTTCAGATCATCTTTCAGAATCCGTATTCATCGCTGAATCCAAGGATGAAGGTTTTTGACGCCGTCATGGCTCCGCTGAACATTTTCAGGATCGGATCAAAGGACGAGCGCAAGGAACGGACCCGAGATATCCTCAAATACATCGGTCTTGATGAATATCAGTTCAACAAGTACCCGCATGAATTTTCGGGCGGTCAGCGCCAGCGTATCGTCATCGCCCGGGCGATCATCACGGAACCCGACTTCGTGGTATGCGATGAACCTGTCTCGGCTTTGGATGTGTCGGTCAGGGCTCAGGTGCTCAATCTCATGATGGATATCCAGAAGGAACGGAAGGTTTCATATCTGTTCATCTCCCATGATCTGAGCGTGGTCAAGCATATCAGCGACAGGATCGCGGTCATGTACCTTGGGAAGATCGTGGAGTCCGCGCCACGGGATCTCCTCTATTCACAGCCCCTGCACCCCTACACGCAGGCGCTTTTGAGCTCCATACCGATTCCCGATGTCGATCGGCAGCCGGAGCGGATCATCCTGCAAGGGGACCTGCCCAGTCCGATGAATCCTCCGACGGGATGCCGTTTCCATACCAGATGCCGTTTCGCGCAGGAGCGCTGTACGTGCGAGGAACCGGAACTTGTCGTATATCAAGACGGACATAGCGTTGCCTGCCATTTCGCAAAGGAGTTGAACTAGCATATGGATACATCTTTCGCACTGAAGATAGACCGATGGGCAGACGAACATCGGGACGAGTTCATCAACGACGTGAAACGGATGGTAAGATTCCCCTCGGTAAGCATGCCCGATGAAGGTGGATTCGCCTTTGGAACCGCCTGCAAGGAGTGTGCGGACGATTTCATGCTGATGGGCGAGGAGTACGGGTTCATCCCTGAAAACGATGACTACTTCTGCGCCAGCCTCCTGATGCCGGGAGATGGAACCGAATCCGAGATAGCCTTTCTCGGCCATCTGGATGTCGTTCCCGCCGGTGACGGATGGGATTTCCCTCCATACGAACCGCAGTATATCGATGGATATGTGACAGGAAGAGGCTCCGGGGACAACAAGGGCCCCACCGTCATGTCGATGTACGCCATGCGATGCCTGCGGGATCTGGGTATCAGGCTCAGGCACTCCGTCAGACTGATCGCCGGGTTCAACGAAGAATCTGGAATGAAGGACGTGGAGCATTACGTCGCGCAGCATCGGCGGTTGCCGGAGGTGACGATCGTCTGCGATGGCGGATGGGCGATGTGTGTCGGTGAGAAAGGCAAGCTGTCGGCCAGGCTCGTTCAGGACGTGACGGATGGGAATCTCCTTGACATATGGGGTGGTATCGCACCGAACGCCGTTCCTGACTACGCATACGCCAGGATTTCTGGAATCAGCGAACATACGGTCGCCACGCTGCGGGCCAGGTATGCCGGGGATATCTTCACCTTGTCGGACGATGGAATCCTTTTGATTGAGACGGCGGGCAAGGCGACGCATGCGTTCCATCCTGATGACGGTGAGAACGCCATCTACAGATTGTACTCGATCCTCTGCGACGAAAAACTTCTTACCGGCAGCGCCGCCGTCTGTATCAAGAAGTTCTCAGACTGCTTCATTGACAACGATGGAACCGGTCTTCGCATCAAGGGCGCGGACGATGTGTTCGGCAAGACGACCTGTGTCGGCGGTGTGGTCCATTTTGAGAACGGTGTCCTGTCACAGTCGGTCGACGCCCGTCTCGCCCTGGAACCAGGGATCGAGACCCTTGTCGATGATTTCCGCGGACGGTGCGGCGAACTGAATATCGGCATTGAGGATTTCGATGTCAGCGACGGGTACCACCGGTCGACCGAGGAGCCTGTGGTGAAAATGCTCATTGATACGTTCAATGAATTCTTTGACAGGAAATACGGTACGTATGTCATGGGAGGAGGTACTCATGCAAGAAAATTCCCCAACGCATTACCGTTCGGACCTGCTGAGATGGGGTTGGGAAATCCCTTCGGCGGACAGGCCCATGGCAGGCATGAATCCTGCAACATAGACAGGCTTCTGGTATCGATGCGTGTGTATGTCATGTCATTGATCAGATTGGACGCATTCCTTTCTGAAGGATCTAGAGAAAACCAGCGGACGGATAGCATCGCTATCGTCGCTGAAAAAAAGGAGAAAAGGGTATGAAAAAAGTAATGATTCTTTTGCTCGTCCTGATCGCGGCGACGCCGCTGTTCGCAGGAGGAGGAAGAGAGGGCGCGACGCGACCTGCGGAGACAGTCGTCACGATGGCCGCCGCGAATCCGTGGACAAGCATGTGTCCGTATGGAACTCATGGCAACGCACAGACCCAGTTCATGACTCATATGTATGACACTCTCACCGCAGTGACATCGACCGGCGTCATACAGCCTCGCCTGGCGGAAAGCTGGGAACTCAATGACGATGGTTCGATCGTGACCGTCCATCTCAGAAAAGACGCGAAATGGTCTGATGGTGAACCTATCACGGCACAGGATGTGGAGTACTCGTATACGATTCTGACAGATCCCGCTTACAAAATGGGTTCGGGAAGAAACCTGCACTATTTTGTCGGTACGGATGATAGCGGAAACAGGGATGGTTCTGTGGAGTTCGGTGTGAAGGCGATCGACGACTATACCATCGAGTTCAAGATCAAGCCGGAACTGACGACTTCGATCGAAAACCTCATGTACAGGGGCGTCGGCAACCAGACGATCGTCCCCCGGCACACGACCCAGAATATTTCGGCGGCGGCTTTCCTGACCGATCCCTACTGGGAACACCCTGTGACTTCCGGCCCGTTCAAGCTCGATTCCTTCATCTCCGGTGAAAGAATGGAATATGTCGCGTACGAAGACTACTATCTCGGCACCGGGGATATCGACCGGCTCATCATCAGGGTCATTCCTGCGAACAACACCCTCTCGGCGTTGATCTCAGGGGAAGTCGATACAACGACCTATGGCTCCGTCCTTCCTTTGTCGGACTGGGAACTTGCGAGCCGCGACCGGAACCTCGTGGCCAGCGACACCCACGGCTTCAATAACGAACATGTCCTGATCAACAACTCCCGTCTGGGACCTGAGTTCAGGAAAGCCCTCGACTATGCGACGAACAAGCAGTCCCTCGTCGACGACCTCGTCGGTGGACACGCCCGTGTCGCGATCAGCGCGATCGTCCCTGAGAACCCGTATCGGCTCGAAGGCTTGGTGGGCAATGAATACAATCCTGCGAAGGCGAGGGAATTGCTCGCTTCCATCGGATGGGATTCTTCACGGACCCTCGCCCTCGTGACGAACGCCGCCAGGGAACTCAGCCAGAATATCGCCGTCATCCTTCAGCAGCAGTGGGCGGCGGTCGGCATCAACGTGGAGATCCATACCTATGATATGGCGACGTTGAGCTCCATGTTCTACAGGGGGGACTACGACCTTGCCGTCATGCAATCGGCGTCCAACTCGTTTGAACCGAGCGAAAGCCGTTTCTACTTCCCCGCGGCTCCGAACGGCTGGCTCAACATGCCTGACTCAAGCTGGACGGACCTCTATGACAAGGGCGTCCACGGTACGACACTCGAAGAGAGAAAGCCGTACTACGATGAACTGCAACGCCGTCTGGTCGATGAAGTACCTATGATCTTCCTCTTCCACAACAACACGACGTTCGTCAGCACGGATCGCATCGGAAATATCCCGTATGACGATTTCGCGGTCAACAACTGGAGGTGCTGGGAGTGGACCGTCGAATAATCGTCGACAGTCATCCTCACAGACGTACGAGAACGGATCTGGATGAGCTTGGCTCATCCAGATCCAGATACATGACAAGGAGTGCAATAAAGATTATGACCCATACAGAGCGAGTAAAAGCCGTACTTGACGGACAACCTGTCGATAGACCCCCGTTCATTGCCTGGGGGCCGCACCTCAATCTGGAGGACCGTCACGCCGGCGACTTCACAAAAGCGGTGATCGCCTATCAGGATCAACATGACTTTGACATTCTGAAAGTCATGCAGAACGGATTGTATTGTACGGAAGATTTCGGGCAGATCATCGATGAACCCAAGGACAGCGACGACGCGGGTTTCAGACTCACAAGGAAACCGGCGTTCACAAGCCTCGACGACTGGCGCGATGTCACGAAAAAAGATGTCCACGCAGGTGCTTTCGGACGGGAAGTCGGCGTGATCAGGAACCTCTGCGACTACTACAAAGGGACGTTGCCGATTCTCCCGACGATCTTCGGCCCCTCCAGAATGCTCTCGCAGCTCTGCGGTCTCGGACCGAAGACTGATCTCTACCCAGGCCCCTTCTTCTGCACGGAGAACATCCTGGAATTCGCGGCAAGTCACGAAGAGGAATATTTCCATGTGATGGATGTCCTTACGGATCAGGCCATCGATCTGATGAACGCCTATCTTGATGTCGGCGCCGCCGGTTTCTTCTATTGCACCAATGGAGAGCGGAAAGGTTTCTGCACCGACGAGCAGTATGAGAAGCTGATCCGCCCGTTTGAGGAAAGGGCCTTGAAAGCCGTGTATGCCCGATCCTGGTTCACCATGCTCCATGTCTGCGGCCTGGAGGTCGTCCGGATGGATCGGATGATCACGCTGCCGGTGCATGCGATCAACTGGGAGGACCAAGCCCCCGCCAACCCGACCATCGCTGAAGTCCGCAAAATGACCGACAAAGTCCTGATGGGCGGCATTGACAGGAACAAGGATTTCTATGGCGCGAACAGGGATCAAGTCAAGGCGGCGATCAAGGGCAAGGTCGATGAATCGATCAGACAGGGCGGCAAGAGACTTGTCGTAGCCGGCGGGTGTGAATTCAATCGCGAGACAAACCACCGCTTCGTCGTCTGGCATGAAGTGATGGACGAATTGGCGGAAAAGAACTGATTCGGAGAGACAAGATGGAAGGCTGGAAATATTGGTATTTGCATAATTTGTTACAACAGCAATTGATACCGGCGACAGGCTGTACCGAACCCATTGCTTTGGCATATGCATCTTCTCTGGGAAGAAGCGTATTGGGAGCATATCCCGATAGGATCGAAGCCAGGATAAGCGGAAGCATCATCAAGAATGTGAAAAGCGTCGTGGTCCCCGGTACGGCGGGTATGAAAGGTATCGAAACGGCTATCAGCGCCGGAATTGTTGTCGGACATGAGGAGCGGAAGCTTGAAGTGCTTACCGATATTCCCCCGGACACTCCGTCGAGGATCAAGGAATTCATGGAACGTGCGGAGTTCTCGATCCAGGTCGCCGATTCAGGTCTGCTCTTTGACATTGATATTTCAATGGAGAAGGGGGGACACAATTGCAGGGTGCGCATCGCCGGGTTCCATACGAATGTCATGGTCCTGGAGAAAGACGGCATCGTGATCCAGAAGGGCGAGATACCGGAGGAGATGTCCGACTCGGAAGAAGGTCCCCTGAAAACCACGGACGCCTTCGCGTTTGCGACGACCTGCGATATCAACGATGTCGCTCCTGTGATCGAACGTCAGATCGAATGCAACGCGAAGCTTTCGGAAGAGGGGCTGGCGGGGAACTGGGGCGCTGAGATCGGAAAGGTCCTGCTTTCCAGAAGTCCGGAACCGGATGCCTTGCTGAACGCCATGGCCAAGGCCGCGGCGGGTTCCGATGCGAGGATGAGCGGGTGCGAGCTTCCCGCCGTAATCAACTCAGGCAGCGGCAACCAGGGTATGACCGTTACCTTGCCTGTGTTGGAGTATTCGAAAGCGTTGGGAACTTCCCACGAGCAGCTGGTGAGGGCCCTGGTCCTTGCGAACCTGGTTTCGATACGCATCAAACAATCGATCGGCTGCCTCTCCGCGTACTGCGGAGCCGTCAGCGCAGGTTGTGGCGCCGCCGCGGGAATCGCATTGCTGCATGGGGCGGACGAATCGCTGGTCGAACACACGGTCGTGAACGGGCTGGCCATTCTGTCGGGAATGATCTGCGATGGTGCGAAACCCTCCTGCGCCGCGAAAATCGCCATGTCCGTCGAAGCGGGCGTCCTCGGTTTCCAGATGGCCGCCAGGGGGCATGAGTTCGTTCATGGGGAGGGGATCATCAAGAAAGGTGTCGATAATACCATACAGCAGATCGGAATATTGAGCAGAGAGGGGCTAGCCCATACGAACGATGTCATTCTTGGCATCATGATGAATTAGGAAAGGAGTTGATATGGATACGGTTCTCATTATCGGTGGATATGGAAATATCGGCATTGCCGCTACAAGGGAGTTCATGCGTGAAGGATACGATGTCACCGTAGTTGCCGCCCATGAGCGGGCCTCGAATCCCGTACCGGGTACGAAATGCATCGTCGCGGACAGGAAGGACGATGAACGCTTCCGCAAGGCGATCAACGGAAAAGAGTATGACTATGTCGTGGATTTCGCCAGTTTCACGAAGGAGCACGCCCGGCAGGACTATGAGATGTTCCCGAACGTGAACAGGATCATCGCCGTATCCAGCGGAGCCTGCTATGGCCCGCTCTGGGGAAGCGAACTTCCCGTCCAGGAATCCATGAACAGATACCCGATATGGCAGTATGGTGTGATCAAAAAGGAAATGGAGGACTATTTCTTTGACAAGTACCACAAGGAGGACTATCCGGTGACGATATTCCGTCCCTCCGTGACCTATGCACGGCAAAAGACGATCGTGCGCCAGATCGGATCGGACAACAGTTGGGTTGACAGGATACGCAAGGGAAAACCTATCGTCACGGGGAACCCGTTCATCCTGCGGAGCTTTCTGTTCGCCGATGACGCTGGTCCTGCGTTCACAGGGGCGATCAAGCATGAATGCTGCAAAGGCCAGGCGTACAATCTCGGCGCCATGAAACCGTACGACTGGGGGACCTATCACAAGACGATGATGAAAGTCCTCGGCAGAGAGGTCGAAATGATCGAAGTCCCGTTGTTCGTCCAGCAGGCGAGCCCCCATTTCCAAGTCAGTGAGATGATCACGGAAAGCTATGTCTACAACGCCTACTATTCAGGGGAGAAAATAGCACGTGATATTCCTGAATTTTCACCGAAGACCGATCTTGAAACGGGACTGCGGAAGACGGTGGAGTATCTGGATGAACACAATCTGATTCCAGACAGCGATGGCCTGAAATGGGAAGATGAGCTAATCGAAGCCCAGTACGCCGCTGTACGGTACCTGAAAAGCCTCGCGGATTGATTTTCCCGTTACAAAACCGTAACGGGTGCGAACCAGATCCAACAATGTAATCGCCTGATAAGATAAAGATGATGATGAACGGCTATTTGCTCCGAAATAGCCGCTCACGGGGTCTCTTGCGCAAAACAGAATCGCAAGCCCTGTCTTGAACCAATGCCCGAAGGAGTTTTTATGGAACGCAAAGTCAAAGTCGGTGTAATCGGCTGTGGCATGATCAGCGAAATATATATGGAGAACTGCGCTCGACGTTATGGTAGCGTCCGGATCGTCGCCTGCGCGGATATCGACATGGAAGCTGCACGCAAAAGAGCCTGTCAGTTTTCATGTCGATACGAAAGTGTTGAAGCGCTTCTCACCGATCCTGATGTAGATCTCGTCCTGAACCTCACCATTCCTGCCGTTCACGCCGAGATCAGCATGAAAGCCCTGGCGGCCGGAAAACATGTGTATTCAGAAAAGCCTTTCGCAATAGATATCGAAAGCGCTGAACGGCTTGTAGGATATGCGCAGGAACATAATCTGCTGATCGGGGGTGCGCCGGACTGTTTCATGGGGGCGGGGGTGCAGAAGGCGTTGGGGTTGCTTGACGCGGGAGTGATCGGCAAACCCTTCGCGGTACAGTCCTTCCTCTTCAGTCAAGGGCCGGATTTCTTCCATCCTTCACCGGAATTCTTCTACAAGAAAGGTGGCGGCCCTGTGTTTGATTGGGGCCCCTACTATATTTCCGCACTGGTGGCCTTGCTCGGATCGGTGGATACGGTCCAGGCGCATGGACGGATTCCCAGACGGCAAAGGACGGTCCAGTGCGAATCGAGCCCTGCCTTCGGACAGTCTTTTCCGGTGGAGGTCCCCACCTATGTTACCTGTGTCCTGGAAATGGAATGTGGGGTGCTGGTCACACTATCCATGTCCTTTGACATGTACGGCACATACAACGAAGAGAGCCTGCCGTTCCTGAGGATCTACGGTCTTGAAGGAAGCCTCGACGTCACCGATCTGAACAGATACTCGGGGCCATCGATCAAGAGAGTGTCGAAGAAAGGGGAGACACAATATCCCATTGATCCCGCTTTCGATGAAAACATGAGAGGCCTGGGGCTTGAGGATATGGCCAGGGCCATACTCTTTGGCGGGACCTACCATACCGACGCACGGTTCATGCTGCATGTTACGGAAGTGCTTTGCCGTATCCAGCAATCCGCTGAAGACGGGAAGGCATATGAAATCAAGAATAGATGCTGCCAGCCAGCCCCTATCCAATATTGAAGCGACTTTCATGGAGGTACGACATGTCATATCGAAAGCACTTTGCGACAGAGTTGAAAATCAACACGATGGCGGGACGGACGAAGACTCCTGTCCCGGTTGAGAAGGTCCTGAGAAAGAAGACTACCGCGGAAGAGATCTTCTCCCGGATGACGGACGATGAAAAAATCGAATATATCTCCGGCATCGATTCTTTTGGCATCAAAGCGATCCCACGGCTCGACCTTCCCGCCATCTGGACGACGGACACGACGAGCGGGGTGAGGGGTTGGGACATAGACGGCACCGTGATGCCCGCGGCTGTCGCGATGGCGGCTTCGTTCGATCGCGGCTTGATCTACAAGTGTGCCCAATCGATCGCCGATGAGTGCAGGGCTGTCGGTGTCTCGGTCCTTCTTGGCCCTGGCGTCAATATCGCAAGGACACCTGTCTGCGGCAGGAACTTTGAATACATGGGCGAAGATCCGTACCTTGCGGGTGAGATGGCTTCGGCGTATATCAAGGGGGCGCAAAGCCAAGGGGTAGTGACGACCGTCAAGCATTTCGCATGCAACAACAGCGACTACAACCGCCATAAGGAGAACGTCGTCGTTGATGAACGGACGCTCAGGGAAATCTATCTGCCGGCATTCGAGAAATCGGTGAAGGAGGGGGGCAGCCTTGGTGTCATGACCAGCTACAATCTGGTCAATGGTGTCTACGCTTCGCAGAATGAACATCTGGTCGATGATATCCTGAGAGGCGAATGGGGCTACGAAGGATTCGTGATAAGCGACTGGACTAGCCTCTATGATACTGTTGGACCCATCAAGTCCGGCGTCGATCTTGAGATGCCGGACGGCAAATGGTTCAGCGCCCCGAAAATCAGGCAAGCCCTTTCTTCCGGTCAGATTTCGATGCAAGATATCGACAAGAAAGTCCTGCGACTTCTCAAGGTCTGGGAGCGCCTTGGTATCCTCGATCGTCCCGTCTCTGAACATCCTGAGAAAATCGGGTGTGCGGAAAACCGGCGGAATGCGTTGGACATGGCCCGTGAGTCCATTACCTTGCTGAAAAACTTGGAAGGCCGTCTCCCCCTGAAAGAGAAGGGGATCAAGAAGATCGCGATGCTTGGCTACAATTCCGAGGTGACTCCTACTGGCGGCGGAGGTTCCGCCTTCATCATCAAGCCATCTCCAAATGATAGTCTTCCACAGGAATTGAAGAAGCGACTCCCCGACGCGGAAATCGTCGTGCTTGGATGGGATTGGGCAAAGACGGAAGCCAATCTGGAAACCGTCCGGGAAGCGGATGCCGTGATCTACTCGACGGGCTTTGACAAGGTTTTTGAATCTGAAACATATGATAGGCCGTATGAACTGCTCGAAGCGGAGGCTGAGGGCATCCGGCGGGCGAAGGGCCTGAACTCCAATACGATCGTCATCCTGCACAGCGGCGGAGATTGTGAGACGAGATCCTGGGTCGATGCGGTAGACGCTGTGCTTTTCGCCTATTATCTGGGCGATGAGGGTGCTCCGGCATTGGCCGATGTCCTGTTTGGAGACGTGAATCCGTCCGGTCATCTGCCTTTCACGATCGCACGTGACGAAAAGGATTATTCAACCATGATCTCCCTTCCGGAAGACTACTGGTGGATTGATGACGGGAGGCGGGGTGTCCCCGGGCAGGGCGACCCGGAGATCGGAACTGTCACCGACCTTGAATATACGGAAGGCATCCTGGTCGGGTATCGGTGGTTCGACACGAAGAGCCTTGCGGTGGAGTTTCCGTTCGGACATGGCTTGAGCTATACGACGTTCGAGTATTCGGATGCCCGGACCGAGGTTGCCGATGGCAATGTGCTGGTCACGTTCAAGGTCAGGAACACCGGGCCGGTCAAGGGTGCTGAAGTCGCGCAGGTCTATGTGCATGATATGATGCCCAGTATCAGCAAACCGGAGCAGGAACTCAGAGGTTTCGAACGTATTGAGCTATCGCCAGGTGAGGAAAAGACGGTTTCGATGAAGCTTGATCCCAGGGCCTTCTCGCACTACGACACGGAAAACGGTCGCTGGCGCGAGGACGCTGGTTCCTATGAAATTCGGATAGGTTCAAGTTCTCGGGATATCCGTCTTGCGTCCGTCGTCGAGTGTTGACGCTTTTTTTCATCGTTCCGGTCTGGTTCGCCGCGGTGGTCCGGGCCGGACGAAATCGATACAGGAGAGAATATGATTTGCGATTATCCTTGGAAAAAGATACAGGCTGATATACGGAAGGGGCTGGGGAGAAACATGTTTCCGATCGGTACACAGTTCGTCGTGCGGAGGGCCGCTGAAGACGGTCCGGCTTTGGACCTCGTGTTTGATGTCGTTGACCACGACGGATATACGGATCCCCGGAAACCAGGGGACCATTCCATGACGCTGCTGATGCGTGATGTCTGGTATGGTCATGCGATGGACGCCAGGGAGGCCCTGTTCTTCTGCGAGGCAGATCTTCCCCCTGGCACCTACTGGTTCACTGTGATACACCAGGAGTGGTTCGACGAGGACAACGGCAGGTCGTTTCAGTTTACACTCGCCGACACAGCGCCCGCGGGTTCCCAGCTGCTCCTGACGATGAAATACAATGAAACGATCGGCGGAAAACTCCTTGAAGTATATCGAGACGGAAATGACCGCGTTCCATGCCAGTGCGTGGAGATCAGGCAAGGATCGGAGGGTACGTTCCTCGGCGTCACCGATGGCACGTCGAAGAATCTCAACCATATGCATCGCGCGGTCTTCGGCTCAAACAATTACAAAGAGTCCACGCTGAGACAGTGGCTGAACAGCGCCGGGCCGAAGGGGCGGTGGTGGACGCCGCAGACCAGATTCGATCGGCCTGCGGTGTATACGCAGGAGGCCGATGGTTTCTTGAATGGTCTGGAGGCTGGTTTCATCGATGTCGTTCGTCCTGTCCGGATACCTGTACGGCACAATGAGATATACGAACAGGATGGTTCCCAGGGAAACACGACCTACGCAGTCCAGGACAGGTTCTTCATTCCCTCCCTGGAGGAGATGGGATATGAGTCGGAAGGCGTTCCTTGCGGTCAGGTTTTCCAGATGTACAAGGACACCTCCCCCCTGCAACGCGCCAAGAACAATATCGCCGATTCCGCCAGCACGGACAGGAAATGGTGGCTTCGTGTTCCAAAGGCTACGAACGCATGTAGCTGCCGCCTGGTCGCTGAAGATGGTTCGCTTTTTGTCCACACCGGATACTATGGCTTTGGTGTCGCCATTGCATGCGTGATATAGGGCTACTGTAAGGCTACTGCTGTTACAGGGTGATCAATTCGTAAGCGGTGGTTCCCAACCCGATCTTCTGCGCATGTTCGACACCGACGCGCCAGTTCGTCGCCGGCATGCTGTCGGTGAAGTGGTCGTGGTGCTCATGGGCGACTTCGGCCAGATGGCTGCCCGGCATGACCGGCTGGTCGTTGACCGCATCGGCGCAGGCGACATCCAGGGCGACCGGGTCGAAAGAGGCGAACATGCCGACATCGGGGACGATCGGCAGATCGTTCTCCCCATGACAGTCACAGTACGGGGATACGTCGATGACGATGTTGATGTGAAAGTTCGGCTTGCCGTCCACCACTGCTTTGGCGTATTCGGAGATCTTGCAGTTGAGGATGTCGTTGCTCTCGTCGCTGGCTGGGAGTACGGCGTCTTTCGGGCAGACTCCGATGCACCGTCCGCAACCGACGCATTTGTCATGGTCGATGACGGCTTTGCCGCTGGAGAGGTCGGGTGCGTCATGGGCGCATACTTTCGCGCAACGGCCGCAACCGATACAGAGCTCGGTATCCACTGTGGGCTTGCCCGCACTGTGCATCTCCATCTTTCCCGCACGTGAGCCACCACCCATGCCGAGATTCTTCAAGGCCCCGCCGAAGCCGGTCCCCTCGTGTCCCTTGAAGTGGTTGAGGGAGATCACGATGTCGGCGTCCATCAGCGCATGGCCGATCTTCGCCTCCTTTACATAGACCCCGCCCTCTACCGGGACGAGTGTTTCGTCGGTGCCCTTGAGTCCGTCGGCGATTAGGACGTGGCAACCGGTGGAGAAGGGGGAGTAGCCGTTCATATAGGCGGAATCGATATGGTCGAGGGCGTTCTTGCGACCGCCGACATACAACGTGTTGCAGTCGGTGAGGAACGGCTTGCCGCCGAGTTCCTTGATCACGTTGACTACGGTCGCCGCATAGTTGGGGCGGAGGAAGGCGAGGTTGCCCGGCTCACCGAAATGGATCTTGATCGCGACATATTTGTCCTGGAAATCGATCTTGTCGATTCCTGCTTTGTGCAACAGGCGTTCCAGTTTTACCAATCTGCTGGTTCCAACCTCTGTGCGCAGGTTGGTGAAGTATACTTTTGAAACTTCCATGTGATAGCTCCTTGTAATGTTTTTCATGCGGTCAGGATGTACGCAATCCCATCTCTTGGGCGACTTTGATCACCGTCGCCGGATCATCGGTCATGACGGTATCGACCCCCATCGCGAACAGCCGTCGCATCTCGGCCTCTTCGTTGATCGTCCAGACCTGGATGACGGCCCCGCGTTCGTGGAACGCCTTGATGAAGCCCGGGGTGATGACTTTGATCCCCCATTGCTGTACCGGCACCTGGAAGATGATCTGTCTCCCTTTCGCCAGGGTCTTTGGAAGCATGTGTGTCTTCTGGAGGAACAGGTACCGGAGTACCTCGACGGTGGTGACGCTGGTCAGGATCTCCGGGGCTTTCTCGCGGAGCGCCTTGAGGTTGGAAATATGGAAGGAGGCTCCTACGACACGGTCTTCCGATTCGTTGCGGCGGATCACGGAGATGAATTCATCGACGATGGCGGGCGTCTTGCTTTTCAGGTCGATGTTGAACCTCTGTCCCGGACAGGCCTGGAGCACTTCCTCCAAGGTGGCGAGCTGGACTCCTGTTTCTCTGAACGGGAAGGTCTTTCCCCCGTCCTTTGTGAAGGTGTACCCTGCGTCGAAGCGCTTGAGTTCGGCGAGGGTATGGTCCTCGATCCTGCCTTTGCCGTCGGTGTTCCGTTCCAAAGTGGGGTCGTGCCAGATGACCAGCACGCCGTCCTTGGAGAGATGGACGTCTGTCTCGACGACATCGATGCCCATCTGCACCGCGCTGAGAAAGGCAGGGAGGGTGTTCTCCGGATAATGCATGCTGTCGCCGCGATGCGCGACGACCACCGGCATGGGTGTCAGGAACGCAGGTCTTTCATTCATCGTTCGACATCTCCTTGAAGTTCTTGATGCGGGTCATCTTCACGAAGATCTTCTCCATCTTCTGTATTTCGCTTTCGGTGAGCGAGGCTCTTGTAAAGGTGTCCCGGAGGAACCGGTAGGTCCATTTCTTTTCATCGCCCTTGAAATAGTCAGGTAGTGTCTCCAGGCTTTCGATAACCTTCTGGGCCGCTGTCTCGGTCCGTTGCTGAGTGACGGGAGAGGCTTCGACGGGCCAGGGTTTGATCTGGTTGTACAGGGTGTAGGTGATGATCTGCACGGCCTGCGACAGGTTGAGAGAGGGGAACAGCGGGCTGGTCGGGATCGTCACGACCATGGAGCAAGTGGCGACTTCGTCGTCGGTCAGGCCGTCGGCCTCACGGCCGAATACTATCGAGACGATGCCTTCTCCCGTTGTCGAGATCCGCTGGGCGAGCTGTTCGGGGCTGAGTGCGCAGAACTTGCGGAACTTGCCTCTGCGACGTGTTGCTCCGACTGAAAGAACGCTGTCGGCCAAGGCTTCCTGTAGCGTCGGAAACCGTCTGTGGTTCTCCCAGACGTCCGCTGCATGGAGCGCGAGCGTACGTACGCGATTTTCATCGTAGATTCTATCTCCGACGATAGCGAGCCGTGTGATCCCCATTGTCTTCATCGCACGGCACACTGAGCCTATGTTGGCCCCGTCCTGAGTCTCTACGAGAACGATCTGGATCCTGTCCAGATGAGCTTGGTAGTCCATACTTTAAGTCATAACAGATATTGAAGCTTTTTCCAAGCTAGACTATATTGAATACATGGAAGATACTACCCAAGATACGCAACGTTCGCTCAAGACGATCCTCGGGATATTTTTAGTCATCATCATCCTGTTTGTCTTGAAAGAGGCGAAGACGGTAGCGTTGCCGCTCGCCATCTCCTGCTTCTGCTTCCTGCTGTGCAATCCTTTCGTGGATCGTATGGAGCACCTGAGGTTTCCCCGTTGGCTCTCCACGTTGATTGTCATGGTTCTATTGCTGGTATTCTTCCTCGCCTGCGGATGGTTCTTCGTGCTGACCATCAACACGCTGGTCCGTCAGGTTCCCAACTACATCGTCCGTGTGGCTACGATCGACAGTTGGCTCACTGAGTTCCTTGTGAACAAGTTCGATGCCGATTTCGGTGGTTCGACCTTGCTCTCCATGCTCAATTTCAACTGGGCGAAAATCCTGATGGACAGTCTCTACAGTGTCTCCGGCAAGTTCGTCTCGATAGCCAGCGACGCAATGTTGATCTATATCTTCGTATTTTTCCTGCTGTTGGAACGTCAGTCCTTGATTCCCAAGCTCAAGGTGATGTCCAACCACAGGGGCATGAAGGTCGCCGTGCTGTTCGAGCGGGTCAACCGCCAGGTTTCGAAATACCTGCTTCTCAAGGCGTTGATCAGTGGCGCGACTGGTGTCCTGTTCTTCCTCGCGGCCTTGGTCACCGGTCTCGATTTCGCGTTCCTCTGGGGAGTGTTGGCGTTCGTCCTGAACTTCATCCCGTCGATCGGCTCGATCATCATCACCACGATGACGATTCTCATGGCGATCATCCAGTTCGCTCCCGAGTGGCCGATGATCATCTATGTCGCCGTGCTGATGATCTCCATCCAGATGGTCCTTGGCAATATCATCGACCCCCGCTTGCAGGGTGTCCAGTTGAACCTGAGTCCGTTCGTGATCCTTGTGTCCCTGTCATTGTGGGGGTATATCTGGGGTATCGCAGGTATGTTCCTCGCCGTTCCGATCACTTCCGTGTTGCAGATCATCTGTGCCAACGTGAAGTCGCTGCGTACCGTGGCCGTCATTATCAGCAGCGGCAAGAGCTATCGGCGGCAGTATGAGGAGGAGAAGGCGCTGGCCAAGGCCAAGCGCAAGGCCCAGCAGCAGGAGAAGCGGGACAAACGTAGCGGTGTCCAGCCCGATACCTCTTCGGCTTCCGAAGAAGATGCCAAGGTCGACCCCAAGGCCGCTCGGAACGTCGAGTCAGGCATGTACGATTTCATCATGCCTGAATATACTCGCAAAGATCCGAAGGGAGGCAAGAAAGCCACTTCCGAACCAGCTCCGGAGTCCGCTTCCAAGGTGAAGCAGGGGTCTTCCTCGAAACCGGAGACGGAAGGGGCGGGCGAATAGCCCTATGTCTTTTGTTTCTGATGATTCCGGCCAGCTCGAGTTTTTCACTTCTCCTCAAAAGTCGTCGAAAGGCACTGAGAAGCTTTCAAAGGGGCTTGCCGCCGAGTTTCCGGGGCTGTCCCTTCCAGTAGCTTCCGACTATCTTGCCGTTCCGGTTGATTACGATGCCCTTGAGGGGGCGGGCCGTCTTGACGCCCGTCGTGAGTTTAGTGCTCTGATCTGGCGGTTCTATGGCGAATACGGTCGCCGTTTTCCCTGGCGGGAGACCCGTGGCACGTGGCCTGTCCTGCTCAGCGAGGTGATGCTCCAACAGACGCAGACGGCCCGCGTCCTGCCGAAGTATGAGGCGTTTCTTTCCCGTTGGCCGTCCTGGAAAGCCATGGCTGCCTCTTCTCTGGATGATGTCCTTTCACTATGGAAGGGGCTCGGATATCCCCGGCGGGCTCTTGCGTTGCGAAAGGTCGCGGTCGCTTCTGAGCGATGGGGTTGGGAACTTCCCTGTGACTACGATACTTTGCTGACACTTCCTGGGATCGGTCCTTCGACGTCCGCCGCCATCTGTGCGTTCTGCTATGGTCAGCCGTCGGTCTATCTGGAGACGAACATCCGCCGGGTCCTGCTGCATTGTTTCTTTCCTGGCCAGGAGCAGGTTCATGACAAGGTCCTGCGGGCTTTGCTTGAAGATTTGCTTTCCGAGGTCGAGGATGTCCGCGCCTGGTACTATGCGCTGATGGACTACGGGGTGTTGCTCAAATACCTGATCCCCAACGCCAACCGTCGAAGCGCCCACTATGCCCGCCAGTCCCGCTATGAGAATTCCAACCGCCAGATCCGTGGCTTGTTGCTGTTACATTTCTCTGAACGCGGGGCGCTGAGCCGAAGCCAGTTGCTGGACGGTCTTTCCACGTTCGATCCTGAGCGAGTCGACGCATGCATACGATCTCTCTGCGTTGACGGGTTCATCGAAGAAATTGCCGGTGACTCTACCGCCGCCGAAAGAGAACCCAACTATCATATCAAAAAATCCTGACTTTCTCTGTTTTTTTCTGTTGACCGTTGGTTTTTTTTGAATAAATTTTTATACTGTAAAACTTTGTTTCTGTTAGTCTTCTTTTTATTGTTCCACCAATGGTACCCCTTTGGTTTACCATTGGTTCTCCATTGGTTCTCCATTGGTTTCTGCTGACATAGACCCAGACATACGGACATACGCCTAACATAGACCCAGAGATAGGGACATACGCCTGACATAGACCCGGAGATAGGGACATACGCCCGACATAGACCCAGACATAGACCATCACACCGCCTGAACAGGGAATCGTGTCTGTACCAAACCGTTCGGGCATGATAGGATTGTGGGCATGAAAAAGCTGTTCTATCCAGTGTTGGTCTTCGCCACAGGTATGGTTATTTCCATCATGGTCGTATTCAATACGGAGTTTGGTGTCGCTACGACGATGGGCGTGTCTCTGATGGTGAACCAGGCGGTGGGACTTTTTGTCGTTTCAATGATCATGCTGGGGGTTCGTAGGAGTGTCGCTTTCAATCCGCCTCGAAAGAAGTCTCCGAAATGGTTGTGGTTCGGGGGCTTGTTCGGGTTTGTGATCCTCAATCTGAACTATGTGACGATTGTGAATATCGGTGCGTCCTTGGCGATGGCTACGGCGGTGTTCGGGCAAAGCCTGTGTGCGCTGGTGTTCGACTTGACCGGTTTCATGGGAATGCGGAAGGTGGGTCTGGACAAGCGCAAGCTGCTTGCCTTGGCGGTCAGTGCGTCCGGTATCGTGGTCATGGCTTTCGCCGGCGGTACGTTCGCAATCCCCTATATTCTTCTTGGCATACTGGCTGGTGTGGTGACCATGACCCAGATGGTCTATAACGGGTTGTTCGCTTCCTACAAGGGGGAGCTGTTCAGTGCGAGACAGAATGTGATCAGCGCGCTGGTCTTCGCCGCCGTGTTCTATGCGGTTTTCGAGCCGGGCAGGACGTTGGACGGTCTGCGAGCCGTTGTCCATACCCCTTGGTACCTGGTGATCAGCGGCGGGGTTCTCGCCGTGTTCGTCGTCATATCGTGCAATTTCGTCATTCCCAAGATCCCCGCCATCTATTCGGCGTTGCTGATGAGCGCAGGGCAGATCCTGATGTCGATCGCGATCGACAAGGTTTTCTATGGGGTGTTCTCCGTCCAGTTGTTCATCGGTGCGTTGCTGATCCTCGCGGGCATGATCGGGAATCTGTTCATAGACCTGCGCAAGCAGGAAGCTGTTCCTGTGGTGAGCTGAAACGACCGCCTTGTTCCTGTGTGATATAGACGATGTAGACGAGAGGTAGGGCTTTGGGCTATGTTGGAGGCATGAACACCTCTGTGGAACCGATTGCCCGGGAGCTGTATCCCGAAATCCGTGAAAAAATGTTGTCGAAAGCGATGCTTCCCAATTCCTTGGGGGAGCTGGAGGCTGTCGCCGCCCGTGTGGCGATGATCCAGCGCACCTTGTCTCCGCGGTTATGCCGTCCCCATCTGCTGCTTGCAGCCGGAGACCATGGAGTGGTGGCGGAAGGTGTCACCACGAGTCCGAAGGAGATCACGTGGCAGCAGTGCCGCAACTTCGCCCAGGGTGGAGGGGCCTGCGGGCTTTTCTCCAGGCTCTACGGTGTCGAACTGGTTGTCTGCGATGCCGGTGTGGATCATGACTTCTCTCCGCAGGACGGGGTGGTGGACTGCAAGGTCGCGCATGGGACCGGGGACCTGTTGCTGGGGCCGGCAATGAGTGTCGCGCAATGCAGGCAGGCCATGGAGGCAGGTCGCTCGATGGTGCGTGCCGTCGCGGAAAAGGGCTGCAATGTCGTGGCGTTCGGGGAGATGGGGATCGGCAATACGACCAGCGCTTCGGCTTTGGCGACGGCTTTGACGGGGTGGCCCGCCGAGGTGTTGACGAGCAGAGGCGCCGTCCAGAACGACGAGGGGTTCAACCGGAAGCTTGCGGTGGTGAAGCAGGCGGTGAATCTGCATGGCTGTCCAGAGGGCCCGATAGAGACGATGGCCTTGTATGGTGGATATGAACTTGCTTTTGTCATGGGTGGTATGCTTGAGGCCGCTGTTCGGAAGATGGTGATACTGCTCGATGGCTTTATCGTCACCACCGCGGCTCTGGCCGCGGTACGGTTGGAACCAGCGGTCGTCGATTATATGATACCTTGCCATTGCTCCGTAGTGGAGGGGCATCGACGGTTGCTCGGACACCTGGGGCTGATCCATCCACTGCTTGATCTGGGCATGTGGCTGGGCGAGGGGACGGGCGCGTTGGTGGCCTGGCCGGTCGTTCAGGCGGCGGTGGCGTTGCTCAGCGACATGACGGCCTTCGCTGACTGCGGTGTGACCGATTCCACCATGCTGGCCGAAGAACTCTATGGCCCGGAGGTGTTCCGATGAATTCATCATCACCCATGACGAAAACGGCGTGGCCGTGGCGTCTTGGGACGAGCAGCTATATCATTCCCGACGATATTCTCCCGAACGTGCGGTATCTGGCTGACAAGGTCGATGATATCGAGCTGGTGTTGTTTGAGTCGAAAGAGGCGAGCAATCTCCCGACCAGAGAGGTGATCCGCGAGCTGAACGTACTTGCCGCGGACAATGGCCTGACCTATACGGTGCATTTCCCGCTGGATGTCTATCCCGGCGCGGCTGATCCGGGGGAACGGAGGCGGACGCTGGAGACGTACAGACGGATCATCGGACTGACCGAGGAGCTGCGTCCGTTCGGGTATGTCCTGCATCTGACTCCCGATATGTATGGCAGGATACCGTCGAAGGACATGTCGGGGTGGCTGGGTTCGCTGGACTGGTCTTTGGAGGCGTTGTTGCGGACGGGGCTTGTTGATAGCCGGATGCTCTGCGCGGAGACTTTGTCCTATCCGTTCGAGCTGGTGACTCCTCTTGTGCGGCGGTATGACCTTGCGGTGACGCTCGATATCGGGCATGTCTGGTTGATGGGGTATGATGCCGTCGCCAATTGCGCCGCTCTGTTGCCTCGGACGCGGATCTGTCATTTGCATGGAGTTTCCGGCCTTGCGGACGAGGGCGGGCAGGATCACCGGGGACTGGGGGTGACGGAGCCCTCGAAAGTCGAATTTTTCCTGCGGGCTTTGGCGGCGCAGATACGGGAGGACGAAGTCCAGAGGGTGCTGACGTTGGAGATTTTTTCACAGGAACATCTGGAAAATTCGTTGGAAGTGTTGGCTCAAAGCCGTGCTATAGTACTATAGTATCAGGCGAACGGAAGGTCCGAGAGGGGGAGACGTATGGCTACTATCAAGATATCCGACATGAAATATCATCAGGGCAGGCTGGTTTCACCACCCGGAACATTGGTGTCCAGTACCCATGGCGCCAGGATAGAGGGTGTCGGGGATGTTCGTTCCGGCAAGATTTCGAAGCCGAAGGTCACGCTGGTCCTCGGCGGCGGGCGGAGTGGAAAGAGCCGGTTCGCCCAGGCGTTGGCCGAATCCGCGGGGGCTGTATCTCAGTCCCGTACCTATATCGCTACGGCGGAGCCGATTGATGATGAGATGCGTAGCCGCATCGCAGCCCATCAGGCCGACCGGGCCGGCCGCTTCGTCACGGTCGAGGAGCCGATGGACCTTGCCGGGGCCTTTGATCGTCTGAGCGACGAGACTTGCGTCGCGTTGGTCGATTGCCTGACGGTCTGGCTTGGGAACTTGATCTACCATCATGGCCCGCAGGAGGGCCGTTATCAGGAGGAGTCCGACTTGTTGCGGGTTCTGGCCGATCCTCCTTGTGAAATCATCCTTGTGTCCAATGAGACGGGCATGGGGTTCATCCCCGCCGACGCCGAGAGCCGGGCGTTCCGTGATCACGCCGGTTGGCTGAACCAGGATGTGGCCAGGCTCGCCGATACGGTGGTGTTGATGGTCGCCGGCATTCCTGTCGTGATCAAGGGGGAGCGTCCTTCCGTAGCTTCGGAGTCGGTGCGGTGAGAGGGCTCGGCCTGGCGTCGGCGTTCCGGACTTTGACGATCCTTCGGGTGCCTGGCGGCGACAGCCGCAAGCAGGCTACGACGCTGTTCTGGTTTCCCGTGGTCGGACTTGTGCTGGGGGGCTTCTGCTGGGCTCTGGCGCTGCTTGTTTCATACTCGACATCTCCTTTCTCATATCTGGTATGCGGTGCGTTGGTCACGGTCCTGCTCGCATGGTTGACCCGCGGGTTCCATCTTGACGGGCTATCCGACATGGCCGACGGGTTCGGCGGGGGATGGACCAAGGAGCGTACCTTGGAGATCATGAAGGATTCCCGTACTGGGGCTTTCGGGGTGATCGCCTTGGTTTTGCTTCTCATTGTAAAGACCTGTGCGGTCGCTGCGCTCTGCGCTTGCGCCGCCGTCGATCAATCGTCCTTGCTCTGGTTGGTGGTTGTTCCTGTGCTGAGCCGGATGTTGCTGGCGGTGCAGACCGCCGTGAACCGTTACGCCAGGCCGACTCCTGGAACCGCCGGGGTGCTGGTGGGTGAAAGCCGATGGTATCATGGCGCGGTCGCGGCTGTGCTGGCGATCGTCCCTACCGTGCTGTTGCTCCCTGAAGATCGGTTGGTTCCTTTCTGTCTGGTCCTCGCCGCGGGGGTGCTGATGACTCTGTTCATCGGCTGGAAGAGTCGCCGTCGTCTCGGCGGTGTCACCGGTGATATCCTCGGTGCGACCTGCGAACTCAGCGAAGCCACCATGTTCGTTGTTGCCTCCCTCTTCTCTTAGGGGTGCAATGGGGGTACGATAGCGGTACGATGGGGGTACACGGAAAAACGGGTCCTCCGGTTCATTGATCCGGCGCCGTAGGCGTCATCATCCCCCGTAATAATTTGCCTTCAGAGGTGAAATCGGTACGTTCGGAGATGAAAAATTTTCCAATGTTATGAAAATGCTATGAATTCGCTTCGTTTCCGTTAAAAAATTCTTGTGTTCGTCGCAAATCTGTTTGAGAATGGAATATCGGGAAGTTCACATCGGATCTCATGTGTCCGATGGATAAAAAACGTAAGGAGTTCATATGGAAGACAAGAACAAAGCGCCCGTGAAGAAAGGTTGGCTCAGTTGGTATTTCAATTTCAACTTGCTGTACCGGATACTCATCGGCCTGGTCCTAGGTGCGGCCTTGGGTCTGATTTTTCAAGAGAAGATCCTGTGGATCGCTCCGTTCGGTTCATTGTTCGTACGCTTGCTGAAGATGATCATGATGCCGATCATCCTTTCGACCTTGATTGTCGGCGCTTCATCAGTCAGCCCCGCCACGTTGGGTAAGGTTGGTATCCGTACCATCATATTCTACCTGCTGACTTCCGCTTTCGCCGTAGTGATCGGTCTGTTGATGGGTTCGATCTTCCGCCCCAGTGCCGCGATGGCCACGTTGGCCGTCGATGCGGCAGGCAAGGCCGCGGCGACACAGTCCATGTCCGATACCCTGCTGAATATCATTCCGACCAGTTTCGCACAGGCGGTCGTCAATGAGAACATCCTTCCTGTGATCTTCTTCGCGTTGGTCTTCGGTATCGGTATCTCCTATCTGAAGGTCTCCAAGGACGAAC
Organism: uncultured Sphaerochaeta sp.; assembly: GCA_964407735.1. Classification (GTDB taxonomy): domain Bacteria; phylum Spirochaetota; class Spirochaetia; order Sphaerochaetales; family Sphaerochaetaceae; genus Spiro-02. The sequence continues at coordinate 73,806 of CAYOWS010000002.1, read as the reverse complement.
GTATCCGCAACGCCGGCATGACCGTCTATAATTTCTGCGATGGTGTCGCGGAAGTCATGATGAAGATGGTCAACGGCATCATGCAGTACGCTCCGATAGGTGTTCTCGCTCTTGTCGCTGAAGTATTCGCGAAGAACGGTTCCAAGGTCGTCGGTTCCCTCGGTATCGTCACCTTGGCCTGTTTCCTTGGTTATGCGATCCATGTGGTGATCGTCTATCTTGGTCTGATCAAGCTGAACAAGTTGAGCCTCAGGACCTATTTCAACGAGGCGAAGAATCCGTTCATCACTGCGTTCGTTACCAGAAGTTCCAACGGAACCCTGCCGGTAACCATGGAAGCCGCTGAGAATCTGGGTGTTCCCAAGGACATCTACTCCTTCTCGCTGCCTCTTGGCGCGACGATCAACATGGATGGGACCGCCATCTACCAGGGCGTTTGTGCGATCTTCATCGCCTTGACCGTTACCGGCCACAACTTCACCATCGGTCAGATGGGGACTATCGTCGTCACGGCTACCTTGGCGTCCATCGGAACCGCTGGTGTACCTGGCGCCGGTGCTATCATGTTGCTGATGGTCCTCGACGCCGTCGGGTTGCCCGTCGTCGCTGGAACAGCGGTCGCCGGTGCGTATGCGATGATCCTCGGTATCGACGCGATCCTCGACATGGGCCGTACCGCGTTGAACGTAACGGGTGACTTGACCTGTACGACCATCGTCGCGAAGTCCATGAAAGAGCTCGACATGAGCAAGTGGGCCGCCAAGAAATAAGTGACTGACGATTTGCCGGCTGGAAGCGAGTCGATATGACCGGGGCAGGAGGTTGCCTGTAGCGTCACTTTCGATACCGGCCATACTTCCCCAAGTCGTCCATGCATGACAAGGACCGTCGCCATCCAAGGTGACGGTTCTTTTTTTGCTTGTTGATTTTGCCAAAGCTGTCGTTTCGCTTCGAAGCCTGCCGTATGCGGGTCAGAAGTGTCATGTTAGGGCCAGACCTGTCCTGAGAACTGTCCCTTTCGGGGTAAAAGTGCCAACTCGGGGCCAGACCTGTCACTCTCATCACATGCAAACACGCCTATTCGATGCCAGATCTGCCTAAAACAGCCTGGCCCTATCCATGAACCTGCCTGAAAAGAGTCAGGCCATCGTATCCGTGGGAAGATGCGCCTCAAACGTCCCGGACCTGCGGGAAACTTGCGGGGACTGGATCAGACAGTCGATGTTAAAAAATCGCTAATTATTTGTTTCGTAAAAAAATATTAGCGAAAAATTTACTTTATAGCTTGTCGTTGCTGCTCCTAGAATAGAGGACAGGAGAGAGTAAAGACGTCTGGTGGTATAGAAATCAATAAGGAGTGTATTCAAGTATCAAGTTTGACTGACCAGAACTTTTGTCTCTGTCCAAAACAAAAGGAGTGTATATGGCAAACAAAAATGATGCACCCGTAAAGAAAGGTTGGCTCAGCTGGTATTTCAATTTCAACTTGCTGTACCGGATTCTCATCGGACTGATCCTTGGTGCTGCTCTCGGTCTTATTTTCGGTGAAAAGATCCTGTGGATCACCCCGTTCGGTTCGTTGTTCGTTCGCTTGTTGAAGATGATCATGATGCCGATCATCCTTTCGACCTTGATTGTAGGCGCCTCGTCCGTGAGTCCCGCGAACCTCGGCAAGGTAGGTATTCGCGTTATTATCTTCTATCTACTGACTTCCGCTTTCGCCGTAGTGATCGGTCTGTTGATGGGTTCGATCTTCCGCCCCAGTGCCGCGATGGCCACGTTGGCCGTCGATGCGGCAGGCAAGGCCGCGGCGACACAGTCCATGTCCGATACCCTGCTGAATATCATTCCGACCAGTTTCGCACAGGCGGTCGTCAATGAGAACATCCTTCCTGTGATCTTCTTCGCGTTGGTCTTCGGTATCGGTATCTCCTATCTGAAGGTCTCCAAGGACGAACGTATCCGCAACGCCGGCATGACCGTCTATAATTTCTGCGATGGTGTCGCGGAAGTCATGATGAAGATGGTCAACGGCATCATGCAGTACGCTCCGATAGGTGTTCTCGCCCTTGTCGCTGAAGTATTCGCGAAGAATGGTTCCAAGGTCGTCGGTTCCCTTGGTGTCGTGACGCTCGCATGTTTCGTCGGGTATGCCATCCATGTCTGCCTGGTCTATCTCGGCATGATCAAATTGAGCAAGCTCAGCCTCAGGACCTATTTCAACGAGGCGAAGAATCCGTTCATCACCGCGTTCGTTACCAGAAGTTCCAACGGGACCCTGCCTGTGACCATGGAGGCGGCTGAGAATCTCGGCTGTCCAAAGGACATCTATTCTTTCTCGCTGCCGCTTGGCGCGACGATCAACATGGACGGGACCGCCATCTACCAGGGCGTCTGCGCGATCTTCATCGCCTTGACCGTCTGGGGCCACAACTTCTCGCTCGGCCAGATGGGGACGATCATCGTCACGGCTACCTTGGCGTCCATCGGGACCGCCGGTGTACCTGGCGCCGGTGCCATCATGTTGCTGATGGTCCTCGATTCCGTCGGCTTGCCGGTCGTCGCCGGTACCGCCGTCGCCGGTGCGTATGCGATGATCCTCGGTATCGACGCGATCCTCGACATGGGGCGCACCGCGTTGAACGTAACAGGCGACCTGACCTGTACCGTTGTCGTCGCGAAGATGATGAAGGAACTCGATATGAGCAAATGGGAGAAAAAGAAGGCTTGAGAAACAGTTTCATGACATGAGTTCTTGAGCTGGAGGGCCGCTGTTGGATAAGGCGGTCCTCCTTTTTTGCGTCCAGAAGGTAGCTGCCGAGAGAGTCTTGCCAGGGACCTAGAGGAGACGTTACTCGTCGAATTCCCGGAGCGGTTGGTCCAGCGCCCAGTTGAACAGGTCCAGCACCCTTCTGGAAACGCCGGTCAACGTGTAGCGGGCGTCGTTCACGGTTGTGAACTCGATCGAGGACCTGAAGAATTTTTTCGTGGCGGAGTGGGCGGTTATGTCCTTTCGCGGGATGATGTCTATGTCGGAAGGTGAACCCAGGTGGTTGCCGATGATGATCACTCGGCTGTCGGTCACCACCAGCAGACGGCGCAGGCCGTCCATCACCCCGGTAGCGAAACAGTTGAGCGGTTCCCCGTTGTACAGTATCCGGCTCAGAGGCTTGAGCTCCCTCCGCAATCCGTAGATATCGTACACATAGAGTTCCTTCATGCGTTCGGTGATATGGTCCCTGGCTCCTGACATCCTCCACCCCCTTGGCTTGATGATACCATGCAGGCACCCCTCCCGCAACAGATAAGATTTTGCATGTGGGAAATGCCATGTTACAATCTATACGACTCTTCACGAAAAAGGGGTGGCGATGGAGAAAGTGATCGGAATCATTGGTGGCGTCGGCCCGTATGCCGGGGCGGATCTGGTGCGGAAAGTCTTTGACCATACGCAGGCGAAGACTGATCAGGAGCATATCAACCTCTATCTGGTATCCTGCCCCTCGCTGATCGCCGACCGTACGGAATACCTGCTCCATGGCGGGGTCAATCCTGCGGGGGGGATGTACACCTGCTTTGAAAAACTCGTGCGGTGTGGAGCGACCGCCATCGCCGTGGCGTGCAATACCGCCCATGCCCCTGAAATTCTCGGGACGATGATGGAACAGGCAGCCATAGCCTACCCGGACGTACAGCTTGTCAACATGATCGAAGAGACCTGCCGGTATCTCGAACACCTGTTTCCTGAGGGTGGCAGGATCGGTTTGCTGGCTACTGTCGGAACCCATATGACGGGAGTCTACCGTCGGTATCTTGATCATTATCCCAAGTTTGAATTGCTGGAGCCCACCGTCGATGGGCAGCGCAGGGTCCATGCCGCGATCTATGACACCGGGTATGGCGTCAAGGCGAAGTATCCCGTGACGGGGGAGGCCCGTGCCGTGCTGCTGGACGAAGCGATGCGCCTGCTGGAACGTGGGGTAGTGGCCATCATCCTGGGCTGTACGGAGCTTCCGTTGGCGTTGAAGCCGGACATGCTTCCCTGTGAACTGGTTGATCCGACCGATTGCGCCGCCCGAGCGCTGGTGTTGACGACCGCCCCTGAGAAATTCAAGGAGTAGTCAGACTCCAAGCGTCACGGACTTTGCCATGTCGATAATTTGAGTCTCTGAGTCATGGCAGGGGCTGTTTCTGCTTGCAATTGCCCCCCGTTCTCGGTGATACTGGAACGGTAGAGACGCCGTATGGCATCGACCGATACTTGATGATGGTTTGGAGTATGTATGGAGACGTTGCGATGGGGAATCCTGGGGGCTGCGAAGATAGCCCGGACCAGCATTATCCCTGCGTTGAGGCAAACGGATTATTGTGAATTGACCGCTATCGCGTCGAGAGACGCCGAACGGGCGGGGGAGATCGCCGAAGAGTTTGAGATCCCCACGGCATATGGTTCCTACGAGGAACTGCTGGCCGATCCCGACATTGACATCGTCTACCTTCCGTTGCCGAATCATCTCCATGTAGAGTGGATCGAGAAGGCCGTGTTCGCGGGCAAACATGTCCTGTGCGAAAAGCCCTTGGCCTTGACCGTCTCCGACGTCCAGCATTTGATTAAACTCCGAGAGCAGACCGGTAAACTGATCGGCGAAGCCTACGTGGTGCTGCACCAACCCCGTCTGGAGAATCTCAAGGAGATGCTCGATTCCGGGGAGATCGGCCAGTTGCAGAGCGTCGACGGCTGTTTCTTCCTGGACAACAGGGACCCTGAGAATATCAGGAACAAGTACCGGGAGGGCGGTGGTGGCCTGTGGGATATCGGAGTGTATCCGATCGTCTGTGGTCGCTGGATGTTCGGTTGCGAGCCTCTCCGTGTCGCCTGTACCCTGACGATGGACGAAGTGTTCGGTGTCGACCGGCTCGCCTCCGGAGTTATGGAGTTTCCCAATGGTGGACAGCTGACGTTCAGCTGCGGGACGCAGAATCCCCGGCATACTTGTCTGACCCTTTTCACCGATTCTCACCGTATCGAGGTACTGTCCCCCTTCAGTACCGATCCCGCATTGAAAAGTGATTTCGAACTGTACGACGGCAATGTGCTGTCATCGACCCGTATCTACAGTTTTCTGCCCTCCGACCAATATGCGTTGGAGTGCGACCATTTCGTAGAGAGCGTTGAGAAAGGGGTACCGTACGCCGGCTCCCTAGAGCATGCGTTGGAGAATACAAGGGTAATGGAAGCCCTGTTCCGCTCGGCCAAGAGTGGAAGATGGGAGGAGGTATAGTTCGATGGACATCATTTGCTTGGACCTGGAGGGTGTGTTGATCCCGGAGATATGGATCAACTTCGCGGAAAAGACCGGAATCGAGAAGCTCCGTCTGACGACCCGCGAAATTTCGGACTATGACGTATTGATGCGCGGACGGTTGGAGATCCTGCGCGAGCATGGCCTGACCTTGGCCGATATCCAGGAGGTGATCGGTACGATGGACCCTCTCCCCGGTGCCAGGGAATTCCTTGAAGAGTTGAGGGGCAAGACCCAGGTGGTGATCCTTTCCGACACGTTCTCCGAGTTCGCGCAGCCGATGATGCGCAAGCTGGGCTGGCCCACGATCTTCTGCAACGATCTCAGGATTGATGCGCAGGGAATGATCACCGACTACCGGATGCGTCAGCACGACGGCAAGAAGAAAGCGATCCTCGGACTACGGTCGATGGGTTTCCGCACATTCGCCGCCGGGGACTCCTACAATGATCTCTCCATGATCCATACAGCCGATTGCGGCGCTCTGTTCAGGGCTCCGAAAAACATACTTGATGAAGAGCCGGAGCTCAGTCTTGCTACTACCTACGAGGAGTTCATGGCGATCATCGATGACTTCCTGGAGGCGGGTAAGGCATGAAAAAGCGGTCAAAGGCTAACGACAGGGTATTGACGCTAAGAAAGAGAGTCCGTTCCACCGTGTTCGCGGTGATCGTGCTGATCCTCTCCCTGGCCGCCGGATTCGCAATGCTCGCCATTGTCTGGGAAGGTCCGGTATGGGTGGAGATCCTCGTCGGCGCCATAGCGGTCGCGGTCGCGATAGCCGTACTGTTCTTCACTTTCCGTTGGATGCGGCTGATGCATCTCGAAGAACTTCGTGCGACGGCCGACGGGCCTTCGCCCGGTGTCGAGGAACTTGCGGGGAAGATGGATCGCTGAGAACTTGATGCCTGTCGACATCAACCTGATGGGTATCGGAAATAAGGAAGATATGGAATGGATGACAAGGAACGTATAGCCGAAGAACTCAAAGACCAGTGTCCTTGGCGTGAACGCCGGACTGTCGTATTCATGAGTGATTTCGGAACCGTCGACGGGGCTGTCAGCGCCATGCATGGCGTAGCCGACGAAGTCTGCCAGGACTTGAAGCTTGAAGACTTGACCCATGAGATCCCCCAGTTCAATATCTGGGAGGCCTCGTACCGGCTGATCCAGGCCATGACCTATTGGGCTTCCGGCACTGTGTTCGTCTGTGTCGTTGACCCTGGGGTCGGAAGCGACCGCAAGAGCGTCGCCGTTCTGACCCGGTCAGGGCATGTGGTTGTGACTCCCGACAACGGGACGTTGACGCATGTAGCCAGGCAGGTCGGTATCGTCGAGCGACGCGAGATCAGCGAGGCTGTGAATCGCCTGAAGAACAGCCAACGCAGCTATACCTTCCACGGCAGGGATGTCTATGCGTATACCGGGGCTCGCTTGGCCGCCGGAACAATCGGATTCGACGATATCGGGCGGAAACTCGACGATGAAGTCGTCCAGCTCGATGTCCAGGACGCGCATCTCGCCGGCAACAGGATCGTCGGAGCGATCGACATACTCGATACCCGGTACGGCAGTCTCTGGACGAACATCCCTGATTCGCTGTTCGCCCGGCTGGGTGTACGATACGGCGACATGGTACGTGTATCGATCACCGACCGGGGGCGGACGGTCTACGGATATGAGCTCCGCTATTGCAAGAACTTTACCGAAGTGGGACGGGGCGAGGCGTTGCTCTATATCAACAGCCTGCTGAACGTAGGCGTTGCCGTCAACCAGGGGAGCTTTTCGTCGGAATATCGGGTAGGCACCGGCGAGGGGTGGCTCATCACGTTGGAGAAACTCTCCTAGCGTATACGCATGTTCATTCATCCACCGTGAAGGGTGGATAGAAATAAAGATTCTGGAGGTGGGAGTATGGATCAGCAGAAATCCATGAAATTTGTAAAGATGGTGGTAGTAGTCGCTATCGGCGCCGCGTTGTATGGTCTGGGAGGTCTGATCGGCATCCCCATTTTCGCCAACACGACGATCAAGCCCGCTATGGCGATCCTCGCGCTGTTCGCCGGTGTCTATGGTCCCGTCGTCGGTTTCCTGGTAGGTTTCCTCGGGCATTGGATCACCGACCTCTTCGCCGGTTGGGGTGTCTGGTTCACTTGGGTGCTGGGCAGCGGTATCGTCGGTATCGTGATCGGACTCTATCCCATGTTCACCGCCCACAAGCTTGATGAGGGCGTATTCGGAGGTAAGCAGGCCGGTATCTTCATCCTGCTCTCCTTCCTTGGCAACTTCGTCGGATACTGCATCAGCGCGTTGCTCGACTACTTCCTGTTCGCCGAACCGCTGAACAAGGTCGTGACCCAGCAGTTGCTGATCGCTTTCGTCAATACCGTCGTCATCGCGATCCTCGGTTCCCTGCTGATGGTCCTGCTCGCACGCCGGAACAGGAACAACACGAACCTGACCCTCGACGAGAACGCAGAGGCGAAATAAGCTTTGCAAGTAGTTCGATGATGTTGGATTTCAGCGATTTCTCATTCACCTACAAGTCTCAGCAGGTCCCTACGCTCAAGCATGTGGATCTGCATGTGCGTGCGGGGGAGAAGCTTTTGATCATAGGTCCAAGCGGAAGCGGCAAGTCGACCCTCGGCAACTGTATCAACGGGCTGATCCCCCATGCCATACCGGGTAGGATCGAGGGATCGCTGAAGGTCTCTTCCATGGAGACCAAGGATACCGATATCTATGACCTGAACCAGAAGGTCGGTACGGTATTGCAGGATACCGACGGCCAGTTCGTGGGGCTTTCTGTAGCTGAGGACATCGCTTTTTCGCTGGAGAACCAATGCATCGACAAGCCTCGGATGGAGAAGCTGGTGCTACAGATGTCCTCCCTCGTGGAGATGGAGGACTTCCTCGACCAGCCGCCCGGTGCGCTTTCCGGAGGGCAGAAGCAGCGGGTGTCGCTCGCGGGTGTCATGGTGGATGATGTAGATATCCTGCTGTTCGACGAGCCGCTGGCGAACCTGGACCCCGCCACGGGCAAGCGGGCCATAGAACTGATCGACGACCTGCACAAGAGGACGGGCAAGACCGTCGTGATCATCGAGCACCGGCTGGAGGATGTATTGCATCGACCGGTCGACAGGATCATCCTGGTCGATGAGGGCCGAATCTGCCTGGATACGACAGCCGAAGAGTTGCTGGCCGGATCTATGCTCCAGGAGAAGGGTATCCGTGAACCCCTGTATATCAGCGCCCTCAAACTGGCTGGTTGCCGGATCGCTCCGTCGGAGGACATCGCCTACATCGATACGCTCGACGTGGACCCGTACGCCCGGCATATGCGGGATTGGTTCACGAGCCGGCGTAGGCGATATCATCCGCCGAAAGGCGAGGAGTTGATCCGCCTCGATCATGTGACCTATTCCTACGACGGCCTCCGTGACGCCGTCCAGGACCTGAGCTTTTCGATCCGCAAGGGGGAGATGGTCTCGATCCTCGGTAAGAACGGCGCGGGCAAGTCGACCATGGCCCAGTTGCTCATGGGGATCATGAAACCCGATTCCGGAAGACTCTACCTATCAGGCCGGGACGCTACTTCCGATACGATCTGTGAGCGCAGCCGTATGATCGGCTACGTGATGCAGAACCCGAACCATATGATCAGCCATCCCATGATCTACGACGAGGTCGCTTTCGGTCTGCGTCTGAAGGGTGTTTCGGAGGATGTTGTTCGTACACGTGTCATGGAGGTGCTTGAACTCTGCGGACTGCATAAGCACCACAAGTGGCCGATCGGCGCCTTGAGTTACGGGCAGAAGAAGCGCGTCACCATCGCCTCTATCCTGGTGATGGACCCCGAGGTCCTGATTCTGGACGAACCGACGGCAGGGCAGGACTACAAGCATTATACGGCGTTGATGACGTTCTTGCGGGATATCAACCGGCGTTTGGGAATAACGATCGTATTCGTTACACATGACATGCATCTTGCATTGGAATATACTCCTCGGGCTATCGTTCTCGCCGATGGACGTATGCTCAGGGACGCTCCTGTCAGCGAGGTTTTCAGCGATGAGGCCTTGCTCCAGCGGGCGAACCTGAAGGTCACGTCCCTCTATGTCTTGGCGCAGAAGATCGGCATAGTCCAGTCGGATATCCCGTCCTTTATCGAGACGTTTATTGAAGCTGAAGATGAACGGCGCGAAGCCGTCGCCAATGCCTCTACTCCCGTTGATGATGAAGTTGATTCAGCCTCCGAAGAGATCCTGGATCTGGCCGCCGATGGCTTGCGGCGGGATATCCCGACGGAAGAGTGTCCGTGTCCGGAGACACTGGATGCTGGAACCTCGGAGTCCGTTGCCGCCCCAGAAGCCGTTGCGGCGGTCGCAGAGGTCTCGCCGGGTTCCAGGTGCGGGGCAAAGGAAGGGAAGGGCCGCAAGTTCGGTTTCGGGCTCTCCTATGTCGATACCGGTTCCTGGATACACCGGCTCAACGGGGTGACCAAGTTCATGTTCTTCATAGGCTGGATGGTCCTGTGCCTGACGACCTTCGATATCCGCGTCCTGCTGACAGGACTCTGCGTTTCGCTTGTCGCCATGCTTACCTGCAAGGTCCCGTTCCGCAAGTTCCGTCCCCTGCTGATCGCCATGCTGGGGGTGATCAGCCTGAACGCTTTGTTCATCTACCTTTTCTCCCCTGGGCAGGGCACGATCTATATTGGCACGCGGACGGTGCTGTTGGGACCTGCTACGGCGAAATACGCCTTGACCGCCGAGACGCTGTTCTACCTCGTGGTCGTCTGCCTCAAATATTTCACTATCTTTCCGATAGCGTTGGTGTTCGTTTTCTGTACGCAACCCTCGGAGTTCGCCAGTAGCCTGAACCGTATCGGGATTTCCTACAAGATCTCGTACGCGGTCAGTCTCGCCCTGCGGTATATTCCGGAGATCACCGATGATTTCGTCCATATCATGCACGCCCAGCAGGCGAGGGGTGTCGATATCTCCAAGAACGTCCCGTTGCGCCAGCGGATCAGCAATGTCAGCAAGGTCCTGGCTCCGCTGGTACTTTCAAGTATCGACCGGATCGATGTCATCACCAACGCCATGGTGCTGCGGGGGTTCGGCAAGGACAAGCGGAGGACCTGGTACCGGGCGACGCCGATGAAGGGCCTCGATTTCCTTGTGATCGCGGGCTGCCTGCTTCTGCTCGTCGGATCCCTTGTCTCCCGCTTTGGTTTCGGCGTCATGTTCTGGTATCCATTCTAGCTTTTCATCCTGTTCTCTTTGAGTTCTATACCGCTTCCAGCTATGTTTAGCGACAAGGTTTTTGTCGGTAAGGGAAAGCATGGTGTGAATCGGGGTAAAAATGCGGGTTTTTTTGGAGAAATAGGCAAAATATGCTTGACTTGTCGGGCTTTGCCCTACATCTTTATGGTTAACTTGGTGGGGAGGTCTGTCGCTGGGGTTGAGCGGCGGGAATATGAGTCCCCCACAGGAGGCACGCATGGCTAATGACTTTCTTTCAGAAATGGAGACCAAGCTCCTGGCAATGCGAAAAGAACTGCTTGAGAAGCTGTCCAATGATGATAACGATTTCCGGGGCATGGTGAATGCCATGGGGATCAAAGACAGTATAGATGTTGCCGCGGATGATATAGCTTTCAAGAAGATGGAAGCGATTAATCAGCATGACGCAAATCGCCTCAAGGCAGTTGAATCCGCTTTGACCAGATTGAAGAATGGTCGGTATGGCACTTGTCTGCGCTGCGGCAGGAAGATTCCCGAAGAACGTTTGAGGGCGATTCCGTACGCGGTGCTGTGTATCGATTGCAAGAATGGAGAAGAGGGACCCAACAAGCGTAGGGTAGTCTGATCATTCTCATAAGGTTCCATGGCTGCCTCGGCCATATCTCACCCATTGCTCTTGCACTGGCCGAGCGTCTGTCATGGAACTTTTTTTTGTCCAAAGGGTGCTTCATGCGTCGCCCATGCTGACGGGTCGGCCGTCAGAGCTGGAATACCGCTTTCATCTCGAATGTTGAATCCTCGTGGGAGAATTCGCACCAGCCGTTGTTTTCCGCCGTCATCAAACGTATGTTCTCCAATCCGAAGCCGTGGAGGTTCGAATCATCCTTCGTCGTGATGATATTGCCTTCGCAGTCAGTCCGCACGTCTTCCCTGTAACTGTTTGTTATGCGTAGGATCGCCTGATGGTTTTCCGTCATTTTTCCCTCCACCGTGACGAACCGATCATCTTCTTTCGGCATTTTCCGGCATGCCTCAAGCGCATTCTCCAAGGCGTTGCCCAGAATGACGCAAAGAGGTATCGGATTCTGTGGGACATGTTCGCTTCGCTGGAGCGTGAAGGAATACCGGATACCCGAAACATCGAACAGATCGGCGTAATGGGAAAGGATCACATCGGCTTCAAAGATATTGCTGTGGCGCACGATGCTGGCCGACGGGATCTTGTCCGACAGCATTGCGATGTATTGCGAGACCTTGTCTATATCCCCGGCTTTGCACAGTCCTTCCATCGCCAGAAGATGGTGCCTCAGATCATGGTTGATCCGTCTGACTGTATCAATGTTCTCCAGGATACCTTCATACTGACGCTCGCTTTGCTGTATCTGTAGTTGGGAGATGTCGAGCGCGGCCTGGGTCCTGAGGAATTGTTTTTTCTGCTCTTCCGACTTGCACATTTCCGAAATGGCTATGATCAGGACCAGGAACAGGACGATGAGTATGGTACTGGTCAACGCGGTCACCAGGAGGTCCTGCATCCGGAACTGCAATGGTTCAGGGTAGCCCGCCATGAAGCACATGAAAAGAAACGCGATGGTGGCGGCGAGGCCTACCGGCCACCAGACCTTGCTGTTTCCGTATTCGAACATCATCTTTACCCTGGGTGCGACGAATATGACCATGAGGGTTGCGGAGAGAATGGCGACCACTTTGATGATAATGCCATAGAGTCTGAAGTCCGTACCGATCGATGTCGGAAAGCAGAGGAGAAACGTCGAGAGTGAAGCTACTCCAAGGGAGAAATCAGTAAAGAAGAATGAAAAGAAGAGCCGTCCATCACGATACTTGCCTTGGCTCAGAACGGCGAAGAAGGTGGGGACGAAATATACGGCTTGCAAATTGATCGCGGTCTGGAGCCCTGCCAGATAGACTGTCAGCGCATAGAGGAGAAGCCCCGCCGCGGTCACTGTACCGATGACGAGCGAGGCCTTTCTCACGGAGGTCCTGAACGGTGTCATCGAAATACATACCCACGCCTGGCAGAATACCAGTGTTGCGACGTTAGTGATGTTCACCACTGTCTGCGGCATCGCAAATACCCCTTTCTGTTGATCGTACGATATACCTCATGATACCTGAAGGCATCGGTCTGAACAATGGAAAATACTGGACGATCAGTGGTATTTTAAGAAATAAAAAAGACCGCCTTCAAGTCTTTCGACTCTCTCGCGGTCCTCTTTTGTTCAGATCCAAGGATTGTCACGCTCGTTTCCGATCGTGGTCGGCGTTCCGTGACCTGGAAACACCTTCACCTCGTCGGGGAGCGTGAGCAATCTGTGCAAGCTGGCGATGATCTGCCCGTAGTCACCGCCCGGCAGGTCGGTACGGCCGATACCTCCTGCGAAAAGGGTGTCTCCACTGAGTAAGACCGCTCCGGCTTCGTGGTAGAGACATACAGAACCTGGGGTATGTCCGGGAGTATACAACACGGTAAAGCCGCAGCCCTCCAGGTTCTGACCATCTGAAAGATAGTCTGTCGCTTCCGGAAGGTCCGCGAACAGTGGTTCACATTCACGGGCGAACTGGATGTCGATCCGCTGGACCCGCTGGAGCATCTTCATGCCACCCTCGTGCCCGAGCATGTCGGAATCCTTTTCATGGACCAGAACTGGCAGTTCAGGCCATCGCTTGCGCAAGGCGGGGAGCGCCATGACATGATCCCAGTGCGCATGGGTCAACAGGACCGCTACGGGATTAAACCCATCCTGCTCGATTCTCTCGATGATCCGTTGCCCCTCGTAGCCGGGATCCACGATCCAGCATTCAAAGGTATCGTTCATGAAGAGATAGCAGTTGGTTCCGTACGGGCCGACCGAGATACGCTCCAGTCGCATGGACTACTCCTTGTTGGAATAACTCACCGCGGCGGTGCGTCCCTTGATATCCATGCCGTTGAGTTTCTCAATGGCTTTCTCGCAGTTCTCTTCGCTCATGGTGATGAAAGAGTACTTGTCATGGATACGGATCGAGTAGATGTCTTCCCGGGTGATGTCCAGTTCAGCCTGAAGCAGTTGGGAAAGCTCCTTTGCATAGAGCCTCTTCATTTTTCCGATGTTGAGGTAGAGGGTCTTCGCCCCCTCGGGGATCACGCGCTCGGCCTTCGGTTCCGCGTTCTGCTCCGTGTCGTCGGTAGAACTCTTCTGAGGCTGCGGTGCGGTTCCCTGGGCCTTGGGCTGGCGAGGTGCGCGGGGCTGGCGTTCGGACTGCGGTGTACGTGGAGCCCTCGTCCGGGGCTTCGTGCTGTCGGTTGCGGCGAGCAGCTCACGCAGCAGGTACGCCATGAAATAGCCTCGCAAAGCGAACGGTACGTTTTTCTTGATCAGCTTCTTGAGCTGGTCGAGTTCTTCTGGATTGGCGTCCGCACGGGTTTTGCCGGCGAGCAACTGGATCTTTCCGGTCAAGACGTCCAAATCGGTAGGTGTGCTCTTGATTTCATTGTTCATGAGCAAATTCTCCTTGGTCTCTAGTATTTCTCCCCGAACGGATTCAGGGAGGATGCATACGGCGCCGGTCAACTCTGTCGGCCAGGACAGTGATTGCCGTAGCATCCGGTCGCATTCCTCCAATGATAGACCGAAGGTCGTAATGGCTGGTCTTTGCCCCGGCCGGGGGTTATACGAGCCCGCCATGACCTGATCAAGGTCTACTACCATTGCGTCGAGGGGAGGAACCTGCCGACACAATCGGATGGATACCTCTGTCCTATGATCCACCGAGCCGCATATCACCAACTGGTCACTGGCTGCATCTCCCGTCGAATATAGGATATCGGTCACATCCTGCGGGGAGGGGTCTACCGACAGCCGGAAAATGATCGGCCACGGCAATCGGTCCCAAGAACTTCTGGCCAGCACTTGGTTCCGGGTGAATATCTGCCCATCCCACGGCTCTAGTTTGGAAAGTTGGGTTGTAAAGAACTCGCAGAAGCATCCGCGTTGGAGTTTCGTCGCGATGAATTGTACATCATGCACGAAATTCCTCAGTTCATACGAAAGACCTCCGCCATCGTCTTCCAACCCCGCGTCCATCACCACCAACGTACGGACGTTCCGTACCGACAGGTTGTTACGCCTGATATGGTCGATGAGACGCCTGGGGGTAGTCGCTAGCCCGGTCAGGCGGCTTTGTATGAACCTAAGTTCCTCACTCGGCGGCAGGCTTTCGTCCAGGATCGTCAGTCCGGACGGCAGAACCGTTCCGAACGACGCGGGAAGAACGCTTAGCGCCAAAGGCGAAAGAAGCAATAGCCATCGCGGGCTCGCCTCTTGTACGTCCCCAGAAAGAGATCGCGCGGTCTCCAGCAACCTGGACAGACATCGGCCCCCGAGATACGGAGAAACCTCGCCCGTTTCGATGACAACGTTCGTATGGGCGTACGTTTTCTCGATGTCCGCAAGTTGTTGTTCAAGGAGGGGCGGAAAAGTTGGAATCCTACTTGTTGAGCCCCTGTCCTGTGTGAAGCCCACGATAGCCTCTTTTTCCACACTAGAGTTTGTATCAGAATATAGGGGAGTCGTATGCTTTGTCAATAAATGGGGAATATGGTAGGATATATCCATGGGTAGGCTGCAGGCTGAAATCGCCGCGACACAGAAAGAGATAGAGCTGGCAGGACAGGATCTGGATATCCTGTTCGAGGAATTGGGACAGATGGCTGCCGCATTGCGGCAAAGCGTGACCATACCCGTCTGCGTCCAGGAGTTTCAGGAGTATTATCGCAGCAAGGGTGAACTGGAGGATATCCAGGTACGGCTCGGTCATGTGCGTGCCGCGCTGGAGGAGATCGATGACCGATCGAACAAGATCTCCACGCTCAAAGCCTCGCTCCGTACCTTGGAGCAACGTTACAATACCGCCTGTTCCCGTGCCGGCGCCATCGCTTTTGAAGCATCGGCCGCCGATACCTTGCCCGTCCATCTCGTCCACATGCTTCCTCCTATCGACGACCAGCAGAAACGGTTCGCCCTTTGGCAGGTCCGTCGTGGACGTGCCGAACGTACCGCGATAGAAGGTTCTGGACTTAGGAAGGCCTCCGCGCAGTTGGAGGAACGCTACTGTTCCTGGAAACTACGCAGGGTGAACCGTAGCTGTGAGTCTCTGTTCCGGCAGATCGGAAAGGCGATCGATGAAAGCGGTTGTGTGATGGACCTTCCAGGAGAGAACGCACCCCGCCTCGCCGCGGAGCTCGCTATGATCAGCAGCGACCGGAAAGGGATCAATGAAGAGATTGAGATACAGCAGACGCACATCGAACAAGTCAGGGGGTCCCTGCGCGAGTCTGAATTCGATGCTTCTGCCATGACCCAGGCGAACAAGCGTATCGAAGAGCTTGAACGACAGGAGAAGGATAAGGTCGCGGTGGTCCGTTCTTCCGCTATCGCATACGGCAAGGCGTTGGCCTCGGTGGTGGACCAGTGGATCTCTCTGCCTGCCGTCACTCCACAGGTCCAGTCCTGCTATGATCAGATCTGCCGCCATGAGCGTCGCATGTTGATGTTGCAGAAGCATATCGAGTCTCTGGAGATCGACATAGAGGTCGAGGAACTGGAGTTGCTGATCAGTCAGGACGCTGAGAGGATCGGTCATTTGAAGGAGCAGATCGCTTCCTTCCAGCGCCAGATCGTCGAGATACAGAATGAAATCACCGACAATCGTCGTAAGATCGAACGGCTCCGTGGGGCCAATGCATTGCCATATCCTGAAAATGTCCGGATAGAAGATACCCGGACCGGGGATGGCCGATGAGTGCGGAGCGACCCCATTCCAAGAATATAGCGAAAGACATCTCCCGTAAAAAAGTCCCGGCGACTGGTTCGAAGGGCCCCGACAAGCAGTTGCCTCTGCCGTTCGATGAAATCGAAGTTCCGACCATGGAGAGCGCCAAACGTAAGCTTGAGGCGTCGAAAGCGGCTGGCAAGCGGGCCGTTCCGGGGCGGACCCATAGCGCCAAGGCTGTTTTCGGAGCCGCCGAGGAGGTTGTCCTTTCCGAGACGAAAGGAGCCAGGATCACTCCATATGCGTCGGAAGCTTCGAAAGTTTCCCCGACTTCGAAAAGCCCCAAGGGTACGAAAGCCTCCGGTGGTGGAGCGAAGTTCCAATCTCCCAAAAGCGTTTCTCAGGGAGGCGCCCCGGGGGACTCCAAAGGAAGTGGCGCGGGAGGTTCCCGGTCCAGCTCGAAGGCCGGTTCTTCCGTTTCTGCCAATTCCACCAAGAAGAAGTCTGTTCCGGCTGATGATGGGCACGAGTCCAACACTGCCGGAAACGGCATCGTCACGGGTGGTACCCTTGCGGAGAATGTCGCCCGGAACAGCGGTGCTTCCGGAGCTTCTGCGAGCGCAGGGTCCCCCAGAGCCTCAGGATCTCCCTGGACCGCAGGAGGCTCCAGGACCACAGGAGGCTCCAGGACCACAGGAGGCTCCAGGACCACAGGAGGCTCTGCGAAGGCTTCGAAGGAATTCTCCCCCGATGCCGAGGTCTACGAGGAATCCTCCGAGGGCGTCGATTTCAGAAGCAGGGCGAGTCGCAG
Organism: uncultured Sphaerochaeta sp.; assembly: GCA_964407735.1. Classification (GTDB taxonomy): domain Bacteria; phylum Spirochaetota; class Spirochaetia; order Sphaerochaetales; family Sphaerochaetaceae; genus Spiro-02. The sequence continues at coordinate 56,668 of CAYOWS010000002.1, read as the reverse complement.
CGCGTCGCTTGCCAGGGAATCCCGCGGAGGGAGTTCCCGTCGGTTGACCGCGGAGCAGGAATCTCAACGTGCCAGGGATGCGATGCTTGGCGCTGTAAAGAATCAAGTCTCATATTCTCGTCGAAACAGTGTCGAGCCCGATGTCCCCTTGCATGCGGGTCCTGGTCCGACCATGGAGAACAGGAAGAAAACCGTATCGGGCTCCCCCAAAAAACGGGTGACCTCCAAGGGTGGGCCACAGACCAAAGCCGGTTCCAGAGGCTCCGGCAGAGGGTCGGGAGTGCATCGCATTGCCTCGACCTCGGTCGATGGCGGAAAGAAGCTGAGTCGTTCCACTTTCGGTTTCGCCGTCAACGGAATGGAAATAATGATCCTTGTCGTGGTGATCCTCGCCGTCGTGCTGACGATATCCTTGGTCGTGGTATTCATACAGACCGGAAGAACTGCGGAGAAACGGGTTCCCGTCGTAGAAGGTGGTGTCGCCCCTGCCTTGCCTGGTCCGTCTACGGGATCCGGTGCCGGCGGTAGTGGTGCTTCCGTCGGCCAAACGTCGGTCATCGACAATACATTGTTGATAGAGATTCGGGCGGGTATGACCGCCCGGCAGGTATGCCAGTTGTTGGAGAGCCAAGGGATCATTTCCAACTCCCAGTCGCTTCTCGACTACCTTGTAGCTGAAGAGCTTGCGGGGAGCATCCGCCAAGGGAGTTTCCTGCTGAGAAAGGGGATGGAGATTCCTACCTGTGCGAACGCGATCACCAGCAAGCCATCGGCCGTCGTCGATATTACGATCTTCCCTGGCTATACGATCGAGGACATCGACCGGCTGTTGGCGACCAGAGGGTATGCCGACGCCGGAGATTTCGTCGAGGCCGCGAATGCGCTCGCCAAAGGATATGGGCTCTCTTTCTCCGAAGGATGGTTCCTCTCCGGGATCTACCAGATTCCCCGGGGCGACGGCGCCCAGGCCTTGGCCATGTCCATGTATCAGGCGACGCTCGATGCCCTTCATCCGTTGTTGGGAGACATCGGTGCGTTGGATCGTTCCGTGGATGACGTCCTGATTGTGGCGAGTATGATACAGAGAGAGACGAACAATGCCTCGGAAATGCCTTTGATCGCAGGTATCATCTACAAACGGCTCGATGAGGACATCGCCCTTGGCATCGACGCTACTACCAGATATGAGACGGGGAACTGGACCGATCCGATAGACCCTGTCGATCTCGAGACGTTGACACCGTACAATACGCGCCGGAAGAAGGGCCTGCCGCCATCTGGAATCGGTTGTGTAGGGATCGACGCTTTGCAGGCGGCGGTCTATCCAAGCAAGTCGGATTGGTATTATTATCTCCATGGTACGGATGGGCGGATCCATTTCGCCCGTACGTATGATGAACATAAAGAGAATATTTCCATGTGGCGTTGAAGCGTCGTTGCATGTGTTTTGTGCGATTGCCTGAACGCCATGTGGATAGGGAGCGATATAATATGTCAGGTACGAGGCTGTATGGCCAGCGGAGCGTGAACCTTCACACTCATTCTTTCTTTTGTGGACATGGGACTGGTCTGGTCGAGGAATACGCCGAAAACGCGGTGGAGCAGGGGCTCGAGGTGCTTGGGTGCAGCGAGCATTGTCCGACTCCCGACAACCGATGGTTCCGTTCACGGATGCCGTTCGAGCGTCTGGATGAATATGTGGAGGCATGCCGCCGTACCCAGTTGCTGCATGGTCCTCAAGGGCGGTCCGACCTGTTGGTGCTCCGCGGTTTCGAGTGCGACTATCTCCCTGAATACCACTCCTATTATCAGGATCATCTGCTTGATGAATTGCGGTGCGACTACCTGCTGTTCGGTGTCCACTACCTACAGGTTCCTCCCCGCAAGGACGTACCTGTACATCATGGGTTGTTGGGAAAGGTTGAACTACACGCCTACACCGACCAATATATCGCGTCGATGCGCTCGGGACTGTTCTTGTTCGGTGCCCATCCGGATCTCTTCGCCTTCAATTATCGGAAATGGGATGCCGACGCAATCGCCTGTTCACAGGCGATCATCGAGTGCGCGGTCGATCTCGGCATTGCTTTGGAGATCAACGGCTATGGGTTCCGCAAGCCTCTGATCGAGACTCCCGACGGGGTGCGGATGGCCTATCCGATCCCCCGTTTCTGGGAGTTGGCCGCCCAATACCCGTTATTGGTCACCACCAACAGCGACGCCCACAACGCGACGGAGGTCGATGTGCATTGGGCCGCCTGCCGGCAGTTCGCCGCCGGTTTTGGACTCAAGTTCGTTTCGGTTCGCATCTCTGAACTGGATGACGGCCGGCATCGGGTGGAGTTGGTTCCACCGGAGGCTTGAACTTTTGACCGTTGAGGTCGATGATGGGTGGAAAGAGATACCTATCTTGCGTCGAAATTGATTCTTCCAAGTGTCCGTTGCGGTCGCAGCGTATGGAAACCGAGATCCATCGTACCGTCGGAGGATATCTCCGCGATGACGAAACGTCCCGGAGCCTGTTCCTTTACTGGATATGCCTCAAGCAGGGAAGGGACTGAAACGAAAGCGATTCCTTGGTCCTTGCAGGCATAGAACCAGTGAACATGTCCATCGAAATAGGCGAGTACATTGTTCCCGTTTTGGAGTATATGTCTCACCATCGCATTGTCACGAATCGTATCCTCTCCTGGAAGCGGAACGAAAAACGGATTACCATCCTGGTTCTGATCCGTCAACGGGTGATGCCCGAACACCAACTTCGCAGTCGTGTCCTTGCTGAGCTCCCGTTCCAGCCAGTGGAGCTGTGTCTCAGACAGCGCACCTCCGCAGTGACCCCAGATCGGATCGGCGGTATCGAGGAAAATGCAGGTGAAGCCTTTGATCTTGACAGCATGGTAGGGAGCTGGAATGTCCAAGGCTCTCAAGTTCTCCCCCTTGGAGAGATAGTGGACGTCATGGTTTCCGATCACGGAGTACCAGGGACAATGCAATGCGGAGAGTGATTCAACCACCGCCTTCAGGTTCTTCAGGTCATCGTCATGGTTCGCGTTGTTGACCCTGTCCCCCAGTTCTATCACTGCGTCGACCTGCTTCCCGTTCACAAAGGAAACGAACTGGTCGAGCAATCCGATGGCCTCTTCTCCCGGTCTGCATTCAATCAGTTTTCCTGCATGGATATCCGTGACCAGGGCTAGTCTGATAGTCTCCATAGATCTCTCCTGTATGTTTTCTTTCCGTATGGTGGTATTTTTGTTCATCATCCCTGTGAGTGCCGGGCGATGAAGAACGGTTGGCTCCAGGCGCATGCGCCGTCCGGCCTATGAAGCTCCAATCGCAGATAGGTACAGTCCTCGATCCCAGGATAACGGGTCCCGGAATCATGGAGGGGGATGTACATGTCTTTCATGCCCCGGTGTCTGCCAAGGAACTTTCCTCCATCACCGATCAGCAGCACTTCGCTCTCTCTGGACGATACAGCGTCCAGTTCCAATCTGAGGGCTTGTCCGTCGGACAGGTGTTCGACAATCTCTATCCGTTGGAAAAAGACACCCGTCGACGCATAGAAGCTGCCTGTCCTGATCGCTTGCATGAGAGCCTGTTTCGTCCTGTCCTCCGCCTGTACCATGAGGAACCCTCCGCCGAGCCGGGACACATGGTGCATGTCGTCCCCTGCGAAACCCCAGACGGTCTTGCCTGAGGAGAGCAGCGTGTCCCATACATCGGTCGCTACTGCCCGGCCCGCATTGTTCATCCTTTCATTATGGTTATATATCTCGATTCCGCAATAGCCGCTGAGTTTCAGCAGCTCATCCTCCGGCCAGTAGTCGTCGGTATAGAGATGTGGATGGCAGATGATGGACAAGCCTCCTTGTTCCCCGACGGCGTCGATGATTTCCTGATGGTTGTCCAGGTCGTCCGGGTCATCGGGAACGGAACGTATGTCGATTCCGAGGAGCTGCCGATGCTTCCGCTTGAATTCCTCCCCGGAGAAGACGATGAAGCCATCGTCCGATGGAGGCGGGGGAGTGACCATCAGATGGTCGGTTATGGCGATGAAATCGTATCTCATGATCTGGTTCGCGTAGAGTCCGCGGACTGTCGTCACGGGATAATGTCCGCAGGGACTGTTGTCGGTATGGACATGGAGTGTTCCTCTGTACCAGTCGTTCCCCGCAAGATACGGGCTGGATAGTTTCATCTGATACTCCTTTTTGTCCCTTGTTCGCGTCCGTCGTCCTCCATGATCGTCACCCTTTGAGACCGGAACTGGTGAAGGCGTTGACGAACAGGTTCTGGAAGAATGTGAATGCGATCAACAAAGGAAGCGATACGATCAAGGTCGCCGCCATGAGGAGCCCCCATTCGGCTCCGCCTTCCGCCTGCTGCGCGAAGATCGTCAGACCGACGGTAAGAGGACGACTCCGTTCCGTTTCCGTGACCAGCAGGGGCCAGAGGAACTCGTTCCAGTGGTAGGTGACGCTGATGACGGCGAACGCAAGCAATGAAGATTTGATCTGCGGTACGAATACATGGAAGATAAGCTGGAAAGTATTGCAACCGTCAAGCTTGCCGGCATCCTCCAGGGAACTTGGGATCGCCATGAACGCCTGACGGAGAAGGAACGTCCCCATCGCGGAGGCGACGTAGGGGAGCATCATGCCCGTCTTCGTATCGAGCAAGTGCAGTTTGCTGACCAGCAGATAGTTCGGGAAGATCGTGCTCTGCGGCGTGATCATCAACTGTGTGAGAAATAGGATGAACAACAGGTTTTTCCCAGGAAATTCAAGCCGGCCGAAGGCATAGGCGGCCAACGTCACGGTGACCAACTGGATGAACAATAGGCCGAAGGTCGTGATGAACGTGTTGATATAGTACTTGCCGAACGGTGCGTATTGCCAGGAAATGAAGAAGTTGTCGAGGCTGAGACTCTTGGGGAGCAGGCTGTAGGGATTCGCGAACAGCTCCGCTTTCGTCTTGAACGAAGTAGTGATGAGCCATATCAGCGGAAGCAGCACTATCAATGAGCAGAAGATCATGAAGATATGGGTGAGGGTCTTTGTCAGGATGCTTTGTTTGTTCAGCATGGGTTACCTCTCATAGTTTACGAAGTGCTGAAGCCCGTAGTAGTACAGGAAGGTGATGATCAGCAGGATGATGAACAGTACGGTCGAGGCGCTGCTGGCGATCCCTGTATCCCAATAGATGAAGCCATGTTCGTAGATATAGTAGAGCAGGACGTTCGTCGAATTATGCGGTCCTCCCTTCGTCATGACATAGATCTGATCGACCGCCTGGAAGGAGTTGATGATCGCCAGAAGTACGACGAAGAAGGTCGTGGGGGAGAGCAGCGGCAGGGTGATCTTGCGGAACTTGGTCCATGCGGAGGCTCCCTCGAGGATCGCTTCTTCATAGAGGCTTTCATCAATTCCTTGCAAGCCCGAAAGGAACAGCAGCATGTAGTAGCCGGAATATTTCCAGATGTACACGAAAATGATGGCGATCATCGCATAGGGGGAAGTGTTCACCCAGTCGATGTTCGAAGGGAGTCCGACGAGGCTGAGCAGCTTGTTGATCAGTCCGATCGACTGTGAGAACAGGAATACCCAGACCATCGAAGCTGTGGCGATCGGCAGGATCGTCGGGTAGAAAAGGGAGAATCGGTAAAAGCCGCGTCCCCGGATCTTCGTGTTGAGGAGTACCGCGAAGAACAGTCCCAGGATGATCGCCGGGATGGTGCTGGCTGTCGCATATATGAGATTGTTCTTCAATACCTCCCTGAAGGTGGGGCTGCCGAACATGTCGATGTAGTTGCCCATCCCAACGAATTTCGTCCCTCCGCTGATTCTGCCGAACAGACTGGACCAGACCGAGTTGATGACCGGATAATATGTGAACAGTATCAGAAACAGCAGGCTTGGGAGCAAGAGGAGATACGCTGTTCCGTATGACCGAATTTTTCGTTGGTTTAGTTTCATAGGATGATCCTTGTCCCTGTGATATGGAGAATCGCAAGCCCATCTTTTGCGCGAGTCGTCTGACTATATGATGGCGATGGGCGGGTGATTGCTTTTATACATGGCACAGGGGACGTCCGTCCCCCGTACCTGATGAATGTCCTTGTGGACCTAGCGATACTTGGAGAGTATCCTGTCGGCGCCGGCCTGCAACGACTTCATTCCATCGGAGGGGGAAGTCTTGCCTGCCAGGATGCTTTCGAAGGTAGTCGCCATGAGCTGGGAGATCTGTCTCGCCTCATGGGTCTTCGGGGGTTCTCCGACCGCATAGGCCAGCTGATCCCTCGCTACCAAGGCCTGCGGGAGCTTCGCAGTGTATTCCTGCATGACGGGCAGCTCGAAGGCCTCGGGGGAGACCGCGACGAAACCGCTTCCCATGCTCCATTGCGCCGTCTGTTCCGGTGCCGTCATCCACTTGATGAAATCCCATGCGGCCTGCTGTCGCGCCGGGGAGGTATCCTTGCAGATCACGAACTGTCCGCCGCCGGTGGCTACGATCTGTTCTACGTTGGCGGGGAGGTAGGCGACGTTCCAGTCGAAGGATGCGCTGTCCCGTACGAACGACATGCTGCCGGTCGAATTGTACATCATCGCGGTCTTTCCCGCGACGAAATCGGCGGAGGCGTCACCGAACAACCGTTTTGCGGGCATTGATCCGTTCTGGACCATGGAAAGGACGAATTCCATGGCTTCGATGGCTTCCGGACTGTCCAGATAGGTCTGGTCGCCCTCTATGTTGTTGATTCGTCCTCCGTTCTGCAAGATGAAGATCGACATGAGCCACTGGTCGATAGGAATCTCCACTCCGTAGCGTACGCCGGGGATGGTGAGCTTCTCCGCCATCGCTTTCATTTCCTCCCAGGTCGTCGGTGGCTTGTTCGGATCAAGTCCGGCTTCCTTGAACATATCCTTGTTGTAATAGAAGATTGGTGTCGATTTCTGGAACGGCATCGCATAATATTCTCCGGCGACCTTCGCATCGTCCAGGAATCCCTGGAAATAGCGGTCCATGAAGCCGGCTCCTTCCGCGTCTATGAAAGGTTGCAGGGGGATGATGATGCCTTCATCGACGGAGGTCCATACGTCGGCGCTTGTCAGCAATGCGAGATCGGGTGGGTTCCCCGCTTTGCTGCTGGTCAAGGTCCGCTGCATCGTCTGGACATAGTCCCCCGCGAAGATGGGTTCCACGATGACGTTGGAGTGGGTTTCCGAGTACTGCGCACAGAGTCTGTTCATGAGATTGGCGAGATCTCCAGCCGTACCGATCGGGAAGTAGAAGCGGAGTATCACGTTTTCGTCTCCACCGGTCGAGGATGATTTTGCTTCATTGCTGCCGTTGGCGAACGCGAATGCGGCCATCATGCAGAAAAGACAGCAAAGAACGATGAATTTTTTTCCTTTTTTCATGGATTCCTCCTGTCGGCGTCTTGTCGCCGACTTCTACAGGATTGGCGGAAAAGTTCATGGGCGACAGGGACAAAAGTAATTTTTTATGGAAAAACCAGTACATTTGTACTGGTTTTGGATGATTTTTTCGTGTTTTCCTTCAAGACATGACTATACGGGCCTATGGATAAGGAATTGTCGTGCCAAGAATTAGGATTGGTTCGCCAAGCGGATGATCTCGAAACGATCCTTGACGCCGAGCTTGTCATAGATCGTGGAGACGTAGTTGCGCACGGTCTGTTCCGAAATGCAGAGTTTGTCGGAGATCATGTCATTCTCATATCCCGTGGCGAGCAGGGTGAATATCTCCCGTTCCCGTTTTGTAAGGTTCTGGGTAAGGCGTTGGGTGACTTCGGTATTGAGCCTGTGCGGGACATCCTCCCCGTCGACATATGCTTTCTGGATCAATGTGTGGACTATCGACGGGGATATCTGTAGGATTCCGCTTTGCAACGAACGTATCGAGATGATGAGCTCGGTCGGGGAGATATCCTTCAGCAGATATCCCGAAGCTCCGGCCATGAGGGCCTGCCGTACGTTGTCATCCTCATCATAGGTGGAGAGCATGAGAATCTTGATCTCGGGAAGTTCTGCGTGGATGCACCTGGTGGCTCTCACCCCGTTCATCTTCTTCATGTACACATCCATGAGGATGACATCCGGATGGTGTTCCCGCGCCATGTCCACGGCCTCGGTGCCGTCGGAGGCTATCCCTATGACCGACATGTCGTCGGCATAGTTCGTAATGAGGGTCTGTAGGCTCTGGGCGAACAACGGCTGGTCATCGACCACCAGTACTTTGATCAACGGACTCATCTTCCGTCTCCTCCTGTTCTTTTCGCCCCTCTTGTGGCAGCGGCAAAGTTATCATCAATTTGAACCCGTCATCGAAGGAGCTGGAGAACTCGACCTTTCCATCGTAGGGTGCGACCCGTTCCTCCATCCCCGTCAGACCTATTCCCTTCACCACGTGGGCGTTGCCGTGGCCGTTGTCCTCGATGGACAGGAAGAGAGTCTGTTTCCGCTCCCAGAAGTATATGATGACTTTCGTAGCGCGTCCATGCCGCACTGAGTTGACAAGGCTCTCCTGTATGATCCTGTTCAGGATCCTGTTGATCTGCGGACCATAGCTCTGTTCCAGATTGCCCCAATGGACCTCGACCTCGATGCCGGTACATTCGCTGAAGATATGGGCGATTTCCTTCGTGGTCTGGAATATGCTGGGTTCCGGTGCGTTCTCCAAGGTCTTTCGAAGCGTCCTCAGGGTCTTCCTGGATTCCTGCAATCCCTGGTACGCCTGCTTCCAGGTCATTTGCAGGATATCTTCGATGACCGTCCACTCCTGGTTGCCGCTGCTGATGGCGGCGTTCATCAACGCCATGATGTTGGTGAAGGCGTATCCGTTCGCATCATGCATCTCTCGAGTGATTCTGTTCCGTTCCAAGGACGCCGATTCCTGTTTCGTCTTTTTCGCATAGGACTGGAGCTTTGTGTTGAAAGAGGAGAGTTGCTTGTTCGTCTGCGCCTCATGGATGAGCTTTTCCTGAGAGCTCTTGAACTTGAGAAGGCTCTGCTGGGCCGTCACGGTAAGGATGCCGATCAGGAGGATGAGGATCGTCATGGTATAGAATTCAAGATGAGGGAGTATTCCTGGGTCCGGGGTGACGAAGCTCTCTGGCATCGGCAGGATGTATCCTATCATCAGGATCCCCATGACCCAGAGGACGGAGAGTATCTGCGGCAGGCCATGGATCAAGGTTCCTGCGGCCAGCATCGTACCACTCCAGACCAAGAGCAGGATCGGGAAAGAACCGGGTAGCAGGTATTGTATGAGCAACGGGAATATGCAGGAGAGACAAAGCAGGATCGTCCTGGCTCCATTCTGCTTGAACAGGAATACTCCGATCAGGCATATGGTGTCGAGGACGAGGAAGCTGTAGAAGGATTTCGAGAACCATGAGAACTGTAGTTCCGACAGTCTGCCGACCATTTCCGAAACGACAAAGCAGGAGAATCCGAATGCTGTGACAAGGAGTATGGCGCAACAAAAGCATAGGCTGAAGATTCTGTAGGTGAACTTGCTTGTTTTCATGTGATTGTCCTTACTTTGAAACAGTTTCCGCGATCTGTCAATCTTCTTCGTCCTATGCTGTCTTCACTCGGCTTGCTCCTGCCGGTGTCGGCGTTGGCTGGGAAAAATGAGGGAATCATCCCGAGAAATGAACCTGATCCTCTGTTTTGTGGTATGCTGTCGATACCTGACCATGCTGTCAGTGAAGATTCAAAAGGAGATGGGCATATGAAGATCGCGATTCTAGGAGTGGGCAAGATAGCCAGGAAGATGGCTCATACCATTGCGCAGGTACCTGGCGCAGAGCCGTATGCCGTGGCTTCCCGGACACTGGAGAAGGCCCAGGCTTTCGCGGCTGAGTTCGGTTTCTCCCGGGCGTACGGTTCTTACGAACAGATGCTCGAAGATCCCGACGTCGAGCTGGTGTATGTCGCTACTCCCCATTCCTTGCATGATGAAAACATGGTCGGCTGTCTGGAGCATGGCAAGCATGTGTTGTGTGAAAAGGCCTTTACCATCAATGCCGGTCAAGCCAGGAAGGTGCTGGAGCTTGGCCGTTCAAAAGGTTTGCTGGTGGCCGAGGCGATCTGGACCCGCTATCTTCCGATGCGCAAGGTGCTGGACGATGTCCTCGCAAGCGGTGTGATCGGGACGGTCACGTCCCTGACGGCGAACCTTGGTTATTCGTTGCGGTCCATCCAGCGTTTGACCGATCCCGCCCTTGCCGGTGGCGCGTTGCTTGATGTCGGAGTCTATCCGATCAATTTCGCCTTCATGGTGTTCGGTAGTGGCTATTCAGCGGTGGAGTCAACGGTCGTCAAGCTGGATACCGGTGTCGATGCCTATGAAAGCATCACCTTGACCTATCCCGACGGCAAGCTGGCTCTCCTCCATTGCAGCATAGTCTCCAGTACCGACCGGCGGGGTCTGGTGTTCGGGGAGGACGGGTATGTCGAGGTGTTGAACATCAACAACTGCGAGGGGATCCGGGTGTTCGATACGGACCATCGGTTGATCGCCACCTACGAGACTCCAAAGCAGATCAACGGCTTCGAGTACGAGCTGGAGGCCTGCATGGAGGCTATCCGCGAGGGACGGACGGAATGTTCGCAGATGCCCCATGCCGAGACTGTCAAGGTGCTGGAACTGACTGATTCTTTGCGTGCCCAATGGGGCGTGCGGTATTCGATGGAGTAGGGGGGCATACAACCGTGCATGCGCAACAGCCCTCGGAGCTGGTTGTTTTATTCCTCTGCCGGTTGTGTTGGAACCTGTTCTTTCCCGTAGTCAACACGTAATGTTCGTAATATGCCTTGTAGTTCGACAGTTTCACGTTCGTCGATAAGCCAGGAGAACTTGTTCCTGTATTCAGGTTTTCCAAGATGTACATTCTGGATGCATTCGTTGTACCAATTTTTATGTATGGGCTCGATCATCACCGGTATGAACTTGTTCTGAAGCAATATCGTGTTCATCAACAACCTTGAAACTCTTCCGTTCCCGTCCCGAAATGGATGGATGCAGACGAAACGGATATGGGCTCTGGCGGCGAATTCTATCGGGTGGTACTTCTTCCGGTTTTCCATCATCCATGTGATGAAGTCCGCCATGAGTCCAGGCACTTTCTGATGGTCAGGGAATATGCAACTGGAACCTCGGACAAAGACATTGACCGTACGGTATTCTCCTGGGTCTATGTCCGGGATTTGGGATGCAAACAACCGGTGAAACGTCTTGATGTCATCTTCAGTGATTCGTGTTTGACCAATCAGATCATACATATGGTCATAGGCCGCCGCTCCGCCCAACGCCTCATGCATTTCCCGGATGGTATGTCCTCCAATTGTGATTCCGTCTTCTATCAGGATACTGGTCTCATCGAGGGTGAGAGTATTCCCCTCCACTGCGTTCGACGACCAGACGCAACGATCCCTGAAGTACTCTTTCACTTGACGGATGCCGAGTTGATCGAGCGGATGAGCTTCCAAATACAAGGCTTTCAATCTGTCAGCTTCTTCAAACTTCAGCATGATTGTCTCCTGAATCTTGATTGTACTTCAAAGTATGACTCGGGTGTTGAACAAAAAAATAAAAGATCATCACAGATAGCCAAATATGAAAAAAGCCTGTTGGGATTTCCAACAGACTTTTTTACCGGCGATCGGACTCGGACCGATACAGGATTGCTCCCAATAGATTTTGAGTCTATCGTGTCTACCAATTTCACCACGCCGGCGGATGCGTTACATACTATACAGGAAAGGTACGGAGAAAATCAACCGATAAACCGAAACTTTTTCCCGTGGCCAGCCGTTCTCGCTGTATCTATCCTTGTGTTTTGGTTTTTTTTCCATTACGATACGAATTGTCTTTGTCTGGCAACCTGTCTCTCCATGGGTGCCGAATGACATCGTCGTGCAGCTAGGAGGTCTCATGACTGGCAAGTTGAAGAAGCTTTTTGTTACCGTACTTATCGCGGCCTGTACCGCGTCGACCCTTTTTTCCGTCGCTCTCACTTCGGACGGCGGGGTGATCACCAACGCCTCCAACGATCTGCTGGCCGCGGTCGTTCCGATATCCTATGGGGACGAGTCATTCCGTCAGAGGATCCTTGACAATACCGGAGGCGAGCGGGAACCGATCGGCCTCGTGCTTTCCGGTGGCTCCGCCAGGGCGTTCGCCCATATCGGTGTGCTGAAGTACATGGAAGAGCAGGGTATCGTGCCCGATTTCATCATCTCCAATTCCATGGGTTCGATCATAGGCATGCTGTATGCGGCGGGTTTGTCACCCGATCAGATCCTTGATATCTGCTCGAACGTGCCTCTCGGTTCTTTGTTTGACTTGACCATACCGTTCCGTGGAGGTCTGCTTGACCCGACCAAGTTCAAGGCGGCCCTGACTTCCTATCTCGGCAAGGACATCCTGATCGAGGAGCTACCCGTCCCCATCATGATCATCTGCGAAGATCTGGCCACGAAGCGCCAGGTGCATATCATGGAGGGGGACTTCTACAATGTCCTGAACGCCGCGTACGCCTTGCCGGTCTATTATCCGCCGGTGGAATACAAGGGGCATCTCCTTGTCGATGGCGGGATGTCCAACCTGGTCCCGCTCGACCTTGCCTATCAGTACGCCGACTTCAATGTCGTGTCTACTACGTTCTATGATGTTTCCACGCTGAATCTTCGTAATCCGATCACTGTCCTGAATACCTCTTTCGATATCGGCAAGCGTCGCCAGGGGGTCACGGAACTGTTGGACCATGAGGATGACGCTATATGGATTCGGTGTGATGTCGAATCGACCTCCTTCATGGAATTCTCCGCCGCGGTTGAACTGGCCGAGAAGGGGTATGCCAGCGCCGCCGAGTATGCCGAAGAATTCAAAGTGATCGCCGGGGTCCATCCCGTTTCTCCCGAACTGGCGGAGATCCGGGCTCAATATGGTCCCCAGCTGAGTAGCGCACAGTATTTCTATAACCTGTATGGGCATGTCTACCAGAAGGACTTCTCCCAATTTCTGGGACTAGGAGTAAAGAGCTATCGTTATCCTGGTGATGACTATTATCTGCGCGATGATATCATTTTCGGACCGGAGTATGGGCTTCGTTGGGATAATCTGGAACTTTCTTTGATTGGTGGTGCTGCTTGGCAATCCTTCTCCAGTGACCGGATTGACAAAATGTTCCCGTCGGTTGCTTTGACTTTGGATTATTATCTTCTGAAGTTCATGAAAATCAGTGTGGAAGGAACCGTTGCCTGGGATAGGAATAGCTGGATACCTACAAGCTATATTCGCCAGGCGTTCGAGCTGAAGTTCCGTCAGTTCGACAGACGGCTGAACCTGACGTTCATCGAGACCTATGAGACTGTGCTGAACCCTGTACGTGATAACGCGAGCGGAGAATCCACCGATGTCAAAACCCCGATGTACATGCTTCTTTCCACCGGAATCAGGGGGACTTGGAAGAATGAAGGTCGGTTCCCGTTCGGCGCTGGGTTCGGTGCAGGTTATCAGCTCGCCGGATGGTTCAACCGACATTTCATCTATACGAAGCTGAACTATGATCTTCCATTGCCTGCTGACCTTTGGCTTGGAATGAATTTCGCCGCACGTTTTTCTGTTGATGGAAAGGGTAATGTTCCGTTCTTCATTGAGGACAACTTCAGAACCAATGCCAAGAAAATAAGGCAGCAGGGGCGCCCGCGATATATCGGGGATACAAATGCGGAATTCGAGAATGAGGCTCCGTATCTTTTCGTAGGTTCTTTTACCTTCGGGTGGACACCTTCGAAATTCAAGCCATCATTTGGTGAATTCCTGTTGTTCGAAAACAGTTCGGTCAACCTCTATTGCGACTTGCTCTGGAACACCATCGGCGATGGAGCTTGGGTGCCGTTGGTATCAACAGGAATCGAACTGCACACCGACATGGCTTTGATTGGAATCCAGACGTTGCCGATGTCGATCTATGTCGGGTTTGACCAGGCTTCGTATCTTGCTGGTGGAAATCCCATCATCTGGGGTATCTGGTTCGGAGTCAGCGACTGATCGTCGGTCTTGCGACCATATCAGGCGGCATCTGTCGATGGAAGAAGTTCCAGAAGGTGGATGCCGTTTTATTGTTCGTACGTCGGGGTGTCCAGATCCCGGAGGGAGAACTCGCATCCACAGTACCGCTGGCGGTAGAGGCCCATTTCCTTGCTGAGGATGAGGCTCCTGTTGAAACCGTCCATTTTCTTGAAATCAATCGGTTCAAATCCTTCGAAAGCCTCTCCGACTGAGAAGATCGTCTTGCTGTTCTTGAAGCGGCTGACGGTCAGCGTCGTGGTGAAATGGGAGAATCCCAGCTCTTTCGCTTTCGCCGCCGCCTGGGCCAGGTTGTACTTGAAGCACAGGGTGCAGCGGTTGCCGTGTTCCGGTTCGTCTTCGTATCCCTTGATCTCTTCAAGCCAGGCGTCGTGGTCCCAGTTCTCCCTGATCACCTCCAGGTGGTACTTGCCCGCTACTTTCATCAGCTCCCCGAATCGTTTGTCGGCTTCCTTGGAAGGGTAGATATTGCTGTTGGCGAAATAGAGCGTGGGCTTCCAGCCCTCGGCGAGCAGGCGTTCGATTGAGGCGGTGGAGCAGGGGCCGCAGCAGGCATGGACGAGTATCGGTTTTTCCATGCAACCATGGTAGCGTACGGGTGATGGTCTGTCAAACGCCGGGGGCGTTCCTGCCGTCTTCGCAGATGGGGCGGGGGGCGGTTGCGGGATGTCAGAGCGAAGACGGAATAATGCTAGCGCGATGTCAGGAAGGTGGCGATATCGTTGTAGACGACCAGGCGGTCCTCTTCGTTGAGTATTTCGTGCTTCATCCCTGCGTAGACGTTTGTGGTGATGTCGTGGTATCCGATTCGCCGGAGGGTGTTGACGGTGTCCTTGAGCCCGAGCCTGCCTCCGGTGACCGGGTCTTCTTCCCCTGTCGCGCTGAGGATCGGGAGGTCGGGGTTCCTGCATTCGAATTTCCCGAACTCATGCAGCTCCTTGTCCGCCCGGAAGATGGTGAGCATGGCTTCGTTCTGGTACGGGTAATGGCACAGGGGATCGTTGTTCCTTCTTCTCTTGTTCGCCTCGCTGGCGCTGACCCACTGGATATCGTCCGAGTCTCCGTTGAGGTACCGGAAGAGGGGGCTGTAGCCATGTTCGCCGGAACGTTTGACCGCCAGTTCTCCGAGGGTGATCCCTATCGGCACCAGAGGGATGTACGCCACCGTGCCGCTGAGTACGAGCTTGGAGATTTCATCATCATGCCGCTGAAGATAGCAGCGGGCGAGCATCGAGCCGAAGGAGTGTCCGAAAAGGGCGAGAGGTATTCTCGGATAGAGGTGCTTGATGTAGCGGGAGATCTGCACCTGGTCTTCGAGGATCTTTTCGTGGCCGTCCATATAGCCAAGCGGATAGGCGTCGTTGACCGATCGTCCATGCCCCCGGTTGTCGGAGATGATCGTCGTGATCCCGTGTCCGTTGAGATATTTGATGAACTCGTAGTATCGTTCCTTGTGTTCGACAGCTCCATGGATGATCTGAAGGAGCAGTCTGGTCCGGGGGGCTTCTCCGATGGCTATGGAGAGTTCCAAGCCGTCATGCGCGGTACGTGTCAGTTCCTTCATGGGGTGCTCCTTGCTGTTTTGGTGGCGGCGTGTGCCTGCCTATATAATGTACATCAACAGGTGGGGATGCCAAAAGATTTTTTTCATATGGTTTCGTGGGATGATGATGGTCTGTTTCAAGGAGTGCTTGCCAGTTTGTTGGTTTCCCATTACGATGGATACATTGTCGGAGGAGTCAGATGCCCGCTAAGAGTAATCCAAAGAAGCAGAATCTCGGCCTATGGGTGGCCGTTCTTGTCGTCGTTCTCGTTTGTATCCTGCCTATACCTGTCTGGTCGCGTGCGGTGATCGTCGTGGTGCTGGCCGCCGGTTTCATCTATTGGCGCAGAAGCATCATCTTCTTCATGCTTGGCAACCGCAAGCTGGTGGGAAATGAGAAGAAGGGCAAGCAACCGGAGCCGGAGAAGGCCTGGCAGTGGTACCGCAAGGCGTGGGACGCCAACATCAGGCTGGACTATGCCGCGATCATCGCCAGTACGTTCATCCAGCGGGATGACGCCCAGTACGGCAAGGAGATCCTGGAGTCGATCATCGCGAAATCTCCCGGAACCGAGCTGGCGGATACCTCCAAGGTGGCGATGTCCATGGCCTATTGGCGCCTGGGCGACCTACAGGGGGCGATCGATCTGCTGGAGGATGTCCGTGAGTCGGGGTTCAGCGACAAGAACCTCTATACCAATCTCGGCACCTACCTGCTGGAGAAGGGTGACTACAAGCGGGCGAAGAAGATCAACGACGAAGCGAAGAAGCTCGGCCCGGAATCCCCTGGAATCACCGACAACCGTGGCTGGTACTATATCGCTACCGGCGACTGGAACAATGCGAAGAAATTGTATGAGGAGCTGACCGAGGAGCGAAAGCCGAAGTTTCCGGAGGCTTATGTCCATGCCGCCCAGGTCAAGATCCATTTTGGCGAATATGAGGATGCCATCGACCTGCTTGAACGGGCGTTGGGGCAGAAGTTCGTGTTGACAGCCGGAGTTTCCGCCGATATCGTCGAGGGTATGCTGGATGATCTGCGTGATCCCGCTCTTCGCAAGCAGACCGCCGCTGCGATCGATGCCAGCGCCAGGATCGTGGCCGCCGGGGGTGCTCCCCTTGGTGTTTCTTCTGGTGTCGTCCACGATAGCCCTGCTTTGTCCACCGCCGCGCCTGCTTTGAGGTTGGTCGAGGCTTCGGAGGCCGAGGAGGCCGACGATGAACTCTCCGTCGATGATGACGGTCCGACCGATGAGGAGATGGGCCTTGTCTGCGATGATTACGCCGAGGATGATGATGAGCCCGATACCACCGTCGACGATGATGACGACCGCGAGCCAAACACCGATCTTGATGATGACGATTATCTGGATGACGATGATGACGACGATTCGGAGGACGAGGACGTTGTATACGACCTTGACGACGATGACGACCGCGAGCCCAATACCGACCTTGATGACGATGACGATCTCTACGATGATTCTGAATCCGACGAGGATGAGAATGAGCCAGATGAGTCCGAGTCCGAGCCTGAGCCCGAGCCTGAGAAGGTGGTAGAGGCTCCAAAGGCCGGAAGAAAGAAGAAATAATCCATCACCCGATATGATCTATATGACGGCCCCTTGCCTGCGATATGCGGACAAGGGGTATTTTGTGGGCTTTTGAGGTACTGAGGACTGTTCTGTCAGTGAGATGCCCTACTGTGGTGTTCCTCAGGGAGTCGGAAGGTATGCACCTTGTACTTCGCTCCGGGGTGTTTGAACACCTCCTGTTCGTCCGAGATGTCTTGGGGGATCAGCTCATGCCCGTGTTCAGTCCAGGTGGGGTCATCCATCAATGTGTAGCGATGGAGTTCCTTCGGCTGTCTGCCGAATAGTTTCGCTACGGCGACGATAGCCTCCTGGTCGAGGTATTCGAAATAGTTGCGCCGGTATTCGCGCCTGCTGGAGATGAGGCTTTTGGGACAAGGGATATGTGCACGATCAGGATTGAGCCCCACATATCGGAGTTCTTCGAGGATATGTGAATAACCCTTGATGGGAACGTAAGAACAGTGCTTTTGAAATATTGGAGTTTTTGGGCATTTCCTGAGGTATTGCAATAAGCTATGCTCCTTGATCGCTTTCGGCAATCTCGTTTTTCGTGCCATCGCCTTGATGTGTACCGAATAAGCGATGTTCACCATTCTTATCGCGGTTGTCAGCGACGTCCACTCTGGAGTCTGAACTATCATGTGAATATGTTCTGGCATCATGCAATACGCTATGAGCTTTATCCCGCGTTTGCTGAGTTGCCAATAGAGATGGTTCAGATAGTAATATGCCTCTCTGGTACTGGGGAATAATTCAAGTTTGATATCTGCCTCCACGATTCGGATTGAGATCTGATAGTACCGGTATTCATCGAGATCAGGGTAGGCGTAGCCGCTGTTCCATTTGAAGTCTTTTTGTCTGTCCATACCCTATTAGAAGAAAAAGTGGCGCGCTGATTCAGCACCTGCATTTCAATGGTGTAGAAGCATGGTTTTCGGAAGTGAACAAGTAGTTTTGCGGGCCAGTGGTACTGTCGGAATGAAGTGGCAATGAAGTGAATACCAAGTAGTGACGAAGTCACCATGAACTAGCAATGAAGTCCAGAGAGGAAAATCAAAATAAAGTTTTACAATATAAAAAGTATTCCAGAAATCAAAAAGATTCGTCTGTTTTTTGAACTAAGGCTTTACGTTGAGGGCGGTAACTTAGTAGATTAGGATTCATGTGGAGCATTGCTAAATTTCTCAAGCCCTATGCGGGGCAGGTGGCGATCGCTTTGGTATTGGTGGTCCTTCAGGTATTCGCTAGCCTGGGGTTGCCCACCGTCATGGCGAAGATCGTCGATGTAGGCATCCCGGCCGGGAATATGCCGTATATCTGGAAAATGGGTGCGTTGATGCTGGGGCTGTCGTTGTTGCAGGTCCTGGTGATGGTCGGCGTAGGCTTTTTCTCGTCAAGGATTTCGAGCGCGTTTGGACGGGATGTCCGACGGAAGGTGTTCGGGAAGGTGGAGTCGAGTTCCATGGCCGAAGTAGACCGTTTCGGTATCTCATCACTCATCACCCGAACCACGAATGATATCACGCAGGTGCAGAATTTCATCGTCATGCTGTTGCGGATGGTGGTGACGGCGCCGATCATGTTCGTTGGTAGTGTCGTGCTCGCCATCGGCGTGGACAGGCAGTTGTCGTTGGTGATCGTGGCGGCGCTGCCGTTGCTCATGGTGCTGATCATCCTGATCCTGACCAAGGCTTCGAAGCTGTTCGCGTCGTTGCAGGTGAAGATCGACCGCCTGAACCAGTTGATTCGTGAACATTTGGCGGGTACGAGGGTCATTCGGGCGTTCGTTACGACAAAATATGAACGCAAGCGGTTCGACGAGGGGAACTCCGACCTGACCAGGACGACCGTCAAGGTCCAGACGATTGCCAGCGGCATGATGCCGGGCATGATGATCATCATGAACCTGACGACGGTGGCGGTCATGTGGTTCGGAGGAGTTCGGGTCGAGGCCGGCGGGATGCAGGTCGGACAGCTCATGAGCTTCGTCCAGTATGTGACGCAGATCCTGATGAGCGTGTCGATGCTGTCGATGCTGATGCTGATCCTGCCGAGGGCGACGGTGTCGGCGAAGCGTATCAACGAGGTGCTGGACGTGGTTCCGCAGATCGTGGATCCGCCTGCCGGGACCGAGGCACCGAAGCCGACCAGGGGCGAGGTGAAGTTCGATCATGTGACCTTCTCCTATCCCGGGGCGGTGGAGCCGGTGCTGCATGATATCGACTTCGTCGCCGAGGCGGGAAAGACCACGGCGATCATCGGGGCGACGGGCAGCGGCAAGAGTACGGTGCTCAACCTGATCGACCGGCTGTACGACGTAAACGAAGGCGCGGTCATGATCGACGGGGTGTCGGTACGGGGCTACACGGTCAAGGACCTGCGGGACAGCATCGGGTTCGTGCCGCAGAAAGGGGTGCTGTTCTCCGGGACGATCGCGGAGAATATCCGCTACGGGAATGAAGAGGCGACCGACGAGGAAGTCCGCGCCGCGGCGAAGACGGCCCAGGCGTTGAGGTTCATCGAGGAGAAGCCGGATGGCTTCGACGACATGATCTCTCAGGGTGGCAAGAACGTCTCTGGCGGGCAGAAGCAGCGGCTCGCGATAGCGAGGGCTCTGGTGCGGAAGGTTCCTGTCTATATGTTCGACGACAGTTTCTCCGCGCTGGACTTCAAGACCGACGCGGCGCTGCGCAAGGCGTTGAAAGAGGATGTGGCGGGAAGCACCGTCATCATCGTCGCCCAGCGTATCAGCACGATCATGCAGGCGGACAAGATCATCGTCCTGGATGGCGGAAAGATCGTGGGCGAGGGGCGTCACAAGGAACTGCTGGAGACTTGTACGCTGTACAAGGAGATCGCCAGTTCACAGCTGTCGGAGGAGGAGCTTGCGGGATGAGTCAGGATAAGCGGAACGACAATGACCAGAAGCAGGCTCGCATGCCGGGGCCGATGGGACGTGGCGGCGGTCATGGCCGCATGCCGGGCGAGAAGCCCAAGAATTTCAAGAAATCGTTCAAGCGTCTGATGGGGCAGCTTGGACCGTTCAAATATGTGCTGGTGTTCGCGATCATCTGTGCCTTGATCGGCGTGGTGATCTCGGCGTTTTCGCCGATGATCCTCGGCATGGTGACGACGGAGCTGTATGCCGGAGCGCAGAACAAGGTGGCTGGGACGGGTGGTTTTGACTGGCACAGGATCAAGGTGATCCTGTTGATCCTGTCTGCGACCTACGTCGCCTCTCCGTTGTTCCGGTATATACAGAACATCACCATGGTCAAGGTGTCGCAGAAGATCGTCTATTCGATGCGCAAGGATATCAGCGCGAAGCTCGACCGGTTGCCGCTTTCGTACTACGACAGCCGTAGCCGCGGCGATATCATGAGCCGGGTGACCAACGATGTCGACATGATCAGCCAGTCGTTGCAAGAGGGGATCAGCCAGGTGCTGGTAGCGGTCTTTACGTTGGTCGCTCTTCTGGTGATGATGCTCTCGATCAATGTCTGGATGACGTTGGTCGGGCTGGTCGTGCTGCCGCTGTCGCTGTTCATCGCTAAGGGGGTCATCAAGCGGTCTCAAAAGTACTTCATGGGGAACCAGAGGCATTTGGGAGAGGTCAATGGCCATATCGAGGAGATGTACGGCGGGCATGAGGTAGTCAAGGCCTTCTGCCGGGAAGATGAGTCGATGCTGAAGTTCGACGAGGCGAACGGCAAACTGTATGTCGATGGTTGGAAGTCGAACTTCTATTCGAGCATCATGATGCCGCTGGTCGGGTTCGCCGGTAACGCCGGGTATGTGTTCGTGGTCGTGCTCGGTTCCATCTTCGCTTCGAAGGGGATCGTGGCGGTCGGCGAGATCCAGGCGTTCATCCAGTACATGAGGCGTTTCAACCAGCCGGTGAACGAGGTTGCGAACATCGCGAACGTGTTCCAGTCTACGATCGCTGCGGCCGAGCGGGTGTTCGAGTTGCTCGATGAGCCGGAGGAACCGGCGAATGTGCCCGACGCCCATGTCGGACCTGCCGCGGCGAACGACGCCGAGGCGATGGGTGCTTCCGGTGTTGTGTGCTTCAACCATGTCAAGTTCGGCTATTCTCCGGACAAGATCCTGATCAAGGACTTCAACGTGCAGGTGCCGGAGGGGAAGAAGGTGGCGATCGTCGGCCCTACGGGAGCCGGCAAGACGACGCTGATCAACCTGCTGATGCGTTTCTACGATGTTCTTGATGGTTCGATCACGGTCGATGGCGTCGATATCCGCGACTGGAACCGCGACAGCTTGCGCAACCAGTTCGGCATGGTCCTACAGGACACTTGGCTTTTCAACGGTACCATCGCCCAGAACATCTCCTATGGCGCGGGTCGCCCGGACCTCCCGATCGAGGAGGTCCGTGAGGCCGCCCGCCTCGCCTGCGCCGACCATTTCATCCAGACCCTGCCCGGCGGCTACGATATGGTCGTGGGCGAAGAGGGGGGCAACATGAGCCAGGGCGAGCGGCAGCTGGTGACGATCGCGCGAGCGATCATCAGCGACCCGCGGATCCTGATCCTGGATGAGGCGACGAGTAACGTCGATACACGGACCGAGGTGCTGATCCAGCAGGCCATGAAGAACCTGATGTCAGGCCGGACCAGCTTCATCATCGCCCATCGGTTGTCTACCATTCGTGACGCTGACCTGATCCTGGTGCTGCGGGACGGCGATATCGTCGAACAGGGCACCCATGAGGACTTGCTGGCAGCCAACGGCTTCTATGCGGAGCTGTACAACAGTCAGTTTGCATCAAAAGCGGTTTCATGATAGGGTGATGCCGTGGGAAATTGCGGTGTCCGGATAGGCGAACGGATGCCGCAAGTCATTTCCTGTCCAAGAGCTATGTCGAATGGTCTATGAGCCATGGCGAAGGACGGGTGTCTGAGGGGAAGCTGCCGAAAGCCATGAGGAAAATACTCAAATTCCTGACAGGACGACTATTCATCTCCATCTTGCTGATTCTGTTTCAGCTGGCGATCCTGATTGGTGTCGTCGTGTTCGCTACGGGCAAATGGTATTGGTCCCTGGTATTCAACATCATCAGCGGAGTCATGGCGTTCTTCGTCGTGACCAGGGATGAGAACCCCGCCTACAAGATAGCGTGGATGCTGGTGATCATGTTTCTGCCGGTTTTCGGCGGCCTGTTCTATCTGCTCTTCGGCAACAAGAAGGTCGGTCGCTACGCCCAGCGGAAGATCAGCCAGGTAAAGGAAAAGTATTCCGACAGGATCCCCATCCTTCCCGGCCCCGACCTGGTGGTCCGTGAGGCGTTGGAGTATTACGATCCGCTGCTCGCCCGTCAGAGCGACTATCTTTCCCGTATCAGCGGGTTCGAGGTCTGGCGCAATACCGAAGTCGAATATTTTTCGTTGGGCGAGTACTTCTTTGAACGGTTGCTGGTGGAGCTCCGCAAGGCGAAGAAGTTCATCTTCCTCGAGTACTTCATTATTGGGGAAGGGGAGATGTGGGACGCCGTGCTCGCCGAGTTGCAGCAGAAGCTGCGCGAGGGGGTCGAGATCCGGATCATGTACGATGACTTCGGTACGATCAAGACGGTGCCGGCCCATTTTGACCGTCAGCTCCGTTCGATGGGATTCAAGGTCGCGGTATTCAACCCGATCCAGCCCCATCTCAACCCCAAGCTCAACTATCGGGATCACCGGAAGATCTGCGTCATAGACGGCAATGTCGGTTTTACCGGCGGGCTGAACCTCGCCGACGAGTACATCAACCGGGATATCCGTTTCGGGCATTGGAAGGATACCGCGGTGATGCTCCGTGGCGACGCGGTATGGAACCTGTCGCAGATGTTCTTGCAACTGTGGATGTTCTCCGCCAACGAGTACGTTGATATGCTCAAGTTCCTGCCGACGCTCCAGTGCAAGACGGATGGGTTCGTGCAGCCGTTCGGCGATAGTCCGCTGGACGATCAGAACGTGTCGGAGAACGCCTATATCCAGATCCTCAACTGCGCCAAGAACTATGTGTGGATTACCACGCCGTACCTGATCCTCGACAACGAGATGGTCACGGCGCTGCGGATCGCCGCCCAGAGCGGGATCGATGTACGGATCATCACCCCGAACTATCCCGACAAGTTCTATGTGCATCCGGTGACGCGTTCCTACTACAAGGTGCTGCTGGAGGCCGGAGTGAAGATCTACGAGTACACGCCGGGTTTCATCCATGCCAAGATGTTCGTCTGCGACGATGTCGTGTCGATCGTAGGGACTACCAACATGGACTACCGTTCCTTCTATCTCCACTTCGAATGCGGGGTGGCTTTCTACGGGTCGTCGGTGGTGCATCAGGTGCGGGAGGACATAGCCCGGACGCTGGAGGTGTCGCGGGAGATCTCGCTGAAAGAGGTCTACGCCACGCCGTTGCACAATAGGCTCATCCGTTCGTTGCTGAGGCTGTTCGCGCCGTTGTTGTAGGGGCTGGTGAGCCTACAGCGTACTATGTCTTTTTACAAGTAGCGTATTGATCTCGGTTTTGGTAGTCGTATGGTTATGCTCTTCGATCGAGGTGATGAGTTGCCGTGCGGCGAGCTTACCCATATATCGTTTCGGAACCTGAATCGTCGTGAGGCGAGGTGCCATGCAGTTGCATTGTGGAAGATCATCAAACCCAATGATAGAGATGTCTTCGGGAATCCGGTATCCAGCTTCTTTCAGGGCGGTGATGACCCCGATCGCTATGTGGTCATTATCGGCGAAATAGCAACGTGCGAGTTCTTCTCCCGATTGGATGAACTGCTTCATGTCGGCATAGGCACCACCTTCGGAAGGGGCCAGCCTATGGACGATGGATTTCGAGGTCGACATTCCGTTCGCCCTGATCGCTTTATAGAACCCATCAGCGCGCTCTTCAAAGTTTCCGATGGGATAGGCTGATCGAAGATACCCCGGTTGGGATTTGCATCGGGAGATAAGATAGTCGGTCGCTACAAAGGCTCCCTGCTTGTTGTTGATGATCACTGTATTTCGGGGAATGGTTTCAAAATAGGAATCCAGGATCAAGAGCGGGGTGTCTATCTCCAGAAACGGCTTGATGTCGGATTGCTGCATCTCGGTAGCCAGGAGAATGATCCCTGAATAGTTGGAATCAACCAATTCCTTGATCTGCAAGGCGATATCATTGTACTCATATATGTAGGCAATGGTCAGTGCATAGTTCTCAAGCTTGCAACCTTCGCTGATTCCCTCCGAGAGATTGGAGAAAAACGGTGTGTCTGATACTACCGCTCCGCTTTTCTTGTAGATGGCGAAGCAAATCGTCCCCTCTTTTTCCTGAATCTGACGGTATTCACGCTGGGGCAGGTTGTATTCATATCTTCTCGCAAGTTCCAGAACCTGCTCCCTGGTTGTCCTGCTTACTCCCGGCTTATGGTTCAGGGCCATTGAAACCGCCGCAGGAGAAATATTGAGCATCTTCGCTATGTCTTTTGCTGTAATAGGAATAGGAGTACCTCCCGTATTGGTTAACATAAGGATAGAATGTTTAGTTAATTAAGTCAATAAACAACTTAAGTTAGGCTTCCAATTAAGCAATCGGTGAAATATCGTTACAACCAGGAGGAAGGAATGGACTACCTTATTGGAATCGATCAAAGCACACAGGGCACAAAAGCGTTGCTCGTCGATATGCTTGGAAAGATTTGTCATAAGGCCTATCTCCCCCATGAGCAGATCATCAGCGAATGCGGTTGGGTTTCGCATGATCCTCTGCGGATTTTTGAAAATGTCGTTTCTGTCGCAAAAGCGGTGATCCTGTCCAGTGGTGTTGATCCAGCAGCGATAGGTGGTCTTGCCATATCCAACCAACGGGAAACGTGCCTGGCATGGAACCGTGTGACCGGAGAACCCGCGGAGAACGCCATCGTCTGGCAATGTGCCCGCGGCAAGGAAATCTCTGATGAGCTGAAAGCGAATGGAGCGGGTGAATCTGTCCAAATGACAACGGGGATACCCCTTTCCCCGTATTTTCCCGCGGCTAAAATGAGCTGGATCATGAAGCATAGCTCTAAAGCCTTAGAGTGGGCCGGCAAGGATGAACTGTGTTTGGGTACGATTGATTCTTGGCTTGTGTACAAGCTGACACAACGGAAATGTTTCTATACCGATTATTCCAATGCTTCCCGCACGCAACTGTTCAATCTCCATTCCCTCAGTTGGGATGAGGATATCTGCGGCCTGTTCCATGTTCCGGTGAAAGCGCTCCCGCAGGTCCTGGATTCCAATGGAGAATTCGGAAAAACGACCTTGGAGGGCTTTCTGAACCACGAAGTCAGTATCTGCGCCGTCATGGGGGATTCCCATTCGGCGTTGTATGCACAGGGTTGTGTAATGCCTGGAATGACCAAGGTGACGTATGGGACCGGCTCCTCGATCATGATGAATATCGGAAAGTCCTTCATCGCAAGCCGACAGGGACTGGTGACTTCTCTTGCTTGGGGTGTGGACGGCGAGGTCGATTATGTCTTTGAAGGCAACATCAACTATACCGGGGCGGTGATCACATGGATGGAGAAGGACTTAGGGTTGTTGTCCTCCGATCAGGAAAGCGCTGGCATGGCTTTCGGAGCCAATTCTGATGACGCCACCTACCTTGTCCCGGCGTTCTCCGGGCTCGGCGCCCCTTACTGGAATGATGGCGTGAGGGCCTTGGTCTGTGGAATGTCCCGGACCACCGGAAAGAGAGAGTTCGTCAAAGCGGGTCTTGACAGCATAGCGTATCAGATCGCCGATGTCATTGAGCTGATGAAGGCTGAAATGCAGGTTGACGAAATAGAGTTGCGGGTGGATGGAGGACCGACCAAGAACCCGTATCTGATGCAGACGCAGGCTGATATCGCCGGTCAGAAGGTCCTGGTCTCCGATATTGAAGAACTGTCCGCCTATGGGGTTGTTCGCATGGCTTTGAGGAAACTGTCCGAGGCTTTTCAGATGCCCTCCGCGCCGATTGTCTACGCTCCGAAAATGTCGGAACCGGAAAGGCGAAAACGTTATGCGGGATGGAAGATGGCAGTGGCGAGAACGCTGTTTGAACCTGAAGTAGAATAAGAAGGAGAAAGTCCGTGAAAAAAATATTGCTTGGTTATGCTCCCACAAGGCGTAGTATCTTCAGCGCTGCCGACGCATTGAAATATAGGAACCTGACTGCTGAACGGCTGAAGGACCTGGGCGTTGAATTCGTTGATATCGATGACATCAATGATGAAGGTCTGCTCTATTGTGAGGAAGACCGGATTGAGATCGCAAAGAAATTCAAGGCGGCCAATGTTGACGGACTCTTCTTCCCCCATACCAATTTCGGAACCGAGTATGAAGTGGCGAGACTTGCAAAGGATCTGAACGTTCCTATCCTACTTTGGGGGCCGAGGGACGAAAGGCCAGATGAGGATGGGATTAGACTCCGAGATTCGCAATGTGGGCTTTTCGCTACGGGCAAGGTCCTGCGCCGGTTCGGCGTTCCCTTTACCTATATGACGAACTGCCGTCTGGAGGATCCCCAGTTCGAGAGAGGTGTCCGCGATTTCCTGGCGGTCTGTAGCGTGGCCAGGACCTTCAGGAGAACCCGCATCTTGCAGATCGGCCCCAGACCTTTTGATTTCTGGTCGACCATGTGCAACGAAGGCGAACTGCTGGAGAAATTCAATATTCAGCTGGCTCCGATCCCACTTGCTGAATTGAGCGAGGAGGTTCACAAGGCCCTCAAGGATAGCACGGCTGTAGACGGCGTGGTCCGTTATTGCCATTCCTGCATGAACATCGCTATCACAGAAGAACAGTTGAATACTGTGGCCGCCCTGCGGATCGCCATGAAGAATCTGGCGGCCAAATACGGTTGCAATGCTATAGCCATTCAGTGTTGGAACGCGCTTCAGGGAGAACTGGGAATCATGCCCTGTGCCGCCAATTCCCTTCTGAACGAGGAAGGCATTCCTGTTGTTTGCGAAACAGATATTCATGGCGCGATCACAGCCCTTCTTGTTGAGGCTGCCGCCTTGGATGACAAGCGGTCGTTCTTTGCCGACTGGACGGTCAGACACCCCGACAATGAGAACGGTGAACTGTTGCAGCATTGTGGTCCCTGGCCTATCTCTGTCGCTGATGAGAAGCCTACTATCGAGTATCCGTTGGCCTTCGACCATCCCGGTTCCGTCGCGGCACGGGCGAAGAAGGGGGAGATGACCCTTGCCAGATTTGACGGCGACAACGGCGAGTACTCCCTGCTTCTTGGGAACGCCAGAGGTATCGATGGTCCCTACACCAAGGGAACCTATGTCTGGGTCGAAGTCGCAAATCTGAAACGCCTTGAGGCCAAGATCGTCGAAGGTCCGTATATTCATCATTGCGTTGGCATTCATGAGAATGTGGTGCCGGTGCTCTATGAAGCTTGCAAATACCTGGGTATCAGACCAGACCTGTATGATCCGATTGAAGAAGAGGTCAGGTCCTATTTGAGGGGCGAATGATGGAGAATTTGGAGAAGCTGGCTTTCGAGCTCCGGAAGGATGTCGTGCGACTGATCCACTTTGCTGGTAGTGGTCATATCGGAGGGGA
Organism: uncultured Sphaerochaeta sp.; assembly: GCA_964407735.1. GTDB lineage: Bacteria > Spirochaetota > Spirochaetia > Sphaerochaetales > Sphaerochaetaceae > Spiro-02. The sequence goes on along the minus strand of CAYOWS010000002.1, from coordinate 28,802 downwards.
TATGAGTGTCATGGATATCCTTGTCACTCTGTATTTCAAACATCTGAATGTCGATCCGGCTTACCCCGATGATCCGGATCGGGATAGGTTCATCCTGAGCAAAGGGCATTGCGTTGAAGCTTTGTACATGGTGCTCGCCAAGCGGGGTTTTTTTGAGAAAGATGACGTTTTCAGACGGTATGGGTGTTTGGGCTCCCCTTATATCGGGCATCCCAACAACACGCTTCCAGGAATCGAAGTCAACTCAGGTTCGCTTGGACATGGCCTTTCCGTCGGGGTGGGAATGGCTTTGGCGTCGCGACTTGATTCCAGAAAAAATCGGATCTATGTCGTGATGGGTGATGGAGAACTCGCCGAAGGTTCCGTGTGGGAAGCCGCGATGGCCGGTTCCCACTTCAAGTTGGACAACCTTTGCGCTGTCATCGACCGGAACCGGCTCCAGATCTCCGGTGATACGGAGGACGTGATGTCCCAGGATCCGCTGAAGGAGCGCTGGATTGCCTTTGGTTGGAATGTCCTTGAATGCGAAGGTAATTCCATCCCGGCTTTGGATCATGCTTTTGTTGTAGCTGGGCAGTATGCCGGAAAACCTACGGTTATAATAGCCAATACCATAAAGGGGTATGGTTCCTCGCTGATGGAGAACCAACCCGCATGGCACCACAAGGTACCAAGTGATTCTGAATTGGAGATGATTCTTTCGGAAATGGACCGGAGAATAGGGGGCCTGGTATGAACAATATCCCGAATAGGAAGATGATTTGTGATGTTCTCTGTTCCAAGGCCGCTGCTGATAGGGATATCGTCGTTCTGTGCAGCGACTCCAGGGGCTCGGCCTCCATGACTCCGTTCTTTGAGGCGTATCCGTCACAAGCGATAGAAGTCGGGATCGCCGAACAGAACCTTGTTTCCATCGCCGCGGGCTTGGCCTCCTGCGGGAAGAAACCCTATGTGTTTTCCCCCGCCTGCTTCCTGTCCTCAAGAAGCTATGAACAGGTGAAGGTCGATTGCTCCTATTCCAACAACAACGTCAAGCTGATCGGTATCAGTGGGGGCGTAAGCTATGGTTCCCTGGGCATGAGCCATCATTCCTTGCAGGATATCGCGGCCTTGTCGGCGATTCCGAACATGAGGGTCTATCTTCCCAGCGACAGGTTCCAGACTGCTTTTTTGATTGAGTCCCTGCTACAGGACGAGCTGCCGGCGTATGTCCGGGTCGGAAGGAATGCCGTTGAAGATATCTATTCTCCAACCACCCTGTTTGTCATGGACAAGGCCGTCGTGCATAGGGTAGCGGATAAAGCGGATATCGTCATTGTTGCTTGCGGGGAGTTGGTGAGCCCCTCGCTTGCGGCGGCCACGCAATTGGCGGAGGAGGGGATTTATGCGACTGTGGTGGATATGTTCTGCCTCAAGCCGCTTGATGAGGAAACTGTTCTGGATGCCATGCATGGCGCGAGGGCGGTACTGACGGTTGAGGAACATTCACCCTTTGGAGGGCTTGGCGCGAGGATCAGCCAGATTGTCGCAGCGAGATACCCCAAACGGGTATGCAATATGTCCTTGCCTGATGCTGCCGTGGTTACTGGATCATCGAAGGAGGTTTTCGCCTATTATAATCTGACGGCGGAAGGGATAGCGGAACAGGTGAAAAGTGTTCTGCTCTGATTCCGCCAGTGCAGTCGTGATACGGATGATGTGTGACTCCATAGGAGCGCATGAAATAGAAAAAGGAGAAAAGAAATGAAGAAGCTATTCGTTCTAGCCCTTGTTGTTGCAGTGGTTTTCCCGCTGTTCGCAGGTGGACAAGGAGAGTCCTCGAAATCTTCAGTTCCTGAGATTCGTTTTGCCTATAACTGGACAGGAACCGCGACGTCCAAGGAAGTCGAGTTCGAAGGAAGGCTCTTCGAGTACCAGAAGGACCATGCCCCCGAGGTCAAGATGGTATACGAGACAGCGCCTGACATGACCTTGCAGAACAAGATCAAGGTCGACCTTGCCGCTGGAGATCTGCCAGATGTATTCCTGTACTGGGGCGGAATGTCCAATGTCGGTGACATGATCGAGTATGGAAAGCTGCTTGATGTCGAGACCTACTGCGATGAGAGCACCGTCCTCAAGAAGGAGTTCTGGCCGGAAAGCACCTTTATGGATTCAACGGTGAACGGCAAAGCGTATATGTTCCCCATCAGTACCTTCAAGTGGTTCCCGATCTACAACAAGGCTCTCTTTGATCAGTTCGGCCTTGAGATCCCCACTACCTATGAAGAGCTCAAGAAGTGTGCCGAGGTATTCAAGGCGAATGATATCGTCACCATCGGCGTCGGTTCTCTCGGCGGCGAATACGGACATGTCTACTATTGCCAGATACTGTATCAGTTGGCCGGTGGTGTCGATGATACCAGGGATTTGAACACAGACTATCAGTTTGAGTCTCCTGCCACCCTCAGAGCCGCTGAGTATGTCGCGGAAATGAAGGCTTTGGGCATGTTCCCGGCGGATACGATCGCCCAGGGAGGTTCTTCCCAGGCTACGGCGTTGTATACCCAGTCCAAGTGCGCCATGATTCTCTGCGCCCCTTGGCTTCTTGACACCATCGATCCTGATGTCCTCGCTACCTCAGTGATCGCGGATTTCCCGAGGCTTCCGGATGCTGTCGTTGATCCTTCCACGTTCAATCAGGGCTCTGTTTCCCAAGGACTCTGCATCTCAAAGGAAGCTTTTGAAAATCCTGCCAAGAAGGAACAGATCATCAAGTTCGTCGACTACATCCTTTCTGACGAGACCTTCTACATCCTCGCCAGGACAAATGATCTGCCAGCGAAGACCGTTGTCGTAGACGAGTCCGAACTGCATCCTTGGATCGCAAAATCCATCGCCGCTACAAATGGCCAGGAAACCTACCAGCCCTTGTGGTTCCTGCTTCCGACTACGGAGACATCGACCGCATATCTGGATGGTATTGATGAACTGTTCGCCGGTGCGGTGACACCCGCAAGGTTCGTCAGGGAAATCCAGGCCGCTTTTGACGCGAGTCGTACGTAAAGGCGTTTCGGTAGAATCTTTTATGCGAATGCATTCGTCCAGGTTCAGCCCGGACGAATGCTTGTAACAAAATGACGCGTTAGCTGTATGAACAGTATGGTTCGATCATTGGCGGTTCCGCTGGAAACTACTGTTGATACAGCCGACATGGCTTTGTGTTTGGAATGGGCGATGATCCCTAGGAGGAAGTTGATAATGGGCAAGAAAACGGATAGGAAACGGTATATCAGTGCAGCGCTGTTCATATTGCCTGCCTTCGTTCTTTTTACAGTCCTGGTGATTATCCCTGTATTCTTTTCGGCGTACTACAGCATTTCTGATTGGAAAGGTATCGGACAACCAGTGGTGAAAGGGCTGAAAAACTACATCACGCTTTTCAAATCCAAGACATATTGGGGCATCATGTGGAACACGGTCCGTATGCTTCTGGCATCATTTCTGTTCCAGGTTCCGATGGGGATCGTGCTTGCCTATCTGCTCTATAGAAAGACCAAAGGGTTCAAGCTTTTCCGATTCTTCTATTTCCTTCCGGTTGTCATCGCCCCGATCGCCATAGGAATCATTTTCTCAGTATTCTTCAATGCTGATATCGGACCGTTCAACAAACTGCTTCAAGCCGTCGGTCTTGGCGCGCTCCAGAGAAACTGGCTGTCCGATGTCAATGTGGTCGTGAATACAGTGATCTTCCCGCAGGTCTGGCAGTATGTCGGCTATACCTTGGTGATAGTGTTTGCTGGAATGAAGGCCATCGACCCCCAGGTTCTGGAGAGTGCGGAGATGGACGGCGTCAATTCCTTCCAGAAGTTCCTGAGAATCGTGATCCCGATGTGCTGGGGCTCTATCGTAGTAGCCTTCGTCCTGATCATATCGGGTTCGTTGAAGTCCTTCGACTACTCCTGGGCCATGACCAGGGGCGGCCCGGGAAACGCTTCCTCCCTGCTGGCTGTCTACATGTATAAGACCGCTTTCATTAACAACAATTTCGGTCAGGGCAGCGCGATCTCAATGACGATCATGGTGTTTTCCGCGGTATTTACATATCTGTTCAAGAAAGTCGCAAGCAGGGACTAGGCGGAGGAGGTCGCGATATGAGAAACAAGAAAGTAAAGATACAGATTCCTACAATTTTGAAGTATGTCGCCCTGTGCGTATGGGCGGTGATAGATATCTATCCCCTGTTCTGGGTGGTGATGAGCTCTTTGAAGGACAAGATATCCGTTATCGCCCGTCCTTTGGCGCTTCCTACCACGCTGAGGTTCCAAAGTTATGTCGAAGCATGGATCGACGGGAACATCGGACAGAATTTCATGAACACGGTTCTCTATTCCGCCTGCTCGGTGGTGCTGATCGCCCTGTTCAGTTCCATGGCCGCTTTCGCGCTGACCCGGATCATCAGGTCGAAGCTGATTTCAGGATATTTCACCCTTGGAATCATGATTCCCGCTCACGGAATCCTCATCCCCTGCTTTATCATCATGAAGTATCTTCATTTCTATAACAACCGTCTCGGCTTCATCATTCTGATGGTCGCCGCGAACCTGTCCTTGTCGATCTTCGTCCTGACAAGTTTCATGAAGTCCATTCCTATGGAACTGGACGAAGCGGCGATCATTGACGGCTGTAGCTATAAATGGCTGTACCTTCAGATCATCCTTCCTCTGGCGAAGCCCGGCATCGCTACGATCTGTACCCTGGCGCTGCTCAACTGCTGGAATGAGTACCTGTATGCATACATCATGTTGCAGAAGGAAAGTCTGAGGGTGATCACGCAGGGAATCTTTGCCCTGCAGGGAAGGTACGCAACGAATTATTCGGCATTATGCGCGGGGCTGGTGATATCGATTCTGCCGATGATGCTTTTCTTCGTACTGTTCCAGGAACAGGTCATCGGCGGTATGACCGCGGGATCTGTGAAAGGTTGATGAGGTAAAATATGAGATTAATGAGAAATGTGTATCAGATTTCAGGGGGCATGTATGGTTCTCACCAGAATGTCTATGTAGTTGATGCCGGACATGAATTGATTCTGATTGATTCAGGGAAAGACAGTTTCGACTGGGATATCCTGTACCGTAATCTACGTTATTGGGAGATCGATCATAAGCCCGTTTCGTATGTTCTGCTGACTCATTCCCATTATGAGCATTCAGGGAACGCCTCACGGTTCGAAGCTTTTGGCGCTACCGTGGTCGGACATCCCCTGTGCGTCGAGGCTATAAAAAGCGGCAATGATCGGGTAGCGGCCTATGCCTTCTTCGATCTCCCCCCGTATCCTGTCTGCATGCACCCGAAGGCCATTGATGATATGGAAAGAATAGTTGTCGAAGGGTATGAGTTCCAGGCGATCCATTGCCCCGGCCATTCCGATGATTCGATGGTATACAGGGTGGTCGTCGATGGTTCCGTGATCCTCTTTACCGGCGATACCGTACTGAATGGCGACTTGTGCCAGGAGAGTGAACTTGGGTGGACCGGTGCGGTGGACTATGACCAGGAAGCCTATATCAGGAGTCTGACGAAGCTCTCCAACATGCAGGCCGATATTGTGTTGCCCGGACATGGGGAACTGTGTCTGGCAAGAGGGGACAGGATGCTTGTCGGTGCGTTTCTGAGGGCACGGTTGCTTCTGTCCACCCAGCCAAGCGTTCCAGTCAGATCCGATGACTATTTCCGCTGAGAAGGAGGTACGATATGCAGATAATGAAGGACGTATACATGGTTCTTGGAGGACCGTATGCGAACATCGCGAATATCTTTGTGATCAAAGGGAAAGATTCCCTTGTACTTATGGATACCGCTGAGACGCAAGAGGAGTATGACATTATCCGAAGGAACATGGCCTATTGGGGACTGGACAAATACCCTGTATCGCATGTCCTGATCAGCCATAAGCACAAAAACCATATCGGCAATGCCTGGCGGTTCCGGGATGAAGGTTCGGTTGTCGTCGCGGGCAGGGGGGACTCCGACGCCATCGAACAAGGAATCATCAACGAGATCTGTGATTATGGCCCGTTTCCGCTCAAAGACGAATATGTTCCCTGCAAAGTTGATATGCGTGTGAAGGATGGCGATGTCTTCGAAGCTTCTGGAATCAAATTCGAGGTATTCGAGACCCCCGGACATACCAATGGCTCTGTATTCTACAAGTTCCAGATGGAAGGCAAGGAGATCTACCTCACGGGTGATGTATTGAACATCAAGCATGATTGCCATGAGGCGTTCCTCGGCTGGGAAGGTGGAGTGGACTTTGACCGTGATCTGTTTTTTGAGTCAGTAAAGCGGTTCTCCAAGTTCAAAGGAGATATCATTCTGCCCGGGCATTACCAGTTATGCATGCAGAATGCCACCAAGATCTTCAATGATTCTTATAGGATACCCTTTGAAGAGTGGAGAAAACCGTCGATTCCGAAGGAATGAAAAGGAGATTGTGATGTTTGAATATAAGGATAGCGTCGAAAGATGGGGGATGCAGGAAATCAGTATAGAGGGTAAGTCCGGGGGGAACCCTTTCGTCGATTATTCCATGAACGGACAGTTCGTTGGTCCCCATGAGTCTGTTGACGCGACTGGTTTCTATGATGGTGATGGTATCTACCGGATACGGTTCATGCCCTCCTACGTCGGGAAGTACTCTTTCAATATCCAAGGATCGTTTTCGGAGGAGCGGTTCTGCGGTTCCTTTGAGGTGACGGAGCCGAGCAGCAAGGGGAATCATGGTCCGGTCCATGTATGCCAGCAGTATCATTTCGCCTATGCCGACGGCACGCGATATCTCCCTTTCGGAACAACCTGCTATGTCTGGGAGCTGCAACCGGAGCAGATACAGCGACAGACCTTGGAGACCTTGGCCAAAGGCTATTTCAACAAGATTCGGTTCTGTATTTTCCCTAAACACTATATCCATAACCTGAAGGATCCGATCGCGTTCCCGTATGAGGGCGTGCCAATGGATTCCTCCATCCTTACCGTTGACAACTTCAAGGAGTATGAAGGGGCCGCACCTGGCAATACATGGGATTTCACCCGCTTCAACACGAATTACTTCAGGCATATCGACGACTGTATCGCCATGCTTGGGGAACTTGGAGTAGAAGCGGACATTATCCTTTTCCATCCGTATGACCGATGGGGATTTAGCCTCATGTCCCATGAGAATGATATCCTGTATCTCAAATATGTTCTGGCGCGGTTCAGCGCATATAGGAATGTCTGGTGGTCTTTGGCGAACGAGTATGATCTCATGAAGAAATCCACTGCCGACTGGGAAGGGATAGCCCGGACCATTCTTGAATGCGATCCGTATAATCACCTCCGTTCCATCCACAATTGCATAGGGTTCTATGACCATACCAGGCCGTGGGTCACTCATGCCTGTTTGCAAAGGCAGGATATCTATAAGACAACGGAATATACCGATACCTGGCGCAGTCAGTTCCGCAAGCCGGTGATCGTGGATGAGATGGCGTATGAGGGTAATATCGAGCATGGCTGGGGCAATATCAGCGGGCAGGAACTTGTTCGTCGGTTCTGGCAGGCTTGTATGCGAGGGGGGTATGGCGGACATGGCGAGACCTACATCGACGACGAGGATGTCCTATGGTGGTCGCATGGAGGTCCGTTGCATGGAACGGCACCTGAAAGGTTGCGCTTCCTACGGGATATCATGACTGAGATCCCTGGCTGCGGACTGAAGTACCTGCCGGAAGGTGCGTTCGATGATACGATCGCCGTACCTGAAGAACGGCCTTATTTCGGTCAGTATTACCTATACTACTACGACCTGTTCCGTACTTGTTGCAGGGAGTTCCATTTTGATGACGAGCATACATACAAAGCGGAACTGATCGATACCTGGGAGATGACGATCCAGGAGGTCGGAAGGTTCACCGGTCGTTTCAAGGTTCAGTTCCCAGGAAAGGAATACATGGCGTTGCGGATTACCCGCGTCTAGAAAAGCTTCCGCCCTGATGGCTGGGAGAAAGTCCAACCTATTATGGCTTGTATCCGTATCGTGGGTGCAAGCCTTTTTAGTTTACTTGGATATTATAGTGTAATCGGTATGAAATATCATATTTCGAAATTCGATTGGAGTGCCAAGCCCTCAGATTTCCTGCAAGATTTAACATTCAATGTTAAATCTTGCAGATGTTATGAACGGAGACGCCTTGCAAGGGCGTCTCCGTTCAGTATCCAATAGGAATATCGTACTGTCCCCGGTAGAACAGGAGTAAACCACTACCTACTGGTGGAGGCCTCCCTATGCCAGCAGCTCCGTCAAGACCTTCCCGTCAGGATTCCTGAGCTCGACGCCCAGCAGGGCGGCGAGGGTCGGGGCTTCGTCAACGATATCGCATCGGTCGATGACGACTCCTTGCTTGATTCCAGGACCGTGGAGGATGAACGCCGGCTTAGGGCCTTTCTCCGGCTCGTGTCCATGTGTGGCGACGCTGTACTTGTAATCGGAGTTGTCGGCGTCGTAGTAGAGCGGCCCGGCAAGTTTGTTCGAGAAGCTGATCCCGTCGGCCCCCTCCAGGACGAAGGAGAACTCCCCGTCGAGATGATACTTCTTTCTGACCTCATCCCTCGTATAGATCGTCTCGATGCCGATCTTCTCCTCGTCCTTGTACCTGCGCAGCAGTCCGAGCACCCTCCGTTCCAGTTCCTTGTCCTGGGGATCTCTCAGGTAGATCTGCGTCGAATGGGCGGCCGAGGAGAAGAATGCGTCGTAGTCCTTCAACGTGCCGTCCTCGTTGAGCCGTACCAGACCGTCACGGATGAACAGCAGGTTGGGGGATACCAGTTTCGTGACGGGAGTCTGCCCGTGGTCGCTGGTAATGACGATCGTGGTGTCGTCATACACCCCTTGCTCCTTCAGGGCGTCCATCGTGGCGCCGAACATCAGGTCGATCAGGAAATAGGCCTGCTTGTAGACCTCGTCGGCGAACACTCCGTGCCTGTGCCGGGCGTGGTCCACCATCGAGAGGTGTTCGAGGATCACTTCCGGCTGATGGTTCCTGATGGCGCTGAGCGTGGCCCCATGGGCGAGATAATGGAAATATGGGGAAGAAAGGCCTTTGAGATGTGTTCCGTAGTTCTCCCAGAATTCGTTGAGGAATTCTTCGGAAGCCCCATATTTCACAAACGTCCTGTACATGTTTGCGGAAGAGTCGTCATCCCAGTCCCACACTTCGGGGAGCAGGTAGTCCGCTTTGACGTTTCCTGTCACCGGCCAGCTGATACTCGCCGTGGTATAGCCCGCACGCTTCGCCGCGGCGAGCAGATTGTCTACATCCGGATCAAAGACCTTGCTATCGAAGTACCACGGCGCAGGGGATACTCCGGGAACGAAGTACTCATTGTTGGAGACATTGTGCCGGTCGGGATAGACTCCGGTGAGCATCGAGGCATGTATGGTATAGGTCAGGGTAGGATAGACGGAAATGACATCTTTGACGTATGATGCGTTTCGAACGATCGGGCCAAGGTTCGGCAGCGTCTTCATGAACTCGATGTCTTCACTCACCATAGCGTCTATTGAAAGTACATACAATCTCTTCTTCATTCCAGCCTCCGTTGCAATTTGTTGTTTTGTTATCACGTGTGTTAATTATAACTTATAATATCCCGATATAATGAGTTTTGCAAGATTGTTTTGTACCCTGCGATTGAGGAGTCGAAAAGCGATCCCCTCCCTTCATTGTACTGACATTATACCTGCAAATGTCAAATAATTCATTATACAAAAAATGATTATTGTTAGGTTTTCCATACTTCCAGTTTCGATCTTCCAATGCTGAAATAAATTCTTGACCACTTATTCCAACACATGTTAAAATTACAACAAGTTACTTGATGGTCTGGCAAAGATATTGGCAGGCATGGCTGAAGGAGAGTGTATAATGAGAAGAAAAACATCGTTGGCAGTGGTATGCCTCTTCGTTTTTGTCTGTTTGTTGACAGGATGCGCGAAGAAGGTCCCGCAGCAGAGTGCCGCCCAATCCGCCGGAGCCTCCGGGACCGCCGCCAAAAGCCTTGCGGGTACGCAGAGCGCCTTGTCCGCTTCCAAAGACGGCCCGGTCATCATCACCGCCTGGTATACGTTCGCCAATACCAATGAAAAGAACTATCAGGATGCGATCTCACGGTTCAATGCGAGCCAGGACAAGTACAAGGTTGTCGGAGTCTCCCAGTCCTGGAATGAAATCAATGAAAAGGTGATGAGTTCCCTCAAAGCCGGCAACTATCCCGATATCATAGCAGGAGAGGCTCCTACGATCAGCAACTATGTCAAGGAGAACCTGGTCGTCGATTTCATGCCGTATATCACCGATCCGATCATCGGCATCAAGGATTTCGATGATTTCCTCCCATCCATCCTCGATGAGTGCAGGCAGTGGGATGGCCGGATGTACATGTTCCCGATCTCCAGGACCGGCGAGGTCTACTACTACAACAAGACGTTCTTCGACACGCATGGGCTTGTCCCTCCGACGACCTGGACCGAATTGCTTGAGACCAGCAGGAAGATTCATGCGATCACCGGCAAGCAGGTCATCGGTTTCGACTATCTCGATGATTCCTATATCGACATGCTGATCCAGCGGGGCGGAATCTATATCGATACCGAAAGCAAGACCGCCGGATTCACCTCCGATACCTCGAAAGAGGTTGTGGAGTTTTTCAAGACGATGGCCGATGAAGGAATCCTTCGTTTGAAGGGCGAGGACCGGTCTGTGTACATGCCGTTCGCGAACGAACTGGTCTATAGTTTCATAGGTACTTCCGCCAGCTCTTCCTCGGTAGTGACCAGCGTCGAGGATTCGTTTGAGATCGGCTATGCCCCGATTCCGCAGGAAGGGGATGTCGAGTATGTGACGATGTGGGGTGTCAGCCAATCGGTGTTCAAGTCGACGCCGGAACGTCAGACCGGAGCGTTCGAGTTCCTCAAGTCGTTCACCTCGACCGATATGAACGCCCAGTGGGCGATCGGCTACAATGCGTTGCCGGTCAGGCAGTCCTCCATAGATTCTCCTGAGTACCAGGAGTTCATCAAGTCGGGCAACCCCGTCATCAAGGTCCTGGTCGACCAGAGCGACCGGTATGGCTACCAGCCCGCCGTCAGTGGCTCCTATGACACCAACAACGCCATAACCATCGCGTTGGAAGAGATCCTGATCGGCGTCGAATCGATCGACAAGGGGCTTTCCGAAGCTCAGGTTGAAGCGGACGTCGCGTTGAAGAGATAATAATGATGATCCGGCCTGGCGGCTCCCGCGGGGAGCCACCGGCCAGCATGAGAGGGAAGGCCGTGTATGAAGATCCACATGGAGCATATCGTCAAAGCCTTTACGGAGACTTTGGCGGTTGATGATTTTACCGAAACGTTTGAAGAAGGCAAGCTTACCGCCCTCCTTGGTCCGAGCGGCTGCGGGAAAAGTACCCTGTTGAACATGATCGCAGGCATCTTGCAGCCGACTTCCGGGACGATTTACTTCGGCGACAAGGATGTCACCAAGATTCCTATGGAGAAGCGCAATGTCTCCATCGTATTCCAGAACTATGCCCTGTATCCCCACATGACGGCGTTGGAGAACATCTGTTTTCCGCTGGAGATGCAGAAGATCAAGAAGGCGGAGCGTCTTGCCAAGGCCCAGGAACTGGCTGAACTGGTGAAGATCACCGACTATCTGCACCGTCGTCCCGGGCAGCTTTCCGGCGGTCAGCAGCAGCGGGTCGCTATAGCGAGGGCGCTTGCGAAGAACCCTGCCATCTTGCTGCTCGACGAGCCGTTGTCCAACCTTGACGCCCGGCTGAGACTTGAGATGCGGGATGAAATACGCCGTATCCAGTTGCAGACGAAGGTCACGACGATCTTCGTCACTCACGACCAGAGCGAAGCGTTGAGCATCTCCGACAAGATATTCCTGATGCGGGGAGGACGGATCCAGCAGGTGGCCAAACCGCAGGAGATCTACGAAGATCCGCACAACCTGTTCGTAGCCACGTTCATGGGCAATCCTCCGATCTGCGTTCTTGAAGTGGAGAAACGCAATGATGGCCTGATGGTCTCCAAGGACGGCACGCCGATACGCTACCGGACCTCGGATTCAGTACCGTCGGGGCGTCCGTTGAAACTCGGTTTCCGTGCGGAGGGGCTTGTTCCCGCCAGCGACGGAGAGGGGGATTTTGCCGCCAGGGTCGAGGATCAGTTCACCATCGGGCGCGACGACATGCTCGTCGTTGATGTCGGCGGGGTGCCTCTCCGACTGTTCGCCGACAGTGAGATGGTGTTCCCGAAGGGTAGCGAGGTATCGCTGAAGATCAGGAAACGGGGCTTCTATATCTTCGACGCGGATACCGAGCTGCGGTATCTCTAGGGGGTGCGTCGATGAGAAAGGTACAGGAAAAACAGGAGCGGGTGCCCCTGACAGCGAAGACGATCATCGAACCGATTCTCTTCTCAGCGCCGTTCATGCTCATCTGCATCACGTTCGTGATCTATCCGGTCATCAACGTGTTCGTCATGAGCTTCTATGAGAACTACAACTTCATCCAGCAGACCTATACCGGGGCGGGGCTGGCCAACTACAAGTATGTGTTGCAGGACAAGTACTTCGTCAACGCGTTGAAGAACACGTTCATCTACGTGTTCACCGTCGTTCCGATCGCCACCGGGCTGGCCTTGCTGATTGCCATCATGCTGAACAACAAGATCAAGTTCTCGTCGGTGTTCCAGACGATATTCTTCCTTCCTATGGTGACCTCCTCGATTGCCATAGGTTTCGTCTGGCGCTATATGTTCAATGCCGACTACGGGATGATCAACGGCTTGCTGAACCTGTTCGGCATCGCTTCGAAGCCGTGGCTGACCCATCCACGGATGGCCATCTGGGCGCTGATCATCTTCGGTATCTGGAACTCGCTGCCGTTCAGCATCATCATGTTCCTCGCCGGTTTGCAGAACATCGATCCCAAGTACCATATAGCGGCGAAGCTGGACGGGGCTTCGGGTTTCAAGGTGCTGACGAGGATCACGATCCCCCTGCTCGCACCGACCATCGCCCTGGTGCTCGTCGTCAGGACGATCAGCGCCTCCAAGGTATTCAACGAGGTCTATGCGCTCTGGAACGGGTCGCCTGGACCGGCCAGCAGCCTGTATACGATGGTCTACTATATCTTCCAGCAGTTCTACAGCAAATGGCAGGTCGGCTATGCCGCGGCCGCGGCGGTGATCCTGTTCTTCATCGTTTTCGTCCTGACGATCATCCAACTGTTCGTCCAGAAGAAATTCTCATACAAGTAGGGGGAGGCGTATATGCAAAAGAGAATGATTGGCAGGACCCTGATGTACGCTTTCCTGATCATCGGCGCCGTGACGATGCTGTTGCCGTTCATCTGGATGATCCTTTCTTCGCTGAAGACACAGCGGGAGATCATATCGATGCCGCCGAAGATCTTTCCGGCGAATCCGCAGTGGGGGAACTATCCCAAGGCGTTCGAGATGGCTCCGTTCGCCAGGTTCTTCTTCAACAGCCTTGTCGTCACCGTGTTCGGCGTGTTGTTGCAGGTGTTCCTGACGATCCTGATGGCGTTCACTTTCTCCCGGCTCCGTTTTCCCGGTCGCGACATCATCTTTTCGCTGTTGATCGGGCTCATGATGGTTCCATACGAGATGTTGATCATCACCAATTACTCAACGATCTCCCAGCTGAACCTGATCGACACCTATCTGGGTATCTTCCTTCCGTCGACGGCGAGCGTCTACTATACCTATATCCTGAGGAACTTCTTCCTTGGAATACCGGATTCGCTCTATTATTCTGCGAAACTTGACGGGGCGTCGGACTGGAAGTACCTGTGGCGGATCATGATCGTGCTGGCCAAGCCCGCGTTGATCACGATCGTTCTGCTCAACACCATTGGGATGTGGAACACCTTCCTGTGGCCGTTGATCGTGACGAATGTCGAGAGCATGCGGACGGTACAGGTCGGTCTGAATGCGTTCACCAACGAGACTGGGACGCGGTATGACCTGCTGATGGCCGCAACGACGGTCGTGTTGTTGCCGATGCTGATCCTTTTCATCTTTGAACGCAAGTTCATCGTGACAGCTGTTTCCAGTGGTGGTACCAAAGGTTGAGGATATGAAAGTCGCATTGTTTGATATGGATGGCACCCTGGTTGATTCCATGTGGGTGTGGGAGAGCGCACCCGTAGAGGTCCTCAAACGTTTTGAGATCGAGCCGGATGACGCTGCTTTCTCGGTATTCCGTGAGAAGGGGTATCGGGATACGGCGAAGTATCTGGTGGAGCACTACAATCTGCCGATCTCTTCCCACGAGGCTATGGTGATGATGGATCAAGCGGTGATCCCCGCCTACAGGACGGATGTCGCGCTGAAGGATGGTGCGTTGGAATACCTGCGGCTCTTGCAGGAGAAGGGTGTGAAATGCTGTATCCTGACTGCCAACAACGCTGAACTGGTCGATATCATCAAGGATCGGTTCGGATTGGGGGAGTATATCAGTAGTTTCATCACCGCATCAGGAATCGGGAACACCAAGGCCGAGCCGGATATCTTTATCAAGGTCTCCCTGCTTTTCGGGGTTCGGTTGTCCGACTGCGTGTTGTTCGAGGATTCCAGCTACGCGATCAAGACGGCGAAGCCGTTGGGGATCAAGACGGTGGGGATCAAGGATCCGTTCGGCGAGGCCCAGCGGGACTATCTTCAGTGCAACTGCGACCGGTATGTGACCAGTTTCAGGGAGTTGATCGAGAACGATATCTTCTGACCGCTTGTTGCCTTGTCATTGTTGATTGATGGTAGGTGATGGTGGGGATGGGCGGGCCGTTATGCTTCGGCCCGCCTGATTTCTTCGACGATGAACCTGGCTTTTTCAGGATTGATCTTGTTCGCAAGGTCGCCGTCCTTGATCCAGGCTCCCACGCAGATGCCATCGAACGCCTTTCCTGCTTCATAGGCGTTGTCGCCCGTCACCCCTCCGCCGATGATGATCGGGGTTTTGGGAATGATGTTCCGTGCCCGTGCTACCAGCTCCAGGCTCTCCTGGAACGTCTTGCCGGAGAGGAAGATTCCGTCCGCATGGGCATAGTGGACCGTTTCACGAAGGGCCGATTCCAGTGAACAGGGGTGGATATGCTCACTGTGGGGTTCGAAGACATCCGCGTACACGGGAATATCCATTCCGGGTTGTCTGCGCAAGGCACAGACTTCGACGCATTGGGCTTCGATGATTCCACATGCCGACATTTCGGCTCTCGTATATCCATGTTCGACCCTGACGAACGAAGCACCGCTTGCCGCCGCCACGGCGAGGGAGCCGATACCGTCCCAAGTAAGCAGTACTCCGATCTCCATCTCCGGGAACCGTTGCGTCAACGCGGCGGTGACTACAGCGGTCGCCGCCACGGAGGCAGGGCTCGCCGTCTGCTTGACCGGGCCATCCTGCATGTTCTGCACCAGAAAGCCCGTGAAACCGGCCTTTTTCAGTGCTTGCGCCTCTTGTGTTGCCTCCTGAATGATAGCCTGCATCCCCTGTTCTTGGTATGAGAATGAGCCAGGAAGTGCCTGTAGGTTCACCATTCCGTAGATTTTCTTCATTTCAAGTCTCCTTTCAATTCCTGCTCATAGGCTTTTGCCTGGCTGCGGACCCGGTCCGTGGGGAGATATCCCCGTTCGGTGAAATAGCCTGTGATCCACTGGTGTTCCACCAGCGAATAGCCGTGGCAGGTGAAGTCGGTCCTGTCTGTTATATCGCGTGACCAGTCGCTTGCCAGCACTTCCTCCATACCGCAGGTACTGTCCTTGCTGGGGAACATCCGTTCCCCTCTGGTGTCTAGTTTGAGAAAGGTCGTGGCGGCATAGAGGGGAACTCCATGCCGGGCGCAGCACATTCCCACCAGGTCCGATCCCGCTGTGTTGATGACGCTTCCCTCCGCATAGAGGGTTTCCGCCCCGATGATCGCCGCATCACAATCCCTGATCGCCGATCCCATGCAGGCCTCCATGACGAATACCGGTTTTTCACCTCGCTTCTGTGCGGACAGCAGGAACGGATATCCGCCGTTGAGCAGTCGGCTTTCCGAGATCACCGTCTGGAATTCCACCCCTTTCTTTGTGAGAAGCTTCAGGATCGCGTCGACGGAACTTGAATAGTCGTAGACGAAGATCCGCTTCGCATCTTTGAGCACCTCGAAGCTACTTTCGCAGAGGGCTTTCGCATCCCGCTCAACCTGAACCTGGAACTTCTCGCAGATGGAGAGGATGCTCTGTACACACCCCGGCAGTGGGAGTTCTTCAAACGAGGGGAGGTCTTTTACCAGCATGAGGATCGCATTGCGGACCGCTATGCTGGAATCTCCCCGCAATTGATCGAAATATGAGGTCAACTCTATGATACGGGCTGTCAGGGCGTGTGAGTCCACGCCGCTTTCGGCGGCATGCATCGCCATATCGGTGATGAAGGCGATGATCGAACGGATGTTGCTCGACGCTCCAAGGGCTTTGCCCTGAACTAGGTCCCAGAACTTGGTGACGGTCTCCTGGTCGGTGAGATATTGGGCAAGCTTCTTCTCTTCTATCTGTTCCATTTATTTATGCTCCTGGATGAAATCGAGGACGGTCCGTTCGGCTACCGCTCCACTTCTGGAGCCGATTTCCTGGACCGCTATCGCCGCGGCCGCCGAGGCGAATACCGCCGCTTGCCGGAGCGAGGCTCCGGATAGGTAGGAATGGAGGAACGCTCCATTGAAAGTATCTCCGGCGCCGGTCGTGTCAACCGTCGGCACGGAGAACGCGGGAACCTGTTCCCGATAGTTCCCTTGCCGGAGCTCCACTCCCTCCGAACCGTTGGTAAGCAGCAGTATCCGCTTGGGATCCTCCGTCAGGCGGTGTAGGGCATCCTTTCCGTTTCCTGCGAGAAGGTGCCGCTGTGCGTTCGTATTGAGGGAGAGTATCGTCGAGATATCGAAAAGGAATGCGTCCTCTCTATCGTCAAGGCTTGTGAAGGTCGTCCGTTCCGCGTCGAACATGAACCTGACGCCCTTTTCCTTGAGGTGCAGGGCGAGCTTTCGATGGTCGGCCAGGTGTCTCCAGGTGGAGAAGTTGGTATAGATGAAATCGCATTGCTCCAGAAGGCCGAGACGTTCTTCATTGATCGTGACATGGGGCTTCTCGCAAACATGCACCAGGCAGGTTCTCTCTCCCTCGCTCAGGAGGATATCGACGATATAGTTGCCGTATTCGCCGGTTTCGATACCTTTTATATCTACATTATGCCGTTTAAGGTCATCGATCAGCAGGTCGTGGTAGTGGTCGTTGCCGACGGTGTCGAACAGATACGTCTCAGTTCCCAACGTTCCGAGGACGCAGGCCGCATTGGCTATGAAGCCGCCAGGGCCGATTTTCAATGGCTCGATGACACATTTTGAACCGACTATCAGCGGTTGCAGGCAGGAGTAGTATCTGTCGATGTCGTTTGGGCCTATCGCCACGACCCGCTGTGGTTTTTTCGTTGTGTTCATTTGCTCAATACGCAGGTGACTTTCTCTTTCGCCAGATACTCTTGCCACTCCTTGCCGAGTCTGTGGTCGGTGATGATCGTATCGATCTGCGAGAAGCTGCCGTAGTACAGCGGTTTGACGATGTCGAACTTCGATGAGTCGGCGAGGACGATGCTCCGGCTGGCGTTGCCGATGAAGGTTTTCTTCAGCTTTTCCTCATACTTCTTGACGCAGGTGAAACCCAGGGACTTCGATATGCCCGACGCAGACAGGAACGCCTTGTTCGCCCTGATTCCGGAGATGAACTGCACCATTTCGTCACATTCAAACGCTTGGGTTTCCGGGTGATAGTACCCGCCGCCGAAGATGAGCTTGCTGATCTTCTTCCTTTTCAGTTCCTCAAGGATATTGAGGGAGAAGCATATCGCTGAGATGTCCATGCCGGGCTGCAGGTGCCGGACCAGGGCTTCCGTCGTCGTGCCGCTGTCGATGAACAGGACGTCGCCGTCTTCGACCAGCTTGGCCGCTTCTTTGCCGATCTGGTCCTTTTCCTGTTCCATGACGCCACCGCTGGAGAAGATGTTGTAGGTGAGTGCTCCGTCATCGGCGGCTTTTTCCGGGTTGAGTACCACAGAACCGTGGAAGATATTGACCAGGTCGTTCATCTGAAGGACATGTACGTCCCTGCGGATCGTCATCTCCGTCACATCGAGTTCCTGCGCCAGTTGTTTGATCGACGCTCCATTGCGTTGCTGGAGCATCGCGATGATGGCCTGTATCCGCGCCCTTTTGTTTTCATTCGTCATGATACCGCCTTCTCCTTTGGGTTCATCCAGATGCTGTATTATACCTTGGATATGTTAGATTTGCAACATTTAACATGTTAGATGTTATAAACAATACATGGTGAATTCGGCGATATATCTATGCCAGGTTGGCATTAATTGGGCGGGACGGAGGGAGGGGTAACGTGTTGTATCGGTAGTATTCGATTTTCTTTGTGTTGCTCCATCCTGGGGAACGGTATTCTGCTCTGATAGAATGGTATGTTGAGGTCTATGAAAGTTTACCACCGCTAACTCTTTTCATTTCTACCGATTATCACTATCCTATAGGTGGAGATTTTCTCCAACGATCGGAAGAAGGTCAGATGTTGCGTCGTGCGTTACGAAACACACAGAACGCGGCAGGTGGGAGGACGAGCGACATAACGAAGTATCTGATCTTCAATATGGTTTCGACGGAGAAGCGGGTTTGTAACAAGGTCAACCGACAGCGCCAGTACAATAGTACGGCCTTATCACGATGACGCAGTTACCGGTAGCTTATCCGAGAAGGAGAAGTTGTGTTAGAACTACGTCATATATACTGGAACACCCCAGACGGAACTCCTGTCTTGAAGGATGTCAATCTGGAGATCAGAGACAGCGGCTTGACCGCCGTCACGGGACCGAACGGCGGGGGCAAGACTACGCTTGCCAAAATCATCGCCGGAATCGAACAGCCTTTGAAAGGAAGGATTATCTTCGAGGGTGAAGATATCACCGACCTAGATGTAACCGAACGTGCGAAAAAAGGGATCAGCTATGCATTCCAGTCGCCGGTGAGGTTCAAGGGACTGACCGTTTCGGATCTGCTGGAGCTGGCTTCCGGCAAGAAACTCACGGAAGCGGAACTCTGCTCCCTGTTGTCCAGGGTAGGGTTGTGTGCAAAGGATTATCAAAACAGAGAGGTGAACGCTTCGCTTTCCGGTGGGGAGATCAAACGTGTCGAGATCGCCACGGTACTCGCCCGTCGGTCAAGGCTGGTCGTGTTTGACGAACCCGAAGCAGGGATCGACCTCTGGAGCTTCGCGGGGCTGATCGCCTCGTTCAAAGAACTCAAAGCGAGCGGAGTAGGCGCGCAGTTGATCATCTCCCACCAGGAACGGATTCTGGAAGTGGCCGACCGGATCATCGTCGTGGAAGGCGGAGTGGTGAAGGATGATGGATCAAGGTCTGATATCCTGCCACATTTGCTTTCTACCCCCGGTTGTCCTCAATGCCCGGTACCGCAGGCTGTACAAGGGGCGCCATCGGGTGCGATGTCCAAGGAGGCCGCGATATGAAACCCATTACTGAAGAACTTCTACAGCTCGTAGCCGATTGGAAAGGTTCTTTCTGTGGAGCCTATAATATAAGGGAAGATGGTAAGAGCGTCGGCAGGCTGTCGACTGAGCATATCCATATCGAACCGAAAGAGGACAAGCCGGGATTGGATATCATCGTCGCGGCAGGAACGACTGGGGAACAAGTCGCCATTCCCGCCTGCGTTACGCATGGTGATGTCGATGATCTCGTCTACAACGATTTCTATATCGGAGAGAACGCCGATGTAACGATCATCGCCGGATGTGGTGTCCACAATTCTACAGGCGAGCTTGCCCGTCATAGCGGGATCCATAGGTTCTTTCTCAAGAAAGGCTCCCGTGTCAGGTATGTTGAAAAACATGTAGGACTCGGCAAGGGCTCCGGACAGAAAGCGATCGATCCCGTAACCGAGGTGTTCCTTGACGAGGATTCTACGCTTGATATGGATACCAGCCAGATCAGTGGAATCGATAGTACCAAACGTATCACCAAAGGGATTCTGCAAAAGGGTTCCAAGCTGATCATCCATGAGCACCTGCTTACGGAAAAGGAGCAGGTTGCGTTCACGGAGTTCGATGTGAGCCTTGATGGTGAGGGCTGCGCCGTTGATCTGGTGTCGCGGTCGGTCGCGAAGGATCATTCGCGTCAGTCGTACCATTCGATCATCGCGGGGAACGCCCCCTGCTCCGGCCATAGCGAATGTGACGCGATCATCACCGGACACGGGATGGTCAGCGCTTCGCCGCAGCTGGACGCCAACGACGAGGACGCAGCCCTGATCCACGAAGCCGCGATCGGCAAGATAGCCGGGGAACAGATCCTCAAGCTCAGGACCTTCGGGCTGACGGAAGAGGAGGCCGAAGAACGAATCATACAGGGGTTCCTACGATAAGGTTTGTTATTTTAGTTGGTGAAAGCAGCCACGATATTTCGTGGCTGCTATGGTTCAAGAGGTATTAGTTTTGTACAAGAGCTAATTTTGCCCTCTTCTGTGAGTCCCCAATATATACAAGAGTTCCTTCTTGACCATACAGAGTGTATCAATCCCAAGCCTTCATATTGAGCCAACACTTTCTTTATGGTTTGTGGATCATGCATCTGCACTTTGAAGTATTGTTACGAATGGACAGGTAGCGTTCTACACTTGTCCTAAAGGTTTCCTCACTGATCGTTGGATTTAACATATCGATTGAGATATAGGAAAACAGATCCTTGAAATTTGCCTTATACATTCCTTTCCCATGGTTAGTGTCGGTAAAGCTGTAGGTGCGATAACGATATTGGATTTCAACTTCTCCCTCTTCAAATGCCAACGTCATGTTTTTCTGCGTCGACTTTCAGATCGACAAAAGGAGAACTGACAAAAACCTGATACTTCTTATCCATGTTATAGTTCCTTGGGTAGGTGCATAGTCTACTAAATAGTAGCATGCCATGACTATTCTGGGCTATGAGAATGAACAGGCAAAAGAATGGAACGGTAATCGTCGTAGTTGAGGATTGTTCTCTATCATAATAAGACGATATCGATGTTCTTGATTCATGTTTCCTTAAATATTTTTCTTGACAGATAGCAAAAACACCCCTATGCTTACTGTATAAAATATATTTCATGAAATATACGAAATGAAAGACGTAGTGGATTTCGTTTGAGCCATGATATCTGGATAACCGATACGTATCGTCACTGATGCCATGGTGGATGCTACGACAAGCGGGGTCGGGGGGAATATGAAAACATCTGACAGGCAACTTAGGCGACTGGATAGATTCAAGACAAGGTTCATTGTCAGACATGAATGGCAACTCTGGCTGTTCGTCCTGCCGGTCATCGTATTTTTTCTTGTTTTCCATTATGCGCCGATGTATGGTCTGGTGATCGCTTTCAAACGGTACAGCATCACCAGAGGGATCATGGAGAGTCCTTGGGTAGGGCTGATGTATTTTCAAGCGGTTCTTCAATTCAACGATGTTCTGGACCTTGCTTCGCAATACTTTGGTTCTGAGTTTCTATCAGCTGTTGGTAAGCTTCCCGTTTCCAATCATCCTTGCGTTGATACTCAACCACACCAGGAGGGAGAAGATGAAGAAGCTGACCCAGACGGTGACCTATGCGCCCCATTTCATTTCGTTGGTCGTTTTGACCGGTATGCTGTATCTGTTCCTCTCTCCATCGACAGGGATCATCAATGTAGTGCTGAACAAACTGGGAATGAAGAGCATCTACTTCATGGGCAGCGAGAAATGGTTCCGCCATCTGTTCGTGTTCAGCCATGTCTGGCAGCATACGGGCTATCAGGCGATCATTTTCCTGGCTGCGCTGACGGCGGTAGATCCTGAGCAATACGAGGCCGCTACGATGGACGGTGCGACGAAACTACAGAAAATTTGGTATATAGATCTCCCCGCGATCATGCCTACGGTGGTCACCGTCCTGTTGTTGCAGGTAGGGCGGATGATGAATGTAGATACCCAGAAGGCTTTGCTGATGCAGACTGCTACGAACCTCGGTACTTCTGAAATCATCGGGACGTACGTATACAAGATAGGTCTTGTGGATGCCCAGTTCAGCTATTCGACGGCTATCAACCTGTTCCAGACCGTAGTGAATCTGCTGATCTTGATATTCGTCAACCGAATCAGCAAGCGACTGACCAATGAGAGCTTGTGGTAGGGGGGGGGTATGGCTGTTACCGAAACAAGGAAAGACAAAGTTTTCAACGTATTCTCCTATATCTATATAGGAATCAGTTGCCTGGTCATCCTCTATCCGTTGTACTTCATCGTGATCGCCTCGTTCAGTAGTCCTGAGCATGTGTTGGGGGGAGAGGTCTTCTTCTGGCCCAAAGGGTTCAACCTGTCTGGATATGAGCGGATCTTCAACTACAAGCCGATCTGGACCGGGTACGCCAATTCGCTGTTTTATTCGATCGTGGGTGCTGTGTTCGGGACGACCTGCACGCTGCTTGCGGCGTATCCTCTTTCCCGGTCCGATTTCTCCGGTCGCAAACCGTTGACTATTTTCTTGTTGATCGCGATGTTCTTCCAGGGAGGTTTGATTCCACAGTACATACTGGTCAACGCATTGCATCTGCGCAATACCTACTGGGTGCTGATTTTGATTTCCGGGATACAGGTAATGAATCTGATCATGGCGAGTTCATATTTCAGGTCAACGTATCTACCTTCGATGTATGAGGCTTCCCAGATCGATGGGTGTACCCACTTCGGTTATTTCTTTCGCATTCTGCTGCCAGTCTCCACACCGATCATCATCGTAATGCTTCTCTTCTATGGGGTCTGGCAGTGGAATGATTATTTCCGTGCCCTGATATATCTGGACAGGGAGCAGTATTATCCGATCCAGCTGGTATTGAAGGAATTGCTGGCTTCGAACCAGATAACAGGTTCGCTGTTCGAGTTGCTTTCCGAGGATGAGGCGGCCTATTCTGAAATGCTCAAGGCTGCGGAATCCATGAAGTACGGGATCATCCTCATGGCCTCGTTGCCGATGATGCTGATCTATCTGTTCCTACAGAAATACTTCATCAAAGGTATTACGCTGGGGTCGGTCAAAGGGTGAGCGTGGCCTGCCTGCCATTGGACGATTCGTTGCCCGAAAGGTAATGGCGGGTTTGATGGATGATGAGATGACTCGGGGATGGTTCATGAAGTGGTTCCGTATCACGAAACCAAGAAACATCGGCCGAACGATACAAAGAGGAGGGTTGTATGAAAGGACAACGACAGATGGGACGGACGGCGATTGCAATCCTGTGCGTATTATGCTTGACCATGGTCGGGGTGTTCGCCGGCGGTGGCAAGGAGAGCGGCAAGGAACAGGCGATGGTCGTGATCAACAAGACTGGTCTTCCAATCGTGGACGAGACCTTGGAGCTTCGGTTCACAGGCATGAACATGAACAATACTCGTGTCGGACGATATGACGCAACCGATATGATGAAGCAGCTGGAGGCCGAGACCAACGTCAAGATCGTATGGGATATGATTCCTCAGGCCAACTGGAAGGAGCGCAAGAATCTGCTGATCGCCAGTCGGGAGCTCCCTGACGGATTCATGGGGCCGTTGAGCCTGACCGCCGAAGAGGCGCAGATGCTCGGCGCTGATGGTGTATTGATTCCACTGGATGACTTGATTGAGGAATACGCCCCGACCATCAGCCGGTTGATCAAGGAAAATCCGACCTATGAGGCTTCGATCCGCAGTACCGACGGAAATATCTATGCCTTGACGGCGATGCAGGACATGGGGTTTGATTCCCTCAGTGTTTCGATCATCCGCCAGGACTGGCTTGATGCACTTGGGCTTGAGATGCCTTCCACGACGGAGGAGTTCTATCAGGTGCTCAAGGCGTTCAAGGATAATGACATGGCCGGCAATGGCAAGACGGTTCCGTTCAGCTTCCTCTATCAGGAAAGCGCGGCCATCAACCGTGAGGTCAAGCGTGAGTTCGAATGGATATTCTTGGCGTTCGGTGTCCCCGACAATCCGATCCATATCGCGATCGAAGATACCGGCGAACTGATCTTCACCGCAGACAAGGAGGGCTACAAGGAGGCGATCAAATATCTGCACAGGCTCTACTCCGAAGGGTTGATCGATCCAGAGATCTTTACCCAGGACCGTACGCTGCTGACAAACAAGATCCGTCAGCTCAATGTCGGTTGCTATACCGACTACAGGCTCAAGAGTTCCATGGCCCATGAGGAGATCCAGGATCTCTTCACCATCCTTCCGCCGCTTGAAGGGCCATATGGCGACCGTCGTTGGCTCCGTGCCATGGCGGGGATGTCCGAAGGTGCTTTCGCATTGACGAGCGCTTGCAGGAATCCTGAGGCGGCGATCCGTTGGCTGGATTATGTCAATGAGCCTGAGAATTGCATCCAGATGCTGTATGGTATGTTCAAGCCCGAGGGGTGGACAGGTTCCGAAGCTTTGGTTCCGTCTCCGGCACAACCTGGCAAATGGACCGGCAATACTGATCTTCGTCCGGCTGAGGTTTCTCCGAACGACTGGCCTTGGAGTGCTCCGATCGGCTCCTCTCCCGTCATAGCGACAAGGGATGTCATCAACGAGTACATCGCGGATAGGCCGAACAATGTCGCCAAGGAAGAGGCCTGTGCCGTCTATCGTCCGTACCTGACCAAGTATCCGTACAACTACCCGTATCGGTTCACTCCGGAAGAGATCGAGGAGTTGTCGCTGTTGCAGACTGACTTGCTCAACTATATCTATAGGACGCAAGCCAAGTGGATCGCCGAAGGTGGTATCGATAAGGAATGGGATGCGTATCTTGCCCAGCTGAAGCGGTTGGATGTGGATGATTATGTGCGGTTGTATCGGACTGCCTATGAGAGGTCCATCCAGAAATAGATGCGAGTTTTTCCTTTCGCCCTGAAAATTGGTGACAGGGCGAGAGGAAATATGTATAAAGTTACTGATGAGATGTGTATCGTCGACATGAACTGGCGGTGATTCGAGGAGGGGTTATGATCAGAATGCATAAGATGCAGTACCAGACGAAACAGGAATGGTTGTACCATACCCTCCGGGACGCTATCCGCAACTGTGAGCTGGCTCCCGGCGAGCGGTTGCTGATGGACGAACTCGCCGCCGAGTTCAATGTAAGTCGGGTTCCTGTACGTGAGGCGTTGCTACAGTTGCAGGCCGAGGGACTGGTGCAGATGGTTCCCCACAGTGGGGCGGTAGTGGCTCCGATCACTTTCGCTTCCGCACAGGACTATTTTGCGATTTCCCGAGAGTTGCAGGTGCTCGCCGGTCGTGCGGCCGCCGAACGGATGTCGGACAGCGAGCGGACGAAGCTTCAGGAGATGGTCAGTCATATGGAGCAGTGCGCCGACGCCGGGGAATACGAGCAATATACCAAGTGCAATCTTGAGTTTCATGAGTTTATCGCGAATGTATCCAGGATGCCATTGGTTCCACATTTTCTCGATCAGTTCCAGCAGCATTGGCAGCGGGTGATGAGTTATTATCGGCTCTACCCGATGCAGGCTCCTCGTGTTGAAGAGACTGTCTCCCAGCATCGTGCGATTGTGGAGGCCTTGGTCTCCGGCGACGCAGATGCGGCTGAACGGGCTGTCCGGGAGCACAATATCACCGGTCTGGATGACCATTTGCGTCGCATGGCTGAAAAGACCCCCGACGGGAATCGGTAATCCAGTAGTTCCAGAATAAAATAGCTTCTCGTTTCAAATGATGAATGCGCCGTTCCACTTGTCGTGGTTCAGGTCTGCTATAGGAGTGTAGTGTCGTGCAAATTCGTGAACAGGCCAGAATGGTCGATATATATGATTCTGTGGACGTTCTGATCGCCGGGGGTGGTGTCGCCGGTTGTACCGCTGCGATCGCAGCCGCCAAGGCCGGTGCTTCGGTTTTGTTGATCGAGCGCAACGGGTGTCTTGGCGGTGTCCTTACCAGCAATATCATTCCCAATGTGTTGAACAATCATCTCAGTTCCGATTCCCGCCAGCTGCTGGCAGGGATTCCGCTTGAAATCATTATGCGCTTGGCAGCTGTGGGGGGTGTAATCCGGGATTGGGACAAGCCGTTCGCCAAACTGGTGATAGATGAACAGAAGCTCAAGGTCGTCTTGATTGAGTTACTGCAGAAGGCCGGTGTACAGGTGTTGACCCATGTCCTTGCCGCAAGTCCGATCATGGACGGCAACGCCGTGACCGGCGTATTCATGGAGACCAAGGTCGGTCGCAAGGCGGTCATGGCGAAAGTCGTCGTCGATTGTACGGGCGAGGCCGATCTTGTCAGCCAGACGGGGTGCCCGATGCGTATTACCAGCGGTACGGCTTCCTTGGCTTTCAAGATGAGCAATGTGGACGGTGAGGCGTTCTATGAATATTTCAAGGCGCATCCGGAAGAATTTCCCAAGAACCACGATGGAATCAGGGATTTTGATGATTTTGCGTTGAACTGGAAGGATTACGGTGATTTTTACTTTCCGCATCGTGGTGGTCGCGAGCTTTCCTTCGTTCAACAGGCTATAGAGAACGGTGAATACGCCAAGAGCAAGGGCAAAGCCTTCGGGCTGGACATGATGTGTCTGATCGGGATGAAATCCCTTGGAGATATCTCCGTCAACTCGATGCTCTGGCGGTTGCCGTCGCTCGATCCGGAACACATTTCCGAGGCGGAGCTGGAGTCTCAGAAGGTCTGCTATTATATCGCCGATTTCATGAAACGACGGATGCCCGGTTTTTCACAGGCACATGTGTCCCAGATCTCCCAGGATATCGGGATTCGGGTCAGTCGTGGTTTGGAGGGGGAGGAGACACTGGAGATTGAGCATGTCACAAGTAGGGTCCCTGTATGTTTTGACGATGTGATCGGCTTGCGGAGCGCCAAGCCTTGGAGCGACGACGGTAGCATGGACCATCCGTTCGATGCCGATGACCAAGGCAGGGTCGCCGCCCGGTCCGTCAACGGCGAGACTACGGAGGACGGGAGCCGTTTCTTGTATGAGCATACGGTGGATCTCCCATACGGCATGTTGCTTCCCAAAGGTGTGGAGAACATCCTGGTGGGTAGCGGCAAGACGGCGTCTTGCAGGCCACAGACGACGATGCGCTGCGGGACCAACAGCATGCGCCCTGCCCAGGGAGCGGGGGTCGCGGCCGCTGTCGCGGCGCTTTCCGGCAGCACGACCCATACGGTTGATATCCGTTCTGTCCAACGTGAATTGCTGCGGCAAGGCGTCTGCCTGGGTTCCTCCGAACGACTGGTTGAACTGGGGCTTGATGAGTGACCCTCCTTGGCTGTCCGCCAAGATGATCTGTCTTGGCGGACAGTTCTTCTGAAAATGATGAACGACCAAAGTGTTTGCACTTGAAACTGGAAGGAGTCGTATTGAAATGTCTCATGCTGTGAACTTACATTTGCGCAACAATGCCTGTTGTATGTAAAATTCGCAGAATATTATCTGATAGCGATTTTTCTATAAATCTTCTCCAAAGGTTACTATTATTGATATTTTTTTACTGATTCTGTTTTTCGAATTTATAGTAGGTACTGAATAAAAATCTCGTTTAGTAAACAAAAATCGCTTATTTTTATGTGTAAGAAGTATGTTAGAAGTTTATTTCCGATTGTATGACTTTTGCATGTGTGATAATATCTCTGAAGAATGCGGGCGTGCTTCAGAGATTATTCTACATTACCCTGTCTAGCATTCTTGATCGTGCTTTGGCTCAAAGGGGGAATGCTGGTGGAGCGGGAAAGAATTGTACGGCAAGGGGTCCTTGTCTGCATCGATATCATATGCCTACTCTGCTGTGCGGCGCTTTCCGCTTTTCTATCAATAGGGCGTATTCCCGTTTCTTTTACTTTCTGGGGTACGATTGTCCTGATCGGTGCTTTGCAAATCATTTCTTTGGCGGTCGCGCATGTCTACCGCATTCGGTTGGTCAACAGTTCCCTTGAATTGCTTACCCGTATAGTCTGGGCGTTGATCCCCGCTGCGTTGCTTAGTTTTGCGGCGCAGTTGCTTTGGACCTCGATTCCTAGTCTGTTGATCCGTTTTGGGATTACCTATTATGTATTCTCTTTTGTCGCAATGGCGGGATACCGTGTATTCTATCGTGTCCTGATGACCCGTAGAGGTTTTGTCGCGGCGGAGAATTCCAGCCGGGCCGTTATCTATGGTGCCGGTGAGATAGGTTGTACGTTGGCACGGCAGTTCATGAAAGGGAAGCTTGAATACCAGATCGTCGGGTTTGTCGATGACAATCCGGCGTTGCGGGGCACTTTGGTAACTGGCATTCCGGTTCTTGGTACTGTTGATGATCTGGAGCAGGTACTGAAATCCCGGAAAGCGGGTATGCTGATCATATCCATTACGAATCTTTCCGGTGCCAAGATGCAGATGGCTTTGGATGCCGCGGTCAAGGCCCACGTAGAGGTGAAGATCATTCCTTCTTTGTTTGAAATGGCGGAGAAGGGGAGCAAGAATTCTCAGAATGTCGACCTTCGTTCCATCAATTATGAGGACTTGCTCGGCAGGCAGTTGGTAGAGATAGACCGCACTCCGATCGAGGAGATGGTGGCTGG
>CAYOWS010000001.1:402698-452247 GCA_964407735.1 uncultured Sphaerochaeta sp. | reverse complement strand
GGTTCGCCCCGCCCTTCCTTTCAATAGCTTAACTTAATGACATTGGGGGTACCCCGGGGGTACCCTTACGTCGCGTCTACGTCGCAGAAACGACAAGGCTTGCGAAGATGACTGATCATCAATATCATGTCATCATGATCATCAGTGCGAGCAGACGTTGTGACATCCCCGCGTTCTATTCCCCTTGGCTTGCGAAGCGATTCGAACAGGAGTTCGTGTTCGTGCGCAACCCCTTCAACAGGCATCAGGTCGGCAGGGTAGGCTTGTCACCGTCAGATGTGGACGCCATTGTGTTCTGGTCGAAGAATCCTGCTCCGATGATTTCTCACCTGGATATCTTCAAATCGTTTCCCTACTATTTCCAATACACGCTGACGGGATATCCCGTCGCCTATGAACCGAATCTACCGTCTGTGGAAGCTCGGATAGCGACGTTTCAGACATTGGCGGAACAGCATGGAAGCGACCGTCTGGTCTGGAGGTATGACCCGATCCTGATCTCTCCCGAATGTACTTTGGCATGGCACCGGAGCATGTTCTCATTTCTTTGTGAGCGGCTGGCTGGTTGTACCGATACCTGTGTGATCAGTTTTCTGGATATGTATCGGCATATGAAACCCCGATGTGATTTTTTTGGTATCCGGGAGCCGGAGCAAACTGAGTGTCTGGAACTGGCCGAGTACTTTGTTTCAGTCTCCGCTCGATACGGTATTGAAATACACACCTGTACGGAGACCTTGGATCTGTCCGCGCTTGGAATCTTGAAGAGTTCCTGTATCGACGGGCATCGGCTTGAACGTATCTGCGGGAGACCGTTTCTCACCAGAAAGGACCAGTATCAACGAAAGGGATGCGGCTGCATCGAGAGCGTGGATATCGGGACATACGATACCTGTCCTCATGGTTGTATCTATTGCTATGCGAATCCAGGTCGTTCCGATGCGCTGGAGAGGGTAGGGCATGATATCGATTCTCCGTTCTTGATCGGAAATCAGGAACCAGACGACCTTATCTACGATCGGAACTTGCGTCCAATGGTCGCATCTGACAGTCAGTGTGTCTTTGATTTCTGAGAAGGAACCAGGAGCTCCTTCGCTGTGAATCTCACCTCTATATCATTGGTCCCCCAATGGTTCTTCTTTGTTCCACCATTGTTCCTGACTCGCTTCAAAGCGCTGCATGGCGACCTTTTGGAAAGGAGGTGATATGTCTGGAGCCGGAGGGACGGAGGTGACGGTTTCGGAACTGAATTGATAGGTTTGACGTGCAAATGACACCCGCGCGAAGCCAAAAAAGAACCCTCCAGCCGATTTTCAGTCGAACAAGAGGGCTTTCCAAAAGATTTCTAGTCTTTCTGAAATGGTTGATTTTCAGTCAACATTCATGAGCACGATTTGCAGTCGCGTATTGTTGCAATGATTTGTAGTCACCACAACTGTAGACCATTGTAGGTCATGAACATTTGTGCGTCAATTTAAACTCACAAAAAATATATGAGATTTGTATAATTTGTGATGAAAATCCGGGGCTCTGAAAGCGTAGGTACGCTAATATCTCTATAAGCGACATTTACATATGAAGTATCCTGATGATAAATATAAGTTAGTTAAAACTAACTTATTAGGGTTATAGCATGTAATGAACCCCAAGAAATGTTTATGATACTGACCTAAACCACAAGCATGTTGATATGGTATTTTTCGATATCTCATTTTTATTTATCGAATTAGTATCATTTTTTCAACCTCCTGGTAGAAAATGGTGATAATACTCTTGACGGAAAATAGGCAGATGCGATATCGTATAAGTGTTAGCATATGCTAACAAAATGATTGTGCAAGGAGTATTCTTTCATGCATCAGTTGGAGCAATTGGTACTGCTACATTGCGCGCCGGTCCTCTGTCGGGTAAAGCCTGCGTCGATCATCTCCTGCTGCCGATATGATCATGAAACCATCGACAATGCCTTGGTTGAGATCCAGAAACGACTTGCTCGTCATGGTTGTCTGCTTGTGGAAGTCTGTCGCTGCGAGCACCACATCACGCTGTTTGTCTACCAGAGATGGATTTTGACCGCATATCTGAATGCTCCTGGCGTTTCGACGTTTCTTGCTTCAAAAGGGTATGCCGCTACTTGTGATATAGATGGAGCCATACATATGCTGATCCATCGGTACCGGCAACAAAAGACGGTTCCTCATGAAGTAGGGGTATTCCTTGGCTATCCGCTGGAAGACGTCCTGAAATTCGAAAAACATAAAGGACGGGACTACAAGATTTGTCGATATTGGAAAGTCTACTCCGATGAAAGTCAGGCGGAAAGGATTTTTGACTGTTATGACCGTTGTCGTGCAAAGGTCTGTGAACTGATGGAAACTGGGCTTGCCTTCGAGGAGGTCTTGAAGGAAATAGCCTGAAGAAACGTTATATCAAGGAGATGAATGATGAATAAAGTCGTCATCGTATATGAAAGCCTGACAGGAAATACTCAGGCGATGGCTGAGGCCATCATGGATGGAGCCAAGGAAGCTGGAGCGGAAGTTTCGCTCATGACAGCTTCTGAGGCCAATGTTTCCCAGGTCCTGGATTGTGACGTCCTGGTCCTCGGTTCCCCGGCGATGGGTGACGAGGTCCTGGAGGAAGCCGATTTCGAACCGTTCTTTACCGCGCTCGAACCGTCGTTGAACGGTCGTAGACTCGCATTGTTCGGGTCGTACGGCTGGGGTGATGGAGCCTGGATGCGTGATTGGTCTGCCCGGTGCCTTTCAGATGGCGCCGTACTCTATGATGCTCAAGGTCTGATCTGTCAGGAACTGCCCGATGCCGCCGCATTGGTCGCCTGCCAGGAACTTGGAAAGGGGGTGGCGGTATTTTGATGATAATTGTCCATTGCTAATATCTGTAAAGACAAACACTCCAAAAAAATGAACGCACACGCTCCTGGATTTCCCGTCCAGGAGCATTTTTGTCATTCCATTGGCTTTTTCTAGTGCATGAAGAATCAGAGCGGAGCTTCAGACCACCGATCCCCGGCGTTTCGCCTCATACATCCGTTTGTCTATCTGGTCGATGAAATCCGACTGATCCGACGGATTTTCAAGATCGTATTCGACCAGGCCGTAGCTGATCGTCACCGAGAAATCCTGCCCGTCCTTGCCGAACTGATGCTTCTTGAGGGTTTCCCTGAGCGCACGGCATAACTTGTCGGCCTTATCCATCCCCAGACCGTAGAAACTCAGGTAGAATTCATCACCACCTATCCTGGCTCCCTTGATACATTCTCCGTCAGCTATGGTCTTGATCTGATTCGCGATGAACATGATCACCTCATCACCCATCAGATGCCCGTATGTATCGTTCACCGTTTTGAACCGGTCGATATCGAAGATCGCGCCGCAATATGGAATCTGTTCCTTGATGGATCGCTTGAGGCTGATGGGGAGCTCCGACAGGAAGTGCTTTTTGTTGTAGAGCCCCGTGTACGGGTCTGTCAGGACGATGGTGTTCATCCTGCTGACGATATGCATGAGATCTGTATTGAAAGTATCGTCGCCTATGTTGACCATCAGGCTGTCGTCTACGTTTTTCGCCAACTCAAGGATCATCTTCCGACCGTTGATCTTGACAGGGATGGAATCGATAAGATAGACCTGCGAATGGGAATGCTCCAGCTTGACGATCAGCTTGTCCTCGACGAGCGCTCTGGCGGATGTGCAGTTCCTGCAAGGATGCCCTTTGTGCCAGATATCGTAGCACATCACGCCGTCCAACCGCACTGAGTCACCGTTGACATACTCATACACCTCGTGGGTCAACGGGTCGACCAAGCGGTAGAGATCGAACAAGGATGGCAGCCGGACATGGTCCTGTATGTCGCCCTTCAGCTGGTCAATCGAAAACATGATTACTCCTTGAGCTATAATTATAGACAAAAATCAGTGGTTCACACTGAAAACGGGGAAAGTTCCCCGAAAAAACATGAGATGGTTCCGACTACAAACTAAATTATACTTTACAAATGTATACCATAGGCTTTCTTTTTCTTCCACGTTGTAGTATATTGGTTTCGCATGCCAATTCATGTGGGGCGCAAGGAGATCGACGATGCGGGAATCTGTACAAGTCAAGGTCGGAAATGTCGTACTCGGGGGTGGGTCCCCGATCCTGGTACAGACTATGTGGGATCGGGCCATGCCTGCCACGACCGATGTTGAGGGGCTGGACGAACTTCTGAGGGAACTCGGGACATTGAAGGCCATGGGCTGTGATATCATCCGTTTTTCCTATCCTTCGGATGATGATCATGAGGTTTTCAGCCGGATCTGCGAAAAAAGCCCCATGCCTGTGGTCGCTGACATCCATTTCGACTACAAGATGGCGTTGGCGGCTTTGGAGTGCGGAGTACGGAAGATCAGGATCAATCCCGGAAACATCGGCGCAAGATGGAAAGTCGATGAAGTTGTCAGGAGCGCGAAGGATCACGGCGCGGCGATCCGGATCGGCCTGAACAGTGGTTCTCTGCCGAAAACCGATGGCGATGCCGATCCTGTGCGTCTCATGGTGGATACAGCCTTGGAATATGCAGGATGGTTCGAATCCTTGGGATTCCATGATACGGTGATCTCTCTGAAGGCTTCCGACTGCGATACGACTTTTGAAGCGAACCAATTGCTCGCCGCCCGTTGCAAGTATCCGATTCATCTCGGTGTGACTGAAGCGGGAGGCGTCGTCACTTCCGTTGTACGGAGTACATGGACTCTCGGACGTCTGCTGGAACAAGGGATTGGCGATACCATCAGGATCTCGATTACCGGCGACATCGCTACGGAAGTCCAGGCCGCTTGTGAATTGCTGCGGACCTTGGACCTGCGCAAAGGCGGAATTCGCATAGTGAGCTGTCCAAGATGCGGTCGACACAGCTTTGATTCGCATGGATTCCTGCGGCAAGTGGAGAAACGATTGCTACAGATAGACAAACCGTTGACCGTCGCCATCATGGGGTGTCAGGTGAATGGCCCCGGAGAAGCGGCGCATGCCGATCTTGCCGTTACTGGAATCGGAACCAAGGCTTTTCTATACAAGAAAGGCAAACTGATCACGGAAGTGACCGAAGCGGAAGCGGAAGAGGCCTTGTTTTCCGCGTTGGAGGAGTTATAGGAGATGCAGATGCACCAGAACAAGCTTATCATCAAAGGTGCCCGCGAACATAATCTGAAGAATATAGATCTCGATCTGGAGAAAAACCAGTTGATCGTAGTTTCAGGGTTGAGTGGCTCAGGGAAGAGTTCGTTGGCGTTCGATACGATTTTCGCAGAAGGCCAGCGACGGTATGTGGAAAGCCTGTCGGCGTACGCGAGGCAGTTCCTCGGCCGTCTTGAGAAGCCCGATGTGGATTACATGGAAGGGCTTTCCCCCGCGATCGCGATCGAGCAGAAGTCGACGCATAAGAATCCCCGGTCCATCGTAGGGACCATCACTGAAATCTACGACTACTATCGTCTGCTCTGGGCCCGTATCGGAAAGCCCCATTGTCCTCAATGCGGTAGGGAGATCAGTGAACAGAGCATCGACCAGATCATTGACGCGGTCTACCAACTGCCTGTGGATACCAAGCTCATGGTCATGGCTCCCGTCGTCCTTGGACGGAAAGGGGAGCACAAGAAGGTCCTTGATGATGCAAAGGCCGCCGGTTTCCAACGGGTACGGGTCGACAAGGAGATGCGTTCTCTCGATGAGACGATCATCCTCGACAAGCAGTTCAAGCATACGATCGAAGTGGTGATCGACCGCCTGGTTCTTCGTGCCGATAGTCGGCAACGGCTCGCCGACAGCATCGAAACCGCCATTGAGATGACGAACGGACTTGTGGAGGTCGCCTCCTATGACGCTCAGGACAACGAGCATATCGAAATCTATAGTGAGCGAAACAGCTGTCCCCATTGCGGCATCACCATTCCGGAGCTCCAGCCAAGGTTGTTCTCCTTCAACAATCCTTTCGGCGCATGTCCGTCCTGCAACGGACTTGGATTCAAAAGCGAATTCGACCCGGATAAGATCATTCCGGACCGGACGAAGTCCTTCAACCAAGGGGCCATAGCCTCCCAGAACCCCGATGCGACCTGGGGCCGGACGATGTTCGAGGCTTTGGCGGAACATTTCAACTTCACGTTGGATACTCCGTTCACCGACATCCCGGAAGAGGTAATCAAGGTGATCCTGTACGGAACCAAGGAGAAGATTTCCAGAGCCTACCTGAATGAGACCAAGGGGACGACCTATTATGTCGACAAGCCGTATGCGGGTATCATCCCTGATCTAAAACGACGGATGTATGAAACGAACTCGATGCAGATACGCATGTGGCTGGAGACGTTCCAGACCGCCCGTACCTGCGAGACCTGTCATGGTGCCAGACTGCGTCCCGAAGCCCTGACGGTCTTTGTCGGAGGAAGGAGCATCATAGATGTGACGAGTCTCTCCGTCAGAAAGTCGATAGAATTCTTCAAAGACCTATCGTTGACGAAGACGGAGGAAGAGATCAGTTTCCAGATCCTCAAGGAGATTCGTGCGCGCCTGAACTTCCTGGCGAACGTGGGCCTGGACTACCTGACGTTGGACAGGGCCTCCGCCACGTTGAGTGGAGGGGAAGCGCAGCGTATACGTCTCGCGACGCAGATCGGTTCCGCGCTGAGCGGCGTCATGTATGTCCTTGACGAACCTTCGATCGGATTGCATCAGCGTGACAACCAGAAGTTGATTGATACCTTGAAGAACCTGCGGGATCTCGGCAATACCTTGATCGTCGTAGAACACGATGAAGCGACGATCAGAGAGGCCGACTATGTCGTTGACCTTGGCCCCGGCGCAGGTGTCCATGGTGGATTCATCACCGCCCAGGGAACGCCAGATGAAATCGAGAAGAATCCTGAGAGTATCACAGGCCAATTCCTTGCCCGCAAGCTGATCATCCCCGTGCCCAAGAAACGTCGTAAAGGCAATGGGAAGTTCATCACCCTCAATGGAGCGTACAAGAACAATCTCAAGCATATCGACGTCAAGTTCCCGTTGGGAAAGCTGATCGTATTGACCGGTGTCTCAGGTTCTGGCAAGAGTACGCTGTTGAACGAGATCCTTCTGCCTGCCGTCAAGCGTGTCCTGAACCGTCAGCCTGAAGACTTCGACGGCTACAGTTCAGTCTCAGGGCTTGATAATGTCGACAAGGTGATCAACATCGACCAAAGTCCGATCGGACGTACTCCACGGAGCAATCCCGCGACCTATGTCGGCGCATTCACCCCGATCCGGGAATTGTTCGCCTCCTTGCCGGAAAGCAAGGCGAGGGGATACAAGGCCAGTCGGTTCTCGTTCAATGTGCCTGGTGGCCGTTGTGAGAACTGCCAGGGCGATGGGACCTTGAAGATCGAGATGCATTTCCTTCCCGACGTATTTGTGACTTGCGACGTCTGCCATGGCAAGAGATTCAACCAGGAGACGCTGGCGGTGCGGTACAAGGGGAAGAACATCCACGAAGTTCTGGACATGACCATGGCTGAGGCCTCGGAGTTCTTCAGTGCGGTCCCTTCGATCAAGCGCAAGATAGATACCTTGAATTCAGTTGGGCTTGACTATATCAAGTTGGGTCAGAGCGCTCTGACTTTGAGTGGCGGCGAGGCGCAGCGCGTCAAACTGAGTCTGGAACTTTCCAAGCGGAGTACCGGAAAGACCTTGTATGTCCTTGATGAACCGACGACTGGCCTGCATTTCGCCGATGTCAAGAAACTGATGGAAGTGATCAACCGGCTGGTGGATACCGGAAACTCCGTCATACTGATCGAACACAACCTTGATGTCATCAAGCAGGCCGACTACTTGGTGGATCTCGGTCCAGAAGGCGGTGACAAGGGCGGAATGGTCGTCGCGACAGGAACTCCTGAAGAAGTCGCACTATGCAAAGAAAGCCATACAGGTTATTATTTGGCACAAGTGCTGGATGAAAAACAATCGTTGCTCGCCTAGGTCGGAACATGTTCCGATAGTACGGATAATCCTCATTTCCTTGCTCCTGGTTTTTCTAGGAGCTTTGTTCGTGTCCGCATCGGCCCAACCATCGGAGGATGAGCTTTTCAGCGGACCATCCCCGGAAGTCGTCGCCGGCCCTATGGAGCCATCGGTCGTGCCGTCGATAGCACCTTCGGGGGAAACGATCTCTGAGCCGTCTGAGGAGACTGATCCGCAGGAACCACCTGAGGTTCCAGTTCTGTCCGAACAAGCACCTGTTGAACGTACCGATCTCCTGTTCGCGGAATCCATCGCCTATGCGACGCAGTCGGAGCTACAGGATATGTGCAGGTTGCGAGGACTTCCCGCCACAGGAACCGAAGATGAGCTGAGAGAGCGTCTGTTATCCTACCATGGGCTTCAGGCTGTTCAACTGGAGGTTCCGGATTCAGAATCCGACGAAGCCTCCAATATCGAAGAAACTGCCTCCTATGATCTTGAAATCCTCAGCGCTCAACGGATGCGTAGCGCGGGAAGCTCTGATGACCTCGTCGTTCTCGATGGAAACGTCACGATCAGCTTCACCCCGTCAGGCGGCGGAAGCGCAAAAGAACTGTCGGCGAGCCGAATGGTCATAGACTTGGCGAACACCCGTCTGACCGCCATGGGAAACGTGACCTTCAACGATAGCGCTGAGAATTCCGCTGTACAGGATGTCAGCGGCGATATCGTCAGCTTTGACTGGCATAGCGGCAATCTTGAGGTATCCGGCGGTACTACCAGCAGCATGAAGAAGAACAGCGATGACAAGGATGTCGAATTCTTTACAAGCGGCACCCAGATAAACTACCGTGGAGACGCAGGTGGTATCCAGATCCAGGATGGTTTCGTAACGACGAACCCCGAGACCGCATATTCCAGTATTTCAGCGAAATCAATGTCCATGCTCCCCGGTGGCGATATGTTCGTCAGCAGTGCCTATCTGTCCATTGGGCGGGTACCTGTTTTCTGGGTTCCGTTCTTCTTCTACCCAGGGTCTACATTGGTATTCAATCCGGCCTTTGGTTTCACAAGTGATCGCGGAATGTTCCTCAGCACCACGTATGAGGTCTATGGTTCCTATCCGAAGTTCAAGGATGCCAAGCAAAGCAGCTTCTCTTCACTTCTGGCGACGGAGACCGACGGTCCCCGTGTAAAGGATGGAATGATCTATACCGAGTCCTCCGGAGCTTTCGAAGAGGGGAGTCTGGACGCATGGGCGGAAAAGAGCGGGTCCTATCTGGCCTTGATGGCGGACGCCTATCAGAATGCCGGTGTATTCGCCGGATTCGATTCTTCAACGAACCTTTGGTCAAAAAAGCTCGTGATAGACGCCGGTGGAGGGGTCGCCTTTACTCCGGGGGCTTGGTCGAGCAGCTCCTATTATCGACCGAAATTCCGCTACATGGGAAATCTGTCCGCCAAACTTGATACAAGTATCGTGGATCTGACCCTGACCATGCCGTTGTACTCCGATCCTTCCATGCAAAGACTATATGGAAACCGTCTGACCGCGTTCTCCATTGACGCACTGTTCGGCTCCTCCCAGGATTTCCCGACGGACTATAGCAGTGATATCACCTCCTATACCTGGCGGGCCGGGGGCAAGCTTTCCTTGCCGAAGGATATCGCCTCGCCGTATATCTCCAAGCTGGAAATATCGAAATTCGACGCCGCGGTTACCTTTCAATGGAAGTCTGTACCCCAGTCATCATCCCGGATATACTCCTATCAGATTTCGTCGATGACGCTTCCAGACCTTTCCGCCTCCATGGCCGGGACCCTGTTTACAGTAAAGAAGGATATAGCGGCGAAGGAGGAAGTCGCACAGCCTGGGACCCTGTCTCCATTGGAGGCGGAGCTTGCCACGAAGAAAGCGTCTCTTCAGCAAGTCGAAGAGGTCGAATCTTCCGAGGGTGAGGAACTTGTTCAGGAATCTCTTGTCCCGGAAGATGTTGAAAGCCATGCGATTCCAGAGAATCCTGTTGAGGCGTCCCCCTTGGCCGAAGATGAACTTCTGAAAGAGATATCGGATGGTTCCATGACTCCTTCTGAGACTGAGGAATCGCTGGCGTCCGAATCCGTTGAAGCCCTGACGGAAGAGAAAGTGGAACAACCGGTCGATCCCTATGCCCAAGCCGGGTTGCCGACCCTGTACCAACCGGAGAGTGCCCGGACGACAAGGACTGCCTCTGCGACCGGAACACACCGACTCTCGTTGGCCTATACCATCGACCAGACCTTGACGAACAAATATGCGACCGCGACAGGTGCCCAGGATACGGCATTCGGCCCCCAGACCTTATATTCCGCCACAAAGGGAAGTCTGACGTTGGAGGGGGCCATAGCCCCTTCCTGGTTCAAATTCTCGGAAAAACTATCGCCAAGCCTGACGATCTCCGAAGAAGAGGCGAACAACAACTACAAGTCGATGCAAATGCAACTGACTTCGAACACCACCGCGGAACTGCCGTTCCTCGGTTTGAAATACACCTTGGTGACGAAGCTTTACAACTATCGCAAGATCGAACGAGATTCCGTGGACCCCGAAATCATCGAACAGTGGGCCTCCTGGGACAGCAATTTCGTGACTACCCACCAGTTGTCGTTGTCCAGGTCCTTTTCGACTGGAATCGGAACTTTCTCCCCTTCGTTGACAGGGACCCTGCCTCCTTTGCAGTTCAGTCTTTTGCCCGCGTTGGCTTGGCGATACGACGGTTGGGCCGCGAATGTCTCCTATAAGTTCGTCGATGACGGAAACGGGCGCATGAAAAGCGACCTGATCACACTTACAGCAGGATACAACGGCGATCTGATCACCAGCAGTTTCACAGGAACCTATCAGACCGCGTCCTATGACGTTGATGGAAAGTTCTGGGATCCTTTCGCGCTGAAGGGCTCCTTCGCATTGAATCTCTTCGACAAGAGCCTGATATTGCGACAGACGATAGATTTCGCAGTGGCGACGACCGCCGGACGGAACGTGTTCAACAGCCTGATATCTTCTGTTTCCTACAAGCGTCCCACGGATAGTGAGGCTTTGGCGACGGCTTCAATTACATTCGCTGGCCCTGCGGAGACTCTTCGGTTGAGTGCGTTCGACCTTCAGACCAATCTGACGAACCTCTCATTTTCCTGGTGGAAACGCCGGATCAAGCTTGGATTCAGCCTTACCTCGAAGCTCCATTTCGATTTCTTGGATAAATACTCCTCCAGCTTGTCCGTCACGGCCAAGGTCGACTTCTCCATAGCCGAGTTCCTTTCACTGAGCATGGCGGTCACTTCCTCGAACAACGGGTTCTTCCGATATTATACCGACGATGACCGATTCAGCTGGCGGTTGATGTTCGACGATCTGATGAAGTCGTTTGATTTCTTCGGAGGAGGGCGGAGCGATACTCAGTTCAACATGGAAAACATCTCCATAGAACTGATCCATTATATGAAGGACTGGGACCTCCATTGCAAATACACGGGAAGCGTTGTATTATCAGAACGTAATTGGGAATGGGTGCCGAAAGTCTCGATATTCCTCCAGTGGAATACGATTCCGGAACTGAAGGTCGATGAGAAATGGACTCAAGATAAAAATGGATGGAAACGGGGAACCTAATAGCTAGATGGGAAGAAGTGTAGTTTTTGAATCTGAAGATCTGATGCGGAGCGTGTGCGGTATCAATGACCGCAACCTTCCGTATCTTGAGACGTTGCTTGGATTCGAGCTTTTCGCAAAGGGCAACAGCATGGAATTCTCCGGTCCCGAAGGTGAAAGCGCCAGATGCTTTTCCGCCTTGTTGCAGCGGCTCAAGACCATGGCGTCCCGTGGGCAGGAGATCACTGAACCCGAAATCTTCATGGAATACCAGGCGATACGGAGCCTTCCCTCGACCGACCAGGTCTTGGACGAGAATGGGACGTCCCAAGCTTCGGTAGAGAATGATTCGCTTCCTAGAGAGGCTCCTGCGACCAATACGGTCATCACTGTATCCGGAAAAAGCGTATATCCTAAAAGCATCCGTCAACGTCAGTATATCGAGGCGATGAATTCAAGCCAGATCACCTTTGGCATTGGCCCCGCGGGAACTGGAAAGACTTTCCTTGCAGTCGCATATGCGTTATCTTTGATTTTGAATGGGAAAAAACAGAAGTTGATCCTTACCCGACCCGTCGTGGAAGCAGGGGAGAGCCTCGGTTTTCTCCCCGGTGATCTTTCCCAGAAACTCAACCCATATCTTCGTCCGCTGTACGATGCTATGGAATGGTTGCTTCCTCCGTTGGTTATCAAACGTCTGGAAGAGAATGGCGCTATCGAAATAGCGCCTCTCGCGTACATGAGGGGACGCTCGATCCATAACGCATGCGTCATCCTGGATGAAGCACAGAATACGACGAAAGAACAGATGCAGATGTTCCTGACTAGAATAGGAGAGAACTCGACCGCTGTCGTGACCGGAGACATATCGCAGATCGACCTTCCGAGGAACAAGGATAGTGGACTGGTGCACGCTTCTCAGATTCTTCACGGAATCGATGGAATCTCTTTCGTCAGGTTCGCATCAGGCGATGTGGTCCGTAGTCGGATCGTACAACGGATCATAGACGCATACGCCAAGGACAGGGAGCCGACCATCAGGGAAGTGGCTCCCGCGGACGGCGTACATCAGGAGCGACGGCAGGCAAAATGAAAAGAAAAAACCAGACTAGCGAAGAACGCATGGGAAAGCCTTCCTTGCAGAAAATCTTGGTCTACGCGCTGATCGTAGTCACCATGTTGTCTGCGTTGGCCATCCCGCTTATGCTTTCCAGTGAGTCTTACGATACTTTGAGTGCGTTCTCCCGCAAATATCAGGTGGGGGAACTCTCGGATGAGGATGTCATCGCTAGGGAATCCGTCTCTTTCATTGACAATGAAGCGACCGAACGTAGAACTGATGAAGCTACACGGGCCGTACTTCCATATTTCACCTACTCCATGAACAAGACGCTGGGTAGTATCAACCGCGCCGACATGTTTATCTCGTTGTTTGAACAATATGGTGCGGACCCCGATGCCGCTGCGGGCGCCGTGTCCGATTTCCTGACTGCGGAAGGTCTGTCAGACCCCAATGCGGTGGTTGTGCAGTTCAGCCAGCTTGCGCCAGATGATCGAACAAGGATGCTCAGACTGTTGAAAGAGAGCCTGCGGGAACTCCTTTCCCTCGGACTCTATTCAAACGATGATCTGAACAAGGTGTACGGGCAGGGCTATCAGAACTTCCTCCTTGAGAACAACGTGGACTTGGAGAAACTCCGCGTCCCCAAGACCCTTGTCACTGCGGACGCGTTGACGACCAGT
Organism: uncultured Sphaerochaeta sp.; assembly: GCA_964407735.1. GTDB lineage: Bacteria > Spirochaetota > Spirochaetia > Sphaerochaetales > Sphaerochaetaceae > Spiro-02. Next base: position 438,875 of record CAYOWS010000001.1, on the reverse strand, counting down.
GGTCTGGAACGGGTGATGTTCCAATGGATGAGCAATTACTCGGAAGCCCTTTCAAATTTTCAGCCGCAGCTGCTGATCCAGACTCTCCGGCTATTGGCCGCCCCGAACGTTGAATATGATGAACTCATGACGATGCAGCGTCGCCAGACCGCCGCGGACTCAGTCGATCCCGTGACCATCTCGATTGAGAAAGGTGAACATATCCTTCAGAAGGATACGGTGATCACCGACCAGGCGTTGAAGATACTGCAACATCTGGATACGAATTCCATCCAATATACGTTCCTTGAGCAGATCGGCCGCCTTCTGTTCGTCATTATCTGTACAGGCTGCGCCCTGGTGGTGTTCGAGAACTATCTGCCGATCACGCGACGCAAGAATCAGTATTTTCTGCTACTGCTGATCGCGACGGTCATCTGTGAGATCGCGGTCTATGTCGTCGTCAGGTTAACGCGGAACCTCCCGGTTCCTACGCTGGATCCGTTCCTGCCGGTGCTGATCGCCCCGATCTTCATCTCGATGGTCACCAGCCGCAAGCGTCTGGGCATAGTTTCGGCCTTCCTGGTGGCGACCTACGCCGCCCTGTTGCCGGAAAGCAATCCCATGACGTTTTTCTATATCATGGTCGAGGCAGGCTGCTGCGTATATTTCATCAAGTATGTCAGCCGCCGTATCGACATGGTATACCAATGGTTCTTCTCCTGCCTCTCCTGTGCGTTCGTGACGGTGGTAACCAATCTGTTGCTTGGATACTCTTTCGATGGTATCGGGTTGCTGCTCATCGGCTCTATCGTGAACGTGTCCTGTTCTTATGTGGTTGTCTCGGTGCTGCTGCCCATCGTGGAACTAGTGCTGAACCTCCCGACCTCTTTCCGTCTCCATGAGCTCGCGTATTCCGACAGTCCGGTACTGACCCGCCTGAGCCAGGTCGCGCAAGGCACCTACAACCATAGCCGGGTCGTCGCCGATCTCGCGTACTCCGCGGCGCGGTCCATCGGAGCCAATGCTTTGCTTGCCAGAGTCGGCGGCCTGTACCACGATATCGGCAAGGCGGATCATCCTGAGTATTTTATCGAAAACCAGGGTGGCGACAACAAGCACGACGATTTGAAGGCGTCGCTTTCCGCCGCCATCATCAAGAGCCATGTGAAGCTTGGGATGGAGAAGGGACGTGACGCGGGTCTGCCTCAGGAGGTCCTGGACATCATCGGTGAGCACCATGGCAACGACGTGATCCTCTACTTCTACAACGAAGCGAAACAGGAAGCCGCCGCCAGCGCCCGGGACATCGAGGTCAGCAAAGAGGATTTCTCCTACAACGGTACTCCTCCCTCCTCCCCCGAAGCCGCCGTCGTCATGCTCAGCGACTGTGTGGAAGCCGCCACGAGGACGATCAAGCGTCCTACGACGACGAAATACCAGAAGCTGATCCACCAGATCATCATGGGGAAGATCGACCGGCACCAACTGGACGGTTCGAGACTTTCCCTGACCGATCTCGAGGATATCACCGTGGCGTTCATCAACACCTTGGTCGGTCGTGACCACCACAGGATCGAATATCCCGATGAAAACCCTCAGGAGCAGACTCCGGTCATACCTCCTCAGAAGGGAATTGACGCAAACTAACTGATAGACAAGCGGAGAAAGAAGATGCATATCATTGATATCGAGTATGATGACCCGACCTTTGAAGCCAGAGCTCCTGAAGCCTTGGTCCGTGCCCGTCTTGAGGCGATCGCCACAGAACTGACGCAGGAAGATGTCGAATTCTCCTGTACCTTCGTGACAGATGAACGGATCAAGGAGTTGAACCTGCAATGGAGGAACAAGAATGAGGCGACGGACATACTTTCCTTCGTCCAGTCCGACATGGCTGAAGATTGTGGGGATATCGATTGGCCTGAAGGGTTCGGTGCCGGTTCCGGCGATGCGGAAGAAGATGGAGAGGGGCTGGAGGCGGACCTGCCGAGGATACTCGGAGACATGGTCGTCAGCCTTGACTCCTTGAAAAGAAACGCCGATTATTTTAGTGTATCGGAAGATGAAGAGCTGTATCGGCTGTTGGTCCATGGGGTTCTGCATCTGCTCGGTGAGGATCATGCGACCAATGATCCCTCTGAACCGATGCTCAAGAAGCAGGAACATCTGCTAAAACAATTGCGGGGGTAGTGGAAGTTGAGTCTTAATCTGAAGACGTTGTTTGGAAGCAAGAAGAAGGACAGGGACGAACTGGCCGAGCAAGCCCAACAAGCGGAGATAGAAGAACGCCGTGACATGATCGAAGGTATCGCGGAGCTGGATGAGAAGACCGTGAAGGAAGTCATGGTTCCCCGTATCGATGTCCAGTTCATTCCTGTAGACATCTCTTTGGAAGATTTCTACGATATCATCAGCGAACAAGGATACTCCCGCTATCCTGTCTACGACGAGACGATCGACAATGTGATCGGCATCCTCTATGCGAAGGACCTTCTGCGAAGGGACATCAGCGAGAACTTCAATGTCAGGGCATTGATGCGCAAGGCGTATTTCATCCCCGAGAGCAAGCACCTTGATGACCTTCTACGTGAATTCAAGCTTCGCAAGGTTCATATCGCCGTCGCGATCGATGAATACGGCGGTGTCTCCGGTATCGTCTGCATGGAGGACATCCTTGAGGTGATCGTCGGAGAGATCCAGGATGAGTTCGATGAGGACGAGGCCGATGATATCAGCGAACTGCGGGAAGGGGAGTTCCTGTGCGAAGCCCGGACCCCGATTGATGAGATCAATTCCTCAGTGGGCCTGCATTTGCCGGAAGATGACTTTGAGACCTTGGGCGGATATGTGTTCGAACTGTTCGGTCGTATTCCCGCCACGCAGGAGCAGGTCGAGGACGATGAAGCCGTTTTCATCGTAGAGGACATCGAGGGCCACAAGATCAACCGAGTGCGGATCGTCAGGAAAGAAAGTGAAAATTAAAGATATAGTGACGCTTTCCGAATAGGATTTGCAGGATAGTGATTTCAGTATGGATACTCCTTTGGTTGCTGTAATGTGCTCAGTCTCCTTGCGTCAGATGCAGATGATATCTAAGAAATTTTACCGTGGGCGACAAAATGATATTGACTAGGTGACAATTCTGTACCAGAATAAAAACAATCTAGAATTGATTTTTGTGTTTATAGTAAAACAAATTACTCGAAAAGTATATTGGTGATAAAAGTCTGGAATAGGAGGGAGGCATGGTCTTCTTTCTTCCGCTATAAAAGGTCGGTCGCTACGCATGGGATGTTTATATAGAAAAAACAGAATTTTAAGAAATAAACATGCCTTGGTCCATGATCATGGCTCAAGTTTTTATTCCTCCAGTATACACTCCATGCGTGTTGAAAAAAAGAAACTGAAAGCGGAAGAGAAAGTCTCCTTAAGCTTAAGGAATAATCCCTCTCTCTCTCTCTCTCTCTCTCTCTCTCTCATTAACCTGATAATCTACATACAAAACAGTTGCGTTGTTTCTTATCGAAAACTTTTTTTCAGAAAGGATCGTCTCTGTATGCGCCTGGTTTCATTGCGGACATGGATCGATGGTCGGGCGAAACATACAGGATAGGAGAGGTCATGCAACGGAAAAGATTGGCGGGGAGGACCGACAGGGATGGCTAGAGGAAATGAATTCTGTACGATCGTTGAATATCGCCTGACAAACGGTGGTGATGTATCCCGCCATGCACTGGGAAGCCTTGAACTGGTGAGGGGAAGGCTTGAGGAGGATATCCTCAAGTACGTTGACCGGATATGCAGGGCGCAGGGCGATGCCTATGCTTCTGTCCTCGTGGTGACGAGGGAACTGTATGGGATCAACGAGGCTTCCTGCATCTGTCGCGGTGGCGAGGTCGTGCTGAAAGAAGGTGCGAGCGGGTGTTCCCGTAGCGATGAACTGATAGCCTTGTTGAAGAAAGAGTTGCAGGAGGAACGCAGGGCCATGAGAGGTGGCTGGTTGGCGAAGCTTTTGAGGAGAGGATCTTGAGAGCCGATGAGCTAGCGGTGCGTCTGGAGCAAGTCGGGGGCTTGCTGTGCGCTCCGGAGTTGCCCTGCGAAGACGGTGAGATTCTATATACGCTGATGCGCGGAGTCGATGGTGATGTTGTGGTAAGTATCCGTTGTGGAGATGAAGTGCTGATATCCCCTATAGCGGATGTGTCGTATATCGGACGGGACGCCGAGGGGCTGGAAGTGGTCCTGACGGGAGAAAGCGGAATTCTGTCGACGGTGAAATTACGGTCGGGTAGGAACCTTCAGCATCCATTGGGAGAATAATCTCCAATGCCTATCAGGCCAGTCCATGTCCATAAGACAGACGGTTGTGACTTTGAAAAACTGAACTGAAAAAGGAACCCCGTACCAGTCGTCCGGTTGCGGGGTTCCTGCATATGGGGGTGCGTAGGGAGGGTTCTAGTTGCCTACATAGCCCCAAGTGATAGTTGGAGTAGTACCCGTATTTTTTGCCCAATTAACATCCCAACCGACAGGAACATTACCTTGTCCTGGATCAGAAGTCTTGCAGTTGATAGTACTGAGGTTGGTACAGGAAGAGAACACAGTTGCACCCATAGATGTGACAGAAAGAGGGATGGTGACGCTTGTCAGATTCGTGCTTTCTGTGAATGCTTGAGTCCCAATTGATACAACACCTTCCGGTATCGTTATTGTGTTAAAGGAGTTGCGTATGAACGCATAGTTTCCGATCGAGGTAACAGGCAGACCGTGGTAGTAGGTGAGCAAGGTGATGTCGGTTCCTGTTTCCGCGGTGAAACCGGTCACTTCTGCATGGGAGGTCTCGGAGGATACTCTCGTGTATTGTACTCCGTTGGATGTCACGAACTTGGGATAGAGTGTCAGATCCTCGAAGCGGAATGTCGTCTCGCCGAAAGGAACATCCGTAGCCTGAGGATTTGCTTTCTCATACCATCCGACGAAGTCACAGCCTTCCTTTGTGGGAATGGGTAAGTCGTCCACTATGGCTGCACCTGGCAACCCCTTGACCGGATCGATTCCTGTCTCTGTTGCAAAGTCAATCCGTACTTTTAGGGTCGGCACCTTCTGGGCGTCATAATCCCAGTCGTCCCTCCAATGGATCTTGTCTGTAGCTGTATTGCCCAGCCATGTTGCATCCCAGCCGGCAGGTACCACTATTGCTTCACAGAAGATACCTGTCAAGCCTGTACAGCCATCGAAAACATTTTTTCCAATCGACGTGACATCTTCTGGTATTATAACGCTCGTCAGGCTTGTACAGTTTTGGAAAGTCTGATATCCAATCGTTTTAAGATTCTTAGGGAGGCCGACGGTATTCAGGCTCTTGCAACCAAAGAAAGCCACCGCTCCGATTGACGTGACATTTTCCGATATTGTAACACTCGTCAAGCCTGTAAGACCGAATGCCATGTTTTCAATTGATATAACGCTTTGAGGTATATTCACGTTCTCCAAGCTCCCACAGCCCCAGAAAGCTTGTTTTCCAATCGACGTGACACCTTCCGGTATTGTAATGCTCATCAGGTTTGTACAGTCGTTGAAAGTATCATTTTCGATCAAAGTAACGCCTTGAGGTATATTCACGTTCGCCAAGCTCTTACAGCCACGGAAAGCATTTTCTCCAATCGACGTAACTCCTTCCGGTATTGTAATGCTCATCAGGTTTGTACAGTCGGTGAAAGTATCTTTTTCGATCGAAGTAACGCCTTGAGGTATATTCACGCTCTCTAAGCTCTCACAGCCTCTGAAAGCACGTTCTCCAATCGATGTGACACCTTCCGGTATTGTAACGCTCGTCAGGCTTTTACAGTCATAGAAAGCATATTCTCCAATTGATGTGACACTTGCAGGGATAACCACATTCTCTAGGTTTGTACATCCTAAGAAGAGTGAAGGACTGATCGACGTGACACCTTCTGGTATCGTAACCTTTATCAAGTTTTCACAGTAATAAAATGCCATCTGTTTTATCGACTCAACACTTTTAGGAATATCCACAATTGTCAGGCTCTTAGAACCCTTAAATGCCGAATCTCCGATTGATGTGACACCGTCCGGTATTCTAACGCTTATCAGACTGAGCTTATTAGAGAATGCGGAACTTCCAATCGAAGTTACAGGCAGCCCATGGTAGTAGGTGAGCAGGGAGATATCGGTTTCTGTTCCTTCAGTGAAACCAGTCACTTCCACATAGGGTTTTGTTTCTGTTCCTAGCATTTCCGTATAGGTCACACCGTTGTATTGCGTGAACTGGGCGTGTAGTTCTACATCTGTGTCGCCGAATACCGTTTCCCCGAACGGAGCCTCCTTGTCTGTCTCGAACCAGCCGACAAAGTCGTGGTCGGCCTTGATTGGAATTTCAGTAGGGAAACCCGTTATGTCATTACTGGAGAATCCTTCGATAGTAGCTATCGAAGCGCTGTCCGCGGTTGACGTATCGAATGAGATCCTGACTTTTAGCGTTGGTTCTTGTGGTGTCTCCGCAGGGTATCCCCAGTCGTCCCCCCAGTGGATCTTGTCTTTAGTTGTATTACCCGCCCAGCTTGCATTCCAATGTACCGGCTTCTCAGTCGCCTCGCAGAAGATCCCCGTCAGTCCTGTACAGTTTGCAAACGCATTGGCTCCGATGGTTTGGACGGAGGATGGTATGACGAGTTTCTTTGACGTTCCGACATAACCAGCAAAAGCCTTGCTCCTGATCGTAGTGACACCTTCTGGAATAGAGATACTCCCTGTCCTTGCTGCGGGACATGCCACCAAAGCCGTGCCGTTTTTGGTCAGGAGCATCCCGTTTTGCATTTTGAAACTCGTGTTGCCATTGGCTACGTTGATAGTCGTTAGGGAAGTGCAGCCAGAGAATGCACCGTCTACGATCATCGTTACATTTGACGATATGTTTGCCGTTCCACTCTTCCCTTCGGGACATTTGACTAGTTTCGTCCCTCCATCGGATAGGAGCATGCCATATTCAGAACTATAGACAGAGTTCTTTTCGTTTACGGATATTGCCGCCAGAGTTGTGCAGCCGTCGAACGCTCCATCTCCGATTTCGGTCACAGTAACTGGTATAGTCAGTTTGATCAGCCCGGTCTTGCCTTTGAACGCATCGGCTTTGATCGAGGTTACGGGTAGACCATGGTAGTAGGTGAGCAAGGTGATATCGGTTCCTGTTCCACCAGTGAAACCAGTCACTTCCACATGGTCGTTAGTTCCGGAGGTCTTTATGGGTGTATAGGCCACTCCGCTGGATGTCACGAACTTGGGATAGAGTGTCATATCCTCGGAGCGGAATGTCGTCTCGCCGAAAGGAACATCCGTAGCCTGAGGATTTGCTTTCTCATACCATCCGACGAAGTCACAGCCTTCCTTTGTGGGAATGGGTAAGTCGTCCACTATGGCTGCACCTGGCAACCCCTTGACCGGATCGATTCCTGTCTCTGTTGCAAAGTCAATCCGTACTTTTAGGGTCGGCACCTTCTGGGCGTCATAATCCCAGTCGTCCCTCCAATGGATCTTGTCTGTAGCTGTATTGCCCAGCCATGTTGCATCCCAGCCGGCAGGTATCACTGTTGCTTCGCAGAAGATTCCCGTCAGTCCCGTACATCCAAAGAAGGCTTCGGAACCGATCACTTCTACATATCCAGGGATTAGAAAGTTTGTCAGACTGGTACAATTCTTGAAGGCATTGTGTCCAATTGTAGTGACATTCCCAAGCATCTTCACAGTTGTCAGTTTTGTACAGTTTTGGAAGGTATCGTCCTCGATCGAAGTAACGCCTTTAGGGATGGTCACAGTTTGCACTGAGGCGCAGTCATAGAATGCGTTGTTTTCAATTGACACTACACTTTCCGGTATATCCAAGCTTTGCATAGCTTTACAACCAGAAAAAGATTCTACTCCGATCGACTGTATATCCCCTAATATGTTCACGTTTGTCAGTTTTTCACAGCCAAAGAAGAGTGCGTCACTGATCGACGTGACTCCAATTGGAATTGTTACGCTTGTCAATCCTGAACCGGAGAACGCTTTGTTTCCAATTGATGTGACACTTATAGGGATAACCACATCCGTCAGGCTTGTACAGTTTTGGAAAGTATAATCTTCGATCGAAACAACGCCTTGAGGTATATTCACGTTCGTCAGGTTCGTACAGTCCTTGAAAGCACTGGCTCCAATTGATGTGACATTTGTAGGGATAACCACATTCTCTAGGTTTGTACAGCCTGAGAAGATTCCCTCACTGACCGACATGACACCTACCGGTATCGTAACGCTTGTCAACTTTTTGCAGTTATAGAATGCCAGCATCTCTATCGACTCAACACTTTCAGGAATATACACATTTGTCAGGTTCTTACAACCAAAGAATGCCCTTATTCCGATTGACGTGACACCTTCCGGTATTGTAATGCTTGTCAGACTGGACTTTTCATAGAATGCGGAACTTCCAATCGAAGTTACGGGTAGACCGTGGTAGTAGGTGAGCAAGGTGATATCGGTTCCTGCTCCTTCAGTGAAACCCGTCACTTCCACAGAAGTTTTAGCTCCTTGCTTCGGCATTTTCGTATAGGTAACTCCGTTTGATGGCGTGAGCTTGGGATGCAGCATCATATCCTCGGAGCGGAATGTCGTCTCGCCGAAAGGAACATCCGTAGCCTGAGGATTTGCTTTCTCATACCATCCGACGAAGTCACAGCCTTCCTTTGTGGGAATGGGTAAGTCGTCCACTATGGCTGCACCTGGCAACCCCTTGACCGGATCGATTCCTGTCTCTGTTGCAAAGTCAATCCGTACTTTTAGGGTCGGCACATTCTGGACGTCATAATCCCAGTCGTCCCTCCAGTGGATCTTGTCTGTGGCGGTATTGCCCGACCATGTTGTATCCCAATGTACCGGCTTCTCAGTCGCCTCGCAGAAGAGCCCCGTCAGTCCTGTACAATTTTCAAACGCATTGGTTCCAATGGTTTTGACCGAGGACGGTATGACGAGTTTTCCGGTCAGTCCTTTACAGCCAGAAAAAACCTTGCTCCTGATTGTGGTGACACCTTCCGGAATGGAGATGGCTCCGGTCCTTCCTGCGGGGCATGCCACCAAAGCCGTGCCGTTTTCGGTCAGGAGCATCCCGTCTTGGGGGGTGAAACTCGCGTTGTCGGGGTCGACGGCAATCGCCGTCAGGTTCGCACAGCCAGAGAACGCACCGTCTCCGATTGTTGAGATGTATTTGGATATCGTTACGCTCGTCAGTTTGGTACCGTTTTTGAGCGCCGTCGACGTAATATGCGTTACGGGCAGACCGTGGTAATAGGTGAGCAGTGTGATATCAGTTCCTGTCCTCGCAGTGAAACCCGTCACTTCGACATGGTCCGTTCCTGACGATATCGTATATTCTACTCCGTTGGATGGTACGAACTTGGGATGCAGCTTCATATCCTCGGAGCGGAATGTCGTCTCGCTGAAAGGTTCGTCCGTGGCCTGAGGATTTGCGTTCTTATACCAGCCGACGAAGTCATAGCCGTCCTTGGTAGGGACAGGCAGCTCGCCTATGGCCTCGCCTGGCAACCCCTTGATTGCTGGAACACCCGCCAAATCAAAGGTGATGCTGGCCTTTAGAGTTGGCACATCCTGGGCATCATAGCCCCAGTCGTCCCCCCAGTGGATATTATCTTTAGTTGTATCACCCGCCCAGCTTTCATCCCATTCGGCAGGTACCCCTGTCGCTTCACAGAAGAGCCCCGTCAGTCCTGTACAGTTTGCAAACGCATTGGCTCCGATGGTTTGGACGGAGGATGGTATGACGAGTTTTCCGGTCAACCCACTACAGCCTGCGAACGCACCTTCCGTGATAGTCACGACTTCATCTGGTATCGTGATCGCTCCACTCTTTCCCCCGGGGCATTTGATCAGAGTCTTGTCATTGGATAGGATGAGCATGCCATCCACCGATTTGTAGACCGGGTTCCCTGAGGTCACAATGATCTCCGTCAAGGCGGTACAACCGTCGAATGCACCGTTCATGATTTTCTCGACTCCTGATGGTATAGTGGCCGTCCCGTTTTTTCCTTCAGGACATCTGAGCAACGTCTTTCCTGCTTTGTCGAGGAGCATGCCGGACTCTGCTGAATATGTCTTGTTGTCTTCGGCCACATCAATCGTAGTCAGGGAAGTGCAACCAGAGAAAGCACCGTCTCCGATTGTTGAGACGTTCTTGGATATCGTTACGCTCGTCAACCTGTCACTATTGCTGAATGCCCTCGAGGTAATATGTGTTACAGGCAGTCCATGGTAATAGGTGAGCAGTGCGATATCGGTCTTGCCTGACATGGTGAACCCAGTGGCTTCCACATGGGCATTAGCTCCAGAGGTTTCCATGAGCGTATAGGTCACACCGTCGGATTCAACGAATTTGGCATACAGTTCGATATCGGCTTCCGGATATACTGTTGTCCTGTATGGCTCATTTGTAGGAAGGCTTTGATCACTCTGGTACCATCCCACGAAGTCGAAACCGGATTTTGCAGGGGAGGGAAGATCGCCTTCTATATTTGTGTTCGGAAATCCCTTGATTGGGGCGATCGATGTGACGCCTGTTCCTGTCACAAAGGTTATCGTTGCAATTGGTTTGGGGATGTCATCATCATAGTTCCAGTCATCTCCCCAACGGATCTTGGTCGTGTCGAAGTCTCCCGCCCAGCTCTCGTTCCAGCCTTCGGATTTCTCTGACACCTCACAGAATATTCCGTCCAGCTTGGTACAGCCGTTGAATGCGTTCCTTCCGATGGTAGCGACGGCAGAAGGTATCACCAGCGCTCCTGTCAAGGAGGAACAATCTTTGAATGCACCTGTGGCTATTTCTGTAACGGCGACCGGTATTGTGATCGTCCCGCCCTTTCCGCGGGGAATCCGGATCAGCTTGCATCCATCCTTGGACAGGAGCATGCCAATTGGTGCTGAATAGTTTTCATTACCAGAATCGACGGAAATGTTTGTCAGAGCTGTACATCCGTTGAACGCACCGTCTCCGATCGACATTACTTTCTTGGATATCGTTATGCCGGTCAAGTCAGCGCCACTGACAAACGCTGTCGACGTGATATGAGTTACGGGCAATCCATGGTAATAGGTGAGTATTCCGATGCTGGTCTTGCCCGCCATGGTGAACCCCGTCACTTCGGCATGGTTCGTTCCTGACGATATCGTATATTTTACTCCGTTGGATGGCTCGAACTTGGGATAGAGTTCGATATCGTCATCATTGAACATAGTCTTCCCGAAGGGAGTGTCTGTGATCTGAACATTTTCTTTCTCATACCATCCCACGAAGTCGTGTTGGTCTTTCCCTTTAGGATCGGGTAGAGGGCCGATAGGCTTTCCTGGATGTCCAGTGAGCGGTGCGATCTGGTCGATATCTCCATCCGTCATGAAGATGACTTTTACGATTGGTGTGGGATCTTCACCTACCAGCTCCCATCGGTCTCTCCAATATATCTTGGCCGTTGTTGCAATGCCGGTGTCCCATTCGACATTCCAACCGAGAGGCTTCGCCGTCGCTTCGCAAAAGATTCCTGTCAAACCTGTGCAGTTTTCGAACGCATTGGTTCCAATGGTTTTGACCGAGGACGGTATGACGAGTTTTCCGGTCAGTCCTTTACAGCCAGAAAAAACCTTGCTCCTGATTGTGGTGACACCTTCCGGAATGGAGATGGCTCCGGTCCTTGCTGCGGGACATGCCACCAGAGTCGTACCGTTTCCCGACAGAAGCATTTCGTCTTGGATGTTGAAATTCGTATTGCCGGAGTCTACGGTGATCGCCGTCAGGTTCCCACAGCCAGAGAAAGCGCCGTCTCCGATTGTTGAGATGTACTTGGATATCGTAACGCTTGTCAGCTTGGCACCGTTTTTGAGCGCCGTCGACGTGATATGCGTTACAGGCAGTCCATGGTAATAGGTAAGCAGTGTGATATCAGTTCCTGTCCTCGCAGTGAAGCCCGTCACTTCGACATGGTCTATTCCTGATGATATCGTATATTCTACTCCGTTGGATGGCACGAACTTAGGATACAGCGTCAGATCCTCGGAACGGAATTCTGTCTCGCCGAACGGAGCATCCGTAGCCTGAGGATTTGCGTTCTCATACCAGCCGACGAAGTCGGAACCAGATTGTTCTGGAACAGGCAGCTCGCCTATGGCTGCACCTGGCAACCCCTTGACCGGATCGATTCCTGCCGCTGTTGCAAAGGCAATCCGTACTTTTAGGGTTGGCACATTCTGGGCGTCATAATCCCAGTCGTCCCTCCAGTGGATCTTGTCTGTAGCTGTATCGCCCGCCCAGCTTTCATCCCATTCGGCAGGTACCCCTGTCGCTTCGCAGAAGATCCCCGTCAGTCCTGTACAGTTTGCAAACGCATTGGCTCCGATGGTTTGGACCAAGGACGGTATGACGAGTTTCTTTGTCGCCCCGGCATAACCGGCGAAAGCCTTGTCGCTGATCGTCGTGACATCTGTCGGGATGGAGATATCTCCCGTCCTTGCGGCGGGACATGCCAGCAGAGTCGTACCGTTTCCCGACAGAAGTATTCCGTCTTGGATGTTGAAATTCGTATTGCCGGAGTCTACGGCAATCGCCGTCAGGTCCACACAACCAGAGAAGGCACCTTCTCCGATTGTTGAGACGTGTTTGGATATCGTAACGCTTGTCAGCCCGGCACCGTTGTTGAACGCCGTCGACGTGATATGTGTCACGGGCAGACCGTGGTAATAGGTGAGCAGTGTGATATTGGTATTGCCTGACAGGGTGAACCCAGTCACTTCCACATAGGTTCCATTCCCTGTGTCCGGCTTGATTTCATATGCCGTACCGTTCTGTATCCTGAACTCAGGATGCAACGTCACATCTGTATTGGGGAACGTCTTGTTGTTGAACGGCTTGTCATCGCCTTGCTCGTACCAACCAACGAAATCGGAACCGGCTTTCGTCGGGATCTCCAATACTACTCCTATGTCGGTACCGGGATGTCCCGTGAGCGAGTCTATCGGATCGCTGTCCGCACCTGTCATGTCGAATGATATTGTCGTCTTTCGCTTCGGTGTCGGTATGCCGTTCACGTTTTCCCAATCATTCGACCAGTATATGGCGTTCACATCGAAACCTAGAGCCCAGTCGTTGTTCCAGCCTGTCGGTGTGGAATCTTCCTTGCTGAAGATTCCCGTCAGGCCTGTACAGCCTTCGAACGAGCCTTTTCCAATGAACGTAACCGTGGAGGGTATTTCCAAAGGGCCGGTCAACCCACTACAGCCTGCGAACGCACCTTCCGTGATAGTCACGACTTCATCTGGTATCGTGATCGCTCCACTCTTTCCCTCGGGGCATTTGATCAGAGTCTTGTCATTAGATAGGATGAGCATGCCATCCACTGATTTGTAGACCGAGTTCCCTGAGGCCACAATGATCTCCGTCAAGGCGGTACAACCGTCGAACGCACCGTCTTCTATTTCAGTCATAGTGACAGGTACGGTCAGCCTGACCAGCCCGGTCTTGCCTTTGAAAGCATCAGCTTTGATCGAGGTTACGGGCAGACCGTGGTAGTAGGGGAGCAAAGTGATATCGGTTTCTGTTTCCTCAGTGAAACCAGACACTTTGACCTTGGAGGTTCCGGATAATGCTATCGTGTATTGTACTCCGTTGTAGTTCGCAAATTTAGGATACAGCGTCACGTTCGCGGAAGGGAACACTGTTTTTTTGAACGGAATGTCCGTGCCCTTTTCAAACCAGCCGATGAAATCGCAGTCGTCCTTGGTGGGAATGGGCAAATCGTCCTCTATGGCCGCACCCGGCGTCCCCCTGAAGGATGGGACGGGGTCGATGCCTGCTTCCTGTGTATGGAACGATATTTTCGTCATCTGGTTTGGAGTAGGCACGCCTTCAACATCATGCCACTCATCGCCCCAGTATATTTCGTCCAAGTCGAAGTCTCCGGCCCAGCTTATGCTCCAACCGTCAGGCTTTTCTGTGGTCTTGCAGAATATCCCGTCCAGATTGTCGCATCCCTTGAAGACGTCCGTTCCGATAGCGGTGACTGTGGAGGAGATCACAAGCGGACCGGTCAGCTTGCCACAACCTGCGAACGCACCGTCGCCTATTTCTGTAACGGTATCCGGTATCGAGGCTGTTCCACCTTTTCCTTGGGGAAACCTGACCAGTTGCTTCTCGTCCGTGGAGAAAAGTACTCCGTCCACCGATTTATAGACTGGGTTCTCTGTTTCGACGGTGATCGCGACCAAGGCGGTACAACCGTCGAACGCTCCGTTTCCAATTGTCATGACGCTTTTGGAGATCGACACGCTCTTCAAGGCGGCAAGTCCCTTGAACGCCCCTTCTTTGATGCGGGTGACGGGCGTGCCGTCGTGCATGGAGGGGATGGTCACCTCGGTGTCGGCCAGGAGGTCACAGCCGGTTACTTCCAGTTCTGTGCCGTCGGCTATGTATTCATATTTGAGTTCCGCATTCTGCGGTTGGGTAGGTGTGTCGTAGCATGCGCTGAGCAAGAAGAGCAACATGATCGCCGACAGCAGTGTGAGACTGGTCCGTAGGACTAGAAATTCTCTCTCTCTCTCTCTCTCTCTCTCTCTCTCTCTCTCTCTCTCTCTCTCTCTCTGTTGAAATGTTTCCCTTTTTCCATACAGCATTCTCATCTCCTCTCTTCCTCTGGCATGAAATGACACTGACAGCATATTGGTAGGAGTTGGCATTGTCAAATGATAATGGTTGCGAAAACCCATAAGAAAGGGACGATCCCCCTGTTTTTGTCTCGGTATGAGACTCCCTTATCGTCGCAATGCTCCTTCACGGGGGCGTGTCCCGAGGTATATGGAATCGCGTCATGTCAGGTTCCCGACACATGGTTGCTTGTGTTGCGTTTTGAGGATAATGACTGCTCCATGAGCATCGCCTTCAGATGTTCAGCAGGTACGGGTTTCGAGAAGAAGAAGCCTTGCACGAGGTCGCACCCCTGAGATCTGAGGAACTCGACTTGAGCCTCATGTTCGACGCCCTCGGCCACGACTGTCATGTTCAACGCTTTGATGAGGTCGATGACATGGCTGATCGTGATGCTCTCCTTGCTCGGGATTTCGAAATCATTGTGAAAAAACTGTCTGTCCAGTTTCACCGTGTCCACTGAAAGCCGGCAGAGCATGTTCAGCGATGAGAAACCTGTACCGAAGTCATCCATGGAGCAACGGAAACCTATGGTGTGCATATGATCCACCACTTCCTGAAACTCCTCCATGTTGTCAGCCAGCATGGTTTCCGTGAATTCAAGCTCCAGCGATTGGGCGGGAATGGTGAACTCCTTCCATATGTCGATGAAATCCTGTATGAACCCATGTTTGATGAAATGATACCTTGAGATGTTCACGGAGACCGGAGGGGGAGGAAAGTCGGTATCCACGAAGCTTTGGAGCCACTCACAGACCTTGCGGAACACGTACAGGTCAAGGTCCCGTATCTGTCCGCTGTCTTCAAGTATCGGAATGAACAAACCTGGAGAGAGCAGCCCGTGGCTTGGATGTCTCCAGCGTACCAACGCTTCAGCCCCTGCGATAGTCCTTGTCGTCAGTTCATATTTCGGTTGCATGTATATGATGAACTCTTGGTTCGCGATTGCCCGTTGCATCCTGTCGGTGACCTCCTTGCGGTACATTGGGCCACCCCCGATGAACTCGTCGTATATCGACAGGTTTCCTTTTTTTTTGTCTCTGGGTTTCCCTCCGTCTCGTGCCTGGGCCGCCATCTCAATCATCGACCTCACCGGTTTTTCCGTATTCGAGACAATATGGATACCGTATTCCAGATCTATCCTTTGCGGGATCTGGCTGTGCGTCCCGAACTTTCTGACCGCTTCTGTCCATACCGATAGTTTCCGCTGGAGTTCCGGCATGTCCTGGGAGCGAAGCAGGATGATAAAGCCTTCATCGTCCGACCTACCCATGGTTTCGTCATCGCCCAAGGTCGAGAATATTTCGTCATGGATGTTTTTCAACATCAGGTCCGTATGCTTTTGGCCGAACCTACTGATACATGCCTTGAAGTTCCTGATGTTCATATGGACAAATGAATACTCCGCTCCTGTACGACGCAGCATATCGGTTGCGATTATTTCAAAGTGAGTTTTCGTATTGCCTCCGGTGACGGGATCTATAAATACTGAAGTCTCGAGTTTTTTCGTGGTACGCATGTGTACATAGAGAAGAACGGTTTCCAAGACGACCGCCAGAACAACCGTAGCACTGTATGTTGAGACAACGCGCAAGGACATCACCATCCCTGCCAGAGGCTCAAGCTTCTTCAGGTTGAGGTAGTACCTTGTCCCTAGCAAGACCGCGACGATGGTCACCAACGAGGAGGCGATGATGACGGCCAAAGTCAACTGAGCAAGCCATCCATGTCCGTTCAGATCATGACGGGGAGATGATACTGGACTTTTCCTATTCGGCAAAGTCGAATGGGATGTAGTGGGTTCTTTCCTGTGGCTGGTTTCCATTCAGCGGTCTCCTTGTACGTTGCGAATGCCATGCTTTGCTGGGTAGGTCTACCGGGAGTATCGTCGCGATGGCGACCGGAGGCTTTACGGATACCTTTGACTCAGAGGTTCCGTCCTCAAGCTGGTGTGGTCGGGCATAGGGACGTAAGGAACAGGCTCCTCCCTCTCTATTTCTTTTGCCGTTGGAGAAATCCATGGTCCAGTATGAGTGCTTTCCTGGTATTTCCCGTCCCTGTCTGCTCCACATCGATGCGGACCATGGCGGGGCTGGGGGAGGGGAGCAGGATGAATACGGCCTGATTGCTCTGTTCCACTTTCACTTCGCCTCCTTGGGAACAGACCATAACATCCACCACTGGACCGTTCGCATTCACCTGTCCCAAGAGCTTTTTCGCCGTGGAGCTTCCTTCGCCGCAAAAAGCCACGACGAATTTTGCGTTATAGTTGCCGCCGTTGCCATACACCCTCTGCTTGAGCGAAGTTGCGTCTTTCGTCCCGATGGTCGTGAATACCATTGGAATACCTCCTGAACTGAGAGCGAGCGTCTGGCTCGATTGTACCTTTGTCCCCGCCATCCTTCCTATGCTTCCATCCTGCATGACCACCATCGTGAGCCATGGGTTTTCCTTGAACGCCTTCGACAATCCATCCGTGGTGAACTGTTTGCTGAAGTATCCCGCATCGATGATCAGCGGATTCGTACCAAAATACTTCCCGCTTCCGACCAAGGCTCCTATGTTGTGTGGTTCCACAACCTGCGCGTTCCCCTTGTTCGCTCCTGCCAGGGTCACGTCCTTCGGCATGTTCGTAACATAGAACGTCGTATTTGCCGCATGCAGCGACATCATCATGCAGAACCACAGCAGCATGATCATGATGAAATTGACACTCCATGCATGTGTTGGTGAAACAATTTTCCGTGATTTCATTTGACACTCCTCCTCGATATGACATCGTCACATGAATGTGATTCGCAGGTCCTCTGTGATGATCACATGACCGGATGAAAATACGCCGTCGACGAAAAACACCTGGTCGCCCGGGATGCCTGCTTCCCTCTCAAACCATGATACGTTGCTGACATACAGCTGGTCACGGAAAGAGGCTCCCGGGGCATCCTTGTTCGTCGCCGCGTATATTATCCAGGTGTCATTCGCATCTCCCAATTGCTTTACAGCCTCTTTGAAATCCTCTGAGAGTGTTCCTCCCTCCGCATGATGGACCAGATATTTCGTGTTCGGGTTGATGTTGCATGCGATGACCGCCGTACAGGTGTTCAGATATCCGATCTTTACGCCTGTATCCTGTCTCAATGGCTTGCATTCACCCTGGGCGATTGTCTCGAATATCCAGAATTTTTCTGTCGGCACAGGTTTTCCCTGGGCTATCTTCGCAGGGTGGAGAACATCCGTTCCCGCAGTGGAGTCCTCCGCTATGATCATGAATGACCTTAGATTCAACAAAGTCATGTCATTCCGGTCTATGACAAGATATCTCATGTCGTGTTCTCCTTTACATCGTATGTTGTCGTCCGTGGTTTTCTTCCATGACTTCCGTCCGGGGCCTGTCACAAGGAATATCCTTGACAGGAACTCCCGGACGGAAGGTTCTTCGGAAGTCCTAGAGAATGGAGAATTGTCCGTTCGAATCGATCGCCAGGTGCATGCATTTCCCATGGATCCATGCTATCTGGTTGGTCGGGATTCCATTGTCGATGAACCATTGGAGATTGTCTCTGTATCCTTGGTCCTGAAAACCCGTGTCGTCCTGTTGCTGAGGTGTCACATATAGGACAAATAGATTTTCCCTGTCCTGCATTTCCAAGATGACATTTTGGAAGCCACTTGACAGGTTCCCACCGTTTGCATGATGGCAATGGTACTGTCTGGTATACTGGTTGTAGACCACGACCGCCGCGCAGGAGGCCAACGGACCGATCAGAAGCCCGTTCGAAGGAATGTTGGATTCCTTTTGACCCGTAGCCAGCCCAACCGGTTTCGTTTCGGTCGGATTCAGATAGTTCGCGAGCCGCAGCGGGCGCTGTGGATTCGTGGGTACTCCCTCTATGGAATCGAAGAATCCAGGGATGTCGATGTAATGTTCGCCAACCGGCTCTGGGGGTGATTTCAAGCAATAGATCATATGTTGTTTTTCTCCTTTTGTTTCGGCTACAACCCCATTCGGTTCTTGAGGAATTGTAACTGGCTTGCTTCGTCCAAGGAATGTACACGCTGCATTTCTTCAGATGAGTCGAACTGATAGAACGCATAGAACTCCATTTCACCATAGTCAAGGGCAATCTGGCTTTGGAGAAAGCGTTTGCAATTGTCGCAGGGGACGAGATCAACATAGATAAACGGCTGAAATGGCTCAGCTCCCAGGCTCTCAACTAAATGAATTTCCGCATGATTTTGTGAAAATGCCCCAACTCCGATTGTTGCGCAATCACCATCACCTCTGCTGTTTCCAAAACGATATTGACCATTGTTCAGTTTTAAAGCCGCGCAACAAGATCCATTTCCGATTCCACTGTTTGGTGTGTTTCGCCAATTTTCGAAATGTTTGATACATTCCGACGCTACTTCCTCGATCGCCATTTTGTCTAATTGTGGAAGACTCGAATTAATTTTAACATACTTCATGATTTTCTCCTTTCGGCCTTTACATTTTATGCCGATGTGTTTTCTCAGTGAGCTTTGCCTTCGTGGCTATGTTGGTCGACCGACACGTGGCTGGAAGATCCGCAAGCCTTAGATGATGGCGAACTGGTCTTGTGGGGTGATCACCAGACCTTTGCACTTTCCATGGACCCACGCTATGTGGGAGTATGGAATACTTTGATTTCTAAACCATTGAATATCCTTCAGATATCCATGGTCTTGAAAATTCAGTTTGTCCTCAGCCGGTGGTGTCACATACAGGACAAATAGGTTGTCTGGTTGTACGCCAGCAATTGCATTGCGAAACGCTTCGGACGGTACTCCTTGGCATTTATGATAGAAGCAATAGGTGCCGCTGCTTCTATCGTAGACCATGATCGCTGAGCAGGTTGCCTTTGGAATGATCTTGAAGTTTTGTTGGCGGCTACCTCCTGCGTAGTACGTTCCCTGTTTCAAATTATTCAAGTTCTGGACGTTTTGCTCGGCATAGGTGCCGAACTTGTATGGGGTCTTTGGGGTTTTGTTTTCAGGTTTAAGCAAACCAAAGAATTGGGGGATGGAGATGAGATTGGCAGGAGCTGTTGCTTCCTCTGGTTTCACACAATAGTAGATTGGTTTATTCTCCATCAGCTCACAGAGGAACGCTATCTGCTGTTCTTTGGGTAGAGCATGGACATTGGCCATTTCAGTTGCTGATTCGAACTGATAGTACGCGGTGAACCCTATTTCTCCATTTTCATTCTGGATGTCGCCATCAAGGAATATCGTACAATTTGGACAAGGGATAAGGTCTACATAGATGAACGGTTCGAATGATTCATCATCGATGTGCTTCAACAGATGGACTTCCGCATGGTTGATTGATCTGGCTCCTACTTTGATTGTCTCAAAGTCATCGAATCCTCTGCTGTTTCCAAAACGATAATCGCCGTTTGTCAGTTTCACCGCCGCGCAGCACGACCCATTTGATATGCCAGACATATCCAATTTACGATAATTTTCAAACTTGTCGATACAGGCTATGGCTGTTTCACGTACTACATTTTTAATTTCCTCTGGTATGGATTGGTTGATTTTGATGGCTATCATTTTATCTTCTCCTTTCGGCCTTATGCCGATGTATCCTTTTTTCCGGGTTCCATACCGGTCGGTGCCACGCAGGTCGCCAGGATATCCAGCAGCCTGCTCATGGCTTCGGTCGGTTCCTGTTTCTTCGCAAGGACATGTATCTGGTATTTCGCGGTCTGGTTCGTATCTCTCGTCTGTGACGCGCTGCTCGCTACGCGACCAGTCACGGCCACTTGTTCCGAGGAGGCCCCACGACTTGCCGACCGGATATCCTTCGCACCTTGTCCTTCCCGCAGTTCTCCATTATCATCGATGTCTTCCGGGGGGCCCATTTCCAGGTCGGTGAAACTGGTTTCCTCGGAGATATCTTCCTTCGTGCTTTCAGCCGCAGTGACTTCCATCTGGAAATCCACCGAGACTTCCTCTACTGCCAGAGAGGGGATCGGGACCAAGGCCAGCATCGGGGCCTGAACGGTGAGTGAAGATACCGTGATACCCTCAGAAGTTTCCGCGGGACGGTTCACCGTGAACTCCAGCATACGTGTCTCCTGGCGTCCCTCGACCTCAGTGAAGCCTACTTCGCTCATGAATTCCACCGTAGTTCGAGCCAGTTGCCGCTGCGCCTCGGCCGCCGCCTGCAATGGGGCCGCGATCAAGGCCGCGATCGGTATTCCCTGCAATCTCTGTTGTACCGCTGTATCAGAATTGCCATCCATAATTCAACATCTCCTTTGCCTCGTGATCTCTCGAAAGATGTGAAGGCCGTAGGCCCCTTCACCCCTTGGAGGAGCCTACAGCGCTACAGCTTCGGCCTGTCGTCAGGCACTCGCCTCAAGCTTCAGCGGTTCAGTACAGGACGCCAGGATATCCATCAGCTTGCCCATCACTTCTGTCTGTGGCTGTTGGTTCGCCTCCACATGCACCTGGTACTTGGCCGTCTGGTTCGTCGACCGGGTGTTCTCCTTGCTGGTAGCTACCTTGCCGCTCACCGAATACTTCTGCCCGAAGAAACCGCCGGATGCGGACATCGAAGCTTCCGCGGATGTATTCGACTTGCTGCTCGAATTGGTCGACACTTCCATCTGGAAGTCGATCGTCACATGGTCGACCAGCAGAGCGGGGAACGGCAGCAGACCCAGCATCGGTGCCTGCATCTGGATGTGCGTGGTAGTGATCTCGTCTCCGCTGATCACCGGCCGGTCGATGCCGAAACTCAGCATCCTCGCATCGCCGTCACCACCATCTTCAAGCCCGATCTCGTTTACGTAATCGATCATCACGTGCGCCAAGTCCCGCTGAGCTGAAACGACCGCTATCAACGGTCCTCCGATCAGTTCGCCCATGGGCAGTCCGCCCATCATTTCAGAAATTTCTCCTGCCATGACAAAATCCTCCTGAAATCGTATTCCCCGCCATACGGAGGGGATCACAGGACTCCACCCGATTCCCGCGTTTCAAAACTATGTATCCTGCCGTTCCGATGCGTCGTCCTCTTGGTCGCTGCCGGCATTGGGTTCTTCGTCCGTGAAGATGAAAGTCGGCGGGTCATCCTCGGGCGTCAAGGGGTGGACATCATAGGGGACTACAAGCTTGTTGTACTCATCTACGATGCGCGACAACCCTTCCGGCTGACCCGCCGACATGAACTTGATGCGTACACTGATCATGTTGCTTTCTTGTCCTGCTGGGGCGGGGGAGAAGCCGATCCCGAACGTCGCAGAGCCTTCTTCAGCACCTGTATGATCGCCCTGCATATCTTCCTTCTTAACCATCTCCTCACGATCTGACTCCTGGCTTGTTTCTTGATTCGCGACGATATCCTTGAGTTCGTCAAGGTTTTCCACCGTGACCTCCTGGATCTTGGCCTTGAACTCCATTTCGAGTTCATCGATCTTCAGGGAACTATGATTGGCCAATGTAACAAGGGGGATGTCGATGTGTTTCGTCCCCCCGAGATGCAGGTCCACCGATTTTGGTTCCCCGTCCGCGTAGAAGAATCTCAGCAACGATTTCAGATGGTGGACTTCAAGTGTCCGTTGCGCCTCGTTCACGGCATGCTGCATGCCACGTATGACCTGTGAAAGGTCCACGCCGGTGTTCGCCTTTCTGGCTTGCTCTTCCGCCTTCGCTTTGTTTTTTCGTCCTTGAAACAGTCCCATATCATGCCGTCCTTGACTTTTCGTCTCCAGAGAATGCTTCAGCCTGCTCTGTAGCCATACGATACACCTTGGTCCTGACACCGTCAGGACCACCAGCTAGGCGACCTTGCCTAACTGGTGGTCCTGACGATGTCAATAGGAAAAAAAATTATCGTACTGATATTCCTCACAATATGTATTCCGATGTAGTCTCTGCCTGGTATGGCGAGTGGTAGGGGAATGCCAGTAGGTTCTGTAGATTGTGTCCACGAACAAGGAAGGCTTCTGGGATTGGATACTTTTGGTTCCTGCACGCTCGAACCAATGTAATCTCTGAGTGATGTCGCAAGCCTATATCCTTGTCCATAAGCAACTGTATTCTTCTTGTTCATGATTCACCGTAAAAGCAATATGATTGATAATTGGAAGATTAATTTTTCTATAGTATGAATTTGACAGTCATTTTGTCGTCTATCGACATGGAAACTGTGAACCAAGAAGTAAGAAATGGATTGGCTTTGAGCCCGTTTCATTGACCCTTTTATTGTAATTGGGTATATTGTTATCGATACATACCACCAAATAAGGTACGGAGGAAATATCCATGAAAATCGGAATTAATGGTTTTGGAAGAATCGGTCGCTTTGTGTTTCGCGCTGCGGTGTCCCGCCCGGAATTCGAAGTTGTTGGCATCAACGACCTCTGCCCGGTCGACTACCTGGCTTATATGCTCAAGTATGACACGATGCACGGTCAGTTCGAGGGTACGGTCGACTTCGATATGGAGAAGTCCCTGCTCATCGTCAACGGCAAGGCTATCCGCGTAACCGCTTGCAAGGATCCCAACGATCTGGCATGGGACGCGGTCGGCGCTGAATACGTCGTCGAATCCACCGGTCTGTTCCTCTCCAAGGACAAGGCCCAGGCCCATATCAACGCTGGTGCGAAGTATGTCGTCATGTCCGCTCCTTCCAAGGACGACACTCCGATGTTCGTCTGCGGCGTCAACGAGAAGTCCTACGTGAAGGGAACCCAGTTCGTTTCGAACGCTTCTTGCACCACCAACTGTCTCGCTCCTATCGCCAAAGTCCTCAACGACAAGTTCGGTATCCTTGATGGTCTCATGACGACCGTCCACTCCACCACCGCCACTCAGAAGACTGTTGACGGACCTTCCATGAAAGACTGGAGAGGTGGCAGAGCCGCTTCCGGCAATATCATTCCTTCCTCCACTGGCGCTGCCAAGGCTGTCGGCAAGGTCATCCCTGCCCTCAACGGCAAGCTCACCGGTATGTCCATGAGAGTTCCTACCCTTGACGTCTCCGTCGTAGACCTCACCGTCAACCTCGCGAAGCCCGCCAAGTATGAAGAAATCTGCGCCGCGATGAAGGAAGCTTCCGAAGGCGAACTCAAGGGTATCCTCGGCTACACCGAAGACGCCGTCGTGTCTTCCGACTTCCTCGGCGATCCCCGGACCTCTATCTTCGACGCCAAGGCAGGTATCGCCCTCACCGACACTTTCGTGAAGGTCGTGTCCTGGTACGACAATGAGATCGGTTACTCCAACAAGGTTCTCGACCTCATCGCCTACATGAAGAAGGTCAACGGTTGATCTGAAGCCGTTTCAGACTGAATCCGGCTTCAAGCTCGGAAATTCGGGCCTGCCGTTTCTGGCAGGCTTTTTTTTCCCCAAGGAGGGACTAACATGCAGCTTAATACAGTCAAGGATGCGAATCTCGAAGGAAAGAGAGTTCTTATCCGTGTTGATTTCAATGTGCCATTGAAGAACGGTGTCGTGACCGATGCGACAAGAATCAAGGCCGCTTTGCCGACCATCGAGTACATTCTGTCACAGAAGGGTACCAGCCTGGTGGTGATGTCTCATTTCGGACGCCCCAAAGGCCAGAAGAACCCGGAGTTCAGCATGAAGCCGATCGCGGATAAGTTCAGCGAACTGCTCGGCAAGCCGGTCAAGCTCGCTTCCGATGTGATCGGTCCCGAAGTAAAGGCTGAAGTCGAGGCCCTCAAGCCCGGCGAAGTCCTGTTGCTGGAGAACGTCCGTTTCTACAAGGAAGAAGAGGGCAACGACCCCGCTTTCGCCAAGGAGCTCGCTTCCTATGGCGACATCTATGTGAACGATGCCTTCGGTACAGCCCACCGCGCCCATGCCTCAACGGAAGGTGTCGCCCATTACCTGCCTTCTTTCGCCGGTTTCCTGATCGAGAAGGAAGTCAAGTTCATGGCGCCTCTCCTTGAAAACCCTGAGAAGCCTTTCGTCGCCGTCATCGGCGGTTCCAAGGTATCTTCCAAGATCAGCGTCCTTGAGTCTCTCGTGAGAACCTGTGATACGATCGTCATCGGCGGTGGCATGGCCTATACCTTCCTGAAGGTCCAGGGCCATGAGATCGGCAAGAGCCTGCTTGAGAACGACTATCTCGACGTAGCGGCCTCTTTCCTCAAGAAAGCTGCGGAGCAGGGAGTCAACGTGATCCTTCCCGTCGACCATATCTGCGCCGCCGAGTTCAGTGAAAACGCCACTCCCGTCGCAATCGACAGCCCGGACATCCCCGCAGACTTGATCGGCATGGACATCGGTCCCAAGACCGTGGACATGATCGTCAAGGCCCTTTCCACCGCCAAGAGCGTCGTTTGGAACGGACCGATGGGTGTGTTCGAGTTCGATGCGTTCGCAGCCGGTACTCTTGCCGTCGCGAAAGCGATGGCCGCCTGTGACGGAATCACCGTCGTCGGTGGTGGGGATAGCGTCGCAGCCATCAACAAGTTCAATCTCGCTGACAAGATCAGCCACGTCTCCACTGGTGGTGGAGCTTCCCTCGAATTCCTTGAAGGCAAAGAACTTCCTGGAATCAAGGCTTTGGAGAAATAATATGAGAAAAGCATACATCGCAGGCAACTGGAAAATGAACATGACACCCTCCGCAGGTGCGGCCTATGCCGCTTCTTTGGCGGAAGCAGTCAAGGGATGCAACTCGAAGGTGATGATCGCCCCGCCGTTCGTCACGATCCCCGCGGTCGTCGAGGCCGTCAAGGGTACCAACCTCATCGTCGCGGCCCAGAACATGAGCGACCATCTCAGTGGCGCGTACACCGGGGAAGTCTCCGCTGAAATGCTGAAGGATCTTGGTGTCACCACCGTGATCCTGGGGCATAGCGAACGCCGCGCCTACTATGGCGAGACGGACGCTTTCATCAACGCCAAGCTGCGTCTTGCAATGGAGCAGGGGATGGAGGTCGTGCTTTGTGTCGGTGAGACTCTCGAGGAACGCCAGGGCGGCAAGCTTGAGGAAGTCCTGACCCGTCAGGTCTCCGATGGCCTGAAGGACGTCAGCGCCGCCGATATGGCTCGTGTCACCATCGCCTATGAACCTGTCTGGGCGATCGGTACCGGAATGACCGCCACACCTGAGGATGCGGACGACGCACACGCTTTTATTCGTGGTTTGGTTGAAAAACTCTATGGTAAAGGTGTTGCAGAAGAGCTGATTATACAGTATGGTGGTTCAGTGAAACCCGGCAATGTAAAGTCCCTGATGTCCAAGGAACACATTGACGGTGCGTTGGTAGGCGGTGCTTCCCTCACACTGGAGCAGTTCGTCCCCATCGTGACTTTCGATAAGTAAGTATCTGGAGTAGACAAATGGGTGTGTTGAGTATTATCTTGTTGGTATTGTTTGTGATCGTGAGCCTGTTGCTGATTTTCATCGTGGCCATCCAGGATGAAGAGAGTTCAGGTCTCGGCGGTATCTTCGGTGGTGGTAGCGAGTCTACTTTCGGATCTCGTGCCAGCAGTGTCGTCACCAGGGCGACAGCGATCCTAGGAGCTGCTTTCATGGTCCTGGCCTTAGTCGTGGCCCTTGTCAACAAGAGCCCGGCCCAGGACTCCCTGCTTGATTCTGTACAGACCGAGCAGGTTCAGCAGGTTGACAACTGGTGGAGTTCCAACAACGCCTAGTCATCTCCTATACACCGAATATGCACGTAGGTTCCGACCGCACCTTCGCTCTGCGGTCGGTATTTGTAAGTAGAGGTTGCCGATGAGAGTCTGCGTACTGTACTGCGGAAAAGGTTCCTCCAGCCCGAAGCTGAAGGAAGTCGCTAGCGCTCTTGCCAAAGGAATCGAATCTCAAGGACACAATGTCGATGTCTTTGACATGCGGTTGGAGGGGGGCAAGATCATCTCTTTCTACGACTATATCGTCGTGGGAAGCGAGAATGTTTCTCTTTGGGGTGGAAAAGTCCCCGAGATGGTGTCCTCGTTCCTCAAGCAGGCCGGGACGATCTCGGGCAAGCGATGCATGGCGTTCATTACGAGCGGAGGTGTCCGTTCCGGAAAGACGTTGCATAACTTGATGCGTACGATGGAATCCGAGGGCATGTACCTGAAGACTTCCGATATACTCAAGAAAAAGGACTATGCCCAGGCCGTCGGTAAACGGTTGCATATTTCCTAACCCAAGGAGTTTTTGACATGAAGAGATTTCTTTCCCGTAGTTTCGTCGTCCTGTTTGCGTTGTTGTTCGCCGGTAGCGTCGCTTTCGCAGCAGTGATCAGTTCACCGGCCGCTACGGTCAATTTGACAAAAAATACAGTCATCACCACCGAAGAACTCAATGCAATGGTCAACCAGCAGAGGGCGCTCATCCAGATGCAGGGTGGAGATCCTTCCACCGTAGATCCGCTGATGATCCTCAACGTCCTGATCAACAATGAATTGTGGCGTCAGGGCGCCGCACGTGACGGAGTCGTCATCACAGACGCCCAGATCAATCAGTACATGACCAGCTGGAGGGCCCAGCTCGAACAGCAGGGCGGTCGTGCCCTTACCAACGAGGAGTTCAATACCCTCGTCGATTCCTACTACGGCAGCATGGAGGACATGAGGACCGCGATCAGCGAGCAGCTGTTGGTCAGCGCCTATCTTTCACGGGTTCGTCCTAGCGTGATGACCGATGTACGCCAGCCCTCGGAATCCGAGATCAACTCTTTCTATCGGCAGAACAAGGCCCAGTTCGTCAACCCTGAGAACGTCAAGCTAAGCCATATCTATATTCCGTATGCGACCGGCGACGGAGCCGATGCCAAGAACGCCGAGAACAAGACGTTGATGGAGCAGGTGGCCCGGTACATCAACTATGGTACCACGACGTTCGAGAAGGCCGTCCAGGACTATTCCCAGGATGCCGCCAGCAAGAATATCGGCGGAGCGATCGGTTGGTTGACGATGGATGACACCGCTGCGAAACAGTCTTTGGGGGATGCTTTCTTCAATACCGCGTTCGATACGGAAGTCGGCAGGATCTCACCTGTCATTGAGTCGACCACCGGCTACCATATCCTCAAGATCTATGCGCACAACGACTTCAAGGTCCTTGGCATCGATGATCCGATCAATCCTGAGACGACCGTCACGGTCCGTCAGTATATCACGGAAGGTCTGATGTCTCAGAACCAGCAGGCTGATATCGAGAAGGCAATCAACGATATCCTGAGTGATTTGCGTAACCAGGCTACGATCAGGATACTGTACAAGTAAAAGAGTCGTGCCTTTCATGGATTTCTTCCGTGTCCGGAATTCCAGATGGAAATCCGGATGTGGGAAGGAATGTTGTTCGACCCGCACGATCGTCGTGCGGGTTTTGTTTCTTTAGTGTTTTTTCAGGGGAGTCGACAGATGAAATCGAGACATAGGGCGAGAGAGATAGCGTTGCAGACATTGTATGCAATGGATTTTAACAATGAACTTGGTACTGTCCCAGTGCCTGAGATATTCCCTGCCTTGACCGAGGAGGAGCAATCCGCTTTGGAGGACGAGGTCGTGCTTTTCGCGAAGTATCTTGTCTGCGGTACGATCGAACATCTTCCTGAGATAGATGCCATGATCGGCAAGTTCTCGACGAACCGTCCTATTGACAGGATCGACGTGGTGGACCGGAACATCCTGCGGATGAGTATCTTCACTTTGCTGTATGCGAAGGATATACATCCGCACATCATCATAGACGAGGCTGTGAAGCTTTCACAGGATTTCAGCAGTGAGGTCAACTACAAGTTCATCAACGGCATGCTTGACTCCATGCGGAAGTATTTGCAGAACGAGGAGCGTGTGAAATGATCCAGTTGAAGACACCGGAACAGATTGATCGTATCCGGGAGTCCTGCCATTTGCTGGCGAGACTTCTGGATTCTCTCGACGGGTGGTTGGAGCCCGGCATGACGACGAGGGACATCGACAGGCATTGCCATGATTTCATCGTCAAGCACAAGGGAACCCCCGCTTTCCTCAACTACATGGGTTTTCCCGGTTCCGCATGTATTTCTATCAATGAAGAGGTCATCCATGGCATTCCCAGCCGGCATCGTGTCGTCAAGGCCGGCGATATCGTCGGAATCGACCTTGGTATCAATCTCGGCGGTTATTTCAGCGATAGCGCCCGGACCTATATCATCGGCGGTTCCACGACCCCCGAGTGCGAGAAGCTTTGCAAGGTCACCCGTGAATGTCTGTACCTTGGCATCGAAGCCGCCGGCAAGTCGGGGGCGCGGATCCATGATATCGGCGCCGCCGTCTACAAGCATGCGAACCAGAATGGGTTCGGCGTCGTCCGTGACTACTGCGGCCATGGCGTAGGCCTGGCGGTTCATGAGGAGCCTGAGATCCCGAACTATGTGAACCCGCTCTCCTCCAATCCTCGGCTGAGACCCGGCATGGTGCTCGCCATTGAGCCGATGATCAACCTCGGTACGAAGAACATCCGTGATCTTGATGATGGCTGGACGGTAGTCACCGCCGACGGCAAGCCCTCCGCACATTTCGAACATACTGTCGCGATTACGAAAGATGGTGTTGAAATCCTGACTGTAGCGGAGTAGACTGAACGATATACCCAAGAGTGAGGAGAAGATCGTCCCTATGAATAAAGAGTTCATCAGTTCCGATACGATTCGTGATAGCGCGTTGAAGCTGGTCCACCAGATGTATGCCGAAGATGGTTTCGTGCCCGATATCATCTATACGTCTTTGCGTGGCGGCGCCTACATGGCCAATGTGTTCAGCGAGTACTACAAGATGGTCAGGAAGAAGGAGATGGGGCGGCCCGTTTTCTATGCGGCTGTGGTGGCCCGTTCCTATTCTGACATCCGTTGCCAGACCAGGGTGATGGTCGATGGCTGGACGTACTCTCCCGAACATCTGCGTGCCGGGGACAAGATCTTGATCGTCGATGATATCTTCGACACCGGTAAGACGGTCAATGAACTCTGTGACATAGTCCTTCGCAAAGGAATTCCCCGCGAGGACATCAAGATCGCCGTCTATGACTACAAGGTTCCGCTGTATAAGGATACGCCGCCGCTGCCGATCCAGCCTGACTATTATTGCCGCAAGCATGTCCTCAACAGCCCCGACGACGAAGTCTGGATACACTACATGTGCCATGAATTCGTCGGACTGACCAGCGAGGAGATCGATGAGCAGTATCAGGATCCTGAAGTCCGTGCGATCCTTCATGATGTTCGTGGTGATAAATAGTCTCTGTTCCTAAAAATTCCGGCCTGGCGAAACGTCAGGCCGTTTGTTTTATGTCGGTTTTTGCCAAAGGGGTGCTTGTAGGTCAACTGTCATTGTCCAAAATATTGCTTTATTCCTTTGTGGTTTTATGGCAGACTAATGGTTGTTACTCTGTGAAGGAGCTTGTGCATGGCCTTGTCCCGATTTCGCCTTTACATGATGCTTGCGTTATCGCTGCATATCGGAGCCACTGCTTACGCCTCTGTGGATGATCGACCGGCGGCGACAATATATCTGACGCAAAACATCGTGATCACGACGGAAGACCTGAACACTGTAGTTGAAAGTTATCGCGATCTCGTCAGATCCCAGGGAGGCATTTCTCCTACGGTCAATCCACTCGATTTCCTCCATGAGATGATTCTGTCGGAACTGGTGCGCCAGGGCGCGGTCCGCGACGGCGTGTCGGTCTCTTCAGCCCAAGTCGACCAGATGGTCTGGAGTTGGAGGAAGAACCAGGTGGAACCTCTCCTTGGCTATGCGCTGACCGACCGGGAGTTCAATGATTTCGTGGCTGTGTTCTATGGTGGATTGGAGACTCTCCGGGCGAATTTCGAATTCCAGGCGCTTCTGAACGCATATGTAGAGAAGGTGAGGCCCGATCTCATGTCCCTGGTGGAGCCTGTGAGCGATGAAGAGATCGACGCCTTCTATCGTCAAAACCAGAGGCAGTTCGTGAACACAGAGAATGTCAAGCTCAGCCATATCTTCATCCCGTATGCGACGGACGAAGCCTCCGACGCCAGGAACGCCTTGAACCGGGACCTGATGGAGCGTCTGGTACATGATATCAGAACAGGTACGCTGACGTTCGAGAAGGCCGTCCTGGAATACTCCGAGGATGATTCCAGCAAGGATGTCGGTGGAGCCATCGGCTGGTTGTCGATGGACAATATGGCCGCGAGGAACAGGGCGGGGGAAGGTTTCTTCAACGCCGCGTTCAATGTTCCTGTCGGCGGTGTCTCCGATGTCGTCGGTTCCAATATCGGATACCATATACTGAAGGTCTCCGACCACAACGGTTTCAAGTTGCTGGAGCTCGACGATCCCATTTCACCGGAAGGTTCCACTACCGTGCGTGAATATATCTCCGACTATCTTCTGGAATGGAAGGTGCGCCAGGCATTCCAGAGGACCGCGCAGGCTATCGTACAAGAGCTGCGGGACCAAGCGACCATCAAGATATTCTTAGAAGGGGCTCTTTGACGGTCTGGACAGCGAGGGGTCCCTATATGCGCCGGTCCTGGTGGTAGTACTCGCGATCACGTTCGCTGATCGGTCGCGATACTCTGCATGGGTTGCCGACCGCGACCACCTCGGCGGGGATATCCTTTGTGACGACGCTCCCGGCGCCTATCACGGTATTGTCTCCGATCGTGATTCCCGGAAGGACGATCGCCCCCGCGCCGATCCACACGTTCCTGCCGATATGGACGGGCAGGTTGTATTGGATCGCCTTTTCCCTGA
The DNA here is from genome assembly GCA_964407735.1 of uncultured Sphaerochaeta sp. Classification (GTDB taxonomy): domain Bacteria; phylum Spirochaetota; class Spirochaetia; order Sphaerochaetales; family Sphaerochaetaceae; genus Spiro-02. The sequence goes on along the minus strand of CAYOWS010000001.1, from coordinate 407,395 downwards.
GTTCCGGCAGGATCGGATGTCCCGCGGTGGCCAGCGTCACGTTCGGGCCGAACATCGTATGGTCACCGACATAGATATGGGTGTCGTCAACCAGCGTGAGATTGAAGTTCGCATAGACGTTCTTGCCGAAATGGACATGATACCCAGCCCAATTCGCATGCAAGGGAGGCTCGATATAGCAGCCTTCCCCGATCTCCGCGAACATTTGCTTGAGGAGCTCCTGCTTTCTGTCCATCTGGCATGGCCTTGTCATATTGTATTCGTACAGCAGTTCAAGACGTTCAAGCTGTAATTTCATGATTCCTGCGTTCCCCGGATTATACAGGTCGCCGCCATGGAGTTTGTCGTATTCGTTCATAATGTCTTTCCGTTGTTTGATTTCTTGCTCTGTTTTTCATTATACATGATGATGTCGGCGTCGTGTATCAGGTCGTCGAACGATGAAACCGATGAACTGTCGAATATGGAGGTCCCTATGCTGATGGAAAGCGAGTAGGGGAGTTCCGACTCCTGATTGTATTTTGTAACGGCCTCCTGTATCTTCGCTGTAAGGGAACCTAGTGGCTCTTTTGCATTGTTCACACCTGTGATGATGAACTCGTCCCCGCCGTAACGGAAGATCATATGGTCGTTCCTACACACGTCGGCGAGCAGCTTCGCCAGCTTCTGCAATGTCAGGTCTCCGGCGATATGCCCGTAGCTGTCATTGATTTGCTTGAAGTCATCGACATCAATGATCAGAAGGAAGCCCGTCTTGCTGTCGGTGGCGAGTCGTTGTAGGTTCCGCCAATGGTATTTCATATACTTGCGGTTGTATACGCCGGTCAAGGAATCGAGATACAGCGATTTGCTCTGGATATTGATGAAGATCAGGAATATGGAGATGACCACGCTCATCCAGATCAGGGACAGTCCATAGAACAGCATCTGTAGAATCGCCCCTATGATCGGCAGCAACGGGAACATGAAGAAATAGATGTATATTTCCTTGGGGATATCCCTGAAGCTTTCTTTCGCTTTCAGGAGCACCAGCACGGAGGACAGCACGAGGTAGAAGAAGGCGATTCCAAGCGTGATCCATACTCCCGGTTCTCTCTGATAGATGTTCTGCGCGTCGAAACTGAACATGAAATTGGTCTTGAGGGATATCAGGACCAGTATCGCGTTGACTGTGCTTGGTATGGAGTACAGCGGCAGCCGTTTCAACAATCCCGCCTGGTCGGAATTCAACTTGTAGTCCCCATAGCAAAGCCAGGCGATGCATGGAGCGGGGTTCAGTATGAAATAGAGGGTTGTCACGATGATGTTCAGCGTCCTGGCGTGTGCGAAGGTCTTTCCGTCGAGATACCACATCCCTGCGTCAAAGATCAGCACAAGGATCGTCGTGAAGAGCAGTCCGTTGAACAAAGCTGTATCGTAGGAGCTCCTCATCGAATAGGTCTTCCTGTTGCTGATATACATGATTACCAGGAGGATGATACCGAACAAGTTGTTTTCAAGATACAGAAAAATACTCAACTCAGCTCCTTTCGCAAATCCTCGACATAATTCACCCATAGATTATACCATATGCCGATCGTTTATCCATATCCCATACCCAAATATGGAGTTTCACTACGGATCATGGATTTCCTATGTCTGATGGGGAGCATGTGGGGGGATAGATGGACGAAAAAACCGGAGAGCCTTGCGGGCGTCTCCGGTTATGTGGATACAGGATGTTGTGCTACGGAGTAGGAATTGGTTGGTAGCCAATTTCTCTTGATCCGTTCGTAGTTTCGTCACTTGGCGTACCGACTGCACTAGGAAGCGTAATTGTATATACACCACTGTTTACCGTTGATACAAGGTACTTGTTTTTTTCTGGGACCGAAGCATCAGAGTTTGGAATCGGTTTGATATCCACTACGTTGTTGTAGTTGAAACCACGTGCGAATGAAGTTGTGTTTGATGAGGCATAGGCGTAGTTTGAAGGTTCATCTATAGCCGTTTTCTTAATGGAGTCTATGCTTGCCAAATCAATCAACCTCAATCCAGAGGAGTAAGGAACCAACATATATTGAATACTCCCAATCTCTACTCTGGCACTAGGAAGTCCGTACGATGAATAGTAATTGAGATAGAAACCGGACTGACCAACATACTTTAAGGGTTTGCTTGCTGGGGTTTCTGTATTAGACAGCTTGTCTTGTGCAAAAATCAAACTTGTATAACTGTCGTTTGCGATTTTCGCAATTACAACACCACAACTTGTTTCTGTTGGAGGTTGATAAGCTTGGATTCTGATGAAGTTTGTTTTATCTGTACCAGAGAATTCTGCCTGTGTTGTGTAGTTGTAGCTTGGTACGAGATTTCCAAGGTCAGTGTTTGTTTCTATTGTAATTTCCTGGTTGTCCCAATAATACTGAAACTTATACACCTTCGTTCCATTGCTGTTTTCAAATTCATTGATCATCGTTGTAAAAACACCGTCTGTAAAACCGAACATGATACCTGCGGAGCCAGTATTCAACGAAATAGGAGAGTTAAGGGACTCTGAGAGCTTGTAAGCCTTGTAGTCCTTTACTTTTCCAGTAAGTGCATAACCATTGTTCATTGCTTTGACATCGGCAAGTGAAAGTGTGCCAGTAGATTTATTCTGTGTAATGTCATATTTTTGATAAACGTCATTTCTATCTTGATATATAAATTCTGTAGAAGTAACAACGTCTCCGATAGTTGTCGCAAAACCATTCGTAGTAAGCGAGAGGTTGAGTCTTTCGACATCAGAATTACTCTGCCCATATTTATAAACGCCGTCTTGGGCCTTGATAAATACATAATTACCATCAAATCCAAGAATGCTCTGGTTCGTGGTATCCAAAGATGGTTCTGACTCCGAGATAGCGGAGAAAATGCCCTGTCCAGCGTCGAGGTTACATGCCGTGAAGGTGAGGAGACTGACTAGCATTACGCAAGACACTATTGCTATTGTTTTCAAGTGTTTCATTGTCTGTTCCTCCTACCTTAATGGCGATATGTGACGGAAAGAGTGATAGGCATGATATTGCCCAGGGATGTCTCTTTTCTCATCGCTTCGTTTGTGTAGATTTCAGGGATCAACCAGTAGCCACAATTGACTCCAACACCCCAATTCTCAGTGAAATACCAATTCAGACCGACTTCAAATGAGAAGAACATGCTGAACAGACTCCCATCATATCCCTTTGTGTTGTCGATGTATCTGTTGTAAGCACCGCCGATTCCAAGGGAAATAGGCAGGTCTATCGTTCCTTGCACCGGCATGAAAGTCACTTTCGCCTGGATGGGGACCATTGTATACAGGCTTTTGCTCATGGAGTAGGCGAAGGAATATCCGATTTCACCGCCCAAAGCCACATATGGGTTTACAAAAGCCTGATAGCTGATTGAACCGTAGCCGCCAACTTTCAGGTGGGTACCATCACCCCCGATTCCTGCAATGAACTTGTCACCGTCAGTCGCAGGATTTCTATTGGGAAAATAAAAGAAAAGCGGGAGGGTTGGACCTGCTTTGAATGTAAACATCTGACTGCCCATATCGTACTGGGTCTGTCTTTGATCTGCTGCCGTGAGCATTGTTGCCGGAATGAGCAACAGGACCACTGCAATCAGCATGAAAGTTTTTCTCATGGCTACCTCATCGTTTGCTATAACGGGTTCTCCACACAGGAGAATATCTGGCGAAACATCACCTAATCCTATAACAGGATTCAGTTGACTTAGTTACGGTAATCATAACGGAATACTCATGGAATGAAAACCTGTTGTCAAATTCAAATATATGTTTTTCCCAGGAATGGGGCAAAAGGAAAATCGAAATATCAGTAGTAATTTTGGGATTCATTGTTTTGTATCAGGATTTGAACAACAAAACAAACTAGATGGTACAGGATGTTCCAAACAAACTTTTGTAAGCACCTCGAAGTGTTTATCATCATGGTTTATTGTACTATCAACAATTTCCATCAACTGTTCAATCGTAATTCCCATGTGTTTATCCAAACCCTGAGGGTCTATCACAGTCAGTTGTTTGAGAGTGTACTCCCATGCGCCAGATTTCCAGTAATTTTTCCAGCAGCAGATTTTTCGTGGATTTCGAAATATGTAGGTCATTAAATTAAGAAGAGTAAACTGTGTCGTTATGGGCTCATATTTTGGCTGCGTTGAAAAAATTCTTCCGTCAACAGCAAGTTCCGGAAAGCTTTGTGAAAAACTTGTGTTTATTCTCTGTAAAGCTCTTGCAAGTATTCTCCAGCTTGGTGCGCAGACCAATATATGATAGTGAGTAGGCATAATGGAATAGTTCCAGACGTAGATTTCTTCTTTTTTCAAGTTTTCAACCATGAGTTTGATAAATAAATTTGCTACAACGGCATCTACAAAAATGCCGGGACTACGATCATTTTTTTGAGTAACATGATACATGTAGCAGTCTTTGCGCAGTAGTTTTGATTTTGATTCTAACGCCATTGGTGGCCTCCTGAACGTGTTGTAACCACTTATATATATAAAAAGTCGGCTGGTGATTCAGGATTGCTGTTTTACGATGGTTTAATTGATGTTTTTTGAGTTCATTTTTTTGTGAGAAACAAAAAGGTGGTCTAATGGCGGACAACCAACCGACAACCAACCGACAACCAACCGACAACCAACCGACAACCAACCGACAACCAACC
>CAYOWS010000001.1:287936-402598 GCA_964407735.1 uncultured Sphaerochaeta sp. | reverse complement strand
AGACAACCAGCAGACAACCAGCAGACAACCAGCAGACAACCAGCAGACAACCAGCAGACAACCAGCCCAAGGAGGCAATTGCCGTCCTGCCCGTTTTTAGGGTATACCTTAGGGGTCAAGGAGATTGCCCATGTTGTTGATGTCTGGTAAGGAAGTATCGCAGTCGATTCGTGAGAAACTCGCGGCGGAGTGCAAGGAATTCGTCGGGACCTACGGGTATGCGCCGACGCTGGCCGTAGTGCTGGTAGGAGAGGATCCCGCGAGTCAGACCTATGTGTCCGCGAAGCGCCAGGCCTGTGAGGACCTTGGCTATGGACATAAGGATTTCGTGCTTCCAGCGACAACGACGCAACAGGAGTTGATGGAGGTCGTCCATCGGCTGAACCAGGACAAGTCGGTGCATGGGATACTCGTGCAGCTACCGTTGCCCAAAGGACTGGACGAGGACCTGGTGATCGAGGCGATCGACCCCGCGAAGGATGTCGACGGCTTCCATCCCCAGAATGTCGGAAGGCTTCTGATCGGAAAGGACTGTTTCGTCAGCTGTACGCCAAAGGGTGTGCTCGCGATGCTGGATCATTATGGAATAGATACCGACGGAAAGGACGTGTGCATCATCGGTCGCAGCAATATCGTCGGCAAGCCGATGGCCGCCTTGCTTGTGCAACGGGGCAGGGACGCCACGGTGACCATCTGCAATACCCATACGAAGGATCTCGCCGCCCATGTGAGGCGGGCCGATATCGTCATAGCCGCGGCGGGGCATCCCCATACGGTCACCGCCGACATGGTGAAAGAGGGGGCGGTCGTCGTCGACGTCGGGACGAACCGGGTCGAGGACTCGACCAAGAAAAAGGGCTGGAGACTTGTCGGTGACGTCGATTTTGATACGGTGAGCCAGAAGTGCCGGGCGATCAGCCCTGTGCCCGGCGGGGTCGGCCCCATGACCATCACCATGCTCATGGGCAACACGATGCTCGCCGCTCGCAGGCAAGCCGGGGAGCGGGTGTAGATGTCCAACAATATCTGCCTCGAACCCACGACCTATTGGATTGAGACCTATGGCTGCCAGATGAACACAGCCGAGTCGAACGCGCTGGAGGTGCAGTTGCAGGGCGTCGGGCTGAAGCCCGCGGCTAGCGCCGAAGAGGCCGACTGCGCCATCCTCAACACCTGTTCCGTCCGAAAGACCGCGGAGAACAGGATCTGGGGACGGCTTGGTCTGTTCCAGTATATCAAGCAGCAACATCCGCAGACGCTGATCGTTACCGGCTGCATGGCCGAACGGCTTCAGGAAGAGCTGAAGAAGGACGCTCCAGCCGTCGACTACGTGGTGGGGACGAACGACAAGCAGAAGATCGTCGATCTGCTTACGGGTGGACGTTCTGCGCACCTTGAGCAGAGCGATACCTACCGGTTCACCGGTTCCTACTACAAGGATGGCGATTTCGCGTCGTATGTGCCTATCATGAACGGTTGCAACAACTTCTGTTCCTACTGCATCGTCCCCTATGTGCGGGGCAGGGAAGTCTCCCGACCCGTCGATGAGATCTTGCGGGAGATTCGGAAGCTGGACAAGGCCAGAGTCAAAGAGATCACCCTGCTTGGGCAGAACGTCAACAGCTACAACTATGAACAGGATGGCGAGATCATCCGTTTCCCCCAGTTGCTGCGGTTGATCTGCCGTGAACTGGACAGCATCCAGTGGGTGCGCTTCGAAAGCCCCCATCCCAAGGATTTCTCCGATGAGTTGATTGAAGTGATCGCTACCGAAGACCGTGTTGCGAAACATCTCCATATCCCTTTGCAAAGCGGCAGCAGCCGCATCCTGAAGCTGATGAACCGTCGGTATACCCGTGAACGTTTCCTGGAGCTGATCGATTCCATTCGAGCGAGGGTTCCCGGAGTCACGTTCGCAGCCGACGTCATGGTCGGTTTCCCCGGGGAGACGGAAGAGGAATACGAAGAGACGCTGGATGTCATGCGCAAGGTCCGGTTCATCGAAGCCTTCATGTACTATTGGAATCCTCGGGAGGGGACGAAAGCGGTTGCGATGGACGGCCAGCTCCCCGATGAAGTCAAGATCGCCCGGTTGCAGCATCTGATCGAGATGGAACATGAGATCATGACGGAGGAGAAGACTCCCCGTGCCCACGGAATCGTCAAGGTCTTGGTCACGCAGGTCAGCCGAAATGATGCCGGGCGTTTGCTTGGGCGTACCGAGCATGGCGAAATGGTGGCGTTCGTGCCCTGTTCCGGCTGTAAGCCCGGTGATTTCGTCCAGGTTTCGTTGGATACGCTGGCGGGAAACACGTACACAGGTACGGAGGTCTCCGCATAATCGCGGGGTACCGACGGCCAGGTTCAAGCATCCCTCGAAAGATCCTCGATCGAGATGCTATAGGGCGAAAGCCCAGGGAAGAGAAGAGAAAAATCACCTAGGGGTTTGTATGATCGATCATGTAGCTTTGGTGCTTGAAGGTGGTGGAATGCGTGGGCTGTATACGGCTGGCGTGCTCGACGTGTTCCTGGAACGGAAATTGGAATTTCCATATTGCGTCGGTGTCTCCGCCGGCGCTTGCAACATGGTTTCGTACCTTTCAAGGCAGTATAAGCGAAACTACCATGTGAATATTGATTTTGTGAATGACAAACGGTATCTCAGCTGGCGCAACTGGTTGCTCCATGGTTCCATCTTCGGTATGGACATGCTGTTCAATATCATCCCCAACCAATTGGTTCCTTTTGACCATGCCGCGTTTTCCAAGTATCAGGGAAAAGCTTTCGTCGGTACGACGGATTGCGTGACCGGCGAAGAGGTGTTCTTCGAGGAACAGGATATGACGGGACCGAAAGGATTCCTGCATCTCCAGGCCTCAAGTGCGCTGCCGTTGCTGGCCCGTCCGGTCAAGATGGATGGCCAGGTACTGATGGATGGCGGTATCAGCGCTCCGATCCCGGTTGAGAAAGCCTTGCACGATGGGTATGAGAAGGTTGTGGTGATTCTGACCCAGCCGAAAGGATATCAGAAAGGCCCGTCTTCGACCACAGGCATGTTGAAACTGGTCTATGGGCGACGCTACAAGGGGCTGGTGACGGCGATGGAACGGCGGCATCTGGTGTACAATCAGGAGCTTGCCTTGCTCGATCAGCTGGAAGCCGAAGGAAAAGCCTTTGTCCTTCGCCCGAGCCGGAGTCTGCATGTAGGGCGGTTGGAGAAGGATCGGAACAAGCTTGATGAATTGTATCGGCTTGGGATGCAGGATACCAACGAGCATTTGCTCGATCTGAAGAATTTTCTGCAAGGGAACTGAACGGTTTCCCCGTCAAAGTGCAAGGAGAATATCATGAAACTGGAAAACAAAGTCGCGGTTGTCAGCGGAGGCGCTCAAGGGATCGGCAATGCGATCGCGGAGCTGTTCGCGCAGGAAGGGGCGAAAGTAGCAATCCTCGATATTGATGAGCAATTCGGCAAGGCGGCGTTGCGCCGTATCTCCGAGCAGGGGGGCGATGCGCTGTTCCTCCCTTGCGATGTCCAGAACGAGCATATGGTCCAGCAGGCTTTGTCCGTTGTCCTGGATCAGTTCGGCACTATTGATATCCTTGTGAACGATGCCGCCTGGCAGTTGAACAAATCCTTGCTTGAGACTACTTGGGCTGAATTCCGTGAGGTGATGGATATCAACATGGGCGGTACGTTCCTGCTGACACGTGCTGTCGCCCGGGTGATGATCGAGCAGAAGAAGGGTGGGGCGATCATCAATTTTAGCAGCACTTTCGCAATCATCGGTTCCGAGGGCTATTGCGCATACCATGCCAGCAAGGGGGCTGTCACCTCGTTCACCCGTGCCGCCGCGGTCGCGCTGCTGCCCTATGGAATCCGGGTGAATTCCGTCGCGCCAGGGACGACCCTGACACCTGGGCTACGGGTCGGTGCCCGCGGGACCGGCAACGAAGAGACGGGGATGAAGTCTTTCCTTGAGAAGCAGCCGCTCGGCAGGTTCGGCAGGAGCGATGAGATCGCCAAGGTGGTGCTGATGCTCGCCAGCGAGGACGCTTCGTTCGTCTACGGCGCGAATTGGGTCGTCGATGGAGCCTACACCATCGTATAAGCTCCATCATCAATCGGGGAAGGGGGGAATCCACATGAGTGAATACGCTGAGGCGACATCTGTCTTTGAGCCGAAATTCGAAGAACTGACGAATTTGGTCAAGGCTTCCCGGAGGTTGCGGATATTCACCGGAGCCGGTGTGTCCACCCTGTCCGGCATCCCCGATTTCCGTGGCGCCCATGGTGTCTACACCGATCCGTGGCATGGGATGGATGTCGAGGATATCATCTCGCTTGATTTCTTCCATGAACGTCCCGACATCTTCTACCAATGGGCGAAGGATGTCTGGTACCGGCTGGAGGACTACGAACCGAACGTGGTCCACCGGGTGATCGCGAAGCTGGAGGAGAAGAAGTTCACCAATGGGGTCTACACCCAGAACATCGACCTGCTGCATCAACGGGCGGGGAGCAAGGCGGTCTATGAGATCCATGGCAGTCCCTCCCATCATTATTGTACTGAATGCGGCAAGCATTATGCCTATGGGCAGATCGCTCCGCTGGTGCGGGCGGGGGAGTTGCCTGTCTGTGACCAATGCGGTGGGGTGATCAAGCCGGACATCGTTTTCTATGGGGAGAACCTCAACGGGAACCTGCTCAACAGGGCCTGGGAGGATTTCAGCCACGCCGACCTCTGTCTGGTCCTTGGTTCAAGCCTCACCGTCCAGCCCGCTGCCTCGTTGCCACGGTTGACGGTCCAGGGAGGGGGGAAGATCGTCATAGTCAACGCCCAGCCTACCGATCAAGATCGTACCGCGGCGTTGCGGTTCTAGGATCTGGGACAAGTCTTCGGGGCGCTTGACACATGGGTGGACGCCCAAGACGCAAGACATTGAACGCGGATCGGGGGGGTGTTGTCGGGTCTGTCGGATAGACCGGAGGCCCCCGTTGTGTCGGCGGGGGCTCCGTTTGATTCGGATCACGTGAGGGGAAACGTATACCAGGCTGGAGATTGTCCCCGTATTTCCGTTGTTCTCGGCGCATGGTGATGTTTCGGCCGGCAAGCGTCATCCGATTTTTTCGGCCTTTACTCGTTTGCTGACGTCCTTTGTGACTCCAATGCTTCCAGCATGGCTCTCCTTGCGATGAATACCCGCTGACCATCGTGAGTATAGTTCCTGAAATCAGTCGTGACCGAATCAATCAGACTTCTGAAAAGCTCCGGTTCTTCCTGTTCCAGCCGATACAGCAGTTCCACATCTTCAGCACCTTCCATCTGCGCCATGAATCTGACTGAAGGCCATGCCGTCCGTCCCTGGGGATAGACGATATGCGCATCCCCGGCCGGAAGCAACGAACCTAGGTGTGGGCAGCAAGCCGACCTGAACACATCATCTCCGATATAGAAATTGAAACCCCAGTGGAGGAATCCATCGAGTCCGTAGCCTCGGCCTCTCCATAACACCAGCCTGGATTGCGTCAACGGCAGGTCCAGCGACCGGTTCATGATGGGACCTCCAGGATACGCGCAGGTATAGAACCAGAAAGTCTCGCCGCTACGCTGGAGCCTGCGGTATTCCTCTATCTGTTTTTCAAACGTATCCTGTTTCGGAATCCAGATGTCGATGGCCCCTCCAAGCCGTGTGGCCTCGACCGCTTCCATGATCGGTACTGAGGGAAGCTGTTGGCGGAAGATTGCGGCGAGCGCCCTGTAGGATGTGTCGTTCTTTGTCTGGGGTTCATCCGCCAGACTCTGAAACACCCTGTCCGCCCAGTCGTTGTGTTCTACGATTTTTCTCCAGATGGTGAAGTATCGTTTCAACAACAGGTACCCCTCCGTGCTCTCCGTGGATATGTCCATGTTCCACAAGAGGTAGTAGGTCGGATCGTCCCAGTTCTTCCAATGTGCGATCGGTGCTCCACAGATATACGGGGCGCCTTCCTCCAGTGCGATCCTCGCACAGCGCTCCACGAGGGAGAAGTCGAAATCGACGATGGTTCCTTCGATATCCTTCATTGCTTTCGCCACGGGCAGCTGGATATGTGTCAGACGCAGTTGCAATTGCAGACGGATATAGGTCCTGTATAGGGTGAACCAGTCTTCGGAACCCTCTTCGACGCCATGGTCTCTGGCGATATTCTCATAACAGAAGAAATCAAGCTGTTTCCATCTACAGGAAGAGATGTCGGGAATTTCCAGGTCATGGATACTGACGGGGATCCTCATGGTTTCTTCACACCCAGCGACATCCCCCATGATCACCAGTTCCCTGTCATACGGCCCCTCATTCGGGTGATCATGGTTCTGGCTACCCTCCGCATCATCATCCGAGGCTACTTTGACAGTTACGAAGAGTGCCATGCGGTTCCGTTTCTTCAGCTCATGGCTCGTCACCGTCAGGGGGTGTCGTGTGAAGGGGCCTAGGGGGCGCAGTGCGTCATAGACGTCGAATGGCGCCTGTCTGGTCACGAAATCCTTGCAGCGGCTCCAGTCAAGTGTGGTCAGGATCGTATCATTGGTATTTTCGTTTACAGTGACGGGAAGCATCTCGAATACTTGATATTCCAATCCCTCGCCAGGGAGGAATCGCAACGAACGTACGGAATTCTCCATTGGTCCGAGTATCTGGAACGACGCATGCCCGTTCCTTGTCAGATCGAGACGTTCCAATGTGGGGGGGAGCTCGTTATCGGGATAACACCAGTTCAGCGAATTGTGCAATGAAAAAAGCATTGTGATCTCCTTTCCCACAGGCTAGTGCTGAAGTCCTGTTTTCGTAAGGAGGAAAAAACTGTACTTGGTGGAAAATCTATCGATACATGGCGTCACTGTTCGACAAATCAAAAGATATTCCTCCTTTTCATAGAATTTGCACGTTGTCCTCGGCGGTGAGGTCGTCAAGACTGGAGTCATGAACAGGAAAGATGAAAAGTTTACCAGACCCCTGCGATCATTGAATGGTCCTTCCTTGCGTCGGGATTGGGTCAAATGGCTGATGCTGCTGCCTGGTGTCGTCATCGTCATCCTGATGTGCTATATCCCGATGACCGGTATCATCCTGGCGTTCAAGGAATACAACTACCGGGACGGCATCTATGCGAGTCCGTGGTGTGGTTTCAAGAATTTTCGATTTTTCTTCGCCAGCGGAAAGGCCTGGACAGTCACGAGAAACACTATCATGTACAATGCTTTTTTTCTCGTCATAGGATCTGTCGCCCAGATCACCTGCGCGATCATGCTGGCTGAACTCGCCAACATATTCTTCAAACGAGTGACCCAAAGCCTCATGTTCCTCCCGTATTTCATAAGCTGGGTCGTGATAGGGGCGTTCATCTATAACCTGTTCAACTATGAATTCGGTGCGATAAACACCTTCCTCACAAGGATGGGACGACCACCGATTGATGTCTATTCGAATCCAAAGGCATGGATTCCGATCCTTGTCTCCGTGAATCTGTTCAAAGGGCTGGGGTACGGTACGGTGATGTATCTTGCTTCGGTCATGAACATAGATGACCAGTTGTACGAGGCCGCCGATATGGATGGAGCTTCAATGTGGCGGAAAATCTGGCATATCACGTTGCCCGCGATCCGTCCGACGGTGGTGATCCTCTTCCTGCTCGCCATAGGCAACATCATGAAAGGTGATTTCCAGATGTTCTATCAGGTGACGGGGAACAATCCGCTGGTCTACGGCCTGACCGATGTGATTGATACCTATGTGACCCGTAGCATGCTCAGCCTCCAGGAATACGGAATGAGCAGTGCGGCGGGGTTGTTTCAGGCTGTATTCTCTTTCTTGCTGATCATCGGAGCGAATTCGCTGGTCAAGCATGTCGACCCTGACTATTCGCTGTTCTAGGAGGAACCGATGCACAGACGGACTTGTCCGGCGGACCGGATCATCTTCAATATGGCCAGCTATGTGTTGCTGACGTTCTTCTCCATCTGTTGCGTCCTGCCGTTCTGGCTGCTGGTGTCGGGGTCGTTCACTACGCAGGACGCGATCATGCACGAGGGATATTCCCTCTGGCCGTCGAGTTTCAGCTTGGAAGCCTACAAGGTGTTGTTCAGAAGTCCTGGAGCGTTGTTCCAGGCGTATGCGGTGACCATCGGTGTCACGATCGCAGGAACCTTGGGGGCATTGCTGATACAGAGCATGGTGGCCTTCGTGTTGAGCGATCTTCAGTTCCGGGCGAGGAACAAGGTTTCCTTTTTCTTTTATTTCACTTCGATCTTCGGCGGGGGGCTGGTGCCTTGGTATGTGTTCTGTATCCGGTATCTGCATTTCAAGAACAATTTCCTTGCGCTGATCCTCCCCACGATCGTGAACGTGACATACATATTGATTCTCAAAAGCTACATGAGCGGTATTCCTGTCTCATTGTATGAAAGCGCGAGGCTCGACGGGGCGGGGGATTTCTATATCTATCGCAAGATCGCGTTGCCGCTGAGCAAGGCCGGACTGGCAACAGTCGGTCTGTTCATGGCGTTGAACTATTGGAACGACTGGTATGACGCGATGCTGTTCATTGATAGGGAGTCGATGTTCCCGCTCCAGTATTTCCTGAACAACATGCTGACCAAAGCTTCCGCCATGAAAGCCGCGGCGGCGAGAAGCGGTCTGGCGTTCACGGACATGCCCAGTGAACCGATGAAGCTCGCCATGACGGTGGTCGCTACGGGACCGATCATCCTGCTGTACCCGTTCTTACAGCGATACTTCGTCAAAGGGGTGACGATCGGCGCGGTGAAAGGTTGACCGGACGTTTGTCCATGATATGGAGAACTACCCTGAACAGGGAAAAAAGGAGTTATGATGATGAAGAGATGTATCAGTAGAATCATGCTGTCGGCAGCCGTCCTGCTACTCGCTACGGGACTTCTGTCGGCACAGGGGACCAAGGAGCAGTCTGCGGTCTCAGCGAAACCAGTGAAGCTTGTCATGTATCTGCTTGGAGACCGCACACCGGATTTCGACCAGGTGTTCGACAAAATCAATGAACGTATCCAGACTCAGGGCGTGAACGCGGAGCTTGAGGTCAAGTTCCTTTCCTGGGGGGAATATGAACAGAAGTATCCATTGCTCTTCGCCTCCGGTGAGAACTTCGATATCATCTTCAGCGCTGACTGGGCTTTCTATAATGCTCAGTCCTCGAAGGGTGGTTTCTGGGAAATCTCCCCTGAACGACTTGAACAATATGCGCCGATGACCGCCAAGAGCATGTACAGCGCTGCGTGGGAACAGGCGAAAGTCGACGGGAAGGTCTATATGCTGCCCATGAACTTCGCCGAGTTGACCGGCTATGTGTTCTTGGTCCGGGGAGACCTGATGGACAAGTATGGTATCAAATCCGTAGATACGGTTGAAGGGCTTGAGACGTATCTGAGTGCTATCGCCACTAACGAAAAATCCTTGATCCCCATCGACGTCGGTAGTGACTACGATAGCAATTTCATCTACGACAAACTGTTCGACAAGGCCATCCAGGGGAAATACAGGGGCGGCGGTCCATGGCAGATGATGGGGGTCTACTCCCTTTCCAATCCGGATGTCAGGTTGTCCAACGCAAGTGATCTTGTTGAATATCGTGATGTTCTCGCTCTGCTGAAGACTTGGAAGGACAAGGGATTCTGGTCCAAGAGCGCCTTGGTCAACTCGATCGACAACAGGGAGTCCTTCCGTTCAAGCCGTTCCTCGATGGCGATGATGAACCTGAACACCGCCGTCGGTGAATACACCGCGGTTTCGTCGGCGCATCCCGAATGGGATGTACGGGTATTCGACGCACAGTTCGGTGTACCTGCGAAACTCCAATCCTTCATGGGCAACGGCATGAGCATCAACGCCGGCAGCAAGCACCCCGAGTTGGCGTTGCAAGTGATAGACTTGCTGCGTAACGATGAGGTCTGCCACGATCTGTTCAGCTATGGTATCGAAGGTATCCATTATACCGACAACCATGACGGGACGGTCACTCTGTTGCCGAAGAACGCCGACTACGGTTATGACGGCAACTGCAACTGGGGCATCCGCAACGACGGATATTGGAAGTCTCTCAAGGGAGGCATTCCCAACTACGCCGAGCTGAAGGAGCATTGGTTGGCGACGGCCGTCTATAATCCGCTTGATGGCTTCAACTTCAACAATTCAAACTGCAAGAACGAAGTCGCTGCGCTCAACGATATTTTCCAGAGCATGTTCCGACCGTATGCACTCGGTTTCGTCGATGATGCCGATACGGGTATCGCCCAGCTACAGAAGCAGCTGAAGGCCGCGGGCGCCGACAAGGTGTACGACGAGATGACCCGTCAGTTCAAGGCCTACAAGGAATCCTTGGGCCTTTGAGCCCTTGGTATATATTCTGCGTCAGGTCGCCATATGTGTCGGACGAATTCTTCGTCCGGCCTTATGGCGGCCGTTCGTCGTTTTGTCGTCCGCAAGGTGAGTCTGACCCGTATTCTGTCAGACTTGTATCCAGGATGTTCTGGATAGTTGCTGAAAGTATGGTAGAATATGCTGTGAGAAGGGAGATGAACGATGTCCGAGTCCCAGTTGTCCGCTCTGATCGTAGATGACGAATCTACGCCGAGGGAGGTCCTTGCCCAGTATATTCCCTGGATTGAGCTTGGGTTCGGGAGGGTTTCCTGCGCCCGGGATGGTAGAGATGCGTGGGAAATCGCCCAAAAGGAAAATCCCGACCTGATCATCAGCGATGTCAAAATGCCACATCTGGACGGGGTCGGCTTGTGCCGTCTGGTATATGAACACATGGCATCCTGTCGTTTCATTTTTCTAAGTGGTTTTACCGACAAGGAGTATCTACAGAGCGCGATCACCTATCGTGCCGTACGCTATGTGGAGAAGCCGATAGACCTCGATGAAATAACTTTTCTGATACGTGAGCTCGTTCCTGGTATCCTGGAGGATAGGGGGCGGTCGGAGGTGTTGCGACGCATTCTCCATCAGCGGATAGCCCTACAGCTCTCCTATGCTGCCGAAGGTGAGGTTCCCGTCGCGGAACTCCGGGAGAACTGTCCGGCGTTTTCATCGGGACGGAACATCGTGGTCGCGATCCTTTCCTTTTCCAGACTTGATGAACGGAGCCAGCGTTCAGTCGATTCCCTGCTTCTCCGGTTCGGTTCCGACGGACAGACCCTCTATTGCCAGCGGGGGACTTGCTGGAACTTGTTCAGTGTCTTGGGAACGGATGCGCTCGTCTCGTTTCTCCAAAGCTGGCAGCAGGAGCATGGAGATGGATTGGATAGTTTCTTTCTTGTCGCTTCCTGCGGTGATCCTACCGAGATTCCCGATACACTGCGGCTGCTGGCTTCTCACAGAGCCCTTCTGTATTGGCGGGGCTGGAATCGGACAGTGCTGGTCTATGAACAGGATGTTCATGAAACGTTGGAGCTACCGTCTATTTCACGATTCGAAGAACTGCTGGGACGGAATGTCCATAGAGGAATCCTCCGGGAGCTGAATGAATTCGCCAGACATATACGTTTTTGCCGTTCACTGGATGTACTGGCCGCAAAAAAATTCTTCACACGGCTTCTTGATTTGATCAGGACTCACGCTGAACAAAAGGGCTTCGGTACGTCCTTGTCGGCTTCAATTCCGGCATTGATGACGAATCTCAGTCATAACCAGTGTTTCGCGGATGATCTGGAGGTGGTCAGGGAACTCTTTGCACACTATTTCAAGGAATTGGACAAGATCAACGAGTATACCGACCTGCCGATCGGAAGGAAGGTCGCGTTGCTGATAGAGGCAAACTATATGGATGCCTCGCTCTGTGTCGAAAAGCTCGCGGGCCTCCTGAATCTGACGCCCAGCTATCTCTGTCTCGTCACGAAGCGGGATACGGGCATGACCATCAACCAGATGATGACCAGTACGCGGATGGCCCAGGCTATGAGGCTTCTCGCATCCTGTCCTGAACTCAACATTTCCCAGGTGGCGGAACGGGTGGGGTACCAGGACGGCAAGTATTTCGCGAAAGTGTTCTCACGGTTCTGCAAGATGAATCCAAGGACGTACAGGGAGTTGCATGCATATGAGGGCTAGGCGAGGTCGTGGAATCCGTGTGATGTTGCTCTATGCGTTTTTCCTGCTGATCATCCTCCCTTTGCTCCTGTGTACCATCGTCATGTACTACCGTGTCTCCCAGGTGATCCACGGGCAGACGCTGTCGGCCGCGACGAGGATTTTCGATTCCTCCATAGCTTTGGTCGGAGATCGTATAGAGGTCATGGAACATGTGATGAACATCATTACCCATGATGAACTCGTATACCAACTGGCCGGAAAGGAATTTTCAAGTGGTGATATCTCCTCTCAGGTGGCGGGGATCAATCGTCTGACGACGAGTTTTTCTTTTCTCCGGCAGGTCAGCGATGTGGACCATATCCGGTTGTATGTCGATGATTCCTACATGTATAGCCAGGAAGGCATGAATATCTTCAGTCTGGAAACCGTCGGAGGACAACGTTGGTTCCAGGAGCTCAAAGCTTCGCCAGACATGACGCTCTGGCTTGCCCCGCAGGACTACGAAGATCTCCCGGATTCCGAGCAGGGCTACTACTCCTTGGTGCGCAAACTCTCTGATCCCGTTCATCTCGGGACCTTCCTCGCCGTACTGAGGATAGATATCAGCGAGAAACAGCTTGCCGCCGCTTTGTCAGGCGACATGGCGACAAGCCACAGCGTGCTTTCCCTGATGCGTTCAGATGAATCCTTGTATAGGATCGGAAGCGACCGTTTCGATTCCCAGTCGCTAGGAACGGCTGAACTCGACGGGGTTGAGGAGGGGGAATGGAGAAAGTGCCATTTCGACGATGGGACCGTCTATATGAGGAAGGCCGATCTTACGCCCAGTCCCTGGACGGCGGTATCGCTCATTCCGGAGGAGGACCTGTTCGCCGTATCCCGCCATCTTCGTTGGGAAATGATCCTGATCATGCTTTGCATAGCCTGTATCGCATATCTGTTGGCGCTGGTGGCGACGAATTCGTCCATGCGGCGTATCGCGTTGCTTTCCGGAAGCATGAAGAAGGTCCGGGATGGAGACCTGAACGTCGAAGTAAAGGTGAATGAACAGGATGATGAGATAGGGTTGCTGATTGATTCCTTCAACAAGATGGTCCAGCAGCTCAAAGTTCTGTTGGAGGAACGGTACGAATACGGAAAACGGCTGAAGAGCTACGAACTGAAGGCCCTCCAGGCGCAGATCAACCCCCACTTCCTCTACAACTCCCTTGACCTGATCAACTGCATGGCCATCAAACAGAACGCTCCTGAAATTGTGAAGATGGTCAATTCCCTTGCGAGGTTCTACCGGCTGAGCCTGAGCAAAGGAAAGGATGAGATACCCGTCCCCCTTGAGATCGAACATGCGGCGCTCTATGTCCAGATCCAGAACCTGCGGTTCAACGATTGTATCGAATTCAAGGTGGAGGTCGATCCCTCCCTGTTCGATTGCCTGATCATGAAGATGATACTCCAGCCGATCATTGAGAACGCCATCCTGCACGGTATCTTCGAGAAGGAAAAGAAAAAAGGGCTGATACACCTACGGGCTTCGTTGGATGATATGGGCGGGGTTGTGATAACGGTGACCGATGACGGCGTAGGCATGGACGCCGGGACGTTGGGCAGGTTGTTCAAGCCAAGCGGCGAAAAAGAGGGAAGCTACGGGCTGTACAACATTCAGGAAAGGCTTCAGCTCGCCTATGGAAAGGAATATGGCATGAGTTGTACAAGCGCTCCAGGAGAGGGGTGTACGATCAGGATCGTCATTCCATTCCATGAGAAAGGCCTGACGATATGAGTTGTCGACCCATCTCCTGAAATACTTCGTCCAGTCCTCGTTCGTCGATTTTCTTCCGCAATGCCTGTATATCCGCCTCGGGATCTTCGGAAAATCCCAATACCAGTCGCTTCAGGTCGGAGTTGAAGATATCATTGAGTTCATTCACTTGGTTCTTGACGATGATGTCATTGAACAGGAATCCCTCATACGCCCTTGGTTCCGCTTCTCTCGTCCATCGGTCGGCTATTTCACTATGGTTGGGAATGTCGTCCGCCAGAGGTTTCCAGAAAACATCGTTCCTGATGCCCCAGTTGCCGTTTGAATCGACGGGGTATCGCACTGTGGCGGGAAGCGTGACCAGCTTCCCCTCGTCATCCAGTTCGTAGTGGAGTCCTTTGATTCCATAACAGAATAGATCGTGACAGGTTTCATCGTTGCGCAACTGGTCGAGGATTTGCAGTGCCAGTTCCGGTTGTTTGCTTCTGGCATATACCGCCATGCCGTTGGCGATATACCGGTTCCTGATCGGGGCGGCACCATCCTCCGCGTCGACCACCTGTATTCGCCAGTCCGGATGCAGGGTTTTCAGTGATGTATACATGCTTGTCGCATCATTGAAGTTCATCAGCGCCGCGGCGCTTCTTCCCAGTAGGAAGGACTCCTTGTTGGTATGTTTGTTCAGTATGGCGCTTTTTGACCAATATCCCGCGTCTTTCCACTCTTTCATGATCATGACGCATTCCAGGAACTGTTGATAGGCGGAGATATGCCGAATGCGCCGTTCTGTATCCGCCCTGCCCGTGTAGCCTTGCAATTGCCAAGGGAGAATCGGAGATAACTCGTTTGCCGTGCACCGGTTCCAGAAACGCTCGAACAGAAAATAGGCGTCGAAATCAGATCCTATGTCCAATGGTATCAGTTGAGGTTCATGCTCCACGACGGTGGAGAGGTAGCCGCCGAAATCTTCAAGGGTAGATATCGGGGGGCAGCCGTATCTGTCCATCAGATCCCCTCTGACGAGAAACACGTAGCCGGTCAGTTCCGTGTAGTTCATCGGCAGCATGTAGACGCCTCCGTTGACCTTCGCCTGTTCCCAGGCCTGTGGATACATCGTCGCATGGGTGAGGGGAGCGTATCGCTCAAGCATCGGTTCTGTGATCTCCAGGAACGCTCCTTTCGTCGCCTGGGAATCGTAATAGGCCCAGTCCGCGGTATAGACGATATCGAATTCTTCTCCGGAGGCGAACAGTAATGGATATTTTCGCTCATACTCGTCCCAAGCGAGGAACCGTGCGGTCAAGGTCGCCCCGACGGTCTGTTCCAGACGGGCGTTGAGTTCTCCGAGCACCAGGTCGAAATCGGGAGATTTTTCTCCGATCAGGTACATGGTGAGCGTGGGATGGCTTGTCGACAGCCGGTTCTCCACCGTCTGGCTGGACTGGTTCTTCGAACCAACCGTATCGGGGGTTCCCATGCCGTGACAGACGAAACATAGTAGCGCGACGGCCGGGAACATGAGGATTCGTTTGATGCCTTGTCCGTGTTTCATCGTCAAATATCCTGTAGGCGAAAGAATATATGGAACAATCCGTCCACCAAAGGAATATGGAACGTTCCGGCAAACCGTGGTTGCGATATGATAGCATGAAAAGTCTTGTTTGCAATGGGCGTGATTTGCTTGAAACGGATATTTGATCGGCGGGAGTATCATTCTGCTTCTAGTTTTCGAAGATACGTTTCTTCTCATTTATCTGCTGGCGCTCGGAGGGCTGTGGGGGAGGGTGGACAACAGGTGGATATCGCAGTTATGGATCAAAAAAGCTTGACATCCGCATTCTTGCGTGAAACTATAGTGTATAGGTTTCGTGTACGTACACGAAATAGCAGAACAAGAGATTTGATGAATTCATCCGCATATGCTTCGTACTCAGTACCTTGTGCATGCGCGATCAGAGAGGAGGGAGTTCATGAAAAATACTCCGGATGTACAGTTAGGGTTGATTTCCGTCAGCAGAGGTTGTTTTCCGATTTCGTTGTCCGAGAGACGGCGTGCGGCGGTCGCCAGGGAATATGGCACGGGACTGTATGAGTGTCCGGTGACGGTTGAGAATGAGAACGACGCGGTGAAAGCCATTGCCGATGTCAGGGCCAACGGCATCAACGCTTTGGTCGTGTTCCTCGGTAATTTCGGTCCTGAAACTCCTGAAACCCTGATCGCGAAGAAATTCCACGGTCCTATCATGTATGTCGCCGCAGCCGAAGGCGATGGTGATCTGTATGATGGCCGGGGTGACGCTTTCTGCGGGATGCTCAACTGTTCCTATAACCTTGGGCTGAGAAACCTCAAGGCCTATATCCCTGAATATCCTGTGGGAACCGCCGCAGAGGTCGCAGCCATGATCCGTGAGTTCGTCCCTATAGCGAAGGCCCTGATCGGTATCCGCAACCTCAAGATCATTACGTTCGGTCCAAGGCCGAATGACTTCCTTGCCTGCAACGCCCCGATACAGCCTCTGTTCGACCTTGGCGTCGAGGTCGAGGAGAACAGCGAACTCGACCTGCTCGTCGCCTACAACAAGCATGCTGGCGATTCCCGGATCGAGGCTCTGGTGAAGGAGATGGACGCGGAGATCGGAAACGACAACAAATATCGAGGAGTCCTGCCACGACTTGCGCAGTACGAACTGACATTGCTGGACTGGATCGAAGAGCACAAAGGGAGCCGTTCCTACGTCGCCCTGGCGAACAAATGCTGGCCTGCGTTCCAGACCGAGTTCGGTTTCGTCCCCTGCTATGTGAACAGTCGTCTGACCGCCAAGGGTATCCCCGTCGCCTGCGAAGTAGATATCTATGGCGCGTTGAGTGAATATATCGGCACCTGCGTCTCCGACATGCCTGTCACTCTGCTGGACATCAACAATACCGTTCCCGCGGACACCTATCGCTCTGAGATTGAAAAGCAGTATGGTGTACAGGCCAACGATACCTTCATGGGCTTCCATTGCGGCAATACCGCCTGCGGTCTGCTGAAGAACCCGCATATGGGGTATCAACTGATCATGAAACGGGACCTTGAACCGGAACTCGCGGAACCGGATATCACCAGAGGAACGATGGAAGGCGACCTGAAGGCGGGGCAGGTGACACTGTATCGGTTGCAGGCGAACGCCAGGGGTGAATTGAAGGCCTACGTCGCCGAAGGCGAAGTGCTCGACGTGCCGACCAGGAGCTTCGGGAGCATCGGTATCTTCTCCATTCCTGAGATGGCTAGGTTCTACAGGCATGTCCTGATCGCCGGACGATATCCTCATCATGGTGCCGTAGCTTTCAAACCGGTGGGCAAGTACCTGTTCGAGGTCTTCTCCTATCTCGGTATCGCTGACATAGCCTATAATCAGCCGAAGTCTCTGCCGTATCCTGGGGAGAACCCTTTCGCAAAATAATCTTGCCGCAGCCTGGAGGGACGGTCGCATGGATACTCGGACTTGTTGTATTGGTGATAACGTATTGGAGAAGGTTTCCGAACTGTTCCAGTCGGAATGGGGAGATTCGTATCGCCCCGTGATCATAGCCGATGGCAATACCTGGTGTGTCGCGGGACCGTTCCTTCAAGACCGCTTCGCGCAAGCGAACCTGAAGCCGTCGGAGGCCTATGTGTTTCCTGCGGAGCCTATGCTCTATGGCGATGAATTCTCCATCGCGACCGTCCGCAAGGTACTGGAAGGCAACGACTTGCTCGCCATAGCGTTGGGGTCCGGTACGATCAACGATATCGTCAAGCGTGCGTCGTATGAGTGTGGAAAGCCATATGTCGTGGTAGCGACCGCCCCATCTGTGGATGGCTATACTTCGTTCGGTGCCGCTGTATCGGTCGGCGGTTTCAAACAGACTCTTCCGTGTTCCGCTCCGTTCGCTGTGTTCGCCGAGCGTGACATCCTTTGCGCCGCACCGCTACCTATGCTCTCCGCCGGGTATGGTGATCTTGCGGCGAAGGTTCCCGCGGGCGCGGATTGGATCATAGCCGACGCCTTGGGTGTGCATCCCATCCAGCCCGATATCTGGGAGATGATCCAGCCGACATTGAAACAGAGTATCTCCCGACCGGCGGCGTTGTCCGCGCGGAACAAGGATGTCGTCGGAGACGTGTTCTCCGGTTTGGTCCAGACTGGGTTCGCGATGCAGAAGATGCACGATTCCCGACCTGCCAGTGGAGCGGAGCACCTGATCAGCCATGTATGGGAGATGGAACATCTCTGTAAGGACGGCGTACCGGTTTCCCATGGTTTCAAAGTCGCGCTCGGCACGTTGATCTCCACGGCGATGATGGAGGAACTGTTCCGACTTTCACAGGCGGAAATCTCCGGACTTTGCCGACAAGCTCGCCCCGTTTCCTGGAATGACCGGGCCACCCAGATCGAACGATGGCTTGGCGACCGTCCCTCCTATCAGCAGATACAGGAGGTGAGCCGTAGCAAGTTCCTGGAAGGAGAGGCCCTTGAAGAACGGCGGGCGCTCATCATCACCCAATGGGAAGATATCCGCACGAAGGGCAGGGCGCAGATCATTCCGTTCTCGAAGCTGAAGGGGATGTTCTCACAGGCGGGCTGTCCCACGGAACCGCGTCATATCAATGTCACGAAAGAGCTGTTCCATAGGGCGATAGTGGTCTCCCAGATGATCAGGACGCGATATACCATCCTGGACCTGCTGTATGAAACCGGCATGTTCGACCAGGTCGCCGAGACGCTGATGGACGGGAAAACCTATTTCAACGATTATTATTGATCGCGAGATGGATATGAACAATCCGAGACTCAGGAGTATTCCCAAGTCCCGGAAAAATCGGAATGATCATTTCAGTTCCTCGTCGAAACAGACGGCGACCTTGCCGCATGCCCCTGCGTTCATCAGTTCGTACGCTTTGTCCGCTTGATCCAACGGGAACCTGTCGGTGATCAGGATCTCCGGATGGATATTCCATCGGACCAGTCTCTCTACAAGATCCTCCATCTTCCAGATGCTCGTCACCCAGCTACCATAGATGGTCTTCTGGTCATGGAGCATGTCGGGGCTTGGGTCGAAATGTACGGTGCCGCCTTCTCCGACGAACGCGATTTTCCCCCATTTCCGGGTCGCACGTATCGCAGTCGCACGGCCCGGGTCACTGGCGGAGCAGTCGAAAGCCCGTTCGACGCCATTACCCCCGGTCACCGCCTTGACTTGCGCGACATTGTTTTCGTTTGGTGAGAATACATGGTCTACAAGCCCAAGCTCCTGGGCGAGCTTGATCCGCTGTTCATTCTTTTCAATGCCGATGAGATTGTTGGCCCCCATCGCTTTGCAAAGCATCAGAGTCGCCAGCCCTACAGGCCCCAGTCCAACCACCAGTACCGCGTCATTGCCGCTTACACCCACTTTCTCGATCGCTTCGTAGACAGTACCGAAACCACAGGCCACTTGGGCTCCATCCGAATAGGTCAGGCTGTCGGGAAGCGCGACAAGATCCTTTTCATCGCAGACAATGTATTCAGCCATTCCGCCATCGCGCTGCCAACCGTAGGCGGCACGGGTCGGACTGGTGCAACTGATCATGAAACCCTGCCTGCATTCATGGCAGACACCGCAACCGCTGATATGATAGACGATGACCCTGTCTCCGTTCTTGAACCGTCGTAGGCCAGGTCCCTCTTGCACGATCTGTCCGCAGGGTTCATGGCCAGCAATGACACCCTGATATCCTTCGGGGCCTTTGCCGACATGTTCACGGTAGATGCACCGGATATCACTTCCGCAGATGGTGGAACATTTTGTCTTCACCAATACCTGTCCGTACCTTGGTGTTGGAATATCATATTCCCTGAATTCCACACTGCTGTTGCCAGGCAGTACAGCGCCTATCATCTTTTTTGTCATGGCCGTTATCTCCTTTCTTTGATTGCTGGTATGAGGTCATCCCTTGACCGCGCCGCCGGTGAGCCCCCTGACGACATATTTCTGAAGAAACACATAGATGATGATGACCGGTATGATCGACAAGGTCGCCGCCGCCATCAGATCGGCCCACCTCAACGACATGACCGCCATGTAGTAGACTTGCAGCCCGGGGCTGATTGGTCGTGTCGCTTCTGTCGAAGTAAGGGTCAGGGCGTAGAGAAATTCCCGGAAGGACATGAGGAACGAGGTTACCGCTGCTGTGACGAGTCCCGGGGTGATGACCGGCAGGACGATCCTCGACAGGATGCCCATGCGGGAACAACCGTCGATCGACGCAGCTTCTTCAAGTTCTTTCGGAATCGTGTCGATGAAGCTCTTCAGAAGCCAGATCGAGTAGGGGAGCGTTATCGCCGTATGCGCTAGGATGACCGCCCAATAGGTATTGATCCAGCCCAGACGTGTGAAACGCATGTACAATGGAATCAGCAGTACCGCCAACGGAAAAAGCTGTGATACCAGGATGAAACCCATAAGATATGTTTTCCCGGGTATCAGGAACCGTGATAATGAATATCCCGCCAAGGTCCCGATGACCAGGCAGAGGAGGACCGTTCCGGATCCGATCACCATGCTGTTGAACAGGAATCGCAAGATCGCTGAATCCTGGTTGAAAAGCTTCGCGTAGTTTTCGAACGTGACAGGTCTCGGCCAGAAATCTGGTGGAGTCCTGTACGCCGTCCTGTTGCTTTTCAACGAAGTCACGACCATCCAGTACAAAGGGAACAGCGTGACGACAAGATACACCAGCATGAAGATGATCACCAAGGTCGTGAAAACCGGGGATTTTTTTCGGACTAACAAAGCTGGCCTCCTCTATGAATAAAGCCGCTGTTCATTGGCTTTCTGAATTCTGAAGTAGAAAACGACGAATATGGAGAGTACGAAGAGCCAGATGACACCGACCGCGCATGCCATACCGATCTTCGTGCTGTTGAAAGCCGTCTTGTATACGTTGATCACGAAGGTTTCCGTAGAGACTCCCGGACCGCCTCCGGTCAAGGACCAGATGATCGCGAAATCCTGCATCGTATAGATGATCCTCAATATCACCGCCGTGGATAGTATCGGGATGATGAACGGAACGACGACATAGAAGAATCTCTGCATCGAACCAGCTCCATCTATGATCGCGGCTTCCTCCAGTTCTTTAGGGACTGACTGCAATGCCGCCAAGGCCGTTACCATGATGTACGGGACGGAGGTCCAGATGAACACCATGATCACGAACCAGATGGTGGCTTTCGTGTTCGACAGGAATGCGAAATTCTTGTCGAGGATTCCAACGGATCTGAGGATATGGTTCAATACCCCCGCTTCAGTAGCCAGTACCCATTTCCAGATGATGCCGATCACGACTCCTGGAATCAGCCATGGAATGATCAATACGCCACGGAGGAAACGTGCCATCGGTGCCTGGTCAAGCAACAAGGCCAACACCAGACCGAGGACGAAACTTACGACGACCGTAGTCAGTACGATCACCAATGTGTTGAGTATGACGGTATGGAAGGTACTGTCTTTCAGCAGCACTTTGTAGTTGTCGAATCCTACGATATTCCGTGTCTGGAAGCTGATGAGGTTCGTATCTGTGAAACTGAAATATATGGATTCCACGAGAGGAATTCCGATCACGACTATCAGCAGGATGATCGTAGGGATGAGCAGACAGTAGGCGAACAGTAGCTCTTTTTTTCTTGTTCCCATTTTTTCTAACATAGATACCTCGGAAAAACTCCGCTCCACTTTTTGGTGGAAAAGGGGAGCGGAGGACAAGTTCGGGAAAGAGACTACCGAAGCAACTCTTCAAATTCCGCTTGGGCTTTCTGTGCTACGGAATCGACATTCTCACCTGCTATCGCACGGCTTACCGCGGTCGCCAGGATATCTTCAAGACCCGGCCATTTCTCGTTTTTCCAAGGGAGCGCACGGCTGTAAGGCATCTGTTCCGCGAAGGCCTGATAGAACTCCGTCTGCATACGAGGATCGTTCTCGACGAATTCCAGATAGGTGGGGAAGTTCCCCATCTTCTCCGCCAACAGTTCGGACATCAAGGGGCTTTGCGTCATGAACTTGATGAAATCAAAGGTGATCTCCTTGTTCTGCGCACCCTTCAGGACGACGATGCTGGTCGGATTCGCTATGGTCCAGGGTTCTCCGTTCGGATCGCAAGGTACCTTGAGCACTTGGTACACGTCATCGATATCCGGATTGTCCGTCATGCCTCTGAGCATGCCTCTGAGCCAGGGACCGTCGAAGACGAATCCGGCCCGTTCCTGCGCGAAGAGGATTCGGCTTGTCGATGCATCTATTCCTTCAGGACTATAGCCGTTCTTCGTACACCATGCATAGAAACTCAGCGCCTGTTTGAATTCCGTACTGTTGAGGTTCGGTCTGTCGTTTTCATCGACCAACTGACCGCCGAAGGCCCAGATCCAGGGGACGAACCAGAAACCGGTGTTCGCGACACGGGTGTTCCTCATTGAAAATCCGATGATATCGGGATCCAATGCGCTGATCTTCTCGACCCAGTCCATGAATTCCGCCATATCCTTCGGGTCACGGATAGGCAGTCCCGCTCTCGTCATCAAGTCTTTGTTCGCATAGAGCATGATCGGGCCGTGCCAAAGCGGCACTGCGTAGGGTACGCCGTCGATCATTCCGTCTTCGACCGCGGAACCGACATATTTGGCGAGATCAGCTTCCGTCATGTAGTTGCTGACCGGTTCCAGGATTCCCGCTCCGACGAGCTGCGGGATCCAGGCGGATACGGGTTCCGTCAGATTCGGTGGCGTACCGGCCTGCGCCTTCAGAAGCGTCTGACTCCTCAAGTCATCGTAGGATACGTCGGTGAACTTGATTCTGACATCTGGATTTGCCTTGGTGTACTCCGCGGCGATCGTATTGAGCACATCCCGGCCGTATTCCTCGGCCCGTAGTCTGGTAAGGTACTCAATCTCGATCGTCTGACGTTTTTCAGACTGCCCTTGGGCGCTGATGCTGAACAGACATGCACAGATTAGTATACATGCCAACAATGTTCTTTTCCTCATAGTAAACCTCCTTAAGGAAACGCATGATCAAGTTTTCCTGGTACCTCTACATGCGAACTGTCAGCAAGATTCTCTTAAAATGATTCTGGTCGGGATCCGGAGATCCTGATATCCGAAATCTTCTCCTTTGAGCCTCCTCAACATCAGCGTTCCAGTCTGAATCCCTATCTCGTGTGGATCCTGTACGACAGCGGAGATTCCTGGGGTCAGCATTGAATACCAGAAATGGTTGTCGAAGGAGATCAACGCGATGTCCTGTGGAACACGGATGCCGTTTGTCTTGAAATAGTTGAATATGCCGATCGTCGCCAGGCCGTTGCCTGACATGATCGCCGTTGGTGCGGCTTTTTCCAGCAGCTCTCCCATCTGCCCATAGATATCACCGATCAGAACTTCATACATCGGAGTGGGTTCGACCTCACTGATCAATACAAGCGTCGGGTCGAAAGGTATGCCGGCTTTGCACAATGCGTTGCGATATCCCTCAAGGCGCTCTTCCATGGTGTTGTTCCGTCGGGAACCGATGAACGCGATCCTGCTATGCCCTTTCGCGATAAGATGCGAGACCGCTTCTTCTACCCCTTTCTGGTTTGTGGCCAACACTGAATCCCGGGTGAAGCCAGTCGGTTTTCTGTCTATGAAGACCGTAGGCAGGGAGTGGGGGATGAGCTTGTGCATATAGGAGCAATCGTTCTGCGTCGGGGCAATGATCAGCCCGTCCGCGGAGTGGGAGACGAGATCGAAGACGTTCTGCCTCTCCATCTCCTTGTCTTCCGATGAGTTGACGAAATAAAGCCTGTATCCCGCCGGAGAGAGTATCTCTTTCAATCCTATTCCGATATTGATGTAGAATTCATTGGACAGGTTCGAGATGATGACACCGATCATCTTTGAAGAACCACTACGGAGGTTCCTTGCTACGGGATTAACTGAATAGTTCAGTTCGGTGATCGCGGCGCGAACCTTCTCCATCGCCTCAGGGGAGACAGCCCGGGAATGATTTATCACATGGGACACAGTGGTGATCGAGACACCCGCCAACTCGGCGACATCTCCCATCGTTACTTTCATGACTGTCCTCCTTTTTTTGTGTAAATCGTTTGCGCAATCGTTTTACCGTATTATTGACCGACTTTTCAGATCGGTCAACAATTATTTTGCATGTAAAAATTTGCGCAAAAAAATCGTGAAAATTTTCGTAGACAGACAAAAAACGGGATGCTAGGATAATGCCATCCTGGTACCTCTACTTTTTCAATATTCATTCACGATATGAGGAAGTAGTATGTCAAATCATAAGTCGAAGAGACCTAACATCGTTTGTATTCTCACAGATGACCAAGGCGCATGGGCGCTCGGTTGCTATGGAAACTCCGAACTGAAGACACCCAACATTGACCGGCTGGGGGAAGAGGGCGTCAGATTCACGAACTTCTTTTGTGTTTCCCCTGTCTGCTCCCCAGCGAGGGCGAGTCTGCTCACAGGACGGATTCCCTCGCAGCATGGTATCCATGATTGGATCAGGGAGGGTAACTGCGGGCCTGATGGCAAGGACTATCTGCGCGGGCTCGATGCCTATACAGAATATCTGCAACGCGCGGGCTATGCTTGCGGGATCAGCGGGAAATGGCATATGGGCAACAGCGACATCCCCCAGAAAGGGTTCTCTCATTGGTATGTGCACCAGAAGGGAGGCGGGGAATATAACGATGCTCCTATGATCCGTGATGGTTATCCCATCGTGGAAAAAGGGTACATATCGGATTTGATCACAGATGACGCGATCAATTTCATTGAAAGACATGCGTCTGATGAAAATCCTTTCTATCTGAGTCTCCATTTCACAGCGCCTCATTCGCCTTGGATCAATCAGCATCCCGAAGAATTCGTCTCATTGTATGATGATTGTCCGTTCAGCTCCTGTCCTCGGGAGGCTCCGCACCCTTGGAACTTGTTCGTGAAAGTTCCGGATGCGATCCCGCAAAGCATTTGGGAGAATCCATCGGAACATCTGAAAGGATATTATGGTGCGATCAGCGCCATGGATTGGAATGTCGGAAGGGTGATGGGACAGTTGGACCGGCTCGGCCTCAAGGAAGATACTTTGGTGTTCTTCCTGAGCGACAATGGTTTCAATTGCGGACATCATGGCATATGGGGCAAAGGAAACGGCACCTATCCCCAGAACATGTATGATACTTCGGTCAAGGTTCCTGCGATTTTCTGCCATCCAGGTTCCATTCCTCCAAACATCGTCTCCGACGCCATGTTGAGCGGCTATGACCTGATGCCTACGTTGCTCGATTATCTCGGAATTCCGTATGATGGCTCTGGCAAGCCGGGCAAGAGTTTCGCCGAAGTTCTGACGTATCCCGATTCCGCCGAAAAACTGCATGACGAGGTGGTCGTGTATGATGAATACGGTCCTGTACGTATGATCCGTGATCGAAACTGGAAATATGTCCATAGATATCCGGATGGGCCCAATGAGCTCTATCATCTTGAATCTGATCCGGATGAAAGGGAGAATCTTGTCGATGACGGAACTTATTCAGACTTGATCGCGGCAATGAGAAGTCGCATGGAGGATTGGTTTCACCAGTATGTCGACCCTGATAGGGATGGTAGTCTTCTGCCGGTGACAGGAAAGGGGCAACTTGCTCCCGTCGGCAAGCTAGGCGAAGGACTGGAAGCCTTTTATACCTATGAAGAGTAGTGTGCCTCCCCCTGTCCTCGGTTCGTGACGGTTCGTCCGGCAACCTTGCCCGATGACCATGGAAGGGGCTTCCCGTTTTCCCTGTGATATCCTGTCCGGATACTACCGTATCCTCTGTTTCTGCATCTTCTTGAAGGTCAGTCCAATGGTACAGGAAGGATTGCCGATCATGCCTAAAACCGTTCGGATCCGCCTACCGATCCCATGCCTAGAAATCGCAAGGGCTTCTGTGGTATTATTAAAAAAGATCTTGGATGTCCGGTCATACCTTCGCCTATAGCGGGCTTTTGTCGGTTGCCTTCGACGTTTGAGAGGAATCAAATACGAAGATAGGGCGTTCGACATGCAGTTCATCATTGCCACCACAGTACTCATAGCGACATTGCTCGGCTCGATCAGCGGAATCGGCGGGGGAGTCCTGATCAAGCCCGTCATGGACGCGATCTGCGACATGACCTCCTCCCAGATCAGCTTCCTCTCCGGTACTACCGTCCTGACAATGACTGTCGTCTCCCTGCTGAGAAGCCGCAAGGACCCGATAAAGATCGACCGTCGAGGTACTTTCCTTGCGATCGGCGCTGCCCTTGGCGGTGTGCTGGGCAAGACCCTGTTCGATATCTTGGTGCAGTGGGCGGCCTCCAGCGCCGCCGTCAGCCTGGTGCAGAACATCATCATGGTGATACTGACCGTGGCAGTGTTCTTCTACGTCCTGTTTAAGGCGAAGATCAGGCAGAAAGACCTTACCAATCCTGTTGTATGTGTGCTCTGCGGCCTGTTCCTCGGGATCATGTCCTCGTTCCTTGGCATCGGGGGGGGGCCGATCAACATCATGCTGCTGTGCTACTTCTTCTCGATGGACACGAAGACCGCGGCACTGAATTCGCTGTATATCATCTTCTTCTCGCAGTCACTGTCGCTGGTCAGCAATATTGTCACCGGCTCAGTGCCGCAGTTCGACTGGTGGATACTGGGGATGATGATGGTCTGCGCGGTAGTCGGCGCGACCGTGGGACGGAAGCTGTCGGGCAAGATGACGAATAGGCATGTGGACATCCTGTTCATGGGACTGCTGTTCATCATTATCGGGATCTCTGTCTACAACTGTTTCAGATTCGCGTTGATGGTCTAGCCGGGGCCGGCATAGCTGCGCAATTCCGTCTATTCGTCCGCGTTCATTTCCGCTATCGCCTCTATCTCCACCAATGCGCCGTTGTGCAGTTCTCGACTGGGCACGATGGCTCTCGCCGGTTTGTGGTCCCCGAAAAAAGCGGCATAGGTAGTGTTCACGATATCCCAATAGGCGACATCAGGGATGTAGATGCGGCATTGTACGACATGCTCCTTTGTGATCTCGGCGGCATGCAGGATACGTTCCACATTGTGTAGGGCCATCAAGGTGTGCTCTGCGACACCTCCCTCGACAAGTGTCCCGGTTTCCGGGTCTATGGGGAGCTGTCCGGAGATATACAGCATCCCGTGAGAGATGATTCCCGGAATATAATGCCCGCCTTTTTTTCCTGCGTTCCCAGGGGTTATTGCTTTCATGATGGATCTCCTTGCCTGTGTTCTGTAAGAGTATACACATCGGTCCGCCGATGCTTCAGAAGGGGAAGCTGGGCGCGAATGTCCGCGACAAATCCCAGATCCAGTTCGGTTATCTGCGTACCCGACATCTCATCCATCTGATGGACGACCCCTCCCCAGGGATCGACTATGATACTATGCCCCCAAGAAACATAGGGGGCTGATGGATCGCGGGCGGGTGCGGTGCCTATGGCGTATACCTGGTTGTTGAGAGCTTGGGATCGGAACATCAGTTCCCAATGGGCGGGGCCGGTGGTCATGTTGAAGGCGGCGGGAACCAGGATCACTTTCGCCCCGTTGAGAGCCATCAGCCGGCCAAGTTCAGGGAACCGGAAGTCATAGCAGACGCAAAGACCGAAAACGCCGAACTCCGTATCAAAGGTCGTGACAGACTTTCCCGCGGATAGAGTGTCGGATTCCTGGAACCGTTGCCCGTTCTTCACGTTGATATCGAACAGATGCATCTTGCGATGCTTGGCGATCCGTCTCCCAGTCCGGTCAAAGACATATGCGGTATTGTAGACCCGTCCAGTAGAATCCCGTTCAGGGACGGACCCTGCCGACAGGTATATTCCATTGTTTCTGGCTATTTCAGAACAGGCCGTCCAGACAGAATCTCCCTCCTCTTCGGCGTATAGGGGGAAATTCTTGGTGTCGTATGGACAGCAGAACATTTCGGGCAAAGCCACGAGATCCACTTCTTTCGCAACGGCGTCCTGGCAGGCTGTCGCGGCGGCCGCCAAGGCTTGGCGTGTATCCACGGGTACGGGTAGTTGCAGTTGCGCGATACGGATAGTGTGCATCCTGCCTCCTTCTGGTTCCACTTACAAAGGCGCTCGTTGTCAACGACAAGCATTATAGCATGGACTGGAAGGCAAGAAAAATCGAAAAATTCTATTCAATCATAATGTCGATCATGTCGACCCGCTGTGCGTGGCTTCTGCTTTGGAAGGGAGCTTCCATGAAACTCTGTACGATTATCCAGGCGAGTTCAGTTTTCAAGGCTAGGTAGAGTTTGTCCTCATGAATTGTCACTTTTTCCTGTCGGGGATTGAGTTCTCCCCGCCAAAGCGATGAAGAATCTGGAATATTGCTTTTGGTCATGATACTTGATATAATATGAACAAGCTTTGAGCCACGTCATTGTTTCAGTGTCGTAAGCGGTCGTTGTAAGGGGAGTGTGGGTCGTTATGGAAAGTAGGCGTCGTCATCAAGGCGAAGAACTTTCTGAGGGGAATCTCTCCATCGGAAGCATGGAGATGCTTCAGGCATTGCCTGTCGGCATGGTCTGTTGTCTGCTTGATGATGCGTTGACGTTCCTTTGGGGCAATTCCAGTTTCTTTCAACTCGTCGGTTATTCCAAAGATGACTATCTCAACCGCTTCCCCAGTCTGAAACTGTACCTTGACCAGCAACCAGAGGATTTTCAGGCGATACGGACCGGATTTTCCCATGACATGAACCCTGATGCCCCTTCGTCTGATCTGACGATCAGTCTTCCTCGAAGGGATGGAACATTCCGCTGGACATGTCTTTCCGGAAATATCATGTCTGATGCTGAATCAGGGCGCCAGATGCTTTGCCTCGCTTTCACAGATGTCGACGCTTTGGTGGTCGGGAAGGAAAAGGAATCCAGTCTCGCCGCCCAAAGGATGCAGTACTTCCATTGGATGATGGATGCTTTCGTGGGCAATGTCTATATCTGCGACATGGAAACGCACGAAGTGTTGTACATGAACAAGCAGGCTTGCGATACCTTGGGCACCTCCTTGAGCAATATCATTGGAAAGAAATGCTACGATGTGATTCAAGGACGAAATTCCCCCTGTCCTTTCTGTACGAATGACAAGTTGAGCGAAGATGATTTCTATGAATGGGAATTCTTCAATCCGACCTTGGACCGTACCTTCTTGATCAAGGACCGGATCGTCAACTGGAACGGTCGCCGTGCCCGCATAGAGCTATCACATGATATGTTCAGCAAGGAATATGGACTGGAGAAAAAGGACCGTGAACGGGAGGCTGTGATCAAGTCCATTCCGGGAGGATTCGCTCGTCTCGATGCCAGAGACTACAGTACGATCCTCTGGTATGGAGCCGGTTTTCTTGATCTGATCGGCTATACGGCGGAGCAGTTCGAAGAAGAACTCCATTCCCAGTGTGCCTATGTGCATCCAGATGACTTTGAACGTATCGTGTCCACCTTGGGAAAAGTCGCGGACACTCGGGAAAACATGGTCACGGAGGCCCGGATACTGACACGTAGCGGCGAGACGAAGATACTGATCATGACTGTAAGCTATGCAAGCGCCGAAGAAAGTTGGGATGGAATCCCCTCCTTCTATAGTGTCGGGGTCGATATCACGAAGGAGCGGGCGGAGCAGACCCGACAACGTCAGGCGTTGGAAGTCGCTTACGAGGCGGCCCATGTCGCCAACACAGCGAAGACGAACTTTCTCTCCGCCATGTCCCATGATATCAGGACTCCCATGAACGCGATCATGGGTATGACCGCGATCGCACAGGCAAATCTCCGTTCCCCTGACAAAGTTCATGACTGCCTGGAGAAAATCAATGTTTCAAGTCGTCATCTGCTCAGTCTGATCAATGATATCCTCGATATCTCTAAGATCGAAAATGGAAAGAACGACTTGCTTTTTGAGCGGGTCGACCTTCCAGAACTACTTCAGGATATCACGGACATGTGCCGGCCGCTGATCGATGAAAAGCATCTTGACTTTCAACTCAGCGCCACACAGGTACGGCACGAAAAAGTAATGACTGACGGAAACCATCTGAGACAGGTCTTTGTGAATCTGCTTTCAAATGCCATCAAATATACTCCAGCGGGTGGCTCCATCGGTTTGACGGTCCTGGAGTTGCCGTCAGGAATGCCGGATACAAGCACCTATGAGTTCGTTTTCTCGGATGATGGTATCGGTATCTCCGAAGATTTCCTGCATCGTATCTTCGTTCCTTTCTCACGTGCAGAGGATCCTCGCGCCAATTCGATCCAGGGTACCGGCCTCGGCTTGGCGATCGCTGAAAATATCGTCCATATGATGAACGGCACCATACATGTCCAAAGTGAGCAAGGGGCCGGCAGCCGGTTCACGGTAACTGTTCCACTTGAGCTGTCCATGGAAGGAGATGTGCTTGATACCGTTCTGCTTGATCGTCGTGTACTGATCGTGGACTCTGACCTGGCTGTCTGTGACGGCGCGGCTTCCTTGCTGAATGAACTGGGGCTGAGAGTGTATTGCTCGACAAGCGGGGCTGACGCTGTTTCACAATTGAATGCTGCCCACGACGATGGTGATGATTTTTTCGCAGTGATCGTCGATTGCGAGCTTCTTGGACCCGACTGTCTGATAAAGGTGCGGCACATCCGTGAAAAGATGGGTGAATACTGCCCCCGGCTGGTTGTTTCCAGCTTTGGACATTCCAATGCAGATGCTGACCTGAAGGCCGCCGGTGTATCCGCGTTCATTATCAAACCCCTTTTCAAATCAAAGATGGTCCAGGTCCTTCAGTCGCTTTGTCAAGAATCTTTCTCGCAAGACGAAGTAAGAATCCAAGATACCCGTTCAGTTTTGTCTGGCAAGCGAATGCTGCTGGCCGAGGATAATGAGCTGAATCGTGAAATAGCCGTTGAACTGTTGCAGATGTACGACATTCTGGTCGATACGGTGGAGAACGGTCAGCAGGCCGTTGAAACATTCTACAGATCTTCTCCAGGGTATTATGATTGCATCTTGATGGATATCCAGATGCCGGTCATGGACGGCTACGTGGCGACCGAAAGAATCCGTAGCCTGGTCAATGAGGATGCCATGTCGATTCCTATCATCGCCATGACCGCGAATGCGTTCGTATCAGATATCGGAAAGGCCCGGAGCGCAGGAATGAATGACCATGTCGCGAAACCGATAGATGTAGATCATTTGTTCAATGTCTTGCAACGCTGGCTGGGGTGATTATGCCGAGGACTGTTTCCCTCAATCATGGAAATCCGGTGTGACGATCTGGGCGGCTGATTCCAGTCCATCTTGAAGAATATATCGTTTCATAGCGGTAAAAGTATTCTCGGCCAGGCGACGGAGTTCAAAGGCGAACTTGCCGCCATCCCTCTGTAGGATCGCATGTGCAATGGACTTGGAGGCTGCCGGCCAGTCCGTGACGGTCCTGCTTTCTACACCATCGAGTTGAAGTGTGTTCCCGTTCAGCAGCAGAGGTGTCAGTTTCGTGTAGATTTCTCGGATCATCTCCAAGGGGCAGTAATTGACGATCCCCCGAATGCTGACGCTGAGTGTCATGCTGATGGCTTTGGTCGTTTCCTGGAACTCAGCCGCATGCAGGATGGCCTGAAGAGATGCCTCACTGAGATACGGAAACGTATAGCGCATGATGGATTCACACGTGATCGTCAACATCTGCAAGGCTTCCAGGTATGTCCGCAGATTGTCAATGCGCATGGGATCTTCCAGTTCATGCACTACAGCCTCGTTTCCTGTGGAAATGACATGGGTACCGACTCCGTTCGTCGTCTTTGTTATTCCCAGTTTGTTCAGCAAACCGATGGCACGACGGACCGTGATCGGAGAGACATGATAGAAATCGGCGAGGATCGGTCCATTCGGAAGCTTTGCTCCGACTGGATATACTCCCAGTCGTATCTTGCAGATCAGATCAGTGGCGACAAGGTCGCAATAACGTGTGCGTCCCTTATGCGGAGTCCACGAAAAACTGATGGGGGAGACCTGTGGACAACCAGAGGGAATCTCCTCAAGATAATGGATCATCCAGTCAAAGAATTCATCGTTGATGTTTTCCAGGCGGTGTTTGGTGACAGTGTAGTTGCCGTCCTCGCAATGACGCAGGCTATCCAGATATTTTTTCGACTGGCTCTGCAAGAGCAAGCTTCCTTCCGGTTCCTGCATATGGAGAATATCCAGAAAAGAGCTTCCGATGAATGAACCGATGTCATAATACAGGCTCAGGATCGTTTTGTTTCCCAAGGTCGCAAGTGTCTGTTCGAACAGTCCGTACAGTCCTTTCCACTGTTGGAGCCGGTTGCTGGTAGAGGCATCCCATGGATAGAGGATATCGCTATCCATATTGAGCAGCCCCTGGAAACCGATGTCAGGAGAGAATACCCTCAGGCTTTTGCAGAGATCGACCAAAGCATCCCTGCTTCCCTTGAACATGTCGCTTTCAAGATAATTCTCATAGGGTTTTCCCAATACGACGGTCTCTTTTCCTCGGCCTATCTTGATGAAACCGTCTCGGAATAGCCTGTTTAGTGCCCGTTGGGCGGGACAATAGGAGACGTTGAACTGCTTTGTAATATCTTGCACGGTAGGAAAACGTTCACCATCACTGTAGAACCCCAGTTGTATCCGCTCGGCGAGTTTGCGATAGATGGTTTGTTCCTGGCTGTCCGAATGTAGCATCGGATTCCGTTTTTCCTTTTTCATTTGCTGCTTTACCTCAGCAACCAATCAAGTGCGTTGATTTGTTTGATTCCATTGTGGGAGGTCAAGGGCGTGAAGTCCATGGTTATCAAATATTTGGCATTGTGGTCCTTGATCGCTTCCAAAGGGCCTAGTTCTCGATGTAAAGTTTTTCCGTCTGTATCAATGACTGTCTGAGACACTTGATAATACTCCTCTCCATTTTCACCAATAGCGATGAAGTCCACTTCAGTATTGCCTACCTTGCCGATATGTACTTCATACCCTCGGCGTAACAGTTCAAGGTATACGATGTTTTCAAGAATATGGCCTGAATCAGCCTTCTTGCTTCCCAAGAGATAATAACGTAGTCCGATATCCGACAGGTAGTACTTGCTTCCTGTCGCAAGATATTGTTTCCCCTTGATATCGTATCGACCTACCTTATACAGTATGAAACTATCGACGAGCGCGGAAAGATAGGATTCTACGGATGGTACAGATATTTTTCTTCCGGCTGATGTCATTGTGTTGGCAATCTTTGTCGATGAGCATAGATTGCCGATATTGTCAAACATGAACCTGATGACACTGTCCAGCATCATTACATCAGATATCCTGTGTCGGGCTACGATATCCTTGAGTATGATAGATGTATAGATGCCTTCCAGATAGGCGTTGATATCCCGTTTGCTGGTCAGTTTGAGAATATAAGGAAACGAACCGTTTTCAATGTACCTTTGATACTTCATGGTCAGATCGGTTTTGTCGTCAAACGCCGATATATATTCTTTGAAAGAGAGTGGTAGCATTTTTATTTCAATATATCGGCCAGACAGCAATGTTGCGAGTTCTCCAGAAAGAAGATACGCATTGGAACCCGTCATATATACATCTGTGTCATTTCTGATGAATAGTCCGTCCACCGCTTTTTGGAAACCGGGAACCATCTGTACTTCATCTATGAAGATATAGTTCATGACATGAGGTTTTAGGCGTCTGACAATCAGGTCATACAGCGCCTTGTAGTCCTGTATGTCATAGTAATCAGGATTTTCAAGGTTGATTCTAATTATTTGGTCGTCCGATACTCCGCTTTTTTCAAGATAGTTGCTGTACAGATCGAACAGGGTTGATTTCCCGCAGCGTCGGATTCCTGTAATGACCTTGACGATTTGTTTCTCTCTGAAATTGATCAGTTGGGCGAGATACTCCGGTCTTTCTATGAGCTCTTGCATTGCTTTGCTCCCTGTATGCCAATAGTATAGCATGATTGGTATCGCGACTCAAGTTTATAAAATATGATTTATAAACTTTATAAAAATGCTAAGTATATAAACTTCAGTTTGTAAAATTAGTAAAAAAACAATTGATTGTACGTACTAGTATGCCTATTAGGCATATATAATAATTAAATATAGGTATTTGACATTTTAAAACAAAAGAATACAATAATGGTCAGAGACTGAAGACGTTTTATCGTCCGGTATCAAGGAGCTGAATATGGAAAAGGAAATGCTGGCGGGAAAGGTCGCGATCATCACCGGAGCAAGCTATGGAATGGGACAGACCATGGCGGAGTTGTTTGCGGAAGAGGGTGCTTCCGTAGTATTGACCGCCCGTGGACAGGATAAACTCGATGCGGTCGTGCAAGGAATCCGGGACAAAGGTGGCAGGGCTATCGGGATTGTGGCGGATACCTGCTCCGCTGATGATACAGAGAAAGTCTTCGCGGAGACTCTGAAGGAGTTCGGTACGCTTGATATCCTGATCAACAACGCCGGTATCGGAGAACAGAAACTCATTGATGAAACCGAAGACGACTGGATGCTCCATGTCATGAATACCAACCTGGGCGGCCCCATGCGGTATATCAGGGAAGCCTTGAAGATATTCCTCCCCCAGGACGACGGAGTCATCATCAACGTCTCCTCGGTGAACGGAGAACGACCTTTTTGCGGAGCCACCTACACCGCGACGAAAGGGGCGCTGAACACACTGACAAAGAATGTCGCCATGCGGCTTGTCGATACGAATATCCGTTGCAATGCCATCGCGCCAGGGGCCACTGTGACTCCAGCGCACCAAGCCAACAGGAACGGCAAGCAGCCCGGCGGGGACAAGATGTTGGAACACAGCGGACATTTCGTCTACTTTCCTGGTCCGGAGTGTGAACCGATCGACCAGGCCTATGCCTGCCTGTACCTGGCCAGCAAGATGGGACGGCACATGAAAGGGCAGGTGCTACAGGTTTGCAACGGTGCGTTCCTGTAAGACGCAGCCTATTGCGCTGAGCATCGCCTAAATATCTTAGAAACAGAATTTACAAGGAGTATGAAGATGATATACAAGGGTTTTCAGAACCTGAGCCTCTCCGCTTTGGGGATGGGTGCCATGCGTCTGCCGGTAATCGACGACGACTATGCAAGGATAGATGAAACGGCGACAGGAGAGATGGTCTCCTATGCCATGGAACATGGGGTCAACTATTATGATACCGCCTGGGGATACCACGACGGCCGTTCCGAGGTCGTGTTGGGAAATGCTTTGGGCCAATATCCACGGGAGAGTTTCTATCTCGCGGACAAATTCCCCGGATATGATCTTGACAACATGGACAAGGTCGAGACGATATTTGAAGAACAACTGAGGAGGTGCGGTGTCGGATATTTCGACTTCTATCTGTTCCACAATGTCTGTGAAATGAATATCGACGAATACCTGGACACGAAATATGGTATCTTTGAATATCTTCTGGCACAAAAGAGGGCAGGGCGTATCAGACATCTGGGATTCTCCGCCCATGGTAGCTACGATGTCATGAAACGCTTTCTCGAAGCCTATGGCGATTCCATGGAGTTCTGTCAGATTCAGCTCAATTATCTGGATTGGACGTTTCAGGATGCAAAGGCCAAAGTCCGGTTGTTGGAGGAATATCAGATCCCGGTATGGGTGATGGAACCCCTTCGTGGCGGCAGGCTCGCTTCGCTGGACGAGGCGAATACCGCGAAACTCAAGGCTCTCCGTCCCCAAGAAGATGTCCCGGCTTGGGCTTTTCGTTTCCTACAGACGATTCCGAGTGTGACGATGATTCTTTCCGGCATGTCGAATTTCGGACAACTACAGGACAATATGCATACATTCGAGACAGACGCTCCGCTCAACAGTCGAGAACTAGATGTTTTGCTCGGAATTGCCGATACAATGGTGAAAAAGAGTGCGCTGC
The DNA here is from genome assembly GCA_964407735.1 of uncultured Sphaerochaeta sp. GTDB lineage: Bacteria > Spirochaetota > Spirochaetia > Sphaerochaetales > Sphaerochaetaceae > Spiro-02. Next base: position 366,708 of record CAYOWS010000001.1, on the reverse strand, counting down.
CTTGTACCGCGTGCCGCTATTGTACCAGCCATTGTCCGCAGCAACTGGATATACCGTCGCTTCTCGCCCTCTACAACGAACATTGCTTTACCGAAGGTGGGTTCATCGCGCCCATGGCTCTGTCGGCTCTCCCTGTGGAGAAACAGCCGAGCGCCTGCCTTGGTTGTAGAAGTTGCGAGGCCGTCTGTCCTCAACAAATCAAAATATCAGAGGCTATGGCCGATTTCGCTGAAAAACTACAGGCATGATCGGTCATCTGAGTTCTTCCGTCTCAAGGTGCCGCTGGAGGTGCTCCAGGAACTTCTCGGCGGCCTTTGAGAATATCTGGTACTTTTTCCATGCTATGCTGATTCCGACCTCCATGTCAGGATGGCATGGCCTGAAGCAGAGTTCGCTTTCACCTGTGGTATTGATCAGCTTGTCCAAGGTGAGCGCGTATCCCAGTCCTTCCGCCACCAGACGGGACGCATTGTAGACAAGGCTGTAGGTCGCGACCACTTCCAGTTCCGCCGGGTCTTTTTTCAGCCATTTCACCATCGAACTGCTTTTGGTCGTCTGCCGGGACATAATCAGGGGTTTGTCCCATAAATCTTCCGGACGGACGAAATCTTTCTTCGCAAGCGGAGAGTCCTGTTGCATCAGGACTCCCCAGACATCCTTCGCGGGAAGATTCAGGAAATCGTATTTCGAGAGATCGACCGCACCAATGAAAACACCAAAATCAATAAGTCCCTTGTCCAATTGCTCGGTTACATCAGCGGCGTCTCCGCTGGAGATATGATAATGGATATGGGGGTGTTCCTTCTGGAGACTCTTCGCCACATTGGCGAGTATACGAATCGCATCCGTCTCGCCGGTGCCGATATATACATCCCCCATGACGACATCGTTGGAGTTCGTGATCTCATTCTCGGTCTTGTGTACGAGATCCAGGATCTCTTCCGCCCGTTTCCTGAGAAGCATACCTTCTTCCGTCAAGGTGATCCTGCGGTTGCCTCTGATCAGAAGTTGCTTGCCCAACGCATATTCAAGATCCATGAGCTGTCTGGATAGCGTAGGTTGGGTAAGATGCAGGGATTCCGCCGCTCCTGAAATGGTCTGCTCTCTCGCCACGGCGAGGAAATACTGAAGAACACGTATATCCATTTCCTGTCTCCTTGATGATTCTACCATACTACTCTCAACTATGCTCGTCAAGCATAGTTAACTATATAATATAAGTATTTGCTATTCATTTGCACAGTCATTATAGTTAAGGCCATAGAACAGGATAGAGGGAGAATGAAGATGCCAGTCCGTGATCCAGAAATCGCCATCATCCAGAACCTGAAAGACGCCGGATGTGATTCTGACCTGATCCATCGGTTTCTGGGATACAGACGGTTGGGAAGAATCTGTGAGCAATTGCAACTGCTTGCAAAACAGAGACGAATTCTCCTTGATGCCCTGCATGATGACCAGAAGCGGATCGATTGTCTGGACTATCTGGTCTATCAGATTGAAAAACTAAATAAAGACTGTTGACAGGAGAATCTAAAATGGGCAAACGGGTGTTGATCATATCCACCAGCTTACGGAAAGGCGGCAATTCAGAAACATTGGCCGATGAATTCATGAAAGGCGCACATCAGGCGGGACATGACGTTGAGAAGGTCAGCCTTCTCAGTAAGAAGATCAATTTTTGTACAGGTTGCCTCGCCTGCCGAAATACGAAACGTTGCGTCATGCACGATGACGCCGACATGATCGTTCAGAAAATGCTTGAAGCCGAGGTCCTTGTCTTCGCAACGCCTATCTACTACTACGAAATGAGCGGACAGATGAAAACTTTGCTTGACCGGGCCAATCCGCTCTATTTCTCCGACTACCGGTTCAGGGATGTCTATCTGTTGGCTACCTCGGCAGATGAAGACGAGTCTGCCATGGATGGCGCGGTAAAAGGTTTGCAGGGCTGGGTCTCCTGTTTTGAGAAGGTCCGTCTGGCAGGTGTCGTCCGTTGTACGGACACTGATGCCCTTGGAGCGGTACGGAACGCGGCAAAGCCTCTGGAGACGGCCTATGAAATGGGCAAGAACGTCTGAGCGACAAGGAGATTCCAAGATGAAGAGAAGTCTGTTTTTCTTTGGCATCATGCTGATCTGCATGACATTGACCGTCTGCGAAAGCGGAATGTCACAGTCGGGATCTCAGGTTCCACCCCCGAATCCCGGTACGGAAAAGGGAAGTGAAATGAAAATACGCATTACAGCCGGGAACCGGACTTTTACGGCCACCCTGCTGGACAATCCCACCACACGGGTACTTGTAGCACAGTTCCCGTTGATCCTGGACATGTCGGAACTGAATGGAAATGAAAAATACTTCTATCTATCGGGGAACTTGCCGACAGACAACGGTAGGGTAGGTACCATTAGTAACGGAGATCTGATGCTGTATGGCTCGAATTGTCTCGTATTGTTCTATGAAAGTTTCTTGACGTCCTACAGCTACACAAGGCTCGGACGTATTGACGATCCTTCCGGTTTGAAGAATGCGCTCGGAGGAGGTGCGGTCCTAGTTACTTTCGATATACCGGAACGTTGATCCTCCATACCCGCTTATGAGATGTGTCTTTCGTCGAGGTGTCGGATGGATCCGACTAGTCAGGTCGCCGTGTCCTTTCCTCTGTCATCAGGCTCTCAGATGAGATCCGTCGGAAAACAGTCAGGGATCGAGCGATATGTCGTGTTCCAGGGTTTTCTCAAGTTCCTTCAGATAGGAGTTCTGCCGGTACCGCAACGGTGTCATGCCGCAGCTGGCTTTGAATCGCTGGGAGAAGTAGCTGGAGGAAGAAAAGCCGACCTCATTTGAAATATCAAGAATGGTCATGTTCGTACTGCTTAAAAGCATCTTCGCCTCAATGATTCTCCGCTCCGTCAGATATGCCATCGGAGTGAAGCCGATATAGCGGCAGAACTCTCTGACAAGGTGGAATTTGCTGAGATAGGACTGCTCCGCGATCTCCTCAAGGCTCAGGTTCTCCATATAGTGCTTGTCGATGTAGTTCTTTGCGTAGGCGATCTCCCTGCGCATGTTGTGGCTTTCCGTGAACGAGAAATCGATCTTCATATGTCTCATCAGCAATACCGTGAACTGTAGGTATATGCTTCCCACCATCAGCTCATAACCCGATCGCTGCGTATGCATCTCATGATATAGCGTCACGAGGAGCGAGCGCACCTTGTCATTGATGTTGCCGAGCTCCAGAATAGGGTAGAAGGAGCTCGGGTCGTCATGATAGGCCTCGAACATCATGTTGGAGACACCAAGGACATAGTATTCCAAAGGTTCGTCCGGGGATGATCTCTCAGTATGCATCAGATTGGGAAGCAGGACGATAAAGTCTTTCTTCTCGACAGGATAGGTCTGTGTCTGGGTACAGATTTCACCTTTGCCGCTTTCAATAAAGATGAATTCCGTGAAGGCGTGTGAATGGAGTATCGTGCCCCAGTCCTTCTCATATTTGGAATGGGTGATGTACAGGACCTGAGGAATCACGGGTAGATCCTGAAAGTTCACGATCATTCTGTGTGTACTCATGACGGAATTATACCATACCAAGAAAAAGCAATATAGCAATATTTATAAAAAACTAAGCAATTATCAGATTGGTGAATGAGAAAAATGTAAACTAGCATATAGATACGATCCCCAAGATGGGGAAACTGGAGGTCTTATGAAAATGAGAAAACTTATTGTTACAGCTCTTGTGTTGCTGACGGCGGTGTCCTTTGCATTTGCCGGAGGTTCTGCGGAAACTCCCAAGAACGCGGACGGAATCTATAGTGGAACCACTTTGAATTTCTGGTCAATGTGGGGTTCCAACGAACCTCAGGGTCGTGTCGTCAAGGCCGCCGCGGATGCTTTCGCAGCGGAGACCGGCGCCAAGATCAACATCGAATGGAAAGGCCGTGATCTGAACAAGATCATCCTGGCTTCCCTTGAATCCGGCGAAGCCATCGACATCTTCGAAGAAGACTACAGCAGAATCGGCAAGGCATACAAAGCCTATACCTATGATCTGACCAGCATGGCTTCCGCGGTTGACTATGCCGCGCAGTCATTCCCCGCTTTCGCCAATGAATCCATCAAGTGGGCCGGATACCTCAACAGCATCGCGGAACAGCCCCAGGTCGGTGGTGTATTCTACAACAAGGACATCTTCGACGCATGTGGCATTTCCGTTCCTACTACGTGGGACGAATTCCTCGTCGCTTGTCAGAAAATGGTTGACAATGGTTACCAGCCGATGGCTCTTGACAGCGCATATGTCGACTTCTTCTTCGGATACCACCTCGACAGGCGTATCGGCGAAGCCGTGACCAGAGACCTGGTCATGAACGGCGGATGGTCCAAGAACGCTGGTGCCGTCGCAGCCGCCCAGGACATGATCGACTTCAGAAAAGCCGGTTACCTCGCCGCTGGCGCTCCCGATGAATTCCCTTCAAGCCAGAACAAGATCGGTTTGACCGGCAAAGTCGCCATGGTCGTCTGCGCCAACTACGTCGCGGCTGAAGTCAACAACACCACCGGCGCCAACATCAACTGGGGTATGTTCAACTATCCTGTGATCTCCGTCGCCAAGGGTGGTAGCGGTTCTTCCAACGCCTATGCTGGCGCGAATTCCCTGGCTATCGCTTCCTACAGCAAGAACGCCCAGGCCGCTTTCGACTTCATCATGTTCCTGGTGACGGGCAAATACGACCAGCAGATGGCCGACGCCGCTTCCCAGATCCCCGCTGATCCGAGCAACGTCGCTCCTCCGATCATGGAAGGAACCATCGAAGCTCTGCTCGCTACCGAATCTCCTCTTTCCTGGAGCATGGGACTCAACGAGAATCCCGATATCAAGGCAAACCTCAAGAGCACGATCACTCAGCTCTATGAAGGCAAGTTCGCGACCGGCGCCGATTTCTGCAAGGCGATGGACGCACTGTACTAAGATTTGATTCTTACGAAGGAAACTGCCCCCCTGACCGGGGCAGTTTCCTTTATTTCGGACAAGAGGAGGGTGTCTTATGAAAAAAGATAAAAAGCTGATTTTTTTCTTTCTTCTACCTTGTGTTTTAAGTTTGCTGATCATGTATCTCTATCCGGTCGCCAGGACATTCATCATGAGTTTCTTCAAGATCGAGAGTGTTACGGCGGATGCTTCCTCCTGGCGGTTCTACGGGTTCGGGAACTATGCCAGAATCTTCAATAGTCCGACATGGAGAACCTCCATGTGGAACATGTTCAGGATATGGATCTTCGGCGGCGTGATAACTCTTGCCCTCGCGCTCCTGTTCGCTGTCATCCTGACCAGCGGAATCCGTTTCAAGAAATTTTTCCGGGCGGCGATCTATCTGCCCAACGTCATCAGCGCCGTAGCTCTCGCCACCATGTGGATACAGTATGTCTACAACCAGGATTTCGGCCTTCTGAACCAGTTCATCCGTCTTTTGGGCGGAGAAGGTGTGAGATGGCTGGGAACCGACATGAAGTTCTGGGCGATGCTCATAGCCTTCATCTTCGGGGCCGTCGGGTACTACATGCTGATCTTCATCAGCGGCATCGAGAAGATTCCCGCTGATATCTATGAGGCGGCGACCATCGACGGAGCCAGCAAGTTCCAGCAGGCCATGCTGATAACCATGCCGTTGCTCAAAGGTGTGACCAAGACCAACGTGACCTTCTGGTCCATCAATACGGCGACCTTCTTCCTCTGGACCATCATGTTCAGTCCGGTCGATACCGAAGCTTCCACGATCGTACCTGTCGTGTACCTGTACGATATAGTATTCGGTTCCAAGGGGAATACCATGCGTGACGCTGGAGCCGGTGCGGCGGTAGGTGTCATTCTCGCTCTGCTGATCATCGCGGTTTATTTTGTCATGAACAGAATAATCAAAGATGATGATCTGGAATATTAAAGGGTGGAGCATATGAAGAAAAATTCATTCAATCGCATCAACTGGAAAAAGGAAGCCAGACTTCTGCCTGGCTATATCATATTGTTCATCTGGATAGCTTTTACCGCTGCCTTCCTTTTCTGGATACTCGCAGCCAGTTTTTCGACATCCAGGGAGATTTTCTCCGGAAATGTATTCAAGTTTGAGACTGGTTTCCATTTCGACAACTATATCAGGGCCTGGACCAACCAGAACGTCGCCGTATATTTCGGCAACTCTTTGCTGTATTCGTTCGTGACCTGCGCCGCGGTCATCCTGATCTCCGCGCCGGCCGGCTATGTGATCTCCCGGTACAAGGTCGTCTGCGCCAAGGTTCTCAAACTGGGGCTTATCGTAGCGATGAGCATCCCTGCGATCATGATCATCATGCCGCTTTTCTCTCTGACTACCCGGTGGGGTATCAAGGGAAGGACTCTCCTGATATTCCTCTATATCTTCATGAGGGTTCCGTATACGACGGTATATCTGCTGAGTTTCTTCGCGACATTGTCGAGGACCTATGAGGAGGCCGCCGCCATCGACGGTTGTTCCCCCGCGAGGACCTTCTGGGTCATCATGCTGCCGCTCATCCAGCCGGCCATCGTGACCGTGACGATCTTCAATTTCCTGTCCGTCTGGAACGAGTTCTTCATGGCCTTTATCTTCGCGAGCAGCGAGAAGCTGGCGCCTGTGGGAGTCGGACTGATGCAGATCGTCAACGCGATGAAGTACACCGGTGACTACGGTGGTCTGTTCGCGGCGGTCATCATCGTGTTCCTCCCGACCTTCCTGCTGTATATCTTCCTTTCAGAGAAGATTATCCAGGGTGTAACCGGCGGCGGCATCAAAGGCTGACGTTTTAGATTATTACAAGGAGCTGTCCCGTGGACAAAATGAAAGGAAGAGTCACAATTCCAACGGATCTCGATGTGATTCCTCAGACGCTGGAGATCATGGAGCGCTGGGGTGCCGACGCGATACGGGATTGTGACGGCACTGATTTCCCGACGGAACTTCAAAGTACAGATGCGAAGATCTATTCCACCTACTATACTACCAGGAAGGATAACGCCTGGGCCAAGGCCAACCCGGATGAGATCCAGCAGCTGTATATCATGACGCCGTTCTATTCCTCTGCCGGGAACAGCCTCAGAATCAAGTTGATGAAAGGGCTGTATCCAGACATGCTCGCGGTCAATGACCAGGACAAGGAGAGATGGTGGGAAGTGATCGACAGGACGACCGGCTCGGTCGTGCTCCCCTCCGACTGGTCCTATGACAAAGAGAGTGGGGAAGTCACGATCGACTGCCAGCCGTTCCATGAGTACACCGTCAGTTTCCTCGCTTTCATCATGTGGGACCCCGTACACATGTACAATGCGGTGGTCAATGGTTGGAAAGGGGTGGAACGTCAGATTACATTCGATGTCCGCCAGCCCAAGACCCAAGCATATACGATGCAGCGGCTACGCAAGTTCATCGCCGACCATCCGTATGTGGATGTCATCCGCTATACCACGTTCTTCCATCAGTTCTCTCTGGTGTTCGATGAACTGGCTCGTGAGAAGTATGTGGACTGGTGCGGGTATTCCGCTTCCGTCTCCCCGTATATCCTTGACAAGTTCGAGAAGGAAGTGGGCTACAAGTTCCGCCCCGAGTTCATCATCGACCAAGGCTATTACAACAACCAGTACCGAATCCCGAGCAAGGAGTACAAGGATTTCCTTGACTTCCAGCGGAGGGAGGTGTGCGCTCTTGCCAAGGAGATGGTGGACATAACCCATGACTGCGGCAAAGAGGCCATGATGTTCCTCGGCGACCACTGGATCGGCACCGAACCGTTCATGGATGAGTTCAAGACCATCGGTTTGGATGCCGTGGTCGGTAGCGTCGGCAACGGCAGTACCCTGAGGCTTATCAGCGATATCCCTGGGGTGAAGTACACGGAAGGTCGTTTCCTGCCCTATTTCTTCCCCGATACATTCCACGAGGGCGGCGATCCTATCAAGGAAGCCAAATACAACTGGGTGACGGCGAGAAGGGCGATCCTGCGCAAACCCATCGACAGGATCGGATACGGCGGATACCTCAAGCTCGCCTTGGATTTTCCCGATTTCGTCACGTATATCGAGAGCATCTGCAATGAGTTCAGAACCCTGTATGACAGCATCAAGGGGACGACGCCCTATTGTTTCAAGCGGGTCGGGGTCCTCAACTGCTGGGGCAGGATGCGTTCCTGGGCGGCCCACATGGTACACCATGCGTTGTATCAGAAGCAGAACTACAGTTACTCTGGTATCATCGAGGCATTGTCAGGTTCTCCTTTTGATGTGCGTTTCATCAATTTCGACGATATCAAGCGGGATCCCTCCATTTTGGAGGATCTGGACGTGATCATCAATGTCGGTGACGCTGATACCGCCCATACCGGTGGGGATGTCTGGTGCGATCCCGCCATCATTGGCGCGATCCGGAAATTCGTCTATGACGGAGGCGGTTTCATCGGTGTGGGTGAGCCTTCCGGGCATCAGGCGGAGGGGCGTTTCTTCCAGATGGCGGCTGTCCTGGGTGTGGAGAAGGAGACTGGTTTCACGCTCGGCTATGACAAGTACAACTGGGATGAACATTCCCATTTCATCACCGAGGACTGCAAAGGTGATGTTGATTTCGGGGAGGGCAAGAAAAGCATCTACGCCCTTGAGGGTACGGAGATCATTGTCCAGCGGGACAAGGAAGTTCAGATGGCCGTCAACGGCTATGGCAAAGGCCGTAGCGTCTATATCAGCGGCCTGCCGTATACTTTCGAGAACAACCGCGTCCTCTACCGTTCGATCCTGTGGGCCGCCCATGGCGAGGGACTGCTGAACACCTGGTTCAGTTCCAACTACAACGTGGAGGTCCATGCCTATGTGGCGAACGGCAAGTACTGTGTCGTCAACAATACGTATGAACCTCAGGAAACCACGGTGTACAGGGGCGATGGATCATCTTTCGATCTCAAGCTTGACGCCAATGAGATCATCTGGTATCAGATCGATTAAAAACAAAAAAAGCTGTCGCGGAAGTCCAATGGTGGATTGCCGCGACAGCCATTGTCCTCGGGCTTCCGTTCCACCTTCCACCTTCCATCGTATATCCTGCGTTTCGTCATATCTATGCGATCTTCTTGCCGGTCTTTCGTTTCGCTTATTTTTTTCATCACTTTTGTGTATAAATAATTATCATAGCAGTAAGCGGTATCTTTCGTCTGTCGGCATTTATTGTCATATGAATGGGGGTCAATCCATCGCATTCTGTCTGAAAATCTATATCTTGTCCTAGTCCACCCTTGCATTTGGTATTGTCTTGGTTTGTCAAGGCGTACCACAAATCAAACATGAGAGGGGGACGAGGAGGATAAAGGAATGTCAAATGAACTAACGCAAAAACAGCCACGGGTCACATTGAACGGCCGTCCGATCTATGAGTCGGATTTCAAAGCAATGGACAAGGATGTGCGGTTCATCATCTCTACGTTCAGCACTCATGCTCTGAAACTTGATGATGTCGGTACCGGGACCGTCGGACAATTACGGGTCGTTGAGAAAACACCAGGACTGTATTGGATCGGTTGCGGATGGATCGTTGAAGCTCTGGATCGGTTTCGAATATGGGCCTTTGTCAAGGCTGATACGAATCAGAGGGATGTTCTGATGTATCTTGAGCCTGACCAGTTCGAAGGGTGGCATCTGGTCGCGGCTGAACACGTCGCGGTCTATCTGCGACAGTACGGTCATTGGAACAAGGTGTATATCACCGATCGGGCTTTGTATGAGATGCATCACAATCTTGAATCAATACTCGTCACTGATTTGAAAGGGCATTTTCTTCATGACAAGGTCGGTTTCCACAGGATATACAAAGATGGAATGTTGGAAGACTTTCTTGTTTTCTCGGAAGAAATCATGGAAAAGGAACAGCGGCTTGCTCAAGAGCGGACGCACCGTAAGGAAATCCCTTTAGACATGACTGCTTTGATCAAAGAGCGTGAGCAACTGGATGAGCTCTATATCTTGGGCCTGATAGGTGAGGATGAATTCTTGTCCAAGTACTATGGGTGCGAGTATCTTCTGCGGGACAAGGATGATTGACCGAATAGTGATGCACAGTGGAAGGAGTCAGTTCCCGCTGGTGACCGGACAGGGGGGCGGTATCCTGACTGGATGGCATGTGAGATGACGTCTTTTACTTGAGTATTCCTGTTCATGCAAGGGGGCTTCGCAGTATCCGGCAGGATATTACGGAGCCTCCTGTTTCAAGAGAGCCGATCGGAAAACACAAGCCATTTTACCGCACTGTTCCGGCAATGGTCGACACTTGGCGTACGCTGGACTGATCGAGCTATATTTGGTTCTGCTCCATGAGCATCGTCTTCAGATGTTCTGCCGGTACGGGTTTTGAGAAGAAGAAGCCTTGAACGAGGTCGCACCCTTGGGATCTGAGGAATTCAACTTGTGCGCCATGCTCGACACCCTCGGCTACGACGGTCATCTTCAACGCTTTGATGAGGTCAATGACGTGGCTGATCGTGATGCTCTCCTTGCTGGGGATATCGAATTCGTCGCGAAAGAACTGCTTGTCCAATTTCACAGTATCCACTGAAAGCCGGCAGAGCATGTTCAGCGACGAGAAACCCGTACCGAAGTCATCCATGGAGCACCGGAACCCTATGGTGTGCATATGGTTCACCACTTTCTGGAACTCATCCATGTTTTCTGACAACATGGTTTCCGTGAATTCAAGTTCCAATAAAGGTGCGGGGATATCGAACTCCTGCCAGATTTCGATGAAGTCCTGTATGAACCCCCGTTTGATAAAGTGGTATCTCGAAAGATTCACGGAGACTGGAGGAGGGGCGAATCCTATATCAATGAGGTCTTGGAGCCACTCACAGGTCTTGCGGAACACATACAAGTCAAGTTCCCGTATCTGTCCGCTATCTTCCAATATCGGAATGAACATGTCGGGGACGAGCAACCCGCGACTCGGATGTTGCCAGCGTACCAACGCCTCGGCTCCTGCGATGGTCCTTGTAGTCAGTTCATATTTCGGTTGAAGATATATGATGAACTCTTGCTCTGAAATCGCCTGATGCAGCCTGTCTGTGAGTTCCTTGTGGTAGAGGACCTTATTGCCGATCGTCTGGTCATATATCGGCAAGATCGCGGTTTTCCCGTTTTTATATTCTCCGTCGAGCCTGGCAAGGTTGGCCGTGTCTATCATTGATTTTACAGGCATCCGCAAATCAGCGACAAGGTAGATGCCGTATCTCAGATCGATCATCTGAGGTATCTGGCTGTGTGTCCCGAACTTTCTGACTGTTTCAGACCATTGTGAGAGCCTACCTCTCAGGTTGTACAGGTCCTGGGTATGGAGCAGGACGCTGAAATGGTCCCTTTCCAGCCTACAGAGGATTTCACCTTCGTCTAGATTGGAATCTATAGCGTTGTAGATGTTTCGCAGGATGGTTTCCGCTTGTACATGCCCGAACCGACTGATGCAAGCCCGGAAGTTCCTGACGTTCACATAGATGATGGAATATGTTTTTGGATCATCTATGTGCTGGAGGGTTTCACTGACAATCATTTCGAAACGGGTCTGTGTGTTCCCTCCTGTAATCGGATCGACAAAAACTGCATTTTCAAGTTTTTTTCTGGAACTCATCTGAATATAGAGAAGGACGGCCTCTAAAGTGGCTACCGAAATAACGGTAACGCTACATACGAATACGAGACGCAAAGTCAGGCTTTTTCCCGTCCAAGGCTCAAGCGCTTTCAATTGAAAATACAGTTTTGTACCAGAAAAGGCGGTAACAATGACAATCAGCAGGGCGATTGCAATTGCAAGTACTGTCTGAGGTGTCCAGGTGTGATGAAATTTTATGTCGCTATGAGAAAAAAATTGGGGATTTTCTTCAATCTCCAAGGGAGATTTTGATGAAAATTCTCTCTCTCTCTCTCTCTCTCTCTCTCTCTCTCTCTCTCTCTCTCTCTCTCTCTCAGACTGTTTTTCATACAATAAATTCCTTGTACGATTCAAAATATCACTTACAGCATAGACCTCTGCACTGTTCTTGTCAAACGTAATCGAATGTCATGGTAGACACTTTCCGGTCGCTGAGTGAGTCAGGATGCCGATGGATAGGCCTCAAAGATGTGACTGAACTACCGAGGGCTGGAGGGTTGAATATGTATGTACGGTGAGAATGAAATTGTTTCACCGTGAAACTCCAAAGAGTAGATTAATTATTCAGAAGTTTTGTTATGTCAGATTGTTCTTGATGACAATGCTTGATATACTATGAACAAGCTTTGAGAAACGCCTTAATCCGTAGGGAGTCCAGGGGAAGGGTCAGGGAGGCTCTGTGGGACCGAAAAAGACAAATGAAGTACTCAGACGCTTGATTCCTATTTGTCTGATTCTTTTCTTTGTGACATTCAGCATCGTATCATGGTCTTCCATGAATAGCTTGCAAGGCGACGCTCGGGTGGTCAACTACGCCGGTATCGTCCGTGGAGCGACGCAACGCTTGGTCAAACAGGAACTCAATCAGGTCCAGAACGATGATTTGATCCAGTATCTTGATGATATACTGAAAGGATTGCGCGACGGTTGTTCTATGAACAATCTCACCCAACTGGCAGATTCCCATTTCCAAAGCCTTGTACAAGAGATGATGGGGTCATGGTCGGAACTCAAAGATGAGATCGCGTATGTGCGGCAAGGTGATGATGCCGGGAAGCTTTATGATCTCAGCGAAGACTACTTCGATCTTGCCAATGCTACGGTTTCCGCAGCGGAGATTTATTCTGAAAAGAAGGTCTGGACTGCCAAGGTCTGGTTGTTCTGTCTTGACCTGATCCTTATCTTTTTCATCCTCTTGTTCTGGTTCTACAGGAAACAGCGGGAGAGGATGTCTGACAAACTTGTAGCCGCCGAAAGGGCAAGCAGGGAAAAAGGTGATTTCCTTTCCAGGATGTCCCATGAAATCCGTACCCCGATGAACGGCATCATGGGCATGACTGAAATCGCACAGCTCTCATTGGAAGATCCCCGGAAAGTGGCGGACTGCCTGAACAAGATCAAACTTTCCTCCCAGTACATGGTGTCTTTGGTCAATGATATCCTCGATATGTCCCGTATCGAGAGTGGGAAAGTCGAACTGTATCAAAAAGCCTTTGAGCTCAATGCCTTCGCTGAAAGACTGAGAACGATGTTTTCCCAAAAGGCCCAGGAAGAAGAGATCGATTTCTCGGTCAGAATGAAGGATATCACTGTCTCCCATGTTGTCGGAGATGAATTGCGCTTGAGCCAGGTCATCGTGAACATCATTTCCAACGCGATCAAGTTCACTCCGGCGCAGGGCCGCGTCGAGGTTGTGATCGCCCAGACTGATATTACGGAACAGTCGGTCGAGCTCCAGATCTCCGTGACGGATACCGGCATAGGAATGAGCAAGGAATTTCTTGGCAGGATATTCGACCCGTTCGAACAGGCGGAGAGTTCAAGCACGTATGGTGGTACCGGGCTGGGCCTTGCGATCAGTCATAGCCTGATCCGTATGATGAATGGGAACATCACTATAGAAAGCAAAAAGATGGAGGGTACCCGTTTCAATGTGAAGCTGACACTGCTTCAAGCAGTGTCAGGAACCCTGCCTTCTTCTGATATGATATCTGTCGATCATTCAAAACCTTCACAGATCGATGACCTGTCGGGAATCCATATCCTGCTGGTAGAAGACAACGAGATTAATTCCGAAATCGTCGCCACCATGCTTGAATGCAAGAACGCTACAGTGGATACGGCTTGGAACGGCAGAGAGGCTGTGGAGAAATTTCTTCAGAATGATACCGGCACCTATGATCTGATTCTCATGGATACGCAGATGCCTGAGATGGACGGCTTGGAGGCCTGCCATGTGATCAGAACCTCCAGACACCTTCTGGCAAAATCAATACCGATCATCGGGCTCTCCGCCAACGCATTCCAGCAGGATGTCGACCGAGCATTGGCATGTGGTATGAACGCCTACCTGTCAAAACCAGTGGAGATGGATCAACTGCTCTCCACGATATCCATTGTCATTGCCAAGGAGTGACCAGGGAGAATCCTGAAACGGCTCCTGTTTCCCTCGGTATGGTTTTCATGTATCATCATGCATGATAAAGGAGAGCATCAAATTGGAACTGAAAGAACAACTCCGGATCTGGAACGATACAGATGAATACCTGAAAATCATTGAAGCCATCGAAGCCTTGTCAGAGGCGGAACGGACTCCTGAACTCATCAGTGACTTGGCGAGAGCATACAACAACTACAATACCTTGGGGGATATAGACGATCCGAAGCTGTATGAGAAAGCCATCGGTCTGTTGGAGACTGTCGAGGAATATCTGAAGGATGATCACAACTGGAATTTCCGCATGGCCTACGCATATTACTATCTGGATCAAGAGGGTCCCGCACTCCATTACTTCGAGAGGGCTCTGGAAGCCCGTCCCGCAGACGTGGATACTGAAGAATTCATATCTGATTGCCGTCGTCGGCTGGCATTGCCGTCCTTCAGTAAATCATTCAGGGAGCGGACTGAGGAAGGGTGGGCGGCCTTTTTTGCTGGAGAAGCTGAGCTGAGAGCGGCAATGGATGCGAAAGAGTCTGGAGATGAACTGATGGAACGCGCCGCCAATCTGCTGTCTCCCGCGTTCGAGGACGTAGCGTTTGAATTAGGTTTCAATGGGGAAAAGCATGAGCTGATACTTACTCCTGAAGGGGATATGTCCAAGTTGATCCAGTTGGTGTACTTCCAGAAACATGTTCCAGCGGAACTGCTTTCTCGCTGGAACATACTGGTGGGGCGGCGTCCTTCTTCCAGCGGTTTTGAACTGGAGGCTTTCGGCCAGCGGATATCCGCCGCAGACGTGCGGATATGGGTCAGCAAAGCCGAAGATAAACCGGAAGATCACATGGTATCCCTTGCGCTCTACTGCGAAAAGCTGGCTCAGATGAAACTGGATGACGGAGACCGCGTCGCATGGTTGCTTTCCATCCTGTTGGACCAGGTGATCGGGGAGATTCCCGTCATGGCCTTGGTCGATGGTTTCGAAGTATTGGACGTCCCCAGGGACGAACAGAGTGTGTCTCTGGATGAGCTCACTGCGTTTCTTGAACAAATGGGACTCGATCTTTCCTGGGATGCGAACCGGCTCATGGAAAATGGATACCTCATCTATGAAGGAAAAGCGCAGGAGGCCACTGATGCGGACCTTCGTTTGGATGTGTTCGCTGGCGGTACTCGTTGTCCCTCCTTGTTGCGCGAATACCTGAACGATGAAAGCGGGACGATGGACGCTTTCCATAGGGACGGTGTGACAGCTGGTTTCCTGTATTATCCGCTTGATGGTTTTTCGGAAGCGGAAGACCGGGGGCAGGCCATATTGGATTTCAGGGATCGCCTGGAGGCCGGCATCCAGAAGGAAGCGGGAGAAGCCTGCGTCACCTTCATCGGTGGTGCTTCCGGGCTGTATCATGGCTATCTGGATTTCATCGCTTGGGATCTACTTCCAGTTTTGGATGCCGCTGTGAAGGTGTTCGATGATGAGTCGATGGATTGGGCGGCCTTCCATGTTTTCCGTAGGAACGTCGGTGGGATATCCCTGAAGGACGACACTGAAGAATCGTCGGATGCGTCGCCTCAGACTGAGTTGTGAAATAGGGGATTGATGATAATGAGCGGTTCCGCCTGCATAATGCGGGAAGCCGATATGCCGGCGTTGTTTCGAGATTCGGTCTCCGTCTTCTAGGAGAGCACCCGTTACCTTACGCGACCCCAGGACGGGACGTTGCCCCGACGTGTAATTTGCGTCCCGTGGTGGGCTCTTCTGTTTGAAAGGATATCTCCGGTACTCCTGTCCGCGGATTCTCATATGGATTCCTGAAGGAGATCCTCCGCCTTTCTCCAGTGACCGCGACCCGCCTTTGGTGCGAGGCCGTGAGTATGGATACCAGGCAGAATCCAGCCAGTTGCAAACAGATGATTGCAAAAGGTATGTATTTCATGTATTACTCCTCTTTTCGGTCTTTTAATAGTATTTTACAGTCTGTAATTCTTGAATTCTATGAGGAAATAGTCCAATATATATGATAAAACCGCCAAAATGGAGTTGGAGATGATAATAGGATGTCAACCTGTCACGACAAACCGGAAGGGGATGGAACTGAAGGAGCATGGTTCCTCTCTGTTTCCTGTCGGCTGTTACTATGAAGACATCGTGCAGACCTGCGTGCCCTGGCACTGGCACGATGAGATCGAGGCCGTGGTGGTTACTGAGGGGACCGTCATTGTCGGCACAGGTTCGGAGCGTACTGAGGTCCGTGCGGGCGGAGGATTCTTCATCAACTCAGGGGTGCTTCATTCCGTATGGCCGGGCGACGCCCCCGCGTGCCTGATCCATTCGGTTGTTTTCCACCCCCGGCTTGTCGGCGGTGGATTGGATACCGTCTTCTGGCAGAAGTACATGCAGCCGCTGGTCTCTGACCCGACGCTTTCTTTCGCAGCATTCAACAACTCCTCCGATTGGGAACGCAAGGCGGTGGAATATACTGAGAATGCCTGGCGAGCATGTGAGACTGAAGGGGATGGATATGAATTCCTTGTACGGGCGCATCTGTCGGCGTTGGTTTCGATGCTTGCTTCCCATAGTACCGCTCCCCAGGCCCCCATGTCCGACAAAGTTCTGCGGGATGCGAGGCGCATCAAGACGATGCTACAGTTCATACAGGATAATTGCGGTGAACCCATCAGTACCGCTGAGATCGCCGGGAGCGCGATCATCAGCGAAAGCGAATGTCTCCGCTGTTTCCGTGGCACGATCGGTACGACCCCCATCCAATATCTCAGGCAGTTCCGGGTACGCAAGGCGACCGAACTTCTTTCATCGACCGACATGAAGATCGTGGACATAGGGGTGGAGTGCGGGTTCTCGGAAATGAGCTATTTCGCCAAGACCTTCAGGGAACTGCAAGGGTGCAGTCCGTCGGAATACCGGAAGAGAAGGTGATTGACGTCCCACGTTAAAAACGATAATTGTTTTTTCGGCTGCGTATGCTACAATGGCGGGAACGACTTTGTGCGTAGACCGGAGGTGACTGTATGGAGAAGTGGCTATATGTCATGTTCATAGAGAGAGGCAAATCGTATAACAAGATGACCAAAGCCGTGGTTGAACGGCATGTCGAGAACCTGAGAAACCTGGACGACAATGGCAAACTGGAGCGTTGCGGGGTGTTCAAGGGGTATCCCGGTGTCGCCGGCATGGTCATTCTCAAAGCCCAAAGCTATGAAGAGGCCGATGCGCTTTGCAAATTGGAGCCGCTTGTCGTCGAGGGGTATGCGACCTATACGCTACGGGCTTTGCAAGTCGCCGACAGGGAGAACAACTATCTGTTGTAAAAACTCTACCGACGTATAAGTCGTTATGGGCGAAACAGCCTCGGACGTGTTGCGCAAAGGTCGGAACTCCTTTGTCGGGGGATATTGCTTTGCGGCGATGTCGCGATGGATGGATTGCCGGACCTGCATGGAATTTCGTCCTATGCGAACATCGACATGTTCCATGCGAAGTGAAAGAAGGATACGAACACCATTGAGGGATACAGGGAAAAGATGGTCAGTGAATACATCTGATAGAAGAAGTATATCACCAGATGCAGTGGACTGAAGTTGAAATGCATCAGCATGAATACGATGCTCACGAAAGCCATTGCGAGAATACGTGGAATCTTCCGCTCAAGAAATACTCTCAGCAAACCTGCTTTCAGCAGGACTTCTTCTGAAAACGCTCCCAGCAGGAAAACCAATGTATCGAGCGGGATGTTGCCCATTACATGAGGTTGTGAATCCTCGACGCAGTAATTGAAATAATGTGCCCCTGCCGTTTTCACAGAAATGATCAGAAGCGCCAGACCGATGGCGATCCCTTTCCTGAGTTTGTATCTTGGACGACTTGCCTTCTCCTTGATCAGCGTTTTTGACCAGATGAATGGATTGCAATGGGGAACGGAAAGAAAAGATATCAGGCAGATGATATTGAATATGGTTTGAGAGTAGAACGGAGAGATTCGATAACGATACCAGAGCCCGAGGTTGATGATCCATGCGAAAAATACAAATAATGCCAGCAGGGATATCGTAACAACAAGCGGTGGCCTCTGTTCTTGAGATCCATTCATCGTATCCATGGTTTTCGGTATCTCCATCCCATATGTCCCCAAACGCTTCTGGACCAATTCTCCAAGTGTTCATTCATTTTGTCGCTGAAAGCCATTTTTTCTATTATGACATGCACGTGGAGGATTTCAATACAAAATCTTCTCTGTCGCCGCTATCCGCAAATATCCGGCCAATTGGGCTGGAAGCGTTGTCATGCGTATGGTAGGATCGTTTGTGCGAACGTAGATTTCAGATAGAAGCTAGAGGGGGGAATACATTGAACGGACGAGATGCAAAGGTAGGCGCGTGCCTGTTGGCCGGTGACATGGATAGTATGGTTCGATTCTACAGAGATACATTGGGCTTTCATACGGAGTGGCACGGCGGGGATTTTGCGGAGTTCGAGACGGCCAGCGGCGCACTCTCCTTGTTCATGTACAGTAGGAAACAATTCGTGCAGGCGATTGCGGAAAGCTACGTCCCTCCAAAAGGAATCAATCAGACGTTTGAAATTGCCTTTTGGCTACCGAGCTTTGCCGATGTAGATGCGGAATATGAGCGGCTATCGAAGTTGGGCGTGAGATTCCCTGCTGGAGAACCCATTACCTATGACTTCGGCATCCGCAATTTTTATGTCGCCGACCCAGAGGGTAACTTGCTTGAAATCGGCAGCGTGAGCGAAACGTAGTTTGAAAGTTCAAGTGTTTTCATGCAGCGGTTTTATCTGTGCTCATTGATCATTGTCCTCTGATGTGCGTGGTTCGGAAAGTTCAGCTCTGACCTAAGACCTGTTATCCGACCATCCCTGTGCACCTTGTCATGCAGGAGTATCGCTATCTTTTCAAGAATGCACTCCGGCAAGTTCCTTCTCAGGCTCGTCATCGGGCTACAAAGGACATCTTTATACAATCTTAACATCTCCCTCGATGCCTTAACACCACCTTTATCCCGATGGTGGTACATTCTCGATGTCAGACCGACTGAAGCCTTTCCTGCCCTTGGCCGGAGAGGTTCCTCCTCAGCCCTGAACGGGCTGAAGACATGGGCGGTCTCTACAGAGGAGAGTATGAAATGCATCTGGCAATAGGAATCATCGGCGTCATATCGCTGTCCGTACTGGCGTACCTCGGGTATGTCCTGTTGAAAGAGGAAGGCTGACATGGCTGTAGTTCAATATATCCTGTATCTGGTCCTTCTCGTAGGACTGTCGATTCCCTTGGGGAAATACATGGGCAAGGTGATGAATGGGGAGAGGGTGTTCCTTTCCCGTCTCCTCGTACCGTGCGAGAACGGTATCTACCGGCTCCTTCATGTAGACAAGGACGAGGAGATGACCTGGAAGAAATATGCGCTGTGCGCCTTGGCGTTCAGCGGAGTCAGCCTAGTCGTCTTGACGGCGATCCTCATGTCGCAGCGTTTCCTTCCGTGGAATCATGAGGGTATCTCCGGTACAAGCTGGCATCTCGGGTTCAATACTGCGTCAAGCTTCGTGACCAACACCAACTGGCAGGCGTATTCAGGGGAAAGCACGTTGAGCTACTTCTCCCAGGCGATCGGCCTGACGGTACAGAACTTCGTGACGCCGGCCGTCGGCCTCGCGGTGTTCTTCGCGTTGATCCGCGGTTTCGTGCGGGTGAAAGGCGGGACGCTCGGCTCCTTCTGGACCGATGTCACGCGGTCGTTGCTCTACATCCTGCTTCCGCTGAGCCTGATGGTCGCCGTCCTTCTGGTTTCACAGGGGGTGATGCAGAACCTCAGCCCGTACCAGACCGTCGATCTGGTGGAGCCGATCATCCTTGAGGATGGAACGGTCGTGGCCCAGCAGGTCGTCCCGATGGGGCCGCAGGCCAGTCAAGTGGCGATCAAGCAACTGGGGACCAACGGGGGAGGCTTCAACGGCAACAACTCCGCCAATGCGTTGGAGAATCCGACCCCTTTCTCGAATCTTCTGCAAATGCTGTCATTGCTTCTGATCCCTGTGGCATGCTGCTTCACCTTCGGCCGGAACGTGAAGGACCGTCGGCAGGGGTGGGCGATCTTTATCGCAATGTTCTTGGTTCTAGCGCTGGCCCTTGCGGTGGTGGCCGTCAACGAACAGCATGGGACGCCCCAGCTCTCCCAGAACGGCGCCGTCGATCTGGATATGGACGGACAGGCGGGAGGGAACATGGAGGGGAAGGAGACCCGGTTCGGGATCGCCACCTCCTCCACCTGGGCGACGTTCACGACGGCGGCCTCGAATGGATCGGTCAACTCGATGCATGACAGCTATACGCCGGTCGGAGGCATGATGCCCATGTTGCTGATGCAGCTTGGAGAGGTCATCTTCGGTGGTGTCGGCTGTGGCCTGTACGGCATGATCGGCTTCGTGATCCTGACCGTGTTCATAGCCGGGCTGATGGTCGGCCGTACCCCGGAGTATCTGGGCAAGAAGATCGAACCGAGGGAGATGCGCATGGCTGTACTGGTCTGTCTCGCCACACCCATCGCGATCCTGTTCGGAAGCGGGTTGGCCGCCATGCTGCCGTCTACGCAGGCCAGCTTGAACAACGCCGGCGCCCATGGTTTCTCCGAAATGCTCTACGCCTATTCTTCGGCGGGAGGGAACAACGGTTCCGCGTTCGCCGGTTTCAACGCCAATACCCCGTTCCTCAACGTGAGCCTGGGGATCGTGATGTTGTTCGCCCGTTTCGTGCCTATGGTCGCGACGCTGGCGATCGCCGGTAGTCTGGTGACGAAGAAGAAAGTCGCGGCTTCCGCCGGAACCTTGTCGACCTGCAACGCGATGTTCGTGTTCCTGCTGATCCTCATCGTCCTGCTGATCGGCGCATTGTCCTTCTTCCCCGCGTTGTCGTTGGGACCGATCGCTGAATACTTCCAGATGGTCGCCTAGAGGAGTCTGAGAAAATGATTTCAAAGAGAAAGAATGCCATGGCCGACAGGGCCATGATCGGCCGTGCGGCCGGGGACGCCTTCAGAAAGCTGTCTCCGAAGACACAGGCGAGAAATCCCGTGATGCTGCTCGTGTATATATCCGCGGTCCTGACCACGGGGCTGTTCGTCCTGGGTTTGTCGGGGATACAGGACGCTCCCACCTGGTTCGTCCTCGCTATCGCCATCGTATTGTGGCTGACCGTGCTGTTCGCGAACTTCGCGGAAGCGCTGGCGGAAGGAAGGGGGAAGGCCCAGGCCGATTCCCTGCGTGCCTCCCGCAAGGACGTCGTCGCCCATCGGCTTGCCCATGAAGACGACAGGGAGTCGTACGAGGAGGTCTCGTCGGAACTGTTGCGCAAGGGGGACCTGTTCATCGTCAGGGCCGGGGAACAGATCCCCGCCGACGGGGAAGTGGTCGATGGGGCCGCTTCGGTGGATGAAAGCGCGATAACCGGGGAATCCGCCCCTGTGGTCAGGGAGGCCGGAGGCGACCGCAGCGCAGTCACCGGCGGTACCAAGCTGCTCTCGGACTGGCTGGTCGTCTGCGTGACACAGGAGGAGGGAGAAAGCTTCCTCGACAAGATGATCGCCATGGTCGAGGGCGCGGCACGCAAGAAGACTCCGAACGAGATCGCCCTTCAGATCCTGCTGGTGGCCCTGTCCATCATATTCCTGCTGGTCACGATGTCCCTGTACACCTATTCCGGATTCTCCGCCGACCAGGCTTCGATCCAGAATCCGACCAGCGTCACCTCGCTTGTCGCCTTGCTGGTCTGCCTTGCCCCTACGACGATCGGCGCGCTGCTGTCGGCTATAGGTATCGCCGGTATGAGCCGGTTGAACCAGGCAAACGTCCTCGCGATGAGCGGACGGGCCATTGAGGCGGCGGGGGATGTGGATATCCTGCTGTTGGACAAGACGGGGACAATCACGCTTGGCAACCGTCAGGCCAGCGAGTTCATCCCCGTGGACGGGCATCCCGTGGAGGAACTGGCCGACGCCGCGCAACTGGCTTCCCTGGCCGACGAGACTCCGGAGGGCCGCAGCGTCGTGGTTCTGGCAAAGGAGCGGTTCGGTCTGCGTGGCCGTGAACTGAAGGACAGGACCATGGAGTTCATTCCATTCTCCGCCACGACCCGGATGAGCGGAGTGGACCGCAAGGGGATCGAGATCCGCAAAGGTGCGGCGGAGGCTGTGAAAGCCTATGTGGAACGGTCCGGCGGCACCTATTCCGTCCAATGCGGGAAAGTGGTGGAAGAGATAGCCCGGCAGGGAGGGACCCCGCTAGTCGTCGCCAAGGACCACAAGGTGCTGGGCGTGATCCACCTGAAGGATATTGTCAAGGATGGCGTCAAGGAGAAGTTCTCCGACCTGAGGAAGATGGGCATCAAGACGATTATGATCACCGGAGACAATCCGATGACGGCTGCGGCGATCGCCGCGGAGGCCGGGGTGGACGACTTTCTCGCCGAAGCCACCCCGGAAGGAAAGCTGAAGATGATCCGCGAGTACCAGGCCCAGGGGCATCTGGTGGCCATGACCGGAGACGGTACGAACGATGCGCCGGCCTTGGCTCAGGCGGATGTCGCCGTGGCGATGAACAGCGGTACGCAGGCCGCCAAAGAGGCGGGGAACATGGTCGATCTCGACTCATCCCCGACGAAGCTCATCGACATAGTACGTATCGGTAAACAGTTGCTGATGACCCGCGGAAGCCTGACGACGTTCTCCATCGCCAACGATGTGGCAAAGTATTTCGCCATCATCCCTGCGTTGTTCATGGGGCTGTATCCTGGTCTGGCCGTCATGAACGTCATGGGGCTCCATAGCGGGACGAGCGCGATCCTGTCGGCGACGATCTACAACGCGCTGGTCATCGTAGCGCTGATCCCCCTGGCACTGAAGGGTGTCAGATACAGGGAGGTTCCCGCTGGGAAGATGCTCTCGAGGAATCTACTCGTCTATGGTCTGGGAGGTATCGTGGCTCCGTTCATCTTCATCAAGCTGATAGACCTCGCCCTTGTCGTCCTGGGACTCGTATAGAGGATGCCGGCATGGTGATCCGCAAGATACCTCGGAAAGAGGTTCCCGTCGACGAAGGAAAGAACCCATCCGGTTCGGGCTGGTGGAACAGGATGCAGAAATTGCTGCTGGACCATCCAAGCCTGTTGTTCGTTATCCTGGCGCTGGGGATACCCTTGATGGTCTCCCTGGCTTTGGGAGTGGTGGCGCTGGTGTTCTTTTTTATCGTCGGATAGGGAAGGGGGAATAATGGATATGAAGAAAACGCTTTCTATACTGGGAGGCGCCTTGTGCGTGCTCATCGTGGCAGTCGGGGTAACTGGTATTCGGACTGCCTGGGCGTTGGGATGGTTCTGATGACTGCTCCGGCGGACATCGGTTATTCGGAGGAAATATGAAGATCATTGGAAAAGCTTGTCTGTATCTGTTGGTGACGATGGTCCTGTTCGGCTTCGTCTATACGCTGCTCGTGACGGGGATCGCCCAGCTGGCGTTCCACCGTCAGGCGAACGGCAGCGTCATCGAGGTAGACGGGAAGAAATACGGGAGCGAGCTGCTGGGTCAGCGTTTTCAGGACGCGAAGCATCTGTGGGGTCGTCCCATGAACCTCGACACAGATACGTTCACCGACGACGAAGGGAATCCCGTCATGTATGCATGGGCTTCCAACAAGAGTCCCGCGAGCGATGAATACGAGGTCATGGTCGCCCAGCGCGTCAAGGATATCAGGAATGCGCATCCCGACAAGGCCGGCGTCCCTATCCCTGTCGACCTCGTCACCGTCTCCGGTGGTGGCCTCGATCCTGAGATATCCCCCGCCGCCGCGGAATACCAGGTGTCGCGCATCGTGGCGAACACCTCCCATACCGAGGAACAGGTACGTGAAATCATCAACAAGTATACGAAGGGGAGGTTCCTCGGCCTGTTCGGAGAACCGAGGGTCAATGTGCTGAAAGTGAATCTGGCGCTGGACGGGATACTCCCATGAGGGGGCTGACGTTGTATCGTCGGAAAACCGCCGCTACCGAAAGGATCCCTGTCTGCCGGGAGCAGAAGGAGCTGTGCTCCGTTCCCGCCGGCAGGCTGGCGGTTTCCATCGTATACGACCTGTGCAATGCGGTCGATATCCGTCCGGTCGTATACAATCCGACTGGAAGCCCGATCGTCTCGGTGCTGTTCCCATCCGTCTGCATCGGTTGTGAGGAGCTCTCCAGAAGATACGGAGAGCTTGCGGCGGCCGTCTCAACGGTCTGGCCCCTTGTCTTTTCAGGCACCGCTGAAGGGGACGGGAACGCCTGCATGACGTTCTTATGGACTGACGACAGGATCCTGTTCGAACGGACCTCCGTTTCTGGGAGGGACTTCGACAGGGTGGAGGGGCTGTGCCTTGAATTGACCTGTGAGGAACCTGACTGCGCCCGAAGACTGACGACCGTACTTTCACATCTTTCACCGCATCAGGACTGCATCTGTGAGAGCAGGGGGCATTCCGGTTTCCTTGAGGCCCATGGTCTGGCGATCCCGTTCGACGGTGCGTTCTTCTGCTATGTTCCTCTGGACGATGGGGAGCTCGATTTCTCGGACTATATTGGTTGCCTGACGCTGGACCAGAAGGCGGCGCTCTGGGAGACGTTCCTCGATGACAGCTACAGTCCGCTGGAATTCGACTGGCTGACGCGTCGGCTCGCCCAGGGCGGCATGCGTGACTATCTTGATTGGGAGTTCTCCTTGGACGTCGCGATGGAACGCATGGGATATCGCGTATCCAATGAGGAGGCCGGTTTCGGGGTCATGGATGGAGACGGGCATAGACGGCGGTTCGACTACGGCAGGGGGAGCTGTGCGGAGAGGATGTTCCTCAAGTTCCTCTTTCCCGACGCCCTGAAGCAATGATCCGAGGGGCGGGTACTTGAAAATAATCCGCAGATGATCTGAAATGATGATCGTACCGTATGGAAATCCCGGCCGTCAGCCAGGGATGATCCCGCAAGGACATTGGATGTGTCCAAAGGAGTGTCCGGCATGGAACTGGACAGACCCGATCCCGACGACTTGCTTCGCAAGGTAAATGAAGATGAAAAACGGACCGACGGCAGACTGAAGATCTTCTTCGGGTACGCTGCGGGCGTCGGCAAGACCTACGCGATGCTGGAGGCGGCGCATCATGCCCAGAAGGAAGGTGTCGATGTCGTCGCGGGATACATCGAACCCCATACCCGTCCCGAGACGCTGTCTCTGCTTGAGGGGCTGGAACAGCTGCACCCTCTGTTGGTCAGACACAGGAACATCACGCTTCGGGAGTTCGACCTCGACGGTGCGTTGTCGCGGCATCCCCAGCTGATCCTGGTTGATGAACTCGCCCATACGAACGCCGAGTCCTGTAGACATCGCAAACGGTATCAGGATATAGAGGAACTGCTCCACGCGGGGATCGACGTCTACACCACTGTGAACGTACAGCATCTGGAAAGCCTGAACGATGTGATCGCTTCGGTCACAGGTGTCGCCGTATCGGAACGTATCCCTGACCGGGTATTCGATTCGGCCTTGCAGGTGGAGGTCGTCGACATAGAGCCGGACGATCTGATAGCTCGCCTGGAACATGGGAAGGTATATGACAAGTCCCAAGCCCAGAAAGCCCTTTCCAGCTTCTTCATCAGGAAGAATCTCGTGGCGTTGCGGGAGATCGCCCTGCGCAGGACCGCGGACAGGCTCAACCGAAGCGTGGACCAGAACGGCGTCGACTCCATGCTGAACGCGGGCGAACACATTCTTACCTGCGTTTCCGGCGCTCCTTCCAACGCCAAGGTGATCCGTACCGCCGCCCGCATGTCCGAAGCGTTCCACAGTGAATTCACCGCGTTGTATGTGGAACAGGCGAAGACCGATGAACAGAAGGGTGACGACGGCCGCCGTCTGAGGGCGAACATGGAGTTGGCCGAGGTGCTCGGAGCCCATATCGTGACAGTCTATGGCGATGACGTGGCTGTGCAGATCGCCGAATACGCGAAAGCCGGCGGGGTGACGAAGATCGTGATCGGCCGTCCGAACGGAAGGCGGTCCAGGTTCTCCTCGAAGAAGAACCTGGTGGACAAGCTCACTGAACAGGCTCCGGACATCGACATCTATATCATTCCTGATACACAACCGGCGTACCGGGGGCGGAAAGGCTTTGGCTGGCTCCATGGAGACGGTCTGCTTCGCTTCTCGTGGAAGGACCTGGGCAAGTCCCTGCTGATGGTGATGCTGGCCTCCTTGGTCGCCTATGTGTTCTACATCCTGGGTCTCGGGGAGGCGAACATTATCACAGTGTACATATTGGGGGTGCTTTTCGCCTCCATCCTGGCCGAAGGCTGGATATATGGTTCCGTAGCTTCCCTTGCGAGCGTCCTGCTGTTCAACTTCTTTTTCACTGAACCCCGTTTTACGTTGCATGCGTATGACGCAAGCTATCCGGTCACCTTTCTGGTCATGCTGGCGGCGAGCGTCATCACCAGTTCCCTGACGTTGAGGATCAAGACGCAGGCTCGGCAGGCCGCGCGGAAGTCGTACAGGACGGAATTGCTGCTGGAGACCAGTCGCAAGCTCCAGCAGGTGGAAACCGTCGGAGATATCCTTGCCGTGACCGCCCTACAGATCTGCAAGCTCCTTGAAAGGCCTGTGCTGTTCTATGCGGTGGATGAGCATGGGACGGTGCTTCCTCCTCTGGTGTTTTCCCCCCGGAACGAGGATGTTCCCTCCGAATATTCCGACGAGGACGAACAGGCTGTGGCCCAATGGGTGGCCCGCAACGGGAAACCCGCGGGGGTAGGGACCGATACGCTGCCCAGCGCCAAGTGCCTCTATCTCTCAGCGAGAGGACAGGGGCGGATATTGGCCGTCGCCGGGATCGTGTCGGACGGGGCCGCCGCACCCGACGCTTTTGAGAAGAACCTGCTGACCGCGATGCTTGACGAATGTGGCACGAACCTGGAGAAATCCTTGCTCCACGCCGAGAAACGGGATGTCGAGCTACATGCGCAGCAGGAGACGTTGCGGGCGAACCTGCTGAGGGCCATCTCTCACGATCTGAGGACCCCTCTGACCAGCATATCCGGCAATGCGGGGATCCTGATGGAGAACTCCCTTGTCCTGGATGAATTGAAGCGAAGGCAGCTGTATGCCGACATCTACGACGATTCCCTCTGGCTGGTGAATCTCGTGGAAAATCTGCTGGCGGTGACACGGATAGAGAACGGCACGTTCGACCTTCGTACGGAACCGGAGTTGCTGGACGACGTGTTCCGCGAGGCGTTGTCCCATCTGGACCGGAAGGCGTCGGAGCATGGGATCTCCATGTCGTTGTCCGACGACCTGCTCATGGCCAAAATGGATGCCCGGCTGGTCGTCCAGGTGATCATCAACCTTGTCAACAACGCGATACAGTATACCCCGAGGGGTTCCAGGATCGAGCTTTCCGCCCGTAGGTTGGGGACGATGGTCGAGGTCACCGTATCGGACGATGGTCCAGGCCTCTCCGATGAGGCCAAGCGTCATGTTTTCGAGATGTTCTATACAGCGGATAATTCCAGGGGTGATGGACGGAGGGGCCTCGGGCTCGGACTTTCCTTGTGCAAGTCGATCGTGCTGGCCCATGGAGGAACCATCGTCGTGAAAGACAACCGTCCGAAGGGGACCATATTCCGTTTCACATTGCATGTCGCGGAGGTGAACTGTGATGAATAAGCCGCTGATCCTCGTCGTCGAGGATGATTTCGCGATCAACAACCTGATCGCCACCACGTTGGATACCCAGTCGTATCAATACCATACCGCAAAGACCGGTACAGGGGCGTTGCTTGACGCCGTCTCATACAATCCCGACATCATCATCCTCGACCTGGGATTGCCCGATATGGATGGTGTCGACATCATCAGGAAGGTCCGGGGATGGAGCAACGTCCCGATCATCGTCGTCAGTGCCCGAAGCGAGGACAAGGACAAGGTGGACGCCCTGGACGCCGGCGCTGACGACTATCTCACAAAACCGTTCAGTATCGAGGAATTGCTCGCCCGGCTGCGGGTGGCGTTGCGCCGCGTGCGGTTCGCTTCCGACAAGGTGGGAGAGGAAGCCTCGGTATACCGGAACGGTGATCTGAGGATCGACTACGCCGCGGGCTGTGCGTTTCTGATGGACAGGGAGATACATCTGACACCGATCGAATACAAGCTGCTGTGCCTGCTGGCGAAGAACACAGGCAAGGTGTTGACCCACAACTATATCCTCAACGAAGTCTGGGGGAGCATATATGCTTCGGAAACTCCGTCCCTGCGTGTATTCATGGCGACCTTGCGGAAGAAGATCGAACCTGATCCCTCCGTCCCCAGGTATATCCAGACGCATATCGGCGTCGGATACCGGATGCTCCGGGTGGAGTAGGCGAATTCATTGAGAATGATCCTGTCATGCGAATGTCGATAGGTTCCAGGCGAAGTGATAGAGGGAAAAAAGCCAAAAACATCATTTGCATGATGATGAGTGGGATCTTCAGGCCAAGAAAAACCCTCAGCAATCCGGTTTTATACACGACCTCCTCCGCGATGAGTACCTCGGCCCTCTGACGGCCCGTTTTTCAAGTGTAAAAAAAAATGAAGTTTCGACATTATCTGTTGGAAATACAACATACGAATGAAAAATAAGGAAGTATCTTGGTATATAAGACGGATGATTCAGAACGTGACGCTCTGATGTGACCGCCTGTTGTTGATCGTCAGGAGTGATCCCGGTCGGATGATCGGGTGAGCGAAGGAGAAATCATGGAAAATCGCATGTTTTGTTACCAATGTCAGGAAACGGCCGGGAACAAGGGTTGTACCGTTACTGGAGTCTGCGGAAAGGTTCCCGAGGTCGCGGCCTTGCAGGATGTGCTCGTGTACGCCACAAAAGGGATTTCCGAAGTCGCCTCACGGGCACGCAAGGAAGGAAAAGAAATCGACAAGGACATCAACCATTTGGTGACGCTCAACATGTTCTGCACGATCACCAACGCGAGTTTTGATGAAGAGGCGATCGTTGAACGGATACTCGCCACATTTGTCCGGAAACAGAGATTGCTTGCCCTGATCGCTGACAAATCCGGTCTTTCTGATGCTGCGTTGTGGGAAGTGGATAGCAAAAAGGAGATGCTGGATCGCGCACCGGAGATCGGTGTGCTTGCGACCGCTGACGATGACTTGCGAAGTCTGCGGTGGCTGGTCACCTATGGGATCAAAGGACTTTCAGCGTACGCACACCATGCCAATGTGCTTGGGAAGGACGATGAAACGATTGATATGTTCTTGCAGGAAGCATTGGCGAAGACCTTGGACGATTCCTTGTCCGTCGATGACTTGGTGTCGTTGGTTCTGGAAACGGGAAGCTACGGGGTCAAGGTCATGGCATTGTTGGATGCCGCCAATACCGAGGCTTATGGAACGCCAGAAATGACGAAGGTCGATATCGGGGTACGGACGAATCCTGGTATCCTGATTTCCGGGCATGATCTGCGGGATCTGGAAATGTTGCTCGAACAGACAGAAGGGACGGGGATCGATGTATATACCCATTCAGAAATGCTGCCTGCCCATTATTATCCGGCTTTCAAGAAGTACAAACATTTTGCTGGCAACTATGGGAACGCATGGTGGAAACAGAAGGAGGAATTCGAGAAATTCAACGGTCCTGTGTTGCTGACCACCAACTGTCTGGTTCCGCCGAAAGATAGCTACAAGGATAGGGTATATACCACCGGCGCCGTAGGTTTTCCTGGTTGCAAGCATATCCCTGGTGAAATAGGGGAGACAAAGGACTTTTCTCGAATTATTGAACATGCAAAGAAATGCGTCGCGCCGACTGAAATCGAGACGGGTGAGATTCTTGGAGGGTTCGCCCATGGTCAGGTCATGGCTTTGGCCGACAAGATCGTAGAGGCTATACAATCCGGTGCCTTGCGCAAATTCGTTGTCATGGCGGGATGTGATGGCAGGATGCGTTCAAGAACCTACTATACGGAATTCGCAGAGGCCTTGCCGAAAGATACTGTGATCCTCACCGCGGGTTGCGCGAAATACCGATACAACAAGCTAGGGTTGGGGGATATCGCCGGTATTCCCAGAGTGCTTGATGCAGGCCAGTGCAATGATTCTTACTCTCTTGCGGTAATCGCCTTGAAACTCAAGGAAGTGTTTGGTTTTAACGATGTGAACAAACTTCCGATTGTCTTCAATATCGCTTGGTATGAGCAGAAGGCCGTCATCGTCCTGCTTGCCTTGTTGTCGCTCGGTATCAAGAACATTCATCTCGGACCGACTTTGCCCGCGTTCCTTTCGCCGAATGTCGCGAAGGTGTTGGTGGAGAGGTTCGGTATCGCCGGTATCGGTACGGTAGAGGACGATCTGAAGCTGTTTTTTGACTGAATGTTCCTATGACTATACAGAAAACCCCTCGCGATGTTTCCATTGCAAGGGGTTGACCATCTTCTAGGTGTTCTGGAGGTGGGGGGATTCGAACCCCCGTCCTAACGGGCCACCCAGCAGCCTCTACAAGCTTAGTCGATGTTCTGGGTGTTCCGGTGTGCGTAGGTGTATCGACAAACGGCAGCACACCGTATCCGGCTTTGTTGTCCTGAAACGCCACCGGTGTTCGTTCCAGTAAGCCCCTATTGTTACAGGCACCCGCCGGTTAAGAGCGGCACCGAGCGGACCTGTACGTTCAAGCTGTCTTAGGCAGCGAGAGCGTATGCTTCGTCAGAGACGTATTCGTCTTCTTTCTTGGCATTTAATTGTTTGCGCTAGTTTTAGGAGTTGGCGCTCCGCTTGCAACTACTGACCTGACATTCCGCCAGTCGAAACCGAAACACCCCCGTAAGGCTTCCGTCCTACGGTGAGCATCTGTAATATACCGCAATATTCCAGAGAAGGCAAGTGAGATTCCTAACGCATAAGGATTGGTTTACTCTCATTATTTTTATAACCAACACACATTCGTCAGAAAAATCGATGAAATGTACGTTCCCGGCTACGCATGATATGATAGATTATCCTTGTGAGGAGCTGTCATCATGAATACTTTCCTGATCGTCTGTGCGTGCGTCTTTGGCTCATGTCTTGTTCTCAGCTACATCCTGTACCGATATGCCTTCATCCGGGGCAAGGAACCGGTGCCACCTGTCCCGGGAACCGGCAAGACCGAGGCAAGAAGGTTTTTCAGCGAACACTATGCGGAAAGGATGTCGTATCTGGAGCGATGGGGCTATGAAACCGTGACGGTCACGAACTTCCAAGGGAAACGTCTGGTCGGATATCTGTTCCGTGCGAAACGTCCGACCGACAGGGTCGCCCTTTGCATCCATGGGTATCGCAACGCGGCTTTCAATGAATATCTCTATCATGCTCCGATGTATCTTGAGCATCTTGGAATGGATCTCCTGCTGGTCGATGATCAGGCGCATGGGGCGAGCGAAGGGAAACGGATAGGTTTCTCATGGAATGACCGTCTGGATTGCATCCAATGGGCGGAATGGATCTCGGAAAACCTTGGAGCGGAAAAACAAGTCCTGCTACAAGGTATCAGCATGGGAGCCTCAACGGTATTGAATGCGGCAGGGGAATCCTCTTTGTCCGCGAATGTCCGTTGGGTGGTCGCGGACTGCGGTTTTTCCAGTTTGAAGGTGGAGATCCTTCAGGTCATGAAACAACGTTTTCATTTGCCTGCGTTCCCTTTGTACTATATGGCGAGTGGTTTCTGCCGGTTGCTCAATGGCTTTTTTTGCGGTACGGCCGATGTCGCGAAGCAGACCGCGAAGATCAAAGTCCCTGTGCTGTTCATCCATGGAGGCGAAGACCGGTTCGTGCCGACGGAGATGGTCTATACGCTTTACGAAGCGTGCAATACCCCAAAGGACTTGCTGATCGTGCCCCCTGCCCGGCATGGTGAAAGTTTCCTGTTGGAACCGGAAACGTATGAATCTATGATCCGCAAGCTGCTGGAGAAGGGCGATGGATGAAAGTTACTTCTGGTACGACATCTTGACGAGTTCTGACAATCGGCTGTCTTTGACAGGATTTTATTAGCCATTTTCTTCTTCCCTTGGTATATTTCATCCATATACATATTGTTTGCACGCAATAGTGGGGGAATTACAATGGACAGTAAGAAATCTGAGGGAATGAAGATAAGGATTCTGCCGGAGGGGCCCTATGAGGTCATCGGAGGCGTTCCGTTGAACCAGGCTATCATCGTGCCGGATACCGATGGCGCCGGTGCTGAATGGAAAGATGGGAAATCCTATCAACCCGCCGACGAACCGTACCACCTTTGCCGGTGCGGTCATTCTGGGAACAAGCCATACTGCGACGGACAGCACAAGATGATCAAATTCGTCGGTTTGGAAGTCGCTGACAAGACCCCGTACGAAGAGGCCGCCGAACTCTATGAAGGCAAGACCATGGACCTGCTGGATCAGAGATCGCTTTGCGCCGTCGCTCGGTTCTGCGATCGTTTCGATGGTGTCTGGGAGCTTGCCGTCAATGGTGTGACGAAAGATGAGCGCGACATCGCGGTCTACGAGGCCTGTTGCTGCCCTTCCGGCCGTCTTACGATCGTCAAGAAGAACGGGGAGAAGATAGAGCCGCCTCTGGAATGTGAAATCAGCGTGGTTCAGGATCCGGCGACCGGGCACAAGGGGCCGCTCTGGGTGAAGGGCGGAATCAAGATTGAAGGTTCCGACGGTGAAGAATATGAGACCCGCAACCGGGTCACGCTTTGTCGTTGCGGGCAGTCCTCGAACATGCCGTTCTGCGACTCCTCGCATCTGAACTGCACGCATATGGAAGGAATGGACAAATAGGCCGGACCAAGGTCTTTCAAATTGGTATCGGCGAGATGCTTGTGAAACGGCGGCGCTTCTGTCAGGAATGTCCTGGCGAAAGAGTCGCCGCTTCTGTTCTATATCCAGCCAAGCTTGTCATCCCTTCATCCTCCTATATCCTCGGGCATGTGACCGGCCTTCAGCCTCTCAGTCGAGGCCATCGCAGGAATCGAGATTCTCCTTTATCCTCTGTAGCCCATCGAATAGGTTCGACATCTCCCGCTCGGAAAAACCTTGCCAGATCAGGTCATCGACGATTTGAAAACCATGACGGACCGCTTCGGCTTTTTCTCTGCCCAGATCGGTGATCCTGATCAGGCAGGCGCGCCTGCTGTCAGGGTGAGGTTCCCTGACGATGAATCCTGCTTCAACCATCCTGTCGAGTGTCCGGGAAAGGGTAGTGACCTCGATCGCGCAAGCGTCCGACAACTCCCGTTGGGTGATTCCTTCTTGTTCTCCCTCCTGTTCGCTGAGCAATACAAGTATCCTTGGCTGCCCTTGCCCCAGGGTGAAGCCCAGACTTGAAAAATATGGTTGCAGCAACCGCTTGCGGGTCCGCTCCACCTGTATCATGATTTCTCGGATTTCCTGTTTTTCCATGGCCGTCTCCTCGAGCTTTCCTATGAAAGCTCAGCTTTGCCTGTATATAGCTGGTAATATCTTCCCTTGTGCTCCAGCAGTTCCTCATGGGTGCCCCGTTCAATGATGCGCCCCTGCTCAAGAACAAGGATGACGTTCGAATTGCGGACCGTCGACAGCCTATGGGCTATGACGAATACCGTCCGGTCCTCCATCAGACCATCCATTCCCCGTTCTATCAAGCGTTCGGTCCTGGTGTCGATGGAACTTGTAGCTTCGTCCAGTATCAACACAGGAGGCCGCGATACCGCCGCCCGTGCGATCGACAGTAGCTGCCGCTGCCCTTGGGAGAGGTTGCCGCCATCTGAGTAGAGCATCGTGTCATACCCTTCAGGCAACCTGCGGACAAAGGAATCGGCGTTCGCAAGCCGGGCCGCGTTTCGGACATCTTCATCCGTGGCATCCAGCCGACCATACCTGATGTTTTCGGCGATAGTCCCTGTGAACAGATGGGTATCCTGTATGACCATCGACAAAGACCGGCGCAGATCATTCTTCTTGATATCCCTTACGTCAATGCCATCGTAGGTGATCGCCCCATCGTTCAATTCATAGAATCTGTTGATCAGGTTGATGATGGTGGTCTTACCCGCTCCTGTCGAACCTACGAAGGCAAGCTTCTCACCTGGCTTCGCGTAGAGGGATATCCCGTTCAGGATGATTTTCGACGGCACGTAGCCGAACGTCACATCGTGGAAACGGACATCCCCGCGCAGAGGTTCCCAACGCACGGTTTCCTGCCCCTCCTCGGTACGGACCGGAACTTTCCAGGCGAACCGTCCGGTGTATGTTTCATGCTCTTCATAGTTCCCGTCGGGGGATTCCTCTACATTGCAAAGCGTAACCGTACCATCGTCGAGTTCCGGCCTTTCCTCCATCATCTCGAAAATCCGTTCCGCGCCGGAAAGGGCGGCAAGGAGGAAGTTGACCTGCTGGGTCAGCCGGTTCATCGGCATCGCGCTCTGCCTGACATAGACGAGGTACGCCGAAAGGCCGCCGATATCCATCAGTCCGCCAAGGACGAACAGTCCACCTACACAGGCTGAAACAGCGTAGTTGAAATAGGAGAGGCTTACGATGGTCGGAATCGTCAGCATGGAGTAGGAGAGGGCCTTTGTGGAGGCCGTCCTCAGAGCTTCGTTCCGTTTGCAGAATTCTTCAAAGTCCTGTGCTTCGTGGTTGAATACTTTCTCGACCTTCTGTCCCGAGACCATCTCCTCGACAAAGCCGTTGATATTGCCCAGCCTGGCCTGCTGCTCGATAAAGTACCGTCGGCTCCGTTTCCCGTTCCATTTGATGAAAAGCGACATGAGGATCAGGAAGGCGATGACGATCAACGAAAGCCGTACGTTCAGTACGAGCAGCATCGTGATAGTCCCGACAAGCATCAGGAAACTTTGCAGCAACATGGAGAAGCTCGTGTTCATCGCGTCGGTCAAGGTATCGACATCGTTGGTGAAACGACTCATCAGCTCGCCGTGGGTATGTACATCGAAGTACTTCAGCGGAAGCGACTGGGTATGGATGAACAGATCCTTGCGGATATCCGCGACGACCTGCTGCGCCACTTTCGCCATCAACTGGTTGTAGCCGAACGTCGCCAGGACACCTATGAGGTACATGACGCCCATGGCGAGCACCATCCAGAGCAGTCCCGGGATATCTCGCGGAATGATGTATTTGTTGATGACGGGTTTGAGCAGGTAGGTACCCATGATGTTGGCCGCGGTACTGATCAGGACCAGGAACGCGACGGTGGCCCAGGTCAGCTTGTGCCTGCCGAGATAGCTGAACAGTCTCAGCAGAGTCCTCTTTGTATTCTTCGGCCGTTTATAGTTCATGACTCGTGCCATTATTGCAACGCTCCTTTCTTCTGTGATTCATACAGCTCTTGATAGAAAGCGTTGCGCTTCAGAAGTTCTTCGTGCGTTCCGATATCATCGACCTTGCCATCCTCCAGTATGATGATCTGGTCCGCCGTTTCTATGGACGCCACTCTCTGGGCGATGATCAGCTTCGTCGTTCCCGGCAGGCTCTGCGCGAGTCCCTTGCGCAGTTTCGCCTCGGTCGCGGTATCGACGGCGCTTGTGGAGTCATCAAGGATCAATACCTTCGGATTCTTCAATATCGCCCGTGCGATGCAAAGACGCTGTTTCTGTCCGCCGGAGACATTGACGCCTCCCTGCCCAAGTTCGGTATCATATCCGTTTTCCAGCCGGTCGATGAATTCATCCACGCAGGCGATACGGCAGGCCCGGTCGATCTCCTCGTCGGTGGCGTCTTCCTTGCCCCACCGGAGGTTGTCCTTGACGGTCCCCGAAAAGAGGGTGTTCTTTTGCAGGACCATGGCTATGGCCTCCCTGAGATGTTTCAACGGATATTCCTTCACGTTCCGCCCATCGACGTATACCGCGCCTTTCGTGACATCGTAGAGGCGTGGTATCAACTGTACCAAGGTCGATTTGGCGGCGCCGGTCTCCCCTATGATCCCTACCGTCTGGCCTGAGGGGATATGGAACGATATGTCGGACAACACGTTCTCGGCCGCATCGCGCTTGTATTTGAACGATACATGGTCAAAGACGATATCCCCGTGCCGGACTTCGGCGTCAGGGTCCGTGATTCCTTCCGCTTCAGTGATATCGAGTTCTTCGTCCATCACCTCCAGGATACGTTTTCCGGAAGCCAGGGACTTGGTCAGCATCTGGAACACGTTGGAGATCATCATCATGGCGTTGAGGACCTGCATGACATAGCTGAGGAACCCTGTAAGGGCACCGATCTCCATGTGGCCGACCATGGTAAGCCGGCCGCCGTACCAGAGTATCGCGATGATCGTCATGTACATGACCAGTTGCATCGCCGGCATGTTGAGGGCGGTCAGTTTGAACGCCCTCACGGATATGTCCTGCAAGTTCGTGTTGACGGTATTGAACTTCTCGATCTCATAGTCCTGGCGCACATAGGCTTTGACGACACGTATCGCCCTCAGGTTCTCCTGTATGATCCTGTTCACCTGGTCGACCGCCGCCTGGACTTTTCCGTACAGAGGCCGTACATGCCTGATGATCTGCCACAGCAGGACGGCCAGGGTAGGGGCGGCGATGAAAAACACAATGGCAAGCTTGGAACTCATGAAGAACGAAGCTATCAGCGCCGTGACCATCATCACCGGAGCCCGTACCGCAGGTCGCAGACCGGTCGAAACCGAATTTTGGATCGTCGTCACATCGTTCGTCAGCCTTGTGACCAGCGACGATGTCCTGAAATGGTCCGTATTGGCGAACGAGAAGGTCTGGACTTTGCGATATTCCTCCCGTCGCAGCTCGGCCCCCAGCCCTTGTCCGCAGGTGGCGGAGAATCTTGCGCTTCCTGCTCCCAGGATCATGGCGAGTAGGGCGCAGCCGCACATCAACGCCCCTTGGGTAAAGATGTAGGCCTTGTCTCCGTTGACGACCCCGACGTCAACGATATTCGCCATGATGAACGGTATCAGGAGTTCAAGGGTCGTTTCCGCGGTAATGCAGAGGACGGCGAGTATCGCATATCTGCGATACGGCTTCATGTAGGAATAGATGCGCCTGATCATGGTGTCGGCCTGCCTTCAGTTGTGTATGAATGTTGCATATGCAACTATTGTATAAACAATAATTGCAGTCGTCAACAGAAGAGAATGGAGATTTACGATATTGCTGCGTTTTCATAACGGAGTGCTTGCATGGACCTGGAGATAGACCCAGAGATAGGGACATAGGGACATACGCCTGACTTAGACACGGAGATAGACCCACAGATAGGGACATAGCGACATACGTCTGACATAGACACGGAGATAGACCCACAGATAGGGACATAGCGACATACGCCTGACATAGACCCGGAGATAGACCCACACATAAGCCCAGAGATATCGCGATGGTAAGATCCCAAGCATCGAAACTTCCGCATTGCCATTGCACGGTGCCGGTAGTATACTTCGTGCAGGAGATACTGCCATGAGTGAACTGACATCGTTGCCGAATATAGGCAAGGTTTTGGAACAACAGTTGAAGGAAGTAGGGATCACGAGCGCGGAAGAACTGAAGGCGGTGGGAAGCGAAGAAGCCTGGGTGCGGATACTCGCCATTGATTCCTCGGCCTGCTACAACCGCCTGTGTGGTCTGGAAGGGGCTATACAAGGCATTCGCTGGCATGATCTGGACCCTCAGGTGAAAGCTGAGTTGAAGCGATTCTATCAACAAAAAAAACATTAGGCGCATATCCTCATCCCAGTTGAAAAAGCCCGGTAGCGATATTCAGGAAATTTTGTGATATTGCTTGACAGTATTGGGTGCGAAGTGTAATGTCCACTTATTACATCAACTTTATTAAGCAGGTTAAATATGACTGCGGCAGTACATCATCACACTGGAACCCCTGATACTAAAGATCTCAGGCAGCACCATATGCAGATGATCCGGAATCTTCTGCTCCGGGAAGATTCCCTCACGGTAAAAGCTATCTCGCAGAAGATCGGGCTGAGTATCGTCACCGTCGGAGCCTTGTTGCAGCAGATGTCCTCATACGGTGAGCTGTTGCCAGCCCGTCGACTACCTTCGGAAGGAGGTAGGCCCGCCTATTGCTACTCATACGACCTTTCCTTCGCATATGCGTTGGTCCTCAACGCTTTTCATGTCGCTCATGGAATGAACAACATCACGATCCAGGTCGTGAACTTGAAAGGCCGGATCATCCACAATGACAGGCGGGTCGTCCAGGACGTGGATATAGAGGTGTTCGACACGATTATTGATGACATGCTCGTCCGTTTTCCCGCTATCAGGACCTTGGGATTCGTGTTGCCCGGCGAGGAGTTCCGGGGAGTCGTCACCTGCGGGGATTTCGAGGCGTTGAACGGTATTCCGTTCAGTGAACACATGATGGAACGGTACGGACTGCCTGTCTATTTCGACAATGATGTGAATGCCGCGGTACAAGGGTTCTGTGCAAAGCAGCACATGTTTGACTCCTCTGTAGTCTATCTCTTTTTTCCTGAAGGATTCCCGCCGGGAGGCGGTGTGTTCCTGAAAGGGGAGGTGTACAGCGGTGCGTCGAACTTCGTAGGCGAATTTGGATTTCTGCCGTTCGACATCGACTGGAAGCATGTCGGGAAAAAGACGTTTCGAGAATACCTGCACATTCTTGTTCCGACGATCTGCTGTCTGTACAACCCCGATATCCTTGTTTTGAACGGCAACTTGGTCGACAAGGACTGCGTGGGGGAGCTCAACGAACATTGTGCGAAGATTCTTCCACCTTCTAGTATTCCTGAGTTCGCCATTTCAGCCGATTTTCTCTGGGACATCAGTGAAGGCGCCATATCCGGAGTACTCGGACTGCTGAACAGACCGGAAACTTTCTGCAAGGAATAACATAAAGGACGTACGAACATGGCTACATTTTTTCTCGTGATCATCTATCTTGCTTTCATCAGCCTGGGACTGCCTGATTCGTTGCTTGGTTCTGCGTGGCCGATCATGCACCTTCAGTTGGACGCACCGCTGTCATTCGCTGGGATCGTCTCCATGATCGTAAGCGGAGGGACGATTGTCTCCAGTCTGTCGAGCGGGTTCCTGCTG
Source organism: uncultured Sphaerochaeta sp. (assembly GCA_964407735.1). Taxonomy (GTDB): domain Bacteria; phylum Spirochaetota; class Spirochaetia; order Sphaerochaetales; family Sphaerochaetaceae; genus Spiro-02. The sequence continues at coordinate 327,389 of CAYOWS010000001.1, read as the reverse complement.
TCTAAGTTCGGGACCGGCAAAGTTACGTTCGTCAGTGTGTTGATGACGGCGGTAGCGTTGCTTGGGTTTTCGTTCGCAGGTTCATTCCTGTGGCTTTGCCTGCTGGCCATTCCATTGGGCTTGGGCGCCGGGGCCGTCGATTCCGGGCTGAACAGTTTCGTCGCGGCGCATTACAAGGCCAAGCACATGAGCTGGCTCCACTGTTTCTGGGGAATCGGAGCGACTTGCGGACCGATCATCATGTCGGCGTGGATCGCCCGTGACGGACAATGGCGCAATGGGTACCTGACGGTCTCGATCGTTCAGTTCGTCCTGGTAGCCATCCTGTTGTTCACGCTACCGATGTGGAGACGTTTTGAACGTCCTTCGGGCATTAACACGGAAAACGATATTTCAATCGGCAGGACGGTGACGGGAGCCAAAGCCAGCATGTTCCCTGTGCTGTTTTCCTTCTTCTGCTATTGCTCCATAGAGACGACGACGGGGATCTGGGGTGCTTCCTATCTGGTTTCGCTGAGGGGTGTGGACGCCTCTGTAGCTGCTGGATGGATCTCCATGTTCTATCTGGGTATTACTCTTGGTAGGTTGTTGTCCGGTTTTGTCACGATGAAACTAAGCGGTCCAAGGCTGATTCGGCTCGGACAAGTGGCTTGTGCGATCGGAGTGCTTATCCTGATGCTGCCGCTTCCTTCGGAAAGCGCAATCGCCGGCTTGTTGTTCATTGGTTTCGGTCTCGCACCGATTTTCCCCGGCATGCTTCATGAGACCCCCGCAAGGTTCGATGCCGCCCGTTCTCAGAAAATCATGGGGTTCCAGATGGCGTCGGCCTATGTCGGCAGTACGTTCACCCCGCCGATTTTCGGCTTTCTAGCTGGACGAATGTCCATGGGGCTGCTACCGTACCTGCAAATCTCCCTTCTTTGTGTCATGGTGATATGTTGTGAGATCACCAACAGGCAGATGCGGAGAACAAGCTAGCATCGGTATCCCCACACGTCCGTTTTATGATATCATCACCAAAGATATGATGATTTAATGATTCTCCGTCGATGGCTAGCTTCTATCTGACGGCTGTGATCCTTGGGGGAATGATGGATAGTCCAAAAACGGGCAGGATCGTCCGTTCGATCATGATAAAGCCGGCGTCTTCAGCCTGTAATCTCGAATGCGGGTATTGTTTCTACAAGGATGAAGCCTCCAAACGGCGGGTTGCCTGCCATCCGTTCATGGATGAGAGGACCGTCGTTTCCCTGCTGAAAAAGGGTTTGGAGGGCGCCGATACAGTCACCTTTGCTTTCCAGGGGGGGGAGCCGTCGCTGGTTGGTCTTGACTGGTTCAAGCGGTTCGTCGAGTTGGAAAAAGAGCTGAACCAAGGCGGAACGAAAGTCAACTATGGCTTTCAGACCAACGGAACGCTTCTTGACGATGACTGGGGCCGTTTTTTCCATGACAATCATTTCCTTGTAGGGGTTTCCTGTGACGGTTTCCCGAAGCTCCATAATCTCTACCGGAAGCGTCTGGATGCTTCCAGAAGCAGCGACGGCGTTTTCCGAGGGATAGACGCCATGCTCCGCAACAATGTCGATCTGAACGTCCTCGCCGTCGTCACGGATGCCGTTGCGGACAATATCGACGCGATGTGGGACTTCTTCATGAGCAAGGATCTCCGTTTCCAACAGTATATCGCATGCCTTGACCCCTTGGATGGCGATGTAAACCGTTTCCTTGATCCTGTCTCCTATGGCAAGTTCCTCGTCGGACTTGCGAAAAAATGGGTCGCCGCATTGCAGACGCCGCATCCGATATCAATCCGTCTGTTTGACAACTTCATCAGTGTGCTGATGGGCTATCCTCCGGAAGAATGTGACATGAACGGTCATTGTTCCATCCAGTATGTGGTGGAAAGCGATGGCACGGTCTATCCTTGCGATTTCTATTGCACTGACCGCTACGAGCTCGGGAATATCAATACCGAGACGATCGGACAGCTTGATGCCCGTCGTGATGCGATTGATTTTCTCCATGAGTCCGATGCAATCCATGAGGATTGCAAGGGCTGTCCGATATTCCCCATCTGCCGGGCCGGATGCAAACGGAACCGTGACGCATCGAACAAGTTCCGTTTCTGTGAAAGCTACAGGATTTTGTTCGATGAGATGGGAGAGACGTTCGTAAGGATAGCCCAGTGGATGCAAGAGGAGGGTGGCGTGAAGCTATGAGGAACCATAGATGAGCTCTTTCATTTTTTCATGGGTATCCATCTATCTGTGAGGATAGTCAGCTAGCTATTCTCTCTCTCTCTCTCTCTCTCTCTCTCTCTCTCTCTCTCTTCTGTAAGCTTTTGTATCCTGTAGTCGGACGGCAATACGCCGAACCGTTTTTTGAAGGCCCTTCTGAATGTCTGGGGATTGGCGTAGCCACAGGAGAAGGCGACCTCGTTGATCGGTTCATCGGGATCGACGAGCAGCCGGTCCTTCGCCTGGGCGAGCCGATGGTTCTCTAGATATTGTGAGAAGCTCGTGCCCATTCTGGTGCTCATGAAATGGTACAGGTAGTTTTCCCTCATCTTGAAGTCGACGGCCATATTGGACAAGGTAAGCCCTGGATCCTGGAAATGCTCCGAAATATAGGTCGTGATATGCGATATCATCTGTTTTTCCCGTTCATCTTTCGAATTGACCGCGGCTCCTGACTGATCAAGGAAAAATTCTGAAACATCAGAGAACAACGAGAACTGCTTTGGCAGGACGGTGGTGTTCTCCTTCTGGCAATAGGTGATCGCGGTAGCGTACAGAGCCTTGAACAGATACGATGTCTGGTCGGGGGCGAGCTTCCGTTGCTTGAAATTGACATCGTAGAGTCTCTCCAAGATGGTCCTGGTACTTTCTGCGTCCCGTTTCAGACAACTGGAAAGCAACAGCCGCTCCGCATCCTTGTCATAGGATGCGAAGTCAGATTGTTCCTGTAGCTCCGAATACCGCCGGATCAGATTCCTGCGGTTTTCATTGACGATGCTCTGCACGACAAAGTTGCATTCCTCCGGAGCATTCTTCATGCTGCCCAGGGTATGGTTGTCGTTTGAGACCGCCATGGAAATCTCATACGGAGTGATCTTCTTGAACGAGGTCCAGAATACGTCCAGATCACGGTTCAGTCTGTTCCTATCCTTGTTCCAGACGAGAAGCCAGACATTGAACGCAAGATCCATGTAGAGGTAGAACTTCTTGTTGAATATCCGTTCGGCCTCCTTTGTGGCGGCGATCCGTGAGAAATCGATGTCATCTATGTTTGTCTCATCTCCGGCATTGTGCCAGATGATCTTTGCCATGGCGATCATCATGTCCGCGTCGATCGGAAATACATGACCGGTCCGCTCCATCATCACTTCCAGTTCCTTTGGAACCATGTCCTTTCCATGGATCAGCCGGCGGAAGATGGTCTCCGTCATGAACGGGGTTCTGCCGATCAGCAGCTCGTTCTCGGTCTGGCGTTCAGTGATCGACTTGATCGTATTCGATATCTGTTCATACGAGGCATCATCAGAAAAGGATTTGCCGTTGCTGAACAGTTGCTTCAATTTGTTCCAGTCCTTCTGACTCTCATATGCGGCAAATACGATGATGATGAAGCATACGATAAGGGCCAACGTCGAGCTGAAGGAGAATATTCCCCATACCGGATTCTGCCGGGCCTGAAGCTCATTGTAGGGCATCGCCGAGAAAAACCTCAACCGGCTGCTGTCGCTGGATGCGACCGAGATGAGGTACCGTATCCCATCGCCCCCGACCATATCATGCTGTCCGTCCCCGAGATTCGTATAGTTCCAGTATATGTCTCCGTTGCTCATGATGATCGTACCGTTGGAGTCTGTGACGCAATACCAACCTGCTTCTCCGATCTCGAGACGGGACAGCAATCTTTCAAAGAAATCCTCGTCCAGCAGCATCATCAGCTTGCCTGCGTTTTCCGTCGGGTTCGAGAGGGGGAAGGTCTGAATATAGGGTAGTACCCGTCTCCTCTGCCCGTCGACGGTCGCCACGACCGAAGGATGGTAGGTGTTCGTACCGCTTGACCAGAGATATTTGGATTGCCATTGTCGGCTGTTCATTCCCTGGAACTCTATGAGAGGATACATCTTGTCGATATCGAAGATCGCGTTGCGTGTGTTCAACAGATATCCGCTGGCCTTTGAATATATATACACTTCCTCCAGCATCGGGTTCACTGAACGGGTTATCGGAAGTTGCTCCTGCGCATCAATGATCGTCTGGATTTCGCTGGAACCTTCATCGATCTCCCCTTGATAGATGAATCGGGTGATATTCTTGTTCAGCAGCAAGAGCTGGGAAATCTTCAGCGTCTGGTCAATATAGGCGTCGACGATGGTCTGCGTCAGCTCAAGCACATTCATGTTCTGCTCGATCACATCGTTACGCATCTGCCTGATCACCCAAGACTGGCTGACAAGCAGGCTACAGATACAGATAGCGATTACGATCGAAACTGTGACGATCAGCTTGCCTGTCAATGCGTCGATTTTCCTGACTTTCCTCACCATGCCGGCATTATACCATTAAAACGTTACTGGATGTTGAAGAATACATGGTATAATCGAAGCATGCGAAAACTTTTTTCCATACTGCTGGTATTTTTCTCCATACTGTCTGTACTGTTTATGGCCTCATGTACCTCCACATCTAGTCCGGTATCTTCCACGGCGTTGACGTTCGAGGATAAGCTGCAAGGCCGGTGTTATGATATTGAGGGGAATCCCGTGACGCTTTCGTCGGACTACTATCTTGTCTATTATGCCGCGGACTGGTGCACATACTGTGCCGAGTATACTGATCAACTGAAGACCATGTACGAATTGCTGATTCGGATGTACGGGAATGTCGAGATCATTTTCGCCGGTCATGAACGGGATGTCTCAAACGATAATCTCGTCTCCTTCATGGAACAGGGAAACTACCGGTTCCCATACGTCAGATATGAGTATCGTGAGGAGACGGGGATCATGGACCTGGTCGATGTGCCGAAGTTTTGGATACCTGGGTTCGTCCTGGTCGACCGATACGGCAAAGTGTTGTCCTCCTCCAACGGGATGACTTTGGAGGACTATTCCAGAGACCGCCCGATACAGCATTATCAGGCGATACAGCAATGCGACTGCGTAGTGGAAGCGGACTGGTCCGTATCGCAGTCCACGCAGCCCTCATATCCGTCCATCTGATGCTTCATGAAAACGTTGCGGGAGCGGGTCATGCTGAATGGAAATGGGGTAGGACGCCCAGGGTGACGGTCCACCCGCATGAAGCCATATGAAATCACCGGGGCCGTATGGGCCGCCTCGGTCAATCCTGTCATCACACCCCTTCAAGCCATCGAACCGTTTCCCAGATCTGGACGCCTTCGTTCTGTTGCGGATGTCCCGGCGTGCTTCTTCCATTGCGAATATGTTCAGCGAGGGTATTCTTCAGGTTCCAGAAGATATCCGGATGCTCATTGATCCTGTTGACGGTTTCTCCGATATCGTTCTCAAGATCATATAGCTGGAAGGCTGGTAGATCCGTGATGTCGTCGACGCCGAGGCGAGGAAACGACCATCCTCCGGAACCAGGGCACATTTCAAGCTTCCATCTCCCCTTGCGTATGGAAAGTGAACCGTCGATGCTCTGATGGACCAGGTCCTCGCGGACTTCCGGCTGTGATGGATCGAGCCAGAGGGGAAGGCCGCTTACCGAATCCTCCCCCATGTCGTCGGATAGTCCTATGCCGAAATAGTCGGCCATGGTGGCCATGAAATCGGAAAGGCATACGATCCTGTCGCATACGCTCCCGCCTTGTATCATGGACGGCCATTGGACAATGAGAGGTATCCTGTGCCCGCCTTCGAAGATATCGGCCTTCGTCCCGCGGAAGATATAGCTTGGGTTGTGTCCCTTGGCTCGAAGCTCCTGGTAATCGGCCATGGGTGAGCAGCCGTTGTCCGATGTATACAGGACGATCGTATCCTCGTATATTCCGAGTTCCTTCAACCGGGTGTTGATCCTTCCCACCACGGCGTCGCAGTGCAATACGAAATCTCCATATTCATTCGTGCCGGACTTCCCATGGAACTCCTGCGCGGGAAGGATCGGGGTATGCGGGGCGGGCATGGGGAAGTAGATGAAGAGCGGCTCGTCGTGGACGGATGCCTGATGGTCGAGTTGCTCCAAGACCTTGTCCGTCAGATGGTCAAGCACTTCTTCATGGATAAAGTCCTTCGCGGTCGGCCCTTCTCTCCAGAAACCTTTGCCTGTACCTTTTGAAACATGATCAGGAATGGCTGTGAACCGGTCGTTCTCGATATAGACATATGGTGGCATATCAAGCGAGGCGCTGATGCCATAATAATAGTCGAATCCATTTTCAGTAGGTCCGCGGGATATGCGGCCTGAGTAATCTATACCGTCACAGGCATCAAAATCTGGTCTTTCAGTAAAGTCCGCGGTTTTTGAGAATTCCATTCCGAGATGCCATTTGCCGATAGCCACCGTCCTGTATCCCTGGGACTTCAGCAGATGGGCCACCGTCCGGCGTTCTGGAGCTATCAAAGGAGAAGAGTATCCCCCGATCACGCTGGATTTCAAGGTCGAGCGCCAGTTGTACCGTCCTGTGAGGATAGAGTATCTGGAGGGGGTACAGACGGCCGACGAGGCGTGGGCGTCGGTGAATCGCATTCCGGCGTCGCACATCCTGTCGAGATGTATCGTGGAGAACGGGCAGTTCTCATTGTTTTTGGAGATGTCCCCATAGCCCATGTCGTCGGCGAGGATATAGATTACGTTCGGTTTTTTCATAGTGGATATACAGATCGGCTGCTACGGAAACGTAGCAGCCGAAGGTTCGCGCAGCGGCAATTACTTGTACTGGCGGTCGTATGCGGTCTGCATCAGATCCAAGACATTGGAGAGTTGCAGTCTTTCAAGGTTCGCGAGATAGTCGTTCCATACCTTGTCGTTGTTGACGTCGAGGGTGCCGACCATGAATTTGACCGCGCTCTGGCGAATGAAGTTAGCCAGTTCGCGTTTGACGGTGGAGAACTTCTCGTTCTCGTCCGCGGTATACTTGAGGGTCGGTACTTCGAGTTCCGGATGGGCGTACGGCTTGTAGAGGTTCGCCGTTTCATCATACAGAGTCTTTTCGTTGTTCTCCGGCAGATAGTATTCAGGATCGGAAGGGGAAGAGGGGTCATTCGCCAGACCGTTCTTCAGTCCGAATGTCATGGCGCCGGCCAAGACCTGTATCCACGTGTCGTTCTGCGGATCCTTGTCGTTCCAGAGCTTGAGCTGTTCCCATATGGCGGGTTTTCCGTCAAGACCTACCTGATCCGGTCGCGCCCAGTCCCAAGCTTCGCCGGGGAATCCATTGCGCTGCATCAAGGTTCCTTCATAAGAATACATATAGTCGAAGTAACGGATGATTGCTTCGGCGTACTCACTGTCCGAAGAGATGACCAGTTTGCCTATTTCTGGTTCAGCAAGGAAATTCGGGGTTTCCTGTACACCCTTGGGCCCCTTCAAAGGAGCGATGGCGTGGAAATTGTTGAAACGGTCGCCGCCGATCGTGGAGAACTGACCTCTCCATCCACCGGTGATGAAACCCACGACAGGTTCCGAAGAACTTTCGACAAGCTGCGTGAGCTGGCTCGAATCCTGGGTGAACGAACCGTTGTAGATCAAGCCTTCCTTGTAGAGCTTGTTCACATACTTGAGACCGTCGCGGTATGCGTCCTTGTTTACGGAGGTATCGACCTTGCCGTTGTTCAACATGTAGCCTACGTTGTCAGAGGCGTTCTGGTTGATATCGGTGGTCAGGTCGCAGTAGATGAAAGCGTTGAGCAGGAATCTTTCCACTTCGTCAGCCCAACCGATGATGGAACCCGCGAGAGGAATCTCGTCAGCCTTGCCATTGCCGTTCGGATCCTGTGTCTTGATGGCTTTCAGGACTTCATAGAACTCGTCGGTAGTGGTGGGTACGGCTAGTCCCAGTTTGTCGAGGAACGGCTGGTAGATGAACATCTTGGCCATGTTGGTGCAATGGAAGCAGCCTTCAAGCCTTGGCAGGGAGTAGATGTTTCCGTCGATGTTGGTCATGAAACCGACGCCTCCGGGATACTCGTCGAGAGCTTCCATCAGGTTCGGCATCCATTCCCGGCTGTAATACTTGTTCAACGGCATGAACAGATGCTCCTGGGCTCCATAGGTAGCTTCAAGATCGTTGGTGATATTGAAACCAAGGAACGCGTCAGGATAGTCCCCGGATGCGAGCGTAAGGGAAAGCTTTTCAAAACGGGCCTGCTCCGGTACCATGATGAAGTTGACCTTGATCCCGGTCTTCTCTTCCATGTACTTTGAGAACCTGTTCGTGTTGAAGTCCTCGACACAGGGTGGCTGGACGACCATGATATCCACGGTAACGGGTGTCGTCACGATCGGGTACGTCCCGTTCGGGGTGTATTCGACCGCGACCTTCTGCGCCTGTTCCTTACCTCCGCTCGCGAACAGGGCGATAGGTGCCAGAAGGGCGACCAATAGCAGAGCGACAATGATTTTCTTCATAACTGACCTCCATTTGTTTTCTATATCAGACGATATAGTTCAGCTCAACCTTTTACCGAACCGATCATGACACCCTTTACGAAGAACTTCTGCACGAAGGGATATATGATCAGCAACGGTGCGCTGGCGACGACGATCAACGCATACCTGATCGTCTCCGAAAGCCCTTGCGCCCTTGCCGCCGCGGCTACGTCGGTCATCATGCTCGGGGTATTCTTGTTGATGATGAGGATGTTCCGCAATACGATCTGCAACGGATACAACCGCTGGCTTTGCAGATAGATGAGGGCGTCGAAATACTTGTTCCATTGGGATACCGCATAGAAAAGCGCCAGGACGGCGATGATCGCCTTTGACAGGGGGAATACCATCTGGAACAGGAACCGGATGTCCGAACAACCATCGATCTGGGCCGCGTCGTAGAGTTCGTCGGTGATATTCTCCTGGAGGAACGTCCTTGCGATGATGACGTTCCAGACCGTGATCGCGTTGGGGAGAAGCATCGCCCAGCGGCTGTCATAGATCCCGACGTTTCTGACGACGAGGTAGAGGGGGATCGTCCCGCCTGTGAACAACATGGTGAACATGATCAGCTTCGTCACCATCTTCCTGCCATAGAACTCCTTCCTGGAAAGGGGGTAGGCGAGCAGCATGGTCAGCACAACGCTGATGATGGTTCCAAAGACCACATAGAACAATGAGTTGAGATATCCGGTCCCTATCTGCTTGTTGGTGAACACCGCTTTGTAGGCCGTCAGGTCGAAATTGACCGGCCACAGCCAGACCTTGTGGGCCATGACGGCTTTGGGGTCGCTGAAGGAGCTGGAAACGATATAGAGCAACGGATACAGGACGACTACGAAACAGAACAGCAGGAAAATGTTGTTCACGATATCAAAGGTCTTGTCCGCTCTCAGTTCTTTTTTCTTATAGGCCGCGCGTTTTTGCCTTACCATAGTCCACCGTCCTTATCCTTGAGCTTTGCCAGCTTGTTGAAGATGAGTATCAGACAGATGTTGATGATCGAGTTGATGAAGTCGATCGCCGTGGAATAGCTGAAGTCACTGTTGATCAAGCCCATCTTGTATACGTATGTCGACATGATTTCAGAAGTCTCCAAGTTCAGAGCGTTCTGCATGAGGAACGCTTTTTCAAATCCAAGGCTCATGACGTATCCCATGTTCATGATGAACATGATGACGATGGTGGTCCTGATGCATGGAATGTCCACATGCCGGATTTTCTGCCACTTGTTCACTCCGTCCACTTTCGCCGCTTCATACAGTTCCGGATTGATTCCTGTAAGCGCGGCAAGGTAGATGATCGCGTTATAGCCTGTGTTCTGCCACAAGGCCGACCATACGTAGATATGTTTGAATTTCGCGGGATCACCCATGAAGTTGATCGACTCCATTCCCAACATCCCCCGTATTGAATTGAAGATGCCCAAGGCTGGGTCGAGGAACTGCATCAGGATCGCGACCATGACGACCGTCGAGATGAAGTACGGGGCGTAGGTGATCATCTGGACCGATTTCTTCCATTTTGCTGATTTCGCTTCATTCAGGGCTATGGCCATGATGACGGCCAACGGAATGGACGCTACCAGCGCATATATGCTCAAGGAGAAGGTGTTCCACATGATCCTGAAGGAAGATGGGTTGGAAAAGAACTTCTTGAACTGATACAGCCCCACCCAAGGACTACTCCAGATCCCCTGAGAGACACGGTATCTTTTGAAGGCGAGAAGTATGCCGTACATCGGCACATACTTGAAGACAATGAAGTAAAGCATCGGAAGCGCGACGATCAGGTAGAACTGCCAATGTTTCGTCACCTTTTGTCTGAATGTCATCTTGCGCACGTTCAGCTGTGCTTGGCTTTTTGAGTTCTTCATGATTCCACTGTAGCCGTGCATGGTGAAACTCCGAAAGGGTAGGTTTTGGAAAAAAGGATTCATTCCCCCTGAATGGAAGCGTCAAATTTTCAAAGGGTTTAGGTAAAATTCAAAAAAATACCCTTCAACCTCCATTTCTTGCTGGTATTTCGCCATTTTGCCCCTTTTCACCATGGTCGCCCCATATTAGGCTGGAGGTCGTGGAGGGCTTATGAAGAACGAACGGTACACTGAAGCGCAGCTTGACGCGATACAGCGTTGGAAGGATCTCGCCTACGGAATGTTCATCCATTTCGGACTATACTCGCTCTGCGGCGGCGTATGGGACGGTCAAGATGTCGTGGTCGGCTATAGCGAACAGATACTTTCCCATGGGCCTGTCCCTCAGGCGGACTATGAAGCGTTGAAGGAGAACTTCACGATCGAACGCTTTGACGCAGATGAGATAGCCGCCTTGGCCGTAGCCGCCGGCATGAGGTATGTCGTGTTGACTACAAAGCATCATGATGGTTTTTGTCTGTTCGATACCGGTACTACCGATTACAGTACGATGCATGCGGCCTGCAAGCGTGATCTGGTGGCCGAGATGAGCCTGGCCTGCAAGAAGGCTGGTCTGGCCTTCGGCCTGTACTTTTCCTGGATAGACTGGCATTTTCCATATGCCCTTCCGATCAGTCCCCATAATTCCGATGCGATTCCTCAGGAACATATGGAATACAACATGGCCCAATTGACGGAGCTGTTGTCGAACTATGGAGACATCTGTGAATTGTGGATGGACATGGGAGCCCCTACGAAAGAGCAATCGACAATGGTGGCTGAACTCGCTCATACCTTGCAACCTGGAATCATGGTCAACGGACGGGTCTGGAACGACCGGGGGGATTTCTTGACAATGGGCGACAACCAATTCCCGGAACATGACCTGGATCTGCCATGGCAGACCCCGGCTACAATCTATCATGAGACTTGGGGCTATCGAAGCTGGCAGAAGCGTGAAGATGCGCAAGGGAAGATTGAACTGCTCTCTTCCGCGTTGTTCTCTGTACTTGATGGAGGCGGCAACTATCTGCTGAACATCGGTCCGAAGGGCGATGGGTCCATTGTGCCGTTCGAACGCGAGGTGCTGGAGGGTATCGGGAAGAGGGTCCTCAAAAAAGGTCTGGTCCGTCATCCACGGAAGTCAGAAGTCCCGACACGGGTGTCGGAGAATGCCAGGACTTTGGCGTTGACCGACGGTACGAAGCACTATCGCTATACCGGAGGGGACTACTACTCATTCCGTCCTATCGTCACCACATTGTCCTGGGAGCTTGAACTGGAATCGGAGGGACTGTATGAGGTTTCCTACCATCTGCCTTCCCCTTTGGAGAGAGAAGACAAGCTCTGTCTGGATTATCCACAGGGGAGCTGTATCTTTCCTCTGAAGCGTGGTGTCCAGGACTTCCTCATTGCATCGAAAATGTTCTTGCCAAGGGGGAATTACAGGTTGATCCTCCATACAGTAGGTAGCCCGATAGAACGTCCGGAACTGAACCTCCCTGAGCTTTCCTTGACGCTACGAAGACGGGATCGCTGAAAATGGCCATGAAGAAACCGAACATCCTTTTCATTGTGACCGATGACCAGCGGTACGACACGATACATGCCCTGGGCAATGATGAGATCATCACCCCGAATCTGGACGCCCTGGTCCGGGAGGGGACGAGTTTTCTCAACGCATATATCCCTTGCGGGCTGACCGGCGCGGTGTGCATGCCTTCTCGGGCGATGCTCAATACGGGCAGGGACCTGTACGGGCTTTGTGGGAACGGCGAGACGATACCGAAAGAGGATACCTTGCTTGGCGAACATCTGCGAGGTCATGGCTACCATGCGTTTGGAACCGGCAAGTGGCATAACGGTCCTCCTGCGTTCACCCGCAGCTTTGATGAGGGGGACAACGCATTCTTTTCCGGCATGTGGGATCATTGGAATGTCCCCGTCTGTAGATATGATCCTACTGGAAAGTATGATAATGTCGTCAACTTCGTCATGAATTTCTACCATGGCAACGAAATGAGTACGGTCAACTGTGATTCATTCAATCCTGGGGTACATTCTTCGACGCTTCTTGCCGATACGACCATTTGGTTTTTGGAAGGGTATGAGGCTGATGCTCCGTTTTTTTGCTATACGGCTTTTCTTGCTCCACACGATCCACGTACAATGCCTAAAGAGTTTCTTGAATTGTACGACGATAGGAAAATCTCCCCGCCTGAAAACTACATGTCTGAATATCCTGTCGCCTATGGTGAAATGAAGATCCGCGACGAGATGCTGGCTCCATATCCGAGGACGCTGGAAAGGACGATCGCGGAGCTGACGGATTACTATGCGATGATAACGCATCTGGATTACGAGATCGGGAGGATCATTACTGCGTTGAAAGAAAAGGGGCTGTACGATGATACGCTGATCATCCTCTGCGGTGACAACGGGCTTGGCGTCGGGAGTCATGCTTTCATGGGAAAGCAGAACCATTTCGAGCACTCCATCAAAGTGCCGTTGATCTTCGCTGGACCTGGAATCCCCCGGAACCATACCGTCAGGGCGAATGTCTATCTGCATGACATCTTTCCGACATTGTGCGATATGCTTGGTTCCGCCATTCCCAAGTCAGTAGAGGGAAAAAGCTTTTTGCCTTGCTTCTTCGAGGAGGTCCCCCATAGGGAGGAGTTGTATTATTCATATGGTTCTTCGGTTCGTTCCATCCGTAGCGGAGACTACAAGCTGACTGAATATATCGGAGAGAAGGGCGAACGTTCGACGTTGCTGTACGATGTCGTCCACGATCCATTGGAGCTCCATGACCTCTATGCTCCTGACAATCCACTGGTATCAGAATTGCGTGTCAGATTGGCGGAAATGCGGGTGCGGGTAGGGGATGTCGACCGTCCTGAATCCAAGGGGTTCTGGGGGAGATACTAGCTTCTGCCGTTCTCCTTGACTATACTGGTCGGTATGAAGAAGTTCCTATACGGAAAGCATATCCTTGTTACAGGTGCCAGCAGCGGTATCGGCCGTAGTTGCGCTGAATTGTTCGCAAGCCGTGGGTATACCGTCTATGGGGTTTCCCGCAGGTGTGTCGAAGACGAGAAGTCCGTTGGAGAGGGGAAGCTCATCTCTCTTCGGATGGATGTCAACGACGACGCCTCCATCGTTTCCGTGCTGTCCCGTATTCCTGTTCTGGGGATTGTTTTGCATTGTGCGGGTTTCGGTATCTCCGGTCCGGCGGAGGATACTCCGCTGGAACTTGTCCGCAAACAGTTCGAAACAAACTATTTCGGTGTGTTGCAGGTCAACGCAAGAGCTTTGCCATTGCTTCGGGAGCAGAAACGTTCGTTGATAATGGTAGTCAGCTCGATCGCTGGACGGGTACCGATTCCCTTCCAATCCCACTATAGTTCAACGAAATACGCCCTGGAGGCATATCTTCAGGCGTTGCGTATCGAGGCAGCGTCTTTCGGTGTCCATGCCGTCCTGCTTGAGCCGGGGGATACCAGGACGGCGTTTACATCAAGCAGGTCCTCTTTTGAGCCTGTCGGTTCGCCCTATGCCGAAGCTTGTCGAAGGGCCGTCGACCAGATGGTTCATGACGAAGAACATGGCAAATCGCCTGAGAGCGTCGCACGGGTCGCTCTACGTATGACAGGAAGGAAAAAACCTCCCGTGCGTGTCGTCATCGGCTTTGGATACCGTTTGCTGATGTCGCTCATAAGATTCTTGCCTGACCGTACCGTTCTCTGGCTTCTCGGTAGTATTTATCATGTATGAGATTTCTTGAGAATCCTATGGTAAGAAAATTTTTCCATGATATACTTCCTAAAAAAATTTAGGAATGGTGTATGAAAAAAACGGCTGTAGCATTTGTACTTTTCTTGATCGTTTCATCAACATTATTTGCAAGTTTCCAGTATCAACTGGATTTCCTGTCCTTTGACCCGATACATAAAGAGTATTTCGCGGATAGGTCCCGACCTGATCTCAGTATCAACTACCTTTTCTTTTTTGAAGGATTTCCCGATAGAGTGCTCCAGGATACATATGTGGATCCTGGAAAGCCGGATCATACGGTAACGGTATATCCTTTTGAATTTGATATTCCCGCAAAGAACAAGATGGTCAGATTGAAGCTTGGAGAAACCCTCTCACTGTTCAGAAACACCTTTACCTTCGACAATTGGCTGAGTCCGATCTCGTTTGACTTCTCGATGCAAGGGGTCCTGCACTTTCTGTTTACGGGCAAATTCGACGACAACATCGGTTATGACGGGATATTCTTTTATGGTGCGACGTTGAGTGTCGCGAATAAGGTCTCGATGAGGATCGGCATGCATCATTATTGTTCCCACTATGGCGACGCCGTACTCAAGAACTTGTCCAAACAAGATCTCGCGGATCTTTGGATCACCTACAAATATGTACGGATGGACACTGTCGCGATAGGCCTATCCATCGAACCGGTTTCCTGGTTGCGTACGTATGCGGAAATAAACTTCCCGGCACCAGGCATTGAGAGTTTGCGACCGGATATGTTCGCCCCCAATTGGATGACCAGGGATGGACATGTCATCAATCCTGATTATCCTGATTCCTACAATGCGAGAATCGTAAACGTGGGTATTGAATTTTCGTATCCGATCTTCAAGAAATTGGGTAATACCACCTTGGCGTACGATCTTCATATGTACGAAGAGGGGAAGGTCCAATACGACAAAGTCAACGGTGGGGCGGTGACTTTCGATGAAAATGCACCTTGGGAATTGGAGCATACTATAGTCTTGGCTCAAGAAATCAATGATGTGATCTCCATAGAGGTCACATACCATAACGGAAGATCGCCGTTCAACAACATGTTCTTCCAGCATGCTTCATATCTTTCTGTAGGCGCAAGATTTAATCCGGGATCAACTGTCACGTTGTACAAGAACTAATACAGCTATATACATTTTTGTACAAGGATTGCTATATGAGTTGTCTGTTGACATTTGATAATGCTTTTTGAGCATAACACCTGATAGATTATAAGTATTGGACATAATGATATCTCCTATGTACTATTCACCCATGGACTTCCGCTTCATGGGTGAATCTATTGCCTATGATTGGAATTCTTTGTGCCACAAGGAAAAATGATTCAGTAATTTTTTTTATTTTTTTTGAGCGACAACCCTTGACTTGGAGTTGACTCCAGGAAGTATTGTTCCTGCATCAAAAAGAAACTGGCAGAAATTTGAAGGAGAAATACCATGAGTTTCAATATGTATGCACCCACCAGGGTATTGTTTGGCGCCGGACGCCTGAATGACCTGCACGAACAGGTCTTGCCCGGTAGAAAAGCCTTGCTTGTTATTTCAAACGGCAATTCGACACGGAAAAATGGAGCGTTGGCTCGTACGGAAAGCCAACTGGAACAGGCTGGTGTGTCGGTCGTGATATTCGACCGGATCGAGGCCAATCCTCTGAAGTCCACGGTCATGGCCGGTGCTGCGTCGGCACGTGAGAACGGTTGTGATTTCGTCGTGGCGTTAGGTGGTGGAAGCGTCATGGACGCCTCCAAGGCCATAGCCGCCATGGCGACCAATGAAGGTGATCTCTGGGACTATGTCGGTGGCGGTACCGGCAAGGGTGAACCCTTGGGAGTTGCGCCGCTTCCGGTCGTGGCGATCACGACGACCGCCGGTACCGGCAGCGAAGTTGACGCATGGGGTGTCGTTTCAAATGACGGGACGAATGAGAAGATCGGTTTCGGCGGCGACGACCGGTTGTTCCCGGTGCTGGCCATCGTAGATCCTGAACTGATGCTTTCCGTCCCCCCGAAGTTCACGGCGTACCAAGGCTTTGACGCGTTGTTCCATAGTACGGAAGTCTATATCTCCAAGTTCGCGAATCTCATGAGCGACATGGTTGCGTTGACTGCGATAGAGGCTGTCGCAGTCAATCTGTCCCGAGCCGTACAGGACGGGCTTGATCTCGAAGCGAGGGAGAAGGTCGCGTTCGGCAACACCATTTCCGGGTATTCCATGGTCGCGGGCTGTTGTACGAGCGAGCATTCCTTGGAGCATGCCATGTCGGCGTATCATCACGACCTGCCGCATGGAGCCGGGCTGATCATGATCTCCAAAGCCTATTACGAACATTTCATTGAAAAACATGTCTGTGACGACCGGTTCACCCGCATGGCTCAGGCCATGGGCATGAAAGACGCAAAGAGGGCGGAAGACTTCATCACCATGCTTGTCAAATTGCAGAAGGATTGCGGCGTAGATGGCTTGAAGATGTCCGACTATGGAATCCGCGCTGAAGAATTCGAGACATTGGCGATGAATGCGATGGAGACTATGGGTGGGCTGTTCGCTTCCGATCCCGCTCCGCTGTCAGTCGATGATTGCGTCCGGATTTTCGAAAAGTCCTATCGCTGATGGGGCGATGATGTGCCGTCTGGCAAGAGGAGAAATGAAATGACAGATTTGAGCAATAGTGTGATTTTTCCAAAAGGTGAGGAACTGCCGGAAGTGTTCAGCCGGAATTTCATCGGGCAGGCTTATCTTGAGATGTTGGTCGCCGGGGGCGATGAATTCAATTGTCCGATAGGAAACGTTACGTTTGAACCCGGATGTCGCAACAACTGGCATCGGCATCCAGGTGGGCAGATCCTGCTGGTGACCGGTGGCAGGGGCTGGTATCAGGAAGAAGGAATGGTGGCCAGAGAACTTCATCCTGGAGATGTCGTGACGATTCCCCCGAATGTGAAGCATTGGCATGGCGCGGCGAAAGAGAGCTGGTTCGTACATCTTTCCATAGAGACGAACAGCCAGGCCGGTCCCGCGCAATGGCTGGAGCCCGTCGCATCAGACGTATATGACGTATTGCCGTAATGAAATACCATAGGAGGTAACAGACATGCCGCATGTTTCGATTTCCATGTTCCCAGGACGGAACCGGCAAGTAAAGGCCGTTCGCTTGTATGGATGATACAGTGCATCTTCCGTGTACAATACGTACGTTGCGTGGTAACATGATGTATGTCGATTGATACAGGAGTGAGTCGTGGCGCAGGCATCCAGAGTGAAAAAATCCAAAGCGGATTCCGCAGTTCTTGATCAGTTCAGGAACATGCATGTCGAACTTCGGAATCTGTATCATGTCTGCTATGCGATTGATTCCTCTGAACAGGAGATCCTCCAGACAGTCATAAGTTCTATCCTTGACCGGCTTGCCGGGATCGCCGGCTTTTCCAAGAAGAAACTGGAGTTGTTGGCCGTCTGCTACGGTGTAGACGCTTATCTCTACATGCATGGTTGTGTCCCCGTTTCCAGTTGGTATGAAATATATCAACGGATGAATACGATGTTCTGGAAGCTTGCCTATGCCGTCGCTGACCAAGACTGGACAAGTGGGTTGTTCTGTGAACAGTTACGCCTGGATCCGTTGGGCTGGCATCTTCCTCTGGTCGTCGGCGCCGTTGATTTCTTTGACGATGAACATCTTCTGTTCGCCATTGACCGGTTTGAAACCTTCGCGAAAGGTGCCGAGACCGCGAAACTTCGTGATTCATATCTTTATCTGGTAGGGTTCCTATCTCGGATCATTGATCGGTTTGATGATTTTACTCGCTACGTCCTTGAACTGTGTGAGGGGAGCCCTTCAGACGTGCAATGTATGTATGTCGCTGATTGCTATGCCGACAACGCACCTGAAAAGGCTCTGGAATGGTTGGAGCGGCTTCCTGAGAATACGTTGTCGGAAGCCCAGCTGACCAACAGGCTACGGATCAAACGGACGTGCTTTCATACGATGGAGGACTATCCGAAAGAGGAGGCGGTCGCACGTGAGCTATTGCGCCGTAGATATTCATTGTCCGATGCGAGGCAACTTTTTGATTGTATTTCCGATGATCGTCTGGACGCGGTTGTGAATGAGGAGCTCCGGTATTGTTTCATGACACCGTCGGTACACCATAATACCATGCTGTTCTTGAGCCAGTACACAGATCACGCGGCCTTGGCGTTGTATGTACTGAGCCATGCGGACGGACTGAATGAATTCGCATATACGGAGTTTTCCCATTCTGACGTCCTGCCTCACGCTATGAATCTTGCGGAACAAGGGTACTATGCCGCAGCGACCATTCTGTATCGTGTACTGGTATTGAACATCCTCGTCCGGAAATTGGAGGAGCCGTTCACGAGTCGTGGTTGTGATTATCTGCTACGTCTCGGCGAGATGGCGCCTTGGGTGGGGTCCTGGCGTTCTTTAGGCTTCAAACACCCGCAGTTCGTCCAGTTCCTCAAGAAGAACTATCCTGATCAAAATGACTTTTGGAGTACATATGATGAACGATCTTCCTTCGTCTCTGCTTGATGTCGAATATCGGATCGAGCGTTTTTTCGAACCACATCCCGGTACTTTGGAGATATACCGTGCGCTTGAGGCGATCTTGCTTGCGTACGAGGGTGTGACAAGGGACCTGCTGAAGACCCAGATAGCATTTTCACATGGCAAGCGGATGGCGTTCATCTGGTTTCCGATCAGAAAGATGAAAGTTCGCCCCAAGGTCTATGTCCTGCTGACGCTTTGCCTTGGACGCAGGGCGGACCATCCGGCTTTGGCGGAAGTGGTCGAACCATATCCTGGACGATGGACAAACCATTTTGTCATCAGTGGCGAGGAGGATATCGACCGCTCCTTGCTGGACTATATTGACGAGGCCTGGCGTTTCGCCGCCCGGTAGCCTATTGGTTCTCCGCCTTATCCGTCGTCATTGGGCCTGGTATGAAGGGAAGGATGTTCGTCGCCTGTGCGATCTCAACGGCCCTGCGGGCACGTTCTGTCAGGTGTGTGTAGATATCGCTCATCTCTTCGCTCTGGTGTCCGATCGTCAATCGCAGCAGATGTTCATCGATACTTCCTCTGAGCATCGTATTCGCCATATGGCGGAATGAGTGGAAGGTGATGTTCCTTGCTTCAAGTTCATCTACGGTCATCAGCTTCGATTCCAGAATCGCTTCGTGCAGTTTCTCGCAGAAATAGTGGCTGGAGACCGGGCCTCCCGTCCTTTTGCTCCAGAAAACCAATGTTTCTGTTGATAGATGCAGATTTGCGTGGGAAAGTTCCAGAAGTTGGTCGCAAAGGTATTGAGGGCAGGGTACTTCCCTTGTCCTTTTTCCTTTCGGTGGTTTCCTTCCACCCATGTTCGCATATGCCTCATCCACGACAATCAAGCCGCTCTTGATTTGACGGGCAGTGAGTGCCCTGAGCTCCCCGCTACGCATACCGGTAATGACCGATACGGTGGATGCGAGGTAGATCCGCCAGTCGCAATGCTCCTGCATATATGCAAGCAGGCGCTGGAGTTCAACTTCGGAGAGAATGCCCCGGTTCCTCTGCTTGTTCTGAAGCGCCGGAAGTTTCCTGATCGTCCCGATTGGTATTCGGCCTTCATTCTCTGCGTCACGCAAGGCAATGAGTAGGGTAGACATGGCAAGGTTGATCGTGGCGTTCGCCAGGTTTCCCGCTTTGACAAGTCTATACTGTATATCGCGAAGATGCTTCATCTGTACTTGAGAGAGCCTCAGCCCGACCGGTATCAGCGACAAGACATGTTTCTTGAACAGCAGGTTTCTGGTATAGGCATAGTCCTTGCTGAGCGATCCAGGGTTGATGGTGTTCTTTCTCTCAATGTATTTTGAGGTGTCGTAGTTCCAGAAGTCAGCAAGATATTCGTCAAGCAGTTGGTCCGGTTGGTTGTTGAATACAATGCCTTTCTCCAAGGCCGTCTGACAGATCCTTACGGCTTCATCCCTGCGTTTGATCGGTTTGTCCGTATGGTCGCCGAGTTCCTTCCTGAGTTTTTCCACGCTCTTCTTGTTGAGCCTCGCTCCTGTGTCTGGATCACGGAAGAGTACGTACCAATAGGTCCGTTCTTTCCGTGTGAGTCTGCAAAGCGTGTATGGGGCGCTGTTGTTCATGTAGCGTTCGGACTCCTGTCCAGATTTCTGGATTGTTCAAACATTTGTTCAATATCAAATATATTTTTACTTTGATCTTAGTATATATCTCCATTTAATTTCATGCAATATAAAAGAAAAATTAAATAAGTGCTTGCGGTTATGATTATTATCTTCCTACCTAATTTAAGTAGGTAGATAATTGGTATGTGAACAATTTTGATATGAATATTATTAGAATATGCGCTAAATATACAAGTAAAATTCAACAATCATGAATTAGTTTTGTTTAATCATTGCTTGAGAATTTTGGTGCCATACTTTGAATTATTGTTAATTTATCGACAATAATTATCATAATCTTTAAGTATATTGGATAAAATGCTAATAATCAGCATAATTAAACTAGTATAGTGAATATTAATTGCAGTTTAGTAAAATATACGTATTATATTAAAAAAATAAGAATATGCAAAAATATATACATAGAACAAAATTGATATTACTTGATTTGAAAAATTCTGGTCGCAACTCAAAAAATGGAAGTCGCTTGGTCTGGAAAAAAAGATGCAGTCAGACGAACCGTCCGCTAGTTCTCCATGTTCGCAGAAGCACCCCTGGAGAACTAGCCGGTCAAAATACGAGAGATGGATGATATGACAGTGAAAGAAACTGTTCCTTTGAAGAGAAACAGCGTGTGAGGTGGATCCTTACCAGGCAGCCAGGTTGCTTCTTGCGAGCTGGCGGAACGGCCGGGCCTTCTTGCCCATGAGGACCTCGAATGTATCCGTGACCTTCTTCGCCGTGCCCATCCGTGTCATCATGTACAGCATGCCCATGACCGTTGAGTATTCCTTGTCCAGTCCACGTACATCCATCCAATACCGTTTGGCTAGTCTTGGCTTTGGTTCCGCATAGACGATCTTCCTGCCCAACTCTTCGCTCAGAATTTCAGCTGCTTGGAAATAGTCGAGGGTTTCAGGACCAGTAATTGAATATCCTCTGTTTGAATGTGTTCTAGGAGCGGAAAGAACCGTCGCGACGAGTTCTCCGATATCTTCGGCGTCGATGAAGCTCGTCCGGGAATTCTTCACAGGAACGACGATCCTGTTGAAATGTTTGATTTCAAACGCATGGACGCCACTGATATTCTGCATGAAGAAACTGGGTCGGATATGGCAATAGGGCAGACCCGCCTGTTCAATGAATTTTTCAATCTTGTGGTGAGGCGCCACCGGATTATGCTCCACGCCCATCAAAGAGAGGAACGATACAAGTTTGATGTCACCCTTCGCTTTGAGCGCGTTAATGAATGGTTTCAAGTCCTCGGGTTTTCCAAGATGGAGAGGGCGCATGATGAATACCCTGTCCACATCTCCCAACGCGCTCGAAAAAGTGCCGTGATCCGTAAAATCAAACTCAACGGGTATCGCGGCGTTCCCGAACTTGTTTTCCAATACCTTGATATCTATGTCCGCGACAACCACTGAATCAACACATTCCGATCCTACCCGAAAGTGTAGATGGAAACCGTTGAC
The DNA here is from genome assembly GCA_964407735.1 of uncultured Sphaerochaeta sp. Lineage (GTDB taxonomy): Bacteria > Spirochaetota > Spirochaetia > Sphaerochaetales > Sphaerochaetaceae > Spiro-02. Next base: position 305,359 of record CAYOWS010000001.1, on the reverse strand, counting down.
AGGGATGAGAAGCTGAGCGTACCCTGTACTTGTAGCTGTATATTCCGTAGACCGTTGGATCTGATGAAAGTCTGACCAGGAGGCCCCAGATGCTGTTCTTGATTCTGCTCCTGTATCCTTTGATGCTATGGGGTATCGGGATCCTTATTTCCCGTTATGATCCCCATAGCTTTGACCCGTATCGATATGGGAAGTATTTCCGACAAAACGGAAAGACCTTTTTCTTTATCAAATTGAGTGATGTTCAATGGGATGTATTCAAGGACAGGACAAAGAAATACTTCAATATCAGTACCATTGTCTCCATCGTATTCTGTTTCGGTGTTTCGATAATCTGGCATGATGATTTGCGGATGGCTATGAGAATCTGTTCGATGCAGTTCATCGTGATCAATGTAATTGTGATCGCCCTGGCGTATTCCCAGGCAACAGCCCACGACGATGAACCGAAAACACTGAATAGGAGGTGCTGTCCGGCTGACAATATCGTCAGCCGCTGTGCATGTCATTTCACGAAATAGTCCACCGCGCCTCGGAACATCCTGTCGTCATAGACGAACGGCGTGTTCTTGTAGAGGTTCGGCTGTGTACGTTCGGCATGGGCCATCCTGCCGAATACACGGCCGTCGGCGCTTGTGATCCCCTCGATCGCCAGGAGGGAGCCATTGGGGTTCACCGCGATATCCATCGAGGCAAGGCCGTTCTGATCGACGTATTGCGTGGCTACCTGACCATTGGCGATCAATTGCTCCAGCAAGACCGGCTCACAGACGAACCGTCCCTCGCCATGACTGACCGGAAGCATGGTCGTGTCGCCGACCTCATGGTACATCAGCCAGGGGCTCTGCACGGAACAGGTCCGTGTCCTGACAAGAGAAGACTGGTGACGACCGATCGTATTGAACGTCAAAGTGGGACAGGACGGCACCATGTCGCGGATTTCACCATAGGGAACCAGTCCGAGCTTGATCAAGGCCTGGAAACCATTGCAGATTCCAAGGATCAGTCCGTCCTGATCATGCAACAGCGCGCCAATACCATCGCTGATGATCTCGTTGCGGAGGAACGCCGCAATGAACTTACCTGATCCGTCAGGCTCATCGCCACCAGAGAATCCCCCGGGGATGAACAGTATCTGGCTTTGCTTGAGCAAGGCTGCGAAGCGTTTGGCTGAGTCCTCTACCGCGTCTGCGCTGAGGTTGTTGACGATGAAGATCTCAGTATCGGCTCCCGCGTCCTTGAAGGCCCGGGCGCTATCGTATTCACAGTTCGTACCGGGGAATACCGGTATCAACACCTTTGGACGTGCGACCGGGACCGTAGCATGTTTCTTGAATTGCCAGGGACCGCATGAAAGGGTAGGAACCTGTTCGTCCGTCGCCTGGGCCGTTTCCGGATAGACGGAGGCAAGGACGCCGTCGTACAACCTCTGGGCCTCCAGAAGATCGAGGGAGAGGTCGAGCGTGGCAGATTCAAGTTCCCAGGTTTCCGTCGTGACTCCGAGTTCCAGACCCGTGCAGACATCTGGAGAAACTTCCAGGAGCAAGGCTCCGACTGATTGGGAGAAGAGGATCTCTTCCGTACAGGCATCACCAAGGCAAACTCCTATCCTGTTGCCCAGGCTCATCTTTACCAACGCTTCAGCGATACCGAACCGCCCTGGTGCCCATGCGGAACGAACCTTGCCCGCGGCCATGAGCCCACGGGCTGTCGCCACGACTTGCTTGAAACTCTCCGCGACAGGTCTTGCTCCGTTTCGATCCGGCTGGAGCAGGATCAGCTTTGAACCGGCCTGTTTGAATTCCGGACTAATCACTGAACTGACCGAACCTGTCGCGATAGCGAAACTGACGAGCGTCGGCGGTACGTCAAGCTGTTCAAAGGTTCCACTCATGGAATCCTTGCCGCCGATGGCCGCGACTCCCATGTCCAGCTGCGCGTCCAACGCACCGAGCAACGCTGAAAGCGGTTTGCCCCAACGTTTGGGATCTTGTCCGACACGTCCGAAATACTCCTGGAACGTCAGATATGCCTTCGTCGGGTCCGCGCCGCAGGCGGTGAGTTTCGCAAGGGAATGGATGACCGACAGGTACGCGCCGGTATAGGGATCCCTTTCACAGAGATATGGATCGAAACCATAGGTCATGGTGGAACAGGTCGTGGTTTTGCCTCCGAGGACGGGCAGCAAGGCGATCATGCTTTGTGACGGAGTCTTCTGGTAGGCACCGCCGAAGGGCATCAATACGGACTGTGCGCCGATCGTGGAGTCGAAACGTGAGGAAAGCCCCTGTTTTGAACAGGCGTTCAGATCGACAAGCATCGTCTTGAACCTGTCTGCGATGTTCGCCCCGGAATTCTCATCGTCAGGAGCGGTTTCCAGAGGAGCCTCGACCTCGATCGAGATATGTTTGGGCGCGCCGTTGGTGTTGAGGAACGTCCGGTCGATATCGACGGCCTTGATCCCTTTGTAGTACATCGTCAGACGGGGTTCCTTTGTGACCGTTGCGACGATCGTCGCTTCAAGGTTCTCTCCATTGGCAAGGGCGATGAAACGGGAGACGTCTTGCGGGGCGAGGACTACAGCCATCCGCTCCTGGGACTCACTGATCGCGATCTCCGTACTGTTCAGTCCATCATACTTCTTCGGTACGGCGTCGAGGTTGATGCACAACCCGTCAGCGAGTTCTCCGATGGCGACGGATACGCCACCGGCGCCGAAGTCGTTGCAACGCTTGATCAGGGAGGCGGCTTCGCCATTACGGAACAACCGCTGGAGTTTTCTCTCTTCAGGGGCGTTTCCTTTCTGGACTTCCGCTCCGCATTGGGAGAGAGAGCCGAGGTTATGGCTTTTTGAGGAACCTGTCGCACCGCCACAACCGTCACGTCCGGTCTTGCCGCCCAGCAGGACTACGATGTCTCCCTCTTCCGGCACAAGACGACGCACATGAGCCGCAGGGGTCGCACCTACTACAGCCCCAAGCTCCATATGCTTGGCGACATAGCCGGGATGATAGATTTCATCGACCAGTCCCGTCGCAAGGCCGATCTGGTTCCCATAGCTGCTGTTTCCCGATGCCGCTCCATTGACAATCTGCCGCTGGGGAAGCTTTCCTTTCGGAGTCTGTTCCATCGTGAGGCGGGGATCGCCAGCTCCCGTGATACGCATGGCCTGATAGACATAGCTTCGACCGGAAAGCGGGTCGCGGATCGCTCCGCCGATACAGGTCGCGGCTCCGCCGAACGGCTCGATCTCGGTTGGGTGGTTATGGGTCTCGTTCTTGAACAGCAGGAGCCAGTCTTCGTCCTTGCCATCGACATCGACCTTTACTTTGACGGTACAGGCGTTGATTTCATCGGATTCATCGACATTCTGGACGATTCCTGTCTTCTGGAGGTAATTCGCCGCGATCGTGGCGATATCCATCAACGAGGTCGGTTTTGTCCGGCCCAGCGTGTCTCGAAGGTCGATGTAGCGCTCCCAGGACTTCTGCGCGTCGGCATGTTCAAAACCTACTGAATCGATACCTGTCAGGAATGTGGTATGGCGGCAATGGTCGGACCAATAGGTATCTACGACACGGAGTTCCGTCACGGTAGGATCCCTATGTTCAGCCTTGAAGTAGTCGCGAAGCATTCGAAGGTCGTCCGCATCCATGGCCAGTCCCATTTCCTGGATGATTCTAGGCAGGTCATTGTCGGAAGTCGTGATAAAACCGGAAAGCACAGGGACTTCGGTCGGAGCTTCGGTGCTGAGCTGTAGGGTTTCCACCGGTTCCAACGATGCTTCGCGGCTCTCGACCGGGTTGATCAGATAGGTCTTGACCGCCTGGATATCAGTGGTCGAAAGGGTGCCTGTCAGGATATAGATGGTCGCTGTACGGACCCGGGGACGGTCACATTGTCCGATCAGCTGGATGCATTGTTCACAGGAATCGGCTCTCTGGTCGAACTGTCCCGGCAGATATTCGACGGCGAACACGGTCTGCCGGGGGCTTTCGTCAAGCGTTAGATCGGAGAAACAGGTATCGACCTGGGGTTCTGAGAATACTGTATCCTTGCTCAGTTCGAATAGTTCCTGGGAAAGCCCCTCGACATCATACCGATGGATGATCCGAAGGTTCTCCAACTCCGTGATATTGAGGAATGTCCGCAGGTCGGAAAGCAATCCCTCGGACTGCGTCGCGAACTCCTGTCGTTTCTCCACATACAGACGATAGATCATAGGGCCTCCCTCAATGCTGTCGCACCGATATCGGTGCGGAACATCGCTTTGTCAAAATGAATTGTCGAAACTCCCACATAGGCAGCTTCAACCGCCGCCGCAAGGGTAGGGCGAACCGCGACGACTCCCAATACCCGGCCACCGTTGGTCAGGATATCAGCCTGTTCACGACGGGTTCCTGCATGGAATACCAGGCAATCCGTACCGTCCTGGGTGATCTTTTTCCCTTTCTCGTAGGATGATGGGTATCCGCCGCTCGCCATGACGACGCAACAGGCGGAGTCCGGGCTGAATTTGACTTCCGTGTCGGCCAGCGTTTCGTCTTCGACCGCCTGCATGACTGTCAGCAGGTCGCTTTCAAGCAATGGCAATACGACTTGTGTCTCTGGATCGCCGAAACGGCAGTTGTATTCAATGACATAGGGGCCGTCTGGGGTGAGCATCAACCCGAAATAGAGACAGCCTTTGAAGGGGCAACCCTCCTTTGCCATCGCGCTGATCGTCGGAATGAATATCCGCTCCATGCACATTTCGGCTATTTCGTCTGTGTAATAGGGGTTCGGTGCGATCGTTCCCATGCCTCCGGTGTTCAGGCCGGTATCTCCGTCTCCAGCACGCTTGTGGTCCATCGATGAGATCATGGGGACGACTGTCCTTCCATCTGTGAACGCCAGTACGGAGACTTCGGGGCCGGTAAGGAACTGCTCGATGACGACGGTATTGCCGCTGGAGCCGAACTGTCCGTCAAGCATCATGCTCTTGATGGCTTCCTCGGCTTCGATTTTTGACTGCGCGATCACGACACCTTTTCCCAAAGCCAGCCCATCGGCCTTGATCACCAGAGGAAACTTCTGCGTCTGGAGATAGTCATACGCCTGCTCATAGGAACCGCAGACCTGGAACGCCGCCGTCGGAATCCCGTAGCGACGCATCAGGTCCTTTGCGAACGCCTTGCTGCTCTCGATCCTCGCCGCCTTTGCGTCCGGGCCGAAACAAGAAATTCCCAAGGCATGCAATCTGTCCACCAGACCCAGCGCCAGAGGATCGTCAGGTGCGACCACCGCGAAACCGACCGGATGTTCTTTCGCGAACCGTTCGACCGCATCGAGATCGGTAGCGTCGATCGGGACGCATGTAGCGATTTTTTCAATCCCGGCGTTACCAGGAAGGACCCAGAGGGTTTCCACCATCGGGTTCTTGCGAAGGCTCCAGGCAAGGGTATGTTCGCGGCCGCCGCTTCCTATCAGTAGAATGTTCATTGCTATATCTTCTCCGACGTTTTCTCGAACAAAAGTCGTACTGCGTCGTTGTCACTCCAAGGCCGTACAGGAGTACTGTCCTTGTCCATCCGCCTAGCCGTACAACTTTTCTCATTCAAAATCATAGTAATAAAAGACTTGCCAGGGATCCTAGTGATGGAACAGACGCAGTCCAGTGAACGCCATGACGACACCGTTTTCATCACAGGCCTGGATCACCAGATCGTCCCGCAAGGAACCCCCTGGTTCGCTGATATATTTCACACCGCTTCTGACCGCCCGGTCGATATTGTCCCTGAATGGAAAGAACGCGTCGCTGGCAAGGGATACTCCCGTCACCTGGGACAACCATTCTTTCTTTTCCTCGAAGGTGAGCGGTTGCGGTCTTTCACTGAAGAAATTCTCCCAGATACCATCGTCGCATACGGAAGTCTCGGCGTCATCGGAAAGATACTGCTCGATCACATTGTCCTTATCGTTGCGGCTCAACGTGGAAAGGTAAGGGAGGCCGAGTACCTTCGGGTGCTGCCTCAGTTGCCACAGATCCGCTTTGCCCGCCGCAAGCCGGGTACAGTGGATTCGGGACTGCTGTCCGGCGCCGACTCCGATCGTCTGCCCGTCGTAGGCATAGCAGACTGAATTGGACTGGGTGTACTTCAAGGAGATCATGGCGACAAGCAGATCGCGGACCGCGTTTTCAGGTAGGTCCTTGCGCTCGGTCACGATATTGCGCAACAGGCTTGAGTCGATCTGGACATCGTTGCGCCCTTGCTCGAACGTGACGCCATAGACTGACCTCCGTTCGATCGACGCCGGCTTGAAATCCGGGTCGATCTGGATGACGGTATAGGTGCCTTTCTTCTTCTTTGAGAGGATATCCAAGGCCTCCGGAGTGTAGCTTGGGGCGAGCACGCCATCGGAGACTTCCCGATTGATGCATTTCGCCGTGCTTTCGTCGCAGATATCGCTCAATGCGATGAAATCCCCGAACGACGACATCCTATCGGCGCCGCGTGCGCGTACATACGCTGTAGCCAACGGACTGAGACTGTTCGCCTTGACGAAGTACATCTTTTCCTGGACAGGGGAGAGGGGCAGACCGATCGCCGCTCCGGCCGGACTGACATGCTTGAAGGAAGTAGCGGCGGGGATACCCGTGGCGGTCTTGAGGTCACGGACCAGCTGCCATCCGTTGAGCGCGTCCAGTAGATTGATGTACCCGACCTTTCCGTTCAGTACCTTTATCGGCAGTTCACCGTCTTCGACATAGACACATGCGGGCTTCTGATTCGGGTTGCAGCCGTATTTGAGTTCAAGTTTGTCCATCTTTTCTTCCCTGCTATTGTTTTAATTGTTTCGGTTGATGATATATGCGTCCCTGCCACCATCCGCATGGAACACGGTGGTGTAAAGCGAAACCCTGTTTCCCCTGTCCAAAGCGTCCCAGACGCGCAGACTCCATGCCTGGATATCTCCGGATACCGAGATCTCCTTCGGCTCTCCTTCGAATGAGGGGAGTGGATCTCCATCGGTCTGATAGGTATGGATCAGATGACCGATGCCTGGGACGGGGCTGTCGTAGGTGTAGTAGTGGCGGGCGCAGCCAGCCGCGCTTTCCTTGAGAATGCTGAGTTCATACGATACCGGTCGCTCCATATGGATCACAGCGCTGATGCGCGGAGTGAAGTTCGGGGCGTCCGGTTCGTATTCCCGTTGTTTCAGGGCGTGCCTGACGCATTTTCCAGCGGAGAGCGCGTCATGGATCGTATCGGTCTGGTCTCCGTTGGTGACGATCAGGTCCGAACCGACTATTCTCACAGGGCTGTAGATGATCAAGGAGGGATCTACCATTTTCGACGGATCGAACGCCTGTGTCTTGATTCCATCATCGGTCTGGACAAATACCCTGTTTCGGCTGTTCACGCTACGCCCCATGATGAAATAGGTTGCGAACGCTTCGCCCTTGTCGGTCAACCCGACCAATATTCCCCTGCCGGGATAGGAATTACCTTTCAATGCCTGTTCAATGTTCTGCATATGGACCTCATCGTTCAATCGTTCATTTCACGGCAGACTTTTTCCGCCGCCTGCCAAAGCAACTGCCATTCGGCTTCTCTCATAATACGTTCTTGTAGGCTTTGTGCGGTATCATCGTCAAGTACATCGACCGCTTTCTGGAGGATGATCTCCCCTCCGTCGGGGATCTCGTTGACGAAATGTACCGTCGCGCCGCTGACCTTCACCCCTTTCTCCAGCGCCGCTTCATGAACCTTCAGCCCATAGCAACCCTTGCCGCAGAACGAAGGAATCAAGGAAGGATGCACATTGATGATCCTGCGGGGGTATTTCATCACAAAATCGGCGCTGAGGATCGACAGGAATCCCGCGAGGACGATCAGGTCGATGTTCCGCTGCGCAAGAGCCGTCACCAGCGCCTGTTCAAACCCGGTTTTCGAAGGATACTCTTTTTTTACGACGGCGATCGCCTCGATTCCCGCGTCAGAGGCTCGTTGCAATGCATAGGCTCCCGCCGTATCGGATATGACGACGGCGATCCTTCCGCTTGAAAGCTTCCCCTCTCCCTGGGCGTCCAGCAAGGCCTGGAGGTTCGTGCCGCCACCGCTGACCAGTACCGCGATGTTGCGTCTCAGCATAGCGTCACCGGTTCTGAACCCGACTCGATGCGGCCAAGGCGATAGGCTTCGACACCACCTTCACGCAGGACCTTCAAGGCTTTCGCTTCATAGTCCGCCGATACGACGGCGCACATGCCGACACCCATATTGAACGTATTGTACATGTCATGCTCGTTGATTTCCCCCATCTCCTGGATCAAGCTGAAAACGGGGAGGACCTTGACGTCCGATTTCGCGATCACGGCGCTCATGCCTTCGGGCAGGCATCGGGGGATGTTTTCATAGAAACCGCCTCCGGTGATATGCGCCACCGATTTGACGGGAACCTCTTCAAGAAGCTTGAGCACCGGTTTCACGTAGATGGCGGTGGGGCGCAGCAGGGCCTCGCCCAGTGTCGTTCCCAGCTGATCATACCAAGCCTCGAGGACGGAAGCGTTTTCCCGGATATTGAAAACCTTCCTGACCAATGAGAATCCGTTGGAATGGACTCCCGTGGAGGGGAGGGCTATGATGACGTCCCCCTCCTGTACCTTCTGTTTGTCCAAGATCGCCTCTTTATCGACGATACCTACCGAAAAACCGGCGAGGTCATATTCATCGGCAGGGTAGAAGCCCGGCATTTCAGCGGTCTCGCCGCCGATCAGGGCGCAGCCCGCCTGAACGCAGCCCTCGGCGACTCCCTGTACGATCGTCGCGACTTTCGTAGGGACATTCTTTCCAAGGGCGATGTAGTCGAGAAAAAAGAGGGGTTTCGCACCACAGCAGATGATATCGTTCACGCACATGGCAACGCAGTCGATACCGACTGTGTCGTGTTTGTCGAGCAGGAACGCCAGCTTGAGTTTCGTGCCTACACCATCGGTCCCGCTGACGAGCATCGGATGCCTGTAGTTCCCCATGCCTGGATCGAAAATACCTCCGAAGCCACCGATATCTTCACAGACCCCCGGAACGTTGGTCCTGGCGATATGCCGCTTCATCAGTTCCACCGCCTTGTACCCCGCGGTAATGTCGACACCGCTTTCGCGGTAGCTTTCGCTATAACTGTTCTTGTCGCTCATGATCATAATCCTTTCAAAAAAAGACGTGAGGGTTCGTTGTGAACACCTCAGGGACCGTCACCGGGCCTGGGGCTGGCGACGTGGACGAGAGGCCTACAGGTCTTCCTGCCCGACTCCTCCGCAGGGGAGTTTCTGGGAATACTTATCCTTGCCGACCCGTTTCGGGGGATCGCACGGATACTTGCCTGTGAAACATGCCGTACAGAACCCAGTCTTGCATGGCTTTGGTGAAAGTTTCGTCACATTGTCCGTACCAAGGAACCCGATGGAATCCACGTCGAGCAGCTTCATCATCTCCTCCTCGCTGTACTTATAGGCGAAAAGGTTCTCGCTGGAATCTATATCAGTGCCGAAATAGCAGGGATAGAGGAACTTCGGGGCCGATGACCTGAAATGGACCTCTTTCGCACCCGCGTCTCGGATCAGCTTGACGATGCGGTGGCTGGTCGTCCCCCGGACGATGGAGTCGTCGATCAATACGACCCGTTTCCCGGCGACTGTCGAGGCTACGGGATTGAGCTTGATCCTCACCTGGTTCTCCCGGTCCTGCTGTGTCGGCTGGATGAAGGTACGCCCGATATACTTGTTCTTGATCAATCCGATGCCATAGGGGATGCCGGATTGCCTGGCGTATCCTATGGCGGCGTCGATGCCCGAATCCGGCACTCCGATGACAACGTCGGCCTGCACGGGATGTTCCAGAGCGAGGAACGCCCCGGCCCTCTGACGGGCCTCATGGACGGAAATATCATCAATCGCACTGTCCGGGCGGGCGAAATAGATCAGTTCAAAGACACAGAGCGCGCTTTTCTTTGTCCCGCAATGGTCGGTGATTGATCTCAGCCCGTCTTTGTTGACGATGACGATCTCCCCGGGGCGGACATCCCGTACGTATTCAGCTCCGATGGCGTCCAAGGCGCAAGTCTCGGAGGAGAAGATGTAGCTGTCCCGCAGCTTGCCGATGCACAGGGGCCTGAATCCCCAGGGGTCCCTTGCCGCGATCAGTTTCGAGGGGGACATGACTACCAGCGAATAGGCTCCCTGGATATCGTCCATCGTCCTGTTTATCGCCTCTTCGAGGCTTGAAGATGCCAACCTGTGCTTTGTGATCGTATAGGCGATCACTTCGGTATCGCTGGTCGTATGGAAGATGGAGCCTTTCAGCTCCAGTTCGTCCCGCAGGTCAGCGTCGTTGGTCAGGTTGCCGTTGTGGGCGAGGGCGATGCGGCCGTTGCGATGGTTGATCACCAGCGGCTGCACGTTGAGGCGGGCGTTCGCCCCGGTCGTCGCGTACCGAACATGTCCGAGCGCCATCTGTCCAGTACCGAGCTTCGCCAGGACGTCGCCTGTAAAAACGTCTCCGACCAGACCGGAGTCCTTGTGCGCGGTGATCACCCCGCAGTTGTTGATGGCGATGCCGCACCCCTCCTGACCACGATGCTGCAATGCGTACAGCCCATAGTAGGTGAGGGAGGCGACATCCAGTTCGTCATTGGCGTAGATGCCGAAAACACCGCATTCTTCATGCAGTTTGTCGAAGGGTTCGCTCATCATTCCCCCATCAGACGTCTGAGAATTTCCTGATATGCGTCCTCGACGCCGCCCAGATCCCGTCTGAAACGGTCCTTGTCAAGCTTTTCTCCGGTCTTGGAGTCCCAGAAGCGGCAGGTGTCGGGGGATATTTCGTCCGCGAGGATGATCGTTCCGTCGGAGGTCCTTCCGAACTCGAGCTTGAAGTCGATCAGCTCGATACCCTGGTCCTTCAGATACTCGGTAAGGATATCGTTGACACGGAACGAGTAGTCGGCGATCAGTTTCAGTTCATCTTCGGTGGCGAGGTCCATCGCCTTGATATGGTAGTCGTTGATCATGGGATCGCCCAGATCATCATCCTTATAGCAGTATTCCAGCACTGTGGAGGCGAGTCTGGTCCCTTCCGGCAGTCCGAGGCGCTTTGACAGGGAGCCCGCGGCGATATTGCGGACGATTACCTCGATGGGAACGATCGTGACTCTCTTCACCGCCGTCTCACGGTCGGAGAGCTGCCGTACCAGGTGGGTAGGGATCCCCTTGCTTTCGAGAAGCTTCATGAGATGGTTCGTGACCTTGTTGTTGATGATGCCTTTCCCGACGATGGTTCCTTTCTTCAACCCGTTGAACGCCGTCGCATCATCTTTGTAGTCGACGATGTAGATTTCCGGTTCATTGGTTTCATAGACCTTTTTGGCCTTGCCTTCGTACAGCTGTCTTGTCTTCTCCATGATATGGCTCCTGAATCATGCTCGGCCGGTCGGACGACAGGTCGTTGTACCGGTATGGCGCCCGATTTGTCTTGCGTCGCCATGCCAGTATGTTTTCCAACAAATAAGAAAGCCGTCGTTCGGGTACTCAGACCCTTACGGCGGCTTGCAATGCTGCGTCTTTACGCAATACGGACTGCTCCATGTCCTGCTTCATCTGCTTGAGGCGATCCCCCAGCTCCTGGTCTCCCAGCGCGAGTATCTGCGCCGCAAGGATCGCGGCATTGGCGGTACCGTCGATGGCCACGGTGGCTACAGGCACCCCGGAGGGCATCTGCACGGTCGCGAGGAGGGCGTCAAGACCTCCCAGGGACGCACTGACCGGTATTCCGATCACCGGAAGGATCGTGTTGCCCGCGAGAACCCCCGCCAGATGCGCGGCCTTGCCAGCCGCGGCGATGATCACACCGAAACCGTTTCCTTCAGCGGAGCGGGCGAACCCCATTGCCGCGTCGGGCGTCCTGTGCGCGGAGTAGACATGTACCTCGTGCGGTATCTCCAGACTTTTCAGTTTGTCGATTGCCCCTTGAACCAATGGCAGGTCACTATCGCTACCCATGATGACGGCGACTTTCTTCATCACATTCCTCAAAATGCAACATATTCCGAGGGCTGTCTGCAACAATCCTTCTCGGTAGTCAATACATACCATTTTTCCAGAAAACAATCAAACGGTTTTTGATGAAAAGAGAGGTTTTGTATGTATTAAAACAAGTTAACCTCTCAATTGTACATGGATGTTTTTATCACAAAACAAGATAGCCTCTTTTGGCGATATTTTTGCAATTTGTTGCATAAAATATCCTTGATTGAAATTTTGCAACAAAATGTTGCAGGAAAACGTTGGTCGCATTCTATTCCGTTCTGGCGCATCCCGGTCCTTGGATCACGCTCCTACCGCCGGGCCCTTTCACGATCTCGATCTGAGTCCGTATACGTTCCTTCAGAGCCGGGATATGGCTGATCAGTCCTATCAATTTGCCATCGTCCCGCAATGTCGAAAGGGCGTCGAGCGCGGTATCGAGCGTTTCCGCGTCAAGCGTACCGAAGCCTTCATCAAGGAACAGGGAATCGACCCGGACCTGCTTGCTTGCCATCTGAGAAAGCCCCAACGCCAACGCAAGGCTGATCAGGAAGCTTTCCCCTCCCGAGAGGTTCTTTGTGGAGCGTATTTCCCCCGCCTGATAATTGTCGATCACACAGATATCCAATGCATCCTGCTGCGATCTGACCAGCAGGTATCGGTCGGTCATGGAGGCGAGCTTGCGGTTCGATTGCCCCAACAGCATGTCGAAGGTGATGCCTTGGGCGTAGTTCCTGAATTTCTTGCCATCGCTGGAACCGATCAGTGCATATAAGGCATCCCAGGTCTGCAATCGTGACCGTTGCGCCGAGATCGCCTGGAATGTTGTATCCTGCCGTTTCTGTAGATCCGCATCCGCGTCGAGCTTCTGTTGCAGCGAACCTACCTGGCGCAAAGTCTCCTCATAGGACTGCCTCTGTGTCGCGAGGATTCCCGCAAGCGAAGCTTCATCATCATATGGGGGCTTCGGTGTCTGTTCCTCCAGCTCCCGCTTTTGTCGTTCAACGCCTTCCCGTTCTGATTCAAGTCTGAGCCGCTGGTTCCGTAGCTCGTCCGCACGAGCCTGCAATTGTTTGAGGGTCTCTTCGGGTATCAACGATTTCATGAAATCCTTCCGGCTGATGAAACCATTGATGGCGAGATCCTTCGCGAAGGCATCCTCCTTCGCCTCGACTGTAGTCCGTTGCCCCTCCATCTTTGTGCGAAGCGCCGAAAGTCGGTCTCCATAGGAGGTGAGCGTCGTAGTCGCTCTATGAAGATCTTCCTTCGTCCGTTCCATCGCGGTCTGTGCGTCGGCGAAACGCTGTCGCATCGACGCTTCCTCCGCGTCACAGTCCTTGTCTCCAAACGCCGCCGATCGTTCCGTTTGCAGTGAACTGAGAAGCGTGCCTGCGGCAAGAGCCTCCCTCTGTGCGACGGAGAGCCTTTCTTCGCTCTGTTCCAGCAGATGAATGGTCCCGTCGAGTTTGCCCTCTTCCGAAGCAAGCCGTTTCGCCGCATCTGTTCGATTGGTTTCGTATGCCCGGTATCCATCCCAGCTCGTCTGCAAGGTCTCTTGCAACGTCTTGATGCCGGAGTCGGACGGGAAAGTCTCTGGAACGCCGATTCCCAGTTCATCACAGGTTTTCCTGACAGCCTGTACCGTTTCTTCCTGAGAGGCGGAAATCTGGGCGATATCCTCGACAGTATGTTGTAGGATCTGCGTATGCCGCTGAAGGAGTTGCTCACCCTTGCCATGCGCCGTCCGGGTGTCGGAAAGCTGATCGTTCAAAGCGTCCAGCTCCTTTCTCTCGACAAGCAGGTCAGCATTCAGGCTCTCTTGCTGGACGACGTTTTCCTGCAAGGTCGTGTTTTGCGTTCGCAGTTCCTCAAGCCGTGTCTCGCATGCGGTAACGATCGCATGGGGATCCCCGGCAAGCAATGGCTCATCTACGAACTGTTTGATGAAACGGGCCTGCAGCTCGTCGCAGTCGCGCTGTCGGGAAGCGATCTCACTTTGGATAGCCTGCAAACGTGCTTCCAACCGACCTTTCTCACCAACCAGTTCCTCCAGGCGGCTTTTTGCCTCTTCCCGCTGGCGATTCGCGTCCTCGATGTTCCCCGCGGTATCCGGGTGAGCGGCTGCAAGGGCTTTTCCCGCTTCAGCATAGGGATGCTCGATCGAACCGCAGAGTGGGCAGGGGAGGCCCTGTTCCAGTTTGTCGCGATATCGGGCGAGATCCTGATTCTGGATCGCCAGGGCGATTTTGTCATCGAGAGCATGGAGCAACCGCCGTTGAATTTCAATGGTATCCCTATTGTTGCCAAGGTCGCATTCCAGTTGCCGCTGTTCAATTTGGGACGTATCCTGTTTTTCAATGAGGCTCTTGTAGCGGTTTGCGTCGTCCAGCTCCTCTTTCGCAAGGCTGATGGCTTCGGACAGCTTTTGGATTTTCTCCTGAATCGTTCGCCCGTTACCCCGCTGTCTCAGTTCCTGAAGCCTTTCCTGAAGGCCGTCACATTCCCTCTTTTTCGCTGTGAAGGCATCGGTGATGTTCTCCAAAGACGTGTCCAGTCCGGCAAGTTCCTGTGTATGGACCGCGACCTCTTTTTCCTGCAACGCCCTGTTTTCCTCCAGTTCCGCAAGCCGTTCGGAGTCGACCTCGATCGATTCAAGTCTATCGAGCAGCTGTCCCAATGCGGTCGAAAGCCGTGCATGTCTTTCATTCTTTTTCAGATACGCCTCAGCCTCCTGAAGTTCCTGTTTGACAGCCTGTATCCGGTCTTTGAGATCCTCCAAGGCCATTTGCGCGGTAGTCATCTCTGCCTGATACGATTCAACCGCTGATTCCCGTGAACTGAAATCCTTGCGCGCCTGGGAAATGCTTGTATCCATCGCGCTGACACGTTTGATGATGATCGCCAGGTCGTTCGACTGTGATTGTACCTCGTTGTAGGCTGCGGTCGCTTCGCCGGACGCCTTTTGCTCCCGTTCAACCAGGTTCACCTGCGTACTCAGGGCCGCTTCCAGCTCCGCTTTCTCTTTTTCATTCGCCTCTCGGCTTTCTTCAAGGAGTTGCAGTTCTTTCCAACTCGCGATCAAGGGGCGAGCCTTCTCATAGTGGGCGAGGACAGCCTTGTTTTCGGTGAATTCAGTATCCTCTTCCGTGAGTACCCTGTTCGCTTCCTGTAGTTCCTGCTCCCGGTGTGCCATATCCCGCTTGTCCGCGTACCAGCGCAGGGCCTGTTCCGTCAGCCGTATGCACTGGTCGAGCTCTGTGCTCCGCTGATTCAGTGCATCGATATTTTTCGTTGTTTCCTCGATCTCAGCCGGAGTAAGCAGTTGAAGGCTATCAACCTCGGCCTGCAACGCTGACAGTTTCTCTTTCTCGTCCCTGTGACGCTGCTGGACCGCTATGGAGATATCGGAATAAATCCCTGTGCCCGTGATCTGTTCAAGGATCGGCGCCCGTTGGTCGCTGCCAGCCTGTAGAAATGCGGCGAACTGCCCTTGCGCGAGCATTACCGACCTGGTGAACTGGTCGAAAGTCATGCCAGTGACTTGTTCAATGACGGTCTCTGCCTCTTTGAGCGTCGCGGCGAGTAGCTTTCCCGTAGTCGCATCGGCTATCTCTCGTTTCTGGTCCTGCAACATGCCTGTGGCGGAACCTCTTGCACGTCGCTGGCTGAACATGCTGCGATAGGTTCCCGTTACGGTTGAGAACGTCACTTCACTGAAACATTCGCCACAACCTTGCGTCATGATGTCGTTGGTGTTCTTGTTGACCCGTTGCAATCGTGGTGTGCGACCGTACATCGCCAACGCGATCGCATCGAGGATCGTCGTCTTTCCGCTTCCCGTAGGGCCGGTAATGACGAACAGCCCGTTCTGCTGGAACTGAGCCGAAGTGAAATCGATGCTCCAGGTTCCTTCGAGAGAGTTGAGGTTCTTGAATCTGAGGCTGAGTATCCGCATCTCCGCTACTCCTCGTTCTCTACGGTCAGGACCGAATGATAGATCTCGTCGAACGCCGTCGCCAGCTCCTTTTGTTGCGCTTGCGGGACTCCGTTCTGCTCCATGCATCTGTTGAAAACCTCTTTCGGGGTCAGGTTCTCCAACGTCTGAGTCTCCTCTTGCCGACGCAAGATTGCCTGGGCCTTCCTGATGTTCCGTATCGCCAATATCTCCACTGGACAGGTCAGGGAACTTGTCATTTCATTGATCCGCTGTTGCAGGTCCTCGATGATCTCCTCGCCATCATAGTGGACTTCGACCCAGATCGGTCTGGTTTCATCGGTTGGGGAGGGGGAACGGAGTCGATCCAGTCCCTCCTGGATTTGCAGGAGGTCACCCTTGAGCTGGACCAGCTTGCGGAACGATGGTACCTGCATTTCCCGTACGACCGGCGGTTCGTCGACAGCCAGATCGACGACGCAGACCTGTTTTCTTTGGTTCGCCTCGCCGAAACCCATGGGGATGGGGGAGCCGCAATACCTGATCGTATCCTGTCCTCCAACTTTCTGAGGCACATGGAGATGTCCCAGCGCCGTGTAGTCGGCTATGGCGGGAAATATCGACGGGGTCACATGGCTCAGTGAGCCTACCGAGAGATCCCTGACTCCATCGCCCTCTACCGTGGTCGCCCCGGCGGTGAACAGATGTGCCATGCAGACGACCGGAATTCTCTTGCTTTCTGTCTGGATCAAAACGTGTTCAGCGTCAGCGAAATGTTTTGCGATGGCGGTTTGATAGGCATGTTCCTTGTCTTGCAGGCTTTCATCCACCGTCGAGAGCCTGATGTCCCGGTCATGGAGGAACGGGACGGCGATCACACCGAGTACCGGCGTGCCGTCCTTGTCAGACAGCAGCAGAATCTCTTTCTCGGCGGCGGCTTCGGTCACTACATGGATATTGAAGTGTCTGAGCAGGGTGGATGACGCCCCGAGCAGGGTAGGGCTGTCATGGTTGCCGGAGATGATGACCACGTTCCGGCAGCAGGTATGGGACAGGCCGCCAAGAAAATCATAATAGATCCGTTGCGCGGTACTTCCCGGCGTGGTGGTGTCGAATACATCCCCGCTGACGAGCAGCGCATCTACCCGTTCTTGTTCGATTGTGGTCAGCAGCCAATTCAGGAAGTCTTCGAACTCACCGGTTCTTCGACGTCCATACAGCTGACGGCCAAGGTGCCAGTCCGATGTATGGAGTATCCGTATCCTGTCCGTCGTTCCTTCCATGTCCGCTCCTGTACCTCGCCGGTATGCTGACAGCGCTCTCACCGGCTTGCATTGTGTACCCCTATCGTACCCCCGGGGTACCCCTAGAGCACCCCTAGAGCACCCCTAGAGCACCCCTAGAGCACCCCTAGAGCACCCCTAGAGC
>CAYOWS010000001.1:278451-287836 GCA_964407735.1 uncultured Sphaerochaeta sp. | reverse complement strand
ACCCCTAATAGTTCAGTTGCTTCAGTTCCCTTCGGGCGTCGCGGTTCATGTCGCGTTCCTTGATCGCGTCCCTCTTGTCGTGCAGCTGCTTGCCTCGGCAGAGCGAGACTTGCACCTTGACCAGATTGCCTTTCAGGTAGACCTTCGTCGGGACAAGGGTGAAACCTTTTTCATCGACCTTCCTCTTGAGACGCTTGATCTCCTGCTTGTGTGCGAGGAGCCTCCTGTCCTGGTCGCTTTTGTGATTGAAGATGCTTGCATGGGTATATGGCTGGATGGTGAATCCAACCAGTACCAACCCGTTTGGCACGATCTTCACATAACTGTCGACGAAGCTGAAACGCCCCTCTCGGAGCGACTTCACTTCAGTCCCCACGAGAGAGATTCCACATTCGAGATCTTCCACGACTTCATAGTTGAAATAGGCCTTCTTGTTGACCTGAAGGACCTTTATATCGTTCTTTGTAAACTTTGCCATTCTTACTCCCAGGCGATCCGCATGCCGGTATATTCCCCGCATGCCAACTTGTCCGCCGCTCCCACAGTGTCTACGCCTATATCACTGTTGATGTAGGAACCTCCCTTGACGACCATGTCGGTGGAGAGGTTGAACTCCTCGGCGATCCGCTGTATCTCCCCATACGCCCCACTGATCCGGGCCAAAGGAATGAACCGTGTACCTGTGAACTCCCAGACTCCCCCCAGCATCGCGGACGGTGAACTTGTATCTGTATCCACGGCGAGAAGCGCCCTTGTGTATCCCTTGTTCCGTGCGCTGAGCGCGGCAAGGGTCCACTGTTCCTCAGTCGGCAGATGGACGTTCCTGCCGCTCAAGCCGCTGAGCCATTCACAGAACGCTTGCGCCGCATGGTAGCTGATATTCCTGATCGGCCTCAGGGACTGTATCGCCGTGGACGGGAATATCCCCGCGAGATAATACTCATCGACCATACCGTCCGCCATCAACTGGGCCAGGTTCGTCTTGCTCCAGTACGGGTTCTGCTCAATGAACAGCGCCCACTGGTATTCGGTGACCTCCGTCGCAGCGATGGAGAACGTCCCTGTCGATACGTCGACTCCAGCACTGGTCATCGCTGGCCAGATATTCGGTACGGTGTCGCCCATGACGAAGTCATTAGGAGCGTAGGAGAATCCGTCTATCGACAGCCCCTGCACCCGCAATGAAGTCGCTCTGCTTGCGACGGAACCAGTATTCCCTGTGAGGCCGACCGTCCCGCTGGCACCACCCTGGTCGCTGAACAGCTGCGCCGAAGCGGTGAGCAATCTCTCCGCGACAGTAGTGTCACCGAGCAAACCAGCCGTGGCAAGGATATCTTTCGCGGCCAGCGCGTCGTCAAGCAAAGTCTTGCTGGTGATATGAGCGCAGGCGAGCGTCCATGCTTGCGTGATCTCTTGCCGCAGAACCGCCGTGTCCGTCAGTTCCGGCGTCAGCGCCACCATGTCCGTCGCCCAGTTGGTATACAACGGGGGGAAATGGTATCTTTCGTCGTAGTCGGTCACCGCCGACCAACCCGCCAGATCGTTGAGGAATTTCCTTGTCAACTGGCCGATACCCTGCCCGGTGATGTTCAACGAATCGTTGGCGATCGTCTGTTTGCGGGGGAACAGCCAGGTGAAGAACGTCGGATGCCCGATCTTCACGTCCTTCGTCTGTAGGACGATCCCATCCTTCGAGAACTCGATTTCATGCTCCCCGCTTTCAACGAAGATCTCAAAAGGGGTGCCTCCCTTGTAGACGCCGTCGATGGAGACGGCGACGGAAGTCACCGGACTGGTGAACGTGACTTTCTTGCCACCGTTGAGTATTCCGGGGAGGAACCCTACCAGGAACAACACCAAGGCGACCAGGAGGATGCCGAGAACAAGGATATAGAGACCTGGACGCATGCCCAGGATAGTCGGAAGTTTCACTGGTTCGACTGTCGGTAGTTGGACTGGTTTTTTCATGTGATAAAAGGTACTCTCCCGGCAACAACTTGTCAACTCGCTCCGATTGTGGTACTTTCCAAAACATGGACGAATTCTTTACAACGATAGAGCGGCATGCCGAACGCTATCTGACCCTTCGTAAAGCGAAGAAGGCCGCCGAACTGGCCGCCCGCAAACCCAGGACCTTCTGGGGCGAGGTGAGAGGGTGGGTGGACGCGATCATCTTCGCCGTGTTCGCCGTCCTGCTGATCAACCAATACCTGTTCCAGCTCTTCGTCATTCCTTCCCCCTCGATGGAGAAGACCCTGATGACCGGCGACCGCGTATTCGTCAACAAGACCTCCTACGGAATTGAACTCTATCCCGGCGGGAAGAAGCTCTTCACCGGGCACCGACAGCCGCAGCGCGACCAGATCATCACTTTCTATAACCCGAATTACGATTCCAAAGGGCCTGTATACGATATCCTCGCCCAGATACTCTATATGGGGACGTTCTCGCTGGTGAATATCGATGTCGATGACGCAGGCAATCCCCGCGAGCGTCTCTACGTCAAGCGTGCGGTGGGCATGCCGGGGGATATCGTCAATTTCGCCGATGGAAATGTAGTGATCAACCCTGCGGGAACCGCCGGATTCATCCCCGAAAGTGTATTCCGCTCTGAAAACGGGCTTTCCATGGGCCCGAACCGGCCCATCTCAGCCGAAGACTACGACGGGCTCAAAGCCTGGGCCGCATTGGTCGCATACCAGGACAAAGGCCTTACGGCTGTGCCCCAGCATCTGATGAATTCCTACAACACCGTCAGCGGCAAGTTCTCCGCGATTCCTGACGAATACCAGGGCTATGCCAGTCTGTACCGGACCTCCCGCTTGCTCGATCCTTCTGATTTTGCCTCAAGAAGCAGCGCGGGGCGGTATGAACAGGGTATCTATATTCCTGCGCACCATGTGTTGCCGCTGGGTGACAATCGGGACAACTCGTATGATGGCCGTTATTTCGGACCTGTCGATACCGACGATATCAACGGTCGTGTCATCGCCCGGTTCTGGCCGTTGAACAGGATGAAGGTCCTCACCAAAGACTGATGCCCGCCGCCGTATCGGTTCCTGACGGACTGTTCGATCCTTCCTGTCCCGTATCCCTGTATGTCCATGTTCCTTTCTGTACGTCAAAATGTGACTACTGCGCCTTCTATTCTCTCCCGTCAGCCTGCTGGAAGGGGGGTGCTTTTCTGCCGCGCTATGTCGATCGGATCGTCGAGGAGATCTCCGCCTGCACTGAACGGCTTGGCCGCCCGTATGAGACGGTCTTCTTCGGCGGAGGCAACCCCGGATGTCTGCCGGTCGATGCTCTTTTTCGGATGCTTGAGGCCGCCGACCGGTTCGGCCGTTCCAAGGAATGCACTGTGGAAATGAACCCCGAATCTCTTTCGGATGCCCATTTCCCACTGTTCGAGCGACATGTCGACCGTTTGAGTATGGGGGTGCAGAGCCTGTCCCCCGCTACTTTGAAGACACTTGGAAGGAACGCCTCGTTGGAACAGGTCCATGGCGGAGTCGAAAAGGCCCTCCGGCTTCATGAGCTTTACGGAACAAGGTTGAGCTTCGACCTGATGACCTGCATCCCCGGCCAGACTTTGGAATCGGCGCTCTCGGACATAGATGCCTTGTCACGATTGGCGTCCCCCGAACATATTTCCCTGTATTGCCTGACCTTGGAAGAGGGAACTCCCCTCTACACCAGGCTTCGGTCGGAGGACGACGACTGGCAATCGCGTCTGTTGGCGGGTTGCTGGGAGAAACTGGCGTCCTTGGGATATGAACATTATGAGGTCTCTAATTTCGCCAGGCCCGACGCACAAAGCCTCCACAACAGCAGGTACTGGGCTCTTTCCCAATACATCGGCCTCGGCCCCGCCGCCGCTGGAACCGCATTCTCCCCGGAGGGCGTCGTCCGGTGGGAATGTCCGCCGGATATTGACTCCTATTGCCTTGGGGCTCCTTTTTCGGATTATCTTCGGGAGGATTTGTCCCGGGCTCAAGAGGTGGAAGAATATCTGCTCGTCGCCCTGCGTGTGAAAGAGGGTATCGACAAGTCAGTTTTCCTGGATCGGTTCGGGTTTGGCTTCGAGCGATTGACAACACCCCGCTTCCGTTCTGTCGTTGACTCCGGGCTATATTCCGATACTTCGAAGTCATTTTCTTGTACAGAAAAGGGTTGGATGCTGATGGATGATATCGTGCTTCAATTGGCGCTCGAGGCCGACGGTGTGGACGGAAGTTGACGGTATGAGGGGGCAAAATGCCCAGATCGGGCTGTATTGTCCTCCTAGCCCCTTGACACCGTTTTTTCCCCTATGATAACGTTACAAGGATTCATACACCAAATCAATCGCAATCTATTTCTATAAAGAGGTTCAATATGTCCGGCCATAGTAAATGGGCAACAATCAAACACAAGAAGGGTGCCGCTGATGCGAAGCGCGGCCAGAAGTTCACAAAGCTGATCAAGGAAATTTCGGTCGCTACCAAGATGGGTGGAGCCGACCCCGACAGCAACGCCCGTCTTCGTACCGCGATCCTCAAGGCTCGCGCCGAGAACATGCCCAAGGATAACATCGACCGCGCCATCAAGAAAGGCTCCGGTGAACTGGGGGCTTCTACTTACTACGAATTGACGTATGAAGGATATGCCCCTGGCGGGGTCGCGATCATCATCGACACCCTGACCGACAACAAGAACCGTACGGCGGCCGACGTGCGTAGCACGCTGACCAAGCTCGGCGGTTCCCTTGGCGCGACCGGTTGCGTCTCCTACATGTTCCAGACCAAAGGAATCATCACCTACGATGCTTCCAAGTACTCTGAGGACGAGATATTCGAAGCGGCTTTGGAAAATGGCGCTGAGGATGTCAGTAACGAAGACGGAATTATCGAGGTCACCACCAGCGCCGCCGATTTCGCCCCGGTTCTTGAAGCTCTTCAGGCCGCGGGGTTCGAGCAGGATAGCGCAGAGGTCGAAAAGATCGCCGACACTACCGTTCAGCTTGATACAGAAAAGGCCCGCAAGGTCCTGAGGATCGTCGACAAACTTGAGGAACTGGACGACGTCCAGCAGGTTTCCACCAACCTCGATCTGCCGGACGATTACGAGGACGAAGAATAACTGCATGCGTATCCTGGGAATAGATCCAGGGTTTGCTCAGACAGGCTGGGGCGTGGTCGATGTGTTCGGCCAACGTTACCGGCCTGTTTCTTTTGGTGTGGTCAAGACCACTACGGATTCAGAGCAAGCTGACAGAATACACACGATCGCTTCCCAACTCGGCGAAATCGCCACGAAGTTCGGAGTCGAGCGGGTGGGGATGGAGGACATCTTCTTCGCCAAGAACGTCAGCAGCGCGATCACGGTCGCCAAGGTGATCGGGGCGATCACGCACCAGCTGCTGTCCCAGGGGCTGTCCGTCCGTCTGTTTTCGCCGCCGCAGATCAAGACGACGGTCACAGGCTACGGTAATGCGGAGAAGAACCAGGTGCAGGAGATGATGCGTCTCATGCTCGGCCTGGAGTCGATTCCCCGGCCGGACCATGCGGCGGACGCTTTGGCGGCGGCGATCTGCCTCGCTACCTTTAGCGCTACGGAATCCCGGATCATTCGATGATGAACTACAACGGAGGTTGTGATGATCAATGCTGTTATCGGTGACATAGTCTATGTATCGGCGCAGGAGCTGGTGCTCCGATGCGGTCATGTGGAGTACTCTCTCATTATTTCGTCACAGACGGCGAGCAACCTGTCCCAGCGGCAGGGGGATCAACGCAAGAACCTCCGGATGCTCACTTGGTTGCAGCACCGTGAGGACTCGATGACCCTCTTCGGTTTTTCCGACGAGCAGGAACGTATCGTGTTCACCCAGTTGCAGACGGTCCCCGGCGTCGGCCCCAAGCAGGCCATGAAGATCCTCAGCGGTGTCAGCGTCAGCAATCTGATCAAAGCTCTGGACGAGGGCGACGTGAAGACCCTTTCACGTATCCCCGGCGTCGGGAACAAGACCGGTCAGAAGTTGATCCTCGCACTTCGCAATGTCCTTGTCCTTGATGATGATGTTTCCGAACCCGGCGCACCGGTCCGTAAGAAGAGTGACGTCGACAAACGGTGGGCCGAGCTCGCCACAGCGTTGGCCGAGATGGGTTATGACAAGAAGAAGGTCTCCGAGACGTTGAACAAGCTTGTCGAGGAGCACGCCCTGTTGCTCGAACCGATGGGGCAGCACGAAGCGGAAGAGACGTTGTTCCGCTATGCGATCATCGCATTGGGGTGATAGATGGCCGACGAAGAATTTGATGATTTCGAGACTTCCCTGAAGGATCTCGATGAACTACAGCAGAACTCCCCCATGTCGACCTCGTTTCAGATGGAGGCCGATGCGCAGGAGAACATGCTTCGTCCAAAGATGCTCTGCGATTTCCAGGGGCAGCCCAGGATCAAGGACAACCTGTCGATCTTCATCAAGGCCGCCCGCGAGCGGCAGGAAGCGTTGGACCATGTATTCCTAATCGGTCCTCCTGGCCTGGGCAAGACCACTTTGGCCTCCATCATCGCTAACGAGATGGGTGCCGAGATCCGCATGACCAGTGCCCCCGCTTTGGACAAGCCGAAGGATCTCGCCGGTATTCTGACCAATGTCACCGAAGGCAGCGTCTTTTTCATCGACGAGATCCACCGCCTGAAGCCTGCCCTGGAAGAGATGCTCTATATCGCCATGGAGGACTTCGAGATCGACTGGGTGATCGGCCAGGGGCCGGCCGCCCGGACGATGCGCATCCCCCTTCCTCGTTTCACGCTGGTCGGAGCCACTACCAAGGCTGGACAGGTATCTTCTCCGTTGCACAGCCGTTTCGGAATCACCTGTCACATCGAGTTCTACAACGAGCAGGAGCTTTCAAGCATCATCACCCGTTCGGCGCAGATCATCAATACTGATATCGAACCCGATGCCGTCACCTTGCTGGCCAAATGCGCCCGTGGTACACCCCGTATCGCCAACCGTCTCCTGCGCCGTCTGCGCGATTTCGCGGATGTCCTTGGCGATGGTGTCATCACCCCCGAAATAGTACATCACAGCATCGACCGTCTTGGCATCGACCTGAACGGTCTTGAAGAGCAGGACCGCAATATCCTGCGCACTATCATAGAGTTCTACGGCGGTGGTCCCGTCGGCGCCGAGACTCTTTCGATCTCGGTCGGTGAGGCCATTGAATCGCTTGAGGATTTCTATGAGCCATATCTGATTCAGAAAGGATACCTGAAACGGACGCCCCGTGGCCGCATGGTCACCATGAAGGCTTATGAACTGCTGGGGCTGCCGTGCCAGAGGAATGTAGATGAAAACCAAGGACTTCTCTTTTGATCTTCCAGAGGAACTGATCGCCCAGACTCCGGCCGACCGTCGTGGTACGAGCCGTCTGCTGGTCATTGACCGTCGCACAGGGGACTGGA
This sequence comes from uncultured Sphaerochaeta sp., assembly GCA_964407735.1. Classification (GTDB taxonomy): domain Bacteria; phylum Spirochaetota; class Spirochaetia; order Sphaerochaetales; family Sphaerochaetaceae; genus Spiro-02. Next base: position 280,384 of record CAYOWS010000001.1, on the reverse strand, counting down.
CCGACTCTTCCATGTCCGATTTTCCGTCGTTTCTGGAACCCGGTTCACTGCTTGTCGTGAACAACAGCCGCGTCCGCAAGGCCCGTGTCTACGGCGAGAGCGAGTCGGGAGGCCGGGTTGAATTCCTCTTCCTTGAGGAGAATCTTGACCACACCTGGCAGGCGATGGTCACCAAGAGCAAGAAACAGAAGCCCGGCAAGAAGTTCTTGTTCAAAGACGCCGATGGCAATTCCCTCCACGAAGCCGAGATCATTTCCGCAAATGATGATGGCACCCGCACCGTCCGGTTCGATCAGCCGGTCGATGAGTCGTTCTTCCATGTCTGCGGCCATGTGCCTCTCCCTCCGTACATCAAGCGCGACGACAATTTCAGCGACGAGTCTCGCTACCAGACGGTCTATGCAAAGACAGAGGGGTCCGTCGCCGCTCCGACCGCGGGGCTTCATTTCACAGACGAGATTCTCTCCCGCATCAGGGCGATGGGGATCGAGGTCGTGGAGGTGACTCTCCATGTGGGGCCCGGCACGTTCCTTCCGGTGCGTACCGACAGTCTGGAAGATCATCACATGCACTTCGAGCGCTACGAGGTGAGCCAGGCTACCGCCGACGCGATCAACAAAGCGAAAGCCGAGGGCCGTAAGGTCGTCGCGACCGGCACCACCAGCGTCCGCACTCTCGAATCGGCCTGGGACCCGACCGCCGGACGACTCCGTCCAGGGCAGGAGAGGACCAACCTCTTCATCCTGCCCGGCTACGAATTCCATGTCGTGGACCAGCTGCTCACCAACTTCCACACTCCGGAATCGACGCTGCTCGTGCTCGTCTCCGCTTTCGCCGGAAAGGACCACGTCCTCGCCGCCTACAGGCACGCAGTCGAAGAACAGTACCGCTTCTTCTCATACGGCGACGCCACTTTCTTTAGATAGGCTCACTTAGTGGTCACTTCAGGCTCACTCAGTGGTCACTTCAGGCTCACTTAGTGGTCACTCGGGTAGCCGGAACGTGTGAAGCGGAAATTTCGCATTCGGTATCTTGAATAGTTCTTGTTCTCTTGAAATGTCAGCTGGAATCAATTTGTTTCGGTGTTCTATCCAGACATCATCATCAACCATGAGACATGTATGTAGACTTTGTGGAGACATTGAAAACAATTCCGCAATTTGTACTGCGGCATATATATCTGTAACTTCAAAATAATTATTTTTGTATTCACGACGGCTTGAGATGAAACTGTCTCCATTTTTCGAATTAGCCCTTTCTGGGTTGCGTTTGATATACCTCATCTCTGTCAGCAATTGGCAAAATCCTTCGATGGGGATATAACAGTTGTTCTTCCGAAAAATTACGGATTGTGGAAATTGTCTGAGATGATCGACTAAACTATAAGCATCCCTGTCTTTGTACGGTCTTGGGTGCTTTGCATAGTAACGTAGCCGCATAGAATAGGATACATTAGTGGCTCGTATCGCTTTTGCCAATGGATCCAACCCTTGTTTAGTCAAGGCGAGAAAATGTAGATGAGTTCTCATCGTCATATATTCAACAAGCTCACAGCCATATCTGTGCAAATTGTGTCGCAATTTTTTCCAATAGTAATACGCATCACGATAGTTAGGAAAAATGCTAAAGCGAATATCATCGACCTTAACTGTCACTTGATAACTTGTGTACTCTTTGAGATCCTCATAGGGATAGTCTCTGTTCCATGTTGGGTTGTTTGGTATATTCATACCCCCTATATACGAAAAATCCGGCTGGCGATTCAGGATCTGCAAATTAGTAGCCTTAAATAGGTTTTTTTTGTCTGAGGAAAACTGGCAAGACCTTATCAGCCAACTTTTATATCTGATACTTTTATATGCGGTCGGCTGATAGGTGACCACCAAGTGAGCCTAGAGTGACCACCAAGTGAGCCTAGAGTGACCACCAAGTG
>CAYOWS010000001.1:39247-278351 GCA_964407735.1 uncultured Sphaerochaeta sp. | reverse complement strand
ACCACCAAGTGAGCCTAGAGTGACCACCAAGTGAGCCTAGAGTGACCACCAAGTGAGCCTAGAGTAACCACCAAGTGAGCCTGAAGTGACCCCTAACTCAAGAGGCCTTCTTTTCTCAGGACTTCGAACACTTGTCCGGCGATGTCTTCTCTGGTGGCGGTTCCATCGAGCCTGATGAACCGAACGCCTTCGGGAAGAGCGCTGAAGATACGCTCATAATTCGAGCGGACCTTCAGAAGGAAATCCCTCCGTTCAAAGAGCTCCTTGTCGTTGCCGCGGCTTTCGATACGTTCCATGCATACATGCACCGGAGTGTCGATATAGAAAATGTACTGCGGGGCGGGGTACTGGTTGAGCTGTTCGATCCGTTCGAATCCGCACTCGACCGACTGATAGGCAAGGGAAGAGTATATGTAGCGATCGCTGATCACCAGCTGTCCAGCCTCAAGTTTACCGACGATTCCGGTGACCGGATTGTTCAGATGGTCCTCTCTGTCGGCCGCGTACAGCATGGCCAGCGCAAGTGGGGTAGTGACAACCTGTTTTTGCAAGACACTGCGGACCAAACGACCGATGGCGTTGGAAGTCGGCTCAAATGTCGCGTGACAATTCCGTTCCTGTCTATCGCAAGTCTCCGCCAAAAGCTTCATCTGGGTGGTCGTTCCTGCCCCATCCAGACCTTCGAAGACGATAAAATTATGTAAGACGGTATCCATGATATGCAATTTGCCTCCAAATCTCTCCTGTATATGATACACAGAATACCGGCGCTGGACAATGGAAACTATATTAAGATTCTACAGATAAAATACTGTCAAAGTCACGATAATATCAGTATACTGATACTATGTATGCCGTAGCGGGCCATACCTCGCATCCGTGAGCAAGCGCCGCCGCTATGCCGTGATAAGGAATCTGCTGGCCTGATGAAATACCATACGACGCCCACGACGATCATCCTCTCTTGCGTATTGTTGGCGCTATCCATAGCTCTCGTATGGGCCGGGATGTTTTTTCTTGGACTACAGGACCCTGGAACCATCCTTGCGGCGGACCTCATTTCCGAATACACCGGAGACGGCGATTCCGACATCCGTATCGAGTTTTCATCCTTGGACCGTGAGATCTGGCGGGCGATCAGACTGAACGACGTCGCTTTCTCTGTGCGAGACGACGCGGGCCGTTGGCATAAAGCGTTGGAAGCCGACAAAATTACACTTTCCCTACCTGTTCAACAGCTTCTGCGATCATTTTTGATGGGTCATGATCACCTGACCGTCGACATCGCAGGACTTTCGTTGGTTCTTGATCCAGAGACTTTGACTGCTTTGCAGAACCAGTTTTCACAAGAAGAAGGGGCAGTCCCGGCAAGTTCCGAAGATACCTCGCCAAAAGGGGAGAGCCGGTTGGGCGCTTGGTTGGCCAGGACCACGTTTTCCATAAACCTGCATGATGGAAAAGCCTCTTTCTCTGTCGGTGGAAACCGGATCAACGCTACAGGCATCGAGGGTGGCCTTGAACTTGGCGCCGGACTATCCTTGGGCACATCAGCCCTGCGGGTCGATACCATAACCGGGAGCTTCGGCTCAGATGGAAACATGTTCGGCATGGAATTCGACAACCTTGCCATGGGACTTCGGAGAAACACCGCATCTGGCTATCGGCTCTCTGTCTCTCTTGCTGACGGCAGTCTCGGAAATGGAGCCAACCAGGAAGAAGCTCCGGTCAAAGCTTCCATTGCAAATCTGCAAGGGTGGGCGGATGTTCCTGATCTACGGATGGATACGCTTCGAACTGCACGGTTGCAGTATACGTTCGGAAGCATAGTCGCCACATATGGGTCCTCCATCATCAATTTACCCTCCGCCAGCGGAACGATCGCTTTGGGGGAAGGGATAGCCTGGACGGTTTCTTTCATTACCCCCGGTATTGATGCTGCTACGGATATACAAGGACAAAGGCTTTACATTACCTCTCCATCGTGGCGTATCGATGTCGCCGGTGATGCTTTCGATAAATTCGACATATCGGCGTATACTTCAGATTCAAGGGTTGTTACGGTTCGGATGGAGGAACAGGAACTCTTTGCCTTGGACGGGCTCAAAGGCCATTTCGAACTGGACAGGCCCCAAGAGTTGATGTCCGGTAGCCTGCAATGGAATTCATTGGTCGTTCCCGACCCCTCGAAGATCCAGCTCTTTCTCCCTGGTTCCATGGAACTGCCGTTACGTTCGATCACCAGTTCCGCGACACAGATCAACGTATCCTTGATGAACAAGACAAAAAACATCATGGCGGAATTGTATTCTGAAATCGCCGCTGATCTTGTCTGGGCGGTTCCATCCGATGTTTCTGGTACGTTGACAGCGAGTTTCGACTATGACGTAGACCAGAAAGACTACAATGTATTCGCAGATCTTGAATCATTGCGGGTAAATTCCGTTCCCGGCGATACAGCCATCTCCTACACATGGTTCAATTCCAGACAGCGTGACGAGATGCTCCTTGATATCACGAATCCAGAGGCGGGAATCAATGTCAACGCCTCGTACGATTTTTCCGGTACCGGACGGCTTGACGCGCGACTCCGACTTGAAGAGTTCGCGCCCGCGGCGTTCAGGCCCCTTATCGGCAGCTATGCGCCGGTCATGGAAGCCTATATGGATGACACGACGAGGATCGTCGGCAACATCCTGCTGGAAGCCACCCCTGGAAACGGTGACATACTTGGTTGGGACGGACGTGGTTCGTTTGAGCTCGGAATCATCGACCTGAAGATCGGCAACCGTTTTTTCAATGGAGCCACGACGTTCGTCGGATCATTGTCTTCCGATCATCTCGACGTAGAGACTTTCACCGCTACCACGGAAGGGTATCGACTTCAATACAACGGAGGATTGGTCCTGGACAATTTCCTCCCGGAAGGCGAACTTGTCTTCACGACGGTGGAAGACGGACGTCAGATGTTGCGGATGGACTTTACATTGCTCCCACCCGACAGTTACTCCTTTACGATGGATTCTGAATTCGCTCCAAGTCTCGCCGTGTCGGGGCGGATGAACTGGCAGAGCGGAAGCATCGTCAACAGCGAAGCGGTACTCACCGCATGGGACATGACCTATCCGCTTTCGTTGACGGTCGATTTCAATACATTGGCATTGCGGTTCTCCACCAACGGGCTGTCGATGTCCGCGGCGCTGAACTCCGATGGCCATGGCAAAGTGGACCTTGCCGCCGACAGTTTCGACCTGCCCCATTTCTCGAACCGATTGCCTGAAGACTGGCCGCTGGAACTTTCCGGTGTCTTCTCGCTGGATGTACCGATGGATACCTACGATTGGACGTTCAATATCTCAGATTTTCTCCTTGAGAATCTTCCTGCGACTGAAGGAGTCGGATCTGTGGGCTTTGATCTTGGAGCCACGGACAGAGGCGTTGAACTAAGCGGTTTCGTCTGGGATACAGGAAAAGGCGAACCTCTCCAAGGTTCTGTCGAAATAGCGAGCGCCTCCTTGCGACGTTTGATTTCCTGCGACCTTGAAGGTTTTGAAGGCCTGCTGTATCTGGTGGGGGAGCCTTCAGAGAGTGTGTCCATTTCCCTCTATGCCGATGATCAGGATACGGATGCGATCAAGGGACTGATGGATGTCACGGCGTTGCAGATCGGCCGTTTCTATGTCCCGCTGGGGGATATGTCGTTGAATTTCTCCGCCGTCGGCTCTTCCGATTTGAAGCGGGCCATTGATGTGGATGGCTTCGCGAGCCTCGTCAGTCAGAATTTCGTAGACAATCCTACACATCTGCAAAGTTCGTTCCATGTCGATGAAGATGTACTCTCCTTGAAGGACATTACCTTCGTCAACGGGAACCTGGTCCTGAGGAATGGCGCCGTTGATGTCGATTGCATGACTGGTGATACCTCCCTGTCGATCGAGACCTCCTTTGTCGTCAACAACAAGGACAAACCTCGGGAGTATGGAGGTGCATTCTCCATCGATACGAAACTGCCGTTGTCCGGTGGTGTCTTCGGTATTCCATCTTCGATACCTGCGTTCCAGAAGTTGGCTGACTCTTTCGTGAATCCGGCTGAATCTACGACGGATCTTGACCTCGTCCTGGGGATTCAGAATGTGGTCCTTGGGTCCGAGTACTATATTCCGGACGCCACCTACCGACTGTCGTTGCGGGGGGACTTCGCGACAATCAACGGAGGGCCAGCGGAGGGGCCTGAAAACATCACCGGAACATATCGCCTTACCGACGGTGCCGTGGATGTGCTGATAGATCCTTCGTTCCTCCTGGGCTTCCATGCCACCGGTACGGTGACACCCCGTGCCGTCTCAGTGGAGGTCGCGGATATCTTCTTCCCGTTGCCCCTGATAAACATCACCTTCACGAAACCTATAGTCTGGTTCCTCGAAGGTGATATCCATGGGAATGTCCGGATCGAGGGAGATCCCCTTTCTCCAGATTTCTATGGAATGGTCTGGGCCGATAGGATCGACGCGACGACTTTCTGGCTTCCTGACGATATCCTGTCAATGAAGAACCCAGTCGTGACGATTGAAGAGGGCTATGCCAGCAATAGTTGGAGCGTATTGACTTGTACCAATCTTCGTACCGGTAAGATCGTCGAGGCAATGGGGCGAGCCAGTTGCAATTTGGATGGTTGGATGCTCGACTATTATCAGCTGGACACCCATCTGCCGAATGACCCTGTATTCGTCTGGGTTCCGATATTGGGTGCCGATATCGATATCAAGGGTTATGTCTCCGGCGACGTGACGATCTATGGTGAAGGAGTCGAGTGCTGGCTGTCCGGTCCGATAACGGCTAGTGATACAACGGTTAGTTTTGGAGTTTCTGGACTGCCTCCTTGGTATACCCAGGGGGGTACTGCCTCAACGGACATGCAGGTCACCACTGGAAAGAACGTCAATTTCTATTTCCCGACGGAAGACTCCCCGATCATCTCCGTTACGATCGATGAGGGGCAGCAGGCTTCGTTCTCGTTTAATCATAGAACCCAACAACTTACTGTGGATGGCGATATCGGATTCCGAACAGGTGAAATCTATTATTTCCAGAAGAACTTCTATGTCACAGAAGGATCCTTCAGATTCCGTACAGACGCATTCACCAGACAGATCAATCCCGTCATCAACCTTCGTGCGAGAATTCGTGATTTCGACAGTAACGGAAACAAGGTTGATATCTATCTGGTCCTTCAGGACTCTACGTTGGACAATCTCTCCCCACGCTTTGAAAGCGTACCGTCCCTCTCGACGAATGAAATTCTACAGATCCTTGGTCAGAGTATCCTCCCGTCTTCGGCGTATGGACAGGTCAACGTATCCTCAGTGGTTTCGCTTGCAGCGACCGCCACGGATGTGATTTCGCGTCTTGGAATCATCGACACAGGATCTTCGGGGCTTGCCAATTCGATCAAGAACTCTCTTGGTCTCGATATGTTTACGATGAGAAGTAACATTGTTCAGAATATTTTGTTTGACGTATTGCCGGGGACCAGTTTGGTTTCGTCCTCTGCCAGTCCACTTGCGAGATATCTCGACAACACCACGATTTTCCTCGGAAAATATCTTGGACGGGATTTCTTCTTGCAAGGGATGATACATTTTTCCGCCGCCAGCAATGGCATGGGGACGAGTTCGTTCCTTGCCGATGATCTGGAGGTGGATATGGAGTTGTCGGTTGAATGGGCCAATCCAATGTGCACGTTCTCGTTATTTACACAGCCAGAAGAGTTGTCGCTCTTCAACATTTTGGATACTATTGGATTCAGCGTTACCAAACGTATCGAGTTCTAGCTAGTTTTTTCCAAAGAGAAAGATCAAGGAGATCGCATGGTGAGAAAATTCCTTTCGGTGATCTGTGCCGTTTTGATATTGGCCAGCTTTTCTGTTTTCGCCGCTCCGGAGGATGTCACGGAACAATCCGGATGGTGGATTGGCCTCCCTATCGTAAAGTTCAATTATGAAGGATTGCAGAATGTCCCTGTCTCGACTGTGGACGATATCACATATCCCTATCTGGGCCGTGAATTTTCGGATAGTCTGTTCAACGAATTGCAGGCGAATCTCTATGCTTCTGATTATTTCAGCCACTTTGAGGCGGAAGCCTTGCCTGGTGGAGAATCCAATACCCAGCTTGAGATCCTGTTCCGTTTCTCGGAGCTTCCACAGGTGGCGGAGATCATATTCACCGGTCAGAATGGTCTCAAGGAGCGTGAGCTGTCTCGTGCTATATCCCTGAAAGTCGGGGATTTCGGTACCAGACAGCAGTTCGATCTCGCGACCAACGCATTGTTGGCCCATTACAGGGAGAAAGGATACGACCAGATATCCATCACTTCCGACTATCAGATCGACGAAGCTACCAACAAGGTTTCGGTGACCTTCACGATCAATGAAGGGCTCCAGTCGAAGGTCGCTGACGTCGCTTTCGAGGGAAACGAGAACATTCCCTCCACGACCTTGAAGCGTCAGATCAGCAGCAAGGTCCAGTCTCTGTTCAATTCAGGAAACTTCAATGAGCAGACCGCTCGTGCCGATGCTTTGGCCATTGAGCAGTACTACCAGAAGAACGGTTATATCGATGCGAAGGTTTCCGATGTTCGTTTTGAGGATATCAGCACTCCAGAAGACAAGACCAATCGTATCAAGATCGTATTCGTCGTAGATGAAGGTGAGCAGTGGACGCTTGGTACGATATCCGTTGACGGTAATACAATCTTCAGCGATGAAGTCATCCAGTCCACCATCAGCATGAAACCTGGTACGGTCCTGGATATCCAGGCTGTCAATACCGAGATAACCAAAATCGCCGATCTCTATTGGAATGATGGTTACATCTACAATGCGATAAACATCGGTGAGAACCGTGATGAAGAGAACCACGTGGTCGATTTCACCGTCAGCATCACCGAGCAAGGGCAGGCGGTGGTCGAGGATATCCTGATCAACGGACTGACCAAGACCAGGCCCTATGTGTTCGAACGTGAACTGACGATCAAGGTCGGTGACGTGTTCAGCAAGGTGAAGATGATCCAGAGCGGCCAGAACATCTACAATACTGGTCTGGTCACCGATGTCCAGTTCGACATCCTCTATGGAAGCGAGGAGGGCAAGGTCGTCCTCGAATTCCGGGTGGAGGAGGGCAACCAGATGGATATCCAGTTCGGCGCTACATTCGGTGGCAATGTCGATGGATTCCCTGTATCCGGTTTCGTCCAGTGGTCCGACAAGAACCTCGGAGGCAGGGGGCAGAACCTCTCCATCGCTACCAACATCAGCCCTGACACGCAGAGTCTTCAGTTCTCATTCAGTGATGGATGGGTAGGCAACCGCCGTTGGTCCAACGGACTGACCCTCAATCTGGAACGGAGCGTCAAGAGCGGCGTCATGCAGAAGGGCGCTGGTTCTGGTTACTATAATGGACGTGATGAAGAGACATGGCCGTTGGGCTACAACAGCTATCTCGAATATGCAGCGGCCGGAAAGGCAACGCCGTCAAGCCAGTACCTGATGTCCTACGACTACTATCGTATCGCATTGGGATACAACACTGGTTATACCTTCATGTTCAATCCCGGTCGTCTGACCTTGTCGGTCGGTGCTTCCATAGGTCTGAACCATGCCGTGTATGACGACATGAAATACGATCCGTATGAGTTGCTTATCCAGCGTTATCATGAACGTTGGCAGTTCTCCAACCGTCTCTCCCTCTATCTGTCCTGGGATGGTCGTGACTTGATCGAGAATACCACCCGGGGGTATCTGCTCAGCCAGCAGTTCACCTATGCCGGCGGCGGTCTGTTCGGCCTTTCCAACTACATGCGGTCCACCACCAGTGCGAGCGGTTACCTGACGCTGTTCTCGATTCCCGCCGAAAAACCCTACAACGGTGTCATGAGCCTGACCTCAGGCGTCAGTTTCATGCTGCCGCAGTATTCGAATCTCGGAGGATATGGAGAATGGGGATGGCATGATGCGAAACAGGGGGCGACCAAGTACGAGATGCTCTATATCGACGGCATGAACATCGGCCGTGGTTTCACTCCGGTGTTCGACCTTTCGTTCATGTGGGACAACATGCTGGAGTTCAGCATCCCCGTCGTGCAGAATGTACTGGCTGCCGAGGCGTTCGTCAGCGCCACCGGTGTGACTGATACTTTGGGGCAACTGAACAGTTTCTCCAATATCAACTGGTACTTCTCCATGGGCGCCGGCATCAAGTTGAAGATACCTGGGTTCCCGTTGGGGCTCTACCTCGTCAAGAACGCGGCCTACAATGTCGAAGCCTACACGGATCCTGGTAAATTCTCATGGGTCGGTGGAGATATCTTCAAGGGAAGTTCCTCATCTACCAGCGGCATGAAGCTGGTGTTGGCGATCACCACCAGCTTGTTCTGACAAAAAAGTTCGTTTGTGGTATACTTTGCCCGTCGTTTCAGCCCTTTTGGTCTCTTGCGACGGGCTTTTTATGTCACTGATATGCGTGGATTGTCTCCATCGGTATATATTTGGGAGGAAAGATGTCAGATCAGACGAAGGAAGAGAAATTGACACCCATGATGCAGCAGTATCGCTCGATCAAGGTGGATCATCAGGACAAAGTGCTGTTCTTCCGTTTGGGGGACTTCTATGAGATGTTCATGGAAGACGCCCAAGAAGTCTCCCGGCTTCTCAACCTGACGCTGACACAGCGTGCCGGCGTCCCGATGTGTGGAATTCCGTTCCACGCCGCGAAAAACTATATCAGACGGTTGCTCGATGAAGGAAAGAAGATCGCCATCTGCGAGCAGATCGAACTTCCTGATTCTCCGCGACAGCTGGCCAAGCGGGACGTCGTGCAGGTCATTACTCCCGCTACGGTAGTGGATGACGATTTCCTGGATTCACATTCGAACAACTATCTTCTGGCTGTCTCCTGTACCGCCGATGCCTTGTTGGTCAGCTATGCCGACATATCCACCGGAGATTTCTTCCTTCAGAAGCTCCCTCTGGAATCCCGCTACATCTCCTTGCGGACTGTGTTCGAGCAAATCTCGCCTCGTGAGGTCCTGGTCAATGAAGACGATTATTTCACGAAAGAGGAGTTCGCCAAAGTCGCTGACGAGTCCCAGGCTATGGTCACGAAGCTTCCTGCGTGGTTCTTCTCCATTACAGAAGGTTTCTCGCTGCTGTGTGCGCAGGTCGGGACGAACTCTTTGAAAAGTTTCGGAATCTCCGACGATGAACCGGCTCTCGCGGCGGCTTCGGCGTTGATGCGTTACCTGCAAGATACCGCAAGAACAAGCCTTGGTCAGATCACTTCCTTTTCCTTGATCGATGACACCACGAATCTCCATATCGATGAGTCAAGTCGCAAGAACCTTGAGATCCTCGCCAGTCTACAGGATGGGACCACCCGTTGCACGCTGTTCGAAGCCGTTGACAGGACCCGTACCGCCGGTGGTGCCCGTATGCTGAAAAGTTGGTTGTCCAATCCTTTGGCCGACCGAGCGGCGATCGAGGCTCGCCATGACTGGATCTCCTGGTTGCTTTCTGATCGTCAGGAGCTTGCCCGCGTTCGTACGATCCTTGGATCGACGCTCGACCTGGTCCGGCTTACCAGCCGTGTAGCCATGAAGCGGGCGATGCCACATGATCTTGTGTCGATCAAGCAGACCGCTTCTTGTTTCTTTTCTCTTGTCAGTGAGCATTTCGAACAGTATGCGGTTCTGCTTGACTCCCATCTCTCCCAACAGAAGTTGGAGGATGTGGTCACCCTGACCGAGCTGATCGACCGTTCAATCAACGACCAGTGTTTCGGCCCGTTTGCCGAAGGGCAGGTGATTATCGATGGATTCGATGAAGAACTTGATTCCCTGCGTTCGTTGCGCGATCATGGTTCGGACCTGCTCAAGCAGTACTTGGCGAAAATGAAGCAGGAGACGGGTATCTCGACCCTGCGTCTTTCCTACAACAAGATCATCGGGCATTTCCTTGAGGTTTCTAAAGGTCAGGTTGACAAGGTTCCGGCCTCCTTCTATCGCAAGCAGACTCTGGTCAACGCGGAACGTTTCACTACCGATGAATTGATAGAGTGTGAAACCAAGATCCTGCGTGCGGCCAGCGATGCGGAAAAGAGAGAACGATTTCTCTATGACCAGGTCGTGGAGCAGACGGCGAAGCTGCTGGATGATCTTGTTTCCTTGGGCCGCTTCCTGAGCGAAGTCGATTGTTACCAAGGTTTCGCCACCGTGGCCGCAGACTCCGGCTATGTCCGTCCTGAATTCGTCGATGATGATATCCTCCAGATAGAGCAGGGGAGGCATCCTGTCGTCGAAAGACAGCTTCAACCCGGAGATTTTGTTTCCAATGGAATTTCCCTGGACGGCCCTGGAACCAGGTTCTGTCTGATAACCGGGCCTAACATGGCTGGTAAGTCGACATATCTCCGCCAGAACGCATTGATCGTCCTGCTCGCTCAGGCTGGTTCCTATGTACCCGCCACAAAAGCCCGCATAGGTCTTGTCGACAAATTGTTCTGTCGTGTCGGCGCTTCCGACAATCTCGCCCGTGGAGAATCGACATTCCTCGTGGAGATGCAGGAGGCGGCGTACATTCTCCGGACCGCGACCTCCCATAGTCTGGTGATCATGGATGAGATCGGCAGAGGGACCAGTACGCAGGATGGCATGTCCATCGCCTACGCCGTGATGCGCAACCTGATCGAGTTGGGTGCCAAGACGTTGTTCGCCACCCACTATCATGAGCTGACCATGCTGGATACCACCGGTATCCAGTTGTTGACGCTGGAGGTCGCGGAGCACCGCAACACCATCGTGTTCCTCCGCAAGATCCGCAAGGGGATAGCGAACTCCTCCTACGGGCTCCACGTGGCGCGCCTCGCCGGTGTTCCCGCCGAGGTCATCAAGGAAGCCTCGGTTTTTCAGAAGCAGCATTTCGCCGATTATTCGTTGGCTGGCAATGATCTTCAGCTTGACTTGTTCATTGGCAACGGCGATTCTTTCAAGTCCAAGGAACCTTCTTCCGTCGGCTATGAGGGACCTGCGGCCCAGATGGCGTCGCAACCAGGAAGTGATCCCGAAGCTGAGCGGTTGCTCGACCTCGCAAAGGATTCCGTTCTCTATCCGTTGGCCGAGTTCCAATTGGAGAAATCAACACCTTTGCAGGCCATGTTGTTTCTTGGCGAATTGCAGGAGACGGCGATAAGGTTGTTGGAGAACAATTGATTTCGGGCTTTGTTTTGCGGTTCCTGAATCAGCACGCCGGTTTTCGCCCCTAATAGGGCATGTTGAAGAATTTTTTTACTGTGATGCCCCGTCCTTGCCCCCTCTGTGGCCGTATCGTTTTGCTTGATACGGATTCTTGCGTGCCTTTGACATGTGCCGGCTGCCTGGAACTGCTCGAAAGGTGGCGGTACGCCTCCTATGCCGTGCGTTGCGCTGTCTGTGGCGAAGCCCGCCTTCAGCCTGCGGTTCCCTGTCCCGGATGCCTTGCCGCGGAAGCTGGAGGCAGAACCGTCGGTCGTACGATCTGTTGCGGTCCATACCGTGGTGATGGCAAGACCTTGCTGATCAGTTACAAATTTCATAGACGCAGTAGTCTTGCCCCGATAGTCGCCTCGCTGTTTCTCCTTGAGCTACGGGAATTGTATGATGGAGTCCCTGTGGTTCTGATGCCTGTCCCGTCCGGGCGGAAAAACCGTCGTCGTCGGGGGTGGGACCAGATGGAACTGGTCTGCCGTCATCTACGGGAGCAGGAAGATGTCTCGGTGTTGTCTGTTTTGAAGCGTGTAGATGATCGTGAGCAGAAAACCTTGGACCGTAATCAACGGTTGCAAGGGTACGAATCCCGTTTTTCCTTGCGCAAAGGCGCCGAACGGTTGTTGCTAAAGGAAATCGGTCTGAATGGGGATGTTCGCTTCATTGTTCTGGATGATGTCTACACGACAGGATCGACGGTCGAAGGTTGCCGTCGTCTGGTCATGGATGCGCTTGGCGATGGGTATGTGGTCGACGCCTTGATTCTATGCAAGGACTAGCCTTGATAAATCGTCTCTGCGAGAGCAATGTCAGAGTGCTGATGGAATGATCAAAAAGAATATTTGCTGGGCAATTGACAAAACAGAACCTATAGCGTATCTTTCCACTAGATTTAGTTGTGTTTTTTAGGGATCGCGATTGTCGATCCCTTTTTTTGGCCCGAACAGTCACCTTTCAAGTCAGATCCCTCGAAAAGCACAGCGTAAAACAGGACAGGTATGTTACAGACAGGAATAGAGAAAGAACAGCTGTTCCAGGAGTTTGAACCACTGTTGACCCCGCTTGGGATTACGATCGTGGATATCAACCGTACGGAACATGGAATGACAAGCGCGGTAAGCATCATCATCAAGACGGATGACCATGAGGTCAGTGTCGGGGACTGCGCCAAAGTGTACAATCTCGTATATCCGCGGTTGGAGATGAAAACCGGCGATCGGGACCTTCAGCTTGAAGTGTCTACCCCGGGACTACAGCGAAATCTTCGGGACGTATATGAGTTCGGGCTGTTCATTGGACGAAGGGTGCGTGTGTATGATGATTCCAGGAGTGCTTGGATTTCAGGTATCATCGCGGCGGCCGATGCGATGTCAGTCACCCTTGACGGAGTGACCGTCGAGGATCAGACTGAAAACTTGGGAACCTGTGTGGTTCCTTTTGAACAGATACATAAAGCAAAATTAGAATACAGATGGGAGGATGTTCCACATGTCCAGTGAATTAGGAGAAGCGATCCGCAGTATGGTGGCGGAGAAGGGTATTTCCCAGGATCTGGTGATCAGTACCATCGAGGACATTCTCCGTGCCGCGTACAAGCGCAAGTTCGGGACCGATGAAAACGCAGTCATTGAATTCAATGATGATTTCAGCGATGTCACCTTGAGCGCCCGCAAGACGATCGTGGACGACGATGACTACTACAACGAAGTGACTGAGATTCCCATGAGCGACGCCGAGGAGTTGCATGAAGGTTGTGAGATCGGTGATGAGCTGCTGGTTCCCATCAGTTTGATGGATTTTGACCGTATCAGCGTCCAGAGCGCCAAGCAGCGTGCGCACCAGTCTTTCAGGGATATCCAGAAGGATACCTTGTACAGCGAGTTCAAGGCCAAGGAAGGGCAGATGATCATCGGCTACTATCAGCGTGAGTCGAACGGCGATATCTTCGTCGATCTCGGTACGACTGAAGGTATCCTCCCTCGCCGTAACCAGAGCAGCCGTGAAGTTTATCGCAAGAATGATAAGATCAAATGTTTTGTCGAACGGGTCGAGAAGGCTGAACGTGGTGTACGTGTCGTGCTCTCCAGAACCAGTCCCGAGTTGGTACGCCTTCTCTTTGAGCTGGAGGTTCCTGAGATCTACGACCACAGCATCGAGATCTTCAAAATCGTTCGTGAGGCAGGTTATAGGACCAAGATCGCCGTCTACTCACATCGCGACGACATCGATCCTGTCGGTGCCTGTGTAGGTCTGAAAGGTATCCGTATCCAGACCATCATGCGCGAGATTGAAGGTGAAAAGATCGATATCCTCAAGTACGATCCGAATCCTGTGTCGTTCATCCGCAATGCGTTGTCTCCGGCTGAAGTTCGTAATGTCATCATTACCGATAAGGACACCTACCATGCGTTGGCGATCGTTGACGAGAATCAGCTTTCTCTGGCGATCGGCAAGCAGGGCTTGAACGTCCGTCTTGCCAACAAGTTGTGTGATTGGCTGATCGATGTGAAGACCGAGGCGCAGTTCTCTGAAATGGATATCGCGACCGACGCCCGTGAACGTGCCGACGCACTGTTCGCTGACGACGAGTATATCGAAGGTGAGATCGATACCGAAGTTGACGATGGTGAGATTCAGTTGGCTGATCTGCCGATCGATGAGGCTCTGTTGGCTAAATTGCAGTTCCATGATATCTATACCGTTGAGGAATATGTCAATCTTTCCGAAGCGGAGATCAAGGAACTCGGTGATATTGCTGACGATGAAATCAAACAGTTGCATGATGTCCTTGTGCAGTATGTAGATATCGTTGAAGAGGAACATGTTGAAGAACCAGAGATGCAGTTCACTTGTCCTGAATGCGGGCATCCTGTCACACCAGATATGCAGACCTGTCCGAATTGTGGGGTGGGCCTGAGTTTTGAGGAAGTTGATTACGAGGAGTAACAGTCTATTGACTACTAAATTCGGAAGGAAAGAATGACGGAAGATAATACGAAACCTAAAGCTACATTGATCAAACACGTGAAGGCGCAACCTGCGACGGCTCCCGTTCCAGTTCAGGAGCAGAAGGAAGAGCAGTTGCGAACCACCGAGAAGAAAAAAGTTGTAGTCGTCAAGAAGAAGGTTGTGGTTGTGAAGCCACAACCTCGGCCAGTCGAAGCCACTGAAGTTCGAACTGCCGATACGACCGCACCGAAAGAAACTTCCGCTCCTGACTCCAAGGCCGCCTCCGCTTCGAAGGTGGACGTTCAGGCTCCTTCCGTTTCACCTCGTCCGGTTCAGCAGGCTCCGAAAGCCACAGCACAGCCGGTCGGGAACGCATCGGCTCAGAGGCCCGGTACCGCTACGGTCCGGCCTACTGTTGTTCGTTCCGCTGAGAGATCCGGTTCTCCCCTGCACAACGGGCCTGTCGTAATTCGCCCCACCAATCTGCCTCCGGTTCCAAATCAGGGACAGACCGCCGCCGCCCATGCGGAGTGGAAGAGTAATCCGAACAACAAGGAAACTCCCCAAGCCGCACCTTCGGCCGGCAATGGTCCGCGCGTAGCGGGTATGGTCGGTGGACGCCCCGCACCTGGAACCAGGCCCCCTTATCAGGGTGGACAGCGTTCCGGCGGATACCAGGGCAACCGTGAGGGTGGTGGTTACCAAGGTAACCGTGAAGGCGGATATCAGGGCAACCGCGAAGGCGGTGGTTACCAGGGCGGACAGCGCTCCGGCGGTTATCAAGGCCAAGGTGGCGGATATCAGGGCGGACAACGTTCCGGCGGATATCAGGGCCAAGGTGGCGGTTATCAAGGTGGGCAGCGCCCCGGCGGCTATCAAGGCCAAGGTGGCGGTTATCAGGGTGGACAGCGTACTGGCGGTTATCAAGGCCAGGGTGGTGGCTATCAGGGCGGACAACGCCCCGGCGGCTACCAAGGTGGCGCACGTCCCGGTGGTTATCAGGGCAGACCTGGTCAGGGCGGTGGACGTCCCGGCTTCGGCGGTCAAGGCGGCCGTCCTGGATTCGGTGGCCCACGTCCCGGCGGTGGGAGACCTGGTGGCGGCAATGGCGGTGGCAACGGTGAAACGTTGGATTCCCTCGCCCAGAAGTCGACCAAGAAAGTATTCAAAAAGAAAGACGCCGCTTCATACAAGAAGCGTGACGGGGAGCAGGAGAAGGATTTCCAGATCCAGCGCCGGAAGGAACAGATGGCCAAGGCCAATCCTATTCCGAAGTCGATTGATATCGTCGATGTCATTACCGTTGGTGATCTTGCCAAGAAGATGAACCTCAAGGCGAGCGAAATCATCTCCAAACTGTTCAAGATGGGGATGATGGTCACGATCAACCAGCAGATCGACAGCGATACCGCGACGATCATCGCCGAAGAATATGGATGTGAGGTCCACCTCGTATCCCTGTATGACGAGACGTTGATCGCCAGTGAAGAGGATAAGCCGGAGGATGTCGTCCACCGCGCCCCGATCGTCACGATCATGGGTCACGTCGACCATGGTAAGACAAAATTGCTCGATGCGATCCGTTCTACCAATGTCGTCGCGGGCGAATTCGGCGGTATCACCCAGCATATCGGCGCGTATAAAGTATCGATCCCCGAAAGGGGCGATGTCGTGTTCCTGGATACTCCAGGACACGCCGCGTTCACCATGATGCGTGCCCGTGGCGCACAAGTGACGGATATCGTCATCCTTGTCGTCGCGGCCAACGACGGTGTCATGCCCCAGACGTTGGAGGCCATCGACCACGCACGTGCGGCGAAAGTGCCTATCATCGTGGCGATCAACAAGGTCGACCTCGCTGAAGCAAATCCTGAACGTGTCATGCAGCAGCTTTCCGATCATGGATTGATGCCGGAAGATTGGGGTGGGCAGACTCTGTATTGCCAGATCTCCGCTTTGCAGAAGTTGGGTATCGAAGAATTGCTTGATACGATTCTGTTGCAGGCTGAGATGTTGGAACTTACCGCGAACCCGAACGTTCGTGCGGAAGGCAA
Organism: uncultured Sphaerochaeta sp.; assembly: GCA_964407735.1. Classification (GTDB taxonomy): domain Bacteria; phylum Spirochaetota; class Spirochaetia; order Sphaerochaetales; family Sphaerochaetaceae; genus Spiro-02. Next base: position 262,055 of record CAYOWS010000001.1, on the reverse strand, counting down.
GGTCCTGGAGTCGAGGATCGACCAGGGGCGTGGTATCGTGGCCTCGGTTCTGATCGAACGCGGTACCCTGCATCAGGGAGACCATTATGTGGCCGGTATCTACCCAGGGCGTGTCAGAGCCATGTTCGATGATCACGGAGTGAGGATTTCCGAAGCCGGTCCGTCGACACCTGTGGAGATCATCGGTCTGTCCGATATCCCGTCGGCCGGCGATCCGTTCCAGGTCACTGAGGATGAACGTCAGGCCCGTCAGGTCGGCTCGAAACGACAGGAACTTGAGCGCCTCGGAAGTGGTAAGAACGCCAAGAAGATTACCCTTGAGAACCTCAACCAGGCTCTCGCAAGCGGTGAGATTCAGGACTTCAACGTCGTCATCAAGGGCGATGTACAGGGTTCCGTCGAAGCTCTACAGAGTTCGTTGGAGAAGCTCTCCACCGACGAGATCCGCCTGAACGTCATCCGAGCGAGCGCCGGTGCGATCATCGAAAGCGACATTACCTTGGCGAGCGCATCCAATGCGTTGGTCATCGGCTTCAATGTCCGCCCGACTCCGAAGGCCCAGGCTTTGGCGGAGCAGGAGAAGGTCGATATCCGCAAGTACAATATCATCTACGATGTAGTCGATGATATCCGTCTTGCGATGGAAGGCATGCTTGCTCCGGATACCAAGGAAGTGGATATCGGTTCCGTCGAAGTCCGCGATACCTTCAAGGTGCCCAAGATCGGTGTCATCGCCGGTTGTTACGTCTTGGACGGCAAGGTCAAGAGAAACGCTCTGGTGCGCGTGATTCGCGACAGCATCCAGATCAACAAGAACTTGATCAAGCTTTCCTCGCTCAAACGTTTCAAGGATGATGCCAAGGAAGTCGCCGCCGGATACGAATGCGGTATCGGGCTTGAAAACTTCCAGGACCTTCAGGTCGGTGATATCCTTGAGGTCGTCGAGACGATCGAGGTGGCGAAGAAACTGGAATCCTCACAGGCAAAGATATGAGCGAATATAGTCAGAAACGGATAGAAAGCAAGCTGATGGAGGCTATCAGCATGTTGATTGTCACTGGAGAGATCAAGCAGCCCAACCTGAGTACCCTGTGCTCGGTGAGCCGACTTGAGCTCTCCAAGGACAACGCCTATGCGACGGTCTATATTTCTTCGGTCTTGACCGATGACTCTCTGGAGCGTAGCGTGGTGGCCTTGCAGAGCGCCGCAGGCTATATCCAGAAGCGGGTAGGGGCGTTCCTGAAAACAAGGAACACCCCCAAGCTGAAGTTCAAGGCGGATTTCTCCATCAAGGACGGCCAGCAGGTCAATGAACTGATCGACAGTCTGGTCGAGGGGATGCAGGACAAACCTGTGGACCCTGAGTTCCAGCAGGAAGAAGATGGGGAATAATCCTTCCATTCTCCTCCTGTCCAAGAACGCGGGTCTTACATCGTTCGCTTCGCTGTATCCAGTGAAGCGACATGTTGATCCGAAGGTCGGGCATGCGGGGACTTTGGACAAATTCGCCGAAGGACTCATGATTGCTCTGACCGGAGCCATGACTCGGCTTAATCCGCTTTTTTCAGGCATGGACAAGGAATATGTCGCTACCATTCTCTTTGGAGAGGAGACGGATACGCTGGACCCTGAGGGGAAAGTCGTCGCCGTGGCGGGGATTCCCGCACTGGAGACGATCCAAACCCGGATCGTCTCTTCCTTTATCGGGAAACTCACTCAGACGCCCCCCGAGTATTCCGCTGTCCATATCGATGGCCGCCGGGCCTACGCTCTTGCCAGAAGCGGCAAGGAAGTGGAGATGCCGGAAAGAAATATCAGGATCGATGCATTCGAAATAATTTCTTGGGAGTCTCCCCGTCTTGTCGCACGGATCGCGGTAAGCAAGGGGACCTATATCCGCTCGATAGCTAGGGATCTGGGCAAGGCCTGCGGTTCCTGCGCGAGACTTGAGCGCCTTGTCCGGACGAAGATCGGCCCCTATGAATTGGATGAAGCCGTAGATCCTGATGATACGGAAGCGTTGAAAGCGTCTGTTTCACTGACTGCGGAACTGTTGGATAGATTGCCTGGTTGTGGTAGGATTGTCATAGCTGATGCGGCGTTGTTTCCCTTAGGAAACGGCTGTGTCCCCCGACCTTCCGATATCCTCAGCGCAGAGACTTCCATTGATGACGGTTATGCCTGCCTCTGTTCGCAGGATGGCACTCTCCGGGCTGTCGCGGCGTTGTCGGGGCAGGATCGGATCGAGCGGATCGTCGCCCAGATCAAACCTCAACGAACTCGCCTGTGACCGGTATGGAGAAGTTGGATGCGGATACATGATTTCCTCTATCTCGTACAGAATCCCATTCTTTGGCGGACACCGATGGCCGTCTCCATCGGTGTATACGACGGCTTTCACCTAGGACATCAGGAAGTGCTGCGGTCAGCCGTTGGTCTTGCTCGAAACCATGCCGGTGACGGGTGGGAATCCATGGTGATAACCTTCGACCGCAACCCCAAGATGTTCAAGGGTGCCCGTCCCCAGGCGAAACCTCTGACGACAAGACGCCAAGGGGAGGATTTCTTTGCCAAACTTGGCGTAGATCACCTTGTAGTGATTGACTTTTCTGATGAATTCAGTAGACTCACAGGAGAAGAGTTCATCGCTCTCGTCTGTAGCTTGTGCTCAGTCAAAGCGATGGTAGTCGGAGGAGATTTCCGCTGCGGTGCCCCGGTTTCTGCTGCCGGTCCTGTTCAGCTGCAGGAATATTTGTCCCGACTAGCCCCAGGTGCTGAACTGATCATTCCGCCGTTCGTCCTGAACAGCAAGGGTGAGATCGACAGCAGTTCACTGGTGCGTGAAAACCTTCAGAAGGGCAGGCTGATAGCAGTCAGCGAGATGCTCGGCAGAGATTATGAGGTGGACTTGGCGCGGTATCCTTCCAAGGCTACTGAATCTTCCCTGTTATATCGCAAAGGTTCGATCATGCAGCTCCTGCCGCCACCAGGTGCGTATGAAGCGTGTTTGCGGTTTTCGAACGGAATGGACTTTCCTGCGAAGGCAGACGTCGACGGGGAGTTCCTGATGATTTCGTTTGATGAACCGACGGACGTTGAATCGATGCGACCGGATCGCGTATGTTTTATCAAGGAGTTTGAACATGTTGACTAAGGAACAGAAGAATGAAATCATCACCAAATTCGGTGGTGCGGAAACCAATACTGGTTCCAGCGCTGTACAGATCGCGCTGTTGACCGCTCGCATCAATGACCTTCAGGGGCATTTCAAGACGAACCCGAAGGACCATGCCGGCCGCCGCGGTCTGCTGAAGATGGTCGGTCAGAGACGCCGTTTGCTCAAGTATGTGAGAGAAAATGATATCAACCAGTATCGTGACCTCCTCCAGCAGCTTGGTTTGAGAAAGTAAGTGGGCGTTGTGTTGAATTAAGTAGAAAGATAAAGCTCCAGATTTCTCCTGTGGGAGATTTGGAGCTTTTCGTTTTTTCAAGAGTAGAAGTAATTTAGTAATAAAGAACTTAAACAAAGAACAAAAGAAAGAAGAAGGAAGATTTTATGTCAGACGTAAAAAAAGTTTCTGTCAGAATCGGCGATCATGACTTGGTGCTTGAAACCGGCAAGATCGCGAAGCAGGCGAATGGCGCCGTCTATGCCCATTACGCTGGAAGTGCGGTCCTCGCGACCGTCTGCTGTGGAGACTCTCCCAGCGAACCCCTCGACTATGTTCCCCTTCAGGTCGAGTACAATGAGAAATACTATGCCGCGGGCAAGATCCCCGGTGGCTTTCTCAAGAGAGAGGCCCGCCCCAAGGACAAGGAGATTCTCGTCAGCCGTCTGATTGACCGTCCGATGCGCCCCCTATTCGACAAGGCGTTCGGTCGTGAGATCCAGATTGTTCCGACTGTCGTTTCCAGTGACCAGTCCAACACTCCCGATATCATCGCCATGGTCGCGGCTTCCGCAGCCGTCACGATCAGTGACATCCCCTTCGGAGGTCCTGTGGCTGCCGTCCGTATCGCTTTGATCGGTGATGACTATATCGTCAATCCGACTTTCCAGCAGATCGCCCAGGCGAAGCTCGACATCGTGGTCGCCGGTACCGCTGACGGTATTACCATGGTTGAAGGTGGTGCGAAGGAAGTTTCCGAGGAAGTGATGCTCAAGGCTATCGCGACAGCTCAACCTGTGATCACCGACCTGTGCAACGTACAGCTCGAACTTCAGAAGATCGCTGGTAAGGCAAAGCTCCCCGTCATGGAGATCAAGGAAGACCTTTCTTGGATGGAACCCGTCCGTGAGGCCGCATATCCTCTGATCAAGGAAGCCAGCTTCGTCAAGGGTAAGATGAACCGTTATGCGGCGCTCGATGCCGCCAAAGAGAAGATCAACGAGCAGTTCGCCGTATTGATCTCCGACGAGCCCAAGCGTGCCGGTCAGGTCGCTTCCATGTATGACGACTTGGAGTACACCATCCTCCGCAAGAGCATCCTTGACGATGGCCTGCGCACCGATGGACGTACCGTCGAGCAGATCCGTCCGATCACCTGTGAAGTGGGTCTTCTGGACCGCACCCATGGCAGCGCCCTGTTCACCCGTGGTGAAACCCAGAGCCTTGCCGTGACTACCCTCGGAACCACCAGCGACGAGCAGATGTTCGATACAATCGATGGAGAGAAGAGCTACAGCTCCTTCATGCTGCACTACAACTTCCCTCCGTATTCCGTAGGTGAATGTGGCAGACTGACCACCGGCCGCCGTGAAATCGGTCATGGACATCTGGCCCAGAGAGCTCTCGAAGCCATCATCCCGCCGAAAGAGAAGTTCCCGTACACGATCCGTGTCGTCAGTGAGATCATGGAATCCAACGGCTCCTCCTCCATGGCTTCCGTCTGTGGCGGTTGTCTCTCCCTCATGGATGCCGGTGTTCCCATCCGCAAGCCCGTCGCAGGTATCGCAATGGGGCTGATCACCGAAGGCGCCGACTACGCCAAGTATGTAGTCCTTTCCGATATCCTCGGAGAAGAGGACCACCTCGGCGACATGGACTTCAAGGTCGCCGGTACCGAAGACGGTATCACCGCGTTCCAGATGGACATCAAGATCGCCGGCGTCACCAGCGAGATCATGAGCAAGGCTCTGGATCAGGCGAAGCGTGGCCGCATGCATATCCTCGGCGTCATGAACAGCACATTGGAAGCTCCGAAAGGCGAGATCTCCGAGTACGCTCCGAAGATCCTCACCCTCAAGGTCGATGAAGACAAGATCGGCGCGGTCATCGGAACCGGTGGAAAGACGATCAAGGGCATCGCACAGCAGTCCGGCGCCGAGGTCAATATCGCTGATGACGGAACCGTCACCATCTATGGCAAGAACAATGCCAGCGCACAGATGGCCAAGGATCTGGTCAAGTCCATCGTCGAGGAACCGGAAGTCGGTACCATCTATCAGGGAACCGTCAAGAGAATCATGGATTTCGGTGCGTTTATCGAGATTCTTCCTGGCAAGGAGGGGCTCTGCCATATCTCCAAGCTTGCGAAGACCCGCGTGAACAATGTCAACGATGTCCTGACCCTCGGCCAGGTCGTGCCTGTGAAGCTGATCGAGATCGACCGCATGGGTCGTCTGAACCTCAGCTACATCGATGCGATCGAGCAGGAGCAGAAGTAACAATGGGCGATTCGGGTATCATTGTCAGAATACAGCTTGAGGCGGGGGCGACCGCCCCAGTCTACGGCTCAGCCTTGGCAGCCGGCGCGGATATCCGCGCCTGGTTGCCGGAAGGTGACATGACGATGGAACCCGGAACGCATGCCCTTGTACCGACAGGCATCCGCATGGCTTTGCCTGCCGGATATGAGGCTCAGGTGCGTCCTCGTTCCGGTCTTGCCGCGAAGTATGGTGTCACCGTACTGAACTCTCCCGGAACGATCGACGCCGACTATCGTGGTGAAGTCAAAGTCATTCTGATCAATCATGGTCCACAGCCGTTCGTCATTCATCATGGTGACAGAATCGCCCAGATGGTGATCGCGCGGTGTGAACAGTGTACGTTCGCCGATGTGACTGTTTTGGACGATACCGCCAGGGGCGCCGGAGGCTTCGGCTCCACGGGCATCTAGGAAAGGGGAGCCACCGATGAGGGATAGAGCTTCTCATACTTTGTTGTCCCGCTATGTGGGGCGAGAATACATATTCTCTTTCGCCGTAGCCTTCCTTTTCTTTTTCTTTATCTTTTTCATCAACCAGATATTGTTGCTGGCGCAAAGGATCCTTTTGAAGAACGTAGATGTCCTGTCCGTACTTCATCTGGTGGTGCTGGCGATTCCTCAGTTCCTCCTCTATACGATGCCGTTCAGTTCGTTGACCGCCGCCAGCATGGTGATCGGTGACCTCTCTTCCAGAAACGAGATACTTGCCTTGCGCTCCGTGGGGGTCGCGATTAGGCATGTGTTCATGCCGATCATCGTTCTGTCCCTGCTGCTCTCCCTCGCGACTTTCGCTATCGCCGATATCCTGTTGCCCTGGAGCGCTGTGCAGTACAAGGAGATGTATAGTTCGCTGATGCGGGAACTCCCTACGATCGAACTGCAAAGCTATGCGGTGAATACAGTCGGTGACAAGGTGATCGCCAATGGACTTGTCGAGGATTCAGTCGTTCACGATATCGTATTGTTCGATATTCGCAATAGGGAAGAGAGTCAGGTCGTCAGTGCGCCGTCGGGTCAGGTTGAGCTAGTCGATATCAACAAGTTCATCTATCGCCTTGTCCTGGACTCCCCGTTGATCCTTTCGACCGACGCCACTGATATTCAGTCCTGGGGCTTGGCCGACGCTGAAAGCGCGACGTTCTATCTTGACTTCTCCAATCAGATTCCCGCCATGACCGATATGAGTCCGTCACAACTCTCCACCCGTGACCTTCTTTCCGCCATCAAGCTACGACAGAACGATCTCGATGCTGAATACGCGTCGATCGCCAATGATCTGCGTGCCGTACAGGAGGAACGCGCTTTGTTGCAACGTTCGTTGGACGTCCCCCTGGAGGGAGAGGATCCCTACCGGATTTCCCGGCGTCTACAGTCCTTGGAGCAAGAGGCGAAGGATCTTGTGGATCGTCGTCCGGTCAATTTCTACCATCAGTACTACCGGGCGGAGCTGCATAAGAAGTTCGCCTTGTCCGCCGCCTGTTTCTTCCTGGTGTTCATCGCGTTTCCGATCTCCTTCTTCAAGGTCAAGCATGGCCGCCTGATCGGCTTCGGGCTGTCGATGCTGATCGCCTGCACCTACTGGTTCATGCTCTTTTTCGCCCAGTTGAAGATCTTCGACATCTCCTGTACCCCGGCGGTACTGATCTGGGCGCCGGATGCGATCATCTTCATTATCGGCTGCCTGTTGCTGCTGAAGTTGAGGCGACTATGAGACTGCTTGACCGGTATATCGCCTGGAGCATCCTGAAGGTCGCCATCGTCACGCTCTTGCTCTGTACGCTGATGCTTGTCGGCGTAGACCTTTTTTCCAATCTTGACAACTATCTACAGAACAACGTCGCATGGTCGCGGATCCTGATGATGTCCCTGCTGTATGTTCCTGAATCCATGTTGCTCGCCCTCGGTCCCGCGCTGTTGTTCGCGACCACCTATTTCCTGTCCATGCTCCAGGCGAACAACGAAATGATCTCCCTGCTCAACGCAGGTATCCCGTACCGGCGGATCATAGTCCCCTGCATGGTGCTCGCCATTCTCATGAGCCTTGGGCAATTTGCTTTCAATGAAACCGTGGCGATCAAGTGCTCTTTGCGTCGGGATGTCCTTACCAACGAACTGTTCGGTCAACGGTCCACCTACGACAACAGGAACGTGACGCTCTCCGATCTTGACGGCGGCTTTGTGATCCATGCCTCAAGGTATCTCTCAGAGGAGCGACGCATCCTCGATGTCGTCCTGATTCTCCGCGACGACGCGGGAAAGATACAAGGTCGTGTGGACGCTTCTCGCGGCGACTGGAACTCCGAGCGCCAGCGTTGGATATTCAAGGACGCCACCGTCTATACCCTTGATACCGCAGGGCGGCAGGTCGATTCCTTCCATACCGCTGAATATGATGATGCCGATATTGATATTGAGCCGGAGTTGTTCAGAAACCTCTCCGCGGATATCAAGACGATGGAGCTGGAGACGGCGGTCCGGTATCTGGACCGGATGAAATATCTGGAGCCCTCCCAATGGGCGGTCTATAGCACTGAGTTCTGGGAACGGATACTCAACAGCGCCACTCCGCTGATACTGATGCTGATAGCCTGTTCCATCAACTACAAGTTCAAGAAGAACGTGCTTTTGTTCAGCATCATCACCAGCCTGTGTGTCGCGGTAGTCTATTACGTCGTGCAGATGCTTACGCTGATCATGGCGAAACAGGGGGTGATCCCCCCGCTTGCCGGCATGCTGATACCGATGTTCGTCGTGTTCCTGCTGCCGTTGCTGGCCGGTCGAGTTCTGCGCGGCTAGGGGCGCTATACGGGTACGATACGGGTACCCCGGGGGTGCAATGGGGATACACAACGTATCTTGCAGCGATGCGTTTGTACCTTTCGTCGTGCGATCCCCCTTGGAAAACGGTCGATAGTAAGGTATAACTGAATGTCGGTGTTCGCACCGAGAAAAATTGTGAGGTTGTCATGTCTGGAATCTATACGTTGACCCATCAGGATCTGAATTCGCCCGCCCGGTGCGGTATCGTCTCCTTGCCCCATGGCGACGTGGAGACCCCTGCCTTCATGCCGGTCGGTACGAACGGGACGGTGAAGGGAATCTACCACGACAAGGTGGAGGAGATCGGATACAAGCTGATCCTTGGCAATACGTATCATCTCTATCTGCGTCCGGGCTGTGAAGTGCTTGAGCATTTCGGAGGGCTTCACAAGTTCTCCAACTGGAGCCATAACATCCTGACGGACAGCGGCGGCTTCCAGGTATTCTCCTTGTCCGGCCTGCGCAAGATCAAGGATGAGGGTGTCCATTTCCAAAGCCATATCGACGGCAGCAAGCATACGTTTACTCCTGAGAAAGTTGTTGATATCCAGCGGGTGATCGGAAGCGACATCGCCATGGTGCTTGACGTTTGTACCCCTCCCGAGATCGAATACCGAGCGGCGAAAGAGGCCTGGCGCGTCACGAAGCTCTGGGCTGAACGGTCACTCGCCCATAGGAAGGAGCTGGGGGACCGGTTCAGGGGCAACCTGTTCTGCATCGTTCAGGGCAATTTCTACAAGGACCTTCGCAAGGAAAGTGCAGAAACGCTCAGTGAGATGGATTTCCCCGGCATCGCTATCGGCGGGTTGTCCGTAGGGGAGAAGCCCGAAGTATTCAATGAATATCTCGCCTATACCGCCCAGTACGTAACCAAGGAGAAACCGCGGTACGTGATGGGCATCGGCAGTCCCGACTATATCCTTGAGGCGGTGGAGAACGGGATCGATCTGTTCGACTGCGTTCTCGCCACCCGTATGGCCCGCAATGGCGCGGTGTTCACCGACGACGGCGTCCTTACGCTGAAGAAAGCGATCAACAAGTTCAGCGACGAACCGCTTGACGCCGGTTGTACCTGCACCGCCTGTACGAAGTATTCACGTGGCTATATGCACCACATGGTGAAATGCAATGAGATGCTTGGAGGGATGCTCGCGACCGAGCACAACCTCACGTATCTCTATCATCTGATGGAACGAGTTCGTCGGGCGATACGCGAGAACCGTTTCAGGGAGTTCAAGAAGGAATACCTTGCAAGATTCTATGGACGTTGATACCGCGATCGTGGAAAGACCAGAAGAGCACCCACAGAAAGGATCCTCCGACAAGCAGGGCGGGGGAGCCCGCAGCTCCGTCACGATCATGGTCTGCACATTGCTGTCCCGTCTGCTCGGGATCGTGAAGGCGAGGGCGATCAGCAGCGTGTTCGGCGCGAGCGGAACCGCCGACGTGATCAACTTCACGTTCAACATCCCTAACAGCTTCAGGAAACTGTTCGCGGAAGGGGCGTTGACCTCCGCCTATATTCCCGTCTTCGCCGGGAAAATCGAGGATGATCCTGAAAAACTGACGGAATCACGTAAGTTGATGGCGGTTTTGATAGGTTTTCAGCTATTGCTGTTCCTTCCCCTTGTCGTCGTCACCTGGTTCTGCGCCCCACAGATTGTATCCTTCCTGTCGGATTTCTCCGATCCTTCTCAGATTCGTCTGTCGGCGGGACTGCTTGGCTGGTTCATGATATTCCTCGCCACTATCAGCGTCGGATCGATATTCAACGGAATGCTCCAATGCCACGGCTCCTTCTTTACCGCGGCGGCGGCCCCGTTGCTGTTCAGCCTTTCCGTCATCTTTTCCGTCCTGTATGCCTCACGGTATGTCGGGGCGTACTCGATGGCTTTGGGGACGGTCGTAGGTGGCGTACTTCAAGCCGGATGCTCCTATCTTCGGCTGAGGAAATACGGCTATCGTCTCAAGGTCAGCTTCAACTTCAAGTCGCCGGCCTTCAAAAAGGTGATGGAAGGATGGTGGCCCGTGACGATCACAGCGCTGGTCGCGGTCGTGAGCCAGCAGGTGGCGTTCTACTTCGCCTCCAGCCTGCCGGAAGGAAGTATCACCGCCTTCAACAACGCCATCATATTCTGGCAGACCCCATACGGCATATTCTTTACCGCGATCAGCACCGTATTCTTTCCGTTGATGAGCCGATACTATCACAAGGGTGATCTTGTCGCCCTTTCGGACAGCATCGGGAGAGGCTTGCAATATTTGGCCACATTCCTGATTCCCAGTGCAATCCTGCTGATCGCATTGCGTACTGAATCTGTATCAGCGCTCTTGCAGACCGGACGTTTTACCGTCGCGGATACCTTGCTGACCTCCGATGTATTGCTCTGGTATTTGTTGGGCATGCTGTTCGTCGCCTGGTACGGCTATCTGCAACGGTATTGCTATTCGACTGGCCGCTATGTCTCGACCTTGTCCGTAAGCATCGTCGTCGCGGCGATAGATATCGCCCTGACCTGGTTCCTGATCGATAAAGGGTTCGGGATCATCGCATTGCCGATCGCCAACACCATCTCCTATGTAGTCGGATTCATCGTCCTCTATGTGATGGCCGTGTCGCCGTTGCGAGAGTTTTCACATCTCAAGCTGTCGCTTTCCGTCGGAAAGATACTGCTGGCGAACCTTCCCCTTGCCGCGGCCTGCCTCGGCTATAGAAGCCTCGACCTTACCTGGTGGCAGAGTGGTTCCACGTTGATGAACCTGTTGAGGCTCGCCGGACTGTTCATCGTGGCGATGGGGATAGTCCTTGTTTCGTATCTCGTCTGTAGGGTGGAGTTTTTGTCAGTTCTGTTCCGACGTCATAAGGATTGAAAACTCCTATTCCTTCTCGATATAACGTGTCGCACGAGCATTGCCGATCTTCAGCAGTTTGCCTTGTTTCTGTAGGTTGACCAAGGCTTTCGCCGCTGGAAACGATGATGATCGCAGAAGCTCTTGCACATCCTGTCGGCTGATCTCGTGTTTTGCCCGTACAAGTTTCATCACCCTCTCTTCAACCGTGAGAGAATAGTCTTCGTAGGCGGTTTCATATCGGAACGATGAAGCCTGTGGCTGTGCCGCCACATGGGTGTTCGGCAGGATGGTCAGGAAGGATGCCGGCGCAGGATGGAAACTCGGCTGCCTGTCGCAATTCTGATAACTCTCCATGATTCGTTGAATTCCAGTGCCATAGCATTCTGTCAGTTCCAGCCGATAGAAGATCGACGCGAGTGTCATGTTGCGGGATTGGGATGCGCCCTGCATGATGTCCGCTACGGAAAGTCCTTTGACCAACCCGCCGAGCGACAGGAACTCGATGCGGTCCGAAAAGATGCTGATGATCGTACTGGCGGGATAATCGTAGTCCCTATGGATGATCGCATTGAACAAAGCCTCCCGGATCGCATACCGGGGGTAGTCGTACGTGTCCACTCGTAGCAATCCGTTGAAAGCAGAGTTGCAGTTGTTGTTCAGATCAATGAATTCATAGCAATCTTCCATTTGTTTCAGAATTGAACCTGAGAATTCTTTTCTCGTCTTGAAATGTGATTTCCCTGTTCCCTCATAGATTCCGCACTTCAGGCTATGTTGGCATTGATCTGAAAGGATGAGCGCGGTATTGGTATAGTAACCATCATCGTCGATCATTCCCAATGTTCTTTGGTTCTGATCGGAGAAGGTGACCTTTCTCTTTGCAAAATATTGCGTGGCGTACTCAAACGTCAGTTCCTGATGCAAGGATCGTACTTTGTCGAACGTGAATCCATCACTTTGCCGGATCATTTCCCGGATCTTGTCCTCACTGGCCGGAATGGAAATGACCCCGTGCCGAATAAAGACTCCATTTGGCTTGAGCCCCTTGTCCGAGAGATGGTACGGACGTTTCTCACCTCTGTGAACAGTAACTTCGATGATAGGACAACCATATTCACAGGTGATCCTGACATTCGTATAGGCAGACAGATCAGGTTTGATTCCATTGCAGATTGCGTTGCTGATGCGTTCCAATTCTTCCTGGGGACTCTCTAAGCTTACGATGGTACCGTCATCGGCTACACCGATATAGATCGTTCCACCTTCGGTATTCGCGAAGGCGACGATTTCTTTCTTCAGATCAGAGGTAAACCTCTCTTTCAATTCAATTCTGCTGGTTTCTTTGAATCTCATCGATACCACCTATTGGATAGTACGATAAGTCTAATCGATATTATCTATATTATCAATATAAATCAAGATTGCAAACACAGAACCAACGCTGATCAGTCGTTCAAGCGACTGACTATGCTCCTTGTCTCCTCTACCGGAAGCTTCAGTACCTTGCGGTCGTAGGTCAGGAACCCGTTCACCTCATCCTCTACATCGGAGAGCTGGGTATAGACCGTCGCCGCAAGACCTTTCGCTTTCGCCGGGATGATCTGCTCCTCATACAGTTTTCGGTATTGCTCGAACAAGGCCGTCGGTGAAGTCAGCTTCTTGTAGCCGAAATCCTTTGTGTTGTAGCAATGCCCGGCGACAGGGTAGGAGTAGCCTCCGAACTCGGTAAGGATCACAGCTCGCCCAAGCTTGTCCGCCTTGAAACGGTAAGGCTTGAAATAGACGTGCAGGCTCTTGAACTCCCCGATCTTCTGGTCATGCCAGCCACTTGCGTGGTCGATCGTCCGGGAGGAATCGAGTGATCGTATCAGATCGACGACCTTTGCGGCGTCGAATTGTCCCCAGCCTTCGTTGAACGGTACCCACATCGCGATACAGGGGCAGTTGAACAAATGCCGCACCATCGCACCCAGTTCATCCATGAACTCCTTGCGGCCCTCCGCGTTCTGTCTTGCGAACCAGCGGTACTTGTCGTCCTTGAAGTGGATTCCCGTGATCAACGGGGAGGAGATGGTGAGCAAGGAATATGTTCCTCCACCGTTTACCATGTCCTGCCAGACGAGCATTCCCAGTCGGTCACAATGGTAGTACCATCGCAGGGGCTCCACCTTGATATGCTTCCGCAGCATGTTGAAGCCGAGCTCCTTCATGGTCTGTATGTCGTAGATCATTGCGTCGTCGCTGGGTGGGGTATAGAGCCCGTCGCTCCAATATCCTTGGTCGAGGACTCCGTTGTGGAAGTAGGGTCTTCCGTTCAGAAAGAGCCGGCGGACTCCGGCTGAGTCGGTTTCAACGGAGAACTTGCGCATGGCGAAGTAGCTTGTGACGCGATCATCACCCAATTCTATCGAGAAAGGATGGAGATGAGGGGATTCCGGTGACCAAGGGATAGGATTCGCTAATGGGATGATTTCCCGACTGTTCGTGCGCAAGATGTGGCTCGTCTCGCCCAAAGTCACGGTGCAATCGGCATCGGTAGCTGAAAAGACGGTCAGGGCGACAGCGGAGTCATCGAAAAGCGGTTCAATCTTCAATTCGTCCACAGCGTTTTGAGGGACGCTCTCCATCCATACCGTCTGCCAGATGCCGCTTTGCGGAGTATACCAGATGCCGCCTCGTCGGGTCTTCTGCTTGCCTCGGGTATGATACGAGGTATCTGTAGGGTCATGTACGAGCAGTTTCAGCGAGAAACCGTTTGCGCCCGGTTCCAGGAGAGAGGAGAGTTCGATGGAGAAGGGGAGATACCCACCCTCATGTTGCGCGATCTCCATTTCATTGATGAACACCGTCGCTTCAAAGTCGACGGCTCCAAAATGCAGGATCAGTCTCTTTTCCGGATGATGAAAACCTTCAGGTAGCATTACCTCCTTGCGATACCAGAGGGTTTCGGAAGGAAAAAGTTGTCTGTGTACACCACTGAGCTCGCTTTCGGGAGAGAAAGGAACAATGATATCACCATCATAGAGTACCGGTTCCGTATCATCGGCGGTAATTGCGTATTTCCATATTCCGTTGAGATTCAGATAGCTTTCTCTTTGTAGTTGTGGCCTAGGATACTCCTGTAGCACATTGTGGGCATCAAGAGTTTCTCCCCAGATGGTTTTCATCGGACATCCTCCCGTTTGAGCAAGACGATCGGCACGATCGTTACAAGTAGAACGATCGCAGCGGCGAGAAAGATCGATGGTGTCGGGACCATCTTGACGACGCCCAGGTCGACATAGGTCGAGTTGCTGTTGGAGATGACGGCGGAACCGATGAACGGTCCGGTGACCATCGGGATCAGAACGGCGAAGATCATGCGGATGCCTTGGAAGTGTCCGACCTTGTCCTTTGGCGTGAGGTCGCGGATCGTCGCAGAAAGGGCTGCTGATACGAGCATGTACCCACCCATCATCACAATGCCGCTGAGAATGACGAAGAGCATTGAACGGGCGATGAACATCAGCACGAGTCCGACGGCCATAACACCCAGGGCGGGGAATGTGAAACGGAGTTTTCCGACTTTGTCGATGAACCGGCCTCCCACCACGCTGATGATCGATGCTACGAGCAAGACGATGCCTAGGACGATTGCATAGGCGTCCATCTTGAGATATTGTTGCAGGTAGATGATCAGGTAGGGGAAGAAGACCTGAACAGCTATGGAGAACACTCCGAAGGAGACGAGCGCCAGGTAGAGCCCCTTGTTCCGTTTGATCACCGAGGGCTTCATTCCATAGATGATATTCTTGAAATAGGGTTCATGCTTGGGTTCCAGCGGTTTGTCCTTCAGTAAGAAGACGCTGAGTACTCCGACTACACTGACTGACAAACCGAAGATGGTGAAGAAGTCAGCCCAGCGGCCTTGCTGGGTCATGGAATCGAACAGTCCGAAGATGATCAGCATGGAGATGAGCGGAAGGGTAGTCAGGACGGCCTCCGCCTTGCCTCGGTTGCTGTCGTCGGTGACATCGGTGATATAGGCGTTGAAAGCGGCGTCATTGGCGGTTGAGCCGAAGAATGTCATGACACAGTCGAGTATGACGACTGATAGCGCCGCGACGCTGACCGCGTTCGCCATCGGAAACCAGGAGTGTACCCGTTCCAGGTCGATGAACCGGAACGCGGCGGTGGAAAGTCCCCAAAGGATATAGCCGGAGACTATCAAGAGTTTCCGTTTGCCGATCCTGTCGGACAAAGCCCCCATGAGGAGTGTCGTCAAGGTCGCGACGATCGCGCTGGCCGCCACCATGGCGGCGATATAATTTGGGTTGGTGGAGATCGTATTGTAGAGAAATACATTGAAATACATATTCTCGATAGTCCAGGCGAACTGTCCTACCAGACCGATGACTATGAACGATGTCCAGGTTCTTGCTGTCAGTTTACTCACGTCGGATGCCTCTGTGTTGACCAGAATGAGATGCGTTGCTTATATCAAGTATACATCATTCGCACGCCATTCGGTAGTGAGAGTTGTAGCCAGATGGGTGTTTGCATACGAAATATCCGCAGGTCTGACTTTGTTTCAGTGAATCTTACCCGTTTCAGGCAAGTCCCAGGACAGATCTGGGTGGTTTCAGGCATGTTTGACCGTCAGTTGCTGACAGGCGTACAAATCAACCAGGCAGAAAAAAGGCGTACGTCCATCACTGGACATACGCCTCTATCAATCTCGCCAAAGACGACTACCAGGTAAGCCCTTCAATCGCCTTGACGCTGAAATCGTACTGCTGTTCGTTGATATCGAACTTGACTGTATCTCCCTCGACATGGTTCAGCAGCTTGGTCCCCAGTGGAGCCAGGAAACTGATGATGTTGTTGCTGGGATCGGATTCCCATGGCCCCATGATCCTGTACGTCACATCGACATCGTCGATGTTGTTGTGCAGCAGCACCTTGGTGCCGAAGCTGATCCTGGAAGGATCGACCATGTCCGGTGTGATCACCTGGGCGCGGTCCATCTCCTCGGAGAGCTTGCGCATCTGCGTGTTGAGCAGACCTTGTTTCTCCTTGCCGTACTTGTACTCGGAGTTCTCTCTCAGGTCACCCATCTCACGTGCCGTACCGATCTCCTTCGCGACCTCGGGCATCTCTACATTCATTATATGGTCGAGCTCGCGTTTTTTCGCATCCAAGGAGGCCTGGGTACAGAGAAGGCCGGTAGGAATCAATGAATTCCGATCGACACGCTCCGCTTCCTTGAAGATTCCAGGGAACTTCTCTCCGATCATATGCTTGACTTCGATCTTCTGGCCCATATCCAGACCGACCATGTCCTCGATCAGAGAGTAGACCTTCTTGGCCGCGGCATCGTCGCCCGCGTTGATATATTTCATTACCGACTTTTCCTCAAACAACAAGGTCATGAGCAGTTTCGTATATTTGCGGTTTTCAGAGACCGCCTTGCCGTTTTCTATACAGCGGAACGCATAGTCCAGCAACTGTAGTTCGGTCAACAGCAATTTTTCATAGGATACGCCGGCCTTGTCCCATTGTTTCTGGTTGTAGGAGCGAACCAGATAGAGGAACATCTCAGGGTCCTCCTTATAACCTTCGGCGCTGTCCTTGAGGATCTGCAACACGACCTTGGCCTTTCCTTGCTCCCTGAAGGTTTCGGGAATATAGCTGGTGAGGTAGTGGGGGAACAGCTTCAGGAGGACGGCCTGCCAGTTTTCATCGGCCTCCACGACACCATCGATGAACGCCTTGTTCAGTTCTGAATCCTTGATCGCCTTGAAGGTGGCTACCTTGTCGGTCAGCCTGTTGTACAGCTCCTGGAAGCTTACGTCGCGGGACGGCTGGATGAACGACAGGTGGTACTTGCCGGTACGAAGGTCGTTGATCAGCATATAGCTGCTGATCGTGATATCGCCCGCTTTGTCCTGAGACGCGAGCTGGTCATTGAAATACTTGACCATCTCGATAAAGGAATCGCTTTCCAAGTCGCCTTTGCTGGTGATGAACTCACGAAGCAACCTGACTTTCTCATAGAAGTTCTTCTCAGCCTTGAAGATGTTCAACTGCTTCTCTTCATAGCTGATTGGAGTCGTCCTGACAGTGAAAGTATCCGCGTCATTCGAGGAGATATCGAACAACGGATTGCTCATCAGCTCCTTGCGGGCGACTGGAGTCCATTGCGTCCATTCGGTGGCGGTGAGTATCGATGGGACGATTTCTGCCTTCATCGCCTTGAAGGAGGCGCTGTCGCCATTGCTGCTGATCAAAGTCCGTAAGGCCCAAGGGATATCGGTCTTGATCTTGTTCGCGAGCTTTTCACGGGGCACCGCGCTCTTGAGTACCCAGATATGGGTTTTTGGCAATACCTGCAACGAATTGAACGCCATCTCCATGGACATCTCATGACCACGCTTGGAAGCGAAATCGATGACGACCTTCTCGTTTCCGATCTCTCTGATGCGACCGATACCCCAGCTTTTGTGGAATACGAATGTGCCCTTGTCGAAGGCTATGTTCTTTTCGAATACTTCAATGGCGGTATGGATATCACGATAGTTTTGTGTCAAGCCGCTCTTGTCGATGCAAGCGGAAAGCCTGCTGTGGTCTTTGTACTTCTCCCTATAGCAGTCCACCAGGGTTTCCCGGGCTCTCAAGTCATGCTGATCCAGCTCAAGTATCCTCTTGAGGACCGTGATCTGCCTGTCAATGTCCGTGCCGCAGGTATCGTACAAGTTCGCGAGCAAGGAGATGGCTTTCTCTTCTCCCATCTTGTTCGCGACACGGTCGACGATTCCCATCAGATAACCGAATTCATCTCCGATCATACCAAGGAACTTGGTCCAGAGATTCTGAACCGCGGAGAAGTCTTTCGCATTGATATATCGAAGCATGCCACGTTTGTAGTAGAACAGGGCGTTCTCGATGCCGCCCTTCGCTTCATACCATTCAGCGATCGCTTTGACGACGACGACTTCTTCATAGTCGACCTTCACAAGCCGTTCCCAGACTGCGTATTTGTCATCTTCCCTGCCGGTCGCGGAATAGCATTCGGCCAATGCCCGAAGAGCATAGCGGCTTTCGTTGTTCGACAGAATCTTCAGGCACAGGAACTCCACTATGTTCCATTTCTTGTTCTCTTCGAACAGCTCGACCAGCTGGAGCAGGCTGGAATCATCCAACGGGTGTCTCTCAATGGAGAGCGCACCGGAAATATACAGCGCCATGATGCTGTTCTTCGTATGGGCAAGATGTTCATCGCAGATCTGCTTGATTTCATGTTCCTCATCCTTGTCTACGGACGCAAGGAACTCATCCAGTTCCTGGAAACTGGTTATGGTATAGTTCGCGATCGTGGAACGGGTCCATTTCTCTTCAGTCAACATCGTTTTGATCTTATCGACGTTATCACTCATCATTCGACTCCTTGCCATGGCTTTCGGATATCATCGCCTTTCCAGAAGACGTTCCGACCATGACGTACACATACTGCTATCAGCCTAGAAAGCTGGTAGTTCTAAATTTTTTTCTTTTCCGCAAATTCAGCGTTTGGAAAATCTACGTGGTTGAATTGCGTAAAAGAAAACCGGGCAGATGTTAGTTCTCCTCAAAAGAAAAGATGATCTGCTCGGATATATGACTGTCTATCTGCGCAAGGCGCATGCATGATGTCCATTGATATAATAGCACAACCGACTGTAGTTTGCAATGGCGATTTGCTTACATTGGTTTTTCCTTATGTGCTTTCACAATCAGGTGGGCATTTTCATGAATGCAATCTTTTTAGTTGACAACCAAAACGTTTTGGATTTAAGATATCATCAATCCGAAACGTTTCGGATAATGAATATTGCAGGCATTGAAGGTAACAAAAAATGGAGGGTTTTCATGAAACGACTAGGGAAGACAGTTCTCGCTCTCTTCGTACTGCTTCTGCTGATGACCGGATGTTCCAAAAATGACGGGCGGTCCCAGCAGTCCGCGTCACAGCCTGTGGCTGCGACGTCCGACGATACGGGGACATTCACCGAGAACGGAAAGGAATTCTATCAGGAAGGCGTAAAGATCGCCGTTGAACCGATCACGATCAGTGGATTCGGTTCCAAGTATTCCGGCAACGCGGAATGGGATGAAAACATGCTGGTCTGGAAGGAACTCGCGGACCGGACCAACATGCATATCGACTGGGAGACCGTCGTCAACTCAGAGGCACGCACAAAGGCTTTGACATTGTTCGCCGCAGATGATCTTCCCGATATCTTCATGAAGAATGCGTTGAACATGTCCGATGTGACGAAATTCGCCCAATCGGGACAACTGGTAGACCTGAAGCAGTTCATGGACGCCGGGCTCATGCCGAATTTTACGAAAGCATATGAAGAAGACGTAAACCTCCAGATCGCTTTGACGCAAAGCGACGGAAAGATCTATACGCTTCCCGCCTATTATCCCGACGATATCGACCGGACCAGACGATTCATGTATATCAATGAAACCTGGTTGAAGAACGTCGGCAAAGAGAAACCTACGACTTTGGAGGAATTCCTTGATGTCCTCAGGGCTTTCAGAGACCAGGACGCCAATGGAAACGGAGACCCGAACGACGAATATCCTGTTTCATTTGGAGACGCGATCGCCCAGACCGACAAGACCGTACGTTCCTTGGCTGGTATTGATGACGTATTCGGACAACCGATGAATATCATCGACAATGAACTGGTGCAGATGTATACCTCGGACAACATGAAAGAGGCTTTCAGATTCCTGAACACCCTCTATTCAGAAAAACTCGTGGAACAGGATCTGTTCACCCGTAAAGCCCCTGAATTCTTCGCGCGGTTGGCGAATGACCAGTATGGTGTCACCTTGCTGCTGCCTCCGGCCGATTCAAGTCAGTTCGGCATTCTTGAACCTTCCTTTGGATTGTTTGGAAAAGACGAAGTCATCTGGAACTGGAAAGTCTCTCCCTTGCTCGGTGTAGCTTGCTTCAGTATCACGAAGGAGAACAAATATCCTCAGGCGACCGCCAGATGGATCGACTACCTCTATGGCGATGAAGGCGCGACCTTGGTCCGCATGGGCGTCGAAGGCGATACCTATGAAGTGAATGAGGATGGGTCCTTGAGCTATACGGACAAGGTCAAGAACGACGAGCAGGGCGTTGAATTCGCCATGGCGAAGTACTCCTTCTGGCTCGGGCCGAACGCATGTCCCGGGATGTACACCAGCAAGCAGACCCTGCCGTTGTTCGAAGGAACGCTGACTCCTGACTGCATCGAAATTTTCGCACCCTATAGTTCGGAACATGCCTACAGCCTTCCCATTCTTCCTCCCGCCTTGGAAAAGGAACGGGCGCAGTTGATCGGTGAAATCAACAAATACTATGGTGAGGCGCGCGCACAGTTCATGACTGGAAAACTTAATGTGGACAAGGACTGGAACAGCTACGTCGCCACATTGGAGAAGATGAATCTCGGACGGCTGGAAGAGATCTATCGGGAAGCCTATGGAATCGTAAAGAGTCGGATCGACTGAACCGACAAGGACCGGATTTGATGGATCGGGGGTAATCGCAGTGATCGAAATGCCTGTGAGGACAGCAAGATTATTCCCGATCCTTTTCAGTGGACCGACAGGGGGGATGAAACATGAAGCGGATACTGACCATTGTGCTTTGTTGCGTACTGACGCTGTGTACGGCGTGTTTTTCTGAAGACAGGGACGTTGGCTCCACAGGGCATTCCCCCCGTTCGACGACTCCTCCCATTGAAATGGCCGGCCCGGAACCTGCTGGAAGTGATTCAAGGCATGATGTATACGATCTGTCGTTGACCGAGGGCGGGCTCTCCGTACGTTTCCTCGGTATCCATGATTTGGGGATGAAGAACAATGATGCCTCATTGGTCCGGTTCCCGGATGGAACGACTTTGCTTGTGGATACCGGCAGCAAGACGACGTACGAGAAACTGGATGAAATTCTTCAAAAGATGGATCTCCACGGTATAGATGCCGTATTGCTGACCCATTTTCATGAGGACCATGTCGGAGGTCTGGAAAAATTGCTTGCGGATTATTCCATCGGCAAGGTGTTCGTTCCCAATTTTGGCGGAGAATGGGAAGGGCGTGCCGCGGATATCGTCGATATGCTGAGGGCTCGTTCCATCCCCGTCGAAAGCCTCGGCAGGGGAAGCGAACTGGTGTTCAGCGACGATATCACTCTGGAGGTCCTCCATCCTGAGACGCCGGTCATATATCCAGAAGGACTAGGGGCGGGAAACCCCCGGACGGTATTCGAAAACAACAACAGCATCGTGTTCCGGCTCGTCTACGGTGATACCGTCTTTCTGTTTACCGGCGACATCTACCAGGAAACGGAACATGATCTTGCGGAACTGTACGGCGACGGACTCGACAGCACCGTCCTGAAAGTTCCTCACCATGGACTTTCAACTTCCAGCTCTTTCGATTTCTTGTATTCAGTCATGCCTGATATCGCGGTTGTCATGAGCGGAGAGCCGACTGAAAGTACTTTGAACAGTTTGAGGAATAGAGCCGATACCTATGTGACAGTCGCATATGGAACGGTTCTTGTCGTAAGTGATGGCAATGAATGTACGGTTTTTACTGAACATGATGATTCAACGAATGGAATCTACGGATAGAGACAAAAGGGGTATACAATGGAATTCAACGGGTTGAACACGAATCTTGGAAACTTATACAGGACATCAAAGGCCAGATCCCGCTCGATTTGCGCCGAGAATCCGACCGGCGGGAAAGGGCGGGGCGGGCAATGTGAATTGGCGGACGGTGTCAGCGGCTACAACGCAAAGGACCTGGGCAAAGGCTGGAAGGTAAATCCTTACGTCGTCCTTGCCCCTGAATCGGTGACCACTCTGGCGGAGATTGATGGCCCCGGCTGCATCCAGCATATATGGGTCACACCTACTGGTACTTGGCGAGAACAGATACTTCGCATCTATTGGGACGGTCAGGAACATCCTTCAGTGGAATGTCCGATCGGTGATTTCTTCGCCTGCGGATGGGGGCGGTTCGCCCAGATTTCCTCCCTTGCGGTCTGTGTCAATCCTGGTTCAGCGTTGAACTGCTACTGGCAGATGCCGTTCAGAAGACATTGCCGGATAACCCTGGAGAATCTATCCTCGGAGCAGAGTACCTTTTTTTATCAGATAGATTATTGTCTGACGGAGATTGAAGAGGACGCTGCATATTTCCACGCCCAGTTCCGAAGGGTGAATCCACTGCCATATAGATCTGTCTATACCTTGCTCGACAATGTCCATGGCCGTGGGCAGTATGTCGGTACCTACATGTGCTGGGGCGTCAACAACTGCGGTTGGTGGGGGGAAGGGGAATTCAAGTTCTTCATCGACGGAGACACCGACTATCCTACGATCTGTGGAACCGGAACGGAAGACTATTTCTGTGGTTCCTATAATTTTGAACAGATCAGATACGAAAGAAAAGCCGTAGTGGTGGAAAAAAGCAAGACCGGAGCCTATCAGCCTTTTTCGACACCCTATTCCGGGTTGCCCCAAGTGATCCTGCCGGATGGATGCTATAGTTCCCAGCAGCGTTTCGGGATGTATCGCTGGCATATCGTGGATCCGATCCGGTTCGAATCGGACTTGAGGATCACCGTACAAGCCCTAGGGTGGAGAAGCGACCGGAGATACCTGCCGCTTCAGGATGATATCTCCTCTGTCGCCTTCTGGTATCAGGAACTTCCCACGGCACCGTTCCCGAGTCTGCCGGGTAAAGACGAATTGGAGATCATCTGATGCAAAGACTCCAACCCCGGCATCACGAGATGGAATTTGAAATGACCATTCCCGAAGAATGCCCTGACAATGTACGACAGTTGCTTCATGTACTGTACCCGGACCGGAACCCGCAGGCGTGCTGGGATAGCCTGCGTCTTCTGATCGCCCGGTACGATGTCCGTCTGAAACTTCAGGCTGCAAGAGGGAAAAGCCAGGGGACGGCCATGGATGAGCGCAGGAAAATGTCTGAAGAGGATATCTTCCTGATCACCTACGGGGATATCGTGTGGGCCGATGGAAATTCATCCCTCGATACCTTGAAACGATTCCTCGACATGTATCTCCAGAATACTTTCACGACGTTGCACATCTTGCCGTTCTATCCCTATTCCTCCGACGACGGTTTTTCCGTAGTCGACTACAAGGCGGTCGATCCCGATCTTGGTGATTGGGAGGACATACATGCCCTTGCCTCGGGTCGTTCCTTGATGTTCGATGCGGTGATCAACCACATCTCTTCGAAGAACCCCTGGTTCCTCCGATATCTTCAAGGTGATCCCGAATATGGGAATCTCTGCATCGAGAAAGATCCCGACGAAGATTATTCCAAAGTCGTTCGTCCTCGCATGACACCTCTGTTCACAGGATTTCCTGTTGATGGGGGGACGAAAGACCTCTGGACTACTTTCAGTTCTGACCAGATCGACCTCAACTATGGCGATTTCGATACGTTCCTCCGTGTTTTTGACGTACTGTTGTTCTATGTGGTTCAAGGCGCGTCCGTGCTTCGCCTTGACGCGGTCAGCTATCTATGGAAGCAGGCGGGAACATCCTGTAGCAATCTGGACAATTGCCATGGACTGATACAGCTGTTCAGGGCGCTTCTGGATATCGCTTCCCCATGGGTGGTCATTCTTACCGAAACGAATGTACCGCACCATGAAAACATCAGGTACCTGGGAAATGGTGGCAATGAAGCACAGATGGTGTATCAGTTCGCATTGCCACCGTTGGTCGCGCACTCATTTCTCCATGGCGACGGAGAAAAACTCAGCAAATGGGCCGACAGCCTTGAATATCAAGACGGCTGCACCTACTTCAATTTCCTTTCGTCCCACGATGGTGTCGGGGTAGTGCCTGTACAGGATATACTCGATGAAGACGAACTGCGGGCTTTGGTTGATCGAACTCGGCTTGAAGATGGTTTCATCTCGTTCAAGACGTTGCCCGGCGGTGAACAGGTGCCGTATGAACTCAACACCACCTATTTCTCCTTGATCTGTTCACAGAATGAGGAAAGCAGCCTGCGGATACGGAAGTTCATCAGCTGTCAGTCAATCCTGCTGGCTCTGAAAGGGGTACCCGCACTCTATTACCACAGTCTGTTCGGTTCAAGAAACGATCGGGAGCACGTCGTCAGGACCGGTAGGGTCCGTTCCGTGAATCGGAAGAAATTCACGATGCAGGAACTTCAGGGGCTTTTGGATGATACTACCTCGGAAGCCTCGAAGATATTCTTCGCGTTGAAAGATCTGATTGACATCCGTAAGAAGCATTCAGCTTTCAACCCCCGGTCCTCACAGGTCGTATTGAAATTGCAACCTACCGTTTTCGGTTTGCTGAGGACCTCTCCGGAAGAACGGATCGTGACGCTTGTCAACGTTTCCGGCCGGACTGCCGAAATGTATTCTTCAGACATCGCCGGTTCTTCGTTGCGCAGTTGGGATATCATCGCAGGCGATTGTGATCTGCATCAAGACGAGGATCATGAAACCCTTGGTTTGGAACCGTACGGTTTCGTGTGGTTGAGACTTCAAGGACAAGGAGGTCGGTCATGAAGATGGACCTGCATACCCATACGGTTTTTTCCGATGGGAAAGCCACTGTGGCGGAGTTGCTCCATCAAGCGTCGGTCGCGGGAGTCGACCTGCTTGCCGTCACCGATCATTTTGATCCAAATGATTATCGTCCGTCCATCGCGAACCTCAGTGAAGAGGCGCTGCTGACACACTTTGATCTGATCAAGGGGCTTTCAGAATCGTACCCTGACATGGTCGTCCTGTGTGGGATAGAGACTGTTCCATTGGCTGACGGTACTCTGGATCTTTCTCAGGAAGTGAAAGCCCGGTGTGACCTTGTCGTTACCAGTTGTCATTATCTGCCGTATCGGAAAGCGCTCGTACCGGGAGACTTCTTCACAGACGAATATTGGGAACTGTTCAAACAGACGATGCTGTCCATGGCCGCGGGGGAAGGGGATATCCTTGGACACTGCGAAGATTATCTACCGATCAAAGAGTTCCTGTGCGGGATGAATACGACGTTCTCTGAACGGAGAGAAATTTGCAGAAGAATCGTCGACAGATATTGCGATGAACAGTATGTCCACGCCTTGGCCGATGCTCTGGTCGGTTCCGGCAAATCGTGCGAACTGCATTGCGCTACGCAGACCCCAAGGGAATGGGTGATAGAACGTATGGCGGACAGGGGGGTGACCTTCACCGTCGGAACCGACTCGCATTCCCTTGATTCCGTCGGACAAGTATCCTGGGCGTATGACATGATTGATAGGTTCGGTCTGAGACTTCGACAGATGGAGGTGCGTAATGGCTGATGACAGGATCGTACTTTATCTGAACTGGGATGGATTCGCCTCGTACTACTATGATGAAGCCCGCGAAAGGGGAGTCGTTCCCGTTCTTGAATCGCTGCGTTCCCAAGGTGTTTTCTTCGAAAACGCTTACTGCGGAATCCCCGCTATCACAAACCCGATGCAGACGGCCATCGCTTCCGGTGCGTACGCCTGCAAGACCGGTAATGTAAAAGTTCATTACGACAAGACCTTGCGAACGGTGGTCGGGCAGAGGAGGGAAAACAACGCGGAGAACATTGTGCAGGCATTCCGGAGACAAGGTGTGCCATGCGCCTCCGTTCAGCATTTCACCTTTGAAAACAACGGTACCGCGGACGGTGACGTCCAGGCTCCCTATATAGCGCTCAAGAACTCCACGTTCCTCCAGCGCTTCGATGCGATGGAGGATCTGCTCCTTGGCAGACCGGTACATTCAGGAGGCCGGTTGATAGAGGTTTCAGAGCCTCCCCGCTTCGTAGCCTGCTATATGGAGGATCTCGATACCATCGGACACAACAACGGCAAGCTGGCTCCTGTCGCAGTCTCGGAGGAACAGAGACTTGACAATGTGCTCTGGCGTCTGGGGCAGATGGATACGGCTCTCGGCAATTTCCTTCAAACGATGGAAACGGCAGGTCTGCTTGACCGACTGAGCGTATTTCTGCTGACCGATCACGGAATGACCCCTTTCACCAGGAATGAAGCTTCTGCCGATGCGTACGAAGATTTCCTGTCGACGCTGAAGTCTGAGGGGTTGACGTATGAATTCCTGAAACCAGGGATGTCCCCAGTCCCTGGAACTGATTTGGTCATCTGTTCCGCTGGCTTGTCCCTGTTGCTTTCCTTCCTGGATGATGATCAGGGGAAACTGACGGAACGGTTGAAGCGGAGGCTGGAAGGAAAATCCTATATCGGCAGGATCATGACGGGTGCGGAAATTGAACGCACGGGCAGTATCGGCTTTTGCGACCTGTATGTTTCCGCCAAGCCGCCCTGCATTCTCCAGAAGACCGCCCCTCGGGTCGGGGGAGCTACCCATGATTCCTTGGATGATTCCGCCTTGCATATCTTTTCAATGATGTGGGGAAACGGCATCCAAAAGGGATATGAGGAAACCAGACGGATACAGAACATAGATTTCGCATCGACGATGGCCACTTTGCTTGGTGTGGAACCTCCCCGGGACAATCAAGGGACTTGCCTACGGGATGCTTTGACCTGGAAGGAGATATAGTATGACACGAAAAAAAGACAAACCCTCTGTGCCGAAACTTGACAGGAGAATGCTCCGTTCCGTATCCCGGAACTATGATCTGTATCTGATGCTCGTTCCTGTGGTTCTGTTCTATGTGATCTTCAAATATGTGCCGATGTACGGCATCCAGATCGCTTTCAGGGATTACAACCCCGGATTGGGCTTTTTAGGGAGTCCTTGGGTCGGCTGGGAGAATTTCCAGCGGTTCTTCTCATCTTTCCGATTCGGAAGGATGGTCAAGAACACCTTGTTGATCAATGTCTACCAGATTCTGTTCCAGTTCCCCATTCCGATCCTGTTCGCGATACTGATCAACGAGGTCAGGAAGAGGCGGTACAAAGCGGTGGTGTTGAATCTCACCTATATTCCTCATTTCCTCTCGACCGTCGTCATCGTGGCTCTGATCAGTACCGTCTGCAACCCGGAATACGGCATCATCAATCTCGTCATAGAAGCATTCGGGGGACAGCCGATCCGTTTCATGGAGGAAGCCTCCTGGTTCAAGACCATCTACATTACATCGGGAGTATGGCAGAACATGGGGTGGAGTTCGCTGATCTATCTAGGGGCTTTGGCCGGTATAGACCAGTCGCTGTATGAGGCGGCGGAAGTCGATGGCGCCAGCAAATTGCAGCAGATCTTCAAGATAACCATCCCCTGTATCGTTCCGACCATCACGATCATGCTGATCCTCAAGATCGGCGGAATCATGGATCTTGGCGTGGACAAGGTCCTGCTGATGCAGAATGAGCTGAATATCTCGTCGAGCGATGTAATACCGGTCTATATCTATCAGACAGGTGTCCGGGAGGGAGATTTCAGCTATGCGGCTGCCATTGATCTTTTCAACAATGCCATCAATTTCATCATGCTCGTGCTTGCCAACAGAGCTTCGAAGAAACTGAGCGGTTCATCGCTTTGGTAGACGGAAGGAGAAACCAGAATGGGATATGTAGGAAAAAAACATAGGCTGTACATCAACGGGGATACGATCATGGTCTCCGCGATATATGTCATCATGGCGATCGTATGCGTGCTGATGCTCTATCCGCTGATACTTGTATTGAGCAATTCAGTCAGTGACCCGGAAGCGATCATCAAAGGACAGGTGAAGTTCATGCCGGTGGGATTCAGCATGGAGTCCTATCAGAAGGTGTTCGCGAACAAGGACATCACAAGGAGTTTCCTGAATTCCTGCCTCTATACGGTGGTGGGAACGCTTATCAATGTAATCATGACTGTGCTGGCGGCGTATCCGCTTTCTCGAAAAGATCTTGTCGGACGGGACAAGCTGATGATGCTCATTACGTTCACCATGTTCTTTTCCGGTGGCATGATCCCTACCTTCCTGGTCGTTCGGAATCTCGGACTGATGAACAAGATGTGGGCGATCATTTTTCCGGGAGTGATCAGTACCTACAACCTCATCATCACCAGGACCTATTTCCAAAGCAACATCCCCCAGGAGATGCAGGATGCGGCGATGATCGACGGGTGTTCCAATACAAAGTTTCTCCTGCGTATCGTCCTTCCGTTGTCGACGACGATTCTTGTGATCATCACGATGTTCTATGCCGTGGGACATTGGAACGCGTATCTTGGCCCGATCATGTATTTTTCCAAAAAAGCTATGTATCCCTTACAGGTCATATTGCGTGATATACTGCAAAGTGCCCAGGCCGCTGATATGACGAACGCAGATACGGTGCTGTCAACGAGATTCTTTGAAATCGAGCGAATAAAGTATGCTACAATTGTCATTGCGTCATTACCGATGATAATTGTATATCCCTTTATCATGAAGTATTTCGAAAAGGGTGTCATGATGGGTGCGATCAAAGGATAGAGGGAGGGGATGCAGATGGTCACATTGAAAGATATCTCGTTGGAGGTCGGCCGTTCCGTTACGACTGTATCCAGGGCCTTGTCCGCGTGCTCCGATGTCAGCCCTGAGACGATCAAGCATGTACAGGAGGCCGCCGCGAGAATGGGGTACGTTCCCAACGTGCTGGCTCAACGGCTTCAGAAACAATCCACGGATACCATCGGTGTCGTCACCCCCATATCTTCAAAGGGGTATGCGGAACCATTTTTCTGTGATTTCCTCGCAGGTATCGGTGAAGCCGCGTCACAGGCCGGTCTCGACCTGATGGTCGCCTATGCCAGGGAAGATGAAAACCAGATCGCCGTATATCGCAAATTGATTGAAGGGCGAAAAGTGGATGGCTTTATCATCAACAGGACGTTACGTGAGGATCCCCGCATAGATTATCTCCGTTCAGTTGACTTTCCGTTCGCGGTTTTCGGGCAGGTCGAGAATCAAAAGGACTATTCCTATATAGATGAAGACGGTGAATTCGCCATGAACCTGGTCGCGGACCATCTCGTCGGCCAAGGGCATGAACGTATCGGCTGCCTGTGTCCCCCCTTGACGTTTACCTCCGCGGCCACACGGCTTCGAGGCTTGCGGGCGGGGTTGGCAAGACACGGCCTGACCTTGGACGATACATTGATCAAGGAAGGGTGTTTTGAGCAGCAGGATGGATATCTGCGTACACTCGCATTGCTCGATGAAGAAAATCCCCCTACGGCCGTGGTCGGATTCAATGACCTGGTCGCGTTCGGAGCCATCAACGCGGCGAAGGACCGGGGGTTGAAGGTCGGGAAGGATTTCGCTGTGACGGGTTTCGATGATATCCAGATGGCCGATTTCTATCGTCCCCCGCTGACGACGATACGGCAGCCGATCAAGGAGATAGGGGGACAGGTGACCGGCCTGTTGTTGAAACAGCTTCAGACCAGGCGAAAGAACGTTCCTTTCAAGCACCGGCAGATATTGCTGAAACCTGAACTGATCATCAGAGAGTCCTCGATCTGACGACCTGAAACAAAACAAATCACAGGAGTCTATCATGAAAACGGAAAGCATCCGTCCTTTCGCTATGTTCGGTAGCGAAAAAATGTTCTATGACCTCCGAATGGGGCCTCAGATGGTCCGAAACGGAGATACACTATATATCGTCTATCAAGCCAACGGGCAGGAAATATTCGCTGACCCATACATCGTCACATATGGGATTATGTCGAAAACATGGTCCGGACCATACAAGATCGGTGATGCTGAACGGTACGATTTTGACCACCATCTCTGTCCGATCCTTTGGTTCGATGACGAAGGCTATCTCCATGTATTGTTCAACTGTCATGGCCAAGCTGGTTCCCATAGGATCTCTCGGCGACCATTTTCAGTCGATGCTTGGGTTGATGGTCCAGCTATTTCCGAATCCATCAGCTATCCACATGTGTTCCGTCTGCCGGGCAATAGGGTGTGTCTCTATTTCAGAGCCTATGGGCATATGGGATATTGGGCGTACATGCTCTCCAACGATGGAGGCTACAACTGGTCGAAGCCTGTGAAGGTCGTGGATTTCGATCAGGATCCTGAAAGTGATCAGGATACCTGGGCCGGTTCCTATCACACGACGGAACTCGATACCGACGGTCATACGTTGCATGTAGGATTTACCTATTTCGATGAGCGTGGAATCTGGAAATTCGTACATCCCCGCTATCATCGCATGCCGAGCGTCAACACACGGTATCACCTGTACTATCTTTCAATCGACCTTGACACAGGTATCGTGCGGAATATGGAGGGGGATATCCTGCCTTGTCCACTGAACCGCAGGATGGCGGAAGGTTGCAAGCTATGGGACTCAGGCGACTATCTGACGATGATGCCTGCGATGCTGCTCTCAGAGACGACCGCTGATGTCTCTTTCCTGCTGCCTGTAACGGAAGAGACGGAATGGAAGTGCGGCTTCCTGTATATCCGGAAGGTCCACGGAGCATGGAAGCGGACGAGGATCACGCAGACGAACACCACTTGGTCTGGTTGTCGATTGTACCGGGAAGCCGACGGGACGATCGTCGCATACCTGATTGTCGGCCGTACCGATGGCAGTCTCTATACCTATGGAGCCGGGCAACTCGAACGATGGACGTCGGAAGATGACGGTGAACACTGGGTATTCCAGGAACGGTACGCTCCAGACGCAGAGGATCTGTACAACAACCCTATCTTCGCCGAAGACGCATCCCATAGTGGACGGAAGGATAGCTCTCTCGTCGCATACTACGGCTGGACGGGGCCGTACAGCATGCAACCGGTGATCGACAAGAAGACGGATATACCGATCATCAATCGTGGAAAAGCCTATCTGTTGCATGACGGGAAGTATGTTTCAGGATAATTTGGTCTGGAACCGTGTTCAGGAAAGGGAGACGAAAATAACCGAAAAGCTGTTGGGTCGCAATGTGTTCTGGTGATCAATTCCCCATTGAACAATTAGGTATCTCTCCCGTAGACAATGATTTTCCCCAAAAACTGTTTTACAGAGCTTGCAACGCTGTTTTGATTTGCAAAACAGCTTGTTAACTGCTATAACTATGGCATGGATACACTGAATCAGGATCTGTTCGAACCTCATGTTGAAACAACGGTCATTCCTGACGTAGAGCAAAAGCGTCAGCTGATCATCGCTCCGTCGGTCCTGTCGGCCGACTTTTCCCACATAGCGGAAGAGGTCGCGACCATCAAGGAAGCGGGGGCGCAATGGGTTCACCTCGATGTCATGGACGGTGGGTTCGTCCCGAATATCACGTTCGGCCCGAAGTTTATCAGGGACATACGCCCTTGCAGCCCTTTGACTTTCGACACCCATCTCATGATCGACAAGCCGGAGCGGCATATCGAGTCGTTCGCCTCCGCGGGAAGCGACTACATCACGGTCCATGCTGAAGCCACCGTGCATCTGCACAGGGTCCTTCAGCAGATACGATCCTACGGCTGCAAGGCCGGCGTATCGATCGTCCCTTCCACGCCGGTCTCCGCAATAGAGCAGGTGCTTGATATCGTCGACCTCGTGCTGGTCATGACCGTCAACCCCGGGTTCGGCGGGCAGCAGCTGATTCCTTCCACGTTGCGAAAGATAGCCCAGCTCGCGGAATTGCGAGAGGATGAAGGGTATGACTATCTGGTGAGCGTCGATGGCGGTATCAATGTCCGTACCGTCGAACAGGTGTTTGACAGCGGTGCGGATGTCGTTGTCGCCGGTTCGGCTTTCTTCGGCGCTGAGGATCGTGCGGAATTCATCATGCAGATGCAAGCAGCGGTGGAAACCCTGTTATGAAAAGCGTTGTACAACGTGTGCGAAATGCCAGCGTCGTAGTCGATGGTGAAACCATTGGCACGATAGAGCATGGCCTGTTGGTCTATCTCGGAGTGGAGCGGGGGGACGATGCCTCCTTACTTGAACCCATGGCGGGCAAGATCAGCCGCCTGCGTATTTTCACCGACGCGCAGGACAAGATGAACCTGAGCGTGAAGGATGTCGGAGGCAAGGTCCTGGTCGTAAGCCAGTTCACCCTCTGCGCCGATCTGCACAAAGGGAACCGACCGTCTTGGGATCCTGCGGCTCCACCTCAGCTCGCCGAGGAACTGTATGAGCGATTCCTGGTCGTGATGCGCCAGCAAGGGGTGGAAGTGGAACATGGAACGTTCGGTGCCCACATGCACGTCACGTACGAAAACGATGGTCCGGTGACGATCCTGCTGAACTCCGATTCAATCGGCAGGTCGCAGCCTGCGAGCGGGAAGTAGAAGGGGCTGTCGCCCCATTGACAAGGGTTCAAAACCTGCGTTTTTTATAGTGTATGTAAGGATTCTGAATCACCAGAAGCTTTTTTAGGTATATGGGATGGTACATCTATCTCACAAGGAGCATTTTGTATGGCAAAAAGTAAAGAGTCAGTCGTCATGCCGACTGATAACAAGCAGAAGCGTGATGCGTTGGAAGCCGCCCGGCAACAGATCGACAAACAGTTTGGAAAAGGATCTCTGATGAAGCTGGGGGACAACCCCGCGAACCTTGATATCGCATGTATTTCAAGTGGTTCCCTCCTGCTCGACGAAGCACTCGGTGTCGGCGGATATCCCCGAGGCCGTATCATAGAGATCTATGGTCCTGAATCCTCCGGCAAGACCACTTTGGCTCTGCATGCCATCGCCGAGGCCCAGAAAGCCGGTGGTATCGCGGCGTTCATCGACGCGGAACATGCGTTGGATCCGACCTATGCGAAAAAGCTCGGCGTCAATACCGACGAACTGTGGATCAGCCAGCCGGATACCGGAGAGCAGGCGCTTGAGATCGCGGAAAGCCTCGTCCGTTCCGGCGCCGTCGACATCATCATCGTCGACTCCGTCGCCGCGCTGACCCCCCAGGCCGAGATCGAAGGGGATATGGGTGACAGCCACATGGGGCTTCAGGCCCGTCTGATGAGCCAGGCCCTACGGAAGCTGACCGGTATCCTCGCCAAGAGCAATACCACGATCGTTTTCATCAACCAGATCAGAATGAAGATCGGAGTCATGTTCGGCAACCCCGAGACGACCACCGGGGGCAACGCCCTCAAGTTCTATTCGTCCGTACGAATCGAAGTCCGCAAGATCGAGACCATCAGCAAGGGAGCCGATGATATCGTCGGCAACCGTGTCCGCGTCAAGATCGTGAAGAATAAGGTCGCTCCACCGTTCAGGAAGGTCGAGCTGGATCTTCTCTTTGGTGAAGGTATCAGCTATACCGCCAGCATCCTTGATGCGGCGATCAAATACGACATGGTCGAGAAAAGCGGTTCCTGGTACTCCTACAACGGTGAGAAGATCGGGCAGGGGAGGGAGAACGCCATTTCGTTCCTCAAGGACAACAAGGACATTTCCTCTGAACTTGACGGAAAGCTCCGTTCCTTGATGTTCCCTTCCGGCAAGGGAGTCGCGGCGGAACCTGTGCTTGAGGTGAACATGGAAGGCTAAGGCCGGCGGAGAAGTATCTTTCGTACGATATGCATACAGGCCGCCTGCGAAGGTGGCCTGTATCGTTTCCGCTCGCAAGAGGGGGTGCTCTACAGCGATGTTCCTACTGATATTTTGCATCGTTCTCTTATCGATCATCACACTGCTCATCATATATCCGTTTCGGAAGTCATGGATCTATATCCTGACGTATCTCGACATCCTCCTTCTGCTGTCCGGGTATTTGGTTTTCATCATCAAGACAGGAGGCTATGGGAGTCGGTACAGTTTCTATTTCCTGTTCAGCGACTCCTTGGTACGGCAGCTGAACAATATCTATATCCCGTTGTTCGATCTGTACTACCTGATCACTCTCGCGAGACTGTTTTTTCCCTATCTGCTGTTGTGCAGTGTGTTGCTGCTACGAATAAACGCCTTCAAGTCCCAGTTGAAACAGCGATTGCGCACCCTGTATCCGTTGATTCCTTTGGTTCTGTTCGCCATTTTCCTGCATCCGAACATATTCTACCGGTTGCTGGGGAACAGGTTCGAGATACAGGACCTGTTTCAGAGTTTCGTCAGCCTGACGTTGATGGGATATTGCCTTGCCGCGCTCATCCTTTTCATCAGCGAGATAAAGACCACGCAGTTGCGGTGGTACAAGACGCAGAACCTGTATTTGACGATCGCTTCGGCGGCGTTGCTGATCGTATATTTGATTTTCGCGCTGATGGATCCTGTCATGATCATTCAGGACTACTCGACCGTGCGTGTCGGTCCGATCAATTACTTCCTGAATTCCAAGATTGACGCATTGAAATTGTTCACAATTACTTTGCTTATGGCCATCTCCTTGCTTGTCAACTATATAGCCATGTGGAAGTTCGCAAAGATCGACTACGACAAGGATCGGCTGGAGCTCATGATTTCGAGAAACCTGAAGGAAGCGAAAGTCATTTCAAGCGGATTGATCCATGGTCTCAAGAACCAGATCCTTACTGAGAAGGTCATGTCGATGAACCTGGTCGAACTGCTCAGCAAAGAGAGCGGCTCAGAGACGGATCGAATGGAGACGCTGGAATTGGCGCAAGCGCTGCTCAATGAGCACAATACTGCTTTGCATTGTATCGATCTCGTGTATAAATCATTGCGGGATATCAAGACTCATCTGGTTCTGGATGACCTGGCGGATCTCTTCGCAGAGATACAGGAAACGACCTTCAAGAAATACCCTGATCGGAAGATTCTGTTCGATGTTTCAGAAGGCAAGATCCTTGCGGACCGTCAGTTGCTTGTGGAAGCGATCATGAATCTGATCGACAATGCCGTTGACGCAACCAAGGGACGGCCCGATGGTGTCATAGAAGTCACCGTCGGTTTTTCCAAAGTATTCTGTGTCATGACGGTACAGGACAACGGGATTGGAATTGATGCGAAACTGCGGAAAAAACTGTTCCTGCCGTTCATCACGAACAAGAACATGCGGAGCAACTGGGGTTTCGGGCTCTGCTATACCCGGCAGGTGATAAACAAACATCTCGGAGAGATTCGCTTCGAGTCTTCTCCTGGTGTCGGGACCACATTCTATGTGACGTTGCCGAAACTATTGAGAGGGGAGTGAAAAGAAAATTATGATTCGAGTGATCATCGCTGAAGACATAGATATCCTGCGACGGCGGATCAAGAATGATTTGCTCAGATCGGAAAAGATAGAGGTCGTCGGAGAAGCTGCTTCCGCCTCGGAAGCAGTCGATGTCGCGATGTCCGTAGACTTCGATATAGCGTTGCTTGATATAGAAATGGAGAGTTCTGATTCCGGCATCGACGCCGCATCCCGGATTCTCGAAATCAAACCGGAGTCGAAGGTGATCTTCCTGACATTGCATGAGAGCGATGAAGTCGTATTCAAGGCTCTTGAAAGTGGCGCGGTCGACTATATCATCAAATCGGAAGACGCCACGAATGTCGTCGAACATATCGAAAAAGCCTACCAGGACAAGGCCCAGATCGGATGGAAGGTCCAGAACAAGATGCAGAAGGAGTTCCTACGGCTACGTAAGTCCGAGATGCATCTGGTATTCTTCATCCACAACATATCGATACTGACTCCAGCGGAGAAAGCCCTGCTCGCCTTGCTGGTCGAGGGGTATAGCATCAAGGACATCTCTGAGAAACGCTATGTGGAGATCACCACGATCAAGACACAGATCTCCCATATCCTGAAGAAACTCCATGTCCGAAGGACGAAGGATATCGTTGATCAGATCAAGGAAATGAAGCTGGAAAGCCTGTTGAATTCGCAGATCCCATGATGGAAGTATGACGAAAAATCATACTATGCAATTCGCTTTTCTGCCGTGGAGAATATACCCATGAGGAATTTACATGGGTAATGCATATACGGAAAGACGGATACAATGTGATGGACAGCTTCGTTCCATCATGGAGCTTTGGTCCGAAAATTGCGTGGACGAGGTGTACGGTGGCTACCTGACATGCCGCAACCGTGATTTTTCATTGTACGATGTAAAAAAGGGTGCCTGGGGGCAGGCCCGGCATATCTACACCTATTGCGCGATGGCGGAATACGATCCACACGATCGCCGGCGTTGGCTGGAGCTTGCCCGGATCGGAATCGACTTCGTTCTCGGCAAGATGGATGCCGGCGGTGGACGGATCAACTATCTGGTTTCACAGGATGGACTGGAAGTCCTTGAAGGAACCACTTCGATCTTCTCCGACGCCTTTACACTTGGAGGGCTCGCAAAATACATCATCGTGTCCGACGATTCTTCCTATGCCGACTACTTGAGGAAGATGTTCGAGGTTTTCGCCAGGAATGTGCGGGATCCCCGGTTCAAGGATATCGCCCCCAACGGATACAGGGAAGGCGTCTGCTGCCATGCAGTACAGATGATCGCCGCGAACACGGCATTCCTGGTCAGCGGCGTCGAGGGTATGGAGGTCAGTGCGGCCGAATTGGCGGACGCGTGCCTTAATATGATTTTCTCCACCTTGTATGACGCAGAGTCTGGTTGTCTGCTGGAATCGAAGAACTACGACAGATCATATGCGTCTGGAGAGAACTCTCGTTTCGTCAATGTCGGGCACAGTTTCGAAAGCCTGTGGTTCTGTCTGGAGCTCGCCGAAAAAAACGGCGACCGGGCGCTGATGGAGAAGATATGTTCGATTTCGGAGGCTACCTTCGACTTCGGGACGATCGATGGCCTCCTGAACTTCTCGTTTGATCTTTCCGATGCCAGAAGTGAATACAAGACCTGGAAATATGAAATCGCATTCAAGCCTGACGACAGGGTCAGCTGGGCGTTCGCGGAAGCGATGGTCCTGTTCATCATGCTGCATCGTGTGACAGGAGACGCCGTCTGGTTTTCCCGGTTCAATCGGTTGCTCGATTATGTAGACGGACATTTCCTCGACAAAGTTCATGGGGATTGGTTCCATGCCTTGAACAGGGATGGTTCGGTGAAGGTCGACATCAAGGGATCCTCCGTCAAGGATGCCTACCATATTCCCCGGGCGTACATGAAGATCATTGAAAATCTGGACCTGTTGGAGAAGTCAAAGGGGGAGCTGCAGGCATGAAGAAGAAAAACGCGATCGAAGAGTTCATAGACCGGATACCTCGCTGGGTATTGTTATGCAATTCCATCTTTCTGTTCCTATGCATCTGGAAACTCATCTCCATGACTGAACGCGGCGGCATCGTATTCGCCTCTCCCGAAGTGATCTTCAGCACCTTGTGGAAATCGAGCAAGGACGTGGATTTCTGGCGACATGTCTGGGTCAGTCTGTTCCGCGTGGTCTGTGGATTCCTTCTGGCATTCGTCGCGGCCATTCCCGTGGCGTTGTTGATGGGGTGGTACAAGCTCGTCCGTTCAGTCTTCGAGCCGTGGGTGCAGTTCATCCGTTGCATACCGCCGATCGCGTACCTTCCGTTGGTGATCGTAGCGGCGGGAGTAGGGGAAAGCTCAAAGATCGCGGTCATCTTCATCGGATCTTTCCTCGTGATGCTTGTCACGATCTACCAGGGCGTGCTGAACGTCGACGAGACGTTGATCAAAGCGGGGAGGGTCCTTGGAGCGAATGACCGGGAGATATTCTTCACGATCGTCGTTCCCGCCTCCCTGCCGTTCATCATGACGGCGTTGAGACTTGGATTGGCGACCGCGCTTACCAGCCTTGTCGCGGCTGAGATGACGGGGGCCTCCGATGGCCTGGGGACGATGATCCAGACAGCGGGACAGTATTTCCAGATGCATATCGTGCTGATGGGTGTCCTGATCATCGGCGTGATCGGCATGGTGCTTGAAAAACTTGTCAAGGTGCTTGAGAAACGTCTGACCGGCTGGCAGGAAAAACGGGAAGTTTGATATGGCTGATAAAGTGATCATTGAGAATCTTGTAAAGAAATATGAAGGACGAAAGGGCGAGACCGTCGCCTTGAACGGTGTGGACCTCCGAATTCGCGACAACGAATTCGTCAGTATCGTAGGACCCTCCGGCTGTGGGAAATCCACGATGCTCAATATCATTGCGGGGCTTCTGGAACCTACGGAGGGCACGGTCCTATGTAACGGCAAGGCCGTGGAGGGGACTGGCGCCGACCGTGGCGTGGTTTTCCAGCAATATGCGCTGTTCCCCTGGCTGACGGTCAGGAAGAACATAGAGTATGGGCTGAAACTCAAACGTGTGCCTGTCGGCGGCTCGAAGCGGGGCTGGAAGCGGCTTTCAAGGCAGGAGCTGTCCGAGACATGCCGGAAATACATGAAGATGGTTCAACTTGAGGAGTTTGCGGAGGCGTATCCCAAGGAACTTTCCGGTGGCATGAAGCAGCGGGTAGCCCTTGCGAGGGCGTACGCCGTCAATCCTGAGATACTGCTTCTGGATGAACCGTTCGGTGCCTTGGACGCCCAGACCAGGACGCAGCTGCAGCAAGATCTACTGGAAACCTGGGAGACGGAGAAAAAGACCTGTCTGTTCATAACGCATGATATCGAAGAGGCGATCATCCTCGGTGAGCGTGTCGTGATCATGAGCGCGAGGCCGGGGAGGATCAAGGAGATAGTGGACATCGACATTCCGTATCCACGGAACCAGGAAACGAAGATGAGCCAGAAATTTCTGGATATCAAAACCTACGTTTGGTCACAGGTGTATGAAGAATACCTTGCGGTAAGACGATAAATTCATTGGAGGGCGTATGAAAACGGAAAGAACGAAAAGGATGGGGCGGTTGGTGAGACTCGTCGGTCTTGTATCGCTGGTTGCGATGATGATGGTCTGTGTCGTCGGCTGTTCCAGGAAGGTCGGACAACAGGACGGAGATGCTCTGATCAAGTTGAAGCTTGGCTACATGCCGAATCTGATCAGTGCCTCATTGGGCGCCATCGGTGTCGAGGAAGGCTATTTCACAGACAACGGCCTTGATGTAGAACTCGTGAAATTCACGTCGGGTCCGCCGGAATTCGCCGCAATGGCGGCGGGCGACCTTGACGCTGCCATCATCGGACATGGTGCGCACCTGCTGGCCATACAGGGACAGGCGGAAATATTCTATTTCGAGTGCCTTGGCAACTCGGACAAGGTGATGGCGTTGAAAAGCTCTGGAATCTCGTCGGCGGCGGATCTGAAAGGCAAGACGATCGCCTGTGTTCGCGGTACGTCTTCGGAAGCGTTGCTGAACCTTACCCTGAAGCAGGCCGGGCTGACCTCCCGTGACGTGAAGATCGTGAGCATGGATCAGAACGGCGCCGCCGCGGCCCTGATCGCGAACCAGGTCGACGCCGCCGCGATATGGTCTCCGCTCACAGTCACCGTCACGAAGGAGCTGGGTGACAAGGTCGTGGTGGTATCTTCCATCGGGGACTATGCCGACATAGCCCCGTCTCCTGGAAGCTGGATCATTTCCGAGAAGACGATCAAGGAACGTCCGGACGTCGTCAAACGGTTGACGAAGGCCCTGCTGCAGGCCAGTGACTTCCGTGCGGAGAACATCGATATCGCGGCAGTCTATGTTGCCAGACTGATTGGAACGGACGCTTCTGAAACCATGCAGGAAGTCCAGACGGCGAAATGGTTCACCGCACAGGAAATCTATGATGTCACGAAATCCGGTCAGCTCGACACATGGTATGAGGCTGAACAGGATCTATTCATCGATGACGGGAAACTGGAGAAGCGGGTTCCCAACGAGACGTACTTCGACAAGCGGTTCATCATTGAAGCCTTCGAAGAGTTGCAGGCCGAACAGAACAAATAGGCTGCCTGTCCATCCGTAGTGTTTTCCCTCCTCCCTGATCTTTCCGCGCGAGGAGGGATTTTATATTCTGAAATACAGGCAATTTACCATCTCTCCACCAATTGCCATGCTGGGCGCAAGTACGGTATATTTGTAAGCTGTAGAATCTGGAAGGAGGTGCCGTCCCGGCTATGGCAGATACCGACGATAAACCATTGCTCGAAGAGATGGCGCAGCCCGGCAAAAGTTTCAGGACTCCCGTGTTCGAGGGTCCCTTGGACCTGTTGCTCTATCTGATCCAGAAATCAGAGATCAACATCTATGATATCCCGATCTCGGAGATTACCGACCAGTTCCTCGAATATCTCAACAACGCCAAGGAGCTTGATCTCGGGGACCTGACGGACTTCTACAAGATGGCCGCAGACCTGTTGTATATCAAGAGCCGAATGCTGTTGCCGGTCGAGGTCGATTTCGATGAAGAATACGCCGACCCAAGGCAGGAGCTTGTCGAACGTTTGATCGAGTACCAGAAGTTCAAGAAATATACCGACCTTCTTTCCAATACGGAACAGAACGGCGAACTGTACATATCGCGGCGGCCGACCCAGTTCATGTTGCCGTTCGATGACCAGGAACTCTGGACCGATGTCTCCGTCCAGGATCTCCTGCGTACCTTCGCCAAGCTTCTCAAGACAATTACCCCGAGCAAGGTGTTCAACGTCTATGAGGAGGTGACGGTCAATGAGAAGATCACGCTTATGAACGAGTTGTTCGAGACGGTCGACGTGATCCACCTGATGGACGTGATCATACATCCCGACGAGCCGCTCCATGTCATCTGTGCGTTCATGGCTATCCTTGAGTCAACCAAGTTCAAGATGATCCTGATCGAACAGCCTGATCCCTTCGGCGATATCATCATCCGTAAACGGTCCCAGGATTTCGATCAGCAAATGGCGGATGAATATGACGAAGAGTATGATGACGCTGTCGAGCACGGCTACGGTGATGAAGAGGACGAAGATGATTTCTCCATCATTCATGATACCGATGAGGCTGGAATGGATGATGAGGAAAATGCTATACTGTACGAGTATGATGAAGAGAGTGAAGAGGAGATCCTCCTTGACGATGATGATGGCGAGAAAGGGGAGGATGATCTGTGAAGCGTAAAACGAAAGATGAACAAGAAACAGTCCAGATCGCCTCGGGACCTTTGTTGTCCCAGGCCGCTCGTCTTGCCGAGGTAGTCCTTTTTCTAGAGAACGAACCAGTTTCCTTGGACAAACTTCAACGCATGACCGGCTTTACCAAAGAACAGGCGGAGAAGGCCCTGTCCGAACTGGATGAACACTACAACCTGTTCATGCATGGACTCTCCCTTTCCGAAAAGTCCGGGAACTGGCAGTTCATTCCCTCCGGTGATCTCCATGATCGTCTGCGCAGTTGCTACGGCAAGAAAGTGGACCGCCGTCTTTCCCGCGCCGCTTTGGAAACCCTTTCAATCGTCGCCTATAGCCAGCCTGTCACCCGCCGGGAGATAGACAATATCCGCGGCGTCGCCTCCGATACCATCGTAAGGCTGCTGCGAGAACGCGAATATATCAAAGTCGTAGGACGCAAGGACGTTCCCGGCCACCCCTGTCTGTACGGGACATCCAGAAAATTTTTGTTTGAATTCAATCTTCCAAGTATCAGTGCGTTGCCCAAGTTGTCGGAGATCGACCGCGCCCGCTTTGACAAAGATGAAGAAGAAGAGGAGCTGTTTGATGAAACTTGAATATCCAATACGCCTGCAAAGCTATCTGGCGAAAAGTGGTTGCGGTTCCCGCCGCTCCTGTGAGCAACTGATTACGAGCGGCAGGGTGAAGATCAACACCAAAAGGGTGACTGAACTCGGTACGAAGGTCAATGAAGAGGATGTCGTACAAGTCGACGATCTGCTCGTGGAGCCTAGCGACCGTACCTATTATTTCGCCTTGAACAAGCCCAAGGGCTATGTCTGTACCAACTATGACCCCAATGAAGAACGGTACGCAAGGGACCTCATTGACATCCCCGACAGAAACCTCCTGTTCCATATCGGCCGTCTTGACAAGGAATCTACCGGCTTGATCCTGTTCACCAATGACGGTGACGTGGCGCAGAAGATCATGCATCCCTCCAATGAGATCGAGAAGGAATACCTCGTGAACACCGATGACAACATCAGGCGCGAGGATCTCGAGGAAGCTCTGAAAGGTGTCTATATCGATGTTCCCAAGCCGTACCGGATCCGACGGTTTGATCTTCAGACTAAGCGCTGGGCGAGGATCGTGCTGACCGAAGGCAAGAACCGTGAGATTCGCAAGATCTTCAGCTACTACGGATATGATGTGAAACAACTGATCCGTGTCCGTATCGGTTGCATCGAACTCGGGGATCTGAAACCTGGTGAATACAGGCAGTTGTCCAAGGATGAGATCGACGCGCTGTTGTCCGGAGAGGAGAATCCCCGCAACAAGAAGCCAGCTCCCCGTGGGCCGAGACGGATCGGGGGAACCGTCCGCAAAGGATATGCAAAAAAGTCTGAGGAGAGGAGTCGCTGATGGTAGTCGCTATAGATGGTCCCGCTGGTGTCGGAAAAAGTACGATCGCCAGGATGATCGCTGAACGCTGTGGTTTCTATTATCTGAATTCCGGCAGTTTCTATCGGGCTGTCGCATGGAATTATCTACAGAAATTCGGCGAACCTACAGACAGGGAGAAGGTCCTGGCTTCCGCGAAGAAGATCAAGTTCTCAATTGTCGATGATCACCTGTGTGTCGATGGCCAGGATGTTCAGGCCTTCCTGCATGCCCCGGCGGTGGATCTCTGGGCGTCGAAGGTCTCGGTGGATCCAGCCGTCCGACAGGTGGTGAACGACAACCTGTATGAGTTGTCCAAGGGTATGGATATCGTGGCCGAAGGACGGGATATAACGACCGTTGTATTTCCGGACGCTGAGTGCAAGTTCTACTTCGACGCATCGCCGGAAGTCCGAGCCCGGCGACGGCTGGAACAGCATCCGGAAGGGCTTTCGTACGAA
Source organism: uncultured Sphaerochaeta sp. (assembly GCA_964407735.1). Taxonomy (GTDB): domain Bacteria; phylum Spirochaetota; class Spirochaetia; order Sphaerochaetales; family Sphaerochaetaceae; genus Spiro-02. The sequence goes on along the minus strand of CAYOWS010000001.1, from coordinate 218,824 downwards.
CAAGTGCTGAACGAAATCCTTGAACGTGACGAAATCGATAGGAACAAGCCTGTCGGAGGCCTAAAGATTGCTTCTGATGCCTGTTATATTGATACCTCGTACTTGACCATTGAGCAAGTTTGTGAGAAAGTGGTTACTGCTATATTTGCGCGTAAAACGCTTACAAATAGGAAAAATTAGGATCAGGAGAAATCAAGTGACTGAAGAAAAAGAATTGGAAGAAAAGAAAACCGACATGCAGACTTTGCTGCAGGAGGAGTATCTTAAATCTCTTGATGGAATCGAAGACGGTCAGCTCGTTACCGGTACTGTAGTTCAGGTCAACAACGAGTATGTGTTTGTGGACGTCGGTTATAAATCCGAAGGGCGTATCCCTCGTGACGAGTTCACTACGATTCCTGAGATCGGCGACCAGGTCAAGGTCGTTATCGTAAATAAAGAAGGGAAGGGTGGACAGATCGTCGTTTCCAAGAAACGCGCAGATGTTAAAGAACGCACAGACGTTCTGAAAGCCGCGGCGGAAGCCCGCACTCCCGTCGAAGGCAAGTTCGTCAAGGTCATCAAGGGTGGCTTTGAAGTTGACCTCGGCGGAGAATACAGAGGTTTCTGCCCGTTGTCCAAGGCTGATGTCGTCCGCGTCGAGGATCCCGAGACTTTGATCGGAATCACAGACTATTTCATCATAGATAAATTCCATGGTGGAACGAAGCTCAAGAGCGTCGTATCCCGCCGTGAATACCTCGAGAAGAAAATCAAGGAGAACAAAGAGAAGTTCTTCTCGACGGTCCAGATCGGCGATGTCGTCGAAGGTGTCGTGAAGTCCTTCACTTCCTTTGGCGCTTTCATCGACCTCGGCGGTTTCGATGGCTTGCTCCATATCAACGATATGAGCTGGGGTCATGTGACCCGTCCGAAGGATTTCGTGAAGAAAGGGCAGGTCGTACAGCTTCGCCTGATCAACATCGATCCTGAGACCCAGAAGATCAACCTCTCCCTCAAGCACATGCAGGAAGATCCCTGGACGACTTTCGAAGATCGTTATCATGTCGGTGACACCGTCAAGGCTCCTGTGACCAAACTGACCAGTTTCGGCGTATTCATCGAGATCGAGCCCGGTATTGAAGGTCTCGCCCACATCTCCGAACTTTCCTGGACCAAGAGGATCAACAATCCTAAGGAAGTCCTGGACATCGGTGATGTCGTGGAGGCCAAGGTGCTCGGTTATGACTTGGACAAGAAGCGTGTCTCCCTCGGCCTCAAGCAGCTTGAGCAGAATCCCTGGGACACCATTTCCGAGAGATATCCTGTCGGCATGACGCTTTCCAAGCCGGTCGTGAAGATCACCAACAGCGGTGCGTTCATCAACCTGGAAGATGGAATCGATGGGTTCCTCCATATCGATGACATCTCCTGGACCAAGAAGGTCAAGAGCATGGCTTCCTTCTGCAATGAAGGTGACGTGATTGATGTCGTCGTGACCAAGGTCGAGCCCGAGAACCGCCGCATCCGTCTGGGTGTCAAGCAGTTGGAAGGAAATCCCTGGCAGACTCTTCGCCATGATTATCCGAAGTTCAGCACCATCAGTGGTGAAGTCTCCAACGTGACCGATTTCGGTGTCTTCGTGAAAGTGCTCGGTGGAATCGAAGGTCTGATCAGCAAGTACAACCTTGTCGGTCCGGACGAAGAGTATACCGACGCTGTACTCGGCAAGTTCAAGGTAGGGGATCCTATCACCGCCATGATCGTCGAGTGCAATCCTACTACTCAGAAGCTTTCCCTCTCCATCAAGGAGATGGTCAAGCGTTCTCAGCAGTCCGAGATCGCGAAGTACATTCAGGACGATGAAGATGATGGAGATACCTTTACCTTCGCAGACCTGATGCGCTCCAAGGATGACAAATAAGAAGTTTAGCTATAGGCGGCTATAAAAATAGCCGCCTTGTAGTATCACAATCCTTGAAGCGGAGATAATCGAAATGAGCAATAAGAAAGATCAGAAAGAAGTCGCGACCAAAAGTCAGAAGATGCAGAACGGGCTTTCCAATTTTATCATCGGCAATCGTAAGTTGTTGATCATTGTTGGATGTGCCATTCTCGTCATCCTGATTGCTTTGGGCGTCGTTCTTTATATGAATGACCGGAACCTTGAAAAGAGGTTCGCTGAAATTGATGCCTTGCAGACGAGTTATGTCGCTCTGATGTCAGAAGATACTTCGAGTGCTGACTATCAGGGGAAAGTAGATTCCCTGATAGCGGAACTTGAAGCCCTGTCTCAAGTCGGCGGCAAGAAATATCCTGGTGCACGGGCTGAGTATACACTTGGTCTTCTGTATTGGGATCAGGCCGACTATCAGCAGGCTATGGACGCTTTCATCGAAACGCATTCCCGCATGCCGAAGACATATCTTGGGTCCTTGTCCTTGTTCAACGCAGGGGCCAGCGCGGAACAGTTGGGTGACGATGCGAAAGCCATGGAGTATTACCAGCAGCTTCGTGACGAATACGGCAGCAACGCCGCTGAAAGCCCGAAGGCTTTGTTCGGTCTTGCCCGACTGAATGAAAAGGCTGGCAACACTGAATTGGCCAAGGCTTTCTTCCAGCAGCTCGCTGACGAATTCCCGGCTTCCGAATATGCCAAGCTCGCCCAGAACCGCTTGATTCTCCTGTAGGTCGGCGGATGATAGTAGGGGAGTGCCCTTGCTTTACTGAAAGAGGTCTCATATGAAAGACAGACACCATAGGAATAGGTTTCAAAGTAGACTTTTCAAATTGGTGTCTGTTTTTTTATCTCTGTGTGTTTTTGCTGTGGTTCTTATGGGATGTGGGATGCCTAATCCTATTGGATTCCTTTCCGGTGATTATTTCTTTGACGGTTCGTATATAGTTGATGGAACAAAAAATATTGGGGCAAATATTTCACTGAATTTTACTTCTGATGCAGTAAACTTTCTTCGTGAGGATAAGAAGATAACTGAAGTCGCAAAACGTACACCGTCATTGATGCTGTTTTATACTTTTCGAAAAGGAACGGAATTACATTCAACAAATTTCTATACGCAATTCAGGAATGCTTACATGCCTTCGCAATCTAGCGGCAGGAATTTGTCATTTGATGCCATTCACAATAATAGTGTCCTCAATTATACAGAGAACAATGAGGTCCATTATCTTTTTCCTTTGGGCTATGTAGAAAACGCTACTACTACAATTCCCAATGCTCCATCGTATTTTATCAATCCAGCCAATTCATATTCACCTGTAGGTGATAATCCCATATTATGGGCTGAACCCGTTTTTTCATTCAGTATTATTCGTCAAGAGATTCCGAGTGATCCTGATAGTGTCGAACTCAAACTTCAAATTAAAGATAATACAAATGCAATCATAACTGAACTAACATTGTGCAGATCTAATGGTAAACCTTTTATTATAAATACTGAATCAATCAATTCTATGATTAATGATGTGAAAAGTTCTGGCGAGAAATCTGATGAGTGGGTAGGTGAGGGATTGGATTATATTCCTTTGGGATTGGTTTCTGATAGTGATTTACTTTATCTACAACTTTATATTGCGTTGAATTTCAATCCTGTAGAGGGTACGTCGTTTAATAATATCTATTGGAGCCCTTTAGTTGGCACTGGCAGTGGCGGTAGTAGTTATCTCAATCCATTGGGTTCATATTCAATTAGTATCAACTTGAATTAATGGCTTGCCGCTTCTAGTGGTATTCAGTAGTATATCATTTACTATATATAATATAGATTCTGTCAACTTAAACCATCACCCCTGATCACCCGTATCATGCCAATCATTCCCTGAACAAATTTACTAACTCTTTCTGGTATGGTTTTTAATACCAATCTCCTATGACATCATCATATTCCCTTTGCATATTCGGTTTCTTTTTGGGAATGAAAATTACCATGGTACACTGAGTTCACAAATGAACGTGTTCATAAAATGAACCCCGATGCTTTGTCTATCCTTTGAGTGCTCATACGGGAGATGTTTTTGAACGATGGATACAATGGCTCCGGAACGAAAGCCCCGGACGATGCATCAAGGAAGGTAGAAGATGAAAAGTAGACTCAATCTGCGCGATGAAAAAATCCTGGCGCTTGCGAATCACATCGGTAGAAAAAAGCCAGGTTCCAAAGGTGCCTACGACTTCGACGCTCCTGAATACCTGATTCTTGAACCAGTCGTCACCCATGATATGTGCGACGTGCTCATGCCTGTGAAGATCCTGGAGCAAGTCACTGCCGAAGATGTCTCTACCAGATGCGGGAAAAGTGCTGAAGAATGTCAGAGACTTCTGCTGGAACTGGCTGACATCGGAGTCTGTGTCGTAAACAACATTGACGGGAAGGATACCTTCTGGTATGAACCCTGGGTTCCCGGAATCATGGAGATGATGGTCAACCACCCTACACTCCCCCGAAAATTTCCACAGATCGCGGAGGCGTTTGAAGCTTACGGAAGGATTCGTGGTGCGGCGACCGCCGGCATGGCTCCCGTTGGGATCGGATTGATGCGTGTCATCCCGATTGAGCAGGCCTTGGATGGAAACAGCCATAAGGCCTCTTGGGAAGAGATATCAAAGCATATTGAAGAGAACACGCTTTTTTCCGTCTCCAATTGTTCTTGTCGTACCAGCCGGGAAATCATGGGCGAAGGTTGCGGCCATCTCAAGGAAGAGATGTGCATTCAGCTTGGCTGGGGTGCGGAATACTATATCCGTACCGGTCGAGGCAGACAAGTATCCAAGGAAGAAGTCTATGAGATATTGAAGAAAGCCGAGGAGAATGGATTGATGCATGAGATGCCGAATCTTGACGGTGACGGCAAGACCCATGCGATCTGCAACTGTTGCGGCTGTGGCTGTTTCTCCATGAGAACCGGCGGGATGTTCAAGAATGTCGACATGATCCGTTCCAACTACGTTTCGGTCATAGATTCTGAACAATGCGTCGCTTGTGGACAGTGCGTCGAGAATTGTCCCATGAATGCGATGAAGCTTGGACAGAAACTCTGTTCCAAGACAAAGATCACCCAGGATATCACTACCAAGTATACTCCCCGCGACCATGTATGGACCGGAAAGGACTGGAATCCTGACTATCGGGTGAACCGCGAAGATGTTGTCGATACCGGTACCGCACCCTGCAAAACGAACTGCCCCGCCCATATCGCCGTACAAGGCTACATCAAACTTGCGGCACAGGGCAAATATCGGGAAGCCTTGGAATTGATCCGCAAGGAAAATCCTTTTCCCGCTGTATGCGGTCGAATATGCAATAGACGTTGCGAAGACGCCTGTACCAGGGGAAATGTCGATGACCCGATCGCGATTGATGAAATCAAGAAATTCATCGCCGACCAGGAGCTCGATGAAAAGAACCGGATCGTGCCGCAGAAACGGCACGACTACAGCGACAAGAAGATCGCTATCATTGGGGCTGGGCCTTCTGGTCTGAGTTGTGCCTATTTTCTTGCTTTAGATGGATATAGTGTTACTGTGTTCGAAAAGGAGAATAAGTTGGGCGGCATGCTGACACTTGGTATCCCATCCTTCAGGCTGGAAAATGAAATCGTTGACGCGGAGATCGCGATACTTCGGAAGCTAGGTGTCAAGTTCAAGACCGGAGTGGAAGTCGGCAAGGACACAACGATATCCAAACTGAGGAAACAAGGTTATAAAGCTTTCTATCTTGCCATCGGTGCCGCTGGCGGTCGCAAGTTGGGCTTGGACAATGAAGACTGCGACGGAGTATTCTCTGGAATCGAGTTCATGCGCCAAGTCAACTTGGACGACGAACCGGTGAAACTGAAAGGAAATACCATTGTCGTAGGTGGCGGCAATGTCGCCGTCGATGTCGCCCGGACTGCTGTTCGCTGTGGGGCGGCCCAAGTCTCCATGTATTCCCTTGAGACCTTTGATGAACTTCCCGCATCCAGAGATGAAGTGGATGAAGCTCTTTCCGAAGATATCCTCATCAATGGAGGCTGGGGACCGAAAGAGCTGATTGTCGAAAATGGCAGTCTCAAAGGTGTGAGATTCCACCGTTGTGTACGACTTTTTGACGCCGAGCAACGCTTCAACCCGGAATATGATGACAATGATACGGTTGAAGTTCCTTGTGACAATCTGATCGTTTCGATCGGACAGAGCATCGTCTGGAGCGACTTGCTCGTCGATGAAGCTGTCGTTCAAAACAAAAACGGAACCGTCGCCGTTGATACCCTCACCTTCCAGACTGCGGTCCCCGACATTTTCGCCGGTGGAGACGTCGTGACAGGACCGAAATTCGCCATTGACGCTATCGCGGCAGGCAAACAGGCTGCGATTTCCATCCACAGGTCCGTCCAACCTGGGCAGGATCTCCGTTTCGGTCGCAGCAGAAGGAATTTCATCGAGCTGGACAAGGAGAACGCGATAATCGAAGGGTTCGACAGAACCCCAAGACAGTTCCCTGCACACAAGCAGGATTCCCTCAGGAGTTTCAAGGACAACAGGGGTACATTCACTGAAGAAGAGATGATGAAAGAGACGCTGCGTTGTCTTGGTTGCGGGGCTACCGTAGTGGACGAATACATGTGCGTCGGATGTGGACAATGCACTACAAAATGCAAGTTCGATGCTGTGAAACTTGTCAAACGATATGACGGCCAAGGTGTCGCCCTTGAAAACATGAAGAAGGTGCTTGTGCCCCATGTGATCAAACGCAAGGCGAAGATCAAGATCCGGAGTCTGAAGGACAAGTTCTCCAAGAACCCGGATGCATGAGCTTGGAAGTAAAATGTGGGTCAGGGAGCTTTCCAATGGGCTCCCTGAGTGATTCTGCCGTAGTGTGTTGACGTCATGAACAAAAACGAGATCATACAATTCTTTGATCGACATGCCGAAGCTTGGGATTCGTATAGTCAACCTGACCATCGGATTCTCGACGATCTATTGGATCTCATCGGTGTCGAAGCCGATCAGACCGTTCTTGACATCGGATGTGGAACAGGCGTCATGTTTCTTCCTCTCCTACGGAGAAACACACGTAAGATTACAGGGATAGACATATCCGCTGAGATGGTCTCCCGGGCAACTGTGAAATTTTCCGGGGATCCTCGGGTCGAGGTGATCTGCGGTGACGCGGATATCCATTGTTTCGATTCTACCTTTGACCAGATTCTGATTCACAATGCATATCCGCATATTGTCGTGCCGGAACACCTGGTCCGACATGTGCGGCAATACCTGAATCCGGGTGGAAAGTTCTCTGTGGCCCACTCCATTGGACGAGAACGTCTGAATGATTATCACAGGCATCATTGCAAAAGGAATGTCTCCAGAGAACTCCCTCCTGTGGAACAAGTGTCCGAACTGCTATGCAGGCAAGGTTTCGAGCTTCAGGCATCGGTATCTGACGATACCATGTATCTGGTCTGCGGACAACTCATTCGACAATGATCGGTTTCGGTGGTTTCCTTGGTTTTTTGGTCCCCCTGGCCTGCTTGTCGATATATGGAAACGCCTCCGAAAATGGAGGCGTAACAAGACCTTGATGCGACTCAGAGGCGCAAAAGCACTTCAGCGATCGAAAAGTATATGATCAGGCTGCATGCGTCGACGATCGTCGTAATCAAGGGTGCGGCCATGAGCGCCGGGTCAAGTTTGCATTTCTTCGCTATGATCGGCAGAATGCCACCGATCGTCTTGGCCATCAGTACCGTCGCGTACAAAGCTACCGAGACTGTAGTCGCTAAAATCCAATCTCCACCTTCCGTAATCATCAATCTGACGAAATTGATGACTGCGAGGATGAAACCTACCAATAGTGCGACCCTGACCTCTTTCCAAAGTACAGTCAACAGGTTTTTGGTCGTGATCTCATTGACGGCCATGCCTCGTATCACCAAGGTCGAGCTTTGGCTGCCCGCGTTGCCACCGGTATCGGTCAACATCGGGATGAACGTGACCAATATCGGTAGAATGGCGAAGGCCGCTTCGTATCTGCCGAGGATTTCACCCGTTATCATACCGCTTACCATCAGGACCAGCAGCCAGACTATCCGGTTTTTCGCCAACGAGAATACACCCGTCTTCAGATACGGCTTGTCACTGGGGGCCATGGCCGACATCTTTTCGAAGTCCTCGGTATTCTCTTCTTCTATGACATCGAGGATATCGTCGACAGTTATGATACCGACCAACCGTTTTTCCTGATCCACTACAGGAATAGCCAACAGATCATATCTGCTGATGATGTCCGCTACATTTTCCTGGTCGTCGTTTGTCATGACGGAGATGACATCCGCCTCCATCAAGGACGCGATCTGCTGATCGTCCGAGGCCAGCAACAGTGTCTTTACAGTGATCACACCATCAAGTGCCCTGTTCATACCAGTGACATAGCAGGTATAGACCGTCTCCTTGTCCTCGCCGACAGTTCTGATATGGTTGATCGCCTGACCTACGGTCATCTCCTTCTTCAGCTCGATGAACTCAGCGGTCATGATCGACCCCGCGCTGTTCTCCGGATATCGCAGGAATTGGTTGATGAGCTGTCGATCCTGTACACTTGTATGCTTCAGAACCCGTTTGACGACATTCGCAGGCATCTCCTCCAGCATGTCGACGGCGTCATCTACCATCAGATCTGCCATGATCGCCCTGATTTCATCATCGGAGATATGTGTGATGAGTTGCTGCATCTGTTCGGTCGACAGATTGGCGAATACTTCCGCGGCGATATCCTTGTCGAGAGTCCTGAATACAGTAAGCGCTTGATCAGCAGGAAGACTTTCAATGAAGAAAGCGATATCCACTTCCTGCATATGGGACAGCTCCTGCTTTAAAGCGCGCCAGTTTCGTAGCGTGAGGTAATCACGCAACAATCCCAAATTCTTTGCCATCTTCTTAGTTGAGACGAAGAGATGCGGGGCAATTCAAAATGCAAGTCGAAACACCACCTGGAATATCAGGCGGAAAAAGATGACCATCTACTGAGAGGATCATCGGAAACACTTGCGCATCTGCCACATTTGTCCACGACTCATTCCTCCTGTAGATTTGAAGTATACCCGATGGGGGTATCTCCTTAAGAAATACCCTGTAATCACTTTTTTTTCAACCGTTTTTTTCGTATAGTATCCAGATAGGAGCAAAATAATGGTTGAATATACATATTTCGAAGCTACTGACTTCGATGGCGCGTTACATAATCTGTATGAGATCGTAACTCTCTTGCGAAGCCCTGGTGGATGCCCCTGGGATCGTGAACAAAAGTGCAAGGATGTCGTCAGGTCCTTGCAAGATGAATGCTATGAATACCTTGACGCCTTACAGGACGATGACCCGGAAGAATGCTGTGAAGAGGTCGGTGATGTGTTGATGAATCTCTTCCATCTGCTTCGCCTCCATGAAGAACAGGAGGATTTCAAGCCAGTGGACGCCATCAACGGCATCTGCCGGAAACTAATCCGTCGGCATCCGCATGTGTTCTCGACGGAATATGCGGCGGACAGCACGGAGGTCCTGACGCTATGGAACAAGATCAAGGAAGATGTCGAAGGCAAGAAGGCCTCGGACGATGATTTCTTCAGCCGGGTTCCAAAAAGTCTCCCTCCGATCGAAGAAGCCTGGGAGATACAGAAGAAGGTCCGCAAGGTAGGGTTCGACTGGCCCGACACCCAAGGCGTCATCGACAAGGTCTGTGAAGAGATGGAGGAAGTGTTGGAGGCGATCAATGCCGTTGAGCCGGATCAGGACGCGATCGAAGAGGAAGTCGGGGATTTGCTGTTCGCCGTAGTGAACCTTTCCAGGTTCCTCAAGGTCAGTCCTGGCAATGCCCTGCATCGTTCCAACCGCAAGTTCCGTACTCGGTTCAATTCCCTCTCGCAGAAATGCAAGGAACGCGGAATAGAGCTGAACAAAGAAAACTTCGAGTCAATGGACGACATATGGGACGAGGTCAAGCAGGAAGAGCGCGCTGAGTCGGAACGGTAGGGCTTACCTACCGTCCTGTCCATTGAGATTCAGAAAATATTCTCTATAATTCATGTTCATATCACCGGCATGCAACCGCTTTCTGGTGATCTTGCAATGCGAGCAAAGCTTGAACTTATCCACTTCGTTACCGAACAGCAGCTTGACGAGATTCTTTTCTCCAAAGACCTTGACATGCCAGACTCCCGTATCCTCGTCTTTCTGGAGACTGTAGTCGCTGGTGCGAGGAGTCGTCGCAAGGAGACTTTCCAGCGTCCGTTCTATCTCTTGGTCCAGGATATCTTCGATTGTGAAACTACTCCCCGCCATATGCTTCGCCAAGGTCGTCTTTTTGCCTAGGTCGAGCACCATCATGTCATTGATGATGAATCCCTCGGAGAGGCTCTTCTGAAGGCTCTCGCAGACTGTTTCCGGGCTAATGCCGTCCGGTAACCTGAGCTCCGCCATCAATACTTCCTGATCCCCCGCCATTCCTACAGACAAGGGATTGACGAATTCAAGCCGTGGTTTCGGATTGAACCCCTGGGTGAACTGTAGATCCAGTCCGCTTCTCTGGAATGCCATCTCAAAGATCCGCATGGTCGAGATATGACTGATATAGAGTGCCCTACCCTTTCTCTGGTATGTAAAGAGTACCTGGTGTTCCGTCCCCTCTGGCGCGATATAGCGATCAAGTTCGACCGTTTCCCCGGCTTCGTGTGAATCACGCAGGTCCTGAAGCGGAAGGTCCTTGCCTGTAAGATCATTGATCTGGGCGTTCTTGCCGCATACCCCACATTTGTGGTCGCAGCTTTCGACGCATCTTGAAGTCAGCAAAGCATCTTTGGCCCGCAAGTATTCTTTTTTCAAGAACTCCTTGCCCACCCGCATCGATACAGTGTCCCATGGCAACACTTCATCCAAGGAGTGATCGCTGAAGACAAACGCCTCTGGGTCATGGTCCATTTCGGAGATTGCCTCATGCCAGAGATCCTTGCGCAGATGTTCATCCCATGCGTCGAGCCGACAACCTTTCCTGTAGGCGAGTTCTATCAGATCACAGGTTCGTTCATCACCACGGCTGATCAATCCCTCGATATAGCTGATCTCAGGTTCATGGTAGGAAACCTTGCACCCCCGGATCCTGTCGCAGATGGCCCGCTTGATGGATCTCAGATGTTCTCCTGAGATCTCCGGCCGTAGCTGTGCGTTCCATTGGAACGGCGTATGCGCTTTTGGAATGAACGTGCCGATATTGATATTCATCTGGATGCGTGTCGCGTCCCAGATCTTACCGAGGAAATCGACGATCGCCTCTTGCTCGCATTCCCTGTCGATGAACGGCAGGCCCACCATGAAGTAGAACTTTGCAAGTTTCCAACCCCGGCGTTTCGCTTCGCGGATGATCTCGATCACCTGTTCCACGGGAACTTCCTTGTTGATGACATGCTGCCATTGGAGCAAGGGTGTCTCGATCGCAAACGTCAGTCCGCTCTTTCGTACCTCAGACAACTGCTCAAGTATCCCAAGGGAGAACGAGCTTACTTTGAGGCTCGGCAACGAGAATGAGATATGCTGCTGGGAGTATCTGGCGTTCAACTGTTCTATAAGTTCCTTGATATATGGATGATCACCGGAGGAGAGAGAGGATAGTGTGACCTCCCTGTATCCGAAACCATGGACGTTCTGCTCGACCTGCGCCTTGATCGTCTTGTAGGATTTCTGGCGATATGGCTTGTAGTATTGGCCTGCATGACAGAATCTACAGCTATTGGGGCATCCCCGCATGATTTCCACGACACCGTTGTCCTGTGCGACTTTGAAGTTCGGGACCACGTAATGGTGATAGACATGGTCATCTTCGGCATCCTCGGAGAACTGGGTGTCGATGGATCTCAATGCCATCTCCTTGCCTGGATACCAGAGGAAATCGAACTGTTTCAACGCTTCGATACGTTCCGCCCTTGATGCCCCCCTGTGTTTGCACTTCCTCAGGGTTTCAGCGACCTCATTGAGTCCGTTCTCCGCCTCGCCGATATAGACGAAATCGATGAACCGTGAGAATGGCAGTGGATTTGTCGCGGCCGGGCCACCACAGATGATGATCGGCATGTCGTCGCCTCTGTCCTCATTATGGATGGGGATTCCGCCAAGCTCTATGACTTGCAGGATGTTCGTAGCTGACAGTTCATATCCGATGGAGATGCAGAGCATATCCAGGTCCTTCAACGCGATATGACTGTCCAAAGTATACAAAGGGATATCGCGTTCTCTGAGCAATGCTTCAAAATCGTGGGCGACCGAGAATACACGGTCACAGAAGACATGCTCGTTCCTGTTCAGAATATCATAGAGGATTCGTACGGCGTTGTTGGACATGCCGATTTCGTACAGATCCGGAAAACAGATTGCGGTATGGAAATCGACCTGTGACGTATCCTTTTCGCCATAGTGGAACTCTCCGCCGACATACCTCGCGGGATTCTGTATCTGCAACAGGACGTCGCCGAGGCTTTTCTCAACATCTATAGTCTTCAGTTCATTGTTCTTGTTCATGCACACTCCAAATCATAAGGTCGCAAGCCGTTCTTGCGCAGTACGGTTTCCGTCGTAACGTACAGCTTCATTCCAGAAACGTCTCGCAAGCACTTTCTGTCCGCTTGCGGCATAGGCATCTCCTAGACGAAGTGCCACGAGAGACGCCTCCTGGACATCTGTATAGATTCCGCTATCATAGACCGTCTTGGCGATCGGAAGCAATGCATCCCCATTGTATCGGGAACTTGCGGTTTCAACCGCGTTGCTGTAGGTCTCCAAATAGAGAGGCCGGTCTGCTTCTTTCAATTCCTTGAACCATGATTCCAGACTGAAAGCCATAAGAGAGGTATCCGCTTTTGCCTCTACCGCCAAAAGACAGAGGCTTTTGGGATCGAGTACAGGGGCAAGCAGATCATTCAAGACAACCGACGCTTGTTCCTGTGCGCCCAGAGCGATCAAGGCCTTATACAGCTCCATTCGACTATCAAGCGTTCCCTGGCCCAAGGATTCCAGCTCATTGGCGACTGATACCACTTGTCGCAGGTTGCCCGATCGGGCAGCGGCGTCCAGCATGGTCCGTAGAGCCAGAGGACGCCCCTCATCAGAGTCCGGAGCCATGGCGAGATATAGCTCAAGGGCACGTGAAGCCTCTTCCGGCAGACCTAGGAATGAAGCGGCAACCCCTTTATAGAGAAGATATCCGCTTTGGATATCCTGGCTGAGATATTGAGTCGCAAGCTCCATGGTCCTGGTGTAGTCTCCCGCTGAGAACGCTTCATCCAGTTTCTTGATGTTCAAGGCTGTATTTGAACATGAGGACAACGATCCCAAAAGTAAAAAAATGGAGAACAACATGAGTACTGCCCTCTGTCGAAGATGCATGTTCATGTCGTTCTCCTCTTACAAATCAATAAAAGAGGCCTGCCATAAGCCGGGTTCTGTCGTGGGTGATCATCTATCCACTGACCTTGTTTCCAAGATCCTCCAGCAGTCTACCCGCAGGCTTGAGCGGACCACCCGACCTGCTGCTTGACTTTGCTCCTGACGAGGCTTGCCCTGCCATCCTTGTCACCAAGGACGCGGTGGGCTCTTACCCCACCATTTCACCCTTGCCGGCCGAAACCGGCGGTATATTTTCTGTGGCGCTTTCTATAGCGTTTCCGCTCCCGGGTGTTACCCGGCGTCATGTCCTATGGAGCCCGGACTTTCCTCATACGGCAATTGCCGCATGCGATCACCTGGCAAGCCTCAAATGTACTTAAACAAAATCGTCGAACTCATCCTTGTCGACGAAGTCGGCGAGTCCGCCTTCCTCAATCTCGACATCATCATGCTTGACGAACTGGGCCTCGGCGCCTTCGAAGGTTTCATCGAAATACAGGATCCTGCTGCAATACGGGCAGAACTCGATATCCTCCGCTTTTCTGACGTCGTTGACGAACTGGATCGGCAAGGTCATGTGACAACCTTGGCAGACAAGCCCATGGATAGGAACGATACCTTTTCCGGCTTTGTTCTTGATGATACGCTCGAACTTGAAGATCAGTTCATCGCTGAGGCCGGGAGTCAAAGCATCGCGCTGAGACTGCAAAGAAGAAAGCTCCTGTTCCTTTTCGGAGATACGTGCGTCTTTCTTTTCGGTTTCGGCCTTTACCTCTTCCTGCTGATAAGCCATCAGAGCTTCCTGCTCTTCCAGCTTCTCATCGAGCTCTCCGCAATACTTCTCTTTTGCCAGAAGACTCTTGCGGAGCTGCTGCTCTCTCGCCGCCGCGTCTTTGATCTCTTTCTCCAGAGCCTCGAACTCACGCTGCGTCGTGATCAGTTCCATCTGCTTTTCAGAATTCTCCCTTGAACGTTCCGCATCATCAAGCTGGATGCGCAGACTCTTCAAGTCATCCTTTGCTTTCTCGCTTTTCTCGTGCAACTCAAGATACGCCTTGTTTGTACGGGTGAGCAACTCCTGCTTGGTCTCCAAGGCGTGGGGGATCTCTGCGATTTCCGCCTCGACCTCGAACATCTTGGCAAGGACCTCCTGAAGGTCGCGAAGTTTTTCAAATACTTCCTGCATCATATACTCCTGGTGATTATATTAAATGAAATCTTTCAGTCTTCTACTACGTTTGGGATGTCTCAGACGTCTCAATGCCTTTGCCTCGATCTGTCTGATACGTTCCCTGGTCACTTCAAAATACAACCCTACTTCTTCCAATGTCAATGAGTAACCGTCATCAAGACCGAATCTCATCTTCAGAACTTCCTGTTCACGTGCGGGCAAGGTCGCGAGAACTTCCCTCAACTGCTCCTGGAGCAGAGTGAACGCCGTCTGTGTAGCGGGGTTCTCCACGTCCTTGTCTTCAATGAAGTCGGAGAGCAGTGAATCCTCTTCCTCGCCTACCGGAGTCTCCAGGGAGATAGGTTCACGGGCTACATTCTTGACGGCTTTCACCTTCTGCGCGGTCCAGCCAAGCTTTTCCGCGACTTCTTCATCGGTCGGTTCACGGCCGAGCGTCTGCATCAGCATCCGGCTCTCACGGACCACTTTGTTGATCTGTTCGATCATATGGACAGGTACGCGGATAGTTCTCGCCTGATCGCTGATGGAACGGGTAATGGCCTGTCTGATCCACCAGGTCGCATAGGTCGAGAACTTATAACCCTTTCGATACTCGAATTTCTCAACGGCCTTGATCAGACCGATATTGCCTTCCTGGACCAGATCGAAGAAATGCAAGCCACGGTTGGTGTATTTCTTCGCAATGGAGACGACGAGACGCAGGTTTGCCTGGATCAGACGGTCCTTCGCGCTCTTCATCATCACCCTGCCGCGTTTGATCTCTTTCGCATGCTCAAGGATGACCTCACAGGATTCTTCGAATTCATATTCGATGTTCTTCAGTTCTTTCTCGGTGAGCTGGATGTCACGAATCTGATCCTTGATTTCATCCGCGGAAAGCTTCAGTCGTTCCTCAAGGGCGTCCCGCTTTGACGGAGTGACAAGATCCCTGCCCATCTGCCTGAGTTCCTTGGAACTGGAAACTCTCAGCCGGTTCTCAATCGAGGCCTTCTTTTCTTTCAGAGCGATGATCTTTTCCTCGGCATTGACGAACTTGTCCGTAAAACTGGTGATCTCTTCCGGCTGTAGTTCAACCTTTGAAAGTTTTCTCAACAAAGTCGCGCGTTTCTTGTTGAGGCTTTCATCATGGAGGACATCCTCACCGCTACTGATCATCGACTGCTTCTGAGCGATGTAGTTCTTCAACGGCGTCTGCACATCCTTCAACTGATCCCTATAGTACTGCGTATATCGTTTCTGTTCGCTGATCAAGTCCTTGAGATCCTTTGCGGAAAACTCCATTTCAGTCTCATCGACCTTGATATTGAGTTTCTGGATAATCTCATTGAAGCAGGTGATCATGATTCCGCTTTTCTGAATCACATCCTTGATGATCCTGGAACCTTCCTCCATTTTTTTGGAAAGTTCAACTTCCTGTTCCGCGGTCAGCAGGTTTTCACGGCCGATTTCACGAAGATAGAGCCTGATAGGATCATCGATGGCGGTATCACTTTTGTCAGTGCCAAGGATGGCACCGTGACGGGGGTGGTCGACATCAGCATCTCGGTCAAGGGCTTCCAGATCCATGAAACCGTCTCGACTATTGTCAAAATCAGTACCTTGGTCATCAAAAGCCAGTGCGCCTTTTCCTAATGACGTAGCGTCGTCAAGCTCTTGTTCGTCCTCGTCCTCAATGTCATCGTCATCTTCCGGTTCTTCATCATCGTGTTCCTCGATTATCTTCGATTCATCGATATCGGTGCCTGGAATATCAGCGAGCCCGAAAAGATCATCGGCCTCATCCTCAGGGTCATCGGAGATTTCATCGTCAGTAACCAAAGGATCGTCAGCGTCTACATCAAGTTCACCTTCATCCAAGTCTTCGGGGGAAGGTTCTTCGTCAAGATCGAAGACGGTTTCGGTGATAACGTCATTTGGATCAGTAACCACCAGGATATCCTGGTCAGCGAGAGTCTGGATCACTTCATCAAAGGTCTCTTCTGAAAACTGGTCCGCCGGGATAGCTTTCTTGACGAAATCCTTGGTGACATGACCCTCCCTCGCCGCTACAGCGATAAGTTCAGTGAAAAATGGTTGAGATTCGATATCTAGCATCCGTATGCATCCTTACCCTTGCGGGGTCATCGTTTCAGTCGTGGAAGCAAGTCTTTTTCTGATCTCCGCGATATCGCGGTCTATTTCCTGCTTTTCCAGAAGCAGGTCCATGATTTCAGAAGCTCCCCCGCCATCACTCTCTGCCATCGTCAGCAAATTGACGTTGTTCCGTTGCCTTTTCAGTAGTTTCCTGAGATGAAGCCTATCGATCGATTCGGTCAGTACCTCTTGTGGGTTTGCCTTGAATTCTTCCGTCTGGAAGCTGGTGGCCACTAATTGCCGTAATTGATCGTTCTGGATCATCTGTAGAACTACTTCATCCGTCTTGCCGACCCCCTCTCGTGTCGCATCCTCCAGCACGCTGTACAGCTCTACCGCGGAACCATCCTCAAGATCTTCGATCTTCAGAAGTCTCCGGGAACTTTCAAACAACTGCCTGTTGTTGACCAGGGCCAACATGGCATAGAGATCGAGCGTGGCCTTCGCGGGATTCAACGGCATGTCTTGCGGAACTTCCTTCGTGATGGCGTTGACCGACGAACGTACACCCCCTCCTTGCTGATAATCGCCAATAATAGTCGATTCGTCAACTTTCAGGATATCCGCAAGATGACGGATGTAGCTTTGTCTCTCTATCTCAGAGTCGGTTGCATCTAAATACGGTTTTACCGCGGAAAACACTGCCGATTTACCCTTGGGCTTCTGTATATCATACTGATTTATTGCGTTCTGTACAAGATAGTCAAACCCTTGCAATGCACGGGAAAGCGTCTGTTTCAAAGCATTTTCACCCAGTTTTTCGACCACTTCGGACGCATCCTTGCCGCCGTCGATGTGCAGGACATAGTTTTCAAGTCCGATCGCCTGGCAGATGACCAAGGCTTTCCCTGTGGACGCCTGCCCCGCGTTGTCACTGTCGAATACCATGTTCGCCCTGTCACAATACCTTCTGACGAGCTTCGCCTGTTCATTGGTGAACGAAGTGCCCAAAGGGGCGACAGCGGTCTCGACACCACTTTGATGCATGGCGATGACATCGAAATTGCCTTCACAGAGAGTTACCTGTTTTTCCGTTTTCAAGGCGGGCAGAGCCTCGTACATGCCGAACAGTACATGTTTCTTGCTATAGATGGGGGTGTCTGGAGTATTGATGTATTTCGGTGCTCGCTCCGATCCTGAAAGATCCCGTCCGCCAAAGGCGACCGTCTTGGCTTGCCAGGTCCTGATGGGGAACATGATCCTGTCCCTGAACATCGGAAACCTTGGGTTCTTTTTGCTGAATAGTCCACTCGTAGCCAACAGGGAATCACTATATTTCTTTTTGGAGAGGAAATCATACAGCCAACCGGAATCGGCCGGTGCATATCCCAACTGGAACTTTTCCAGCATATCATCACTGACCCTACGGCGTTGGAGATATTCTCTCGCAGGGACCGCTTGGGGGCTGTTGAGCAGGATATAGTGGAACGAACCGGCGATCCGTTCATACAGCTCGTACAAGGCGTCCATCTGGTTGCGGTGTTTCTTGTCCTCTTCAGTCTCTTCCTGCAACGCGACCCCCGCCCTTCTCGCCAGTTGCTGGACGGCTTCGGGAAAGGTCAGGTGTTCCATCTCCATGATGAAATCGAAAATCGAACCACTTTTTTTACAACTGAAACAATGGTAGAAGCCCTTTTCCGGCAATACGCTGAACGACGGTGTCTTGTCCTCATGAAACGGACACCTGCCCCAGAACCGATCCCCTTTATTGGTGAGGGTCATGTATTGAGAGATGACATCAACGATCGAGAGACGGCTTTTTATTTCTTCGATAACCGATTCTGAGTATTTCGCCATTGGGATCCTTATATATGTTACATCACCATAGAACTTTAGTCTACCATCATAGGTTCTTGGCCACGGCGATTGGACAGGAGTCGTTCAATTTCTTCCTGAGTATGCGACTTTCCTTTCCCAATTCCAGGGCAGGACCTGGCTTCAGCGTCCCAACTCTCCTGGTCCTCCAGGACTGAAGCCCAAAACGGGTAGGTCCTGCATTGTTCCGGTCTGGCGTCATATACCGAACATCCCGCCTCTGATAGAAAAATACAATCGAAATTCTCTTTTTCTTTGAGACTGACAAGCTTGAAAGCTCCCATATCTATCTTTCTGCAATAGATCTCAATGAAGGCATCCAATGAGAGGCCGGTCGCTTCGGACATCTTCAGTGCGTCTTTTCTGGAAAGAAATACATAACCTGGTTCACAACTGCAACAATATCGGCACCCTGTGCATTCGAACCTAAGCCCCTTCTCATAAAAGCATCCCATGTCAGTCCTCGCATTTCACCGGAACTAAGAAGCAAGATCGCAATTCTTGCCGAAACAGAAGAAAAAGGCCTTCCTCGTAATGAAGAAGGCCTCTTAATTTGGAGAGAGAAGGATTCGAACCTTCGAAGGCTGAGCCAACAGATTTACAGTCTGCCCCCTTTGGCCACTCGGGAACCTCTCCAGATGTCAAAGACAAGCGTGAATTTAGCGGTTTTTGCTTTTTATGTCAACCCTATCTCAAATTCTTGCGAAAATCTTGTCGTCTGTGGGCTACATTCATTCGAGATGTATTGATTTGAAACGACCGAACCGACAACGAATGCTGACAAAGGAACTGCCGATGACGCCCAGTAATGAATCCAGTTCCGCTTTCGCTGGACGATAACATGTATTTTGAAAGTGGACAACGACATAGTTTGCCTTTTGTATTCTTCCCGCATACACTTTGCAGAATTCCCTGATCGGAGCGGCGATCGCAAAGACCCATATCGGAGTGCAGATGGTCACGCAGTCGTATCGTTCGATGGGGATGTCCAGCTGGTTGATCGGCATGGACCATCCGTGCATCCCGAATCTTCCGCACCACCAGAAGCCCGCGGTTCCGTCCGTTCTTTCCCGTGTCGTGATTTCTATCAGCTGCGCTCCGGATTCCTGCGCGATTCGCCGAGCCGTTTCGCCGACATATCCATGTCGGGAGAAAAAGACGACCAGCTCTTGAGGATTGGTCCCTACATTGTCGGACGGCTGTGTCCGGATCATCGAGGAAAAACGATCCTGTCTGTAGGATACCCAGCACACAAAGCCGGTGATCGCTTGGGCGAGTCCAAAGATGAAAAAGATGATCGACATGAAATTCATGGGGAAGATGACGAACTGTATGCTGATCCATGCCATGAGGGTGAATCCGAAGATCGTCCCCAGAAGGATTCCCGACGGTCTTTTCCTGAGCAACAGGATCGCGGCGCTCAAATTCGTGATGCCATTGACGCATAACAACGCTATTCCAGGGAATACAAAGTCCTGATAGATGTATCGGCAATGGCAATACCTGGAAATACGGCAGCATCTCTTGCATGCCCAAGGCGCTCCCGTCGGGTGCGACCAACATTCCTGTGGCTCCCGCGACCGCGCCGATTCCGATGAACAATGTCCAGAAGATCAGCAACCTTCTTGAAATCCTATATCTCCGATTCATCTTCTCCCCCTATCCCATCCGCTCTGAGTCCGATGAGTTTGTTCCGGCTGTATCCGTTGCATAGAGTCCGCTGAACTGTTCGATATGCCGTCTGATCAGGTCGAGGGCTTCCGGTTCCCGTTCAGGACAGTTGTCACACAAGGAGAGCAGGAGAAAGACCGGACCGTAGAAATGCAAAGCCGCGACCTGAGGATCGAGGGTCTTGAAGAATCCCTGTCGCATGAAGATACCGAATACCGAACTTTGGAACTGTGTCGGAGCCTCAATGTATTGTGCAATGAACAAGTTCGCTATTTCCGGATTCCTGAAGCCCTCCATGTGCAGGAGACGCCTGAACCGAGAAGCATATGGATCATGGAGGAAATACTCAAAGATGCTATGGGTCGACTGTACGAGCCTGCGTAAATCGGTCGTTGCATATTCCGTTGCCGAAACTGAAGGGTCTGTGCTTTCCAGACTGTTGACGTCCGCAAAAGTCTGATAGCGTTTCGCCATTTCTTGCAGCAACGAGTCGAAAATATCCTGCTTGCCTTTGTAATGCTTGTACAAGGATGGTGCTTTTATCCCCAGTTCCATGGCGATGTCCGCCATCGTCACGAGATCATATCCTCGTGCGGCGAACAGATCCAATGCGACTTCCAGGATTCGAGTTTTTGTTTCGGACTGCCTCATTCCGTCCCTCCTTGTTCCTTACCATGCGGTCGTTTCGTTGGCTAATGCCTATTAGCCATATTAGGCTAATGAATGTTAGCTTGTCAACTATTCGTACAGCACTGTCTTGACATTTTGCGGCAGTACCCTCTATAGTGCGCCTTGTACGCCACCTTAGCTCAGTTGGCCAGAGCACGTGACTTGTAATCTCGGGGTCGTCAGTTCGAATCTGACAGGTGGCTGAGATAAAAAAAGCTATCGCTTTCGGGCGATAGCTTTTTTTATCATGGAATCAATATTGACGGGTCGTGAACTATTCCCCGGTACCACTGACAGTCTCATACGGCCAGGTGGTGATTCCTCCGATATCGTAGATCCTCGTATACCCCATCGCAACGAGTTTGTCTGAGGCTTGTTTGCTCCTGACCCCGGTTCGACAGTAGACAAGGATCGGTGCGTCAAAATCCGCAAGTTGTTTTGGAGGAGTTTTCTGGATCGTCTCGTTGGGAATGAGAATCGCACCAGGAATATGCCGTTCCGCGTACTCGGCCGCGGTGCGGACGTCCACGATGGTAGGAACTCCGTCGTCGATCATCGCTTTCGCTTCGGCCGCCGTCAGCTTATGGTATGCGGAAGCTGTTTTGTCATTCGCCGCCGAAGGGCTTTGCCCCGTCGTCTTCGTTGAACATGAAGTAGCCAACAGTAATAACACTCCTCCGATCAGAAACATCAATATCAGGTTTTTCACTTGAACACCATTCACCTTTTTACTTTGAGTAACTGTACTGTACGTTGCCGTACCAAAACCGTCAACAGAGTTTTCGGTGACAATGTCACAGTGCCGGGATCTATTTCAAAGCCAGATCCGGCCTGAGTTTTTCCGCCCCGTCCAGGTATATCGGAACGACAGACTTTTCAATTGCAGAATTGGTGACAAGCATGACTCTGATCACCCGTTCCAGCATCCCTTGGATCTCCAGTTCCTGCATGCAGAACAGTGGCGTGAACGCGGCATGCCCACCTTTTCGTAATCCGGCGGCGGGATTCCTGGTCGAGAGATCTCCCGTCTGGGTGATGAGAATCATCGCGATCTTGGATTCCTCGAGCTCATTCGCCTTGAGCAATGCTTCGTACAGTTTGTTCACCGCGGCGTCGATCAGTTCCGCATTGTCTTCGGCGACTTGTATGGCTCCTCTGACAGCGGCGAAAAGTGGCGATGAGGTTGTATCCATTTGATTGTTCTCCATTAAGAAATCACTATGCCGCCCGTGACAAGCTGGTTGATCAGCTGTATCAGGATCGCGCAGACGAAAACAAGCGCTATCCGTCCCAAGGACAGAAGTATCGCACTGGCGGGCAGAACCCTGTCCTTTACCCATGCGAACAAGCTACAGACGATGATCGCCAATCCGAGCACGACGGTTGTCCAGGCTATGAACGTACAGATTGAAAGCAAGACTTCTATGAAGGATTCCTGCACGGAAAAATATCCGCAGGCGAAAAATGCGAGAAGAAAAAATACATACAACAGCAGGAGGTAGCTTTGTATCCTCCCTGAAAATGCCAGTACCCGGCGAGTCCGTAACATGACCATATGGTATCATGCAAGTTCGCCAAGGTCTATACAGCTATGATTGAAAAAAATACGGGATCGCCTGTCACCCGGATCACGACTTCTTCCCGAGCACAGCGGTTTGAAAGACTGATCTGGGTCGCGTCGATGAGATAGTCACGGACATCCCAGTGGAGGCCTTTCGTACTGATCAAGGAACGTCCTGTCGAGACGGCGGGGACGATGGCTACGGTCGTATCGACGGTCAATCGGCTGAAAGTCCGTATATCATCGACGCGATACAGGGATTCACACCTCGTATACCATGCGACCGGCGGAAGATATCGAAGAAAAAGTGTCTGGATGGAAAGGAGATGATCGTATCTTCCCTCTCCGCCCCCTATGAGTATCCATTCCGTGCAGCCTCGTCCCAATGCCTGTTTCAATGCTACTTCCGTATCACTGTCGGCTTTGTCGCAATCAAGCCGTAGGTGCGGGAGTCTTTCAATATCCTGTAGCCGGTCAGTAGAATCGAAATCCCCGATGACCAGGTCTACATCGACACCAAGCTTTTTCGCTGTATCATATCCACTGTCGGCGGCACAGACGAAGTGATCCGCTGCAATTATTCCACAGGGCAAAAGACTTGGTGCGTTAGATCCGGCGAAAATTATTGCTTTACTCATTTTTCCATACTTTATCTTGCGAAGTTCGCAATTCCATCATACAGTATTACTATATTCATCCAAAACGAGGTCGTAGTAACATGCAAGAAATCAAAGAACGTTTGCGCCGCGTCGGCGTTGGTCTTCCAGATATCATGATTCCCGCTGAAGGAATCGATTTGGAGAAGTGGGCCGTCGTCGCTTGTGACCAGTATACATCGGAAAAGGAATATTGGGAAAGTGCGTCAGGGTATATCGAGTCAGTTCCAAGTACCTTGCGAATGATTTTTCCGGAATGTTACCTAGAAGAGCCGGAGCCGGAGAAGCGTATCGCGTCGATCAACGCGGCGATGCAGGACTATATCGACAAAGATATTTTCAAAATCTACAATGACTCGTTCTTTCTGGTGTATAGGACTACTGGCAAAGGCCCCGGCCGCTGGGGGCTGGTGGTCGCGCTGGATCTTGACCGCTATGACTATGCGAAGGATTCCCGGAGTCTGATCAGGGCGACGGAAGGTACGATACTCAGCCGTATTCCGCCAAGAAAAGAGATTCGCAAGAACGCGCCGCTGGAACTTCCACACATCATGGTACTTATCAGCGACGAGAAACGTTCTTTGATCGAGGCTCTCGCCGCACGCAAGGATTCCCTTCCTCTCGCCTATGATACCCCTTTGATGAAAAACGGCGGCAGGCTGACCGCTTGGGCTGTGAATGGGGAGCAAGAGCTCGGTTTGGTCGCCGATGCGCTGGAACGCATGTATGAACAACTTGATCCACAGAACCCCTTGCTGTTCGCAATGGGTGACGGCAACCACAGTTTCGCAACCGCGAAAAGTTGCTGGGAGGATATCAAGTCGACTTTGACAGAGGAAGAACGGCAGAACCATCCCGCACGGTATGCCTTGGTGGAACTTGAGAATATCTTCGATCCGGGATTGGAATTCGAACCGATCCACAGAGTGCTGTTCAATACCAAGGCTTCCGATTTCATCGAAGAAGTCTCCCATTGCTGCAAAGCCTATGAGACCTATCCTGTCAATGATGTCAAGGAGCTGATCGAACAGGTCAATGATGGAGAAGGTCAACGTTTCGGATATTGCGATGAATCCGGTCTGCGTTTGTTCGTCTTGTCCGGACCCTGTGCATCGATCTCCGCGGGGACCCTTCAGGTCGTCATCGACAATCTTCTAGCCGCAGGTAAAACGAATGTCGACTATATCCATGGAATCGACGTGACCTGTTCCCTGGGCCGGAAGCCCGGAAATATCGGACTGCTGCTCCCTGATGTCTCGAAAGAGACCTTCTTCGAGACGATCATAGCTGACAACGCTTTGCCACGTAAGACTTTCTCCATGGGAGAAGCCCATGAGAAACGCTATTATATGGAAGCGCGCAAGATCAGATAGCCTCGGATTGTGTGATCAACCATGAAGCATCGAACGCCCCTTGCCTGAGAACGGCATAGGGGCTTTTTGTGCAATCGACAAGTGTCGAGGCGACCGTACCCTGGTCTTCTCCACCTTGTATCATGAGTTCAACCTTGCCAGCGAATTCTTGGACTATCTCCTTGAAGGACAACAAGGAAGGCTCTCCGGATGTGTTGACGCTTGTTGAATAGATCGGTGAACCACACGCTTCAAGGACGGCTTGCAGGAACGGGTCCTCCGGGACCCGTACAGCGGTAGTCCCCCCTTGTGAGTCAGACAGGATCGCCGTCAGTGGGGCCGGCCAAATTTCGGAAAGTCCTTTGGGAAGTGCTCCCGAACAGATGCTTTTTGCCATGGAAAATGTCGCCAAAAGTATGAAAGGCTTGGTTTCAGGCCGTCGTTTCACATTTCTGAGTCTTATTTCAGAAATATCCACTAGTCCGCTCAGCCCATAGATCGTATCACAGGGCAATACAGCAAGTTCACCCTTCAGCAAAGTTTTCGTCGTGACCTCGACGGCGCATGCGTCCGACCGATCCAGCACGATTGTTTCAAAACTCATAGTACCCTCCCCTTTGGTCACCTTCCCTGCGGAATTTTCTGATTCGCAAGTGATGCATCAATATAGCGAGCAAGACTATGAAAGTCGCTCCAGCGACAGATATGCCGCCCAACACGAGGGAGGATACTCCTTCATAGACCTGTATTTTCTCACCATGGTCGCTCGGTGCGACATTTTCAGCGGAAACATTCGTCTGGTCTTCGGAAAAATAGAATACCTGGTTGCCGTCCTGATTGTAGCCGAGACGCAACGCAGCGTCCCTGAGTTCGTCTACACTGTTTACGGATTCCTTCCTCCGTTCCAAAGAATGCACCTGAAGTCTGAGCAGTTCTTCTTCGTGCAATTGTTGTTCAAGCTGTTTTTTTAATCCTGAATTTCGCAGATAACCCTGCTTCCCGAAGATTCCGGATGAGATGGTAAAGAGAAAAACAGTAGTAAATAGAAACAATAGTGTATATTTTCTTGTCATAGATGGTCACAACGGCTATAATGTTACTATAATATGATAGTGTGCGGGGAGGTTTCTGTAAACCCTGCAAATACTGTGTACGCTGTCGGGATGGAGGATGCGCATGGCTGGTAAGAAGCATCGTTATGGACGTCAGATACTGGTTACCGTTTTGGTGACCGTCATTATCTTGCTAATTCTCTCTTTCGTTTTCGCTCGGTTTCTAGTCCCATTGTTCAATGTCCACCAGGATCAGGTGTATTCAGTTCTTACAAAACTGTTCCCGTTGCTGATCGGTCTGGTACTCATTGAATGTGGTGTCCTGATAGCCCGAAGACGTGACGAAGATTATGCTGATCAAGTGGATCTTCTTCCTCCGAACGCATATGACAAACCATTGCACCAGCTTCCTGGCGACGATCCTGATCATGCCGTCCTTTCCGTGGGACCGGATATGGCCGCCAAGGCTCCTGTGGAGACCGTCGAACAGGAACTGCCTGTCGAGCCGTCAGATGTCACCGCCCCTATCGCGGCGATTTCTCCCGCTCCCGTCGTAGCGCCTGTCGAACCTCAGGTCATTATCAAGGAAGTCATCAAGGAAGTGCCCGTCGAGGTCCCCGTAGCAGGAACCTATCCGACGGAAGAGTTTGAGAATTCTTTCAACGTGATCATGGATCAGGAGTTGCAGAGTTCCATTGATGTCGGTTATGACATCTCCCTGACATTGGTTGAGGTGACCGCCGGCGACAAGGACGCGGTCTCCGCCCTCCTGCTCGATTCCACCAAGGACAACTCCTATAGCTTCCTGCTGGACAACGGGAAGATCGCGATTATCCTCCCCTTCTACCAGTATGAAGAGGCCAGAAGATATCTTCTTGAATTGCTCGATTCCTGCAAGAAGCAGCTCGAGGGCGCAGGTCTTCAGATGGGCTTCGCCAGCAGAAATGACAGAGTCGTGGATGTCGACCAGCTCTATCATGAAGCCGAAGTGGCTTGTTCCTTGGCCGCCCAGGATGACGAGGTCATCGGATTTGAAGAGAACATCGAAAAAGAAGCGTAAGTCAAGCTTGAATGGACTAATAGAAGAAAGGGTCGCCGGATGGCGACTCTTTTCTTATCTGAGGACGGCTTTGAACGATCGCTGATCAATTGCCCGCATCGTAGCGAGTATTCCGTCAAGATGATCATATTCATGTTGCAGTAACTCGGACATATCTCCGGACAAGCGATCCTCGTGTTCGTTCCATTGTCGGTCACGATACATGACCCTACATCGTGCATGACGTCTGACACGTACAAGAAGATTGGGAAATGACATGCAGTCATCCCAAAGTTCGATAGCCTCAGTATCATCAAACCGCAACGTAGGATTGATGAATACGGTTTCCACGCCATCGAGATTACGGTAGATGAGCCGTTTCATAATCCCTACCTGCGGTGCCGCGACAGCACGTCCGACATGGTACTTCCCACGAAAAGCCAACAGAGTATCGCGCAGATCCTCTACCCACCCGTCAACCAAGCGAAGTTCATCTTCGGATATCAGCAAGGAGCGTTCATAGAGTTTAGGATCACCTAACAACAGGATATCACGTTTCATTTTAATCCTTCAGCGGAATATCGAATGTCATGCGATCTTTGGTGAGAATCGTACCGGGAAAAACTTTCCTGGCTTCGGCGACAAGTTCCTTGAGGTCGCGGTCCGTATATCTGGGACTATAGTGAATCAACCCCATCTTTGCCACTTGGGCCTGTTTCGCGATCATCGCCGCTTGTCTGGCAGTCATATGCTTCTTTTCCACAGCGCTTTCGGCAAGGTCATTTCCAAACATACCTTCGCAGAGCAGGAGGTCGGCATCACGCACATGGGAAGCTATCGAATCAAGATAGAGGGTATCGGTGACATAGGAGAACTTGCGCCCTGCTCGTTTTCCTCCCATCACTTGGTCCGGGGTAATGATCCTGCCGTCAGGCAATGTGACAGGTGAACCATTTTGCAGCCTACCCCACAGAGGACCCTTTGGAATTTCCAGTTCAATGGCGTACTCCGGATGAAACAACCCCGGACGCTCCTTTTCCCGCATGGTATATCCTACACAGGGTTTTGTATGGTCCAGTTGGAAGGCTTCGACGACAAATTCATCGGTTTCCATGATGACACCGGGTTCCACAGTTTTCACGATGATTTCGTAATTGATATACATGTCGAGGATACGCCTATTCGAATCAACATATTCCTTGAGCTTGGGAGGGCCATACAGGTAGAGTGGTTCGTCTCTGTCAACCTGGCTGGAAAGCATCAATATGCCGGGAAGTCCGGTCACATGATCCGCATGCATATGGCTGATGAAGATGGCGGAAATCTTCTTCCATCTGATATTGAGCATCTTCAGTGAAACCTGAGTCCCTTCTCCACAATCGAACAGAAACAGCTCACCATCCCTTCTTACCATGGCGCTGGTGAGAAAGCGCCCGGGAAGCGGCATCATGCCGCTGGTACCAAGAACAAAGACTTCAAAATTCATGCAGATACTATATCCTGTTTCGGGTGTGAAATGCCACCTCTACCGTAATAATTCCATCGGTGTGATTTTCTTGATACGGCGGAGTGAAAACTGAACCGAAAGCACCGAAACAAAGAGCAATACCCCGATGAGGACCAGAAGTTCACCCCAGGGAATGATGACGGTGAAATCGAGCAGATACCAGGAAAGCACCGGAAGTTCACGCTCAGCGAGCAAGGAAAGCAATGGCCCCATGTTCATGCCAAACACCAACCCAAGCGACAGCCCTATGCAAAGTGAGACGCAGGTCAGCCATAGTACGATGCAAAAATATATTCTCCGGACTGATCGATCCGTAGCACCAAGCAGTTTCATCGTCGCGATCGAGTGTTTGTCGTCTTGCATGAACTCCTGTGCTATGCTCGCCACGAAGAACCCGGCAAGCATAGCCACGATGATGAACACCCCTAGAATCATCTGCTGACTGACCAGCAGGTTCGCATAGAGCGTCGGCTGCGCTTCATACCAAGTCCTCATCACATGAGGTTGCGCGATCAAACGGTCGATCCTCGATTCGACGGAATTCAGGTCATCGGCCTGACTCTGGTTCACGAGAACTTCGAGATACTGACTGGATGCAGCCGGAAACAGGCTCTTCGCGAACTCCTCGCCGATGAAACAGAGTTGCTGGTCAAGCTCACGATATCCGGAATCGAAGATACCGGTGACGGTCATGAGCAGCGGCCGTACTGCGGTCGTCGATGTATCCGGAACGACCATCAACGCAAGCGGATCGCCTATCGAGACACCCAGGTCAGCGGCCATAGCCGCACTGACAAGCATCCCCTGGCGTCTGGCGGTATCGCTGTCTCCTGTAGCGACATGGAGCTGGGACAATCGTTCCGGCGTAAAATAATCGGAGGAGACTCCCTTGAGCCTGATCATCCGGGTTCCCGTCGAGGAATAGGCCAAGGCGTTGCCTTGGATGACCCGCTGGATCTCCGCTACCGCCTCATCAGCCTCTATCGTTTCCAGCAGCGTGTGTTCAGGTATCGAAGCGGTGAAGATCTGTATATGTCCGTTCGACAGCAAGGCGTATTTGTCGATGATCCCTTTGACCATGGAGGAGACGAACAGTTGTGCGATAACCAACAGAAGCATGACGAGGATCAGCAGAAGGCCCTTTCCCAGTATCCTTCTCCGAAGTCGTGAAGAGCGATCGACTCCCAGCCGGCGGATCACCCACAACGAGGTAAGCTTCCGGTTCACTGCAAGACCTCTAGCTTCTTGTGCTGCAACAGCAGTACTTTGTCGCAACGATCCGCGAAGGAACTGTTATGCGTGACAAGCAACAACCCGCAGCCCTCTTCTTTCACCAGTCCAAGCAATAGTTCTTCAACCATCGCCGCGTTCTCTTCGTCCAAAGAACCCGTGGGTTCGTCGGCGAAGATCAACGCGGGAGCGTTCATCATCGCCCTTGCGATGGCGACACGTTGTCGTTCTCCTCCGGACATGATGTCTGGACGGTGGCTTGCGCGGTCCGCTACCCCGACTTTATCCAGGAGGGACATCGCACGGGATTTCATTTCACCGCCATGTTCACCGGCGATCATCGCAGGCATCATGACATTCTCCAAAGCGGTAAAATCCTCCAGCAACAGATTGGACTGAAAGATGAAGCCCATTTTTTTATTTCGGATATTGCTTCTATGGACATCATCCATCGAAAAGAGATCTTCACCTTGAAAAGTGACCGTACCGGAGGTCGGCCGTTCCAAGGCGGCGGCTATATGGAGCAGAGTGCTTTTCCCACACCCGCTTTTTCCTGTGACCGCCAGCGATTGACCCATTTTCAGGGTAAGGGCGATATCATCAAGGATCATCAGCGGTGCCGTGTCTTTGGTCGGAGCGTCGAAACTTTTCGTAATCTCTGAAAGGGCCAAGATTCCTATATCAGTTGTCATGCAGCAATATCTCCATAATATCGTTCGCCAACAGTTTCCTGCTCCCGGTCCAGGCAAGGAATCCCGCCAGGACGAGTATCACCGTCGCTACGACAAGGATTTCAATCGGATCAAGCGACAGGGGCAATGGATTTCTCAACATCTGTCCATGACTTCCTGTCATGGTGAACAAAATAGAGTCCATGAATCGTAATATGTTCGGTGATTGATACACCAGCAGCAAGGCCAAGGCTATCCCGATCAGCACACCCAGTCCGGCGATCAGCAGAGCCTGTAGGACAAACACATTGCTCAGATCTTTCCTTTTGCATCCCATGGCCCGCAGTACGGCGAGTTCCCTCTGCTTGACATGCAGGAGTCTTGCAGTAGAATTCCGCAGGTTCGTGATGATGATCAGTATCATGATGCCGATCACCAGATACATGACGTATTTTTCCAGCATCATCGCGGCATACAGGGAACTGTTCGCTTCTTGCCAGGTCATGACGTCGCCCGGTAGCCCGAGACCGGCGATAGCCTGGAGGACAGGTCGCTGACGGTCCGCGTACTGCTCGGAAAGAAATACGCCGATCTTGAGTTCTCCGTCCATGGAGAGAGTCCGGATACCCGCCAGAGACATCAATACGGTCTGCTGGTTGAATTCCGGCAAGCCGGTCTGATAAATTCCAGAGACGTGGCTATCGACGGCATACGGGACCATACGGACGGTCCTGCCGGGGCGCAAGGTGGTGATTTCAATCGAGTCCCCCATCGACAGTGCCAAAGAGCGCATCAAAGAATAGGATGGAGCGATCATGTCGCTTTCCGGGGCGGGGATAGATCCCAGGATCATTGATAGTCTGTCTGCGAAAGGTCCGTTGGCATAGATGTTTTCCGAACAACCTCTCAGCCGAACGGCGGCGCTCCTACCACTGGAGAGATCCTTGAGAATCGCAGGGACGTCCGCGAACAGGAAAGCCTCCTCGACACCCGGGAGATCACTGACCTGCGCCAGATACCGAAGCATTTCTTCATACGTCGCATCATGTACCGAGATCTGAAGATGGAACGACTCAATGTCCTTGATCTCTCCAAGTCTCTTTTCCTGAGAAGCTTCCATGAAAGAAATGATCATCAACAAGGCAAGGACACTGAAACAGATGCCCAGCATGATGAGGACGCTGGAAGAACGATGCCGGTTCTGTCGTGAGAATGCATATCTTCGGGCTATCTTGAGCATCGCCTTGTTCTTGTTTCGCACCTATAGCTCCCTATCTGTATGAAACCGACAGAATACGTTTTCCGTCAGGGGCGTATGTTACGTCGGCATATGGTGTACCGTTGTCATAGAGGGTTTCCGTTCTCGTTCCGTCGTCATGATAGGAAATGTACCTGATGACTGATTCGTCCTCCTCTTCCCTCTCGCTGACCAGAATCCCGTCCTCGTAGGTTCGATACACCGTTTTCCCCGAGACCGTGTCTGAATATACACTGGTCAGTATACTCCCTTTTTCATCATATCGGAAATCTGTCGATGTCGTGGGGATATCCTGTAGATAGGTCGTCTCCTTGAGGATGTTTCCTGTTCCGGAATAGGTCGTCTCCTGCTTCGTATCGGAATCGTCCGATATGGTGACTGTCAGATCTCCGATTTCATCATCATACGTGATATCAACGGATTGTACCGGAGCTGTATCACTGTAACTCTCCCTGATGATGACGTTTCCGGGCAATCTGGTCATTTTGACCGACATTCCATCCGTACCCTGTACATATAGATCCCGACCGAGATATTCCCAGAGAGAAGTACCGGCAAGGTCTATCGAACGAATGGCGGCCACTGAACCATCGTTCGCACGAAGATAGCTGACTATCAGCTGAAGATCTCCGTTTTCTGAAACAGTATATCCTTGCAGTTTTTCGTTCGTGTCGTAGGTATAGAGTATATTGAGCGTGGCGCCCTGAACTGAAACGGTACTTTCGGACATAAGCAGAGAATTCTCGTATCGTCGTGTGACAACGCTCCCATCCTCTTGCTCGATATGTTCCTGTCCATTCGTCCGAACGGTCTTGCTGACAATGGAATCGTCATGATAGAGGATGGTATCATCACCATCGACGTCCAGAAACCAACCGACAGATTCCAGGTCCCGCACAGGTTCCAGCAATTGTCCGATGCTGTTGGAACGGTACACCTGTCCTGAGAACGCCGGCATCATGAGCATTGAGGCCAGAGCCATCAGGAAGGTGATACGTCCCATACGGTTCATCAGGCAAGTCCGACCAAGGTATCGAGGAAGTCTTCCTTATCGAACACTTCGATATCACCGTAGGTTTCGCCCGTACCGACGAACGCAACAGGCAGTCCAAGCTTCTCCCCTATCTGGATCAATGCCCCGCCTTTCGCGGCGCTGTCATATTTTGTCAGAATCAAGGCGTCAAGTCCGATCGCCTGATTGAAAAGCTCCGCCTGGCTGATACCGTTCTGTCCTGTAGTGGAATCGATGACCAGGAACTTCTTGTAGCAATCTTCAGCGATTCCGCGCGCTCGAATGACTTTGTCGATTTTCTGAAGTTCTCTCAGCAGGTTCTCTTTGTTGTGCATCCGGCCCGCAGTATCGGCGAGAATCAGATCTTCACCCTTGGCGTTCGCGCTACTGATCGCATCATAGATGACAGCGCCTGGATCACTGCCGTTATCCTGTTTGATAATCCTGCAACCTGTACGTTGCGCATGCAGGTCGAGTTGATCAATCGCCGCGGCCCTGAATGTATCGGCGGCGGCCAGCAGAACCTGATGCCCCTGTTTTGAATAAAATGTAGCGAGCTTCGCGATGCTGGTGGTCTTCCCTACCCCGTTCACTCCGAGAAT
This sequence comes from uncultured Sphaerochaeta sp., assembly GCA_964407735.1. Lineage (GTDB taxonomy): Bacteria > Spirochaetota > Spirochaetia > Sphaerochaetales > Sphaerochaetaceae > Spiro-02. The sequence continues at coordinate 186,002 of CAYOWS010000001.1, read as the reverse complement.
CAGGAAGATATTTACTTTTCCTGGATGGATTTCAGGAACATAGGCTTGTATCTTTGAGGCGAGCAGGCTTTTCACCAGCTTCTGAAGGTCTTCCTGCGTTTTCGGTTTCTCACTTTTCGCCAGCTTTCGAACTTCATCAGAGATCTCCATCGCCATCCTTGCGCCGAGGTCCCCTTCGATCAACATATCTTCTAGTTCTTCATAGAACTCTTCATTGAATGTCTGAATTCCAAACAGCGCTTTCAATCTGGCGCCAAAACTTTTTTTCATCATTTCACCTCTTTATCGTTATCCCGTTCAAGGAGTACTATACCGTGTTCCGGTGTAATATGCTAACAAACCGCCTATCAGGTCAACCACTGATACGACCGCGATTCCTCCGGAAAGAAACACCCAAGGTTGCCATCTTGGATCGCTGACTCCGGTATCGCTGAACGTCGCGGCCATGGACTGCAGCCCGACCCAGAGCCCGAACGCCCCAAGCGCTTTTCCCATGGCTGAATAGAACGTATCGCGGTTTCTGGTTATCAAGTTCTCATCCGTCATCCACTCCGGCTTCAGATCAAAGACGATCTGACGGACAGGTGTCGTGCTTTGAAGCGAGCTGGACATGAACCCCTCTCTTGCGGCAATGACGTTGATCGGAAGATTCTGGTCGAGAAACAGGAACGGCAGACCTTCCTGCCGCACTCCGTCAAGGAACCAGTCGACCTCCCCCATCCTGGAGGCGAGCGATAGCGGTCCGAATCCGGCTTGTTCCAGGTACGCATCCACTATGAACCGTGTCCCGGCTTCCACTGAGATGGGTACGGATCTGGGCTCATAGCCGAACGCGGACAACTCCAATACATTTTCACCCGAGGGAACGACAATCTGGCTTTCAAAGATCGGATAGCTGACACCATCCATCGTCGCGGTCAGGCCAGGGACGAGATTCTCGAAATGGATCAACGCGACATCATCGCTGAAACTCAACGGAAGCAATGCGAGCAGAATATCCTCCTGGAGATCCTGGACATCCCGCAGAGGGACCAGCCTGTCGAACATGATACGGAACGTGTCGTCCATGATATCGTGATATACGATACGCAGACGCAGAAGGTTTCCCATCAGGGACGGCCATATGACGATGACTCCCGCCAGTTGTTCCCGGGTTCCGAGCATGGACAGGAGTTCCACGTTTGTGTGTGAGAACAGACCGTCAAGCGCGGGATTCGACTGTATACGGACATATTCAATCGGCAATCCGGCGGAATAGGTCTCTGAGGCGACGGGAACATCAAGCCCCCGGGGGATCGCGGAAATCTTCGCCTCGTCCTCGCCCTGCCATACGACATGGGCGTCAGACTCGGCCTTGGCGATCGCAAGAGATGTGTTGCTTTCATTGATGAACTCAGTTTCGGCCTCCAGGAGCACATCCTTGAAGGTGAAACGTTCAGTGATCAGAGTCGCGATCCAGTCCACGCTTTCCGCAGGCACAGTATCGGAAGCGACCTGATATATTCCTATCCGCCAGTTCTGACCGGAATCAGCGGCATATAGGGTACCGGATAGGCAGAATGCGGCTATCAAAATGAATGGGAGTATGCCTACCCGTTTCCCTTTGGCCATGCTAGGCCTCCTGCGCCCAATGCAGATACGCTTCAACGAATTGATCGATATCGCCGTCCATGACGGCCTGGATATTTCCCGCTTGCAGATTGGTCCTGTGATCCTTGACCATCGTGTACGGCTGGAATACATAGGACCGGATCTGACTTCCCCAGGAGATATCCTTTTTGGCGATCGCGTTGGCCTGATGCTCCTTCTCCCGTTCCTTCTGATAGTATTCATAGAGACGGCTCTTGAGCACCTTGAAAGCGAGGTCCTTGTTCATGAGCTGGCTCCGTTCGTTCTGGCACTGAACGACGATGCCCGACGCGAAGTGGGTGATCCTGACCGCTGAGTCCGTCTTGTTGACGTGCTGACCACCGGCGCCACCGGCGCGATACGTATCCAGGCGATAATCTTCCGGTTTCAGGTCGATCTCGATGTCATCGTCGATGACAGGGGACGCATAGACGCTTGTGAAGGAGGTGTGCCTGCGCTTCTGTGAATCAAAAGGACTGATTCTGACCAAACGATGGACGCCAGCCTCACCTTTCAGATATCCGAAGGCATACGCTCCGCTCACACGGATCGTAACGCTTTTGACGCCCCCTTCATCTTCCTGGAGGTCGAGGATCTCACTTTTGAAGGAGTGCCGTTCTACCCAACGAAGATACATGCGCATCAGCATCTGGGCCCAGTCGCAGGCTTCAGTACCACCCGCGCCCGCATGGATCGAAAGGAAACAATCATTCTTGTCGAATTTACCGTTGAGCAGGGTCTTGAGCTTCAAGGGTCTGAACATCTCTTCGATCGCATCGATCTGCTGTTCAAGTTCAGCGGTATAGGCCTCATCGGTCTCATCGGCGTATAGGTCGATAAGTTCCTGGGTCTCGTCAATCTGATTGATGATATCCTGCCACGGCAGAAGAACGTCCTTGAGACTGGTGATCTCACCGAAGACGCGTTCCGCATTGGACTTGTCATTCCAGAAATCCGGAGCAAGAGTCTCTTGTTCCAGATCTGAAATCCGGTTCTTCATTGTAGCGGAGTCAAAGACGCCTCCATACGTTGTAGGCTTCTTCTTTGATGGACTCAAACTGTGCTTTGTTCTGAATAAACATAATAACTCCTTGGAATATCATTATTTGATTGTATAGCAACTGTACACTTAGTCAACGACGTTCAATTCTCAGGGCGAGCTTGAAGGTTGTCGACTCCTGGGGGTTCAGATGGACCGGCAGATACGGGAGCAGGCTCGTATGATGATAGAGCAGTTCTTTTCCAAGAACTGTCGGACTCTCCGTATAGCAGTCCTCTTTGACAAGGGAAAAACGATTGTCCGAAGTGAGAGAAACGATCGTCTTGTTGACCTCATCGAACATCCGGATGTTCCTGAGATTCCTGATATTTGTATCATGCTCTGAAAGAAGTTCCGTATGCTTTGCTTCAAAAGCGTACAATTGCACCGCGCCCGTCCTTGTGCCGACAGAAATATTCAATTCGGAACCATAGATGAAATCCGCTTGCGTTTGGCTCTCATTGGTAAGCTGTACTTCCATGATGATCGTGTTCTGCCTGAACTTGTATTTTTTTTCAATCGCGATGCTGAACGGGAAGAATTCAGCCCCCTCATACAGATACGTCGCTTTGTATTCCGTCCCCTTTCGGTCAAGACGATCCAGATCATAGTACTCAGAGCCAAGGCTTGCGCAACAGGTGTCGTCATATTTCCTATATTCGGAAAAATCCTCGACTATCGGGAACAGAATATCTTCAAAGACCTTCTGCTTCCTCCCTGGAACGACTCCATGGCCGTGTGCCGTACCGTCGACAGGCCGACCGCTGAATGTATCGGCGTAGTTCCAACCCGCGGGAAGATAGTTGAGTTCAATGATGGCCCCGCCTTTTGAATCCACCATCGCACTGATGTTCTTTCCAAGTGAGAGGTATTCCTCCCGTTGGTCGAAATCGACATCAAACTCTATCGGATATGAGAAATCAGGCTGTGAACTAAGAAGTTGTTCAACCTCGTTGAGATACTTATAGACAAGTTTCCTATACATGGGCTGGACAGAGCCGCCACTGGAATCGGTTATATAGGGGACACCGCTGGAGGCTTTCTCCAAAAGAGATTCTGCCCGCTTGCGGATATCCTTGTTCTTCTTGTAGTTGCGAACGACGTCCTGAATGAACAAAAGCCTTCCATATAGTTGATTCAACTCTTCGCTCTGCACCAGTATATCGTTGAAGGAGGACATCTTCTTCGTCTGCCGGCTGTCCCGACCATACCAACCTGCGGGGAGATAGTCATAATTGCTGATCGAGTCCTCTTCGTCGTATTCATTCAACAACAGCATGTTCCATTTTTTATCCATGCATGCGTCATAGAGGTCAGAAAGCAGCTTCCAGACTCCGCTCTGTTCAGCTTCATGCCCGCACAGGGAACTCCCCTGGCAGAGATGATCCGCGTTGATCATCATGGAAAAGTACTCCGTGGTCCCGAGCTGCCCCAGTCGTTCATCGAACCGCTTTCGAACTTCATTGAAACTCAGACGCCCCTCCGCATACTCGGAGATCAATCGGGAACTAAAATCATCAGTCGGATAGACCTCGATCGTTCGACCGGTTTCCTGCATGATGAATGGCTCGGTCCGCAACTGTCGTTCATTCAGTCTGTCGTAGGTACTGATCATGAGGCGGCTTGTAGAACAGAGGTTCATGGCGCTGATATAGGACGGATTCCAGATCTGGTCATAGCACCACAAGGTCTGCACCCTCATGCCGTACCGCCGACGGATATATGTCGTGGTCTTTTCGATCTGAGAGGACCTGTCCTTCATCTGCAACAACTGAAGAATGGGCTGGTAATAGCCACCGGTTAGAAGTTCCAACTGATTCTTTTTCGCAAGATCGGTGATCAGCATATTGACTTCCGGATGATTACATTCCAGCCATTCCATTTCAGCGGTCGTGAGATGCAGATGTACCTTCGCATCGGGATGGTTGTAGAGAAACGTAAGCATCGGTTTCAGAACACAGGAAAGCACTCGTTCTAAAACGAGTGCTCCAGTTCCTGAGGGGAGCTGACTGTAAATTCCGGCCAATACCTTCATTCAGTTCCTTTCCAGCGACGAATTACTCCCCGGTAGAAGCAGTCTCCCCACGAGCGGGAATAATGCATTTCTGGGGACAAGTCACGGATGCTTCAACAATTTGAGTCTGGGGCGATGAATAGTCAATTTCGGAAAGGAAGTTGACCACCTTGCAACCTGATTCAGGAAATTTGTTTTCGCATATCTTACACCCGATGCACCCGACAGAACAAGCCTTTCTGACCTTTGCCCCACTTTCATGGTTGTTGCAGGCCACGACATAGGTCGCGGAAGCCGGAATCATTTTGATGACACCATTCGGACAGACAGCGGTACATTTTTTACAGCCGATGCAAAGTTCTGGATCGACGATGATCCGCCCATCCTCCCTTCTGCTGATAGCTCCCGCGGGACAGACCTTGATGCAGGAACCGAGATGCAGACACCCGCTCTTGCAGCTATTGTCGCCTGCGAACAGGATCGAGGCGGCATTGCAGTCAGCCATACCGTCGTACAGATAATCTTTCCCCGTGGTCGCCGCAGTCCCTTGGCAAAACACATAGGCGACCTGTTTCTCCACACCGGCTTCGACCGCCACACCCATGATTTCCGCCATTTTCAGGTTCAGTGAGGAACCACCAGGAGCGCAGAGTCCGATCGGGGCTTCTCCCGCGGCGACCGCCGCCGCATAGCCGCTACAGCCAGGATAGCCACACCCACCGCAATTGGCGTTGGGCATGATGGCTTCCATGGCGACAAGTCGGGGATCTTTGGGAACTTCGAGCTTCTTCGCCGCGAAGGCGAGGCCGAAGCCGAGCAGCAGTCCCAAAGCGGTGACAACAAGGAACGCAAACAGGATATTGATCATTTTTCAGCTCCCCCATTACACCAGATGAAGATTCGTCAGCAAGGATTTGTCGAACGCCATGAACGCCAACGCCATGAGTCCCGCGGAAATGAACGCTATGGGAACGCCCTTGAATGTCTTGCGGACAGGATATAGTTCAAGCCTTTCACGGATATTGCTCATCAGTACGATGGCAAGTGTGAAACCGAGACCTGCGGCCAGACCGGCGAAGAAACTCTCAAGGAGGTTGTATCCTTCCGTGATATTGATGATGGCGATGCCCAGGACGGCGCAGTTCGTCGTGATCAACGGCAGGAAGATTCCCAAAGCCTTGTATAATGGCGGACTGATTTTCCGAATGACCATTTCAACCAACTGGACCAAGGAAGCTATGACCAGGATGAAGGATATGGTCTGAAGATAGGTCAAGGAAAGGGGTTGTAGGATGAACTGGAACACACACCAGCAGACGACACTTGCGATCGATGTGACGAACGTGACCGCCATACCCATGCCCAACGCGCTCTCGCTGCTTTTTGAAACACCGATGAACGGGCAGAGGCCAAGGAACTGGACCAGGATGAAGTTGCTGATAAAGATATATGTGATAAGAATAGCTATATATGTCATCGTCCTATCCCCTCTTCTGCTTTCTTGCGGAGAACCATTCGAAGAACGCCTTGAGATACCCCATCAGCAGCAACGCGCCAGCGGCTAGGGTCATGACCCGTACCGGCCAGTCACTCAGCACCGGAACGGAGATGACTCCATCCCAGTCCCCGACGGGGAACAGCGTAATGGTTCCGGCCCCGAACATCTCTCTGATCAGGGCGATCAAAGTCAACGCCAATGCAAAACCGATGCTCATGCCGATCGCGTCCAACGCGGAGTCGGCCACGGTATTCTTGTTGGCGAACGCTTCCGCCCTTCCAAGGATGATACAGTTTACGACGATCAGCGGCAGATATACGCCCAACGCACTGTAGACCGCCGGGACGAACGCATGCATCACCATCTCGACGATCGTTACGAAGCTGGCAATCACTACGATATACGCCGGAATCCGTACGCTGTCGGGGATGACATTCTTCAACAACGAAATCATGACATTGCTGCAAAGAAGCACGAACAAGACCCCGGCGCTCATACCCAGCGCATTGACGACCTGCGTCGTCACACCAAGCGTAGGACAAAGCCCAAGCATGATGATGAACGTCGGGTTCTCCTTGAAGATACCTTTGGTCAATTCATTCATATGTTTGCCAGCCATTATCGACCTCCTAGCTTTGCGACATAGTCAGAACCATAGGCGAGAGCCTTCGCGATGCCGGCGAACGTCACCGTCGCGCCACTGACCGCCTGGGCGTCCTCAGCTTGAAGCTCAGCTTTGCTGGTCGGAACGGAAGTCTGTCCGCCGGTTCCGACGAACTTGTCCATGTATCCTTCATTCTCGCTCTTCTTGCCGAGGCCCGGAGTTTCCGAATTGGTCAGCATCTTCACGGAGAGCACCTTGCCGGCGGAATCGTAGCTGGCGACCAACGTCATCGCCCCGCCATATCCGCTGGCGTTCAGTTCAAGGATATATCCGACGACGGCGCCGTTTTCAGTAAGGGGAATCAGGTAGTTGACGTTCGCGTCGCCGTCATCGTAGGTACGTTCCCCGATATCGCAGCCCGAGGCGACGGACTCAAGCGCCAGCAGGGTCTGGTTCGCCTCGTACTCAGCGATACGGGGGGCGGTAATGGCATTCACAGAGGCCAGGATCACCGCGGCGACCGCACAGATGAGCCCGAGGATCACGGCGACCTTCAGATAGTTTTTCATGCCTTGGCCTCCTTCTTCTGCTTGACCGCGCCGAATTTCTTCGGAACCAGATACCTGTCGATCGTCGGATTGACGATGTTCATCAACAGTATCGCCAAGGAAACGGCTTCAGGAAGCGAACCGAAGTATCTGAACAGGAACGTGAAGAAACCACATCCGAATCCAAAAATGAGCTGTCCTTTGTGCGTAGTAGGAGACGTGACCATGTCGGTCGCCATGAAACAGGCACCGAGGATCAGGCCACCGGAGAAGATGGCGTTGCCGAAATCACCCTGGAAGAAACCAAGACCGGAACGTAGTCCTCCGAATACCCAGGCCAGAATAGCGAAAGAACCGATGTAGGAGACCGGAATGTGCCAGGTGATGATCTTGGTACAGAGCAGGAACACAGCGCCGACAAGCAGCAGCAAGGCGGAGACTTCACCGATGCAGCCGGGGATGTTTCCAATGAACGCATCCACGGTGTAGGCGGATACATGACCACCGAACAGATCGGAAACCTTCTGTGCGAACCCTGTAGCGGGATATCCCTGGCTGGCAAGAACCTGCATGGTATCCATGCCGTTCGCCACACCGGCACCGATCGTCGTCTTCACCAAGCTCAGCGGCGTAGCGCTGGCGATCGCATCAGGAACTGCGGAAGCAAGCGTCCGGGGCATGGTGAAAGCGCTCATGGCGCTGGTGAAGGAGAAGAATACGAACACACGACCGCCAAGAGCCGGGTTCATCCAGTTCGCACCCAGTCCGCCGAACGACCATTTGACGACGAAGATCGCAAAGGCCGATGCGAGGACCGGAATGAAAAGCGGTACGGCGGGAGGCATGTTCATGCCGACCAACAGACCCGTCAGGAACGCGGAACCATCGAAGATTGTGTTCGTCTTGTCGATTCTCCCGAGGAGGAACTCGACGAGCACCGCGGCCGCTATGGAAAGCGACAGCACGATCAAGGCCCTCAGCCCGAATACATAGACACCCCAGATAGCCGCAGGAGCCAACGCGACGCTGACCGCCCACATGATCGGGGCTGTGCTTGATTTCGCATGGATGTGGGGAGATGTCGATACAGTTCTGGTAGGTTGGTTCATTTCTTCTTCCTCCCCATTTTCTTTCCGGTCTTCATCCCATGGACAAGCGGGAGGTGCGCGGGACAGACATAGGCGCAACAGCCACATTCCTTGCAATCCATCAATCCCAGCTTCATGGCCGCATCATAGTTTTCATTGGAGATGTTCCGGTACATCCTGTTCGGTACGAGTCCCATCGGACACGCCGCGACACAACGACCGCAGGAGATACACGGGGAGGTCGTCACCGGCTTGGCCGCCGGCAAGGCGAGTATTCCGCTGGTACCTTTCGCCACAGGAGTCTGATCGTCATAGAAAGCGAAGCCCATCATGGGGCCTCCTGAGACCAGCTTGTCGGGTTCACTGGAGAAACCTCCGCAGAACGCGATCAGGTCGGCGATCTTCGTGCCGATAGGGGCCAGGATGTTCTTCGGCTGCGCGATACATTCTCCCGTGACGCTCATGACACGCTCGATCAGCGGCTTATGGTATGCACAAGCCTCGTATATCGCATAGCAGGTCCCGATATTGCATACTACGGCTCCGACATCCAACGGCAATTTGCCGGAAGGGATCTCCTTGCCGATAGCAGCTTTGAGTAACTGTTTTTCATCACCCTGCGGATATTTCATCTTCAGACCCATGACTTCGATGGGGTATCCCAGGGAAGCCACCCGTTCCTTCAGCTTCGCGATTGCATCGGGCTTGTTCATCTCGACGCCGATGATGATGCGTTTGGGATCAGTGATCCTTGCCGCTATCATGATGCCCGCGAGGGCCCCGTCGGTCCGTTCAAGCATGACACGATGGTCCGCTGTCAGATACGGTTCACATTCAACGCCGTTGATCACAAGGGCATCGACGCTTTTCCCCTTTGGAACGGAGAGTTTGACATGCGCGGGAAAAGTGGCGCCACCCATGCCGACGATCCCCATGTCCTTGACGACCGCGAGTAGCTCTTCCGGGCTTTGTGACTGCCAATCGATTCTCGGGTAGTCTTCCTTCGGCTGGTCGGCATCAGGAACAATGACATAGGCATCGCAACTGACGCTGTTGGCGAGCGTGACCTTTCTGATCTCTTTGATCGTTCCCGAAACCGGACTATGGACGTCCGCGCTGATAAATCCCGCGGCTGTTCCGATTTTCTCGCCACGAACCACGGTATCACCCTTTTGTTTGGTCGGTGCCGCTGGTGCGCCAAGATGCTGGGACAAGGACACGAGCAACTCCCCTGGCATGGGAAGTCGCTCAATCGCCTGCCTACAGCTCAATACCTTCTTATCATCAGGGTGAACACCGCCCTTTCTGAACGTGGGTATCCTCTGCATCGAAGACTCCTTTATTGTGACGCAAACCACAACCAAAACTCCCTTGGGCTGACCAAGGTATGGATGGAGGTGTTTACGAAATGAACTTTTGTAATTCTAGCTGAAAAGCTTGTATCGAGTAAAGAGAAAAACCAGTGATGATTTTTGTGGTTTTGCCAGACACTCAAACGATGTGTTACGGCCATTGTTGTGCCATGGACACCCATTGATGTGATTACGAGGGATATTACTTGTCATAGCTGTCGTATTTTGGCAGGAAAACTGAAAAACGATTATACGAAATTCATTCCAATGGCATTTCCATCAATTTGAAACGAATCAATTTTTTTCTTTTTTTAGCGTCACAGCAACTTTGTTCCTCGCTTGAGAATTTGCGGATTCACACATATATCGGTACTTTTTCGATAGGAGTGCTGTATTTGTACTTGTGTTTGTCCGCTGGTAGTACCCAAAACAGATAATTCGGTATATCATGGTCGATATGAATCGAATCTTCCGCTATGCGTTCTGGAAAATAAAAGGGGTCAAGGTATATGCTCTCGTCGGCCGAAGCGGCACAGGCAAAAGCTTCCGGTCCAAACTCGTCGCGGAAAAACACAATATCGAACTGATTATCGATGATGGGTTGTTGATCAAGGGCGACAGGATACTCGCGGGGCGATCAGCGAAGCGTGAAGCCAATTTTCTTACCGCGGTCAAGACGGCCTTGTTTGATGACGACGAACACCAACGCCAAGTCATGGACGCCCTGCAACGTGAAAAGTATCACAAGATCCTGATCATCGGCACCAGTGAGAAGATGGTACACAAGATCGCCGTACGGCTCAATCTGCCCGAACCGGAGAAAATCTACCATATTGAAGACATCGCTACGAAAGAAGAGATCGAGACGGCCATGAGGATTCGCTATACCGAAGGCAAGCACGTCATTCCCGTCCCGACCATTGAGATCACCAGGAACTACCCTCAGATCGTATACGATTCCATGCGGGTATTCTTCAAGAACAAGGCTCGATTTCCTTGGCAGAAGAACAAGGTGTTTGAAAAGACCATCGTCCGTCCCGAATTCAGCAAACATGGGAAGATAACGGTCAGTGACGCGGCTTTGACTCAGATGGTCGTGCATTGTCTTGATGAGTTCGACAATATGATCAAAGTCAAGAAAGTCCAGGTGAAGGTCAATCCCGAGGGCTATGCGCTGACGGTCAAGCTCCGTGTTCCGTTCAAGCACCAGATCTCCTCCACCTTGGCCGAACTCCAGGAATATATCGCGGATTCACTTGAAAAGTATGGAGGTATCTTCGTTACCTCCGTCAATATTGAAGTCGAGGAATGGGCTTAGTTTTTCATCTTGCGATGGCGTTTCATGGAATAGAAATAAAAGTACAGCCACGTTTTGGAGGTTTGCTCCTGATCGTGGCTGTCTTCGTACTACATATCGTGGGCTTCCGCGCTCGTCATGGGGATATCAGGAGAACTGATCCTCATAGCCGTAGGCTTCGGCCTTCCCTGTGGGACGGGCTTGCGCTGCGGCTGTTGTTCATCAGCGACCTGCGGTTTTGGCTGAGAGGGATTGTTTCCGCTCCCCTTTCCATGCCTGCTTCGATGCCGTCGTCTCCGTTTGGGAGCGGACGATGGTGAAGCCGCCCCTTGCTGTGGTGTGGCACCGTTCGATATAGCCTGCTTGAGTTCCACGAGTCCTTCAGCATTCGCTTGTTGCTCACTCGTCGAAACGCTAGGTCTGTTCGTTTTTTTGTTGCGTTGACGTGTAGGAGCTCCGTCCACGCGCGGGGTTCTCCGTTTGACGGGAGCCGCTTTGCCTGTAGCCGATCTTGGCTGACGTACGCAATTGCGAGGCGTCTTGTATCCTTTTTCAGAAAGCAGATGCTCACAGGCTACCTCAATCTCATAATTGCTCGGGGTCATGGGACTGATAAGAACCTTCACCTGTCGGAACGTATCCTTGAAGCGCTCATCGGAGGAAGTGATGGAATCATCGAATACGATCAAAGGTGCGACAAGCGCCTTGACCATGTCGCCCCGTGCGACCTCTTCCCGTTCTCCGCGCCTGCTCGCCTCGATCTGTTCATCGAGTTGCCGTAGAGACTTCCGCACCTGCGGAAAATTGGAATAGACAGAAAAACAGGGGAGCATGAACACAAGCAGCTTGTATTTCTGGAGCTCTTCAAAGATTTCCGCTGAGCAACCTGAAGCTAGGATCTTGTTGACCTCTTCCGTCAATCTGCTGGTGGAAGTCCTTGAAAGTTCAGTGGCATACTTGCGAATGGCGAGTTTGACGTCGAATTTGAGCCGGAATCCAGTCGTCACCGAGTATTTGACCGCACGGACCATCCGTACAGGATCTTCTTTGAATGTGGTGTTCAATGGAATCAAGGACCTGATCCGCTTTTTCTTGAAATCATCCAGCGCATTGTTGAAATCAAGCAAATGGCCTGAAACAGGATCGAAATAGAAGGAATTGATTGTAAAGTCGCGGCGTTTCGCATCCTGTTCGATCGTACCGAAGATATTGTTGTTGCCTTCCTCGGCCTCTTCCCCGCTTCTGAAGGTGGAGACTTCCAGTATCTTGTCCCTGAACACAAGGTGGACGAGCTTGAATCGCTTGCCGATGATCCTCGCGTTCCAGAACATTCGTTGGATCTGCCTAGGACTGGCACTGGTGGTCAAGTCAAAATCCTTGGGTTTTCGTCCCAGCATCAGATCACGTACCGCTCCGCCTACGATATAGGCTTCCGCACCGGATTGCTGGAGTTTTTTCACCGCCCAGAAAGCATCATTGTCTATCAAAGTCGAATCTATGCCATGTTCATCGTGCGTATAGATCTTCGCGACCGGTACGCTATGTCCTTGGTCATCTTGTTTATATCGTATTAGCATGTATCTCTCAACACAACCCAACAAGGCTCATGCGATGGCCTTATTGCAGTTTCCACAGGATTTGTTTACTATTATGGTGTACACTAAATAGAGTGAAAATGCAACAGGAGCTCCCTTGCCATGAACAATAACGAAGCCAAGAACCCGGAATCCACGGTTTCAATGCCTGCGTCTGGAAAAAATACTGTCAAGAAATCAATTATCGAACCTAAAATTCTCAAAGGATTCAGGGATTCCCTGCCCGCACAGGAGATCCAGAAGAAAGAGATCATAGCCAAACTTGAAAAGAATTTTTCCTCCTATGGTTTTGTACCGATCGATACCCCTGTCCTCGAATATACCGAAGTCCTTCTCGGCAAAGGTGGTGGCGAAACCGACAAGCAGATCTTCCATTTCCATGACAATGGCGGGAGGGATGTCGCCATGAGGTTCGACTTGACCGTTCCGTTCGCACGTTTTCTCGCGGCACATCAGAATGAGATCTCCCTCCCCTTCAAGCGGTTCCATATCAACAAGGTATGGAGAGGTGAAAACCCTCAGAAAGGTCGCTTTCGGGAATTCTTTCAATGCGACTTCGATATCGTCGGTGTCGACAACGCCGCCGCTGACTTCGAGATCCTCTCCATGATGCAGAGTTCCTTCGTCATGCTGGGATTGGACAAGGTCACGTTCCATGTCGCGCACCGAGGCCTTTTCAACGCCTTCCTCGAACACCTGGGAGTCGCGGAACAGTCCGTAGAGGTGCTGCGGACGGTGGACAAGCTCCGCAAGATCGGCAAGGACGCGGTACGGGCGACTTTGACGGAACTGACAGGAAGTGAAAGCAAAGCTGATTCCATCCTCGCCTACATAGCCCCCGCGGAAGGTACGGATTTCCTTGAACGGCTCGATGCGCTCAGTAAGCTCGCGGGCGGGGAAACCGTACACACTTCCAGGATGAAGGATATCCATGCGTTGCTCTCGGAGGCAGGAATCTCCGCGCAGTTCGTCCTCGATCCCTCCATCACCCGTGGATTGGACTATTATACTGGAATAGTGTATGAAACGTTCCTTGACGAGCTGCCGACCATCGGTTCAGTCTGTAGCGGCGGTCGGTACAATGACCTCGCGTCACTCTATACCAAGGACCGCATACCGGGAGTTGGTTCCTCCATCGGATTGGATCGACTGCTCTCGGCATTGGAAGAACTGCACAGCCCCGTATTGAAGAACGGGGCTTCCGCCGACGTCCTGGTCGTCGTCATGAATGAAGCCCTGCGCCCATGGTACAACTCCATCGGCGCCGAATTGAGAAGTCGGGATATCAGCTGTGACGTCTATCTTGCCGATAGGAAGATAGCCCAGCAATTCAAATACGCTGAGACAAACAATATCCCGTTCGCATTGACCTGTGGGGAAGACGAACGGCTTTCCGGAACCTACACCTTGAAAAATCTTGTTACTCGCGACACCTTCAAGGAGCTCTCTTTTGAGCAGGTCGTGGAATTGGTAACAAAGGATTGAACTTGCAGAATATGAAAAGCCTGCCGGTGTATCAACATCGCCGGCAGATATTGAACGCACTTGAAAAGAATCAGGTGATCATCGTTGAAAGCCCTACCGGCAGCGGAAAGACCACCCAGCTGCCGATCATCCTCCATGAGGCCGGCTATACAGCCGACCTTTCCGTCGGCATTACCCAGCCGAGACGTATCGCTACTTTATCGGTATGTGACTATATCAAACGTCAACTCGATGATACCGATGGTACGTTCGTCGGCTACAAGATGCGTTTCTCCGATACGACTGACCGCAATACCCGTATCAAGGTGATGACCGATGGAATCCTCCTTCAGGAACTCAAAGCCGACCCGCTGCTCCGCAACTATGGGGTCATGTTGGTCGACGAGGCCCATGAACGGAGCCTCAATATAGATTTCATCCTTGGCTTGCTCAAGAATGTCCTTTCTGAACGCCCCGATTTCAAGGTGATCATCAGCTCTGCCACGATCAACACAAAGATCTTCTCCCAGTTTTTCGACAATGCGCCGATCATCAGCATAGACGCCCGCATCCATCCAGTCGAAGTGTTCTACATGCCTCAGGTTCATCCAGGCAACACTGACGAGATGATGGACCAGATCGTCCAGATCGTGACGAAGCGGGTGAAGGACCAAGCCGGTGACATCCTGATTTTCCTGCCTGGTGAATTTGACATCAAGACCTGTATCCAGGAACTCTATGGCAGCGAAGTCAAACGCCAACTGGTCATCTACCCTCTCTACGGGAAATTGTCGAAAGAGGAACAGGAGAGGGTCTTCATCCCGACTCCGAAAGATAAGACAAAGGTAGTCGTATCGACGAATATCGCCGAGACGAGCGTCACGATAGATGGTATCACCACAGTGATCGACAGCGGCATGGCCAAGATGAACTTCTACAACCAGAAGGACTTCACTTCATCCCTGGTCCCCCTGCCCGTCAGCAAGTCTTCTTGTGAGCAGCGAAAAGGTCGTGCCGGCCGTACCGCTCCCGGTGTGTGTTATCGCCTGTATGCGAAGCATGATTTCGATACCCGCTTCACATATACTACTGAAGAGATCCTCCGCACAGACCTTTCAGAAGTCGTCTTGCGGATGAGCGACCTCGGCATCTATGATTTCGAGAAGTTTCCGTTCATCACCCGCCCGAAATCCGGTGCGATCGCCAGCGCCGAGGAAACGCTGAAATTCATCAAGGCTATAGGCCCTGATCGTCACCTTACTGGCATCGGGGAACTCATGGTGCGTTTCCCTCTGCTGCCCAGGCATTCCCGAGTCATCGTAGAGGGTATGTTGAACTACCCTGACGTTATAGATGAAGTTCTTGTCGCCGTATCCTTCCTTTCCACAAAAACTCCGTTCGTTCTACCTCCAGGAGAAGAAGATGCCGCCCGTGCCGCGCACAAGGCGTTCAATACTACCGATTACGGCGATTTTCTTACCTATCTGTCAATGTTCAAACAGTTCACAGAGCTTCCGACAAACGAGGCGAAGGAAAAATTCTGCAAACGAAATTATCTTGACATGCAGGGCATGTCCGAGATACAGCATGTCGATGAACAGCTTTCCGAAATCGTCAGCGAGCTTGGGTTCCCCCTGAGTCATGGGGGTTCCGTCCATGACTATCTGTGCTGCCTTGCCGCAGGACTCCTTCAGTATGTCTGTTGCCGTTCCAAAGGCAATATGTACAAAAGCCTCACCGCCAACCAGATCTATATTCATCCCGGTTCCGCCTGGTACCGTGAACCTCCCCAGTTCATTATCGCGGGTGAGATCGTCCAGACGAGCCGTATGTACGCCCGTTCTGTCAGCCCCCTGAAAAAGGAGTGGATCGACCATATCGATCCCACACTCAGAAAGCGGTTGATGGATATCCGTCAGCATGACGCGGAATCCCAACGAAAGGACCGCGAAGCCCGTCGTGACGAGCGTCGCAAGGAGGAAAAGTCCCAAGGGAGGCGAGAAAAGGATTCCGTTGTCCGGGAGGCCGCCTCTGATTCACAGGTCCCATCCGCGACCGTCTACCGCAGGACGTATCCTGTCGAGATGACCGGAAAAAAGAAGATGCCTGTGGTGATCATTCCCGTGGCCGATCTCTCCTGGCTCTATACTCAGAACATGAACGCAGGGCGGCGCCCCCGGAATTTCCATGCAGCCCTCGCCTACCACGGCTCTTATATCCATTATGGTGAGAAGTTCTTTACGTTGCTGGAACTGAACGGCAAGATCGATACCGAGAAGGGCATTCTGGAATCGGCTCCCGCAGGTGTGTTCTCTTCCGCGGAGCCTTCTCTGCTGATCGACAATCTCATGTGGATACTCGCGCTCTGTCGCTTGAAAAAAGAGCGTGGGCACCTGGGCTTTATCGAATTCGATACCAATGGCAACGGGGTCTATACGTTCAGGGTCAACAAGAATTGCTTTGAGGCTTTGGATACCTCCATCTATGCTCTGGGGCAGTTGCTGGATGAACTGGACAAGAAGAGCCATCCCAATGAACTCCGAGTGGCGAAGAAAACCTACGAGCGGCTGATGAAGTCGTTCAACGACTGACCGCTGCCGTTCGGTTCCGATACACGTTCATTCAATGGTTACGAGACGATGGGAATCAACCCATCGTCTTGATCAGCATAGTGTCGGCGGAAGTCTCGGTCCCGATGGAGGAACCGCAGGTGACGATAGCAAGATCGCCTTCCTTGACCAGTCCTGTGTTCTTTGCAAGTTCACAAGCATGGAGGACTGAATCATCGACCGTCGGTTGGACGGTCGCGAGGAGAGGAAGGATGCCATAGGACAATTTAAGCTGACGGCAGGCCATTTCATCCGTGACCGCCGCGATCACCGGGCAGGCGGGACGATAGTGTGAGACCACCCTGGCTGTCCGACCCGTCATGCTGACACAGATGATTGCCTTGGCGTCAAGGAAGTAGGAAGCGTCACAGGCGGAACTTCCGATAGCGTTGACGATATCGCGTCCAAGGTTCAGGCGATTCTTTGCGAACCGCATCTCATAGTCGATCTTTGATTCAGTGTACTCAGCGATCTCCGCCATGGTCTTCACGGATTCGACAGGATATTGCCCTGCGGCGGTCTCCCCCGAAAGCATGATGACCGTCGAACCATCATAGATGGCGTTGGCTACATCGGAAACCTCCGCACGAGTCGGTCGTGGATGATACGTCATGGAATCGAGCATCTGTGTCGCGGTGACAACATGCTTGCCAGCCTTGTAGCATTTCGCGATGATCTCCTTCTGAATCGGAGGGAGTTCTTTGAAAGGAATCTCAACCCCCATGTCACCGCGGGCGACCATGACCCCATCGCTATGTTCGATGATCTCATCAAGATGATCGACCCCACAGGCGTTTTCGATCTTGGAGATGATCTGTATCCGTTTGCCGCCGTTTACATCAAGGAGCTTACGGAGCTTCTTGACGTCGTCCGGGGTTCGGACGAAAGACGCGGCCACGAAATCGACCCCCTGTTCGATCCCGAACAGGATATCGCTACGATCGACGGCGCTGATATATGGCATGTCGATGAATACACCTGGGATATTGATGCTCTTGTGGTTGCTGATCTTGCCGCCGTTACGAACGATACAGACGACGTCGCAGCCTTTCAGTTCGGTTACATCGAGGGCGATCAGACCATCATCGATCAAAATGGAGGTGCCGATGCAGATCTCTTCGGCGAGATACGGATATGTCACCGCGACACCATGGATATCGCCGATTTTGGCAGGATCGGAATACAGAGTGAATTCAGCTCCAGGTTCAAGAATGACGAAACCGTCGGCGAAATCCTTTACTCGGATCTCAGGGCCTTTTGTATCAAGCATCAATGCGACCGGCTGTCGAAGTTCGGCACTGAGCCTCTTTACCCTGGCGATACGCAGAGCATGTTCTTCATGCGTTCCATGGGAAAAATTGAACCTTGCGCAGTCCATGCCGTTGAGAATGATCTTTCTCAATGTGTCATCGTCATCGACCGCTGGGCCCATCGTGCAGATTATCTTCGTCTTTCGCATAACCACCTCTCTCATCTATATGCTAGTGAAAAAGGGACCGAACGGACAGTATTTTAGATTAAAAGTGAGTTAAGAAATCTCCCGGGTCGATTCAGTTCAGATCGGTTTGCTGATGACGACACTCTGGATCATGGCGGTTTCAAGTGGCTGAAGGAGGGGTTTCCCCTGCCCTTCGAGCAAAACGAACCTCACTTTGCCATCTACTTTCTTCTTGTCCTTTGAAAGACTCTGTCTGAAAAGCTGCCAGTCGCCACGACCGATTCGATAGTCGATATCGTAGCCATACATCGAGAACAGTTTTGTCGCTCCGGCCGCATAACGTTCATCGGTGACACCAAGGCGGACTCCCGCATCAAGGGCGCGGCAGGTCCCCCATGCCACAGCGGCACCATGGCTCCAACGGGAGAACTGTCCGCAGGATTCCAATGCATGGCCGAAGGTATGCCCGAGATTCAAAGCCTGGCGTATTCCAAGTTTTTCACAGGGATCGCGTTCTATGTAGGAACACTTGACAGCGAGGGAAAGCGCGACAAGATTCCGTAGTACCGCAGGGTCACGACCGAGAATCTGGCTTTTCTTCAAGAGGAGCAACTTGTAGAGACTCTCATCCTGTGAAAGCAACGCATGCTTGATTACTTCCGCAAGACCGTTCAAGAACTCTTTGTCGGACAAAGACCGCAAGGTATCACAACAGATCAATACCTCGTCCGCGGGATAGAACGTTCCTACAAGGTTCTTGCCACCCATGAAATCAATCGCAGTCTTGCCACCGAGCGAAGCGTCCACCATGGCGAGCAATGTTGTCGGAACAAGGGTCAACCGGCATCCTCGCATATAGAGCGAAGCGGCGAAAGCCGTCATATCACAGACGACGCCACCCCCAAAACCGATGAAACGACCATCACGGGCAAAACCTTCTTCCACAGCCGTTCGGAGGATTCGTTCGACACCCTTCCAGTTCTTCGCGGATTCTCCCGCTTCAAGGATGACACGGCAAGGGGGCAACGGCCGAATGAGCCGGGCTGTATTTGAGTCTAGGACCCAAAGGATGCTATTTCCATAAGCACTGAGATGTGTAGACAGGTCAGCGAAATCCTCGGCGAGAAGGACGTCGGTCTTTTGACCTCCGGCCAATGTGGCGCTGCAACAGGTATTCATGTGTTTTTTATACCCCAAAGCATTTGTCAGGAGCAAGAAGATTATTCATTACTTCTTGCCAACAATACCTTTTTTACAACATTTTATCCTTTTTGGTTCCAGACCGTTGTGATACCTACGTTTCCAGAGATATCACGACACATTTTTCAGGACCTGACGCACCGCGAAAATTTTTCTGGCGGCCTTACATCCATACCTTGCAAATCGTATCGTTTTCGACCATGATGGAGACGTTATGCATCATTCTGGATATTTCGACTGGGCCGCGACGACTCCATTGGCTGATCATGCGGCGGCAGTATATGTTGAAACGGCGAACAAGTATATCGGCAATCCGTCCTCCCTCCATCGCGAAGGACAAGCGGCTGCGCATCATCTGCAAGGAATCCGATGGAAAATCGCCGATATTGTCAATGCGGAGTCGAAATCAATCACCTTTACCAGCGGAGGGACCGAGAGTGATGCGATCATCCTCAATTCCCTTCTGTACAGCAAGGCCCCTGGGCAGATGATCATTCCTCGTTTTGAGCACGCGGCGATCTCGCAATATGTGCGAATCCTCACCGATTTCGGGTGGGAGGTAAAGCAAATGCAAGCTCCAGGTGGATATGTCACGCCACAGCAGATCGCTGACGCACTGACGGAGAAAACCAGGATGGTCTGCTGCATGTCGGTCAACAATGTGACTGGTACCATCCAGGATATCAAGGGAATCGCAACAGTCATCCGAGAATTTTCCAGGACTACAGGAAGACATATCCATCTGCATTGCGACGCGGTTCAGGCCTTGGGGAAGATACCTGTGGATCTCAAAGCCATGGGTGTCGATTCCGCAGCCTTCAGCGCACACAAGTTCTGCGGGCCAAGGGGTGTCGGTTTCCTGTACAATACGAACCCCGCAGTTCTGGCGTTGAGCCGTGGCGGCGGGCAGGAAAATGGTCTGAGACCCGGCACGGAAAACCTCGCGGGGATCGCAGCCATGACGGCCGCACTGCAAGATGCAGTTGAAAACATGCGTGTGCATCAGGAAAACGCTGTTGCGATCAAGCGCTACTTCGAACATAGGTTCGCGACCGAGGTTCCTGGCATCGCATGTCTTTCCCCGTCCTCCGATTCCACAGCCAGCCCTTCCACCCCATTTATCCTGTCGATCTCCGTCCAAGGACTTCCATCGGAGGTATTCACACGGATGTTGTTCGACCAAGGCTTCTGCGTTTCCTCCGGTTCCGCCTGCTCCAACAACGCGAAGCAAAAAGGCGAAGGAGTCATGCAGTCGATGGGTGTCGATGCCAAACTGGCAGGATCAGCCGTGCGGATTTCCTATGGATATGATACGACTTTGGAAGATGCGGAACGTCTGGCTGACGCGATAGTCGGAACTTATGTCCAGCATGCTCCGGCACGGTTCACAAAAAGAAAATAATCATCATTGGAGTTATACATGGAGACTAAGCTGTATCTGGTTCGCCTTGGGGAGATCTCGTTGAAAGGTCTGAACAGGGATTTCTTTGAAAAGAGACTTCGCCATAACATCAAGGATAAGCTTCGGCCCTGGAGGAGTACATGTACCAGGCAAAAGGGGCGCCTGTATTTTGAAATCGACGCCGAATGTCCTGATGATATCGCATACAAGGCTTTTTCGACCACCTTTGGCGTCGTGGGATTCTCTCGTGCCATCCGAAGTGAAAAGACGTTCGACGCGATAGTGGAAGCCACGAAACGCTTGATGGACGAAGAGCCGTTCCGCTCCGGTACAGGTAGTTTCAAGGTCGAACCTTCTCGAAGCGACAAGAGCTTTCCGATGAACAGCTACCAGATCGCATGTGAGCTTGGTGGTGTCGTCCTGGATACTTATCCGGAGATGCATGTCAACGTAAAACGTCCGGACAAGATACTGTTCTGCGAGATTCGCAACGATGCGTACCTCTACACCTCTCCACAGAAGGGTCTTGGTGGACTTCCTGTGACATGCGCGGGAAAGGGGATGCTGTTGCTCAGTGGCGGAATCGACAGTCCTGTAGCTGGCTGGAGAATGGGCAGACGGGGTCTCAAGCAGGAATGCATCTATTTCCATGCCTACCCCTACACTTCCGAAATGGCTCTGGAGAAGGTCAAGAGCCTTGCTTCGATCCTGGCTCCATATCTTCAGGGTACAAGGCTTCATGTCGTTCCGTTCACCGATTCACAGCTATGGATCCGTGACCATAGCGACGAAGAGGAACATACTCTCATGATGCGGGCCTGCATGATGAAAGTCTCGAACGCGATCGCGGCGAAAGCGGAGGCGATGTGTCTTGTCACAGGCGAGGCTCTCGGGCAGGTGGCCAGCCAGACGCTTGAAAGCATGGCCTTCACAGACAGCATGTCGGAGCGTGTCGTCCTGAGACCCCTCGTCGGCATGGACAAGGAGGAGATCATCGCTACCGCGAAAGCCATCGACTCCTATGAGACGAGCATATTGCCTTACGAGGATTGCTGCGTGATCTTCAGTCCCAAGCATCCTCTGGTGAGACCGAATACACAAACCGAGACCGACCATTTCCATAGAATGGAGATTGAAGCACTCTTGGAGAAGGCTGTCGCGGAGACTGATACCTATGACTTCGGGGTGGATGGAAAAATCTTCCGTTCATCGAAAGAAAACTCGTCTACTGACAATTGATCCAAACGGACAAAGGGAAAAGCGTACATGAGGAATCCAGAGCAGACAATCGGCAATCTCATCGACAAGCAGTCCGTCGCGTTCATCGCCTCCGTAGATGACGACGGATATCCGAACATGAAGGCCATGCTGGCCCCGCGCAAACGGGAAGGGATCGAAGTATTCTATTTCACCACCAACACATCCTCCCTACGGGTATCCCAGTATCGGGACAATCCTAAAGCCGCGGTCTATTTCTACAGCAAGCGTTTCAGCTACCAGGGGGTCATGCTCAGAGGAACGATGGAGGTCCTTGAGGACGACGAGTCAAAGCAGATGATCTGGAAGACCGGCGACACCATGTATTATAAAGGCGGCGTCACCGACCCTGACTACTGTGTGCTTCGCTTTACCGCGACGGAAGGACGTTACTATACCAATTTCAAGACTGAGTCCTTTAGTGTCGAACACAGATAGGGTTGACGGTCATTTTCCGGAACGGCTCTCTGTATGATTGTATCGCACTGATACCGCTTATTTTGTGTTAAAAATATCCCATGTAAAGAATAATGAACAAATGCTAAGATTTCGCTAGGAAATAACACATTTGGTCGATTGTGTCTAAAAAAATGTTTGATTTGTTTGACCATTTTCAAATAAACCACTATGTTCTGTAATAACTTCGTACGTAAATAACACGGTGTCATCATACTTGTCCAGGGAGAGTTGTATCTGTGAGGATTGGACTGGATGTTGGTTCAACCACTCTGAAATGTGTGGTTCTGTCCGACTTAGGAGAAATATTACATTCTTCATACGAGCGACATTATTCGCAGATTCCTTCGAAAACCGCGGAGGTCTTGCGTCGTATCCTCCCCTTGGTCGGTGATGAAACGCCGCAGCTCGCCATTTCCGGTTCCGCCGGCATGGGCATGGCTCAATCCTGCGAAATCCCTTTCGTGCAGGAAGTCTATGCCACCAGACTCGCGGCGAACACCTACATACCTGGTACCGATGTCATTATTGAGCTTGGAGGGGAAGATGCCAAGATTCTCTTTCTGGATGGTGGCCTTGAAGTCCGTATGAACGGTTCTTGTGCAGGCGGTACCGGTGCGTTCATCGACCAGATGGCTACATTGCTCGGTGTCACGCAAGATGATATGGATCGTCTGGCTTCACAGTCACAGCAGATATATACGATTGCCTCGCGTTGTGGTGTATTCGCTAAAAGTGATATTCAACCGCTTATCAACCAAGGTGCGAAACGTGAGGATATCGCCGCGAGTATATTTTCCGCTGTTGTGAATCAAACAATCGCGGGATTGGCCCAAGGTCGACCGATCAACGGTACTGTCGCTTATCTTGGGGGGCCTCTGACCTTCATGGCTCAACTTCGCAAACAGTTTGATGAAACACTTCATGTCATCGGACTTTGTCCTGAGAACTCCCTCTATTACGTTGCGTTGGGAGCCGCCAACTATGCGGGGGGAGAAGGAGTCAATCTTGTCCAATTGATCACTCGGTTGGAAAATTACCATAAACACGCCTCGTTCCTTTCGATCGATCCCCTTTTCTCCGGAGAGGTTGAGTATCAAAGGTTCGTTCAACGACATGCGAAAGCGACTGTCCCCGAGAGATCCCCGAAAGAGTATTCCGGGCCAGTGTTCCTTGGTATCGACGCAGGGTCAACGACCGTCAAGGCGACGTGTATCTCTGAAGACGGCGATATACTGTATCAAAGATATCAAAGCAATTCGGGAAATCCGGTGCCGATCATCAGGGAATATCTACAGACCTTCATGATCGAGAATCCTCATCTGAAGATCACCGCCGCCGCCGTTACCGGTTATGGGGAAGATATCGTCAAGAACGCCTTCTGCATCGACTATGGCGTCGTCGAGACCGTGGCACACTTCACCGCTGCGAAACGGTTCATGCCCAATGTCGATTTCATCATTGATATCGGCGGTCAGGATATCAAATGTTTCAAGATCCATAATGGCACAATCGACAATATTTTCCTGAATGAAGCCTGTTCTTCTGGTTGCGGATCATTCCTTCAGACCTTCGCGAACACCTTGGGATATTCGATCGATGATTTCGCGAAACTCGGCTTGAAAGGCAAGAATCCCGTTGACCTCGGCAGCCGGTGCACCGTATTCATGAACAGTTCCGTGAAACAGGCGCAGAAGGATGGAGCGACGATAGATGACATTTCCGCAGGGCTTTCCATCAGCGTCGTCAAGAACGCGCTGTACAAAGTCATCAGGGCGACGAACGCGGAGGAATTGGGCCGGAATGTCGTCGTGCAGGGGGGAACGTTTCTCAATGACGCTGTATTACGCGCTTTTGAGAAGGAACTCGACGCCGAAGTCGTCCGTCCCGCTGTCGCGGGACTCATGGGGGCCTATGGCGCGGCCTTGTATGCCCGTGAACAGACCTGCAAGGACCAAGTGCAAAAGCCAAGCACCTTACTTTCTCTGGAACAGATTTCATCTCTGAAGCATGAAGTCCGCTCCATCCGGTGCAATGGGTGCAGCAACCACTGTCATCTGACGATCAATACGTTCGATGGCGGACGGAAGTTCATCAGCGGCAACAGGTGCGAACGACCAGTAACGAAGACATCTCAGATAGAAGATATGACATTACGAAATATCTATGCCTGGAAGCAGCAGAAACTCCAGTCCTATACCCCTACCCCCGACGCGAAGCGGGGAGTCATGGGAATCCCCTTGTGCCTGAACATGTTCGAGCTCTTGCCTTTCTGGCATACGTTCTTCACCGCTTTGGGATTCTCTGTCCAGGTATCTCCTTTTTCCAACAGGGCCTTGTACCTGGATGGACAGGCGACGATTCCTTCCGACACAGTCTGTTTTCCCGCGAAACTCGCCCACGGACACGTCCAGTATTTTGTGAACCAGGGGATCAAGCATATTTTCTATCCTTGCATGAGCTATAACATCGACGAGGAAAAAGGTGACAACCATTTCAATTGTCCTGTCGTCGCCTACTATCCTGAAGTGATCAACGCGAACATGGGGGTACTCAAGGAACAGGGGATAGATTTCATCTGCGATTATGTGGGGCTCAACCATAAGGGGACATTCAGGAAGCGCATGCTTGAAATCCTGCGCCCGCGTTTTCCTGACATTACGAAAGCTGATATCCTTCATGCTTCGGACAGAGCCTATGAAGAACTTCAACGATATATGGAGGATGTCCGGCGCTTCGGTACTGATATCATTGTCCGAGCGAGAGAACATAATCGTCCGATCGTGGTTTTGAGTGGTCGCCCCTACCATGTCGATCCTGAGGTCAATCACGGAATCGACCAGTTGATCCTTTCGTTCGGCGCCGCGATCGTCAGCGAAGATGTCATCAGCATCCATGAAAAAAAAGATAGACGGACCGTCCTGAACCAATGGACGTACCATGCAAGACTATATGACGCAGCGAGGGCGATCCGCACGGAAGATGACATGCAGCTCGTACAATTGGTATCATTCGGTTGTGGGCTTGATGCGGTCACCACCGATGAAGTCCGGGAAATCCTTGAAGACGCAGGGAAAATCTATACACAGATCAAAATTGACGAAATAACCAATCTTGGAGCCGTCAAGATTCGTTTGCGCAGCCTGTTCGCTGCGGTTGGGTTGTAATCCCAGGAGACCAGTTATGGACGATCAGAACACAAGAGTCGAGTTTACAAAGAAGATGAAGAAGGATTATACGATCCTTCTCCCAAACATGGCGCCTGTCCATTTCAATCTCATCAAGAATGTTTTTGCGAACCATGGCTATCAGGTCGTCCTCCTTGAAAACAATGGGCCGAATGTAGTTCAAGAAGGGTTGAAATACGTCCACAACGACATGTGCTACCCCGCTCTCCTAGTGATCGGCCAGATGATCGACGCTTTGCATAGCGGCCAGTACGATCCTGACAAGACGGCCTTGGTCATTACACAGACCGGTGGCGGGTGCCGGGCGTCAAACTATATTTTCTTGCTGCGCAAGGCATTGAAACGTGCAGGTTTTGAACAGATTCCTGTCATCTCCTTGAATCTCAAAGGTTTGGAACATAATTCCGGGTTCAAACTTACCGTTCCGATGCTGTTACAGGCGTTCGCAGGTCTGATATATGGTGATATGCTGATGCTGCTCAAAAACCAGGTCCGTCCCTATGAACTTCAGACAGGTGCGGCGGATGCCCTTGTGGATGAATGGAACGGACGGCTTTCCTCACAGTTCAAACGTGGTCGAGGCTGGTCATTATCCGCGATGCGGAAAAACCTCAATGCGATCGTGGACTCCTTCGCTCAGATCAAAGTCGAATATGTCCCGAAGGTCAAAGTCGGCATCGTCGGTGAAATCTACATGAAATATGCCAGCTTAGGAAACAACAATCTTGAACAGCTTCTTGCCGATGAAGGTTGTGAAGTGATGCTTCCCGGCATCATCGGTTTCGTCATGTATGGTTGTGACAATTCGGAGACTGACAGGAAACTGTATGGTGGACGATTCTGGATTTCAAAAGGGACGCACCTCGTCATGAAACTGCTGACAAAGATTGAGAAGATGAGTATCGACGCAGTAAAACGATATCCTCAGTTTACCCCACCCTCCCCCTATGCAAAGACAAAAGCGTTGGACAATGGCGTGATCAGCCATGGTTGCAAAATGGGCGAAGGCTGGCTTTTGACTGCGGAAATGCTTGAACTAGCCGAAAGCGGGTACGCCAACATCGTATGTACACAGCCCTTCGGGTGTCTGCCGAACCATATCTGTGGAAAAGGCATGATCCGCAAGATCAAGGAGCGGATGCCCCAAGCGAACATCGTTCCTATCGACTATGACCCTTCGGCTACCCATGTCAATCAGGAGAACAGGATCAAGCTCATGCTCGCTGTAGCAAGGGAAGAACTGGAAAAAGAATTGAACACCCCTGCTCCTACAGACATTCGCTGTATCAGTGCGGAAACTCCCCTAGCAGATGTCGAGGTCTCCCGACAGCAGGCAATCAAGCCCGCTATCGGCATGTAGGTCATCCCGCCATCGTCAGTTCAAACAATTGGCGTTTGGTATTGATTCCCAGCTTCTGATAGATGTTGTTCTTGTGCGTCTTCGCTGTACCGGTCGAAATGTAGAGATATTCCCCAATATCGGCCACGGTATAACCTTTCAGGATCAGATATACGACCTCCCGTTCCCTAGGAGATAGCTTCTCTATAGGATCGTACTTGTCCCGGAATTCATCCAAGGACCTGAAATGCACGCTGTCGGGATGAATCCGTGTGATGACTGGAGGAACCGGCTTCCAGTTCATGCTGGGAAACGGTTCATAATAAAGGCGCCAAACTTGTTGATTTCGCATCATAACGTTCTCCTCGCATTTCTACATGTTTTCTGTCCAAAACTTCGTTTCGAACCAGATCATGATGTATCCTATGACACGAGGCTTACGCTGTAATCACCCCTAGGGTGATAGGAAGGGTGATTATTGGGGTGATTTTGTGTTTTTTTCTGTACATCAATGTAAAGATGATGGAAAATTACATATCGTGCTTTCAGGGAGAGAAAATCATGGTACGAAAAAACAAGGCTCCGGTTTTTCTGTTTTGTCTGTCGCTTTGTGTCCTGACATTCATAGGGTGTTCCAGGGGCCAGGTTCTTGATCCTTCAAACCCCGTGACAATCACCATGTGGCATAACTTCGGTGGACAGATGCAGTCAACCATGGACAATCTGGTTAGTGAATTCAACGCTACGGTCGGAAAGGACAATGGTGTCATCCTGAGCGTGACTTCGATTTCCAGTTCCGCGACCTTACAGGAAAAGCTGTTGGCTGCCGCGAACAAAGACCCAGGTTCCCCTGATTTGCCGAATATAGCTACCTGTTATCCCAAAAACGCCTTGCAGCTCATGAACAAAGGACTGTTGGTGGATCTCAAAACCCTGTTCAGGCCCGAAGAACTCGACAGCTATCTCCCTCGTTTCATTGAAGAGGGTGTCCTGGAGGACGATGGACTCTATGTGTTCCCGATAGCGAAATCAACGGAAGTGCTGTTTGTGGACAGGACGCTCTTTGACCGGTTCGCAACGGCTACAGGAGTACAGTTCGAAGCTCTGAACGATTTCGAGGACCTGTCGCGGATTGCGATGCGGTATTATGAATGGACGGACAGCCTGACACCCGACATACCTGATGATGGAAAATCCCTCTTTACAACAGATTCCGCATTCAACTATTTCCAGGTCGGGTTGAAGCAGCTTGGGATAGATCCCATTGTGAATGAGAAAATCGTCTGCGACGTCCCTGAGTTCCGCAGAATCTGGGACAGCCTGTACGAGCCTGCGGTCAAAGGAGGCTATGCTATTTTCAATGGATATTCCAGCGACCTTTCGAAGCTCGGGGAAATTCTCTGTTCGACCGGCTCTACCGCCGGGATTCTCTTCTATGGAACCCAAATTATCTATCCAGACAACACTACTGAAGATGTGACGTATACGATATTACCCTACCCCACGTTTTCCGGCGGAGCGAAATTATCCATTCAACGTGGAAGCGGAATGTGCGTGACCAAATCCACACCGCCGCAGGAGTACGCCTCCGCCCTGTTCCTCAAATGGTTCACCGAACCGGAACAGAACATGCGTTTCGTCTCTTCGACAGGGTATCTGCCTGTGACGAACGTCGCCTTCACTGACAGCATGGAACAGGAGATTCAGCAAGTGGAGGATGAAAATATCAAGAAACTCCTTCAGGCGGCGATCACGATGCATGCGGAGTATGACTTCTATATTCCTCCGACGTTTGAAAGCTTTGACGCAATGGGAAAAAGTTTTGAGAGCGGATTCAAAACATCAGCGAAAATCGCGAGGGAGGAATATCTACGACTGCTTCCTCAGTTCTCTCCCGATGAAGCGTACGCCATTGCGACGGATGGCGATTTCGAAGCTTTCACCGCACAATATCGTTAGGGTTCGAGCCGACGCATGAGAAAGTTGTTCAGCAGTCTCAGACGAAACTGGGAACTCATCAGAAGACCTGAAAAACATGGACGTTCCATGCAATTTCGGTTGATACTCTATTTCGTCCTATATCTTCTGACCATCATGCTTGGTATTGTGATCATCCTCTTCTCGACCGGTGTCTTTGGTTTCGGCCGAGAGGAAAATTCACAGCTCTTCCAGCGTGAACTTTCCTACATATCTTCCAGCGTCTATACCGATTTCGGCGATATATCGATCCGTGCGGTTGAAATGGCAAAAGGAATCTCGGACAATATCGAGAATCAGCTTCATCTGAGAGGATATCGTCCGGAAGATCTGGCGGACCACCCTCAACTCATGGAATCACTGTTGCAGGACAATTTTTATACCATGATATTCGCCTTGGAGAAAACGAAAAGCAGTGGAGTCCTGCTGGTTCTGGACGCTACTGTCAATCCCTCGCTCCCAAACGCGGATTCATCGCGTGCGGGTATTTTCATCAAGAACATGGAACCGAACGCGGTCAACGCATCATTTCCCAATTTCCGATATCTCCGGGGCCCCTATTCGATCGCCCGGAACGCAGGGATGAACATGCTCCCGCAATGGAATCTTGAATTCGATACTGGTTCTTCCTCTTATTACAGCGATACCCTCGATGGCGCACACAACGCCACGGTTCCGCTTTCAAGAAAGTATTGTTGGACCATGGACGATTCTCTTTCCGCAAGCGACGAAAACCTGTTGCTTTGCCTCGCCCCCCTTATCGCCTCGGACGGCACGATCCTTGGAGTATGTGGTTTTGAAGTGAGCGCAATGTTGTTCAAGCTGGCTTATTCACCCGACAATACGATATATTCGCGGATGTATGGAATGATCTCTCCCCTGCTTGCCGATGGAACACTTGATGTCTCACATGCGCTTTTTTCCGGAAACTATCCGGCGTTTCCGCTGAATTTGACGGAGGAACCTATGACCATCACTTCCAACGGCTTTCTGAATACATATCATCAGCCTGGCAATCCGGTGTCCTATGTAGGCTCGAACATCCATGCATCGCTCTATCCTTCCGATTCCATCCATGCGAATGATCAATGGGTATTGTCGCTTCTGGTCCCGGCCCAGGATGTCTCGACGAAGATATTCTCCAGAAACCTGCGGGTACTGATCCCCTTGGGGGTATTCATGCTCCTGAGCATCCTCGGAACCGCCATCGTCAGCAAGAAGTATATCAAACCGTTTCTTGGCATCATCGACAAGATCAAGGCGAACGGACTACAACCGGACGACAAGACACGGATATTGGAAATTGATGACTTGATTGAATTCCTCGCGAAAGGTGACGGCGTACCGGAACAGGATCATGAGCAGAAAGAACCTGGCGCCGTCGCTGACGCAAACAACAGCTTCACCCTCTACCAGAAGTTCCTGCGGAATATCAAGACGCTGTCCGCGGCCGAACGTTCGGTCTTCAATCTCTATATGAAAGGATACACCGCCCGGGAGATCGCGGATATCCTCTGTCTCAGCATCAATACGATAAAGACCCATAACAAACGGATCTATATGAAACTACATGTCTCTTCACGGAAAGAACTGATGGTATTCGTCCGGATGATGGATGAAGATGACTCCCTCAGGCATACACGCTAGACGGTTCAGTACAATATACACCTTGCGGGTGGATGGTCTTGAGAGTCATATGATGATATGAAATAGATGGTATCGCAACATTGGATGATTGGTTGATGGGCTTCCGATCACCAAGGTGCGAATACGAAATTGGACCCCCAGTTATCAGATCGACAACTCCCTGGGGGTCCTTCTTGTATACGTCGGGCTACACGCAGTCACGATCATCGTATTTTCTCGATATTATGAAACGTTTCAGTTTTCTTGTACTGGTTTCCTCAAGGCGTTCATCCACGATATCGACCCGGGATATCTTCTTGTAGCCTTGTAGTGTCCGATTCACTTCATCGACCAGACTTTCCATATGGTGTCGCAACAGGATTGGCTCGGCATATCTCTTTCTTGCGTCATCGGACGGATAGATCAATGCACGGATCCCCTCGGTCCGATCCTCCGGACACAGCTCATAGCCGAGGACGCAGATCTGCTCTATATCTGGATACAGTTGGAAAAGATCTTCGATCTCCTCCGGGAAAACATTCTTGCCCCCATCAGTCACGATGACATTCTTGGCCCTCCCTGTGAGATACAGGAAATCTTGGGCATCGACATGTCCGACGTCACCGGTATCGAGCCATCCGTCTTTATCGAGTACCGCGTCGGTGGCCTCCGAATTATTGTAATAGCCTTGCATGACCATCGGCCCCTTGATATGGATGACTCCGTTTCCTTCGGAATCAGGAGCGACTATCCGTACCTCCACCCTTGGCATCGCTCTGCCTACCGAAGTGATCCGGTACCCTCTGACAGGATTGAGATGGGTGATCGGACTTGTTTCCGTCAAACCATAACCCTGTACGAAATCTATTCCAAGCTCATTGAACATCTTGAAAGTCCTGGCCGGCAAGGGGCCTCCACCACTGATGCAGATACGGTTTGTCTCCAATGAGAGTTTTTTCAGAAGGAAACGGAACAGATGTTTGCCGAGATTGAGTCCAAGCGTTTTCTTGACCAATCCTGAAAAACCCATGAGGACCCGGATAGCGCCATACACAACCGGTCCTTTTTCCCGAACCCCGTCCATCAAGGCGGCAAGCATCTTGTTGAAAAGCATAGGAACGGCAAGGAACATGGTGACTTTGCCTTCCCTCAGCTCCTTGAGTATCTGAGATACCACAAGCCGCTTCCCGAAGATCAGTCCGGCCCCCACGCTAATGGATTCAAAAAATACCGCCAGCATCGTATAGGCATGGTGGATAGGGAGAATAGCATAGAATATATCATCGGAACGTAACGGCATATACCCTTTTTCCTGGACAAGATAACAATCCGAAACCAGGTTGTCGTTGGTCAGCATGACACCCTTTGGTATTCCGGTCGTGCCGGAAGTGAAAAGGATCGCAACCGTATCATCTCCTTTTGCCATGTCAGGAATATATTCACCGTCAATACCCGCATCAAGGATATAGGGAAACGGACTCCCCTTTTCCAGACTGATCTTATTTTTCAGACACCCGCGAACCTGGTCGATCCTATTCGCGTCCAGGAACATCGTCTGGACACCGGCGAATTCAAGCAAATGGTCCATTTCGGAATCATGCAAGGTGATGTCCAATGGAACGACGATCGCGCCGGCATACAGAACGGACAGATAGGCCAACGCCCATTCCGGACTGTTTTTCCCCGCCACGGCGATCTTGTCACCTTTGGAGACACCCAGACTACGAAGATAGTTCGCTGTCCGTTTGATGACCTTGTTGGCTTCTGAATATGTAAAAACGAGTTTCTCAGGGGAAAACGCCTGAAAACACATGTTGTCGGGAAACCGTTTGCAAGTAATTTCGAACATCTGGCGAACCGTCGGCCATTCTCCGACGAAATCCGTACCTCTGTATGCATCAAGAAAAGAATACGAATGCTTGTCCTGACCGCTCATATTATGACTCATGGCATTTTCTCCTGTCGTCAACCAGTACGACGTGATGAAACCCCACCGCGGCATGTTCCCATTCGCTATGGCAATATCACAAAAACCGTCCTAGTTATAATTAACTATATTGGAGACAATGAGCAATCATATTTCGGAAAATACTTGAAAAATGTGTATCAACGCCTGTAGCACTGTAGCCATCATATACCGATGAACAGTCTACAGAGGAGAGTATGACTAATTTTTTTTGATAACCCTAGATGGCTACGTGCATCTTTTCCTTGACGACGGCAAGGTTCTCATTGCCAATCGCATTGGCTTTCGCAGTACCGGATACGATGAGATCACGTACGACGTCCTTATGCTCCTCGTAATAGCGGCGCTTCTCCCTCATCGGTTCGAAGATCGAGTTCATCTTATCCGCCAGCAACTTCTTGCAGGCTACACAGCCGATCTGTGCGTTCCTGCACATGCTACAGATGTTTCCTGTCTCTTCAGGGTTGAACGCCTTGTGATAGGTGAATACGGTACAGACGTCAGGATTGCCAGGAATCTTGACGCTGATACGGTTCGTATCAGTTACCGCGTTACGGACTTTCTGTGTCAAAACTTCGGCAGGGTCGGAGATGTAGATCGCATTACCCAGGCTCTTACCCATTTTCGCGTTTCCATCAAGACCGCATAATCGCCCGACGGTACTCAGCTTCGCTTCCGGTTCCGTGATCGAGGTTCCATAGAGGTCGTTGAACTTTCGCACGATCTTGCGGGAAAGTTCAATGTGAGGGATCTGGTCCTCCCCTACAGGAACGAGGTCGGCGTTGCAGAACGTGATGTCGGCGGTCTGGCTCACCGGATAGCCAAGGAACCCGTAGGTCAGATCGGAATAGCCGTAGTTCTTGGCTTCCGTCTTGATCGTCGGATTATGTCGCAGTTGGTTCACAGTGACGATCATGGAATAGAAGATCGTCAGTTCTGCGATCGAGGAGATCTGGGACTGCTGGACCAGCGTCACCTTTTCAGGATCGAGGCCGACCGCCAGATTGTCCATGGCGACCTGATAGATGCTGTCGTTGATCAGCTCAGGATTGCTGAAATGGGTGGTGAGAGCCTGTACGTCGGCCAGCAAGATAAAGGTATCGTATGTATCCTGCAATTCCACGCGAGTCTTCAGACTGCCTACATAATGGCCAAGGTGCAGACGGCCCGTGGTCCGGTCTCCGGTGAGGATTCGTTTCTTGTTCTGTTCCATCCATGTCTCCTGATAATTAGTGGTTATGGGCGCAGGAATCGCATCCGCAACCGCAACCCTCAGCTCCCTTGTCGTTGCAATAGAATCCATTGCCCTTGAAGATAATCCCGGCACAGCCGAAAACACGGTGTAGGGAAGCGCCCTGACAGTCGGGACATTTCGCCGGCTGGGGATCGTCGTATCCTTGAATCACCTCAAAACGGTGATGACAGCTTTCACATTCATACTCATATGTAGGCATCCTACATCAAGCCTCCGACATTTTGTAACAGACTGTTGAACGATGCCGTGACACTCTCCAACTGAGTCTCCGTCAACGGCATTGAATTGATGATGAAGAAATCTTCGTTCGTCACGAACAGATCCTTCAAGGCGGCCATGTTGAACTGTACGCCATCCCTGCGCAATTGGGCGACATACTGTGAGCGAATCAGCATCGAAAGGGAATTCGCCAACCGGTCCGACTTCATCTTGATGCTCGCGTCCAGCACGGGACGGTCCTGTTCATCATACGACACCAAAAACAGCGCTTCATCCATCTGTAGGATGACCGTCAGAGGTATGTCGAACCCAAGGCTGATCATGGTCCGTGGCGAGGCGACGTAGATCCCCATCATGGAACCTTCCATCCGTGCCGCCATATCGGCGGGAATCTTCAACTGACGGTCCGCCCAGGTCTTCCGGTAGACGGACATCCAGTCATCCGAGGAGAAAAGGATCAGGCCGTTCTTGGGCATTCCAAGGGAGAAACCACCGTCCTTGCTCTTGAAGTACTTCACGTCCCCGTCATGGACGGTCGTGAAATCCTTGGCGTACATCAGAGCGGTATTGATGATGAACTTGGAGTAGTCCCCCTCTATGCCGCCGTACATATCGAAACTTGACAGATCGGCGGGATATGGAAGTTCAAGCGCCTCCTCCTCCGTCGCCGGTTCATCCCGATGCAGGGCTACCGAAACGCGATCCGCCTTCTCGATCATATCGGCCGCGACACCCTGTACAGAGCCCAATGAGTCACTGTACAAAGGCTGGGCTTTCTCCATATCGACCGTCAGGACAAATTCGGCGGGATCACCCATCGCCTGGAAGTACGTCTCTTCAATGGAGACGAACGGGCTGCGGTGGACACATCCGACAAGGGTCAGCATGCAAAGCCCGATGATGAGCACCGGACCTCGCAGAGACGATCCGCTTCTATGATTCTGACGGTCAATGGCCATTACAGCTTCTCCACCATGAGTTTCACAGGATGGTCCCCGCAATCCACAGGCTCATTCTCACAGTTGAGAGTCTCTGTGAAGACGGCGACGTCAGCGAGTGTCTCACCCTTGATATACTCTCCGAACCCTTCAAAGACCTTCCTCACGGTATCATCACCGCTGAGAGTCAGCCTGATCCTGTCGGACACATCGAACCCACTCTCCTTGCGGAGGCTCTGGATCGAACGGACGATATCACGGGCGATGCCTTCGAACAGCAGTTCTTCGGTCACCTCAGTATCGAAACCAACGGTCAAGGCTCCTTCATTGACGGCCTTGACGTTGTCCATCTCGCTCCTCTGGACCGCGATGTCCCCTTCGGAGATGGAAATCACCCCGTTGCTGTAGGTGATATCCTTGGCATGTCCGTCAAGGATATCCGCGATCTCGGCTCCTGTAAGCTTCTGGATCAATGCCGCGACTTCCTTCATATCCTTGCCCAGACGTGAGCCCAGGACCTTGAAGTTCGCCTTCGCGGAGTAATCGACCAACCCGCTTTCATCAGCCTGGATATGGACTTCCTTGACGTTCAGCTCTTCGGCGATGATATCCTTCATGTCCTCAAGTATCCGTCTGTCCTCTGCATCCCTGTCCACAAGGAACAGCCTGCGTAACGGCTGACGGATCTTCAGGTTGCTGGAACTGCGCAAAGACCGGCCCATGGCGATGGCTTTCATGGTCAACGCCATCTGCTTCTCCAGGACATAGTCGCGCTTGCCCTCGTCATACTCCGGATAATCACAGAGATGGATGCTTTCAGGCATGTCCTCGGTCTTGAGGTTCTGATAGATCTCCTCGGCGATGAACGGCACGACGGGCGCCACGACCTTGATGAAGGTCATCAGCACGGCGTACAAGGTGTCATAGGCGGTCTTCTTGTCCTGGTCGTTCTCGCTTCTCCAGAATCTTCTTCTGGATCGCCGGATGTACCAGTTGTTCAGGTCATCCACGAACGTGACGATCGCACCGCAGGCTTTCTGTATATCATAGGCGTCAAAATACTCGGTGACATCCTTCACCAACGCCTCCGCGCTGGACACGATCCACTTGTCGAGCGGATTGACCAATGCGGAGAACTCCGTGGAGCTTGGTGAATAGCCGTCGATGTTCGCGTAGGTGACGAAGAACGAATAGGCGTTCCATAGCGGGATGATCAGGGACTTCAGGACGTCCTTGACCAGTTCGTCGCTGAACTTCATGTCCTCGGCACGCACCGCGGCGCTGTTCATCAACGCGAAGCGAAGGGCGTCGGCTCCATACTTGTTGACGACTTCCATAGGATCGGAGAAGTTACGCTCGCTCTTTGACATCTTCTTGCCGTCTGCGGTCAGGATGATGCCGTTGGTGATGCAGTGGAGGAACGCGGGCTTGTCGAACAACCCTGCGGCGATGACCGTAAGCGTATAGAACCAGCCGCGGGTCTGGTCCAGACCTTCGCAGATGAAATCAGCGGGGAATATCTGTTCGAACCGTTCCTTGTTCTCGAACGGATAGTGCTGCTGGGCGTACGGCATGGACCCGGACTCGAACCAGCAGTCCATGACGTCGGGTACACGACGCATCGTCCCCTTCCCGTCCGGACTCGGCCAGGTGATCTCGTCGACGAACTGCTTGTGCAGGTCGTCGACCTTGACACCGCTCTTCTTTTCAAGCTCTTCCCTGCTGCCGATGACCTCGATATGGTCGCTGCCGTCGCATCTCCAGATCGGGATCGGGTTTCCCCAGAACCGGTTGCGGCTGACAGCCCATTCCCGGGCGCCCTCAAGCCACTTGCCGAAACGGCCGTACTTCAGATGGTCGGGCATCCAGGTGATCTGTTCATTGGCGTTGAGCATCTTCTCCCTGATCTTAGGCACATCGACGAACCAGCAGCTCAGGGCACGATAGATCAACGGCTTCTTCGTCCTGTAACAGAACGGATAGCTGTGCAGATAGTTCTCACGCTTGATGAGCTTCCCATGATCCTTGAGCCAGGCGATGATATCCTTGTCGGCGTCCTTGACGAACATACCTTTCCAATCAGGTACTTCATCGGTGAATCTGCATTCGAGGTCAACAGGACAGACCGTAGGGATTCCGGTACCTTTCAGCACCTGATAGTCATCCTCACCGAATCCGGGCGCGGTATGCACGATGCCGCTGCCGTCTTCCGTAGTGACATAGTCGCCAAGGACGGTAATGAAGGCCCCCTGCTTCTTCAAGCCGGCGAAATACGGGAACAGCGGCTCATAGGTCATGTCCTTGAGCTCAGAACCTTTGTATTCGGCTACGACCTCATATTGGGCGGGATCCTTGTAGTAATGGTCGAGACGCGCTTTGCCGAGTATATAGAGATCCCCGCTTTCAACGTCACGGACCTTCACATAGTCGATATCCGGGCCAAGGGCGAGCGCAAGGTTGCTCGGCAGCGTCCAGGGAGTCGTGGTCCATGCGAGGAAATAGGTATTCTCTTCACCATCAATCTTGAACCTGACGGTGACGGCCTGGTCTACGACATCCCGGTATCCACCGAGGTTGACCTCGAAATTGGAGAGGGGACATGCCAGGGCGGGGCTGTACGGGAGGATGTTGTACCCTTCGTAGATCAGCCCTTTCTCATAGAGGGACTTGAACACCCACCAGATGGATTCCATGTAGTCGGTATCCATGGTCCGGTATCCATGGTCGAAATCGACCCAGCGGCCCATGCGGTTGACGGTATGTTCCCATTCGTTGGTATAGCGCAATACGATCGACTTGCAGTTGTCGTTGAATTTGGCGACCCCATATTCTTCAATCGCTGAATGTCCGGAGACACCGATGGTCTTCTCAATCTCGAACTCGACGGGCAGTCCATGGCAGTCCCAACCGAAACCACGGTAGACCCGCTTGCCCTTCATGGTCTGGTAACGGGGAATGACGTCCTTGATCGTACCGGCCGTAAGATGGCCGAAATGGGGCAAGCCCGTGGCGAACGGAGGACCATCGTAGAACGTGAATTCATTGTCCTTCGGCCGGTTCTCGATCGACTTGTTGAAAATATCCCGTTCGTTCCAGAACTTCAGGACATTCTCTTCCATCTGCGGAAAATCCGCTTTTGTACTCACTGGACGAAACATAGTGGCTCCTATATTGTCTGTGTCGCTGAAAAATGACTGTAAATCAGGCTTTTTCAGCGACAAGAGTTTACTACATGAAACACTTACTATAATAGTCATAAAGGACTAGCTATTCAACCTGGTTCAAAGCAAATTATGGGGCTTTGTGCTGTCAGAAATACTATCTCTGGCATGCTCATTCATACTCGTACCGCCAGGCAATAATTCACATTGTCAAAGGCGGTCATCTGATGTTCTCCAGCTTCAACATTATAACGGGAAAAGAACCGTTGCGTGATCATCGCAGGGGTCAGTTGTTCTATCGTGTGATACCCTGCCCCCTCAAGCAAAGATTCCATCTCCATGCACGAGTATCTGGACAGCATGGATTCATTGGCACCAGCCGCCAATCGAGCTTGCAGCTTCGCCCGTGATCCAGCGGTCTCCGTATAGTTCTCCTCATCGGGATAATCGAAGACCACAGAGCTATCCTTCGGAATTACCTTTGCGATATTTTCCAGAAGTTCCCTGAAGCCTGTCTTTGAAAGATAGTAGGATAATCCGAGCAAGCTACAGAAACTCTTTTTCTGCCGGTCATAATCACAGATATCGGGAATGGCGGCTATCCAACCCTGCTTGGTAAAGTCTACCTCAACGAAATGCGTACCTGGCGGAATAGCGACCGCCCCCTCGTGCAAGCGTCTCCGCTTGTCCTTCGACATCCACGGCAGGTCGAGTTCAAACACTTTCAGTGATGAAGCCCATTGAGGCCGTCGATAGGCAAACGTATCATACCCCGCCGCGCAGATGATGTATTGCCTGGCTCCCGTCCGTACAGCCATTTCCATCTCTTGCTCCGTATAAACGGCTCTCGCGAGAGGACTTGGCGACAATTGGTTGTCGACGATCCATCGCAGGGCTTCCTCCTGACCACCACTGAATGATGGATTGAAGAACGAAATCCCCCTGACCATGCTGGCCGAAACCTCTCCGTACTCTTGTTCCGTCATCAAGGAACGGGCAATCGTATCGGAAAAAATCGCATTGGCCCCATTTATTGAATAATGATATGCCCGCGAAAACATACTGACCATCGCCGTCATGCTTTTTTGTTCCATGTGTATTCTCCAATCGCAGCAAAAACATTCGCTGACATATATTTCATATATCTAATTCATTATTATGACAAGACTTGATTTTTTTCGATTTTTATGATAATGTAAGGCTCTATTTCACAAAAAATCCCTTGAAAAAATTTGAATCACCGATGCCAGCAGGATGTGGACATACATTGCGGCGATTCTGGAGAATCACGTGACGCGGCAAAGTCCCCGCCACTTGACAGGACTCATTCGCTCGGCTAGTTTTCATCTGTGATGATCAATTTTACCAGGACCATATTCCCATTGAACAAGACTATCAAGGAGTTCGCCTCAACTTTTGATACGGCGGGCTTTTCATTGTACATTGTCGGTGGCGCGGTACGGGACTGGGCCCTCAGGATTTCCAATGACGACTATGATTTCACCACCGACGCAACGCCGGAAGAAGTCATCCGCCTTTTTCGCAAAGTAATACCTACGGGTATCAAACATGGAACTGTGACGGTTCTGTTCAAAGACGCCCAGTATGAGGTGACTACCTTTCGGACTGATGGCGAGTATCATGACCATAGGCACCCGGAACAGGTCCAGTTCGTGCGAAATCTTGAAGACGATCTCAAGCGTCGGGACTTTACTATCAATGCGATGGCGGCGAACGCCTTCACCGGAGAGATCATAGACCAGCACAATGGATTTGAGGATCTAAAAAAAAAGATAATACGCGCTATAGGCAATCCTTGTGAACGGTTCACGGAGGACGCCCTTCGGATACTTCGGGCTTGTAGGTTCGCCACAAAGCTTGGGTTTTCAATTGAACCTGAAACCTATATCGCGATGAGACAACTTGCCTCGACACTCAATCTTGTCTCCGGAGAACGCATTCGAGATGAACTGGTGAAGATCCTTTCAAGCAAGACTCCCTTGTCCGGACTGAAATTGATGCAGGGAAGCGGTATACTCGCTGTGATCCTGCCTGAGCTTGCCGAGGGACAGGGAATCGAGCAACGGGGGTTCCACACCCATGACGTGCTGACCCACAACCTTCTTGCCTGTCAGGCGGCCGCTGACATCGACGCACCTTTGGCTGTGAGAATCGCGGCATTGCTGCATGATATTGGAAAGCCGAGTGTTCGCCAGGAGAGTGAAGACGGCGTATATACTTTCCATCGACATGAGTTTGAATCGGAAAGACTCGCGAAACGGATTCTGGAACGGCTGAAATTCTCGAATGATGAACGCGCCCAGATCTTGAACCTGATCAGGAACCATATGTTCCACTACACCCAGGATTGGTCGGACGGCGCCGTGAGGCGTTTTATAGCACGAGTGGGAGCCGATTCAATCAGCAATCTGTTTCTGTTGAGACTTTCGGACCAAAAGGCGATAGCGGGTGCCTGCGACTATGAGATACTTCGGGAGTTGGACGAGCGAATTGAAAAAATTCGCAGTGACGGAGATGCGCTCTCGGTCAAGGATCTCGCGGTCAACGGAAAGGAACTCATGGCTTCAGGGATCCCTGCGGGGCCGACGATGGGCATGATCCTCAATCAACTGCTGGAAACCGTCATGGATGATCCAAGCCAGAACAAAAAGGACCAGCTCGAACTGATCGCACGAAATCTGTACAAACAGATCAGGCAGTAGGGACATCCGGTCTATACTCAAGGATATCCCCAGGTTGGCATTCCAGAACTTCACAGATGGCCTCAAGCGTTGAAAACCGTATCGCGCTGATCTTGCCGGTCTTTATCTTCGACAGATTGACATTGGATATCCCCACCCTCTCCGCAAGTTCGTTGAGGGACATCTTCCTGTCAGCCATGATCCTGTCCAACCGCAATATGATCGCCATACCCTATTCCTCTTCACAAAGTCTCATCGGCATCTTTCTGCAATCGGATCCCGTATTCAAAGATCGCGGCTAGACAATAGAATATGAAGGCGAAGACCAGGGCGACCAAGGATTTATCCGCAAATGGCTCGCCATACGAAGAGAAAGCCACAAGGAGGGTTTTCTCAGCTGGATATGGAACAAGAGCATAGAACACCATGAACAATGCGATACGTTTCAATCGTTTGCAGTTCTCCAAGACGAACGGAGTACGCTCGATCCGCATTGTCCTGAAAATTCTTGAAGCCTCGGCAAGTATCAGTATGATGAATATCTGAGCTATTATATCAACGATACACGCTATGATGATCTGCATGTTCGACAATGAACCGTCATGCATGAAGGGTGCGAGAATCGTGAACCTTGTAGAGACGGAAACAAGCAGATTGTCATCCATCATCAGAACCCAGAAGATTGACGCTACTTCAAAGCCGATCGCGATATACAGGAATATCCTGCACACCTTGAGCAGAACGGGCATTACCTTCGCAAACTTTTCGAACTTCTCTTCAGCATCATACATGGTTTTCATACCTCTCGATAGATCTGCATACCATGATTCTTAATGCTAAACGATAAATTTCAACAACAATATGCTGTATCAGCACCAGCGACGGCATCAAAAGCGATCTTGGCTACGTTCTGCTCAGCTTCTTTCTTGTTGCTGCCGCTGGCAGGACCGAAAACCTTGCCTTGAACCGTCACCTGTACCCAGAAAGTATTGTCATGCTCCGGGCCGGTACGCTTCATGAGTTCGTAAGTGGGGTATTTCTTGTATTTCTTCTGAACGAATTCCTGTAGGAGTGTCTTGTAGTCTTTCTTGTGCTTGTTCTCAAGCACACTCTTGATTTCAGGTACCAGCAACCGCAGAATGAACTCCTTGGCGCTTTCAATACCGGCATCAAGGTAATAGGAACCAAAGATGGCTTCCATACAATCCGCGAGCAAAGCCTTCTTTGTGCGGCCCCCGCTATACTCCTCGCCTTTGCCAATCAAGATATAATTGTCCACACCAAGATGTTTCGCAATCCCCGCAAGGCTTTCTTCGCTGACGACATAACTTTTGATACGTGAAAAATCACCTTCGTGACGGAGCGGAAGGTTGCAGAACAACCAGTCGCTGACGACCATGCCGAGTACGCTGTCTCCCAGGAACTCAAGACGTTCATTGTTGTCTACAGACTCATGGCACTCATTCGCAAAGGAACGGTGCGTGAACGCAAGGTTCAGAAGGTCTGTATCATTGAATTTTATGTCCGCCTGGCGCTGAAATAATAAAAGCTCCCTACGTCTCTCCGAAGAGATGCTGGGAGCCTTTCCGAAACCAACGGACCGATTGAAAACAGCCATTTGACTTCTATGATTGGACGAAAACTTACTTCAACAGAGTTGAGAGATAGTCGACGGCATCCTTGACGGTTTCGAATTCATTGGCCTTCTCATCAGGAATGGAGATACCCAGTTCCTCTTCGATGGCATAGACCAGTTCATACGTATCAAGACTGTCAGCACCCAGATCCTTACGGAAGGAAGCGTTCATGGTAATCTTGGATTCATCAATCTCAAGCTTCTCTGCGATCAAAGCCTTCAGCTTATCAAAAACTTCTTTGTTATCCATAGTCGTGTTCCTCTCCTATTCTCAGTTGGCTTCAGCGGTATCAATTACCTGAACACCGCGGTAAAAACCGCACTTCGGGCAGACACGATGGGGAAGCACCAAATTACCACAAGTCCCACAGACGCTCAGGGTCGGCTTCGCGAGACGCATATTGGCTGCCTTGCGAGATGCGGCCTTGGACTTCGACGTCTTATATTTAGGTGTAGCCATATTTTAACCTCTTACAAACATTGATTTCATGACACTTGACGTAGCATAGCGAAAAAAGCACATTACGTCAACAACTTAACTCGATTTCTCATGTTTTCCGCAACAAGCGGAGGCACCATGGAGGATACGTCCGCTCCATATGCCGCCATCTCCTTGATGGCACTACTTCTCAAGAGAAAATAATGAGGATCGGTAGGCATGAACAACACTTCGAGTTCTGGAAAAAGCTGCTTGTTGGTCATGGCTAGTTCAAATTCATAACCGAAATCGACCAAAGCACGAACACCTCGGATCATTACACCAATGTTGTGTTTCTTCGCAAAATCGACGACCAAGCCTTGCCAGACGACAACCTCGACGTTCTTGTTCTCTTTCAGCAGGACGGCCAACATGTCCTTGCGTTCCTCAGCGGAAAAAAGGCACTTCTTCTGGATATTGTCGGCGACGACCACATAGAGTTTTCCATAGAGTTCGGCTGTACGCGAAATGATGTTCAGGTGTCCCAAGGTGGGGGGATCAAAGGATCCAGGCAACATCGCGACATTCCTGTTCAATGCGATGCTCATTTTTTGTTTTCCTCGACAAAACGTTTCATGGCGGTGAACGTCTCCGCTGTTTCATAGGCGATACGTTTTTGAATGATGAATGTGCCATCTTTCTGCATCTCGATGACGGCGAAAGTCCCTCTCCCGATATAGGAAACCTTGCAGGGGGGCTGCACATGCTCGTCCGCAGCTATCTTCTCCAAAATGCAGTCAAAATGACTATACATCTCTGGCTGGGGGCCACTGACCGCTGAAGCGATATTTTCTATCGGTCTGCCGCAAATCGCACATACCGGCAGAGGTTCTTGAAGACGAGGGACATATACCGGCGGCAGGTTGCTGCGCCGAGGCGGTTGCGGCTTGCGCAGGAGAGAGAAAGCCGGTTCCTGTGACCTCGCGTTCTGCTGCTGGTCTTGGTTCCTTCCGTTACGTTGTTTATGTCGTTTCTTCTGGTCATGGTTTTTTTTACGGTGCTGACCATCAGACTGATTGTTCCCACCGAACTGTCTTGTCCTTTCATCCATCTCAGACCCCTTGGAAATGCGATATCCGTCCTTTATGGATGCAGACCGCATCAATTCTGTATGAATGATACCCTAATTGAGGATGACATGCAAGAAAGTCGGAAAAGCATCGGCGGATCTTGATCCGCTTGTACGGGGAAACCGCATATCGTAGTTCATCGACGCACCAGCTTGTGTCCCACCAG
This sequence comes from uncultured Sphaerochaeta sp., assembly GCA_964407735.1. Taxonomy (GTDB): domain Bacteria; phylum Spirochaetota; class Spirochaetia; order Sphaerochaetales; family Sphaerochaetaceae; genus Spiro-02. The sequence goes on along the minus strand of CAYOWS010000001.1, from coordinate 141,791 downwards.
GATTTCACTTCCACTGCGACCAAGACACCGCAGGAAACATCTTCCGCGACAATATCCATCTCCCCTCTCCTGCTCCGCCAATTCCTGGCGATGATTCTCCATCCTTTGCGCCTGAGAAACGAAACTACCAGTTCCTCACCATTCATCCCTTTTTCAATACGAGGGATTTCTTTGTCCATACTTGGAGCCATAGTCATTTCCTATAAAAAAAGGACGGCTTGAAGCCGTCCTTTCTGAGATCATCAAATTCAATCGTACTACTGAGCGTTCTTCCTGCGGATGATAAGCTCAGGCACCTTGGCCGCCTTACCGATCTTGTGGCGGATGTAGTAGAGTTTCGCTCTGCGGACACGACCGCGACGAATCACCTCGACTTTCTCTACACGAGGAGAATGGAGGGGGAAAATTCTTTCGACACCGACTCCATAGGAAATCTTCCTCACCATAAAGGTACGACGAATGCCGGAATTGTTCTTGGCGATGACCAAGCCCTCAAAAACCTGAATACGTTCGTTTGCACCTTCGACAATCTTGAAGTACACTTTCACGGTGTCTCCAACGCTGAAGTTCTCAGCATTCTCTTTCATCTGTTCAGCTTCAATAGCCCTGATCACGTCCATCTTTTAGGTCCCCTTCGCAATATGATCTTTCTTTCAATTCATTCAATAACTTTCTGGAGTTCACATCCAAGGATGCCGTCTCCAACAGTTCCGGCCTATGAGACAAAGTCTTCTCAAGCCGTTTCTGCAACCGCCATTGACGTATGTTGGCATGATGCCCCGACAATAATACATCAGGCACCGAAATTCCGCAATAGGTCTCAGGCCTAGTATACTGAGGATATTCCAATAATCCGTCGATAAAACTCTCCTCTTCAAGCGATTCTCCGCTGATCACACCATCTATCAGACGGTAGAGTGCGTCGATGATCACCAAAGAAGAGACCTCTCCGGAACTTATCACATAATCCCCGATACAGATCTCGTCATCAACATATAGGTCAATGACGCGCTGGTCAATACCTTCGTAGTGCCCGCAGATGAAGACTAGTTCCTCTTCCTGACTGAGCTCCTCGGCATATCGCTGTGTAAACAGCCGACCGGACGGCGAAGGGTAGATGACCCGCTTACGCTTTGCATCGATCGAATCCAAAGCCTTGCACAAAGGCTCCGGCTTGATCACCATTCCCGCGCCTCCTCCATAAGGAGTATCATCACAGGTATGATGTCGATCGGATGCGAAATTCCTGAAATCAACCATATTGTAGGTTATCACGTTTTTCGCAACGGACCTCGCCATGATCGAATTCGTGAAGAACCCCTCGACGATTCCAGGAAACAGAGTGACTACGTCGATCTTCATGTGAGCAACCATGGAGCGATAAGCTCGATAGTACCCGCATCGAGGTCCACGACGCCGGTATACTGAGCCATGAAAGGCACGAGGTATCTTTTGGCATCCGGTGTCTCAACTTCAAGCAGCAGGGCCTGTGGGCCGTCGATGGCTGAAACAACCTTCGCCACGACCTGCCCGTCCACCGTCAGTGAACACTTGCATAGATCAGCGACATAGACTTCCCCTTTACGCAGCTGAGCAGCCGCACTCCGGGGAATCCATAGTTCCCATCCGGCAAGAGCCTTCGCGGCTTCAGGGGTGTCAATCCCCTGAAACTTCATGAGAAGCTCCATACCGTTTACTCTGCATCCTTCGATGGATCGAGTTTGCTCACGACCGTCCTTGTTCCGAAGCAGCACCTTCTCCAATTTGAGCAAATGTGCATATTCATCACTATAAGAATGTACCTTCACCTCTCCACGGATACCGTGTGAGGATTTCAGCATGCCGGTGGCGAGCAAATCTTCCATAATCAGTCAAGGATCTCCAACACGGCGCGCTTGCCGCTCTTGGTCGCGGAGGCACTCAGGATAGTCCTGATGGCCTTCGCGATACGGCCTTGCTTACCGATTACCTTACCGACATCGTCAGACGCGACCTTCAATTCAAGGATGGTGGATTTCTCACCTTCAATGACATTGACGACTACGTCATCAGGCTGGTCGACAAGAGACTTTACAATGTATTCAACAAGATCTTTTTCCACGACTCGCTCCTCAGGACTTAGTCCTGGACGGTCCGAGTGATAGTGACACCATTCTTGTTCAGCAACTGGCGGACGGTATCGCTCGGCTGTGCGCCTTTGGCAAGCCAGCTCTTCACCTTCTCAACATCGAGAACAACCTGGTTCTCTTTGTTCTCGACGGGATGATACTGCCCGACCTCATCGATAGTCCTGCTGGTCGGCGCGGCATGGCTATCCATTACGACGATCCTGTAATAAGGTCTCTTCTTCGATCCAAACCGCTTGAGTCTCATACTAACGCTCACAACAATTCCTCCTACACGAATTTCAACTACATACCCATCTGTTTCAGCATTGCAGCCTGGTATTTTTTATTTTTTGCGAACTTCTTCATAGTAAGCCGCATTTTCTCGAACTTTTTCAAAAGCCGGTTTACATCGTATACCGTAGTACCGCTACCTTTGGCAATACGCTTACGACGGGTTGGCCCGATAATCAGCGTGTTTTTACGTTCGAACATCGTCATCGACTGGATGATCGCCTTTTCACGCTTCATTTCCGCCGTATCGATATCCTCTTCACTCACTTGCCCTTTCGCACCAGGTATCATGTCAAGGATCTGGTCGACGCTTCCCATCTTGGTCATGCGGTCCAGTTGTTCCAGATAATCCTGCAGGTCGAAGGAATTCTTCGCCATCTTCTCCTGCATCTTCTGGGCTTCCTGGATGTCCATCGTCTCCTGGGCTTTCTCGACCAGAGAGACGACGTCGCCCATGCCAAGGATACGGCTGGCGATACGATCGGGATGGAACGGTTCAAGATCTTCGATCTTTTCTCCGACACCTATGAATTTGATCGGCTTTCCGACGACGGACCGGAGTGAAAGCGCGGCACCACCACGGGTGTCCGAGTCGAACTTGCTCAGCACGACACCGGAGATACCGACTTTCTCTTCAAATTCCTGGGCGATGGAAACCGCGTTCTGACCGGTCATGGAGTCCGCGACAAACAACGTTTCGTCGGGCTTGATCGCGGCGGCGACCCGCTTGATCTCGTCCATCAGCTGTTCATCGAGGTGCATACGACCGGAGGTATCGACGATCAACGTATCGTACAGTTCACGTTTCGCTTTTGCAAGACCATTGGACGCGACCTTGATAGGATCCTTTGAATCCAGTTCCGCGTATACGGGAACATCGACCTTTTCACCAAGGACCTGCAACTGTGTGATAGCCGCTGGACGGACAAGGTCGGCGGCGACCAGCATGGGCTTGCGCCCCTGTTTTTTCAATCGATAGGCCAGTTTTGCGGCCGTGGTGGTCTTACCGGAACCTTGGAGACCCATCATCAGTATGACGGAAACAGTGTCGGGGCCCTTTAGGTTCAGCCCCTGATGCTCTTCATCTCCGAGGAGAGCCACCATCCTGTCATAGACGATCTTGACGAACTGCTGACCGGGATTGACCGCCTTGAGAACCTTCTCACCGAGCGCCTCTTCCATCGTTCCGTTGATAAAACGTCTTACAACACGAAGATTTACGTCGGCATCCAACAACGCGACCTTGATTTCCTCAACCGCATCCTGGATGTTCTTCTCTGATATCTTGGACTTTCCGGACAGCGTCCGCATGATTCCGGTGAATTTTTCGCTTATTGAATCAAACATTACCTAACTCGAGTTATTATTATTGCAACTAGGAACTTATACAGCATCGGGGCAGTCAATGTCAAGGCAGAGGTATTTGATAAATGGAACACGAAAAACACCTTGAGAATAAAAAAAGCATTGACCCAAAGATCCTGGAAGGATGGTTTTATTATTTGAACGATTGATTCTTTACAAGTCGTCAAAGCAAGTCCTGCCATACCCGATGACCATGCAAAACGCGGAGAATCAACACTGATGAAAATAATTCATTTATTTTATAGAAAACAATATATTTACCTATGCAAAACTTTCTGATATCAAAAGAAAAATAGGGTTCCTCGTCCACGCGCTGGAACATATAGGGCGAATCCCGCAGACCAGATACATTTTTCTGGAACTCCAACAAAAAAGTCTGGGCTGCCTGTGGATTCTCAAATGTATCGGCGAGATATGAGCAGATATCATTTATATCTTTCTCTGCCGATTCTACAATTTCCAGATCATACTTTTTTAAGGCCATATGTTTTTTCTAGTTCCGCACAAAATTCACTGAACGGTCGAAAACGGCCGGCATCCATGTCGTCCAGACCTTCATTCAGCTTCTGATGCAGCGTAATGCGAGAGATCAAAGCATCATAGGCGGCATTGGACAATACAACTAGATCCCCTGTTCCATTTTTAGTGATAAAAACCGGTTCATCATGCATATGACAATATTCTGAAATTTCATTGTATTTGTTTCTAAGATCTGAACTTGGTCTGATTTCTGGCATATTTTCTCCTTGTCTCATAGTCACATACTATCAGTATTATATCATAGTTTTGATATAATTCAAGAAAAAATAAGCCGCAACGTAAAAGAGCAAGAATACCACGAACAGCCGGGAGAAGGACTACAATATCCCGCCGCGACAAGAATAATCACACTTTTATCCATAATTATGTGATTTTCATCACACTTTTATACATAATCATGTGAAAACCGGGCGGAACATCAGAAAACGATCAGTCAAACAGCCCCTTGCTCTGGGAGAGATCCAGCGCGGTATTGTCGTCGCTGAGAATGACGGGAGCACCCTTCTCGTTGCCGATCTTGTAGCTGACGGTCGTCGAGACGCCGGCCTCCTGCTGGGTGACGCCAAGCAGGGTCTGCGAGCCCATGACCGTATGCTTGTTATGGGTAATGATGATGAACTGGCTTTTCTCCGCGAAGTCCTGGAGCACGCTGAGGAAGTATCCGATATTGCGGTCGTCCAAAGCCGCGTCGATCTCGTCCAAGATACAGAACGGAGACGGTTTGACCATATAGGTCGCGAACAACAGACCTACCGCTGTCATCGAACGTTCTCCGCCGGACAGCAACGCCAGATGTGTCAGCTTCTTCCCAGGGGGCTGGGCAAGGATGTCGATACCGGTCGTCAATACATTCTCGGGGTCTACCAGCTTCAATTCTGCTCGGCCACCGCCGAAGAGACGTCTGAACATCTCCTGGAAGTTTTCGGAAATCTGCTTGTAGCTCTCCAGGAACATCTGCTCGCTACGGGTCTTGATCTCAGTGACCACCTGCTCCAGGTCGGTCTTCGCACGGCTGAGATCGTCAAGCTGCTTGGTCAGGAAGTCGTAGCGTTCCTTGACTTCAGCGAACTCGTCCTCCGCCATATGGTTGATATATCCCATTCCCTGGATCTGTTTCTTGACCTCATCGAGCCGGGTCTTCAGCACAGGAAGATCGTTCAGTTCCTCATCAAGGCGATTTTCATATTCCTTCAGGCTTTTGCCATAGGTATCGAAGAAGTTGGTATAGAGTTTCTTGATCTCCTCCCCCATCGACTCGATCTGGAAATCAAGTTTGTCTGAGAAAGTGCGCAGATCCTGCAACTTGTTGAAAGCTTCAGTCTTCGCTTCACGTTTGCTGCCGATATTGGCCGACTGCTGCTCTATCTCAGCGACCAGATCTTCCAGTTGCTCGTTCAGATCACGGACTTCAGCGGCGATCTGCTTCTGTTCCGCTTGCACAGCCCTGATATTCTCCTGGGTGTCGGCGATACGCTCCTCCGCGAGCTGCTGTTCACGAACGGCGTCGCCATGCTGGTACTGGGCTTCGGTCACGGATCGTTGCAGGACATCTATGGAGCTCTGAGCCGCATCACGCTTACTTGCGAGATCTCCGAGCATCAGGCGCAGCTCTTCAAGATGCTGGCGGAAATTCTCGACCTGGACGTTCAAGTTGCGGTTTTCTTCACGGAGCGTTGTGATACGCTCACGGTTGCGTACTACTTTCGCCCGGCTTTCATCCATGCTCTGATCGACACGGTGTTTACGGGTGATGATGCCCTCGGGGGCGAGGAACTCGTCAATGAACGTCGGAACCGTTCCACAATACTCCTGGAAAAGGCTCTTCAGCTCATCGACCGATTCCTCATACGAACCAAGGACTTTCTCCTGTTCCGCGAGAAGTTCCGTCGCTGAAAGCCCAGAAGCGGATTTCAGTTTGCGGATGAAGTCTATCCGTTCCGCCAACGCGGTTGAAAGCCTACCGATTCTGTCAAGGAAAGCCTTTTCAGCGTCACGCCGGGATTTCGCGGAATAACCGCTCTCCTTCAGTTTTTGTTCAAGCTCAATGACGATGACATCGGTAATTTCCTTCAGTTCCTCGGTCAACTGAGTCTGCAACCGCTCCTGCTCGACATTGTCAAGCTCACGATCGTTGATCTCCTGCTCCTGGCGGGTGATCAGTTCCTGGGTAGCGGTCAGGTTCGCGGTGAACCCTTTGATCTCGCGTTCAAGAGCACCCTTCTTCTCCTCGAACTCCTCCATGCGGACATGCAGCTCATCTATCTCGGCTTTGTCGCGGTTGATACGTTCAAGAATCTGTACAGCACGGCTTGACGCTTCATCACGGGAGTGACAGAAGTCGCGGAAACGTTGAGTCAATAACTCCAACTGGTCGTTCTTGCCCTTCTGGGACTCATCGAGCCGTTGGAGTTTCGTCTGGATATTGATCCGGACGGACGCTTGTTCACGCATCCGATCCTGCTCTTTTTCGATATCCTCATCATACTGCTTCAATGACTCATTCAATGAGACGAGGTCCCTTTTGGCCTGTTCCAATTGCGCGGTCTTGTGGTCGCAGACCATCAGATAGGTCTTGAGGGTTGAAAGCTGAACGTCGACTTCCAAAGAGAATTGCTCCTTGACCAGTTCACGGTAGGACAGAGCTTTCGCAGCCTGTGCCTTGCGGGAATCGTAGGTCCGCTTCACTTCCTTGAGGATGTTCTCGACCTGCTCGATGTTCTCCGCCGTCTTTTCCAGCTTGCGTTCCGCATCGAGGCTCTGCGCTTTGAAACGGCTGATACCCGCGGCTTCCTCAAAGATATACCGCCGGTCTTCCGGTTTGCTGGAGAGGATCTGGTCGATCTTGCCTTGCTCAAGGATCGAGTAGGCGCTTTTTCCCACACCGGTATCGAAAAAGAGTTCTCGGACGTTTTTCAAAAGCACCCGGTTGCGATTGATATAGTATTCGCTTTCCCCAGTGCGGTAGATACGTCTTTTGATCTCGATCTCGGCGTTGTCCATGGGCAGGAAGCGGTTCTCATTGCAGATGACCAGCGTCACTTCCGCGACATTCAGAGGTTTGCGGGTATCGGTACCGTTGAAGATGACATCCTCCATCCTTCCGGCACGTAACGTCTTGGTCGACTGTTCGCCCAGAACCCACTTGATGCCGTCGACGATATTGCTCTTGCCGCAACCATTCGGTCCCAGCAGACAGGTGATACCATCGGCGAACTCCAGTCGGGTCTTGTCGGGAAAGGATTTGAAGCCAAAGATTTCAAGACTTTTCAGAAACAACGGTGAACCTCACATATGACTTGGCGTACCAAGCCCTTGACGCAGAATATGAACGATTATAGCATAACTGGCGAGTCCTTTTCCAGTCGGGACGAAAAGGGGATGGGAATGAACGTTCAGCAACAGGAATTATTTGAAATAGAGCCCTTGCACAATATCTGTGGGATAGACGAAGCCGGTCGAGGACCTCTGGCAGGACCCGTCTGCGCGGCGGCCGTCGTGCTTCCTTCCGACTTCGACTTCTCCCTCCTGGGAGATTCCAAGCAACTCACCGAAAAGAAGCGGGAGAAGGCGGAGGCCTACATCAAGGAGCATGCGGTCGCCTGGGCCGTGGCATGGGCCACCCACAAGGAGATCGATGAACTGAACATCCTCCGTGCAACGATGCTGGCGATGCGCCGCGCCTATGACAAGGTGGCGGCCCGGACCTTGGTTTCAGTCGTACTGGTGGACGGCAACAAGGAGCCTGACCTCCCCTGCCCTTGCCAGGCTATCGTGAAGGGCGATTCGAAGATCCATGAGATCATGGCGGCGTCGATCCTAGCGAAGACCGCCCGGGACAGGTTCATGGAGTACGCCGACAGGAAATGGCCACTGTATGGATTCAGCGGACACAAGGGATACCCCAGCGCATCTCACCGCCAGGCCTGTATCGACTACGGACTTTGCCCGATACATCGCAAGACGTTCCGGATAGTGGCGCCGAAAAAGTAGATGCGGCTATCCTGCGAATATCTGATCGCACATGTACTTCGCGAAGTCCAGACTCAATTCATCCGCCGCATCAATCATGGATGACCCATCTTCAAGATAGGACCCTACCGCGTCTTGGATGACCTTTGCATACCGGGCCGGTACATTTTTCAGCCCCCAATACCCACCGTCTTTCTTGGAGAGGACAAGACCATCCTGTATGAATGCAAGGACCCTGCAAAGGTTCAGGGTGAAATATACAGGGTCTTTCGATATTTCTTCCACTGCATTTTCGATGTCCTGTCTTATGCTATCCAAATAATCAGCTTCTGGTATCGCACCAAAGACATCTTTCACATCAGCTCCATACAGGGGAACGCAAGCGGTCTAGATCACAGTGAAATGTGCGGCTAAATCCCTGTCAACGCCATTCATGTGTCGGCTGTAGCCTGTAGGATCATCCAGGAATTCTTGTTTGTGCGCATGGGAAAAATGAAGTTCGTATGGTGTAGGATACACAAAACTACGTGTATATCGTTCAAGTACCAAACTCATTTCCACGCTTTTGGACGGACCGCAGGCATCTATGCCAAGCAGTTTTTCTATCAAGAGTTCCTTTTGCGACAAATCAGGGAGGGACTGTACGACAACGATGAAATCAATGTCGCTTTTGCTCCAATTGAAACAACCGAAGGCAAGAGAACCATGGACATACACGCCGATCAGATCCTCCGAAAAGATTTCGAGACAGGTGTCCGCGATCCGTCGCAATATTCCTTGTACCCTCTCGTCCATGCATGCCTCACATCGTAAAACGGAAATTGTCTTTGTCCGATGGTCTGATCTTACCATGCCCCACGTCCACGTTCCAATGAAAATCATCAATGGTGAAGGACAATATCCACAAATAAAAATCAGGACAAACAAAACTACACTGATTTTATATATTTGTATTTAATTCAACTATGATACAATGACATTCATGAGTACGAACAAGCTTTTACAGCCGGAAAGAACCATCATGGACCGAAAGGTTTTCGCACAGCAGGAGGATATCACGCTATTGTTCGCCGAGGAACCGGATAGGCGGATGATCTACGACATGGCGTTTGAAGAACCGGGGATATGGCGTTCCTTCGCAGAAACCAGGGATGAGTTCCCCTGGTCGGTAGTCGAAGATGAAGATCCCTGCTTCTTCGGCCGCGAGCCCGGAAAAAGCAAATATCTCCTGATCCACTATCAGGGGAAAATCATCGGGACGATCTCATATGCGCACAATGACGGGAGGACTGAGAACTTCGAACTGGATATCTGGTTGAGATCCGAGTCGTATACGGGAAAAGGCATCGGCTCAAGCACGATGAAACTCCTGATACGGACCCTCGTCGTGCGCCACGGCGTCAAGACCTTCATCATCCGTCCATGGAGCAAGAATCCGCGTGCCATCAAGGCGTATGAGAAATGTGGTTTCCTCGAAAAGAAGGATTTCCGGCCGGAAGAGTATTACGGCAGCAATCTCGACCTGTACGGGCCCGGGGACCATGAACCGGGAGAGAACTGCAACATGGTGCTTGAATTCAGTTGAATGCATACAGCCCTTTGCCGCAGGTCGGTTCCGAAGGGTGGCGGAAACAAAAAACAAGACATTGATACGAAGAATCACGTTCTTTTCTTGTACCTGATTGCTATTGGTAAAAAGCACTCTATGGCATTTTTATACTGATTTTTTAATATCCATCCAAGTAATTGAATCAAGAGGAAGAAATCAAGGCTGTCCATAAGTGTTCAAAAACGAAATCCCTGGAAGCCTGAAAAAAACTAACGAAATGAGGTGCCCTATGAGTAAAAAAATGGTGGTTGAAATGGTCTTTCTTACTAGACGAGGGCAGCATGGTATCCATGTAACGCTTGTACGATGTTCGCATTACGGTTCCCACCGCTCCCTAAAATGTGTCATAAAGGTTGAAAAGTGGTAATTAAGTCCTCAGTGTCTGCTTTTCAGAGGTTAGCTGGATATCATTTTCCATGTGAAAATTATATAGTGAAAAATGAATGAGAAAGGGTAAAACTTTGACTTCTTACCAAGCAATAAAATCGGAAACATTGCCTTCGATGAAAACCCATTAGCTGCGTTCCCTATTTTCTTCTCTTAATGAGTTTTGTGCGAATTAAATTTAGCTGTTTGATTTCAGCAACATCCAAATCCAAATTGAGAGTCCTTGAATTAACAAAAGTAATGATATCGTTAAGAGGTACATTGTCGGCGAACATTTTCTTAATTACATTAATGTCACCAGCTTGAATTTTTCGATATGGAATAGAAACCGAGCGGAATTCATTTGGTGTTAATTCTGATACACCACCAGCGTAATATCTCCCTACGAATTCGCATTGTGCAAGAGTAAGTGAATTATAAAAACAAAATACAAGACTTTCAGCATCAATTCCATTATTTAGCTGAAGATTATAAGCTATATCTGTAGTGTATATGCATTCAGGATTCGTAGATATACGAGGACATGTATCATATCGCTTGAAAAACACGACTTTGCCACTTTTAACCATGGGCACAGCGTACCAAGGTTTGCGTTTTGAACATTTATAGCTATTCTGAATTTGTATGCCGTTTCGTTCGGTAGTAGCAACTGTCGCGAGATAAGACATCAAAGCTTCGGGCAATTCGGAGGGAACTGTTCCAGCTAAATCCAAAAGATAAATTTTCTTATTTTTTTGTGACAATTGTTCAAGTAAGGCATTGTTAATTTCAAATTGGTTTTTTGCCATAACACCTTTAGAAACGATAGGAGTAACATAGTCCTTACACTCATACTCCCTAACTTCAGATTCTGTTAATATGAACTTATTATTTGCTCCAGTAACAATTCCTGGAGCACAATCAACTAAGCCGCTTACAAAACTATATCGGTTTGCAATCTGGTTAAGCAAATCAATGTCTGAATCGGAAAGAATGGCATTTGACCACTTTTTTAGAGGTTTATTACGTTCAATTCGAGATTCCAGGGTAAAAGTTTCTGAACTTAGTTTTTCAAATTGTCTATACGATATGTATGGAAGCTCTTGCGGTTCATTTGTAAGGTACACCAAGCAAGCTTCCTGTTCAATTTCTGGAAACATCCGTTCAGAAAAAGAAAGAATATGTATTGTGTTAAATTTCTTTTCAAGAAATGCCCGGAGTCGTTCGGCATACTGAACCTGTAAAAATTCCGATGGTAAGACAAAGAAAATTACACCCCTACTAGTAATTAGCTTTGTAGAGGCCAAAACGAATGCTACCCATGAATTTTGTATTAAGGATTCGGGGAGATTCAACTCCTTACAAAGCTCTCGTCCAGAATCCAAATTTTTTTTCCCCATGTTTTTTATATTTATGTAAGGGGGATTGCCAATGATTAAATCGAAGCGTTCCTCGCATGCCATAGAATAATACAAAAAATCAGATGTGATTATCTCTACATAGCAGGGATATCCTTTTTTCTCAAGATACTTAGTTTTGTCCTCATATAACTCAACGCCAACAATTCTGCTAGGCTTCAACACTTTCGAAGATTCAAGAAGAACTTCGATAAATCGTCCATCACCAACACTAGGTTCTAACATATTATAAAATGTTTTCTGTTCTTCTTCCAAATAGCTATATATAAATTTAATTACTTCATATGGAGTATAATAAGACCCTGACAATTTATCGTCCATACCTTCATGCCTTTTGAAAGATATTACTATTCTTTCGTTGCAGCAAAACTTCTATACACTGCTCTAACTTTTCAACTAACGTGGGGTTTTCCTCTTTTTTTATTGAAGCCAAATTGCTCATTTCTAATAAAAGATAGTCCAATCTCCTAAATTCGCTTCCTAGACTCAATTGCTTATAAAACCTCTGTACGTGAGTATCCTCAGAATATGTATCGGCAACCCTAATATAATAATAGTCATCCCGCGTAAATACAGTTGCTATTGATCCATTGTCAGGGTTTAAGAGCTCTTGATGAATTTCATCAAAAGCTAGGTTGGATTTCCCTCTATTACATGAATAACATGAAAACGCCAAGTTGCTAGTCCTCCCGGCCTTAGCATGCCCTTGTTTATCACTTGGAAATGATGACTTGCAAACAAAATGGTCTACTTCAAACAGCCGAATATCTGTATCTCCCATTTTCGCACCGCAATAAGCACATTTAAAATTGTATATCTTAGCAAAAATTCTAAAATATTGTTCATTTTTGTTCTTTATTGCGTTATACATAATTCGTTGACGAGGGTGTTCTTGGAGAATTTGATTTTCAAGTGTAGATTTTTTTTGTTTCATATCTGTAAGTACCAAGCAACCATCCGCATTCCTATAATCTTTAGTTTCTACAACCATCTTTAAGTTCCTTAAAACTTTCGATTAGACTATCTATGTCGGATTTTGTCAAACTATCATAAGAACAATCGCCTTTGAGAGAACTAAGAATTTTGTCAATCTGTACTTTTTCAACATCGCAGCTTAGAATCAGGTCATCAGCCAATGCTTCAAAATCAAGCACTTCTTTTATTGCCGTATTTAAAAGCGGGGCCAACCTCTCATTATAATAATCATTAGGATCTTTCCCTTGCCTATCTGAAAATTTGTGAATGACATTTTCACCAGCAAGAACCTCGTCCTGAGTTATAATAATTACTTCAACAAAGGGAAGAATTTTTCGTAAAATTACTTTGAATTGCTTCCCTGAAAATCTTCCCATTGTTGCACTACTTTCTTCAAATAAATGATTATCAATTAAAACCACATTAGCAGAACGTATACGACCATCATGAATTAAGTTTTCATAACCTTGTGTCCCATCAAATTTAATTTCCTCATACTCTTTGTTCACTACTTGGCTGCCGGGATGCGGAACATATGGTTTTGAGCAATAAATCTGGCTTATATATCTTGATAGAATCTCGTCGCTATGATCATCAACATAAACAATTCTTATCTCAGTCATTAGAGTTTGTCTCCTAATTCAAAAGAAATTTTGAAACCATTGTGGCCGTCAATGCTTAGGATCTCTCCTCCAGTCATTACTACTGTATTGTTCACAATCCACATTCCTAACCCATGTCCATTTTCTCTTGAAGTTTCATGGACAGCAAGAATACGCATTGGGTCATTAATGTATTTAGAGGGTAATCCAACACCATCGTCTGAATAAGAGATAATTAGGCGATGATTTCTTTGCGAAATAGTTATATCAATATTTATCTCATTGAGATGCTTGTTCTGCTGCCACGTATTTAGTAAAAGATTATCAAAAATTGCTGTAAAAACGTCCTCTGACGTATTAAAAGTAAGTTCATCATCTATATCAAGTAAAATCTTGAGAGAAGCGTAATCTCGTAACCAGTTAGACTGAATTGACGACATAACATAACCAACATTTAAATTCATTAAGGAAAACTTCTGCTTTTCTACTTCATCGAGCATTGTATCCATAAATACTACAAGCTTCTTATTAACCTCTTTGTTTCTACTAAGTAGTTGCGGTACATTTTTGTAGCTGAATTCGGTGTACTCTGGTGAACTGAGGTCTTCCCAAAAACCGTACTCAGTCAACGCCGACACAATAAAGTCGTAGTTTACGCTAACGCTATTTCGGTCATTCTTCATTTCATGTGCAATAGAAGCTGCTTTTAGCCCCGAGGTAGCTAAGACATTTAGAATTCTAACATCATATCTATATTTTTCTTCAGTGGTCTTTTTTTCTTGCTGATAAGTTTCTGTCTCTGTTTTGACAATCTCTAGCTCTTGTACAAGGACTTTTGCATCTTCTGACGACAAGGCTGCAGCCTTGTCGGGGTTTTGTAATATTTGGTTAATTAAAGTTGTTTTTGGAAGCTTGGGCAGCTTGTTTTTTTTGTCGATAAGCCTAATAATTGACTGTCGGTATCGCTCAAACGCTGATATACCAATAATAATTATTCGTACAAATAATTTGTAATATATGTTCTCCTCTAACCCCTGCCTATTAGATAAATCGCGCAGATACCTATTTTCTTTTTTATCAATAACCACTTTTCCCGATATCTGATTTTCTCGGACACGCCAAGAACCTGTTTCATGTGTAGCAGCAGCTGGAGAGCGTCTTGACCGCTTACCAAACTCCAACCAATCTCTTTCTCCGTCAAATGATGATATACTGAAAGCATTGCGGTATAGGACTACCCCGTTGTCATATCTGTTAGGTAAGGATGAATACTTATACAAAAATCTTTCGCAATCTTTAGTAGTGCTTGATTTTAAGGAGAAATATAATTCTGACGAAAAATCACCTAAAGATAACAAATAGCTTTCAAGCTCAACACCCGAAAGATCTATCGAAGTATCGCCGACCAATTCATCGGCTATCAATACTTCATTTTCATAATATGTTAGATTTTTGCCGGGACAATATTTTGTAGCTTCTGAAAGAAATTCATCACCCTTTAATTCATAATAAAGTTTTTTATTTGCACTATCATACCGCAGCTTAATTTTGCTAGTACAGTTTTTCCCTAGTTTTGGTGTCTCATAATACCGAAAAACTGTGTGCCCAAAATTAGGTTCAACCTGAATTGACATTCTGTTATCGAGACAAGTTATTGATAAATATTCGATCAGACTTATTATACGTCGTTCCGTCCATTTGTCGCGTAATAAAGCAATTTCAATTTTTGTGCCAGAAGGCATATTTTCAGAATTATCCCAATCATCCAAAATGCTTTCATTCCAATTAGTAGTCCATTTAACAGGAACAGCATCCCGTTTGACACTGTATATGGTAACCGATGAGCCTAACCGAGCTAATGCAAAACGGCCAATTCCTTTTGACCCAGCCAAAACACGTTCATCAGTCCCTTCTGAATCAAAAAGACTGTATCCCTTATCACTTTTTCCTACATGCATCCAGTTTTTAAGTATGGTACTTTTATCCATTCCTATTCCATCGTCACAGATGGTCAACGTATTTGCATTGAAGGATATTAGTGCATTTTTGGCACGGGCATCATATGCGTTCTTCACAAGTTCTAGAACAGCAGAATCCTCGTTTGTGAAGTTTTGGACACCCAAAAGTTCTGCAATTGTGCTATCCTCAACTATGTACTTTAACTTTTCCATATAGAAACTCTCCAATCGAAACACTTCTTTTAATTATAATCCATATCAGTCAGATTAGCAAATAGAGTATTAAAAGTGGCAATAAGTGGCAGCAATACAGAAAAAGCGACGAATGAGAATATAAAGCCAACAAGAAGATGCAAGCAGTAGCACAAGCGCACGACAAGAGCCTTTAACCTTTCCAAATGCTGTCTCAGAATGAATACGTAGAGGTAGAAATTGGAGAATGCGGTTACTATGAGAGCATAAACAAATGAGATTCGGTCCGATGCGTGAAAATGTAACATCGGGAAGCCAGCCAGAGATTCGTGATTATACATGGCCAGAGGACTGTGGAGAGACCTAAACTTGAGAAGTGATATAGAACGACAACATAACTCCTAATAGACTAGGCTACACACCACGGCCGTGTCAGGGCGACGGACTTCCCCTTTGGGCAGTATCCTGCAAATAAGCAAAGGTTGTTCTGCACAGGGTCTTTCTCTTCTTCATTTCGACGGGGTCAGTGTAGATACTATATCCATTTATTGTCAGCTAGCAGAAATAGATTCCTATGGGTTACTGCGTATACAAAAAAGGACATCGAATATACCGATGTCCTTTTGATGATCATACCGTGGACCTTAGTCCTCTTTTTTCTTCGCATGCTGCTTGATGAAGTCAAGGGATTTCTGGAATTCATGGACGAACTCCCCCAGATCCTCCTGATAGACGACGATCGACTGACGGATGTACCGTTCTGCGTCGGGCGTCCCCTTGCTCTCAACGAGATTGAGGAACATGTCCCCATAGATATTTTCCTTTACATTGAAAAAATACGTTCTGTCGTTCTTCACCAGTCTTGTTGAATAGACTTCTCCACGCTGTCCCATCGCTATTACCCTCGTATGTCAAAATTCAAATCCATCCCATGTGGATGATGATTCATGTATCGTCCATTAAACAGGCAACTATCGTTGCGTGTCAACGGTAGACACGTCTGGAGAGAACTTTTTCTTGTGCTAGGGCTTGACCTTTCGGCTGGATTTCTATATATCTATCACACGTCGAATGACGATACGCGCCTGTCGTATAATGGTATTACCTCAGCCTTCCAAGCTGAAGAAACGGGTTCGACTCCCGCCGGGCGCTTCTAGAGGACCTCGTATGGAAACATACGAGGTTTTTTTGTATCCATTCCCACCTGCAATCATACGGAAGCCTCCGGCAGTGATTCCAATCGAGGCGATGTTGATGTATCATATACAGGCTTTCACGGAGGATGCATGGAAGATTTACAACATAGATACGCACGTCTGATTCTGGAGACGATGGTACGGATACAGGAAGGCGACGCCTTGTCGATCAATACGGAGGAAACCGCCCTCCCTTTCGCAAAAACCTTGGCGGCGATGGCAAGCGAGATGACGATGCAACCTGTCAACATCGTCGTCATGCAACAGGGACAGCCCCAGGGCGTGATCCCTGTCGAACCGGTTGAACACGACGTCCTGCGCCCGCAGCCGACCGGAGCCGCTATGATCAGGATCGTTGATACGGAAAACAGGGAATGGAGTGAACCGGACGATCTCGCGACAGCCTGCGCCGACCTTGTGGAACTCCAACGTCATGAACATCTCGCAGAACCCCTTATCTTCGACCGACGGATAGCCGTCCCTTGGGCTGTAGTCCACGTACCCGGCCCGAACTGGACGAAATACCTGCTCGGGGAGGACAACCACGAGGACGCCCTTTGGAACATTCTTCAGGATATCTGGAAGCTTGATGACGAACAGACGGAGAAAGCATGGGAAAACCAGATCCAGTTGCTCCATTATCGCAAGAAACT
Source organism: uncultured Sphaerochaeta sp. (assembly GCA_964407735.1). Taxonomy (GTDB): domain Bacteria; phylum Spirochaetota; class Spirochaetia; order Sphaerochaetales; family Sphaerochaetaceae; genus Spiro-02. The sequence continues at coordinate 124,549 of CAYOWS010000001.1, read as the reverse complement.
CCTTGAATCGCTCCATATCAGCCGACTCCGGTTCCAGACCGGGGGAATCGATCTCACCATAGGCATTGCCAAAGACGCTCATTGGGAAGGAGGCTTGCAGACCTTGCCCAACGGCAGATCGTTCCTCCCGAGCCTCCCCTTGGAAGAGCTCTACATCGCCACGGACAGAGATTCCGCCGAGGGAACTGTGAGCTCGACCCGCCCGATCACGCTCTTCGGCGAACAGGTGGTCGGTGCGACGTTCACGGTACACAAAGGCGAAGTCGTCTCATGGAGTGCGGAGCACGGCCAGCATCTCCTTGACGCTTTCTTCTCGATCGACTCCGGTGCCCGGCGTATCGGGGAGCTGGCTCTTGCGGATGAGAATACGGCTGTCTCGCGGGCGGCGACGCACTACGGAGTCGCCCTTCTCGACCGGCACAGAACCTCCAGGATTCGTTTCGGGGCTTCAAACCTTTCATGCCTTAATCCCGCTTCGGGAATCGAGGACGAGGAGAAACTCCAGACACTGACAGCTTTCAATATCTCCAATGTCGTCTGCGACTGCCCGATCGGCGACGAAGGGCTTGTCGTGACCGCCATTACCTCTGACAACAAAGAAATACCACTGATGGAGCATGGAGTCTTCATCGACTGATGGACAAAGGAGCAGACATGGACCAGAAACATATCGACGGGTACACGAAACTCGTTCTGACCAAGGGATTGAATCTGTACAAGGGGCAATGCGTCATGATCAAGACCGGCCCCGGCACATACCAGTTCGCCAGGGAACTCGCGAAAGCCGCTTATCGACTAGGAGCCCTGCATGTGGAAATCATGTTGGATGACCTCGACATTCTTGCCGCACGGCTCGACGCACAGGACGAGTCACTGGTGCGGTGCGCCCCCGCCTATGGCCGGATGATCGACTACGAGATGATCAGCGAGGACTGGGCGTTCATCCGCATAGACAATACTGAAGACAGACTCGACCATGCACCATTCAACGCCGACAACTACGCCCCGTATCAACTGGCTTCAAGCATTGAGCATAGCACCATCATGAACAAACGCATGCGTCACCAGCTCTCCTGGTGCGTCATCTGCGCCGCAGGTCCGCGCTGGGCGAAGCAGGTCCTGGGTGAGAACGCCACGGAAGACGACATGTGGAAAGAACTGGTACCAATCCTGCGGCTTGACACCCCTGACCCGTGCAAAGCATGGGAGGAACAGGATGCCATGGTCAAAGGCCGTGTCGCCAAGTTGAACAGCCTTGGGATCCGCCGTCTCCACTTCAAAAGTCCGATCACGGATCTGGAGATCGGTTTCCGTCCTGAACACGTATGGGCGGGAGGTTCAAAAGAACTGCCCGACGGCCGTCCGTTCTTCCCGAACATCCCCACCGAAGAGATCTTTACGGTTCCAGACATGTATGATGTAGAGGGCTACGTCACGACCACACGCCCGGTTCCAGTCATGAACACGATGACGGAATCCGTACAGTTCACCTTCCGAAAAGGACAAGTGATCGACTGTACTGCGAAGACGGGAATCGAAGTCATGGAAAAATTCTTACAGATAGATGAAGGTTCCGCCCGGCTTGGAGAATGCGCCATGGTAGACGAAACCAGTCCGATCGCCCGGAGCAGGAAAATCTTCAACTCCATTCTGCTCGATGAAAACGCCTCCTGCCACCTTGCGTTGGGAAAAGGCTATCCGATCTGCCTGAACAACGGGGAATCGCTTATCTCCGATGAGCAGTTGCATCAGTTCGGTTGCAATACCAGCCTCAACCATACAGACTTCATGGTCGGTTCAGATGAAACCGATATCGTGGCGCTCTGTGCCGATGGCAAGGAAGTTCCTCTCATGAAGAAAGGCCGCTTCTGTTTCTAGATCCTTCACGATCGTTGACAAATTGAAAACCTCCCGGTCGTTTTCCAGGAGGTTTGTTGTTTTCTGGTAATCGGAAGCTAGTTCAAGTCCGCGAGAAGCCTCAGTCCATCCAAGGTATGCATGGGTGTGATCTCTTCGATACGGGGAATCAACGGAGAGATTGTCGCTGAAAGTCCGCCGGTGGCGATGATCTTCAATCGCTCCCCTATCTCCGCTTCCGTCTTCTCGATGATGGAGCTGACCATCCCCGCATAGCCGTGCATGATACCGGCACGGATGGACCGGACGGAATCGCGTCCGAGAATCGTTTCCGGAATCTTCAGTTCGACCTGGGGCAACTGTGCTGTGTTGCCGTATAGGGCGTTTACCGCTGTGACTAGGCCAGGGGCGATAGCAACTCCAAGCACTTTTCCATCCCTGTCCACGGTGCTGTGGGTCAAAGCCGTACCGAAATCGACGACCATGCAGGCCTGATCAGGATACTTGTGATGCGCCTGGGCAAGATTGCAGAGAAGGTCGGAACCCAGCTCCGGGGGAATCGAGGATCTGTCGAGACCTGTGATGATATCGTGCGAAACCATCAACGGTTCGACATTGAAAAGCCGATTGGTGTTTTTCTGCAACGAACGGGAGAGGTTCGGGACGACTGAGCTGATCGCGGCACGGTCGACATCCACCGCATGGAGCCCCGCATGTGTGAACAGACTTTCGAGCACGACGAAATATTCATCGCTCGTCTTCTTCTGATCGCTGTAGATCCGCCAATGCTCAACCCATTTCCGACCATCATGGATGGCCAGGACGGTATTGGTGTTACCGATATCAACGACAAACAGCATGTTCAGTCTCCTCGCCTCTCAGCACCCGCTACAGAGCGAGAGCCTGATGCTTGCCTGCGTACATCTCGTCTCGCAACGCACGTACACCGGCATCGGAAAGATATTCCTCGAACTTCATCATCCTGTCGATGACACCGTTCGGAGTGAACTCAATGATCCTGTTGGCGATCGTATCGACGAACTGATGGTCATGACTGTTGAACAACAGGATACCTGAGAAATCTATCAAACCGTTGTTCAGGGCGGAAATGGATTCCAGGTCAAGATGACTCGTCGGCTCATCGAAGATCAGCACATTCGTCTGTTCCAACATCATCTTGGACAGGACGCAACGGACCTTTTCACCTCCGGAAAGGACCTTGCAGCTCTTCAACGCTTCATCGCCGGAGAACAGCATCCGACCAAGGAAGGAGCGGACATAGGTATCGTCCTTCTCCTCCGAATACTGGCGGAGCCAATCGGTGATGGAGAGATCTTCTTCGAACATGAAGGAGTTGTCTTTCGGGAAATAGGAGAAGCTTGTCGTGACCCCCCAGGTGAAGGTACCGTCGTCCGGTTCCATCTGTCCAGCGAGGATCTGGAACAAAACGGTCTTCGCGTAGTGGTTCGGACCAACGAACGCGATCTTGTCCCCGTTGTTGACCATCAGCGTCAAGTCGTCAAGGACCTTCTCCCCGTCTATCGTCTTGGTGAGGTTCTTGATCTCAAGGATATTGCGTCCAGGCTCCCTGGCAGGCTTGAAAGCCACATAGGGGAATCTGCGTGACGACGGCTTGATGTCATCAATGGTCAGCTTGTCGATCAGTTTCTTGCGGCTGGTCGCCTGACGGGCCTTTGCCACGTTGCTGGAGAACCGCTGGATGAATTCCTTCAGCTCGGCGATCTTCTCCTCGCGGCGCTTCTTTTCGTCCTTCATCTGCTTAGCGGCGAGCTGACTGGAGAGATACCAGAAATCGTAGTTGCCGACGTACATCTGGATTCTCCCGAAGTCGATGTCGGCGATATGGGTACAGACGGTATTGAGGAAGTGTCTGTCGTGGGATACGACGATGACCGTGTTGTTGAAGTTCTCAAGGAAATCTTCAAGCCAATGGATCGATTCAAGATCGAGGTGGTTGGTCGGTTCGTCCAACAGCAGGATATCAGGATTGCCGAACAAAGCCTGCGCCAGCAGGACACGAACCTTGATATTGTCTTCTACGTCGCTCATCATCTTGGTATGCAATGCCACGGGGATACCAAGTCCGTCGAGCATCTGGCCGGCTTCCGCTTCCGCTTCCCAGCCGCCCAGTTCAGCGAACTCACCTTCCAGATCGGCGGCACGGATGCCGTCCTCCTCAGTGAAATCCTCTTTGGCATAGATGGCGTCACGCTCCTGCATCACCTTGTACAGATGTTCATATCCCATGATGACGGTCTCCATGACCGTATAGGTATTGAAAGCGAAGTGATCCTGTCGCAATACCGCCATGCGTTCTCCGGGAGTGATGATGATTTCACCGGTATCAGACTCGATTTCACCGGACAGGATCTTCAGGAATGTCGATTTACCCGCACCGTTGGCACCGATGACGCCATAGCAGTTGCCGGGAGTGAACTTGATGTTGACTTCCTTGAAAAGAACTTGGGTTCCATATGAGAGTGAAATATTCGATGCATTAATCATTTATCATTGCTCCTTGCCGATTGCCGGGCCATGTATCAGTATCGCAAAAAAAAGGCAGCCTAGCAAGGCTGCCTCCGGTTTAGTCCCTAGCGGAATCGAACCGCTATTTAGAGACTGAGAATCTCCCGTCCTAACCGTTAGACGAAGGGACCGAATCGTTGACTGGGATGGAGGGATTCGAACCCCCAAAGGCAGAACCAGAATCTGCAGTGTTACCATTACACTACATCCCAATTGCAAAATCCTGTCGAAGAATACAGAAACAGGTTGTTTTTGTCAAGGGGAGCGACCAAAAAAACTTGGGCGGCATGGATAATCAGCTTTTCCCGGTGATCCGCCATCGTCGCTGATTATCATCCGTTTCAGCCAAAGATTCAAAGAAAGCCGATTCCGGCAACGGTCGGGAATAGTAGAATCCCTGGACATACTTGACATTGAGATCCCGCAGGTATTCTATCTGCTGCGACGTCTCCACACCCTCTACGACCACGCGTGTCCCGAGATGGGCGAATCCCTCCACCAGGTAGCCGAGCATTTCATGAATTCGATGGTTCTTCTGGGAATTGGAGAGAATCGACTGGTCGAACTTGATGCATTCGAACGGCAAGGACATCATGCTGGCGAAACTGGCGTAGCCGGTTCCGAAATCATCAAGATAGAATCCTATCCCCAATGCAATAAGTTGCGACATGACAGACTCAACTTTGTAGAAGTTGGCGATAAAGGTACTTTCTGTGACCTCGATCTTTATTTTCGACGGATTGACGTTCCAACGTCTGAGGAGCGTCTTGATATGATCCACCATGGAGTCATTGTAGAACTGTCTTGTGGAAAAATTGACGGAAATCGGCGGACTCTCAATCTCCCGCGCATCACATTGATGGAGGAACTTGCATACATTCTCGAAGACTTTCAGTCCGATCTGGGGAATCAAGCCCGCGGATTCGGCATAGGGGATGAACTCACCAGGAGAGATCGAGGATTTTGTTCTCGGGTCCTGTAGCCGCAACAGACATTCAGCGGCCCTGATATGGGTGCCGTCTATGTCAAGGATCGGTTGATAGACATAGTAGAAACCACCTTCGACCACGGCTTTCCTCAACAATGCGACGACCTCCTCCCTGCGCAACATTCTGTTTCGCATCCGCATATCGCAGATTCGGGTCTCGACTTGCGCAGGGATATCGTTCTCACCGGTCGTTTCCGGGGGCAAGGCCAACGCATATTCCAGGAATGAGAGTATCTCATCCGGGTCGCTGGCGACCTGAGGACACATCAAGGATACCAGATCGGCTTCCAGACTTATCTCAACATTGTCAATTGACCAAGTCATGGAGAAGAGAGCGGTCAGACTTTTCATGAGATCCGCCATGGATCCATGCTTTGAAGGCTGATAGATCAACGCGAACTTGTCGCCGCCGATTCTGAACACCTCTCCGGAATAAGGAAGATTTCTCAAGGCATCTCCAATCTGTCGCAACAGATGGTCGCCTGCAAGAGTACCGAGTTCTTCATTTATCTTCTTGAACTGACGGATATTGATGGCGATGACGGTCAACGCCTGCCCATGCTTCATATAGTACTCAAGGGAGTTCAGGAACACGAGACGGTTCCCGCATAAGGTCAGGGAGTCGGTGGTCAGTTTTGATGACTGGAAATTCAGATAGCAGACAAGACAACAGTACATGGCTGCGGTGCCCGCGAGCTGAATATTCAGGAACACGCTCTGGATACCCATGATCACAATAGCCAGAATGGGGAACCACTTCAAAACCCTGAGAAGTTGGGGGCTGATGAACTTTCGCCGGATCACGCAAACGACGATGCCGCTGAATACATAGAAAAACGACAAGCCCATCGTCAGGAAATTGAACGGTCCGCGTATATAGTTCAACTGTTCATCGAAATGATACAGGAGTCCTGTGAAGGGAGTAATGAGCGTGATGACAAGATTGACGGCAAGCGTCAGGCCAAACAGAACGTATACGAACGTAAATATCCGTTTGTCCTGGAATTCATCCCGAACCTGGAGCAGAATGTAAGAGACGATCGTAGCCGCCATCGTGGGGGTAACGGCAAAATACAGCAGTTGGAACAGATCGGCTAGCCAAAGCGGGATCCATTCTGCATAGATGATGCAATACATCGAGACGATGTTCGTCGAAATGGTCAACGCACAGACCCACAGGGTCGTGTAAAAGGCGCGGGTATGCTGAATCACCACGGAGTAACTACCGCGCATATAGAACAAAAGGACGGCAAAGACACCGAGCGCAACAAATTCGGGAGCGAAAAACCACTCTCCCACCGAAACCTCCTGGTACGGGATCAGACTCCCCTACTCGCCATCATAGGTCTGCAAGACGTTGATCTCATATGGAGCCAACACTTTCTCATACTGCAAGAACGGAAGCCCGATCACACCGAATACGCCGGTGACGGTCGCGCCACATTCTTCCAACAGGTCGGCGGCCGCACGCAAAGTACCGCCGGTCGCGATCAAGTCATCGACCAACAGCACACGGTCTCCGGCGTTCACATCGATCTCCTGAACGGCGATCGTATCCGTGCCGTACTCCAACGCATAGCTTTTTTCCCTGGTCTTGCCGGGGTGTTTGCCTTTCTTGCGAATCAGAACGAGAGGAATCCCCATTTTATAAGCGAACGGGGCAGCGAAAATGAAACCACGGGCTTCGATACAGGCGACGGAGGTGAGGTTCTTGTCCTTGTACAGATCCACCATCTTGTCGATACACCAGGCATACGCCTCGGGTACGGCGGTGATGCCGGTGATATCATAGAACAGGATACCCTCATGGGGAAATCCTGAAATCTTTCTGATCACTTTGTCCAAATCGTACGGTTTCATCTTCTTTCCTCCAAAAACTGTCTTCAAGGGTATGATTTTTTAAACGCGGTCACTCTGGCGGACGCATTCAGATCGTAGGGGCTATGGATTCCTTCGGAAAGGTAACGATATCCAAGTCCCGCTACCATGGCACCATTGTCCGTACACAGCTTGAGCGAAGGAAAGGAGACGGAGATGCCATGATGCTCCAAGTTCTTCAGTTCGCTACGCAACAATGAATTCGCGGCGACACCTCCGCCAGCAGAAAGTCTTGTGAGCCCGGTATCCTCAAGCGCCAGCCTGACCCTGCGCATCAACAGTCCCACGGCGCATCGTTGGAAACTGGCCGCGATGTTCTCAGGGGATTTCTCGCTCTTTCCATCCCAGAACTTATCCAGTTGATTGATGACCGCGGTCTTGAGCCCGCTATAGCTCATATCGTAGGGATGTTCACCTTTCTGCAATGTCGGGCCAGGGAACAGAAACGCCGTCGGGTTGCCCGCCTTCGACAGTTTGTCAATGACCACTCCTCCTGGATATCCCAGGCTATAGTGTTTCGCGACTTTGTCGAACGCTTCACCGATGGCATCATCTATCGTCGTTCCCAGGACATCGATTTCATCGTAGCCGTTCACCTTGCAGATCACAGTATGGCCGCCTGAAACCAATACGCCAAGGTACGGGTATTCGAGTGGCTGCTCGATCTGGGAAGCATACAGATGTGCTCTGATATGGTCGATCCCAATAAAAGGAACATCAAGTGTCGCCGCCAGGGCTTTCGCGAAATTCAAACCGACCAGCAGACTGCCCAGCAGTCCGGGCCTGCTGGTGACCGCTATCGCGTCGATATCAGAAAGTGTCATATGGGCCTGTGAGACGGCCGCGGCGACGACCTGCGCGATCCATTCCGTATGGAGACGGCTGGCGATTTCGGGCACGACCCCCTCATAGGGCTTATGCAGCTCTATCTGTGTGGCGATCACATTGCTCAAGATATCATGTCCGTCTCGAACGACCGAGGCGGAACATTCGTCACAGGATGTCTCAATACCAAGTACAACCATTATATCGACCTTTAGAAGTTTTCAAAGGAATCATCTGATGAAAAATCATCGTCCAGCAAGATGGGGAAGAGTTCTTCCAGGGACTCTCCGAACTCCAGCATGCCGGGGGCTACATCTATGAGAAACTGCGCGACTTCAGGAACCCAGCTCGGGCCCACGACAGGTGTCGTCTTCGGCAGTCTGGCGTTCAGCATGACCATGCATTCCTGAGGAACGGCATTGAACTGTATCAAGGTTTTTGATCGTTTTTCCAGGATATGTTCTCCTCGTCTATCGTAAAAGATGGCATTACAACCACTATCTATAGGGTAGCGTTATGTAGTCAGTTGGTCAAGTTGCAGTTTCATCGGTAAATTTGCCGACGACTCTTGCAATTCAGTCAAAAATCAGCTAGATTTTGTTCGTTCGCTAGAACACGCCAAAGTGGCTCAGAGGTAGAGCAGCTCACTCGTAATGAGCAGGTCCTGGGTTCAATTCCCAGCTTTGGCTCTCAATGGAAGGCACCGCAGACAACCTGTGGTGTCTTTTTTATTACGTCTCCTCTACGTCTCGTTTACGTCGCACAAAGCCCACACTCGCCAGCCTGTGGTTAATGTAGGGCCACTGTAGGGTTAATGCTAGAGAGAAAAAAAGACGTCCGACAACCTTTCGGCTATCAGACGTCCCAAATGCTTCCGTTAGACGGACCGGTCGTTATTTCTTTGAATCGATAGCGGCCTGCGCAGCGGACAACCGGGCGATAGGCACTCTGAACGGAGAACAGGAAACGTAGTTCAAGCCCACCTGCTGACAGAATGCGATCGTCTTCGGATCACCACCATGCTCTCCACAAATGCCGAGCTTGATGTCAGGACGGACGGAACGACCGAGTTTCGCGGCCATCTCAACCATCTTGCCGACACCATCGATATCAATCGTAGCAAACGGATCGTAGTCGTAGAATTGCTTGTCGGTATCATTGACATAGTGACCGAGGAAGGAAGCGGCGTCATCACGGGAGAATCCACAGGTCATCTGGGTCAAGTCATTGGTACCGAAGCTGAAGAACTCGGCCTCACGGGCGATCTCATCCGCGGTGATCGCGGCTCTGGGAACCTCGATCATCGTACCGATCTTGTACTCGATGTGGAGGCCCTGCTCCGCGAATACATTGTTGATCGTATCGACGGCATGCTTCTTGCAGAAATTGAATTCCTTGTAGTTGCCTACCAATGGAATCATGATCTCGGGATGCACAGCGATCCCCTTTCGCTTCACATTGATGGCCGCTTCGATGATCGCGCGAACCTGCATGTGGAGGATCTCTGGATAGACGATCGCCAGACGGCAACCACGGAAACCGAGCATCGGGTTGAACTCGTGCAACTGACTGATCTTCTGAGCGATCTCCTCGACGGAGATGCCAAGCTGCAAGGCCATCTCATGGCGGCTCGTATGGTCGTTCGGCAGGAATTCATGCAAAGGCGGATCCAACAGACGGATCGTAGCGGGAAGACCGTTCAACGCGGAGAAGATTTCTTCAAAGTCACCACGCTGCATCGGCAACAGCTCAGAGAGAGCAGCTTCACGTTCACGGGTATTGTTGGCGAGAATCATCTTTCTGACGCTGACGATGCGGTCACCACCGAAGAACATGTGTTCGGTCCGGCATAGTCCGATGCCTTCCGCGCCAAGCATGATCGCCATCTTGGTATCGGTAGGAGTATCGGCGTTGGTACGGACACCCATGGTCTTGAGCTCATTCACATAGCCCATGAAAGTCTTGTAGTCCTGGAATAAAGAAGATTCACTTTCAGCCATGTGTCCATTGAGAACCTGTACGATCTCGGAAGGCTTGACAGGGATCTTGGTAGCGTAGACAGCTCCGGTGAATCCATCGATCGACATGTAGTCGCCTTCACAGATCTTGGTTCCGTTCACTTCAAGGTATTTCTTCGATTCATAGACGATGATATCACCGGCACCGGAGACACAAGGACAGCCCATGCCTCTCGCCACGACGGCGGCATGACTGGTCATACCGCCACGACAAGTGACGACACCACGGGCCACCGCCATACCACCGATATCCTCGGGACTGGTCTCGGTTCTCACCAGAATGACATCCTTCCCTTCCGCAGCCATCTCTTCAGCCTTCGTGGCGGTGAAATAGACCTGTCCGCAAGCACCACCGGGGCTGGCGTTCAGACCTCGGGTAATCTCCTTCAGGTTCTGGTCACGGATAATCTTCAGATCAAGGATCGGAGCGAAAAGCTTGCCGAACTCACCGGCGGGGACTCTGCTGACCGCCGTCTCCTTGTCGATCAACCCTTCCTCGACCATTTCCACCTGGCTTCTCAACCAACTGAAGATGGTTCTCTTGCCATTTCTGGTCTGAAGCATGTACAGCTTGCCTTCCTGGATGGTGAATTCGAGGTCCTGCATGTCATGATAATGTTTCTCAAGACGATCACGGATACCGACCAACTGCTCGAACACTTCAGGATTCACAGCCTTCAAGGTATCGATCGTCTGAGGTGTACGGATACCGGCGACAACATCCTCGCCCTGGGCGTTCATCAGGTATTCGCCGTAGAAACGGTTCTCACCCGTCGAGGGGTCTCTGGTGAAAGCGACACCGGTACCACTGGTCTGCCCCATATTGCCGAAAACCATGCTCTGCACGTTGACGGCGGTTCCAAGCAAGCCGCGGATATCATTCATCTGGCGGTACTTGTTCGCACGTTCGTTGTTCCAGGAGCGGAATACCGCGTCAATCGCCTTGAAAAGCTGGTCCAGAGGATCAACCGGGAAGTCCTCATGGGTGAAACGGCGATATATACGGGAATATCTGGCTATGACTTCCTTCAGATCCTCAATATCCAGTTCGGTATCGAATTCCTTGTGCTTTTCGTCTTTTACGTCCTGCAAGGCACTTTCGAACTCATGGTGCGGGACATCCATGACGACATCACCGAACATCTGCATGAAACGACGGTAGCTATCCCAAGCGAAACGTTCATTGCCGGTCTTCTCGATCAAACCTTTGACTGATTCAGGATTCAAGCCGAGGTTGAGGACCGTATCCATCATACCGGGCATGGACTGGGCGGCACCGGAACGGACGGAGACGAGCAAAGGGTTCTTCGCATCACCGAGCTTGGCGCCCATGACTTTCTCCAATTTGGCGAGATTGGCCAAAACTTCATCGCGAAGCCCTTCCGGATAGGCTCCGGCGTTCGCGCTGAAATATGCGCAGGCCTCGGTACTAATCGTGAAGCCAGGAGGGACCGGCAGACCTATTGAAGTCATATCCGCGAGATTCGCCCCTTTTCCTCCGAGCAAATCTTTCATCTTAGCTGTTCCTTCAGCTTTCCCATCCCCAAAGAAGTAAACATACTTCGTTGATTTTGCAGGCATTGATTATCCTCCGAATTGTGGTTCTTTTGTGTCGCTTACCGAAGCAATGTAGACAAAAAAATCCCACCTGTCAATGTTAAAAAATACTCTGAGTGAAAGAATTACGTAAGATTGTCCAAAATCACAAGTTTTTATTTAACCTATAATTATCGACTTCCGTTTTTGAAACATCGTTTCAATCCATTTCCCAAAAATCCCGGCGTATCACTTTGCTCCGTCCCTCCAGATCAAAGCGATCTCCATGGGGCGTCATGGCAAAGGATTCGGAATCATGGTATATACTCTGGAATGATGCAGAGAGGGTCGGCTTGGTGCTTCTCTTTTTGCTTTTGCCAGAATATGACTGATACAGAAATATACGCTACGCTATCCTCTCTTTCAAAGGACAGAAGCAACTGGAACTCACAGTTGCCATGCGTCGCCATGCTGTTGGGCCATCCCTCCGCAAAGATACAGTCGAAGGCGCTCTGGCTGCTGGGAGAGATGGGGTTGCTGTTCCCACAGGAAATCCAGCCGTTTGTGAAGCGGATAGCCGATATGCTGTTCGACGCAGACGCAAAGATACGGGAACGGGCCGTCGGGGCATTGGGAAGGATCGGCAGAAGTCGCTATGGGAGCATAGAGCCATACATGGGCAGTCTACTGAAAAAGGCTATGGACGATGCCCCTCTTGTCAGAATGAACTTCATTTGGGCCGCCGAGAATATCACCTCCAACTTCCCGGAAGCATTTTCATCCAAGATGGACTTGTTCATTGCATTGCTGGAAGACCAAGCCGAACGGGTACGGATAGAGGCCCCGGAGATATTCCGGGTAATGGGAAAGCACTTGCCGGAGATGGTACTGCCCTATATTGAAAAATTGCGGTACATGGCTGAACATGACGAAAACGAAGTGGTGCGCATCCATGCAGCCGGTGCCGTAAAAGCGACTCTGTCGACCCTTGCTGACCCAAAGCCGCTCTCATTTCCACAATAGCTACCGTGAGAATCCATGCAAAAGTGGATCTACAAACAAACAGGGAAGCTCCTGCAACGGAACCTCCCTGTCATCGGACGAGTGAATATATGTGTTTCGCTTATGCTGTATAACTTTCAAGCAGCTTAGAACGGGAAGGATGCTTCATCCGCTCAATAGCCTTCTTCTCAATCTGTCTGATACGTTCCTTCGTCAGGTTGTATAGCTCGCCGATCTCCTTGAGTGACATCGGGTTCTGTCCGTTCAGACCATAGCGGAGCTCGATGATCTCACGCTCCTTGTCGCTCAGCGTGGCGAGTACCTGGTTGATATCCTCTTTCAAGGAACGGTCCATCAGCAGATCATCGGGGCCCTGGGAGCCGTCTTCGATAAAGTCTCCGACATTGCTGTTGCCGCTGTCGCTATAGACGGGGGCGTCAAGACTGATCATCTCCTTGCTGATGGCGATCAGGTCGGCGACATGCGAGGGATCCAGCTGCGTCAGCGCTCCGATCTCTTCCATGCTCGGCTCTTCACCGTTTTCATGCATCAGCTCTTTCTGAGCCTTCTGTATCTGCATCAGTTCGTTCGCTCTGTTCAAGGGGAGACGTACTGTGCGGCTTTTCTCGCAGATCGCCTTAAGAATGGCCTGACGAATCCACCACACCGCGTAAGAAATGAAGTGATATCCCTTGTCCGGATCAAACTTCTCCAAAGCGTTCATCAACCCGATGTTTCCTTCGTTGATGAGGTCGATCAGAGGAAGACCCTGATTCTGATATTTTTTCGCGATATTCACGACGAAACGAAGGTTCGCCTCGATCATGCGGGTCCGAGCAAACTCATTGCCTTGGATCGCAAGCTTTGAAAGCCTGTATTCTTCTTCCCGAGTCAACATCGGGATTCTATTGATTTCTTTCAAATACATGGAAAGGATGTTGGCATCTTCGTACAAATCGTTCTCATTGGCATTGTTCAGCATTGTCTGTTGTTTGGACATTGTATAATCCTCCTTGGGACATCTACATACAAGCAATATTCATGCCAATCTAAACAAACCATGGTTTTTGTTTAGACAATATCTCCTTTAAGTATCAACAATTATTTGTAAACAAAAAAAAGCCACCAACAATTGATGACTTTTTTCTATGCTTTTTTTCGGTATAAAACAAGGGAATTCCGGGTCAAATTGACACAGGCCCCGCAAACAGGTGGATTAACGGGTCAAATTGACACTTTTCAGCAAATTAAGCGGAGAAACGCCACATGCGGCGGGTCGTTGTGTCCCATCGAACGCAGCCTGGATCACGACCGCAGCGACCTCCTCCATATCGAGCTCCCATGGGAAGTCGATTTCAATGGTACGGTACCATGCACATCTGTCATCGGGAACAAACGGGAACTCAGAAGCCTCGATCGCCTCCTGTAGTTCATCCCATTTCATGCGGATCATGTCATGGACCATGTCGCCCTCGGACAAACTGACGCACAAACGTTTCTTGCCCAGTACATAAATGGCGAACTGTATATCATGGAATCTCTTCCACTCACCATTGCAATCTCTTGCAAAGTCTTCCCCTCTAACAAGAAACGCATCATTCCAGCAACGAATGGCCTTCTCGATATCACCAAGCTTGGAAAATGTATTACCCAAACGATAGAACCACTTTCCAAGATCGGTGAGCGAGGCTCCTGGACACACAGCCTGTTGCTCGGAATATATTGTCAGTGCTTTGTCTGTTATCATCGGTATATCTCCTGTACGACGCACTCCGTCATCACGACTGAAATATACGCATTCGGAATAGATATGACAAATGTTTTTTGAAAAATTTTCACATGGTGTATAAATATTTCACACCCCGATCTGCAATACGGGCTATTTCATCGTTTTTGGCTTGCCAACAAATGGGTATTTTACTATATTACACCAGGAACCGAGACAAACTGACCCGTCAGACCTCGGGGATATTCCGCTACAAACAATTATATATAAGGAGTATGGATATGAAAATCAGACCTTTGGCAGACAGAGTACTGGTAAAGATGGAAGAGGTTCAGGAGAAGACCGCCAGCGGGATCTTTATCCCTCAGACAGCTCAGGAAAAGACTCAGATCGCGACTGTTATCGCAGTCGGTGACGATACTGAGGCGATCAAAGTCAAGGTCGGCGACAAAGTCATGCATGACAAGTACGCCGGAACCAGCGTCAAAGCTGACGGTGAAGAATACCTGATCCTTTCCATGGGCGACATTCTTGCGGTGATCGACTGATTGACCGACAAGAATATCCAGTTTGGATGAAAGGCTGCTTCCACAACATTCCGTTGTAGTGAAGCAGTCTTTTTTTATCGGCTTGAGAAATATGCGGAACAAAGCTCCTGCGTTCCAAGTGCCAATCCAACCGCTTTGTGGCAAAATATACAAGATTCAGGTCACAAGTGTCATTTTGACACAGTAGAAATATCGTCAGGCGTACAGAAACGATTCGATCTTGTCTGGAATGGAAGCGGTCATCGTCTCAGGATGGTAGCTTTCCGGCAATGCGTTCAACATGTAGATACCATAGCCTTTGCGGACGACCCTGCTGTCCAGGATCAGGACGACGCCAGTATCCATCGTATTGCGCATCAGACGGCCGAAGCCCTGCTTCAGTTTCATTGTCGCTTCCGGCAACGCGAGATGAAAGAACCCGCTGCCCCCTTGGGAATCCAGGAGCTCCTGCCTCGCACGAAAAACGGGATCGGTGGGAACGCGGAACGGGAGTTTGACGATAATGACCAGCCGGAGGGTATCACCAGGGGCGTCCACCCCCTCCCAGAAACTATCCGTAGCGAACAGGACGCTGTCCTTTTCCTCCCTGAACTGTTTCAGCAACTGGAACCGGTCAGCCTCCCCCTGGGCGAGCAATGTGAAATTCTGCTGCGCCAGCATAGGGGCTACCCGTTCACGGACCATGGTGAGCATCTGATAGGAGGTAAACAATATCAGCGACCCTCCGCCTGCGGAAAGAATCGCATTGCCGACCGTCTCACTCGCATAGGCGATGAACGCTTCGCTTTGAGCCTCCGTAAAAACCGGCGCGTCCTGCGGCGTCAGTAACATCAGCCGATGCTTGTAGTCGAAGGGGGAGAGAAAGGTCGCTTTCAAGAACGGGCGGCCATTGGGCAACGGCAGCCCTACCCTTCCCGACCAGTATCGGAATTCGTCGTTCAAATCCAAGGTCGCTGAGGTACAGACGACGGTCGTCAGTTTTTCATATATCGCTTCCTGTAGTTTTGGAGCGATCGACAACGGGCTGATAAGCACTTCCACGACACGTTGCTGTCCTTTGCCGTAGGTTTCGACATTGAACCAGTGTACGTCGTCGCCCCAGTTGGGAAAGTCCATGAATCGGCGCAAGACTTCCGCCGAACCGTCGATACGGTGCGCATGCACGCTCAGTTCATGGAGTCTGCCCTCCAGTTCCTCCGGCGCCTTGTTATGTTCAAGCAAACGAACGCAACTCGCCGCAAGGCGTCCCGCGGCCTCTTCAGTCTCTTTCGCCAATCGGCAAAAATCATTGAGCAGCCGTTGATGTTCCGGCTTGATCAACGCCGACATGAGATTCTTGGACTGCATCCAGGCCAAGAGATAGGTATCGAAATTACCGACCTTCTCCACAAGCAAGGAGATCTGGTCCAATATTCGGTCGACAAGCTCCGGTTCCAAGGAGTATGGAGCCAGTTCCTCGATAAGATTCCTATTCGCTCCACGCTGCCTACGGCTGAGATAGGATATCTGACGAAGCAGTTCCCGACCACTGTAGACGCCAGTGAAAAAGTCCGTCGCGTTCTTCTCGATGTTATGGGCCTCATCGATGATCAATCTATGGAACGGAGGCAAGATCGCTTCCTCATCATATTCCATTTCATCGTCAAGGCGCATCCTTGCGTCGGTGAACAGAAGGTGATGGTTGCTTACCAGTATCCGGGCGTCGCTGGCCTTCTTCCGCGCCTTCATCAAAAAACATTCCTTCGCATACGGACATTTGTATCCAAGGCAGAAATCGGCGTCGGAGCAGACATCCGACCAAAGATCGCCAGGAAGCCGCCAATTGCAATCTCCACGCAGGCCAGTCACCGTAGAGCGAGCCCAAGTGACCAATCGACCGATATCGCTCAAAGGGTCCTGCGCAAGCAACGCGGCGGAGGAGACTACTTCTTCAAGCCGATGCAGGCACAAGTAGTTTCCACGGCCTACGACCAAAGCGACCGGACACTCCTTGCCCAAGGCTTTGAACAGTTGAGGGATATCTTTTTCGAACAACTGCTTCTGCAAGTTGATCGTAGCCGTAGCGATGACTGTACGATCTTCTGGTTCTTCCAAAGCGTGAAAAAGAGCCGGCACGAGATACGCGAAGGATTTGCCGATCCCGGTGCCGGCCTCTATAGCGCAAAGCGCATGATCCTCGTAGGCTTGCCGGACCATATCGGACATCAGCAACTGCCCCTCTCTATATTCATATGTGCTGAAGGTTTTGCTCAGCACTCCGCCTTCATCAAAAACGTCGTATATGTCATTCTTGGTCAATTTGATATTCCTGAAGTTTGCGATGCAAGGTCTTGCGCCCGATACCGAGCACTTCCGCGGCCTTGGTTTTGTTTCCGCCGCAATGGGCGATCGTGTTCACGATCAGTTCCTTTTCCGCTTCCTGAAGCGTGATTCCTACCGGCAGGCTCAACTGAGCTTCCGTCTCCGCGCTGCTGACGACAGGCGGCAGGTCCTCCAGTTCGATCATGTTTCCTCGTGCCATGACAACGGAACTTTCGATACAGTTGCGCAGCTCACGGATATTTCCCGGCCAATCGTATTTGTACAAGGCGTTCCTGGCCCGACTAGTGAACCCTTCGATCTGTTTCCCATTCTCCGTACTGAACGTCTCCAGAAAATCGGTCATCAGCAAGGCAATGTCCTCCTTGCGCTCCCGTAACGGAGGGACTTCGATCTGTACGACGTTCAATCGGTAGTAGAGATCTTCACGAAAATTGCCTTTCGCGATTTCTTCCTGCAAATTTTTGTTGGTGGCGCTGACTACACGGACATCGACGGTGATCGTAGTCTCCCCGCCTACCCGTTCAAACTGTTTCTCCTGGAGTACCCGAAGCAACTTGACCTGTGTCGCGGCGTCGATTTCACCGATTTCATCGAGGAAGATCGTTCCGCCGTTGGCAAGTTCAAAACGCCCTTTCTTCTGTGAGATGGCTCCGGTAAACGAACCTTTCTCATGTCCGAACAGTTCGCTTTCCAAGAGGCTTTCCGTCAGGGCCGCGCAGTGGACTTTCACGAACGGCCCGTCGGCACGGGTAGAGAGATCATGTATAGCGTCAGCGATCAATTCCTTGCCGACGCCGCTCTCACCGGTGATCAGAACGGAGGCTTTGGTCGGCGCGATCTGTTGGACGACCTCCATCAGCCGCACGATCTTCTGACTCTTTCCGATGATCCTGTCGTATTTCGTCCGTTTCTTCAGCTGATCCAGCTCCTGTTGAAGCTGTTGATGTTGATCATATAGATCTCTATTGGCCAAGGACCTTTTTACCAGCATGTTCAACCGGTCGAGGTTGACTGGCTTTGTCAGGAAATCCACTGCACCGTCACGCATGGCGTCCACGGCGCTTTCAATCGTACCATGTCCGGTCAGGATGACTACCGGCAGCATCGGGTATGAACCGCTGATCCGTTTCAGAAGCTCTTCTCCAGTGATTCCAGGCATACGCAGGTCGGAGACGACCAGGTCGATCGGCTGCTTGTTGATGATATTCCATGCCTCAAGTCCGTCGGAAGCCAGCACACAGTCAAAGCCTTCCAGCTCCAGATCCATGGCGAGGCCTTCGCGAATGTTCTTTTCATCGTCAGCGATCAATATCGTCCGCTTCATGGTCAATCTCCTCCGCGTTCAGTTTTATGTCTTTCGTATTGTCTTCATTTTCAAGCGCAAGCCATTCGCCCTTGGGCACCGGCAGGGAAATAGTGAAACAGGTACCTTCACCTATCTTGCTGACGACGGAGATGTCCCCTTCATGCTCCTTGACAACCTTATAGACCACCGTCAGTCCAAGCCCGGTCCCAGTCGCCTTGGTGGTGAAATACGGCTCGAAGATCTTACCGAGCATCTCTTCAGAGATTCCATGTCCGGAATCGGCTATCTTGATGATGACGTGGTTTCCATCCAGACGTGTGACCACGGTCAGGATACCGCCCTCGTCCATAGCGGCCATGGCGTTGTTGATGATATTGAGCAAAGCCTGTTTCATCAGGTTTTCATCGAGCTGGACCTTCGGTATGGACCCCAGGTCCATCAGGACGGACATTCCATGGGACTCATATTCAGGTCGGACGAAGTCACAAAGTTCACCGATCAGACGGTTGATGTTCTGAAGTCGCAGGTGTACATCCATCGGGCGTACCGCGAAGAGGAAATCGACGACGATGCCGTTCAGCCGGTTGATCTCTTCGTCGATCACATCGATGTAACGTGCGGAATCCTGCAAAGTCAACTCCCCCTTCCGTTCAAAGGCTTTGCGAAGCAACTGTAGGTGTATGCCGATGGAGGCCAATGGGTTTTTGATTTCATGGGCGACGCCGGCGGCCATCGTGGTCATCGAAGCCAGGCTTTCACTTCTTCTCAGCCTCGATTCCGCCCGTTTGCGTTCCGTGATATCCGTGACGAGTATCAATTCATAGATCCCGTCGTTTTGCCTGGGGGCTTCCCCGGCAGTTTTGAATGAGGACAGGGTTACCGTTATCGTACGTGTAGTATCCCCCCGCTGAAAATGAAACTCATTGCTGGAAGAATCCTCTTGCCCCAGCTCCCAACATTCGCGTAGGTATGCCACAATATCCGGATCAGATATCAATTCGTCTATCCGCACATCATCATACGTTCGGGGGCGTCTCATTGGAATCAGCATCTTTGCGACGCTGTTGACATATACCAGCTTATGGTTGGATTCGGTGAGGATGATTCCGTCCCTGAGAGAATCCAGTACGGATTCGTACATTTCGGTCTCGGCAAGCTGCTTCTTGATCATGTTGGCGACGAGTCTGGGGTCAAGCTGATCGATCTTGTTCAAAGCGCGTTTGATCAATCTACTCATCGGGCGATCTCCTTTGACTGGTAGTACAAGCCTTCGATGGCGAGCTTCCTGTTCTGGTTGAACAACGTGGCACGGTTGAGGGTACCGCTGATCAAACCGGACAGAGCCTTCGCTTTCGAGGCCTCGATCCGGCCAGCCAGATAATCCTGCTCAAGAAGCAGAAGCAATTCACGGAAAACATATGCGTGCTGACCATTTTCATCGACCCAAGCGGCGAAAACGGCGAGATCCTCGTTTTCATATGTGGAACGTCCCATGACACCGTCGAGGAACCTCCGGGCGAGCGATACCGCCTCCTTGCAATCCAGACCGCCGTTGGAGAGGAAATACGTCTCCATGGAATCATATTGTTCCGGCTGAGCGAAGAAACACTCCTGCAACAACCGCTTTCGTCCCTCATCATTGACCATGGGGAAATAATACTTGCGTACGCGAGAGAGAATCGTCTGCATGATCCTGCCGGGGTTCTCGGTGAGCAGGATATACCACACATTCTCAGGCGGTTCTTCAAGCATTTTCAAAAGGCTGTTCCGAGCCCCTTCGGTCGCTTGTTCAAGGGCTTCGATAATGACGATGCGAGGGGCCCCGTCCATTGCGGTCAGCCCGATCCATTCCTGTATGGCCCGAACCTGGGCGATAGATATCGAAGTATTCTTTCTTGAAGCGGCGAGCAGAGGTTTCAGCGCGGCGCGCAGGTTCTTGACAAGCTTGTCCGCACTGGATGTGGAAGCATCACTATCCATTGTTGCGAGATCCATCAGCAATTCACTCGCCTGCGCCGCGGAGTCGTACGAAGCCTGGTTCTTCTGCGTGGACTGATCCATCAAGGCTCCGTGATACTGAAGCAACAGGATCCTGACGCTTCGGAGCAAGAACAACCGGCTCGACTCATTGCGTTGACGCTGGAAATTCGCCAGCGCGGTCTCAATGACGCTTTGATGGTCCCTGGAGGAAATGACGATCAGGTTGGTGTTCTCCAATTGCCTGAACGCCTGGCAGGAGACGCAACGACACTGTTCATCCCCTTTCTCATCCTCAGCACGACAGGAAAGCGTTCTGGCGAGTTCAAGTGCGGCGGTCATGCGACCACTATATCGGGAACCGACAAGCAAGGAGGCATGAGGAAACATATCCGCAGCTATCTCAGCGGAAAATCGAGAGGCCATCCCGGCCTGCGTCCTTGCAAGTTCCCTGAACATCATACCAATCCTGAGACAATGCTGATCGACTCCGGAACCAATGGCCGGACAAGACGGACGACGATCTGGCTCTGGTCGAACCATTTAGAAAGGTCGAACAACGTCTGAAGATCAAGCAGATAGATGATGACGCTCAACACGATGGCGGCTTCGATCACTCCCCAGAAAAACCCGAGGAGATGATTGACTACCCCTATTCCGACACCATCCATGATCCCTTCAAGCAGATTGCCGATGAAACGCAGCACTCCATACCCGATCAAGAACAGGACGATGAATACGATCATCACCGCGGCGAACTGAGGCAACGCAGGAAAGGTATCCATGATCAATTGGGAAAGTCGTCCGGTGAACATCAACGATACGAAAAAACCGGCGATATACCCCGCGCTGCTGGCGAACGAATCGGCGAATCCGGTGATCGCGCCTCCGATGCCACCGAACATGCACAAGGCGAAGACGATGATATCGACAGAACTAAAATATACGGAACCAACTGTGAAACCCCAGTCCATTTTTTCTCCTTTCGAGAATCGGCGATTCTCATGCCGTTGTCAGGAACATCATCCTACAAATATACTACTGTCGGCTGTCAAAGGACAGAAACAGTGATCTTCGACGATCAAGTACCCGTTCCTGTACCTCTTACTTTATTTTCGTCGATCTTGCAAGCCGACAAAAGCAGATCCACTATTCTCCGGGCACCAAGGGTATCGGAGACCCTACCACAAGCGACAGACATTTCTTGCCGACGCGCTTCATCCTCCAGAATCGCAAAAAGCCGTTCACGGAAAAGCCTGGGGGAAGCCTCTCCCTGATATAGGACTTCCGCCGCGCCGACATTGGCGAACCTTTGCGCGTTCAGGATCTGGTCGCCACGGGAAGCGTCGGTTCCCAACGGCAGCAACAGCATGGGTTTTCCCAAAGCTGCGAATTCGGTCAGGGCCCCCGCCCCCGCCCGTGACACCACCACGGTAGACAAGGCGATCAGATCGGGCAGCTCGTCATGAAGATACGGCACACATCTGTATCGGGGATGCTCCACGGATTTCCATGTCTTTTTCCCCGTCTGGTGAACTACATAGGCCCTTTCGCATAGGTCGTCGAGTGATTCCCAGACCAGCTCGTTGATCTGCAAAGCCCCCAGGCTTCCTCCGAGGACCAGCACCACCGGCTCCTTCACATCGTTCCCAAGCCAGGCGCGGCCTCTCGAGGGGTCGGCTTCAAGGATAGCCCTGCGTACAGGGTTCCCCGTCACGGTGATCTTCCGAGGATATCGCTTTCCCAAGCCGCCGGCCGCCCCTTCAAACGATACACACACTTGCGATACGAATCTGGCGTTGATACGGGTCGCCAGTCCCGCTGACGCATCGGATTCATGAGTGATGGAGGGAATCTTCAGCAGGCGGGCGGCGATGACCGGGGGAACTGAGGAAAACCCGCCCTTTGAGAACAGGATGTCGGGACGTTCCTTGCGAAGTATCGACAACGACCGAAAGACACCTCCTGCTATCCTGAACAGATCGGTGACGTTCCTGAAAGAGAAATAGCGGCGGAGTTTTCCGCTAGGTATCCCATAGGCGGGGATTCCCGCGGCGCTGACCAGCGACCGTTCCGCATCGTTTTTCGTTCCGATCCAGAACTCTTCACATGAGATATCACGGGATTTCAGTTCCGCACGGAGTTCTTCAGCTACGGCGATCGCAGGAATGATATGACCTGCCGTTCCGCCTCCTGTATAGCATATCTTCATGATGCACCGGTTCCCCTCTTTTTTGAATCATATCATATCCCACCTCGTGACGGAACCACTTGGAAACCAGGATTGAGTCAAAATGATACGATTGATACGGTTCGCCCCGTATACCTATGTCGCTAAAAATTCGTTCTCAAATGCTCCCGACTGACAAAACGCTATGCATCGATACCATTTTTAGGTATACTTTCCCAAGTCGGGAATCGAGGGGCATTCATTTTCCTCTAGCTTCCGTACTTAACTATATACATATGGAACAAGCAATACATTCGTTCTTCATACGAATTTGCTAGGATATGTAAAGAGAGCGTTTTCACATGGGCAAATCTATTTTTTCCAAGATATTCGGCACGAAGCAGGACAAAGACCTCAAACATCTCTATCCGCTCGTGGAGAAAGTCAATGCGAAGGAATCCTGGGCTCAGGGACTCAGCGATGAACAGTTCCCGCAGCAGACCGCGTTGTTCAAGCAGCGGATTGCCAACGGCGAGACTCTGAACGACTTGCTGCCTGAAGCCTTCGCCCTCGCCCGGGAGGCCGCCCGCAGGGTCCTGGGAGAGCGACATTACGACGTCCAGATCATGGGTGCGGTCGTTCTGCACGAAGGCAACATCCTGGAGATGAAAACCGGTGAAGGAAAGACCCTTACTTGTGTCCCCGCCGCATATCTCAATGCCTTGGAAGGACTTGGTGTCCATATCGTCACTGTCAACGATTATCTGGCCAGTCGTGACGCAGGATGGATGGGCCCTGTCTTCGAGTTCCTTGGCCTGTCTGTCGGCGCCATATTGTCCAATCTTGACAACGAGCAACGGCGACAGTCCTATAGCTGTGATATCACGTATGGAACGAACAATGAGTTCGGGTTCGACTATCTGCGTGACAACATGAAATGGTCCTACGCTGAAAAAATCCAGCCGAAGCATCATTACTGTATCATAGACGAGATCGACTCCATCCTGATTGACGAGGCGAGAACTCCATTGATCATCAGCGGACAGGCGGAGGACGACTCCCGTCAGGTAATGGCCGCCGACAAGATCGCGCCGTTCCTGGTCGAGTGTGAGAAAGACCCGGCGACCGGAGACTACTATGAAGAAGATCCCCTCGCCCGCTTTGACAAGAACGCCCAGCCGTTCGACGCGAAAGGCGACTACAAGATCGATGAGAAACAAAAACGCATCACTTTCACGAACCAGGGCATGCAGCACATTGAAGAGTTGCTACAGAAGAACCGTATCATCGATGGTTCCCTGTACGATGATGAAAATTTCGAATATGTCCATTATGTGACACAGGCCATCAAGGCCCATAAACTCTTTCATCTTGATGTCGACTATGTCGTCGTTGACAAGCAGGTTCAGATCGTTGATGAATTCACAGGGCGTATCCTCCATGGCAGACGGTACAGCGATGGTCTGCATCAGGCTATCGAAGCCAAGGAACATATCAAGATCCTTGGGCAGAACAAAACTCTGGCGACGATCACGTTCCAGAACTTCTTCCGCATGTACGACAAGATCAGCGGCATGACAGGTACGGCCGACACCGAAGCGGCGGAGTTCCAGAAGATCTACAATCTTGATGTCGTCGTCATTCCGACCAACAATCCGATCCAGCGAAACGATATGCACGATATCGTCTATTTCAATGAACCGTTCAAGCTGAAGGCCATCTGCGAGGAGATCGCGAGAGTGCACGCGACCGGTCAGCCGATCCTGGTCGGCACGGTCTCGATCGAGAAATCGGAACTGCTCTCCACGATCCTGCGCAAGCAAGGCGTCCGCCATGAAGTCCTCAACGCAAAGAACCATGCGCGTGAAGCGTTGATCATCGAGGACGCCGGCGCCAAGGGAGCGGTCACGATCGCTACGAACATGGCCGGACGAGGTACGGACATCAAGCTCGGCGGTTCTCTGGAAGGAAGGGCAAGGAAACTCTGCGGAACCGACGCTACCCCCGAGGAATTCCAACAGGCTCTTGAGAAGGTCTATCCGGAGTGGAAGCAAGCCTATGAAGAGGTCAAGGAGCTTGGAGGCCTCTACATCCTTGGTACAGAACGACATGAGTCGCGCCGCATCGACAACCAGCTTCGCGGTCGAAGCGGTCGTCAAGGTGATCCTGGCACCAGCCGTTTCTTCATCTCCCTCGATGATACGTTGATGCGTCTGTTCGCAAAGGACAATCTCAAATCAATGCTCGGACGCGTAGGCATGAGCGAAGGCGAACCGATCGAACATTCCATGCTCAGCAAGGCGATCGAAAAGGCGCAGACACGGGTCGAGGAACGAAACTTCGAGATCAGAAAGCATTTGCTTGAGTATGATGATGTCCTGAACGAACAGAGAAACTTCATCTACGACCAGCGGGACCAGATCCTTACCGATGCGGATCTCGTCGCCCGTGCGTTGAATTCCTGCTATGAGATGGCGGATGATATCGTTGACAAGGTATATTCCGACAAGGAATCCAAGGAGAAGCCTTGGCCGAACCTCAGGGATTCCATGTTGGAGCAGTTCCATCTTGAACCCGCCGTTACCGACGAGGATTGCAAGAAGCTCTCGACCGACGATCTCAAGCAGAAGCTCAAGGATCAACTAGAGAACGAGGTTCGTTCAAAGGTCGCCATTACAGGGGAGAAGCCGTTCAATGACTTCCTTCGCTTCAACTATCTGAGGCAGATCGACATGCGATGGCAAGATCATCTGGAACAGCTTGAAGAGCTCCGCGACGCCGTCTATCTGCGCACCTACGCACAGAAGAATCCTCTGCTTGAATACAAGGTGGAAGGGTTCGAGATCTTCGACAAGATGCTGGAGGAGATCAAGCACGCCATCGCACGGACGATCGTCCGTGTCCAGATCAGACCTGCGAACGAAAACTACAGCGCCCGCAGGAGACAGCCGGTAAAGACGGTCGAACAGCACAACGGTCCCGCTCAGTTCGGCGGAGGACATGCGGCGGCACCGACTCAGGCGGCTTCCCAACCGGAGAACGCCACAGTCAAAAGAACCTACCCCAAGGTCGGCCGCAACGATCCTTGTCCCTGCGGAAGCGGGAAAAAATACAAGTATTGCCACGGTAGCAATATGTAATATAACAAATTAGATGAAATAATTTGTGTTAATAACAGCTATTTTTTATAATTTGTACACATTCTGTACACGTAAATTTTATTACGTGTACAGAATGTTATCGGTCAATCGGCCTTCTTTCTGGTTCTTGGTTTCTTTGGTTCGCCTTCCGTTTCGATATCTTTTTCGAAGGCTTCGACGAATTCATCCTTGATCCATTCGTTCTCTCCAATCAAATGAAAACCGTTCTGCTCTCCCAACGATTCGAATTCCTCGCCTTTTACAACGACATTTACAGCGGGATAATCCATACCCGCACCCGTTCTTACATTCAACCGTTCAACATTTACTCTTACCATCATTTTTCATTTCTCCTATTCTTATCCCATGACGTTTAAGCCATGATCTAAAGATTTCATTGCTTGTCCATTTGATTACAGTCATACATGCTGGAAGCTGTAACAGATATATGACGATAGCATAAGGCAATATTATGAGCTGATTGACCTGTGGGTACACGCTTCGAATATCCACCGTATAGAATACGACGATCGCCGATAGCAAGGATAAGCTACAGGCTATCAGCCGAATCTCCCAAGGCTTTGCTTTAGTCTTTCTGACGGTCTTTCCGTCTACTGTCGTGTTATATCCTCGTACAACCTTTTTGTATCCGTCCATGATAACCGCTACCGCCATTACGAATACGAACAGGATAATCATCACCAGAATAGCTATGTTCATTTTTCATTCTCTATAAAAAATCCGTTTGACGTGCATTTCGCAAAATATTCATCGATTTCTCGCTCCATGCGCTCAGATTCACCATTGATATGCCCTTCCCGTAAAGCCTTCAAAATTACTTTGATTGCTTGCAGGCTCACGTATGTACCCGCACCGTTCTGGTTGAGCTTCTTCACGAGTTGGGGTATTTTGTCATGTTTGCGATCCCATCGTTTGATGCATAATTGAATGATACCGTCACCAGCGAGCAACGACACTACGATGGGAATTAAGATTGTTAGTAGTTCTTTTGTATCCACACACAGACCTCTCATGAGTTATATTGTGTGAGGATTCAGGGCAGATAGATTACGAGATAATTATATACCTTAGAATAAGTTTCGTATATGATTTCCTATTATTTTTCAAATATATCCACTACTGATGTAAGATTTAGGTAAGCCTTGATGATGTTATATGCCCTAGTTTTTAGGCCGTCTAATGATGCAGGTATATTTCCATCTGGAAAAGCGGTATTAATAGGCAGAAACAAATTGAATTCATACAGAACCGCATTATAGTTGTATGAAGTAGACGCTCCAAATGGCTTCTGCCCTACTATTGCCTGCTCTTCCGTCAATTTTTTAGCTTCCCGTGTAGGATATGCGTGCAAGGTCATCCCAAGCCCAAACACTCCTGATTGCTCCCCTATCCCTACATCATCAATCGCCCAATATGCCTGTTCGAAATCAATTCCTAGATAATTTTCCGTCTTAGCCAATTCAAATAACATACCCATCTTTATAATCTCCTAATAATAAATCAGTCTGTTCGGATCCGATGCGACAACCTGTTCTCCCCTCGCGGTCGAGACATTTCCCCAATCAGTATCAAAAGGATTGTTAGGTAATCCACTGGTTGTATGCCAGAGAATACCTCCATTACTTCCCGTCAATTTTTTCCCATAGATTTTCTTATTCTGAAGATACCTGTTATAAGCGTCCAAAGACATTGTATTATAATTGCCCATGTATCCGTAATTTGTAGATCCTTTATCATTTCCCGCACCCCACCGAATCCGACGTGTACTCAGACAAAAATGGATGGAATCAATACCGTCGTATGAGTTTGCGTATGTAGCTGACGCTGGTGCCTTGCAATTCACGTAAAGAATATATGATTGGTGGTTCTTACCGTTAAGATAATTAATCTCACGGATAGTTATCCATTTATTCTCTGAAATCGACCATCGCCTTGCTACCATCCAAATATGATCGCTACCCCAAAAATCATAAGCCGCTTCCACGTACAATGCTAAAGAGTTCCCACAAAAGAAATGATTATACCAAGTATCAGAACTGCCATGCCCCGATTGGCTCTTTACTCTTGTGAGTCCAGCTTGTGTACCGTTGTGTTTGATTAAATCTCCTTGATTAGCCATTAATTGAATACCGCTCCATATACTGTAACAAAATACCCTTCATGAAAACGTTTCGAAGCGCTCCCTAGATTGAAAGAATTATCTGCCAAAGGTAACGCTGTTCCAATATCAATGCCGCCATCTTGAGCGGCTAAAGCATAACTCCCATAACAGTCGTAGAAATTCCCAGTAGTGAAATCATAAGATTCATCATCTGAAAACTTTACTCGTATTCCATTATTCATTTTTACAATGCTGGTGATTGTCTTAGGCGATCCGTTCAAAGATATAGTACCAGTAGCCGCGTAGGGAATAAAAGGAGTCAACTCATTGGTACTATTGATAAAGTTTGTAGGACGAGAATACTTAATGTTATCAACTGAATTGAATGAACTTCCATTTGAAGAAACACTTAGCACATCTTCATAATATTGAGAAGATCGAATTTGCTTCCAATTTCCATCCGTCCTTAAAAGATATACGCCCGTGTATTCTCCTATCACACTGGTTATACTAAGCGCTCCGTCTGTGGCTCTTACTCTATTTACTCTATTATCAAATTCAACTTTAATTACATCCCCTTTTTTCAAATTAAGTTCAATGTATGATTCTCGTATTCCTCCATTTAACGATTGTTTAACATTATTAACATACGCTCTAGCTGGAGTCCATGCGATTTCAGAAGCACTAACCATTGCTCTTGCTCCAACTATATTAATTTTAATATTACCATTGGCAATACACGTATATGTATAGGCTTGTTGGCTGTTTAGTTGAATAATAACATTACTTTGACTGTAATAGGTAAGTCTCGCCGATGAGTTATTTACTTTTACTGCATGAGTTAACGAAAGACTATCAGAAATACCTGATGCAGTATAGATTGTCATTGGAGTCAATGAATTTAATGCTAATTCCATATCAGCACAAGACCAATGAGTTTTTGCATCAAATGTTATTGTTTTTCCAGCAACACCACGCTCTCTTGTTTTGAAAAAATCATGTGTGAAATTTCCTTTGAAACTTCCTGTACCTAAAATTTCGCAATCAATAAATTCAGCACCATATGCCTTGATGATCCCTAACAATCCGTCAAGAAAAAAGCCAGGAAGTCTTTTACCAGCTTCATCATATATGGGGTTACCATTTTTATCGTATCCACCAGCGTATATCGCTTTTTGAACATGATAATATAGAGCATCAATAATCTGGCTAAACAAATTATATGCTCCGAGATTTTTGAAGTATCCGTTTATCGCACTAAGTTCAGGAACAGTACCTGTCGCCTGTAATGCGTCATACATAGTATTCGCGATAATCTCGGTGGCATTTTCAGTTGTTTCAGTCACCATGTTCCAACTAGAACCAGTATAATAATAAGCCACACGGATAGTCTTACCATCCGCATCAACCGTTTCCCGTAAATAATAATCCCCGACAATCAGTTTCCCTTCGGATGTCACATCGATACTATCAGCAGGATCAGATGTGTGTACTCCGATGTATACAGGTTTAGGGTTACCGCTAGGCACACCTAGGATCGTCAAAGCCTTAGTACCGACACCTACGACTGTACAGGTTACGGTAAAACTCGTGACTGTGGATTTGGCAGGAATCGTAATCGTAATCGTATTACCGCTGGAACTAGTGGTCAAAGATGGTGTCACAGCCCAAGTAATCGCGCCGTTTGTATTCTGTCTATCACATGTAATGATTATTTTTTGTTCGACCTTTACAAGAGAGCGTGACGACATATTGTATGTATCCTGATTGGGATGCAATGCAAAACCTATCGCTGGAGAGCCAGAGTCTCCCTTGTCTCCTTTTGTTCCTGTGTCGCCCTTATCACCTTTCGCCCCCGTGTCACCTTTGTCGCCCTTCGCTCCTGTGGCACCTGTCTTTGACTTAGACCAAGAGATCAACTTTGTAAACGACAATCCGTTGCATACGATAGACAGTGTGATCGTGCCGTTGTCGGCATTGCCGAGCGTGCCTGCCGTATACGAGAGAGTCAGACGCTTGCCGCCTGTGATATCGGACTGTGTGACGGACATGCCAGCAGGCAATCCACTTGCAGTCACCGCCGTAGGGCGAGTGGCTGTAGTACCTACATATCCCAACACGTCACAAATAAAGCTACCAGTGACAACTTTTCCGTCCTTGTCGGCACCGATGACGACCGCTTCATTGGACAATACTATAGTTGTAGCGGGTTTGCCTTCCGCACCGTTGCTGACTACGGTTATGGTGGTGGAATCTGTCAGACCGTCACACGTTACACTTATCTTGACCGATTTGTTGTTTCCAATAGCAGATTTTGTAATCATTTTGGTATCGCCA
The DNA here is from genome assembly GCA_964407735.1 of uncultured Sphaerochaeta sp. GTDB lineage: Bacteria > Spirochaetota > Spirochaetia > Sphaerochaetales > Sphaerochaetaceae > Spiro-02. The sequence continues at coordinate 94,250 of CAYOWS010000001.1, read as the reverse complement.
GTCCCATTAACTATACCCGTTGGTACGGATGACCATGTGGCCGTCGATGTGGTGTTCTGCTTGATTACATTGAGGGAGATTGTATCGGGGGAAACGATTGTGCCATTGGCATCAGCTAAAAACACATAGGAATCGGATTCGAGAGAAATAAGTTTCGCATCTTTTCCGTTTTCACCTTTATCACCCTTCTCTCCTGTATCACCTTTCATTTTTGACCATTTATACTTCAATGGATCAGTGTCGCTTTCTTGAGAAAAATCAGTATATTGACCGATGTAAATCCCACTGAAAAAATTGAATCCGACCGTGCCAGTATCATTGTCAGCGTATGCGATATGCAGATAGGATGTCTTCCCGTCTTCGCCGTTGACACCCGCTATACCTTGATTCCCTTTCTCCCCTTGCATTCCTTGAAATCGCGCCCATTTATAAACAGAAGGTATCTTGCTGTCTTCCGAACTGTAATCAACATATGTACCAATGAAAACATCGGGAATGTCAGTCATTTGATTCGCTGTGGGATTCTCTACAGGTGAATACTTGATATGGAAATATGCCGTCTTACCATTCGCTCCTGATGCGCCTTGATCTCCTTTATCCCCTTTCTGTCCAGCGTCTCCTTTTACTTTCGACCATTTGTATCTTGTATAATCCGTACTGCGCTGGCGAAAGAAATCCGTGTATTGGCCAAGATATGATCCCGAATTGAAATTGAACCCGACAGAACCATCCTTTGAGTCAGCATAAGCGATATGCAGATATGATGTCCGACCATCCCTCACATTGCCTTCCGTCAGACTTTCGTAAGTTCTGCCCAATTTAAGCGTATTCTGTTTCGGATTCAACAGATCAATCTTCTGACTGTCCACCAAAAAATCATCCACGACGAAATCATGACGTTGACTCACCATCTGGACGTAATCACCGATATACAAAGGTCTGGTCGATTTATCAATCACAGACAGATCCACTACCTTTACGTCGATTGAGATTTCCGCGCCTACCATCTTGGCGAGCATGTCTTGCCCCAGTTCTTTCAAACTGGCAGGGTCAGAAATATCCTGATAGTCTATCGTCCTGCAAATCAGACCATATTTTTCTACAAGTCCTGTGTCAGATATATAGTCCAGACCGTCATTTACGGATTCTATCGTCGCTTTGTTTCCGTCCTCGTCTTCCGCTCCGACAGGTATGACAGCGGTACAAAAATCCTCTCCATCATACAGAGAGGAACAATCAAGCAGATTCTTGCCGTATTCGATGCGTTGCGGGGTGGTTTTCGTAAAATCGGCAATATAGTCGAGATATGATAAAACTTCTCCGTCCACGGCAGAATAACGGACATACAGATATCCCCCGAAAACATCAAGGAAGATGTCGTTCAAGGATTCCCAAGTATTCGCATAGTCCAAATCCATGTCCGTCAAGATCAAGTCGGCTTTTTCGGTTATGTTGATTGTGCCGACATGGAATTGTTTATTATGACTCACCTGAGCGTTATGCTGGGTTATGAAATGCGTGAACAACTCGCTCACAGTTATGCCAGACAGCGAGAAATCATACGGCCTGCGGATGGAATCCAACAGAAATGCCAAAGAGCCTTCGCACTCGACCTGTTTCGCCATGAGGAGATCAATGACAATTTTAAGGATTCTGCCATAAAAAATGATATTATCATCCTGATAGACCGTCACAAAAGTATTGAGGATTTCAAGTCGGTCGTACATCGGATGCTCTGGATAGAGCGTAAAATTGCATGATCCAGCCTTGTTCAATCCGATATCTATCTGTGCATCAAATATCCGTAACGTATCGGACGTAGATTTCCATGCGAGCTTGTCGTTGATATAAAGTCTGTACATCAAAGTATCCCTTCCCGATATTTCACCGTAATCGTTCCCGATCCAGTCAATATCAATTCATTGTCACCTTCGGTAAATTCTATCTCAGCAAAATTATGAATCCCGTCAGTAGCGATGATCGTAGTATCGCCAAATTTAATCGTTACTGTACCAGTTACGATGATTGTCGGTATCACTGGCCTTTTTTTATTCGGACACACTAGAGTGACTTGTGATCCTGCGACAGTCGCGTCCTTGACTGTTTCCGTCAGATAGTATCGGTACGGCTCACAATCGACCGTAATCGTCACCGTACCGATGTTCTTCGCGATCTTTAGTTTCTCCACGTTGACTCTGCCTACGTAATACACTTGCTCGTTGTCAAAACTGACTTGCATCTTTCGTCCGTGTATGGATTGTTGGATCGCGGCGAATTTGCCGACCAGATCATCACAGTAAAGCGCAAACGTAAGTTTCAAATTCCGATTCTCAAACCTTACCTGTCCGAAAAAATCAGTCAGGTCAAGCTCCCCGTCACCACCTTCTACGTCTACCGATATGGTTTTCGCCGAAGGCGAAGACAACTCACGGGAAGTAAGCACCATTCCAAGGTCTGTATATGAATCATAAGCACCGAATTTTACAGAGATCATCTTCCTCTCCTCCTTAACCTGCTGATGTCTCCCAAACGGGTATCCATCTGTTTCGCCGTAGCGCCTACCAATACACCCGTATCAAGTACAAGCGTAGGGTCTTTGCCCAACAGTTGAGACAGATAATCTGACATGTCTTGATTCAAGTTTCTGATTTCTTCGCGGATCGCATCGACCAGATCGGAAAGATCATTGTGAGTGTATCCTTTGGTGTTTGGAGTCGTAAGTTTTTCATTGATGGAATGTGCAAGACCGTCTATCCATCGGGTATTGCGTTCCAACGGCACGACGGCTTCGGCACCATCTTCACCGATGATCGCTCGTGTCGGGGTATCAACGACACCGCCTGTGGCGAGCATCGGGGTATATTGCTGTGCGTTGATATTGGCGGTCTGGACACCAGCCGTAGCGAGGATCAATGCCGACGCGATAGTCCCAGCAATCCATCCCATTTGAGCATAGGATGTCATGATCGCTTGCGCCGCGTTCACCCACACGTTCGCTATCTGCGTTTTCTTGTTCGCTTCGAATTGCTTCCTGGCGAGCGCGTCTTTCTTCTCCAGCAACGCTTTTTCATCGTTGGCTTCGTCTTCTTTCTGCTTTTTCTTCGTACTACTTAGATTAGAATCTATAGTCTTCTTCCGCTTGGCATAGTCAGCGTAGGAAATCATCCCTTGCTTGTATTGTGCTTGAAGGATCGCTAGTTCTTCCTTCGATTGTTTCTCCGCATCGGTAAGCTCTTCTTTATGCCGTTTCTTGCTTTCTTCCAGTTGCCTTTCCATTGCGTCGATTTCGTTCTGCGCTAACGTATCCTCATACTCGGCTATGGAGTCGAACAGAGGGGCGAGATAACCGTTTACATAGCCTATCGCGGTATCAAGACCGTCCTTGATTTTCGTCGCTATCTTCTGTACGGATTGCGAAGTTGACTTGTACCATTTCCCGAATCCTTCATCATATGCGCGCTTGACCTGTGTGTACCAATCCTTGATTTTGGTCAACAGATTCTTGTTGGTCGTCTCGACGCTTTCAACGACCGTCGTTCCTGCGTCTTCCGTCTGCTTCACGACAGGCGCAACGTCAAATCCAAGAGCGGACATGATCGTTTTCCCGATGCTGGAATCCTTGAATTTTTGCAGTAGGTCGACATCGAATTTATCAAGGATGGATTTGCCGAATTCCTTGATTTTATCAAGCATACCGCCTTTTTCATCATCGATCCCGTTTGACAGACCTTGGACAAGATATCCCCCCATTTCTTCAGTTTTCTTTGATGGAGATGCAATTCCAAGAATCTTTTTTATTCCATTAAGAACAGAAGACCCAAATCCTTTGACTTTATCAAGAATCCAATCTTTCGCATTATCTATACCTTGCCACAGACCTTCTACAAGGTTTCTACCGATATCAGCAATCGCCCCTAAAGCGTTAGAAAGAGCGTCCTTGATATTCGTTCCCAAATTGGCAAAAAAGCCTACGATTACGTCAAGTTTTTGCGACAGCCAACCTTTGAATTCGTCGAACTTCGTCTGTATCGCCGTCGTGAACGCTACCCATTTTTCGGAAAGCCATGATACTATCCCTGTCAGGATATTCTTTATTCCGTCACCGAGGAACGTCAAAACAGGTTCTATCAACGACCATATGTTATCGACAACCCCGACAAAGCTATCCCATGCGCCTTTCCAATCACCGTTGAATATTGCGGTAACTGTGTTGACTATGCCAGTGATCGCGTCAACGATGGTTGTCAGCACATTGATGATTTCCGTCTGATGATTGCCTATGAAAGTAGCTACGGCGCTGAACGCCTGCGAGATACCATCCCGTAGATAATCAAGGGCGGGGGATATCCTGTCCCATAATGCGACGAAGAGATCCCCGAAAGCACTCACCAACGTCATGAGCGCATCAATTACAGGACTCAATACAGTCTTGAGCGTATTCCAAGCCGTAGTTACTTTGTCTCGGAATTCTTCGTTCGTATTCCATGCTCGGATGAACAAACCAATCCCGACAACCAGAGCCGCTACTATCAGACCGAAAATAGTCGGTGTCTTCATCGCGGACAGAAGTCCAAGCCCACCACGGAAACCGCTGATAGCGCCTACCGCCGTAGTGAACAAAGTGGATATGCCTTTTACTATCTTCAAGCCAGCGGAAGCGGCTATGAATGTCAGGATGGCACCCGAAGCGAACACAAGGGCGGTCTTCAGCTTATCGACAGCTTCCGCATGTCTTTCTAGCCAATCCTTCGCGTCTGTTACTTTGTCGCGCATCGTCACAAGTTTGTTCGTGACCGCCTGCATGACTGGTATCAGTCTCGCCATGATCGGCGACCCGAAAACCGCCATCAGTTGTCGCCATGCTTCCTTCAAGTTCTCGGATACATTGGTATAGGCTTCCGCTTCCCGTGACGCTTGCCCTATCGCTCCTGATTGCTTGTATATCGTTTCCGCGATATCAAGCATAACCATCTGCTTCTGGCTTTCCGTAAGTTTGATAAATTGCTTGCCGTACAGCTCGACAGCTTTCGAATCCCGCTGTGTTTCGGAAGTGAACAACCCTACGGAATCACCAGCGCTTACGTTGCCACGGACGAATGACCTGATTGTCGCTTCGGCATTCTCCAATGAGATATCGTAGTATGCCGCCGCATCGGACGCGAGATTCAGAAACCGTTCTGTACTTTTGAGGGCGGTATTGGCATCAAGCCCCGAACCTTTCAGTTGTGCGAATCCTTTCGTTCCAGTGATACGTAGCCTTTCTGTCAAAATACCTGTGGATTTGGATACCCTTGCGAACATGTCTTCGGCTTGCTTCGTCAGATCATACCCGTCTTTTCCCGTACGCTTGAACGTCGCCTGTAATTGAGACAGTTCAGCTTCGACATTCGCGGCATGGTTCACCAAAGTCTTTGAAAAATCAACGATCTTCTTCACCGCGAAAGCGCTCGCTATGGATGCGCCGATGCGTTTCATCGTATCGATGATCTTCGTTCCCTGCTCCGCGCTCGTCTTGGCGACCTTCTTCATCTGATCGCCGAATTTGTTCGATGATCGTTCGGAGGTTGACGCAAAAGAGTTGATTTGTTCGGTAGCTTTGTTATATCCGTTGAGGACTATCTCCCCTGTCAGTTGGAATAGATTCATTTACAACTCCTTGACGATTGACGCGCTTTGCTGGATGATTTGGGCGATCTGTTCCTGTGTGGGAGCGTTGACGATTTTGGGTTGGGTTTCATCAAGAAATTGGTCGAAGGATTTGCCTTCCACCTTATGTAACCAGATATCCCACAACGCGTCTTCATCAATCGCTCGCCAAAAGTCGATGACGAAAGACGCAAGCTGTCCACAAGCTATATACCCGTCAAGCAATAAAAAAGGACTCCCATATCGTTTGAACAGGGAGTCCATGAACTTGAATTGGTTTATACCAAGTATTTCGACACAACCGTAAAAAAATCCTTGAACTCTTCCTTTTTGAAAAGTTCAATGATAAGTTCGGTGAATTCAGCGATCCCCAAGTTTTCAAGCTCGCTTTTTTGTTTGCCCGTGAGACTTGCGAGGAAGGCGTACAGGTCGGATTCACATTTCGGGAGATTGCTGATTACAGTCGTCGCGACATCAAGGATCACTCCCATGCCTACACTGGCGAGGATATCTTCCTTCATGTTCTTGCTGGTCAATGCCTTCGCTATTTCAGGTGCGGTGAGGATTGACTTGAATTCATCAAGACCGATTTTCTGCATGATTGAACAAAGCGGGAAAATATCCTTGCTTGTAAGTTTTCTCATTTCCATGTCCTACTCCTTAACCGACTACTGGCGTAGGATAAAGGATTCGATACGGCAAGGTCTGCAAATCACCCGCGATATCCCCGACACACTCGAATGTTGCTTTGAACACCGAATTTTCCTTGTTTTTGCTTTCCAACTCGAAACCAGAAGTACAAAGAGCCTTCGGGAAGATGATTATGATCGGTCTGCCATCAGCGGTCTTGCCGACGAAACCGAGATTGGTGACATAATCCCCTTGCTCGATATGCGCTTTTGATTTGATTTCAGTGTATCCCGAAATATCTGACGCGACACCTTCAGTACCGACCAGACAGGCTTTCATAATTTCAGGGGTAAGCTCAAGGAAATTCGTTTCCATCACCGCGGTTTCACCCTGCTTGATCGTCAAACCTTCGGTCTTTACCAACGCACCGTCAGCTTCGATATCCTTGTATTCTGGCGTAATCGTTACTTTCGTTCCCCCTGATGTCGCACCGATAAGCGATTCCGCGAAATTCCATTTGTTCGTCTTGTATTCCAACCCCATATGGATTGTGCCAGCCCCAAGGACGATGTTCTTCGGGGTGTCGGCGGTAATACCATGATCTTTGATTTCTTCGTACATCATTTGCTCCTGAATTCTGTGATTGACAGATTTATTTGTACACGTTTGAGTTCCGAATTATCATTCGGGATCGTAAGCATGTTGTCATAGACGATATAGACCCCCATACCAGATGGTAGGATCGTCCTTATTTCCCTGAATCGCTCTTTGATAGTCTCCACTGTCGCGAGCAATTCGTTCCAAGTACCTTTCGCCGTACCAGTAAGCATGAACGTTGACAGTCTTTTCCCGCCTTCATCTGATTCGGGCTGTTCAGTGAATTCCCCTATCCAATATGGATAACGGACATCCCCGTTCCAACGCATGTACTGATACATCAATCCAAGCCCAGCGAATTGCTGTGCCAGATAAGTGAGCGTTCCAAGAGTCATTGCAGTTCCTTCAATTTGTCATCAAGTATCTTCTGGATTTTCGGTTGAATCGTATCTTTCGCTGTCTGCAAAGGTCTTCGAGGTCGTTTCCCGTCACATTTGAAAAAGCGTTTCCCCTGCTTTCCATATACGATTACGACCTTGCCTTGATATGTCGGGTGTTTCGTACCGATGAAGCCATCTACAGGTATATACCAAGGTTCACTTCGCCCGTCACCGTTGACTGCGTAGTTGCCCGTGCCGAATTCTTCCCAAATCGCGTTCTGCAACGGAGATCCCACGATGGCTTTCTTCTCGTCGGTATCGACTACATGTGTCCAGCTTTCTTTCGTCTGTGAAGTGTCCACCGCAGTATTGCGTTTTGTTTGGGCTTCAAATTCAGCGCCGATTTCTTCCAGAAACCCATCGACAACCATTTCCAGTTTATCCAAAACTTGAATATGATCGTCCTTGTAACTCATGATGTCTCTTTTAGATATATCTCTATCTGCCGATGCAAAAGCATAGGATCATCAATCATCAATACGTCATAGCAACGTCCGTTGATAATCAATCTGCAATTACTTACATTGAATGTGATCGGGAAATAGTCACAGATGAAGACATGAGTCATTTCAGCGATTTTCGCCTTGTATTTCTCATATTGGGCTTCACCTGAACTATAATCCAACCATCCCTTGACCCGCTGTATTACGGTCTGCCATTCCTGTATGCTCTCACCGATATCGTTTGTCCGTACCGACGATACTTGGATGTCAGCCGTTATATTGCCGCCGATCATTAGAACCTCGCTTTCATATACGGTTTAAGGAAACCGATCATTGAACTTGGGAATGAAAGTTTCGAGTTGGAATCAAGGTCGAAATAAGTCACTGAATATCTCGAAAGATTCTCGCTTTTTATCCCGACCTTATCCCGATTCCGCAAATCCCAATCAATCAGATTGATCACTCCGTAGACGATATCCTGCGGATAGTCTATCCGCGTCACCAACGCCATCGGTTCATCAATCAGCTCCTCATCGACATCCAATCCAGCGCCATCGATTCGGGATATCGTATATATCCCTTCGTTCAAGCGACTGGATACTTGGATTGTATCTCCGACCGCAAAGTGAGTGTGATTACCGTAGATTCTGTCGTTGCTGATTGACGCTTCGAAACGAAAACTTCGGTTCTGGAAATTATTGTTCGTATATGCGCGAACCATATGCTCCATCGCGTCGAGTTTCAGCTTCAATCGATCATCAGACAAATCAGTCGTAATATACTTCTTGATGTTCTCTACTGATATAATCATCACTCACCTTCCATTAGCCTTTGTTAACAGTCTTCGCAAACTTCGCGATAGCTACTTTGGATTGATTGCTCAAAGCGGCACCATAGAATTCATCGACGGATACGATCGTCTTCCTGCTGAGAGTCTTCCTCTCGGTTTCGACGTTCACATCACGCTTGAGATAGATGGTGAGCGCGGGGCTATCTTCTTCGGTTTCGCTGTCCTGACTAAGTTTGACGATCGGGCAAAACCATGCGGGGACGGTTACCTTCGTCACTTTGTCGCCAATCTTCGCGGTCGGAAGGCTTTCCTGAACAGCGCCTAAATTGATAGTGGTAGTACCGTCACCGTCGCTATCGACGATGGTCAGCTTGCCCGCCGTATCGAATTTGTACCATGCGTCAAAAGACCGTACCTTTTTGGACGCGATGACACGGGTGCCAGCAATCTTGCCGATTTCACCAGTCATCATGACCTTGTTGTCGTATCTGTCAGCGGAAATGAAATCCGTGTCCTTGCGGAGCTGGGTAATCTGCGCTGGTGCGACAAACATCACCTTTTCGCTTTGCGTCTCTTCGTTGAACAGGTCAATCGCGTCAACAATGGCATCATAGGATATGATACCGTCAGAAAGGTCTTTCATGAGCTGTGCGTTGTAGAGTACCGCGATACCATCGTTATCTACCTTTGACGCAATGGATTTGGCGAGCTGGCTCTTAACTTCCTGCTGGACGTTGCCATGAGCGGACAACAAGGCTTCATCAGTCACTGCGACGGCTTTCATCGCTTTCTTGATGGTGAACTTTGTCGAACCAGCTTCCAGCTTGACGGTTTCAGCGTCAACACCTTCCGCTACATCTACAGCGTCACCGATATAGGAATACTGCGGGACGGTAACTGTATCGCCAGGACGACCGACAAGCGTATTGTCAATCGTCGCGAAAGGAATCACGACGATTTTCTTAGGCAAGTCAGCGGAAATCATATCCCTCATGACTTCGGGGATAATCAGATCATTCTTGGTTGTAGTAGGCATATTATTTCTCCTGTGTTTCGTTTCCTGTCAGTTGGGCGTAGAGTTCAGGTTGTTCCTGATACAATTTCGCCCGTTCCTGATAGTTCATTTTCCCAAACTGTTCTTTCGTGACCGTGTTTGGGTCTTCATTGGGTTTCTCAAGTTTCTTCGGGTCGACATGCTTCTGTTGCGTCGTAGAGAATTGAGTCGGAAATTTCGTCTTGAGTTCAGTGATCTTGTTCTCGATATCTTTGATCTTTCCATGTTCATCGAGTTCAAGAGCATAGTCAGCGGTCAACTTATAGTACAAATAATCAGGGTCAACGACCTTCTCATTCGCCAGAGCAAGTTTTGCCGCCGATTCAATCTTCGTCTTCTGCAAATCGCTCTGTAACTGCTCGACCTTAGTCTCATATTCCTTAATTTTCACGGCAAGGTCTTCTCCTCCGTTCTTCTTGAGGTCTTCAATCAGTTCGTTCGCTTTTTTCAATTCTTCTGTCGCGGAATCATGTTGACTTTTCAGTTTGTCGTACCGTACATCGATGTTTTCTTCGGATGAAACAAAAATCTTGTTTTCTTTCATCTTGGACAGAAAACCATCGACATCAGTGACACCGAAATCCGTAAGTAATTGCTTGATATCCATTTACCTATCTCCCTACGCTTTTTACAAGGTCGCGTCTTGTTTTGAGGTCGGGAATTGACCCATCCCGTAAGGGTATAAAAAAGACACCCAAAAGGGTGTCTGATTTCAAAGGTTATAATCCTTAGTCTTAGAACAAGCAGGAATCTATCAATTCCTTGTTCTTCAATTTTTCAATCCATTCAGACGGTATGTTGTCGATGCCGTAAAGCAATCCAGCGATGCCGCCTGATAAAGCCGCTATGGTATCTGTGTCTCCACCAAGATTTACGGCTTTCAGCACACAATCCCTATAGTTGTCAGTGGTATCCACGCAATACAAAACGGCATTATATGTATCAGCGACAAATCCAGTGGATTTTATGGGCATTGAATATCTGAATTCAACTTTCTTATTGTTAAGAATGTCTTGAATCAGTCGAACGTATCTCCGACAATAGTCCATACTTATCTGATGCCCATGTGTGAGTCCAGAGACATCACATATTTCCTGATCATTAACAGTAATGAACCCTAAAGGCAAGATCCGCATCAAAGAGCCATTTCCATTCGACTCAAAGGAAGTAAACCCATGAAACGAATTCGTCTTGCGATAGATATCCAATGCGTTGAATGTCGTATTACCGATGTCAAATCTCACGCCATTCGCGGTATATTCTTCCTCGAACGCCCATTGGATGAATTTGTCCATCATATCTTTCAGAATAATTCTTCCGCAATCCTTGATAGACGCACAAGTCGCCAATACCATGCTGGTATCATCAGACCATGTACCCGCTGGTTGATTCCATGTACCATATCCTATCATGTCGGTACAACAAAACGATCCCCGCTCCTTAAATTCATAGGGGACTCCCAAAGCGTCACCGACCGCGAATCCATATACTGCGTCTTTCAATCTCTCATTCATAATCAACAATATACCACAAAAATTCAATTATGGATAGAAACTCAATTTTCAATCGGTTCATAGAAAGTACATTTCTTACCCTTATACATTATATCCGATGGTTTGTGTTGTCCTGACTCACGGGTATATATAAGACAGTATCCTTTGGTCGGTTCATCAGCGAATGGTGGCTTGCCTTTAGAAAACATACATGTCTTGCAATACTTACAATCTGGTGTTACCCATCCGAATACCTCGTTCTCGTCCATCATTTGTTCCTCCCTGTACTCCCCAGCCATTCGGATGGGTCTTGCTGAATCAAGTCATAACCAGCTTCGGGGTGATGTTCCAGATCGATATATAGCATCCCTTTGGACTTTTCAATCTTGGTCACGGAATACGTACCGCCACGCTGGATGATGGTTTCAAACTCTTTCCCACCTTTGAAAAATGATATCGGTTCAGCATAATACATCTTAGTACCTTTCGGGCAATAGATGTTGAAAATAATATCCTTGGTAAATCCATGACCTTTCGCAGTTCCGCAACTGCAAAAATTCATCATCTTACCTTCTTTTCCGACAAACTTCTGCAATTCTTCTTCCGTAACATCAGCTAAAGTACCGAACGGAACTTCAAATAATGATTCGACCGCATTATAATCTACACCACGTTGCAACCAGATATCGAAATCATATTCAGAGCGATTGATCAGATCCGTCATCCTCCGAATATCGTCGCCTTTCCCTTCATAGTCAATCCACACCTTGTTCACACCTTTATAATATTTCGGTTCCCATCCGCTTCCGTAATCGCTATAAGGCTTCTCAAACCCTGCCAACGGTCTGTTCCAAGCCCCACTACTCGATGTGTATCCGATAACCGATTCCCGTTCAGCTTCCGTTGCCTTCGCCCAAACTCGTTTGCTGACAGGTGCCATCTCCTTGTCTGCGTCTTCCTTCGTCTTGAACCAATATGCCGCGTCTTTCCGTTCCTTTGTATACGCTTCACTGACATCTTCAATTGTTTCCGTTTCAACGGCGAACCGTTTGATATAGGCATTGGTTTCTTCAATCTTGTTCTGGATATCTTCGTATTTGCTTCCAAGTTCTTCGAATTCGTCTAAATCCTTCAGATAGCCGTTGAAGGTGTCTACATTCTCGCCTTTGTCAATATGCGATTTGTAATAATCCTTCTTCGCTTGGATCGAACCCTTTTTGAGCGGATAGTCAGATACGTCTACCGCATCTTTCCAGATTCCAGAATAACTTTTATTCTCGATTCCAAGTAAATCCTTCTGATACCGCTGTAGCATCGTCTGACAGGATTTGACCTTGAATTCTTGGACGTTCTTTACATCTGATAAATCCTTGATGACACCTGCATCACCGTCAAACTTGGTATAGTCATTCTTCCCTTCGTCCTGCACCGCCCATCTAGCGCGTTCAAGCATCACGCATCGACAGTGGATGTCTTCCGACGGTATCCCGAATCCCCCTGGACGCATCGTTGTAATCCCAGCTACTTCGAACGGTTCGTCAAGTTCCCTGATCTGACCGTCAAGCTCCCTATGGTGCGGTCTGGTCTTACCGTCCAAAGTAGCATCCCATTGCTTCACGACATCCGCACCAGCTTTTTTCGCCCGTTTCATAGCGTCTTCTTTGGACACCATCGATACCCTATGGGATTCTGTACGGGAGATTCGCATAGAATTGTACAATCCGATGCCGAGCTTGTTGTTTACGTTACGGGCTATGTCCGCATAAGAGGCGCCAGTCGAAATACCTCTAGCCATTTCGGAACGGATTGCCGACATCATCTTCGTCTTGGTCAAACCGAGTTGCTTGTACAAAGGATTCTTTAGCTTCGTATCCAGCGTCAAAGCCCTAGCGACATCCATCTGATTGAGCGGGAATACCAACGGCACACCCTGTTTCTGCATCGAGTACATCGACCAGAAAAAACCATCGTAGTATGAATTCTCGATGTAGTCCTCTATAGTTTTGTAACCATCAAACTTATCCAAAACCTCTTCTATCTGGCTTTTCAAGGCTTTTTGATATTTGACCTGATGTATGACGTTAGGCAGATCAGCGTCTTTCCTATCCATCAGTTTCTTGATTTTCGATGTCAGTTCTTTGGATGCCTTCTGGTAGTTCTTTTTCAATTCCGACAAGGTTTTCGCTTCATCTTTCAAGAAGATTCCGTATGCTTCCTTGTCGTATTTCTTCATGTTTTATACACCTTGAATCGCTAAAATTTGTTTCGCTTTTTCTTCCGTGACACCGATTGAAATCGAAATAATCTGTATCGCTTGATCTTGGGATATTGTTCCAGCAGAAAGTTGCGATACGACGTTGATTAATGATTGCGTTTGTGCGCCGTTCAACGTTCTACCTACTTCTTCTTCGGTTTTTTCCACATCGACTTTATCCAATGTATCTATCGCCGTTTGTGTTTCATCTTCGGGGTCTGGCAAGATCGATAGCTTGTCCTTGATGGACTCAAAATCGATATCCAATACGTCACAGACCATTTTCGCTATTGTCTCGCCATCAAGCAAACCACCAAGATTCAAAAGCGTATTGACTAATATCTGTTGTGTCTGCGCTTCGTTGAATTCGATACTCGCGTTATCAGCGGCATTGCTGATGATTTCACGCTCGAATCTGATATATACGTTCGATTGATTGTATGCTGTTCCGTATTTGTCGTTGATCTCGTCAATGACTATCTTCAACAGCTTTCGGATAAACTGTCTGAGTCTGATTTCCAGCTTGTTACATTTCAAATCGAGTAGCGAATATCTGGATTTGATTACGATATTCGTAATGTTGCCATCTCCGACTTGCGCCGAATTGAAGCCCATCCCGAACCTATAGATGTTCGTTTCGTCCAGCTCCATCTTCGTCTTACGGGCTTCGTATGGGATCGATACCGTCCTGATGTCCACATCCCCGTCTTCACTTACGCCGATGCTTTTCTTCGTCTTGATGTTCTGGATCATCTCGTCCATGTTGTCGCCAGCGAAGCCCTTGACGACGAATATCCCTTCCGTCAAATCCTGTAGGTTATTAGACAAGGAGCAAGACATCAGATCGTAATCATCAATCAGCCCTTTTATCGGTTTCAGGTCGGAAAAACGCTTGTTATTGTTGTCGAGCCGAAAGAACGGTATGAAACCGAATTCCTTGGAATAGACTTCTTCCGTTCCATCCAGCTTCGTCGCCTTGTAGATGATATGCGGACGTGGATTGATCTCTTCATAAGGATCGTCAATCAACTTGCCGTTGTCCAATACGTAGTAATATGTCTGCCGAGCGTCCCATACCTGTACACGGACAATCTGCCGTTTGTCACGCTTGTGTGTTTCAGAATACCAGTAGATGATATGAGGGGTATGGTCGCTAGCGTCCCTCGCTTCGATTTCGACCACTCCGAGCATATCTGCGCACTGGAAAGCTATCTTGTCTTCGCTGTCTTTATAGGCATACATGTATTCATAGCCTTTCGCGGAACAGCCAGTGATCAGGTCAAAAAGTTCAGCGGTGAAATTTTCGTTCTCATTGAAATATGCGTCAAGCTCTTTCTGCAATTCGGGGTCGTCCGAAAAAACGAATCGCTCCTTGCCTGAAAGCATGTATTGGGTCTTCTGGTCTACCAGTTCGGTAAAGAAGGGATGGGATATCTTGATGTTGCTTCGGTTCTTGTCTTCTTTCAGGTTGCCGTCAGCATCGTAATACAACAGCCGATATTGCATGATATCATGTTCGGCTTCATAATACCTCTGTCCCTGATATGCCATCTGTTTTCTATGGCTCGATTTGTCATCGTTGATGAACTGTATGATCTCTTCATTTTTCAGCATTGCGTAACCCTTCGTAAAATTCTTCCCATCCGTCGCCGTATGTTTCAAGTTGTGTTATATAGCTCATAAGTTTGACGGTGTTTCTGTTTACCTCTACGGGGACAGGGACGGATATATTTTCCAATTTCGGTCTGACTGGTCGTATTGGATCATAACAGGGCAAATCGGGCTGGATATATTCGGTTCTTGTAGCGCAACCGACGGATATCAGCAGGACTATCAGTACAAGCGGTATGATTTTCTTCATCAATTATTAAACCCGTCTATCAATTCATTATAGAATTCAAGCTGGTCAGGAGCGTTCTCCAATTCTTCCAGCTTCTCCGCTTCTTCCGTCTTCGTATCTATTATCGATTGCGCCACCTTGTCTTTCGTTTCAGTCGCCAATCGTTCTTGCCCGATTTCCACATCCTTGACGTGTGATTTCGTTTCCTGATCTATTATCGTCTTTTCCTGTTTGACTATTTTCCTGTCCTTGCCTTTGACGACCAACAACAGGACACCTACAATTCCGAGCAAAAAGCCGATTATCCAGTTTTTAGTTTTTGACAGGAAGGTTTTTATCTGATTCCACATGGTTTATCACCTCGTTTATCTTGTCGAATTGGGTTTCAAACCATTCGACCAGACGTTCTTCATGGTTCGGGAATCCACTTTCAAAGAAAAAGGCATGTACCACTTCATGAACCAAAGTCTTGTGGGTCACATGGTCGTCCGCGTTCTTGACCACTTTGATCAGGTGCGAATTACAATCACAATATCCGAAACAATTCGGGTTGTATCTCACCATTTCGATATCTGGTTCCGCAACGAATTCAACGTCATATCTAGTACCCAGCACATATATCTTCTTGCCCATCAATAAATCCAACCTTTGCTCTTTATGAATTTTTCCAGCGCGTATCTCATAGCGTCCATGAGGTGATTGTTGTCATCCTCTGGTTCGTTCAGCTTCTTCCCGAACTTGTCTTCCTTCCATTGATAGTTGCTGATCTCCGTAAGGAAATTGACGCAACGGGGATGAATGATGATTTGCAGATCCTGTATCCATTGGATACCATTCAACACCGAATCCCTACCCTTCCTTGCGCCTTTGATGCGTAATCCAAAGCCTTTCAATTCATCGATTGATTTGGGTTCGGCTGAATCACCCGTTATGCTTTCTTTGCCGTATCCCATACGGACTATCTCATCGTACAAGGCTTTATTGGACATCCCCTTCTTGTACATTTCGTCCCATACATATAGTTTCGACCCTTTGACATCCAGAAACCCGAAGAAGAACGCGGAAGGATCGTTGGTATAGCCGAAGTCAAGTCCTGCGACGGTAGCGAACGGTTTCATCGTATCAAGAGCGAAAGGTTCTTCCTTCCAATTCTCGTAGACAAGACCTTCGACTACCCCCCACTCACCTAACCCAGCCACCCTATAGCGTCTTGGATTACGGGTCTTCATCTCTTCAAAGACTTTCTTGTCGGCTATGTCCAGCCATTCGTTGCATGTATAGTTCGTGGTCAGCGCCAATACGTCTTCATGCGGGGTGTCGAAGAAACGTCGCTTTATCCAATGCCGTTCGTTCCAAGGGTTAAGCGTCAACGTAATCCGCTTGAAATACCCATCTGGGAGCTGTCCGCGTATCGATTCATCGATCATGTCGAAGTCCGCTTCCCTCATGATCTCATAGGCTTCTTCTATCCAACAGAACGTTATCGCGCCTTTCGGTACGGAAATCGAAGTTATCTTCAACGGATCGTCCAACCCACGGAACATGATCTTCTGACCTGTCGGCTTGTAGACCAATTCGAGCGGTGAAGTGGTGGCTTTCCAGTAGACGCCCACTCCAAGACGTTCAATCGCCCATCGAAGGTCGGAGAAACACGAATCACGCAACGTCCGTTCGGTCTTGCGTATCACGAGCGCGTTGGACAACGGATACTCCATCATCTTCGCGATATGCCACAGCGCGGTAGTCTTCGACTTCTTGCTTCCTCTCGAACCCTTGCACACCACATAGCGTCTACGGCTGTTCCAGAAACGGTTGTAGCCTTCCCCTACCTTGTCGCGGAGCGATACGGCTTGTTCGTCAGTCCGCATCTGGTATATCGTCCTTGATGATGATAGGCACCGTCACCGATACGTCAGCCTTGTCGTTCCACATTCCAAGATGCTTTCCGAGTAGTTCCAGAGCCTTCAATTTAGACCCCAGCTTGATTTCCCGTTCCACCCCAGTGTCACCGCTCATCGTAGGAAATTTCTTGACTTTGATAGATTCAATGCAAGCCAAGTCGAACGGGTCGGCATTGGAAAGGGTTGTCGCGTCTTCTGGGTCGATGATGTCAGTGATCTTGACGAAAGCCATCTTCGCAAGCTCCTGTACGATGCGATCCTGATTGATTCCTGTGCGTTTTGAACGTTCAGCCAACGCTTTATCTATGGATCTTCTAACTTCTAGTTTTGCTAAGTTCTGACAACCAATGTCCTTAGCTGTTTTCGCCGAATATCCAGCCCTGATAGCCGCCTGTGTCGCGTTGAGGTCAATCAGATATTCGTCAACGAACCGTCTTTGTTTGTCAGTCATAGCCTGTACCCTATAAAAATGCCCCCTATGTCTGGATCAGCCGCGCCAAAGGAGGAAAAGACGCGGTTCGTTAGGAAATCCAAACCATAGGGGGCGAAAGAAAAAGAGATATGTGAGAACACTGTCTGCCCCAAGTCCTCATGCTAGTTATACCACATGTCAAACATAAATTAATATCAATTAGTATAAAGTCGATTAATAATCGAGTCGAAATCAATAGATTTTGAACTTCCCTGAAAGCTCTATCAGCCCCCTTCTATGTAGCTCATGAATCCATTGGAGCGTATACCCCACCTTCTCGGCTATCTCTTCCCACGTCTGGTACTCGAAGTACCGTCTGTAGAAGATGTCTATCATGATCGGATCGTCCAATGAATCGACCATCATCGTACCTTGCCGCTTCCGTTCGACAAGCTCCGATATCGCGTCGTTAAGCTCGTCCTCGTAATCCATGATCTTCACCAGCGCGTTCGTCCTGCTTTTGGAAGGGTCGCCAGTTCCCGAAGGCATGTCTCCCATCTTCACCCCGTTGTACACCGCGAGCGATCTCGCCTTGTCAAGTTCTTCTTTCTTGTGCTGGATCAATATCTCCGATTTTCTGATGTCCCGCAGGAATTCCTTTATCGTCATTTCATATCTCCTTGTCTTAGATGTCTTAGATGTGTCTAAGATACCTGTTTACATCTAAGACAAAATAACTATTTATAATTCAATCAATTATTCAAATGCCTTAGATAATCTCATACAAATCACTATATCTATATATTTTATCTATTTTTCTTTTCTATTATTTTTTTCATTTTACACAGAAAAGAAAAGTATCTAAGACATCTAAGACAATTAAACAATTTATTATAAACCATAAAATTATTTTGTCTTAGATATGCCTTAGATGTCTTAGATGATTTATATTATCCGAACAAATATTATGATTTTTTTATTTTCAACACGAATTTGTTTAGTTTCCAATTTCATCTCCCTACATATCCCTCGTGAAAAACCAATCTTAGTCATCTCCGAAAAACCGTTTTCCAGACAATACATCTTGTATCTCCTGTACACTTCCGCGGTAGGTTGATTGATGATCTCTGATTCCCCGATATCTCGGATGAAGGATAATATCGGATTGTTCTCGATGTTGTATTCTTCGATAGCCTTGTCCACCTTCTTGCTGTTGCTGAAATCCTTTGTAGCGAGTACACGTTTCAGACCTCGGATGCCTATCACTATCAAATACTGCATCGCGCTTTCCGTCTGCAACTTGTATTTGATGTACGGGTCATAGTCAGGGTCTTCTACCGAGAACTTCGCGTTGAACGGTACGATCACCAATCTACGCAACACCGCTCCCGTCTTGTCCTTCATCCTCGGAATATCGTTCGCGGAGAACAACAGCTTCACATACGGTTCGAAGAAGAACACACGTTCGCCTTTCAGCTCCCCCTTGATCGCCGAACCTGAAACGATCTTCTTGAACTTGGCTACCGCGTCCCCTTCGACGAACTTGTCCGATATATCGTCTCCGATGTTGACCAGCTTTCCAGCCAGTTCAGCAACGGAGAAACGTTCGCTGAGTTCCACCAGTTCAAGATTGCTGACGTTCTGCTTGCCGAACAAGGTACATAGCATCTCCAAGAATGTCGTCTTTCCGTTCGCCTTCTCTCCTGTCAACATGAACGCCTTGCTCATTTCATTGCGCCGATACATGCAGTAGCCTATCATCTCTTCCAGCAGGCACCTGATCGATTGGTCGTTGCAGGCTATCTTGTAGAGAGTCCTGTCAGTGATCTTGTCATAGGCTTGCGGATTGTACTTCCAGGGTATCATGTTGGTCACTACCATGTCCTTCGAAAACTCCGACATCTGATCGCTGATGATGTCGTACACCCCGTTCTGGAAAGCGATATAGCGAGCGTCCGCCATCTGTCCGTCCTCGGCTACGATGTCCACGTATTTCAGCACCTCGGTACGTTGCTGGGCTTTTATGCTGGGCATCTTACGTATCATCGCTCCTTCAATCAGACGTTGCGACGATACATACACCCCGTTATTGTAGATGTGCAATGTACCGTTGATACGTTTGATGCCGTTGTCTTTGATAAGGAACTGACCGAACTTGTCATGCAGGAATTTCCCGTCTTCCATGAACAGGTCTGTCGGGAACGCTTCGTCACGGCATATCGTGTTCAATTCGTCATCAGACAATGGGTTCTTGAAGATATAGTCGTTGGTCAGTTTCAGTATCTTCCTGCTCTCGTCCATCGAGAAACCAGCTTTGGCGAGATCAAGGATATATGAAAACAAGGCTTCGTTTCTGCCGTCGCCTTCCGCGAGATTCATGAGGTCTATCCTCGACTTGACGGGTCGTAGGAACGAAGGCAACGTCTGGTAGCCCGTCCCTTCCTCGACATCCCATTCCGTGAAGCGTTCCTCTCCGTTGAATTTCAGGACTGCGTATGAATTCTTCCTACCTACCTTGATGTCCGCGACCAGTCCGCAAGCGAGATGCGTATGCGTCTTGCATTTCTCTATGTCGGTGTTCTTGAAATAGAAATGCCTGCCTCTCGTCGTCTGTATCACCTTGCAGTCAAGTTGCATGTCCTCTACCATCCGCATGAGGATTTCCGATTGCTCCTGATCGTCTATGTCTATCAGGATGGTGTCGTAAGCCAGTATCCCCGCGTATTCGTCATACGCGGAGACTTCTTCGAGCGTCAGCAAAGGTTCTCCATTCCCGAACTTCATGGTGCAGTTTTTGTTCTTTGTAGGCACATAGCCACGAAAAAGCGTTGTGTCAGTCATATCACTCACCTTCCAAGAATTGGATGAATGGCTCTGGATTATGCTCGAAGAGCAAGGCATCTATGAACTGGTCTTGCAATGTTGGGTCTGCATCGTCATCATCGATACCCAATATTTCCCGTAGTTCAGCTTCCAGCTTATCCGCCATTTTTGAGTATTTCGCACAAAGCCTGATTTTTTCCTTTGTCTTCTTTGTGAGTTTAGCCATTAATATTTTCCCCTCATATTTCCTTGGATAGTTCCGACAGCACCATCCGTGCCACCCGAATTTTGTCCTGTACTGCGCCTTTGGTCGGATAGCCGTCATAGTAACCATGATGTGGTGCTGGTCGCTCTATGGTGTTGACCAATCCTTTGACCGCTTCAAGTTTTTCAAGCCATTTCTGGTCTACTTCGTGGTTCATGCTTTACCCCCTTTGATTCCAGTTGTTCCGTACTTCTTCCAATGTGCTTCCTACGGATTCTTGTTTATGGTGGTCATCTTCACATGAAGCGATGAATATCTTTAGTGAGTCTATCTTATGTATCGACCATTCTTTTACATTTGGATATAAAGATTTGTCCCACCAGCAAGGAAGGAATCCATTGCGATCTACCTGTGAGGTGATCCATGCCAAAGAGACATTGAACGTCTTACAAATCTTGTCATAGTTGTATTTGTCGGGAGCGCCTTCACCTATAGCCCATATGCTGACGGCTTTTCGCGTTACTTCAAGTTTATCAGCGAGTTTTTGTTGCGTAAGATGGTTGTCTTTCATCAGTTGTCTGATTCTTTGTGAAAAGATTTTATTATCTGTTTTCATTTCTATTTATCTCTCCTTTCATATTGGCGGTAATAAGGGCAACGACATCATCTATATACACAAATTTGTCTCTCAAAAAATGACCGAAACCAACGACACTTGATTCATGATAAATTATACGTATTGGTACGTCTCGAATTTGACTGATCCTGATTCCATTTTCATCGGTCAAATCAAGGACGGAAAAAATAATATCAATCAAATACCGCATACAGTTTCCCACGCTGTAGTTACAGAATAAACGTAATCCGCTGTTCAAACACATCTCCAACATTACAGAATTGCCAAAATGTCCTATGACGTTTATATCAAATGATTTGATCATTTCGTTTTTGAGTTGAAATCCTTCTTTCAAAATCTCTTTCTCTGTTTTTAGAATATTTTTGTATGTTTTCATTTCAATATCTCCTTTTTGTTTAGCTATCGTATTTGACTACTTTCTGAATCAGGATGAACCTATTTTCGCTATTCGCAATTTGGATTTCTCCTTCTGGTTCGTAGCCTGCATTTACCATGTTCATGATATACTTTTCCATTTTAGGAAATGCTGATTTTGTATCGTCCGAAGTGATATTTCCGAGAATGCCTACGTAGCAGAACTTAACGTCCTTGATCTTCTTGATGTTGGATTTCTTTTCAACCTTAATTTTTGTTGGTGAGATTATTGTTTTCCAATCATCGTTGTCGAACGGTATAGTATCAAACTGATTAATATACATCGCGTCATCGTCGATTTTTGAAGCAACATGGAACTTAGTTCTTGTTACTGGTTTATTCAAATAACAATAACATATACCAGTCTTGTCATGTGCGAGAAACATTTGATGTCTGTCGGCGAATTTATGCATCTTATTTCGTAATTTTTCTAATTCTGTCATTTCCTTATCCCTTTCGGGGTAACCACTACCCCGCACCACTCACTTGCTAGTCGCATCGGATAATCCAGACAAGGCATACCGACCAATCCGTCCCGATTAGTCAGGTCAGGATAACGATCGGATAAATACGCCTTGCCTGTACCATCCCATATGCAAAACATCTGGAGCATGATACAGACCGTCAGACATTTGTCTAAGAAATCATCGTCTGGTCTGTCCATAATTCATTTATCAAGACTTATCGGCATCACGACATATTGGATACTTTCGCTTCGATCCGAGAGCATAATCGGTTTTGGGAAATTTTCTTTCCTCTCTTTTGAAAAAGTGAGGGAAGTCAGATTATCACAGATGTCCTTTACCATTTCAAAAAATTCAGGTGAGAATATCCTTTGTGTATGATATGTCAATATGCTGGGGATGATCGCATGATGGTATTTTTTCTTCACGCAACTCGGAATCGTCAGGTCAACCGTTTCATACTGTTTGTCTTGAAAATTGTCGATAATCCTGTTTATAGACGGGTAAGAACATTCTGACGGCATTTTTTGTTCCAGAATGATCCCGTCCTTATAATCAAACAGGCAGGATGAACCGAGTTCTTTTTCAAACTGTTCATCGTTTATATGGAATACCATGAGACTTTTCCCGTTGGTGGAATTGAAGGTCTTGTTCTTGGCATCCCAATGTATCGAGCGGATAGCAGGATTGAAAATGATCTTGTCGGTAGCACATACGTTTTTCAATGCCTTGAAAATACTTTTTAATTTCTCGTCGATCTTGATTATCTTCATGTTCGTCTCCTAATTGTTGGGGTCTATCCCAAATTCTTTAGCCCGCTTTTTCGCAAGGTCGATATACCACCCTCGATCAAGCCATTTCGGTACTTTCTTGCCGTTGATATCTCCGTTGACCAGTCGGCAATGTGCGGGAGTATTCTCTACTTTTGCGACCGTCTTGAGTTTGTTGTGCAACTTGAACAGCCCCGCGTCGTTGGCATCGACAGAAGCAAAGCAACGGACACATCTTTCTGCCAAAGGCAAATCCCCATAGCATAGACGTTTGTAGAGGTTGGATATCTTCTTGACCAGTTGAAAATCTTTCAGGTTCTGGCATGACATGACCGTATCTTCTATCGACGTACCTTTTATCAGATAATCGACGACCGCCTTGTTGACTATCGCAAGGTCATAATCCAGATCGGTAAGCCGTTTGACATACGCACCTTTCGATTTGTATCCCCCGTCCGCATCAATGATGATGTAGTTGTTGACATCCTTCTGGATGACCTTTACATATTCGTCGAGTTCCAGTGTGAGTCCTGTCCGATCTTCCCACTCATAGGCTATGTCGTCTATGGTCTGGAAAAAGTTGTCGGGGGTATCTCCGTCAGGCATACGGACGAGAACACCATCGGTATTGCTCTGGATAATCTCTGCACCAGCGCTTTCAAGATGCTCGATCAGATCCAACAGAAGCAGTTGCCCGTATACACATACATTGTTTGCTTGCCTAGGGTCATACAGAGGATTGTACTTGTCCTTCATCGCCCCGTATGTACCGTTGATTACGATTTTAAGCGGCGCTTGCATCGGGTTCTTTTCAGCCTTGTATTTAAGCCTTAGATCGACGATATCCTTGAACTTGGTGCCGTTGCAGGCGCGGGAAATAAGGTCGTAACGGATCATCAATGATGGATACAGCGAAGCCACGTCCATGTTGATGAAATATCCTTCCGATACATATTTCTCCCTCGCCCCATGCACCCCGCCCCAACCGAATGAATGAGGGACACCAGCGATATCGATATCCAAAGATTTTCTGTAGTCCCTGTTGCTCTGATAGAGATACCAATCTACGACTTCCTGATATTTGAAGATGCAAAGGGTATCTGGTATGCTGATATCGAATTCATCGTTGAACTGGTAGGAATGTGCGTCAAGGATTTTAGCGGCGAGCTGAACCTTGGTACGTGATATCTCCGATAAAGGGAGTTTGAACAGCTTGAGCAATCCCATTTGCGCATCGAAATCAGCCTTGCGTTGTAGGAACACCTCGATCGTCTGTTCTACGTCATGACGACAGTATCCGATAGTCTCTTCGATTTCTGCGTCAGTCAGCTTTCGGGTGACGTTGAACGGAATGGACGATTCCTTGATAGAATGCCCCATCGAACCTTCGAAGTATTTCAATCCTCTGTCTATGCCGTTCATGACATCATAATTGTTTATCTTGATCTGCATGAAGGCTTTTGAGAACGTCCATCCGTTGTTCCCTTCAAGGATGATATAGTCGTTGATCTCCTTCGGGTTCATACCCAATAACAGCCCTTTAAGGATGAATACGTCATAATGACGGGAATTGAACCCCACCCATATATCATCTTTGTACCGCTGATAGAGGTCGCGTATCTTGTCCACGTCATTTACGATTACATATTCTTGCGCTTCGCTTGGGTCTATGCCGACCATCAGCCAGTCGTGAGCGAAGACTTCGAAATCATAGAAAATCATATCCCTTCCCCTTTTCAATATCTCTACCGCCGTATAAAGCGGTAGAGATTCAATTATAAATCGATTTTTAATCCAAGTCAAAGACATCGGTGATCTCATAGGTCTTGTACCCTTTATTGTTCTCACCATAGTCAAGTTCGAAAACGACTTTCTTGGAAACCTTCTCGAATACATCCGCGATCAGGTCAGCGTAGTCCGCGTAGTCACCGTTGAACTCAATCGTCAATCCAGTGTCCATCGCCCGCATGATCTCATTCGCGTTGTGGATCCCGATTGAACGGGTAAGCACTTGATTATAGAAGATCAAAGAATGCTTGTGATCGCCCTCCGTCACCTTGAACCAGATGGTAAGCATCGGGTCATTGTTGGATTTGGTAGCGACAAACTCCATCTTGTTCACTTCGACCTCATAAGTCCCGCAAGGTACTTCCTCGAACCCTCCGTTCTCCTGAATATCCTTGACTTCTCCGACCAACGCTTTCGTATCGATCTGTTTGTTCCATTTTTCGAGCAATCTCTTATCTATCATGTTACCTCTTCTTTGATGTAGTGTTCATTTCGGAGTCAGCTCCGAATTTGCTTTGCGGTATCGATTTCGTGGTATTCCCCCCGAACGCCCCTTTCGTCCCGATGTTCCACGGAGCGCGTCCGTTTTTCCATTTCTTCGTTGACATCAGTTCCTGGCTCTCCTTGTCCGTTTCACGGTATGAGGTTCTTCCGTCTTCGGCTGTTCCGCTTCTTCTGGATCACCTACTGGGATGTCCTCGGCTTCACCAAGTTCTTTCTCCACGACCTTTTCAGGTTCAGCCCTGCGGGGTCTGCCTTTCCTTTTCGGCGGTTCGGCAGTTGTCTCTACTGGCGTTTCATTTGCCTTTGGCTGTTCCGTATTTTGTGGTGTATCGCGCTTGATATGCCTGACGTTATCCTCATAAACCTTCATCAAAGCTGTGTAATCACAAGGTATCTCGGACACGTTGAGGGTCAGACGGCCACCACCGAACACTACTTCATCGGTCTTGAACGTCAGCTTGTGGTTTCCGTCTGTGCTGACACAGCGCATGACGATATCGACCATTCCAGCCAGTTTGTTGGCGACCTTTTCGGGAATGTTGGGTTTGATGCTCGTGATCTTGTCACCAGACCGCTTCATGATGTCTCTTGTCGCGTCTTCGTGTGAAATCAGGATGATATTGTAGTCAAGATTCATCAGTTGCTTGATGGTGCTAAGGAATTCCGTCCTCACCATATCCCAAGCCTTGAACGAATCATCCGATTCATGGGTGATGCCCATCTGCTTGTACATGAACAATCGGCAATGTTCATACAGGTCTTCGACCAGATCGACTACGATAGTTTCAAAGCTGTTCTGCTTCTTCGCTAGTTCCTCGATCGTCTCTTTGAAAACCACCCATGCGAGCTTGGTCTTCGTGATATGGCCTTCCGTCGTCACGTCATTCTTGATACTGACATATGGAGCTGTGACGAATTTGATGTTGCCGTCCGTATTGAGCATCAACGGCGATGGAAATTTGTCCGCTAGATAGGTCTTGCCTGAAAACGGCGCTCCGTAAATCCACATCACTTGTTTGTTGACGCCTTCGATGGATCGTCTTTCTGTACTCGGTAGAATCATTGTGCTATCTCCTTCTTCACAATATTTTTGATAGTCGCACCAATCACATAGTTTGGTCGGTACTTTAGCGTATTCCTTCGTACCCTCGATCTGGCGTACTAGGGAAAAATGTTCTTCGACCTTCCGTTGGTCGAACTCGACTTCCTTCAATAGAGGTTCGGCTTTCTCCAGCTCCCCTATCAGCCGTTGCCTGAACTGATACAGGCTTTCGGTCTTCTTCTGTCGGATCATGATTTTCGGTACGAACAGAAATTTCAGCTTGTTGATGTGTACTCCAAGCAATTTCTCCGCGTAGTATTTGTATACATGCAGTTGTCTTGACTGCATGTACCTGTCTACGTTCTTTGAATACTTGAAATCCCAAATCTCTCCGTTATTCCTATCCAACAGGTCGATGTATCCGACGAAGTTGTTTCCGTCCGCTATCTCGACTTCGAATTCCGCTTTTTCAGGCAACATCGACTTGACCTTCGGTATCAGGATTTCCAGCTTCATCGCTTCATGTACATGCAGATCGCTTATGCAGGGAAAGAAACTGTAATACTCCAGAATAGCCGCGGAAACACCTTGCTCGATGCCCGTATGTAAAGCGTGTCCGATCACCAACGGATTCGCGGGATCGTCGAAATTCGGCAATGTCTTCAACCCGTCCAGATATCGCAACCTGTATTGATATGGACATTTTTCATAGCATTCGACTCTTGAATGACTTGCTCTCACACTCTTTCAAACTCCTTATGATTGTTTTGAATCGTTCGAATCCCGAAGGCTTAAGGATCATTGCGATCCCGTCAGCCTTCTTGATGTCCTCTATCTGATATTTCTGTAATTCGGTCGCGCGCCCGATTTCAGATTTCAGTTCGACCGCAAGGAAAAATCCGTTGCAACAGACGATCAGGTCAGGGATACCAGACTTCTGATACCCCCCGCCCCATACCTTGAAGAACCAGCAACCTTCATCTTTCAGGAATCTTTTCACTTTGTTCTCGAAGGACTTTTCACTTTCTTTAGGCATCTGTCCCGCCTAGGAATTTTCGGACTGAATTGATTTGCTCGATTGGTATCAACGGATTCGGTGCGTTCTCTTCTGGCAGATACTTCGACAGTTCAGGCAGAACCGTCATTAATTGCTTGCTTGTGTTTACTGATTCGAATATCTGTTCCAGATCCTTTTTGAAGATTCTTTCATTTTTCTTAGCTTGGAAGATTTCATTCAAGATGATCTTCAACTGCCAGACATCGAGATCGTCGGTATTGATCACAAATGGGTGATACGGGTCTGTCATCTTACGGGCGTACTCGACATTGATATTGAGATAAAGATGATCGAATTTAGTGACTATCTTGATTTCCGAACTCTTATGGACATATTCAGGATAGAGATTCAGGACTTCAATCCTCTTCTTCATTTCGGGGTCTTGCTGGAAATAGTCCGTCAGGATAGGCTTTACCTTCTTACACATTTCATCGATCGGAAATTTCTCGGCGACCACTTTCTTGATGATTGCTTCTTTCATCGTATTTGTGAGTTTCATTTCAATTCCTCCTTGAACAACTCGTCTGTATAATCTTTCTTCTGTTTGAGAGCCTTCAGGATCCCTTCCTCGACACTCCCTTTGCAGATCAGATACCAATAGAAACAAGGTCTTTCCTGACCTATGCGGTGGATTCGTTTTTTGCTTTGTTCAAACAAATCCGATCGCTCTGGCAAGGAAAAGTAGATGACCTTGTTCGCAAGCTGTAGGTTCAGCCCCATCGAGCCAGCTTGATATTGCACAAGGGTCACTGAATCTTCATAACGCGTATACGCGGTAAGATTCTTTGTATCCCCGCATATCAGTGAACAACGATCCCGACCTCTCGTTTCTTCAACGATATTGGTCAGCAAATCCCTTTCTTCGTTGAAGTTATAGAAGACAATCAATCTGTCGGCGGTTGAATCGAGCATGTCCTTGAACGTATCGAGTTTCGCCACGGAATATTGAGCGCACAACTGACGGGCATATAGCCGATGCGTCAGGATCGTATCACCTACCAGCGTTTTGTCTTTGACGGTCACCACCCTATCCCGCATGAACTGCCTGTATGATTGTGATATCTGGATATTGACTTTGGTGAAGGTCTGTTCAGGTAGTTCGATGCAATCCTCGGTCTTCAGGAATACCGCGCCGTGTTCCCTGAATTTCCGTTTCAGACGTTCTTCGCTTTTATACGGCCGATTCTTATCGACCAGCCGTTTATGTCCTTGCCCGAAATCCATCCAAGACCAGTTGATGTAGGTATTGTCGAACGCTTGTTGAGAGATGTCCCAGCCAAGCAACCTAGCCTGCGACCAGAGGTTTTCATACTGTCCAGAACAAGGCGTGCCAGACAACAGGATCACGTTCGAAGGACGCATCTTCATGATGAATTCCGTTCGGTTCGCTTGCGTGTTCTGAATCAGACTTGATTCATCCAGCATGAGGGTGAACCCTTCCAATTCCAACAATGATGGGCGTAGCCATGCCAATTCATAGTTCACCACCAAGACGATACGCGAATGTTGTGAATACGAGTTGATATCGTCAGAGGTCAAATATGAATTCTTGGTGAAATTGATCGTCGTGAAATCGACAGGGTAATATGTCTGGAAATGATCCATCCAATCAGCAATCTTCGATTTTTGGCAGACTATGATGTTCAGCCGTGTATTGAGACTGCGCATCTTTTCCGCCCCGATGAAAGTCTTTCCAAGTCCCATGTCGAAGAAATAGGCACACCTGTTACGATCCTTCGTCTGTTCCAATGCGTTTTTCTGGTGAAGGTACAGATTCATTTGGATTCTCCTGTGTAATCGCTGAACAGCTTTTTGCCTGCTTCGGTCAGGGCTGTCGTGCTGTCGGGTGTCTTTTCGTTCCAGATCACGATGTATCCTTTCTTTATCAGGCTTGTCAGGACACCGCCGAAAGAAGCGTTAGGTACGGCTTCATCTTCATTCAGGGCGAACGTCCAATCTCCGTCGGATGTCATGAAGTCGCTGAAATTGTTGTCCCGTGTCTGGATCATGATCGCCGCTTCTTTCTCCGTAAGGTTGGAATCGTCAAGCGTAACGTGCTTTCCAGTCCAGCCGTTGTAGAAGGTCTTGCTCATGCTTGGTTGTCCTCCCACTCCTGTTGCGCCAGAAAACGCTCGATTTCGAGTTTGCGGATCTTCAGGCATCCAAGGCGCAAAGCCTTTAGTTTCCCCTGTCGTATGAGTTCATATACAGCGTCATTGTTAACTTTGAGGATCTTCGCAGTTTCAGCCACGGTATAAACCAGTTGGGGCAGATCTTCGGTTCCCTTCTTCATTGATGTTTCTCCTTATAC
Organism: uncultured Sphaerochaeta sp.; assembly: GCA_964407735.1. Lineage (GTDB taxonomy): Bacteria > Spirochaetota > Spirochaetia > Sphaerochaetales > Sphaerochaetaceae > Spiro-02. Next base: position 64,735 of record CAYOWS010000001.1, on the reverse strand, counting down.
AATACGAATGTGAATATAATTCACATTTTATCCGAAAAAAACTCGTTCAATCTGCTCTGTCGAAAGGTGGAGCACCTTACTCATGTTAGCGATTTCTGATGCCTTAAATTCTGACTTTCCATTAAGTTTTTTGTATAGTGTAGCTCTGGACATCTTTGCCTTTTTACTTAACACCATTCTGTTGATTCCACTATCAGTGATAATCCGATTCAATTCATGTAAATCTGGCATATTAGCCTCCCTAAATGTGAATATAATTCATAATTAACATTTATTATAGTTATTGTCAATCTTTTTATTAAAATTATTGAATTTAATTCACATCTATGATAACATTCTCATATCCCCATATATAAGGAACTTCAAATGAAACTTTACAAAAATATCAAAGAGTTTAGAAAAGCAAAAGGATTGACACAAGCGGAATTGGCAAAACTTACTGGTTATACTACTCCCTCGATGATTTCAAAAATAGAGAATGGGGAAGTTGATTTATCCGAATCCAAAATTTCTTTGTTTGCAAAAATATTAGGTGTAGACCCCGTTGATTTATTAGGCTTAGAAGACCCCGATACTACGGCAGGGAAATTTGATCAAATTTATTTAGAACATATGCAAGCGTTAAATCAACAACCTTATATTACACCATCTGAAATGCGTCTAGTTCAAGCCTTTCGTGAACATGAAGACGTGCAATACGCTATTATTAAACTATTAGAATTAGAAAACGATCCGTATTTTCAAATAGATGATCGTGAATATCCCGAAGAAAATGACTAATTATTGATAGACCTCAAAACTCATGTTATGCTGATAGCTAGTTTATTCGTCTCAAAAAATGAGGTCTTACATGAAAAAGTTCATTTCAATCATTATGTTGTCTTTGTTGCTTGTTTCATCCTTATGCGCCGCGCCACAAGATCTTAGTTGGTGGAATAAAAGTACCCATGCTGGTAGTCGAAAAGATCCCACTGAACTAAGAACATATCAAGAATTTGTAGCGGAATCGTTGTTAGATAGGTTTTATATCAGGATGGGCATATCGGGTATAGTTCGTGGTGAGGCCGCTTATAGATATTGTCAATTATATGATAAATTCTTGCAGAAACCCAAAGCTGGTAACGAATATATCATGATTTATGTTTACTTAGATTTGGTGGAAGACTATTCAGGAAATGATAAACCGATGAATATGGACTACATATCATTTAAGTTGCTCAATACGAAAGGTTCCACCCTCAGTTTCGACAATACATATGCGAGAATATCCTGTAGCGACAAATTGGCGGGGGAAGTTTACGAAGGTGGAGAAGCGGAAGGTTTCTTGATATTCCAAGTTCCAATAGGCATGAAGTTGACATTGCGTGTGGGAGAAGAAGGTTGGTTCGACTTAGGAACAACTTCCGCTTTTGCTGACAAATTATAATTGAAAATCAATTATTAATTGACAACACATCAGGGGTGTCCGTATACTACGGATGCCCCTTTTCTTTTATAAACGGAGGAATATTATGACGATGTTTGCCCAACGTCTGAAACAGCTACGCAAGGAACGCAACGAAACACAGAAAGACGTAGCACTGTTGCTTGACATTACGCTAGGCGGTTATTCGACCTATGAGCGGGGTGTGAACGTCCCGCCCTACAACAAAATTCAAATACTCGCCGACCACTTCGGCGTGAGCATCGAATTCCTGATGGGTCAGACAAATTTTAGGACGAATGAAGATAGGATAGCAAGGAATCAGGACATCAGGGATGTACGAAGCATATTGATGTCGCTGTTCGATGATCTGTCGTCCAACATGACGGTCATGACGGTCGGTGGGTTCGCATTGACGGACGAAGACCGTAGAAGTATCCAACCGAGCGTTGAAACCGCGTTACGGATCACGGATATGATTGTGGAGAGAAAGAGAGATGGGAGGAATTAGCGTTACAAGACGCGGGAACGTATGGCAGTATCGTTTCGAAGGCGCGAAGATTGACGGGAAACGACAACAGTATTCCAAGTCGGGTTTTCCGACAAAATCGGCGGCGAACAAAGCTGGTGTCATTGCTTTGGCTGAATACAATCAATCAGGCAAGACCTATACGAAAGCCGAAATATCGGTTGCCGATTTCTTGGATATGTGGATTACCAACTATGCTGAGGTCAATCTCGCAGATGCTACCGTATCAGCATATCAGAATATTATCAAAAATCATATCAAACCACGTATCGGTCATTACAAACTCTGTTCGATCGATACTCAAACTTTACAGGATATGATTAACGCAATTTATGTCGAAAGAGGGTACTCCAAGGCGTTTCTTAAAAACATTTTGAAAATATTGAAAGGATCGTTTTCATATGCTCGAAAGATTAGTAAGCTGATCCCCTATAACCCCGCGATCGATGTTGAACTCCCCCACTTCGAGCCAGAAGAAAAACGACTTGATGTATTGTCGCCTGACGAAATCAAAGCGATATTTATACGGTTCAGAAATTCTTATTATCAGTATTATGCCTTGTTGGTGGGGTATTATACTGGATTGAGGGTGTCAGAAGTATATGGTCTGACATGGGATTGTATCGACTTTGATAACAAGACTCTTACGGTCAACAAAATCGTAAAGAAAAGAGAACAAGATTGTGTACAAGGCGGGAATCATAGAGGCATTAAAGGACATGCTCATACGAAATGGTATTTCGGAGCATGTAAAACCTCGACAAGTTATCGGACGATAAAGATCAGCGACTACCTTGTGGACGAATTGCGTAAATACAAGGAATGGCAAGAAAAAAATGAAGAAGAATATGGCGATCTATACGTCAAACAATACATCAAGGAAGAGATTACGAAGTCGAAAAGAAAACTATTGCGAATTGTTTCGATAGATGGGAGCTGTGGTTTTGAAATTCCACTCCAACGAGTGTATCCAGTGATGATAAAGGAAAACGGTGAATATCATGGAACGGACGCAATGAAATACCCTTCCAAGATATGTAAGTATGAACTTGGTATTGATTTCCGATTTCATGCTCTCCGTCACACCCACGCGACTATCCTTGTTGAGAATAACGCACCAATCAAAGATGTACAAGAACGATTAGGGCATAGTAACATTCGTACTACGATGGATACATATGTCAGCAATACGGATCAGATGCAACTTACGTCTGTTGATGTATTCGACAAATCCGCCCGTATCGAAGTGTCGGAAAGGAACGAGCATTTATATAGCATCTGGCACAGCATGATCAATCGTTGTGCATCCAACGGCTATTATAAGCGTCTTGGAATAAAAGTTTGTGACGAATGGAAGGACGATTATCAAGCGTTCGCTGAATGGGCAATACTCAATGGATATAACGATACCTTATTGTTGAATCGTATAGATAAAGATGGGGATTACTCCGAAGAGAATTGTGTTTGGTCAACGTTGCATGACGTGAAGGGGAATAGGAAAAAACGTGTACAAGTATAAGAATGTACACGTTTCGTACACGCCAGAACAATGAAATGTAATGAAATATAGTGTCAGCAAATTTAATCTAATGATTTATTTTCTTTGTCCATAGATATTAATAATGATTGAAAATGTTATAAAATGTCTATGGATGTGACAGATATCATTTCCTGCGGAAGCGGCAAGAAGTACAAGCATTGTCACGGAGCCTCTATATAGGAGTAGCCCTGCATCAGCTTTACCGCGAACGAGAATTCTGAACATTGATAACCGCCTTGGTAAAGTCCTTGAATGGATGACGCCAGGCGGTTTTTTGCGCAAACGAGGGCTATCGAATCGGCATCGCCAATATGCCAGCTACGATCAACGGCAACCCATATGGGTCTTCCCTCCGTAAACGGGTACATCATACAACCACAGGACAGGATGTCGAACCTGTCAGCCTACCAGACAAAAAAGAGTTCTTCATTTTGGCACAAGGAATTACACATTTTGATCATCTTTGATTATATTCATAGTAGGAAAATCAATCACAAAAGCTAGGTATCATATGAAGAACGTTGACCAGAACAAACATTACTCCGTCTGGGTGATCGCCCTTGCGACTGTCGCGATCATACTCTCCATCCTCGACATGGTGAAACTCAAGTTCACCCATGACTGGTGGTATATCGGTATCGAGGCCGCGATCCAGATCTTCTTCATCGTGGACTATGTCCTGAGATTCGTGCAGGCTGACGGCAAGTGGCTCTACGTGCGAAAAAGCATGTTCGACCTTGTGGCAATCATTTCATTGCACCCATCCCTCACCTTCTTCCGTATCCCGAGGATCGCGAGACTCACCCACCTGACTTCTTTGTTTGAAAAGACGGAAATCTACCGAATGATCATGGACGTAAAGAGGCGATTCGATACTTTCCTTGATACCAACGGTTTGGTCCATGTCCTGTATATCAACTTCTACAGTATCATCTTCGGTTCTGTACTGGTCTATCTGTTCGAGAAAGGGATCACGTTCAAGACTTTCGGAGATGCCGTCTGGTGGGCATGCGTGACGGTGACGACCGTCGGCTACGGAGACTATGTGCCAAAGACCGTGATGGGGCGGTTGGTTGCGGTTGTGCTGATGGTCGTAGGTATCGGCTTGATCTCGATGCTGACAGGTACCGTAGCGACATATTTCACAACGGCAAAAAAGAAAGGCCATCAGAAAGACATCAATGAACTGCATCGACTGACGAACGATATGGACGAAGGACAACTGGACGCGGTGGTCGCCTATGCGAAGCAGATCAAGGAAGGATCCATCCATCCGAGTATCGCGCAGCCGGACCAGGAAGATACGAAAAAACCGGAAGCGAATGCTTCCGGCCCTGTGGAACCAGTATCGCAGACTACTGCGCCCTGACCAGTTCGATGACTTTTCCGTTTCTAGCTGTCAGACGGAGGTAGCGGTCGTTGGAACCGTACACCTTGTAGTCGTAGACCACATGATTCCCGTTGTTCAGCCGCAAGGTGACCTCTCTGCGTCTCGTATTCAACTCATACCAACAGACATCCCGCGGAATGGAAAGCACATAGTTGTCGTATTTGCATACACCGTTCGAGTAGAATTCAAAAGAGCGATAGGGATCGCCCGACGCGGTCCGCCAGATACCGATGATCTCGGACCGGATCATCGGAGGTTCCGGCCTGACAGGTGGAACCGAAGGGCCTGGATAGATCGGAATATACGGGCCGTTGACATCAACGGTCAGATTGAATCCGGGAGACAACGGAATATCGACTTCAAAACTCGGAAGGAATATACCGAAAGGCGTTGCACAAGATGTGCAAAACAAGCAGAGACCTGCCAGAAGGATCAAAAATATTCTTTTCATCATCACCAGACTTCTCAAGGATCACTGAAAGAAACCGGTCGGATCAAGAGCGATCCCACCCTGTTCTATCTTGAAGAACAATGTTGGTTCTGTAAATTCGGTTCCGGTAGTCCCCATACTGCCTAATGATTCGCCCTGGCGAACCTGGGAACCGACCTTCACCCCTACACTCTCAAGATGTTCATACGTCGTCTTATAGCCACCGTCATGGCTGATCTGGACAAAACGGCCTCTCCCCTTCGGGTCATATCCGGCATCGACGACCATACCTGCGGCGGCGGCATTGACAGCGGCGCCGATACGGCCCTGTATCCGTATTCCATCGAGAATCACAGGTGCGTTTGTAGCGGGATCCGTCACCGACTGTCCATACAGCGCTACGATCCGTCCTGTAGCGGGCTGAATGAAACGGGTGGTTGAGACAGCGGGTGAAGTTGAAGCCGCGGCAGTGGTATCCGGAATGAACAGGACCTGACCGACCCTGATATTCTCACTGGTCAGCCCATTGAGTTCCTGAAGCGTCTTCCAACCCAGGCTAGGACTGAACTTGCGACTGATCGTACTCAGCATATCCCCTTCCTGAACCATATAGAGCTGCCCGTCACGATCAGGAATCCGCAATACGCTGCCTGAGGTGATCGCCGTGATATTCTTGATCTGGTTCACGCTGATGATCGTCTGCGGACGCAATCCATATGTTTCAGCGATCGAAGCGATGTCCTCTCCCTCCGCTACGACATGGTCGGCGTACTGGATCGTCTTTGAGTCGCCCGAAGTGGTAGGCCGCGGTGCGTCCAGCGAACGGGCGGTGGTTCCACTGACGGCGTCCGAGGGCCGGACAGCGGGTACTGTAGTCGGAACAGCCGTTGGAGAGGAAGGAGTATCGACTGTAGTTGACGACGGCGGCGTGGAAGTCAAGGAAGTATCCACGACACCGGGTTGCGGCACCGGAATCTCGGTCGCGGCCTCCGCAGGTTGAACCGGAAGATCTCCAGGGTCAACGGATACCGGCTGCGTAACGGCAACCGTCGGAACCGGGGCAGGAGTCGTCTTGGCGTCGGCGGGAAAAAGCTTCAGCCACAGAAAGACCGCGGCGGCGCATAGAAGCACACCGACCACGACCACAGCGAGTATCAGTCGACGAGATCCGTTTCCGTTGTTCCCCCTGTGGGGTCTACCGTTCCGGATCGGTCCGGTTGTCATATCATCATAGTTATCTCTGGCCATCTCGACATTACCTTGGCTACATACTAATATAAATTCATCATGGTATCCAGTCCAAAACGGCGATTTTATTTTTTCTTCCTCATCTGTATCCTCGTGGTACAACTTCTGCTGCTCTCACGGGTCGTATATATCATCATGACCGAAGATCAGCAACGCAAGGTCTATCAAAACCCGGAGATCGCTTCGCAAGTCGTCAGAGGGACCATCTATGACCGCAATGGAAGGATCTTCGCGATGGAGACACCCTACTGGTCCTGTGCGTTCCTTTTGAAGAACATACCCGATCCGCGGCTCGCCGCCGAACTTGTCGCACCCTACACAGGGCTGACGCCTCAGCAAGTCCTCTCCATCTGTGAAAACTATTCGACGTATGCGTTGATACAGCGGAGACTGGATGACGACATGGTGGAACCGCTACGGCAGGCCATACAGAAAGCGAAACTAGGTGAAGGCATCATCATCGAAAAAAAATATGGGAGAACATATCCAGGCTCTTTCCATGGTGTCCAGACCGTCGGCTTTACAAACATAGACAATCGTGGGATAGAGGGAATCGAGCTTGCGTATGAGCAGAATCTATCCCCCTACCCCCGGCTCGGGGAATCTGTATCATACGGAGATGACGTATATCTGACACTCGATCTTGACATACAGTATCTGCTGGATCTTCAGATGCAGCAGGTGGCGGATGAACATGATCCTGACTATATCATGGCTGTGGTGATGGACGCGACAAGCGGAGATATCCTCGCTTCATCGTCATATCCCTGGTACGATCCAAACCGCTATAATCTTTCTGACGCGGAACAACGGCAGAACAGGATCCTCAGCTACATGTACGAACCTGGCTCCGTATTCAAGATCTATTCCCTCGCCGCGTGCATGGAAATCGGACAGGCCGACTTTGATGAACCGTTCCATTGTGACGGAAGCTATACATTCTCCCTACCCAACGGTCAGAAGGTGACCATCAATTGCGTTTCGCCGCATGGGGACATAGACCGGGCCGGCATGGTGAAGCACTCGTGCAATGGCGCGATAGTCCATTGGGCGTTGCAGACCGACGACCAGCTTTTCTACGACATGCTGCGCAAATTTCATTTCGGGGAACGATGGAACGTAGGTCTGCAAGGGAGTATCGCGGGCTTGCTGCCCAAAGTATCCAATTGGTCCGGCAGATCCAAAGCCACCCTATCCTTCGGACAGGAGTTGGGAGCGAACGCATTGCAGATGACAGCAGCGGCCACAGCGTTTACAAACGATGGCATCCTGTTGCAGCCCAATCTCATAAAGAAAATCGTCGATCACGACGGAGACATCGTACAACAGTCCCGGAGGACGGAAGCCGGCCGGGTGCTTTCGCCAGGAATAGCCCAGGATATCATTTCCTATATGGTCACAGCCACTGAACCTGGCGGGACCGCTGTACGCACAGCGGTCGAGGGCTTCTCCGTCGCGGCCAAAACCGGTACAGCCCAGATACTCAACCCAGAGACGAACAGTTATTCCGACGGATCGGTCCTGGCCTCCACCCTTGCGATAGTTCCCGCGGAAGCCCCGAAGTATATCATCTACATGGCGGCCGCCCACCCAAAGGGCAATACCATCTGGGGAAGCAATATCGCGGCGCCTGCGATCTCTCAGGTAATCAAGGGATTGGCGTCACAAGGCAAGATCACCAGCGAGAAGGCGACCATCATCTGACCGGGAAAACCTAGGAACCGTCGATCAGAGCCTTGCCGTACAAAACGCTTTTCCCAATGGTCCACGGTTTATCTGACCATGCGCATTCCGACCTGAATAAGTCTCCACATGCGATCAGCGGCGTCTTCCGTCAGTTCCAGCGAATGGGCCATCGCCTCACTGAGCGACATCGCGCGACACGTCGTGCTCAGGATGGAATCAAGCCCCAGTTCATAAAGTTTTTCAACGCCAGGGCCGATATCGCCTGCAAGGACGACTGCCGGAACATCGAACTTCCTTGCACGAGCCGCGACACCGACGGGAACCTTGCCCCGTTTACTCTGTCCATCGATCCGCCCCTCACCGGTAATCACCAAGTCGGCGTCTTCAAGCGCGGCATCGATACCGATCACATCCAACACCAGTTCTATACCACTGACAAGTCTTGCATCGCAGAAAGCCATCAGGCCAAAGCCAAGCCCCCCCGCGGCACCCGCGCCCGGTGTGTCGCGCAGTCGCAGGGATTCGCCTTCAACCAACGACGCCATATGCTCCAACGAAGCATCGAGCATATCGACCATTTCTGGTGTAGCGCCCTTCTGCGGACCATAGACGGCGCTCGCTCCATTGGGACCGCAAAGTGGATTGTCGACATCGCAAGCGACTCTGATCGTCGCATCGCGAACCTTGTCCGCGAGCCCGGAAGTATCAATGGATACGACTTTGGAAAGTTCACCGCCGCAGGGGAACACGTCCTGTCCCTCCGCATCCAGAAAACGCACGCCAAGGGCTGACGCCATACCTGCGCCACAATCATTGGTCGCGCTCCCCCCTATGCCGATGAGGATCTCGGTACACCCTCTGTCCAAGGCGTCCAGCATCATTTCACCAGTACCATAGGTCGTGGTCTTGAGCGGATTCCGTTTATCATCCGGTACCAGAGGGAGGCCGGAAGCTTCCGCCATCTCCATGATGGCCATCTTGCCCCGGACGATATACTGAGCACGCACCGGTGTTGAAAGAGGTCCACAAACAGCCAAATCGACGATTTCATCATCATCACACTGCAATGCCTTTACGAGTCCCTCCCCGCCATCGGCTACGGCGAACTTGCGGCATTCCACCGTGGGGTCGCTTCTATGGATTCCCCTTTCGATAGCGTCCGCCACAGCCAGGCTGGTGGCTGAACCCTTGAAAGAGTCGCTGGCGATGACTATGCGCATATGAACTTCCTCAAGAACCCGACCGCCCTCCGCGCAGCGGTTTCAGGATCGGGATACGGCAGGATCTCGACAGTCGTCCAACCGTTGTACTCCATGTCCTTCAAAGCGTCGAATATTTCGACGAAATCGAGATGTCCGTCACCTGGTGCATGACGGTTGCTGTCGGCGAGGTGAATGTACCTGACATGTTTCGCATTCCGTCGCAGGGAATCCCCGATATGGTCATCCTCTATGTTCATGTGGAATACATCGGGCATCATCGTCAGATTCGGAATGCCGGCCTTGTCGAGCAACGCCGCGCCTTCATCACAGTTGTTGATGAAATCAATCTCATATCTGTTTACAGGTTCAAGAATCAGTTCGACGCCTTTTCCCTGCGCATAGGAGCAGAGCTCACCGGCCATGTCGAGGAAAAGCTGTTCACAGAACGCATGGTCACGACCCTTCAGGGACCCACGGACACGACCGATGTTCACCAACTGACCGAAGTCGGCGGCAAGGTCTATGAACCCTTTGAACGTCCTGTCGAGTTCCTTCCGTCTTGCAGGATCTTCGTCCGTAAACGAAAGCCCCCTCGCGGCGAATACCTGCCCTGAGGAGACGGCGGAAACTTCCATATGATTCTTGACGAGCAGAGCCTTCAGATCCGATTTCGAGATTTCGTCTGGCCGCATCAAAGCGAGTTCAACACCATCATATCCAAGTTCGGATGCCCTGCCGATGGATTTTTCCAGTCCTCTGAACACTACGAACGCGGAGGGAAGAGCCTCCGCACCGGCGATCGCCACAGCTAGTTTCATAACAACCTCACTTTTCTTTTGTCTTGCCTGATCAGAATACAGGCTCTTCCGACCTTGGTATCACATAAGGGCCTTCACTCACATAGGCGACCTGCATCGTATCCAGGGAACGTCCCGTCTGGTCCTCGATGTAGGAAAGGGAGGAACTGACGACCTTCGTAAAGCAATCCTTGCCAGGATTCGCCTGTTCCTCTTCGGAAAGGAACCTGTGGCCGTCAATTCCAGGAATACCGGGCCACCAGGTCCTGTCGAGTTTTGGACTGTAGAAGATCATATGGTCCATGGGAATCCGGTCAAACACCTTCGCCCACTGCTGGACCTGCCATTGATCGGGAATGAACGTCCAGTCGGGAGAACAGATGGTACGCAGGAAATTCCGCGAGCCAACCAACTTGAGCAACGCGAGGGTGGTCCTGTAGGTCACGGCTCCGACGACATTCGCTTCGTCGGTGGTATCGGCGACAATGACCAGCCAGCCGTCCTTCTTGAGAATGCCGAGGCTCGCGACGGCGCATTTCGCGGTCTGGTAATGGTTGATTCCGACGAATCCTCCATGTGTGACCACGATGTCGGCGGCCTTCGGCACGGATACGCCCACAGTCCCCTTGATTTTCTCCACCGCAGCAAGATGGGCTTGCTCCAGGTCTCCGCAGAATATGCCGGTGATATGGAACGCATGGTCCAGCGTCACATTGACCAGGAAATCTACGGTCGCCATCTTCGCGACTTCGAGGCTTTCCGCATGGACGGGATTCCCCTCGAGGTTCAAGTCTCGGGAATTCCTGTCCGCCATGAGCTCCGCTCCATGGAACACATAGGTAGACTGTTCACCGATCAACCCCGGACAGATCGCCTTGCGGCCTCCGGAGGCTCCCGCCATAAAATGACTCTCTACAAGACCTGTGGCGATCTTCAGGTCGGCGTCGACATAATTCCTGTCGATGAGGACTTTCGTACCCCGCCGGGTATCTCCGAGATGGACAAGGCTCCCTTCATCGCGGCAGTCATGGTTGATCACCTTGATCCCCATGTCAAGGATACGGGAATCTATCATGCCGCGTATCTCCGGTCCCGTCATCGCCCTATGGGTCCCCGTCGCTATGAGAATCGTGATTTCTTCAGCGCGATACCCTTCCGCGAACAGGACCTCAAGGATCGGCAGCAATATCCCTTCTTCACCTTTGTACGGCACAGGCCGGGTGTTGTCGCTGACGACCAGGGCGACCGTAGGGTGTTCCTTGCCGCAGGACGCTTTCTTGTTCCGGGCTATCGCGGCGAGGGACTCGCTGGCGATAGGATGCTCAAGGGCCTCCTTGATAGCCAAGGCTGGCTCAGCGAATACCTGAGGTGCGTTCATATGGACTACGTACGCATCCTTGGGAATGACCAGCGGATCATATTGTGATCCGAGAGGATTGTCGATTACCATGTCATCCTTTGATTTCATCTTCCTGCCTCCTTGCTGAAACAAGCCACAGACGATTGTCAAGGCCATACCAAAAACGGCACCGTCCCTTTTTCCGAAATGATTTCAGGACGATGTCGCAGAACAAGACTTCCGATACCTTTCGACGCATGGTGCCGGTTGTCGTTTCAACACCATGCCGGAACCTGCGTATCCCCTACATCTCTTTGATGACGGACAGGTCTCCAGTAGCGGCGGCTCGGAGGATCGGCTCCATGTACGCATCGACATCGGCGGCGGTCATCGGCACCGGCATGTTGCGGAGCTTCATCTCAAGCTGGGGGTCCTTCGCGGCTTCAAGCGCACGGTGGATATGACGCTCTCCGAAACCGGCGAGGTCACTGAGTTTCGTAGGGGCGTTGATGCTTTTGCCATAGGATATCATGGCCTGCGCGACGGCGAGGGCGAGTTCACGACCTTCAAGCTTGTCGATATCGGCGTCGGTATAGCCGAATCGCCTGAATATGCCGCCGACGACCTTCAACTGGGGTTGGATCGCCTTGCTGTAAAATACAGCGTAATACGGGTTCATGATGCCGCAGGCGGTCCCATGACCGACGATATCGACCAAGGAGAAGCTGGTCAGGTGAGCTCCGCTGGTTCCTCCGATCATGATCGCATAGCCACCAAGGTCCGTCGCCAGACCGATAGCCTCGCGAGCCTTGAGATTCCGAGGATCCTTGACCAGTTCCTTCGCGTATTCAGCGCAGAGGCTGATAGCGCATTCAGCGAGATCCTTCGCCTTGTCATAGGCGTCACCCTTCGCGCCGCAGAACACCTCGAACGTATGGGCGATCGCATCCAAGGCGCCGTCAATCGTAACGTTCACAGGCATGGACACAGTCACTTCATAGTCGAATACCGACATGGCCGGGACGATGGCGGGGTCTACGATCAGCTTCTTCTGACCAACGACCGGGTCGGTGATATTGGCGTATTTCGTCAGATGGGCACCGCTGGAGGCGGAGGTCTCGACGGCTATGAGCGGGATCAATTTGGAGCCGGTAGCCTCCAATGCCTTCCCTACTTCGCCGGTGCCGAAATAATGGTCGATTTCAGGAGTAACCTTCGCACCGAGGACGGCAAGCGCATTGGCGGCTTTGCAGGCGTCGATTGTCGAGCCACCGCCGATGGCGATGATACAGTCCGGTCGATACTGAAGGATATAGGTTTCGAGACGGTAGACGTCCTCTCTCGGGGCGTTCGGCTTTGCATCGGGGGCGATGCCGTCGCCTGCAAGTTCAACCCCGGCCTTGGACAGATATGAAACGACTCTGTCCGCCACAGGCTTCATATACGTAGTGTTGGACACCACCAGAGCCTTCTTCCCATATTTTGCGGCGATGGTACCGATCTGATCCAGTACTCCGAGACCGAACACGTAGTCATCACCTTTCCATGCTTTCAACAAATCATATGCTCTTTTTACCTGATCCATAGTTTTCCTCCAGTATCAGTTTCAACGACACAGCGCTTTGGCACGCCGCGCGATATTCTTGCCGCTCAAACCATATTCGGCAAGCAGATCCCCATAAGGACCTGTCTCCCCGAAACAGTCATCAAGACCTATCGCATCGAATTTGACGGCGTTACCCGACTTTGCGATAGCTTCACTCACCGCACCGGCGAAACCGCCGATCAACACATGCTCCTCGACCGTGACCAGGCAGCCTGTCCGCTTCGCGCTGGCAAGAATCGTTTCACTATCCAGCGGCTTTACAAACGGAACGCTCAGGACTTCGGCGTCGATGCCTTCATCGGCCAGGATCAGGGCGGCTTCCATCGCCATTGAAGCGGTGATGCCGTTGGCAGCGATGGTGACATCCTTGCCAGACCTGCACAGGATCGCCTTGGCTTGTGAAAAATCCTTGGACTCAGGGAGATCCGGCATCGGGTTGCGGTTCAGACGAATATATACCGGCCCTTTCTGAGTCAGCGCGTATTCAAGGGCCTGCTCCGCCTGCCGGGCGTCGGAAGGAACGATCACCTGCATGTTGGGAAACGCCCTCATGATGGCGATATCCGTGACCGCCTGATGGCTTGCTCCGTCGAAACTGTCGCTCAGACCTCCATAGGCGCCTGCGATAATGATCGGCAGATTGTTGTAGCAAGCTACATTCCTGATCTGATCGGTACTTTTCAGCGCAAGGAAGATCGCGAACGCATTGATCACCGGGTGATATCCACAAGTAGCCAGGCCGGCGGCCACATCCGCCATGTTGCCTTCCGCGACACCGCAGTTGAAGAACCTCCGCGGGAATTCCTTGCCGAAGAGCGCACTTTTCGTGCTGGAGGAGACATCGGCGTCCAATACGACGAGTTCGGGGTGGGTATGGCCAAGTTCGGCCAACTTCTTGCCAAAGGCGTCTCTCATGGCCAAGCTCATAGCGCAGCCTCCTTTTTCGCGAGATCTTCACGCAATTCGACGATACCGGCATCAAAGCTCCTGTCGTCGATCACAGCGCCATGCCAGGTGTTCTTTCCCTCGGTAAAGGAGACACCCTTTCCCTTGGTAGTGTCATAGACCACCGCCTTCGGCCAGACATCGTCGCCATCCATCCAATCAAAGGACGCAAGGATGTCTTCCGTATCATTTCCGCAAAGCTGTTTCGGACAGACATTCCAGCCGAACGCCACAAGCTTGTCGCGCAACGGTTCAAGGGGCATGATCTGGTCCTCGGTGCCATCGAGCTGTACCTTGTTGTAGTCGATCATCAGCACAAGCCCGTGAGGGCGATACTTGGCCGCGCACATCAGAGCCTCCCAGCTCTGGCCCTCATTCAGACATCCCTCCCCGGTCAAAACGAACGTCCAGTAGTCCTTGTCGGAAAGCTGTGCCGCGAGGGCCATTCCCAGACCGATTGAAATGCCGTGTCCCAGAGCCCCGGTCGACATATCGACGCCGGGGGTCTTGTTCATGGCGGGATGTCCCTGGAGGTGTGAACCCAATGTCCGGAAGGACGGCAGATCGGATACGGGGAAGAACCCCCTGTGGGCAAGCACGGTGTAGAGGTTGACCGACGCATGTCCTTTGGAAAGGATGAAACGATCCCGGTCTTCCCATCGGGGGGATGAGGGGTCGATGTTGAGACGGTTGAAATACAGGGAAGTTGTCAGTTCCGCGGCGGAAGCCGCCCCTCCCCAATGTCCTGTTCCGCGCTGGTGGAGAATATCGAACATCTCCATGCGGAAGCTCGCCGCGAGTGCCGCCAACTCTTTTGCATCGAACCTGCGGTTTACATCAACCAGAAGATCCTGAACGGTCTTGCCCATGTGCTGCTCCTTTTCATAAGAGTTCGGACGGTTCTGATGCAGGGCGTCTGAAGACATCCGATCCAGTTTCGTTTCATTCGATTCCAATGCTGTTTCTTAAACAGTAGCCTATCCATGAGGCATCATCATTGTATATCGTATACAATATACATATCATGATGAAAGGCTACTGTCAAATCATTCTTGTACTTTTTTCAGATTTTTTGTAAAGGATGTAAATTTATCATCAAATTCATGATAATCTTAGTGCCATGACAGTTTAGGATATCATGGCCACCGATTGTATACAATTGAGTTAGCCATTACGATCGTCCCGTCTCTTAGGCTTATTTTACATTGACTTATTACTGTTTATTGCATACAGTATACATTAAAGGAGCGATACCTATGTCGACAAAAATCGTACAGAAGAGCCTTTCCGACCAGGTCTACAACCTGTTGAAAGACCAGATCCTATCGGGGGAGCTCAAGGGCGGAATGATCATATCGGAGGAGCTGCTCGCAGAACAGTTCGGGGTTTCAAGAACGCCTATCAGGGAGGCGATCCGTCGTCTCGCTGAATATGGACTGCTGATCATCACGCCGAGAAGCCATGTCTCCGTCTATACGGTCACAGAAAAAGAGGCCAGGGATATCGCGAAGGTCCGTGTCAATCTGGAGATGCTCGCCATTGACAACATAGATGAGGCGTCGTACCAGGCGAACGTCGAAGAGATAGCCCGCCACGCCGCGGACTGCCAGTACTCGATGAGCATCGGGGACCGGGCTTCTGTATTCGAAAAGGAC
This sequence comes from uncultured Sphaerochaeta sp., assembly GCA_964407735.1. Classification (GTDB taxonomy): domain Bacteria; phylum Spirochaetota; class Spirochaetia; order Sphaerochaetales; family Sphaerochaetaceae; genus Spiro-02. The sequence goes on along the minus strand of CAYOWS010000001.1, from coordinate 48,945 downwards.
AGCCTGTTCCACCTTGCCTTGATCCACGCCGCGAACAATTCCGCGCTCTACGATATCTGCCAGAGGATGGATGCCAAGATCCAGTTGCTCCGGATCGCGCAGAATCTTCCGGAAGATGAGCTTTCCTATTACATCAACCAGCACATACAACTCATGCAGCTCCTCAAAGCCGGAGACAGAGACGCCTGCAAACGTCTGTTGCATGAGCATATCACCCATGATTTGGGAAGCGGTTTCAAAGGATGACGCAATGAACGGCAACGATATCTTCATAACCTACGGCTCGGACGCGCAGGCAATGACCCGTCGGTTGCTTGACGCTTGTGATATCAGCGGACTGATCCCTTCCCCCTCCGCGAAGATCGGCCTCAAGCCGAACCTCGTCATCGCGGCGACCCCAGATACCGGTGCGACCACGCATCCTGAAATCGTAGCGACGGTCATAGAGTATCTTCAGGAACGTGGGTACAGGGATATCAAGATCATTGAGAGCGCCTGGGTTGGCGACAGTACGAAACGGGGATTCCAGGTGAATGGCTATGACCGGATTTCCACCCGATACAACGTACCCCTCGTAGATGTAAAGGATGATGACTACCAGCGATGCGAGGCTGATGGAATATCAATGGAAGTATCGAAAGAGATTCTTGAGCTCGATTTCCTGATCAGCCTGCCGGTCCTCAAGGGGCACTGTCAGACCGCCATGACCTGCGCGTTGAAGAACATGAAGGGTTGCATCTCCGACCGGTCAAAGCGTCAGTTCCATTCGCTCGGACTGCACAAGCCGATCGCTGCCTTGAACAAAGTCCGTAGCGCCGACCTTGTGATCGTCGACAGTCTCAACGGGGACCTCGACTTTGAAGAGGGCGGTACGCCCGTCCAGACGAACAGGATGTTCGCCGGTACGGACAGCGTGCTCATAGATACTTTCGGAGCTTCCTTGATGAGCTTCAAGACCGAGGATATCCGTTATATCGGCATGGCACGGCAATTGGGAGTCGGTTCTACAGATCTCGAGCACGCCGATATCATAGAACTGAACCAGGCGAAAGAGGTAGCGGCCGTTCCTACCGGCAGGATCCGCGGACTGGAAAGGCATACCCTCCCCTCTTCCGCCTGTTCCGCCTGTTATGGGAATCTGATCCATGCGTTGGCCCGTATGGAGGAGAACGGCACGCTGGGACGGTTGGAGGGGAAGAAAATCCGTATCGGTCAGGACTATCGAGGCAAGACGGACGGGGAGCTCGGCGTCGGTTCCTGTACGAAGGGCTGTAAGCGATCCTTGCCGGGTTGTCCGCCAAATGCGAGCGATATCCTTGAATTCCTGGATGAATAGCCTCTGCGATTGGAAATGACGAGAGGCACCGCAGGAAATACGACGATGCTTCAGGCCAGCCTCCAGGCGGCCTCCAAAGTGCGTTTCGCATTTGCGACAACGAGCTGGGAATCTTCGCCTGCCTGTGGTTTCACCTCGAAACTGAGTATGTTCCTCTTTCCTTCGGCGAGATAGCCGATTTCCAACAGCTTCTTCAGGAACTCCGCCAGATATTCGACGTCGTTCTCGCTGCCGGGATATCCGAAGCGTGGATGGTTGTCCCCATAGGCAGGATCCGTAGAATCGCCGATCAGAGTATTTCCGACATGGACATGGGTGATGTGATCCTTGACAGGATCGACGGCTTCGTCAATCGTTTCATGGATCATCGGGATATGGCTGCAATCCAGCATCAAGCCGAAATTATCACATTGTGCCCGGACGGACTCTACGTACCTTTTCGCCAGCCAGGCGGGACCGATCAAAGATTTCTTGTCGATATCATGGTCGAAAACCTCAAGGCAGACTGGCATCGAACCCTTCGACGCGGCATACCCGCATAGTTCTACAGTAGACTTGACCAATGAGGCAAGGCAAGCCTCCCGCGTATCCTCGGTCCATCCTCGCGAAAGGAACTGGAAGTCCTCCGCACCCCAGGAATATGCTTCGTCTATCCCCTCCTTCAAGGTCGAGACGGCCGCCTGGCGTTCAGATTCATCCAGGGAGTTGATATTCAAGTCAAGTCCCAACAACCGAGAGTGCCCGCAATAGGTGAACTGCATGTGGGAGGCCTTGATCATAACGGGAACCTTCGCATGTAGCTCATGCCAAGGGATGCCACCGATCTCGACGATATCAAAATACGTATCGACGAGAATCTGCTTCAAACTGTTCAGATAGGATTCAGGGCTGCTCAAAGCTTCTGGATACGCCATGCCATGGACAAGGCCGATACGGCAGTAGTCATGAATGTCACCTTTCATAGTCGTCTCCTTTCGGCGGATCTCTCAGACCAGCAAATCCCTGACTTGCTCACAACAGAGGCGGGGGGAAGCCAGGACAGGTGCACCGGCAATCTTTTCCGCCTGTTCCCGCAGATGTGCCATCGACGCCTGCGCCAGTACGATGACTTCCGAGGCATGCGCTTTCCTTACCATCTCCAATACAAGACGGTCATGGGTAGCCATGTCACCCCTTTTCAATGCCGCGATTGCTTCCGGACAGAGTTGAGTTGTGATTTCAATTTCTTCCCCTGCCTCCATCGCGTCCGCTTGAATCTTGTCGACAGTAGGCCCTATGGTCGTGCAAGCGGTAGCGAGGACCGCTATCTTTCGCCCAAGACGGACAGCGGCACTAGTCATGGCATCATCAATGGCGACTATCGGAACTGAGAAAAACGCCCTGGCCGGTGCTATGAAAGGGGTCAAGGATGAACAAGTGACGACTATCACATCCGCTCCTGTGAGCTGAGCATTGACCAGGTCGTTCAGCAGCCGTCGGTGATTGTCCGGAGTGAACATGCCCTTTTCAGTCACATCGGTCACCAAGTATTCATCCAGTACATTGTGGATCTTGACTTCATGATCCAAAACTTCCCGCAACAAGGGTTCAAACGTATCCAATACACTTCTTAGAGTATGGAGCAACGCGATGCTTTTCATATACGTCTCCTTACACTTGTATCCATCAGAGTTTCCATCACAATCCACAGGCGACTTCTGGTTTTGGTAATCTCCATGGATTCTGATGGAAAGAGGGATGGGAACGCCCCATCCCTCTGAATACAGAACAGTCAGCCGCTTATTATTTCGCCTTACCGATCTTCTTCAAATAGTCGGCTTGGAAATCAGCCATGAACCTGGCGGCTTCTTCGCTATCCATGAATTGGGCGATCAGACCGTTCTTGGCGATATAGTCGTTGTTCCAAGATTCTGTGGCAGAGACCTGGGCAAGACAATCGCTCCAATACTTGGCGGCTTCCGGAGTCATGTTCTTAGGACCGACGACACCACGCCAGACAGGGACCTCTACATTCCTGTAGTTGCCGACTTCGCTCAAGGTAGGAGCATCGGCGAGTTTGCCGGAGAACCTTGTCGTTGAGAGGGCGAGGATCGGGGTCAGCTTTCCCGCTTCGACATACTGGGAAGCCGCGGCGGGCTTCGACATGCAGAGATCTACATGTCCACCGAGTATGCTGGTGATAGCACCACTGGTGGAATCGTTGGTGATATAGGCGAGCTGATTCTCATTGAACCCGAGTTCAGCGAGCAAAGCTTCATAGGTAGCGATATCGTCACCCTTGGACCCTGCGATAACTATCTGCTTGCCGGACTTGATCGCGTCGATGACTTCACCGAAAGTCTTGTACGCGGAATGCTCCCCGATGAACAGCAACTGCTTGTCGACCGCCATGACGGCGATAGGAGTGAAGTTCTCAAGACGATTGTCCGTGTTCTGGCACATGGGCATCAAGTCTCCGCTGTTGAAGGTCAGCAAAGTATGGTTCGCTTTGTCGACTGGAGCTGTGCGCGAAACCTGGAGGCGACCGACTTCCCCACCGCCGTCAGTCACATAGTTGACGAGGAAGGTACGGCTACAGATCCCCTGCTTGTTCATGATGTCCTTGATCTGCTGGGTATAGATATCGGAACCACCACCGGGCTTGGAAGTTACGATCCAGTCGATGTCACGTGTAGGCGCAAACGCACCGGAGGAAGCGGTCTCCCCCTGACCATTGGCGAACAACGGCATGACCAATGCCACGACGAGAAGAATGACAGTTGCAATCTTTTTCATACAGACTCTCCTTTTTTATGTATCTCAAGCAAGGATGGGAATCCCCACTGACTACCAAAACTTTTTCAGGCCTACGCCTTCTTTTTCAATACACCACATTTTGTCAGGATCATGCGGACGATGGGTGTCAGGATGATCAGCACCAGCACAATCATGAAGAAACAGGCGATCGGCTTCTGGAAGAAGATATCCATGCTCCCCTGGCTGATGATGAACGCTTTACGCATGTTGTCTTCAAGCAACGGAGCAAGGACGAACGCCAGCAGCATCGGCGCTGTACTGTATCCGGATTTCTCCAGGATATAGCCGACCAGGCCGGAGATGAACATCACGACGACACCGTACATTGAATATGTCGTACTATAGGAACCGACCAGACATACGACCGTTATGATCGGAATCATCACCTTTACCGGAACCGAAAGGATTTTGATCAGGAACGGAATCACTCCCAAAGCGATTGCCAAGGTCAGCAGATTCGCCAGGAACAATGAGGCGATCAGCCCCCATGCGAAATCAGGTGAATTGGTGAACAACAGTGGACCAGGATTCAGACCCCACATCATCAGACCACCGAGCAGGACGGCACCGGTTCCAGAACCGGGTATTCCAAGGGCCAGCAATGGAGCGAACGCACCTGCCGCGGCCGCATTGTTGGCGGCTTCACAGGCGGCGATACCCTCAATCGCGCCGGAACCAAGAGGCTCTTCGTTCTTGAACGCCTTCTGTGCGGCATATCCCAGGAACGCACCCGTTGTAGCACCGGCACCGGGGAGAACTCCTACGAACGTCCCCATGACACCGCTTCTCAAAGCAGCGGGAACCAGCCGTCTGACATCATGACGGGTCAACAGGGAACCTCGGATCGTCAGCTTCTGGGTGATCGAAGTTTCGACTTTCTTGTTCCGGTCTTCCATCAGACGCATGACCTGAGCGAAACCGACGGTCCCGATGACGAACGGCGTAAACGGAACGCCACCGAGCAGGTAGATGTTTCCGAAATCAAATCGGGGGGCTCCGGTCTGGGTATCCATCCCCATCGAGGCGATCAGAATGCCAAGGAACGTCAATACGACACCTTTTGTTGGATTTTTACCTACCAGCCATCCGATGGATGTCATGGCGACCAACAGCAACGCCGTCATTTCAGCAGGGCCGAACTTGAGTCCGATATCAGCCAACGCAGGTCCCATGAAAGTAAGGATGATCATACCGATGGTTCCACCGATGAACGATGCCATATTAGCCGTAAACAGAGCCTGCCCTGGTCTATTTCGTTTCGTCGCCATCGGGTAGCCGTCCAACGTCGTCATGACTGCGGGACTGTCTCCAGGAATGTTCAGAAGTATCGCGCTGAAGGAACCACCGTACATGTTGGAATAGTACAACGCACCAAGCATGATGATCGCCGTAGTCGGATTGAACTTATAGGTCAACGGCAGCAGCAACGCGACGCCGGCCAATGAACCGATGCCCGGCATCGCGCCTACGATCAAACCAAGTATGGCGCCCAGCAGGCATGCTCCGACATTCTGGAATGTAAGGACGACGCTGAACCCCTGCAACAGCATTTGGATATTTTCCATTTCGCCCCCCCTATCTGAAGATCAGATTGTAGATAAGCCCTTTCGGGAAATCTATCCGAAGCCACATGGAGAACGCACCTACTACGATCGCCATAAGAATCACAAACGCTATGATGGTCGTTTTCCAAGTACACTTCTCATACCATTTCAGCCAGAGAACGACATAGATCGCGATCGAGGGAATCATACCGATGATATAGGAAGCCGCGATCAACGCGATAAATCCCAGAGGTACGAACCAGTTCGCAACAGGAAACACTGGAGCTGTTTCCTTGAAGGACTGAACGAACGACAATATGCTGACCGCCAACAAGGCGAATCCGACAATCACGGGAAAGAAACCCGGCATCGGTCCTTTCAGAGCATGCCAGAACCCGTATTTTCCCAACCCCATCCAGATGAACACGATGCTGATGACCGCGGTCACGACAGGAATGAATATCTTGGCGTTAAACTGGTGTTTAGCCTTCTCATTCATGGATGCAATCCCCTTTTCAACGTGACAGATGGCTAGCCATCCGACTGGCCATCTTCACCGCGTTTTCAAACGCACTGGTCTTAACGATCCCCTTGCCCGCGATATCATACGCAGTGCCATGGGCGCAGGTCACGATTGGAGCGGGAAGGCCCCCGGCGATCGTGATGCCCTGGTCGAAGCCCTTCAGCTTCAGCGCGATCTGCCCTTGGTCATGGTACATCGTCACGACACCATCGAAATCACCATTGAAGGCCTTGATGAACGTGATGTCAGAAGGATACGGACCTGAAGCGTCGATCCCCATTTCCCTTGCCTTCGCGATAGCGGGGGTGATCACCTCGATCTCCTCCCGACCGCAGAGACCATTCTCTCCGCAATGCGGATTCAAAGCGGCAAGAGCCAGACGAGGCTTTTCAATTCCACTGTTTTTCAAAGAAACGTTGCAGAGCTTGATCGCACGAAGGATCTTGTCGACCGTCAGGTTCTGGCTCACTTCCTTGATCGGGATATGGCTGGTTGTGCGGGTGGTCCAAAGATCACCCACGACATTGATCTCACCGAAGGGTTCAGTATGATTGAACTGATGCGCCAACAAGTGGTGTTCGCTTTCAAAGGGACAACCGGCTTCCTTCATCCCTGCCTTGTTCAACGGGGCGAAGCAGAAACCTTCGATTGCACCGGCGTTATAGAGTTCGACGGCCAGAACAAGCATTTCAAGACAGGCTTTTCCACTCTTCTGGGAAAGCTGACCAGGTTTCGCATCCGCAGGCTCAAGATTCGCCATGTCAAGCAGGGGGATTCCATCCTGCCAAGTAGCTTCCTGGACTCTTTCGATCTTCTGCGTGGCTACGGTCCGCCCGATCAATCCCAAGGCCCTGTCAAATATCCGGGCGTCACCGATGATGATCGGTCTGCAATATCCATCGAAAAAATGATCTGCGGCACATTTCGCGACAATCTCCGGTCCGACACCAGCACCATCACCAAGCAGAATTCCCAGTATAGGCTTTTTGTCCATCAGTTATCTCCCATCCTTTTGTTAGCTACGAGCCTTGCAACCTGAAAACGTTCAAACTCGTCAGTACAAGGCAAACAGAAGCAATAAACGTGCCAGTATTATCAAAAGTGTTGCACTGGTGTTATCGCATGGATGATGAGACGTTGTTTTTTCTATATATGATAAAGAAATAATTCTTTTGATTATTTTTTATCTATTATTGACAATTCTGCACTTGAATTTGTAACAATCAGTCAGTATGTTTCAAAACGTATCAATTGTTTCATTTTGAACGTTTCATTTGAACCATCTTTCGGAATGAATGAAATATGGTTGCGATAATGCGTCGTCCTTGAGTTGAGGGACCTTCAAGCTATCGACAACCAGCCCCCCTTTGTCGCACAGGTCCCCTATTGATCTATCGTGGCGAACTTTCTCCACAAAGTCGTCCTGCTGATCCCCGTCATCTTCGAGAACTCTTCCCGGCTCATGCCACTACTCAGGAAACGGCTGTGGAGCTCTTCCGCTGGAAGTCGATTCCAGGATACTGGAAAAGGAACTGACCGTCCCGTCGGAGAATCCGCATGTTCAACCGGTTCCGCCGTTTCCATGTACGACTTCGACGGTTCATCACGGCTGATATCCAAAGCCATGATATCCTCCATGCCGATCCTTGGACCGGTGTGCAGAACGACAAGCCGCTCCGCGCAATTGCGGAGCTCCCGGATATTGCCGGACCATTTGAATTTTTCCAGTTCCAAGATAGCCTCCTGCGTTACTTCCGGCGTCTTGACGTTGAACTGGTTGGAGAACATCGTCACGAAATGTTTGAATATGACTCCGATATCGTCTTTGCGTTCCCGAAGTGGCGGGATGGCGATACTCAACAGATTGATGCGATAGAACAGGTCGGCGCGAAAAAGCCCCTTCTGTATCTGTTCCGTTATGTTGATGTTCGTAGCGCTGATGACCCGTACATCGACCGGAACGACCTGGTCACCCCCGATCTTGCGTATCTCCTTTTCCTGAAGCACACGAAGTATCTTCGCCTGAAGCCGGATGGGCATCTCCCCTATTTCATCAAGGAAGATAGTCCCTTTGTGGGCGAGTTCAAACAGGCCTGGCTTCCCGCCTTTCGCGGCGCCGCTGAAAGCCCCGTCGGAATAGCCGAACAGCTCACTTTCCAAAAGCTGTTCGGGCAAAGCCGCGCAGTTTACAGCTACGAACGGCTGTGCGCTTCTGTCGCTGGAGTTGTGGATGCTTTGCGCGAACAGTTCCTTGCCGGTTCCGGTCTCACCGACGATGAACACATTGCTGTCGACCTGGCTGTAGCGCAGGGCCTTGACTATCAACTGCCTCATCCCCGCGTTCTCACAGAGAATGTTGCTGAAATGGTATCTTGCCACCAGACCTTTCTTATGCAGCTCGGTACGGATCTTGTGTTCCGTCTCTCTGATCGTCTCGATGCTCTGCAATGTTATCAGCACTCCGACACTTTCGCTATCGACCATGATCGGAACTTGTGTGACAAGTATCTGCTCCTTGTTCACTGACTGGATCATCTCCAGCTCGACGCCGGTCTCCAAGGTCGACATCCATTGAGCTCCAGGATAGAAGGAACTCACATGCCGCCCATACAGCCTCTCCGCGGAATCCTTGAAGAAAAGCTGGTTCGCGGGTCTGTTGGCCGCGATCACGATACCATAATTGTTGATCGCCAGCATCGCGTCCTTGGTGTTGTTCAGCACGGTCGCAAGCAAATTCGCCCTGGTCCGTTCGCGGTCCAGAGCCCTCGCAGCCGTAATGGCGTCATTGACAGCCCGGACGACCGCAGAATCGCCTGTCTTGATATGCACATAGGGCAGACCCATCTCTTCACAGATACGGCATACGGTCAGACCGCCGATGAATACCGCGCATCCGTTCTCCTTCAGTTGCTGGATGGTCGCAGGGACAGTGTCCTCATCTTTGATCTGGAGCAGCTCGATGGGCATGCCCACAAGATCCTCAAGCTGTTTGGGATTGCAGATCCCTTCGTCCGCGACAAGGATACCGACAGATTGCATGCCATAGTCCCGCTTGCATTGCCATAATGAGGAAATCAGATCACTGGAAGATATCGTGATGTCGACACGATGGACGGCAGGTAGGAAACGGCCGATAGCGACACTGGTGATTCCTCGTGCGACGATGATATCATAGTCAGACAGATATTCCAGCTTTCTCGGGTCGGTACCATACACATGCGTAGTCTTGATATCCAGCCCGCTTATATCGGCTTGCGCAATGGTCCTGTCGAACATGTCCTGTAGTTCCCGATATGGGACGATGACTAAGATTTTTATCACCACTCACTCCATTTTATTCCGTTCGTTCTCCGCAGGCAGACTTCCGTCCGGCTTCGCCGTCCCCGTCGCCTTGCTCGTGGGGGCTTCCGCCCTATCACCACTCACTCCATTTCATTCCGTTCATTCTCCGCAGGCAGACTTCCGTCCGGCTTCGCCGTCCCCGTCGCCTTGCTCGTGG
>CAYOWS010000001.1:0-39147 GCA_964407735.1 uncultured Sphaerochaeta sp. | reverse complement strand
GGGCTTCCGCCCTATCACCACTCACTCCATTTCATTTTGTTTCAAATGAAACAGACTGAATTGTACATTGAATTCCCTGACGAGGCTAGCGTTTTCTGTTTCCGAAGGTGAATTTCAAAGGTTCGTGCCGGTTTCAGCGACCGCAAGACTCCCAAAGGAACCAATATCATGCTACAGTAGGTCCAGCGAAAGCTCTTGATACCATCTTTCGAACATAGGAGACGTCCATGTCTTTTACCCAGATCACGCTATACGTCATCGCTTTGGCATTGATTGCTTTCACCTTGTGGAACCTATATACCATGCTCACCAGCAAAAAAAGAAAAGAGACCGCGAACGCACAATACAGACAGACCATGGCGCAGCTTGAGCTGGATACACTGGCGTTGATGAAGAGGAAAAAACTTGATTTCACTGAGAAGCACTCCTTCGTCAACGATTGTGACGAAGGCATATTGCTCTGTATGGATACCGTCGCAAGACAACTCTGCCTGACACGCAAAGACGATATCAGATTGATACCGTATGACGCCCTCCTTGATTGTGAGCTATTCTCCCATTCGCCCTCTGACCGCCCGAAAGTTCTTTCCGGCGTACATGTGACGATCAGCACCTCCCAGACCGGAGATGAAGAGATCGAGGTCGATTTTTCACGCAAGGAACACAGAAAAAAAAGCATAGTCGGCAAATTCATCCTGGACATCGCCATGGAATTCACCGACTATGTGAACGGGTGCAAACTGAATCAGGAAAACTAGAGCGGATAGATGTTCAGTCTTTTGATCTTTCCATCGCCATCCATATCAGCGATCCAGGCTGTGACAGGTACGACCTTGTCCCCGTAGAAGATGAAATACCAGACATAATCCTTTCCACCGTAGCGGACGCTCCGAATCTTGTAGCCTCCGCCGTTATAGCCGAACTTGTGATGGAACATCATCTCGACGGCCAGCTTGCCTTCCAAGTGCATTACCTGGGGACCGATTCTCAAAAGAGAAGAGTCGTGAAGCACGCCGTCCTCCGCGAACAGGTCAGCGAGACGGACATTGTCACCTTTTTCCAAACAATCAATGAATTCTTCCAATACTGTCATGACCTCACCCCCCGGATCAGAACTGCTCCGAACGGAGCAATGCGTCGATTCCACCATCTACAAACAAGATGATGCCGTTTATCCCACTTGCCAATGACGAGGATAGGAAAATGATGCCGTTCGCGATCTCCGACGCATCCAGGAATTCCTTTCGTCCGTATCTGGTGGGGATGGGGATGAGCAAGGCGGCCTCCATCTGGGCCGGAGTCAAGCCCTGCGTCATGGGAGTGGTTGTGTTTCCAGGAGCGACGGCGTTGATTCTCAATCCGTCGACGGCCCAGGAGGCCGATATCCGTCGTACCCAACGCGCCAACGCATGCTTTGAGGAACTGTAGCAGGAGGGAGTCAACTCCCGGGGAATTTCAACGGCCATCTCCATGACGCGCTCTTCATCCATCACATTTGTGAGCATGTCGACCCAGTCCATCCGGACGGTCGGCTGGGAAATGGAGTTCGAACTCGTGACGACGCAGTTTCCATGTCTCTTTTTCAGCAAAGGTCTCAGACCTTCCGCGATATCGGTCGCAGCGAAGAAATTCAGGGCGAAGATCGTCGCGGGCGGTGCCGTTGGCCCAACCCCCGCATTGCAGATCAGACAGTCGATACCGTCGGGAAAGGCTTTCTCGACAGCCTTGATCGCGGCCTGCCGTTCCTCCCGCTTAGTCAGGTCGGCATTGAAGTCACCCTGCTTGTAGTCGATGTTGAATACAGTATGTCCTTGCTTTACAAGAAGTTCACGTGTCGCGGCACCTATTCCGGTCGTAGCGCCCGTCATTACATACACACCCATGGATACCCTCCTAGAAAATGATCTCTCCCTTCCTGTGGTACCCATAATTTATACTGTAAATTGTGAACTGTCAAATATTATTTTGCTTTTTTGGATATTATTTTACAATAATTGGAAATTAATTTCCAAAAGTTAAGTTTAATATAACTTTTGGTAAATAAATTTGATATATTGAACAAAAAGAGACAACGGGGAAATTTGATGGCAAAACAATGGGATGACGATCAAAGGATCACGTGGAGATCTGGTTTTCCCACAATGCGCCGAAATCCATGCTGAACCCCTGCAACAGATTCAGGATATAGGCGCTGGAAGCCTTATGGATATCCTTGGGGACTTTCTGACCGTCAGTGATGAAGAGAAGCGGCAGTTTTCTTTCGTGACAGATGCTCACAATATTACCGATCGTCTGGGTCTCATCGGTCTTCGTGACGACGAGGCTTTCGATTCCAAAAGGACTGAACTGTTCGAGCGTCTTGTAGATATCTGCTTCCTTCATGGAGGCGCTTACCGCCAGATAGCATTTGGTCACATCTTTCGACGGAACGGAGAGCAGGGTCTTCATTTTCACGGCGAGCTCCATGTCACGTGGACTTTTTCCGATCGTATCGACAAGGATCAGCTCATACGAAGACAGTTCATCGAGCAAACGATAGAAATCCTCCTCCCCTTCAGCGCTGAATACTGGAATATCCAAGGCCTCGCCAAAGGAGGCGATCTGCTCATAGGCCCCGATACGGAATGTGTCCAGGGTGATGACCGCGACCTTGCGACGAAATTCCTCCGGAGGCAAAGTCCCGTAGAGCGCGGCGATCTTCGCTATCGTCGTAGTTTTTCCGATCCCGGTCGGACCAAGCAGAATGAATACTTTCGGAGGATGCAACTGGCTGGCATGGTCGATATCGACGGAAGCGACGATCCTGTCGACAAGCTGAAGCTCGAACTCTTCCCGACTAGGTATGGTTGACGCGGCTTCCAGTTCAAGCCGGATCTCTTCCATCAGTGAATCGACATAGTTCCTGGAGAAGTCGTTGCGAAGCAGGAGCTCCCTGCCGTACGCAAGCAATTCTTCGAACGGCTGAGATATTCCGATGCTTTCGACGATGGCGGATTCCTCCACCGCCAATGGCTCTTCCTGGCTCGTTTCAGCGGAGACGGCGGCTATCGAGGAAGGAGCCGTATCAGCCGTGACGGACGATACAGGCTCCTCCATCACGACAGGAGATACATTTTCTTCAGCTACGACCGTCGTACCGGGAGCGGGCGTCTTGGCTTCGCGTTCAAACTCCTTCAGGAGCGCGTCGCGGTCTTCGACGAACCCTTTCCCTGATTCCGAAAGATAACAGGTGATCTCCGTCTTCGTCTTTTTTCCAAGCCAGAGGAAACCTCCCCGTACAGGGATGTCCCTCCGGCTATGGATCCGCAAGGCCTCGCCGTATTGGGCTCGGCCTTTGCGAACGGCTTCATCGTAGTTTCGGGCGACGATCGTAATATATTTCACGAACCACTCCTACAGGATATAGCGGCTCAGATCCTGATTGCTTACGACATCGTTCAGCCGCTGATCGACATAGGCAGGCGTGATCGTTACGGTCTGACCGTCAAGTTCCGACGCACTGAAAGATAGTTCCTCAAGCAGGAGTTCCATGATCGTATACAGACGTCTCGCACCGATGTTCTCACTCGTGCTGTTGACTTCCCATGCAATCTGGCTGATACGGTTGATCGCATCATCGGTAAACTCCACATTGACACCTTCAGTCTTCAACAATTCATGATACTGTATGGTGATGGCATTCTCCGGTTCCTTCAGTATCCTGAAGAAATCCTCGGTCTTCAGATCATCAAGTTCTGTACGCAATGGAAAACGACCTTGCAGTTCAGGAATCAAGTCGGAAGGCTTCGATACATGGAACGCGCCCGCTGCGATGAACAGTATGTGGGTCGTATCGATGATCCCCCATTTCGTCGAGACTTTCGTCCCCTCGACGATGGGAAGAATATCTCGCTGCACCCCCTGGCGGGAGACGTCAGGTCCGGAACTGGAACCACCATTGCTGGCGATCTTGTCGATCTCATCAATGAAGATGATACCCATCTGCTCGGTCCGTTCCTTGGCTTCGTCGACGACGCGATCCTGATCCACGCTTTTTTCCATCTCTTCGTCGGTAAAGATCTCCCTGGCCCTCTTGATGGTCACCTTGCGATGCTTGGCCTTGTTCCCGAAGATACTGCCGAGACTGTTCATGGCCTCCTGGATATCCTCCAGGTTGCCGCTGCCCATCATCTCGATACCCATGCCCTGGGAACGTGAAGCGGAAGTGATCTCCACCTCCTTTTCATCGAACTTGCCGGCCTGGAGCATCTTGCGGAACTTCTCGCGAGTCGAATCGGTCGCCTCGGAAAAATCGGAGGGACCATTGTCCACCACGATATCCTTTGTATCAGCATCGGCTTCCACCGTTTCAGGAGGATTCTTCTTCAAATCTGGGAGCAGGAGGTCAAGCAAACGATCCTCCACCCTTCTTTTCACAACATCTTCCTGCGCCTGGGCCATTTCTTTCTTCACCATCTGCACAGCGATGCTCATGAGATCACGGATCATCGATTCAACGTCACGTCCGACGTAACCGACTTCGGTATATTTGGTCGCCTCGACCTTGATGAAGGGAGCGTTCGAAAGCTTCGCGATCCGACGGGCGATCTCGGTCTTGCCGACACCGGTAGGCCCGATCATGATGATGTTCTTCGGGGATACTTCATCGCGAATCCCTTCCGGAAGCTTCTTGCGGCGGGTCCTGTTGCGCAAGGCGACCGCGATGGTCCGCTTCGCCTTGTCCTGTCCGATAATATACTTATCCAGTTCCTTCACGATCTGCGCAGGAATCATGTCATCGAGCTTTATAGTTTTCAACTGTTCCATTTGACTTACATTTCCTCCACGATAATAGAGCCGTTGGTGTAGATACAGATCGATGAAGCGATCTCAAGGCTTTTCCGGGCGATATCCACTGCTTCCAGCTCGACACCGGACTCAAGGTACGCGCGGGCAGCCGCAAGCGCATAGTTGCCCCCGCTGCCGATGCCGATCGTATCGTATTCAGGCTCCAGGACATCACCCGTACCGCTGATCAAGAAAATCTTCTTGCCGTCGGATACCAGCATCATCGCTTCCAGTTTGCGGAGGTTCCTGTCGATCCTCCATTCCTTGGCAAGATCTACCGCCGCGCGGGTCAGATCCCCGTTGAATTGTTTCAGTTTTTTTTCAAAGAGTTCAAACAAAGTAAAGGCGTCGGCCGTAGCTCCGGCGAAACCTGTAATGACTTTTCCATCGAATAGACGGCGGACTTTCCGGGCGTTCCCCTTCATGACCGTCTCACCCGCGGTAACCTGGCCGTCACCGGCTATGGCCACATGGCCATTCTTGCGTACCGCGACAATCGTAGTTCCTCTGAAACTCACTTCTCTTTCCTTCCGTGCGGATGGCTTTGCAAATAGACCTTCCGCAAACGTTCATTTGATACATGCGCATAAATCTGCGTCGTGGAGATACTGGAATGTCCTAGCAGTTCCTGCACCACCCGAATACCCGAATCGTTGTCCAGCAGATGCGTCGCGAAGCTATGGCGCAGCACATGCGGCGTAAAATGCTTCTGCATCCCCAGCTTGACCTGGTATATTTCAAAGATACTATGGACGCCCGCCGCCGACAACCGTTTTCCACGAAGGTTTATCATCAAAGCTGATGAATCTTCGATGGAATCCACGCCACAACGCACCTGAAGGGCGTGCTTGCGGGGGATGTACTCGGAGAGCAGATACCTGGCGCGCTCCGTCAAGAAAACATACCGTTCCTTTGAGCCTTTCCCCTTTACGAGCACCCTTGATTCGGAGAGCTCGATGTCGGATTCATCCATTGACAGGAGTTCGCTCAGGCGGCAGCCGGTCGAATAGAACATGTTGAACATGGTCACATCGCGCAACGACCCGAAATCATCCCACGGCAGGTCGATGATGCGGCGCACCTCCTCTTTGCTCAACACACTCGGCAGCCTGACGCTCTTGCGTCCCGCGCTGATCTCCGAGAACGGGTTGTAGGGGCAGAAACCAAGTTTGTAGGAATGATGGAAGAAACTCCGGATACCGCAGAGGGTCCTGTTCACGCTGCTTTGGGAGAAATCCCCTCCCCGACCGTTGTCCCGGTTCAGAAGCTCCCTGACGAACGCCCTCGCGTCAGCATCCGTCATCTCAAAGACAGGGAGCCGCCGGTCATCAAGGAACTCCACCAGCTTCATCAAGTCGTTGTGGTAGGATATTTCGGTATGGTCGGAAAGTTTTCTGACATCTCGGACATACGCGAGAAACTCCGAAACCGCGGCTTCATTCGCGGCATGAAGCTCTTTCTGCGCACGACCAAGAGCCGGGGCGGAGGGGGCTCCCTTCCGTCCGGCATTCCCCGTTTTTGCGCCAGTATCTCCAGGTCTGTCCATATCAGAGACTATACCATGCATTTCTATAGCGGTACAACGACCCTGAACCGTTTTGCTTCCAAAGATCCCCTGGAGATACCTTCAACTCATCGACAGGCCGGACACTTCTCAGACATGGATACAACCCCTTTGAAGCCTGGGACAATCCTCTGTATCCCTCGATTACACCGGCACCGTCACGGACAAGCCCATGGGTCCCCCTCGCCGCGGGCAGATCAATCGCGCCCTCCTGATGCACCAGTATCTCCCTCCCATGCCTCAACGCGGAATCGGCGATCAGCAATGTTCCGGAACGAACGCCTCCCTGAAATAGAACGATCCATGGAGCGACGGTGGCAAGCAGCTCGTTACGATAGAGGAAACGCCATCTGAGGGGCGGTTCATCGGGGAAGAACGGGGAAAGCAGGCCTCCGCCTTTCGCGATCATCGTTTCACGTAGTTTCGGACAAGACGGGTATGGATATTCTGTTCCGCAAGGCAAGATGGCCCAGGTTCCGCCCCCTGCGTCCACTACTCCCCGGGAACAGGCCTGGTCACAGCCTACGGAAAGGGATGAGATCGGAGAGACACCGTTCAGCGCGGCGTCCAACCCAAAACGATAGCATTCGCAGATGGCGGCGCCCGTAGGAGTCCGCGTACCGGCTACAGCGAGAAGCCGGACCTCCCTGCCGGGTATCGTTCCAGCGCAACAGAGCCTGTACGGAGGATTCTCGCCCATCGCAAGATATGGAGGATATAGGGGGTCTCCCAAAAATACTATTCCGCGGTTGGTGCGGGAAACCCATTTGAGAAGAGTCTCCATTCCCCGCTCGATGGAGCCCCGATCAAACGGATGGAGAGGCGTCCTGTCACGCCGTGCGATGATATGGTACTCATACAGGAAATCCTGGAACGTACCATAGGTGAACCTCAGGATTTTGGATACAGTGATTCCTGTCAGGGAGACAGCCAGCTTTTGCATACCGGAAAGCCCCGGCAAACATGAGACACATAGTTTCAATTCAAGTTCATCCATACCTGTAATTCAACGAAAAGTCCGCTGGTGATTCAGGAACCGCGAAAGAGGTATCCAGGATAAGGTTTTTTTTCAGTGCAATCCAGACGAAAGGCGTCCCAGTGGGCTCAGATGAACAGGTCCAGGACGATCTTCAGAAGCAAGAGGACCAGGACTATCACCATGACGGGACGGATCACTTTGCTCCCGCCTTTGATCGCCATTCCAGATCCGATGTAGTTTCCCAGGATACCGCAGATCGCACAGGGGATACCGATGGCATAATTGACGTTCCCATGGATGACGAACGTCACCAACGCGGCTAGATTGGAGGAGAGGTTGACGACCCTGGCATTACCGCTGGCTGTAACCATGTCGAGACCGAGGACCACGGTAAACGCAAGTGTCATGAACATTCCCGCACCAGGTCCAAAAAAACCATCGTAGCCACCTGTCACGAAGCCTGCGAGAATCGACAGGAACACCATCATCCCAGAACCAAGATGTCGTTCTTTCTGACCGAAATCAGGTTTCCAGAGGATGAATACTGCCAAGGCGGGCACGATCACGACCAGCAGGAGCTGTAGATACCGTTCATTGACCAACAGCGAAAGCCGGGCACCCAATGCTGAACCGACCAAGGCGCCCGCGGCGGAAAGCAATGCGAAGCTCCACTTGATATGTCCCGAGCGCATATAACGCCAACAAGCGACAGCAGTCCCCCACAACGAGGAGAACTTGTTGTTCCCCAGAGCGAGATGAGGCGGCAGTCCCACGGCATAGTATGCGGTCAAGGAGATCAACCCACCACCTCCGGCGATAGCGTCGACCATCCCTGCGATCAGGATCAATGGACACAGAATCCACAGAATATTCATTTCTTCCCCCTCTCCCCGGCGCTCCCGTCATCCGCCTCATATGCATCAGGATGATACTTCATGAACGCATCCTTCAAATCATCCGTATCGACATGCGTATATATCTGGGTGGTACTGATATCACTATGACCTAAAAGCTCCTGGACACTGCGAAGATCAGCGCCGCCTCTGAGCAGATGCGTCGCAAAACTATGGCGCAACGTATGGACTTTCGCATCAATACCCGCAAGATTACAGTAATGCTTGAATCGTTTCCAGATCAGGGCCCTCGTCAAAGGGGAGCCTCTGCGGCCAACGAACAAAGTCTGCTCGCGAAACCGGGCGCCAAGCAATTTGGGACGCACTTCCGAGATATATTTCGCCAGATACTCTTTAGCGACCTCGCCAACGGGGATGATCCTCTGTTTGTCCCGTTTGCCGATCACTCTGATCAGACCTTCCTTTGGATAGTAGTCTCCGATACGGATGGAATTCGCTTCGCTGATACGCAGTCCACAGGAGTATATCAGTTCGAACATCGCCAAATCCCTCATTCCCAAGCCACTCGGATCATCCTTGTCTATCACGGAAAGCAATGCGTCCACAGCGTCATAACTGACGACTCGGGGCAAAGAAACCGGCAACTTGGGGGGATCAAGCAGTTCTACAGGGTTATCCGGTCGATATTTCCTATGGACGAGAAACTGATGAAAAGAGCGTAGAGAAGTCAGGTTGCGGGCCTGTGTCTTGGCTGTCAGATTGCCGTTGCGGGAACGCTCGACCAAGTACAACGAAATATCAGGAGCCATTGCTGCCAATGCGGAGATTCCCTTTCCATCAAGGTATCGGAGATATAGCTTCGCTTCATGTCCGTATATGGAAACGGTGGCCCCTGAGAGCCGCCGTTCCAATGTGAGGTAGTCGTAGAAATCATCAAACAAACGCGACGAAGGGATTTCAGGCATCGACATTGCGATCAGTTTTCTTCGTTCTCACCACGGGAATACCGAAGGACCGCCGGAAATGAGAAGTCGTTTCCAGGCTGCCTTTTCCCGAGTTGCTGCTGAAGGTCCTGCCAACGGTTCACGGTGATGACTTCCGCATCAGTGTTCGCGGCTGAAGCGGCGGGTCTTCCCGGATCAGCGTTTTCAGCGGAAGCCGCGGTCGCTGGAGCGGCTTTCGAATCAGAAGAAACGGATTCAAACCTTCTGCGGGGAAGGTCCGCACCGACTTCCGCGCCGACGACCTCATCCTTATGTTCAAAGCCGGTAGCTACGACGGTCACCTTGATACGGTCACCCAGTTCAGGGTTAAAGGCCTGTCCGGCTATGATCAAAGCATCTTCGGCACAGTTCTCAGTGATGATCTCAACAACATCCTGATATTCCTGCAACGTCAGGTTGTCCCCGCCGGAAAGATTGACGAGAACGCTCTTCGCACCATCGATGGAGGCGTTCTCCAGCAGCGGATTGCTGATCGCGGCACGAGCGGCGTCAACGGCGCGATTGGCGCCTTCGCCGAAGCCGATGCCCATCAGGGCGTCCCCGCGTCCCTTCATGACGGTCCGCACGTCAGCGAAGTCGATATTTATTTCACCAGGTTCCGTAATCAGCTCGCTGATACCCTGGACACCCTGGTAGAGTACTTCGTCAGCCATCAGGAACGCCTGCTTGATCGGGGTATTGTTCTCCACGACCTTCAGCAGATATTGGTTGGGAATCAGGATCAGCGTATCGACTTGTTTGCGAAGCTTTTCGATACCGGCTTGCGCCAACTGAAGCTTTTTCTTCCCTTCAAACGCAAACGGGGTCGTCACGACGGCGACGGTCAGGGCATTGACGGACTTGGCGACTTCAGCGACGACGGCTGCCGCACCGGTACCGGTACCACCGCCCATACCGGCGGTAATGAATACCATGTCGGTACCATCAAGAAGATTTCTGATCTCGTCCTTCGATTCGACCGCGGCCTTTTCGCCGACATCAGGGACCCCTCCGGCGCCAAGACCTCCGGTCAGTTCCTTTCCGATCGGCATCCGTACCTGTGCGTTTGAACGCTGTAGGGCCTGTACGTCGGTATTCATCGTAACGAACGTCACTTTCTTAAGCCCGCTGGCGATCATGCGGTTCACAGCGTTTCCACCTGCGCCACCTACACCGATCACCTTGATATCTGTCGGGGGGGTCTGTTCATCTTGCAGCAGATCTTCAATCATCCCTAAATCCATTCTATTCATCCTTCGCCGGCAATAGACTGCGGCTCATGTATTCTCAACTGATGGTCGGTTCTAGAACAACGTTCGGAAAAAACCTTTGATCTTCTTCCCTACACCACCCTGACGGGTCTCCTTGCCCTCCCGCCGACCGGAACTTGAAGGACCTGCCACATCGCGGTATTTCTTGGCCTCGCTTTTCAGCAATCCAAGGACGGTACTGTATCGGGGGTTGATATAGGAACGGTCAAGACCAGGCAGCGCTTCCGGAAATCCGATTCTAGCGGGCAACCGGAATATCTCGCTGGCGAGTTCCGTAGCCCCGCTGAGAAGGGCTCCACCGCCCACAAGGACGACACCACCGCCGAAAGAACCACGGATCTGCTTCTTTTCGAGCTCGACCTGCAACATGGAGAACACCTCCGCCATGCGTGGCTCGATGATCTTGCTCAGTTCCTTCTTCGGCATCTTGATCGAAGGAAGCCCTCCGACCTGGGGAATCAGAACCATATCGTCGTTGGAGACCGAGGGTATATGGCAGCACCCGTATTCGCACTTCACCTGTTCGGCAACGGCCTTCGGTTTGTTGAGGATATAGGCGATGTCGCTGGTCACGTTCGATCCACCGAGGTTGACACCACCTGCGTAGCATGGGGAACCATTGCTATAGACGATCATGTTCGTCACACCGCCGCCGATATTGATCAGGATGGTACCCATCTCCTTCTCTTCGACACTCAGAACCACTTCCGCGTCGGCAAGCTGCTGGAGAATCATCCTCTGAACCTGTAGTCCGGCACGCTGAAGACATTTCCGTTCATTCTGGCAGATGGAAGAGGAGCCGGTGACTACAAGGACCCTGCTTTCAAGGCGATGGCCGAGCATGTCGACGGGATCTTTGATTCCGTCGCGCCCGTCAACCCTGAAATCCTGGACCAAAGTATGCAGGATCTCACGGTCCATAGGGAGATCGAACGCCCGGGCGACTTCAAGGGAGCGGTAGATATCCTCCCGCTTGATTTCCTGGTCCTTCGCGTTGATACCTACGACACCTTGGCTGGGGATACCTTCGATATGGTCTCCGCCGACACCGATGATCACCTGCTGTACTTCGGCGCCGGCCTGGAGCTCCGCTTCCGTCACCACTGAGGTGATGGTCTTCAATGTCTGCTCTATATTGACGATGGCTCCGCTGCGAACCCCTTCGCTCGGGCGCTCACAGATGCTGTCGATCATCAGCTGTCCATCGCGAGTAACCGATCCAATGACCGCCCTCACCCAGGAACTACCGATATCCAGCCCCATCAAGACCTTGTCTCCAGCCACTTGGCTACCTCCACATCACTTCCTTGGACAATATACTACCGACGAACCATAGCGTCAGCATAAAGATCATACCGTTTCGGAGCCTGCTCCATGAACCGGAGCGCATCATTGGCTTCATCCTGCACGATCAATGCGATCGATCTGGCGATCAGTTGCGCTGAAACAGGTTCCCTCACCCAAAGCCGGGCATTGCAGGAAGGTAGTTCCAACACCATCCGTCCAAAGTTGTTACTACTATTATTATCGTATTTTATCTTCGTTATCAAGGCATTGCGACTATCTGTGGACGAGCCCAGATCCGCCGCAAGCGCAAGTACGGTGCGAATGCCATCGTCCAATCCGTACCGGATCAGGACGGAAGCATATTCAGCAGGAACTTCAATCGTAAAGACGGTGTCCCCGTATAGGGATCGGTCTTCCGCGGGAAGTTCGAGCAACCTATCGTTTTTCACCAGATAGGTGCCAAGGGATTCGCCATCGGTTCCCACCGCGGAAACCAAGGCCTGTGGTGCCACCAGCTCCAGCACCACGATCAGAGTATCCGGCATATCACGACGCACGCTCGCGTCCTGCACGACCGGAAGCTGCTCAAAACGCTTTTCTAGGTCGGAAAGATTCAGTTCAAACTGCGAAAGCCCTTTCAGGGGCCCCGCGATCCTGTTCGCCGCCAACGGAACCTGCCACATGTCCTGCGTCGTCGTGACCTCGACCCTCTGGACATCAAAGTACGGAATATACCGCAACGAATACCATGCGAGCAGGACCACCACCACGGCGACAAGCAACAGTATCTTCACGGAGGCAGGGACCGCCGATCCGTACTTTCGTCTACTCGTCATTCCGGGAAACGCCTTCCGGGAAATAGAACTCACCGTTCTCGACCGGCGTTCCGGCAGGAGTCCCGTTCCCTCCTGCGCCCGCCGGCTTGCGCTTCCTCTTCCGTACCAGCTTGTCCGGTTCCAGGCGGCCTCCGGCGATCAGCATGATCCGGTAGAGCAACGCGCATTCACAGAGTACGACGAACAGGTTCGTCCCCCCCTGGGAAAAGAAAGGCAAAGGAATCCCCGTCGGGGGCAGGAGCCCTGTGACGACGGCGACATTCACCAACGCCTGTCCAATGATCATCGTCGTGATCCCGAACGCCGTATAGGCCAGGAAACGATCCCGGTCCATCATCCTCTGCCATGTACGGTATCCAAGCAACGCAAACAGGAAGAACAGTATGAAAATCAAGAGAATTCCAAAGAAACCGGTCTCTTCCGCGATGGAAGCGAAGATGAAGTCGCTTTGCACTTCGGGGATCGAACCAAGTTTGTAGGTCCCGTTGCCCAGCCCGACTCCGGTCCATCCGCCGGCCGCGATGGCCCTTCTTGCGTTGGTGACCTGCCAGTTGATTCCCGCGGTGTCCATGTCGCTGAAGAAAAACGCCGCCAGACGTTTGACCCGGTACGGGGCGAGAAACAGGACCAGAACGGCGGGAACCGCCAGGAACGCCACGAAAAGCGCCATCCAACCGAAGGAGACTCCTCCGACAATGAACAACGCGAGACAGACACAGAGATAGACGATCGTAGTGGAATAGTCCCGTTGCAGGAGAATCAACGCCGCGAAAAGCAACACGAGCAACGCGGGAACTGCGAACCGCTTCAGTTTCGCCTGTTCATGCTTCTCGGAGGAGAACCAGCTGGCGAGAAAAAGGATCAACGAGATCTTGACCAGTTCAGAAGGCTGGAAAGAGGGCAGAGGACCGATGCTCAACCATCTGCGGGCACCCATGCGGGTCTGTCCGAACGGAGTATACAAGGTCATGAGCATCAACAGCAGACAGATCACCAACAGCACTGGCGAACTTTTCCTGATCCACTTCATGGGCATGAACCGGATGATTGCGGAACATGCCAGAGCAAGACCGATAAACATAGCCTGACGAAGAAAATAATAGTGATGTGGAAGGCCATGGGAAAGAGCTTCATTGTAGGAGGCGCTGTACATCATGACCAGGCCGACTCCGGTAAGGGTGACGACGACACACAGGAACGTGAAGGCGCTCATTCCTCCGCCTACAGCGGGATCGAAGCCACCCGAAGAGGGGCGGCGCCCGTCCGGTCGCTCCTCCCCTGCGTATTTCCAGTCATCGTACTGTCTCCCGGTCTCCAACATAGCAACGGCCACCCTCCACGACGTCCATCAACATACGTAATTCAAATATACCGCATCACATATCTTTTCCCAATGGGAAAACCAGATTCTTTACAGATATTTTACAAGGAACAGGATCGACGCTATGACTACACAGAGATAACCGATGATCCGGAACCGATCCACGATCTTGTTTTCCGAGATCCCCTGACGTTCATACACATGGTGCAATGGCGCGATCGGGAATACCTTCTTGCCCTTTACCCTGATAGCGATTATCTGGATGAAAGACGTAGCGAATTCCACAAGGAACACACCGGAAGCGACCAGGACGACAAGTTCAATCTTCAGCAACAGGGCGCTGACGGCCAGGACCGACCCTATCGCATGGCTGCCACAGTCCCCCATGAACATCTGCGCCGGCTTGCTGTTGAACCACAGGAACGCAAGGAGAGCACCCAAAACGGCGGCGCCAACGATCGCCAGATCCATTCCTCCGGCGGCTACGGACGGCTGGATATATTCGCCGTAGATACCATATCCGAATATCACGCTAATGATCGTGATCATCAACATCACTGGGAACGCATTCCCGGCGGCAAGGCCGTCAAGTCCATCCGTGATATTCACTGCGTTGACGAAATAGAGGATATAGATCATCGCGGCCAAACGATACCAACCACCGATATCGAACGATTTCGCGGGATTCCAAGGAATCGTGACGACGGTCTCTTGCAGACGGCTGCAAAACGCCATAAGGCTGATTACAGTCGCCGCGGCCAGTATCTGCATCGCCAGCTTCTGTCCGCTTTTCAGTCCGTCGCTGTTCTTGCGGGTTATCTTCAGATAATCGTCGATGAACCCTACAAACCCGAACAGCCACATTCCAACCAAAGGAATCCAGGTATAGCCGGCGGTGATATCGCCCAACAGCAGGGCCGCCACAGTGATTCCGACGAGAAAAGAGATCCCGCCCATCGAGGGGGTTCCGGCTTTGGACGACTGCTCCTGGGCTAATTCTGGCTTTATGGGGACTTCCGCTTTCTTTTTTTTCAGGATATTGATCAAGCCCCGACCGAACAGGAACGTAATGCCCCAGGAAAGCAGCAAAGCGGCCAGTACTCTGATCAACTGTATGATGAACGACTCCTGAGAAAACAAAAAAAACATCTACATCCCCTTCCCCCGGCTTCCGATCTCAACATCCGGAAACTGGTGCCCTGTTGTATATTGACGGCCGGAAATCCATTTGCGTTTCCAGCCATCCAAAATGATAGTACAGCTTAACTGACGGAACGTATCGCAGGAACCAGACGTTCCATCGCCATCGCCCTGGAACCCTTCAGCAGGAACAGATCTCCCTTTCGGGTGTCCTTCTGGACGGCGGACTCCAATTCCTCGTAGTCATCGGTAAAGAACAACGTCTTGTCGTAGCCGTTTCGACGCAACAGATTCCAGGCGCTTTCCATCTCCCTGCCATACAGGAACGAACTTTGAGGATCGACCGCCAGTATTTTTCTACCGATGGTCTCATGAGCCTGTCTGGAGAGGTCCCCGAGCTCTTTCATGGAGCCAAGGACGACCTTCTTGCCGCCTTGCCAACGGACGGAACCCAGGTAGTCAAGGATATTGCCGGTGGAATCAACGCTTGCGTTATAACAGTCTTCAATGATCGTCACATTGCCGTTGATCACTTTGCTCCGGCCATCGATCGGAACCATCTTCTCGATGCCGGCCTTGATCTGTTCTGGAGTCGCACCGATCTCTCTTGCGACTTCCATCGCGGCGAGAGCGTCGATCAAAGAATGTCTTCCTACGCACCTGAGGTGCATCTTATTTCCTGCATACGCAATATTCCAACCATCAAGGCCGAGATCCTCAGCGCCTTCGAAACCGATGGTGGTCGAAGGGCCGAACTGGCGGAGATCGCAACCGCGCAGGGTATCAATCCAGGGTTTCCACTCGCAGTTCTCAGCTATGAAGCCCCGCTTCAGGTCCTGATGGAAGATCTTGCTCTTCTCTCTGGCGATGTTCTCGACATTTCCCATCTTTCCGACATGTGAGATTCCGATATTGGTCAGGATGCCATAATCCGGTTTCCAGACACCAAGCATCGAATCCATTTCACCGATATGGTCCACGCCCATTTCAAAGACGCCGAATTCAGTTTGAGGACCGATCCGCAAGACGCTCAACGGCAACCCGATTTCTGAATTGAGATTGCCGGGAGTCCTCACCGTCTCTCCCATGCAGGAGAGGATCGATCCGACCAGTTCTTTCGTAGTGGTCTTGCCACAGCTTCCGGTGACACCGACTTTCGTCAAATGAGGAAACAGAGCCACATGGGAAGCGGAGAAATCCTGAAGACCTTTCAAGGTATCCCCGACGGCGATGATGCCGACATCATTCCCTTTCAGTTCCTGTTGGACTTGAGCAAGATGCTGATGGTCAACCAACACCGCCGAAGCTCCGTTCTGTACGGCAGTCTTTACAAAGTCATGTCCGTCGCAACGTTCGCCGCGCAAGGCGACGAACAGGGAGCCTTTCCCGCAGTTGCGGGAATCTATCGATACTGAGGAGACTACTTGTGAACCTGCTTTTTTCCCACCATTCAAATATACAAATCCACCGGCCATGGTAGCGGCCCGGCGGATAGGATAGGCGAACGAACTGGAATAGTCGGTGGTCATGGCTGACCTCCTCCCAACGAAGCTACATGCACCACCTGGTCAGGAGATATCTGACGGAAATAGATGTCCTGGGCTACCGCCGAATCGATCAGGTTCTCGGGCATCTGCGCTTTCGCGATCTGAGTCTGCAACACTCTCTGCTGTTCTTCCAACAAGGTAACGCTCTTCGTGCTGTCCTGTAGGGCTATGGTGAGGGAACGGTTCTCTCCGGCCTGCCATACGGGAACGAACACACAGGCCTGGATGAACACGAGCATGAAGAGCAGGATACCCTTTTCGGTCCGGGATATCGTTCTGACATTGTTTCGGTCTTGTGCTCTCATCTTCATGCCTCCAATTTTTCAACTACTCGTAGCTTCGCGCTACGGGACGGGGGATTGATCCTACACTCTTCATCCGTAGGAATGATCGGCTTCTTTGTCAGGATCTTCACCGACGGTTTCCCTCCACAGGTACAACGCATGGCACCAGGCGGACAGGTACATCCGTCAGCGGCACCTTTGAACAGCCATTTCACTTTCCGATCCTCCAAGGAATGGAAACTGATGACTCCGATTCTCCCACCGGGGACGACCAGTTCAATGGCCCTTCTCAACGCAGGCTCAATCCGATCAAGCTCCCTGTTGACTTCAATGCGAAGTGCCTGGAAAGTCCTGGTGGCAGGATGGATTCTCCCATATCTGTATGCGGGCGGAACCGCCTTGTAGATGATGTCCGCCAGCTCGTCACTCTGTGTGATCCGCTTTGATTTGCTGTATGAACAGATCGCCGCGGCTATCCGTCTGGAATATTTCTCTTCACCGAACTGGTAGATCACATCGGCCAGACGTTCTTCCTGATACCCGTTCACGATATCCTCGACGGACATCGGAGCGGTCTTGTCAAGTCTCATATCCAATTCTTCATTCTTCCGGAATGAAAATCCCCTGCCGGACTCTTCGTAGTGGAACACGGAAATCCCGAGGTCAAACAGCACCAGGTCGGGACGTTGCCCGTCGTATGTCGCGAAGAATTCGTCGAACCAGGTATTGACCGCATGGAAGCGATCCCCGAAAGGGGCCAGACGGCTTTTCGCCTTTTCCATGATCTCGGCGTCCCTGTCCAGGCCGATGATGCTCAGCTGGGGGTATTTCTCAAGGAACAGCTTGCTATGCCCGCCCTCCCCCAAGGTGCAGTCGATCATCAACGAGGGCCTTTCCGGCGGTACGAGCATTTCCAAAGCTTCATTCTGCAAGACGGAGTAATGTACGTATTCCATATCACCGTCTCCCTTCAAGCTTCAGATCCTCGCTCAACGCCTGGGAAGCTTCGTCAAATTCGTCATCGCTGTCGTCCATGTATTGTTCATAGGCGGCGGGGTTCCAGATCTCCAAATAGTCATAGACGCCAAGCATGACGCTCTCTTCCTTCAGCACCAACCCTGCGGAATCTCTCAAGGTCGGAGGAATGTTGATCCTTCCGGACTTGTCAATCTCGCATTCCTGGGCTGGGGCGATGATCCGTCGCTGAAGCAACCGGAGCCGTTTGTCGAACATGGCTCCAGGACCGTCCATGATCTTCTTGCGCAATACATCGAAGTGGTCGGGAAGCATGATCCAAAGGCACTGTTCTACACCGCGGGTAATGATCAACGTATCCCCTTCCAAGGAGGCCCTGAGACGGGACGGGATAAGAATTCTCCCTTTATCGTCAATCGTATTGCGGTATTCACCGGTCAACATCTTTTCCACTCTCCACCATGCAGAACATAATTGCTGGGGATTTTTCCCACTTTCTACCACAAAAGATACACGCTCTCCCACTAGATAACAATTATGGATACAATTGAATTGATATGAAGTTGATATAAGTTTTAGGTATTTCACTTAACAAACGTATAGTCAGAAATGTGGCTTGACCTTTTCGTGTAGTGTTTTTCCGACTATCAGCGAATGAAAACATAGGGTGGACCGTTTTCAGAACTGTCGGTATAGCATGGCGGCATGATATAGGTTTCAGAGTGACGACAGAGAGTCGGCAGGGAGGAAGCCGCCCGGACTAGTCCGGGCGCACATAGGCGCTTTCGTATCGAAACAGACAAGCGCAAGCCCCACCAACAATGGATGCTCAGGACACAATCCCGAGAGGGCATCCACGGGATTCCCACCGAAGCAATAAAAAAAGCTACCAGAATGCCTGCCGACACCCTGGTAGCTCCCATTTGAACAGTTTCAGCTCTACCTGCCGCTGTTGAAATCCGGATTGAAAATATTGTAGTCCATGTCCGGGAAGATATTGTCCCGCTTCTCCGCCTTGACCAACCATTCGGTGTTCACGGCGTTCTTGCACATGTTCTCATATACAAGGTTGAAATTGCACAAGTGATCCCGCAGACGCTTGTCGGCATAACCGACGGAAGTCTTGTTGTGGAGGATGAACGGCCAGTCACTCGCCATGGAGAGCAGCACCTCCCTGGACGCCTGATTCAGGAAACGCTGTTTGAGCGATTGCTGGTCGGGGAACCGGACGGCCAGCTCCTCCATCCTCTCGATGGCCTTATGTATATGACGATAGATCCAGGCGTTGGAACCATCCAGCCAGACAGAAGAGTATCCGCCCTGCCCCCAACTGGAATAACCAGGCTGGACGACCTGCAGTTCGGGAGATGATTCGAGACAATCGATCGGAGTGGTCAGCTCGATATCATCCGTAGCGAGGGCACGTCGGATCACGGCCTCAAGCCAATCGATTCCTTCAAACCACCAGTGCCCGAACAATTCGGCGTCGAAACCCAACGTGTAGAACGGAGCTTCGTCTTGCAACGACTGTTCCAGGGAACGCCCTTTCATCTTCACCCGATAGATAAAGTTATCGGCATGTTCCTGGACCTTCCGGGCCGCGACTTCCGGCTGGTAGATCTTTTTCTCATTGGTCGGTCCTGTGATCGCCCAATACTTGTATCCGGTAAAGACACGGACCTCGGGTTCATGGATATAGGGGCGAATATAGTCCATGGGAAGGTCATAACCGATATCCCTGTAGAATTCGCGGTAATGGCTGTCACAGGGATACCCCTCGGTATTTGACCAGACAAGACTTGTCAGGTGATAGTCTCGCGGGAAGGCGGCTACACCATCGGGACAGCGAACAGGAGCGTAGTCTCCACATTTGACAGGCTCAGAAGCGAGCAGCATGCTATGGGAAGAGACCTGGAACCATTCGACTTCCTGTTTTCGAAGATACTCCTCCAGACCGGGAAAATATCCACATTCAGGGAGCCAGAATCCTTTTGGCGAACGCTTGAAATGACGGATGTGGGATTGGACGGCGACCTCGACCTGGGCCTTGATGGCGGTCGGATAGTCGGCGTACAACGGCAAGTACGCATGGGTTGCCGCAGTAGTGATCAGATCAAGATGCCCGCTTGTCTCAAGATCTTTAAAACCTTCCAGCACATTGTTATGATAGAGGTCGCAGAAATCCGAAAGGTTCTCCAAGGTCTGGTCATAGTACATCTGCGCGAGATGCTGGCATTCAGGCTGCTCTTCTCCACAACGGACGATCTCTTTCTCGCCCAACTCCCGGTGCAGTTCCAGATAGCGGATGAATCGTTCCTGCAACGCGGCGTCGGCAAGCATCGCGCAGAGCGTGGGAGACAGGCTGAACGTAATACGGAAGGCAAGTCCTTCGGCCCTGAGCTTCCTGAACATCCTCAACATGGGAAGATAGGTCTCAGCCAAGGATTCAAACAGCCAGTCCTCTTCAAGGAAACGGGGGTATTCGATATGCCGGACGAACGGCAGGTGAGCATGTAAAATAAGACTGAGTCGATTTGTCGCCATGTTCAGCTCCTCATACCAGCCGAAAGGGAATCGGCTATTTCTCGGACGGTCGGATTATCGACGACAACTCCGTCCTTTGTGATCAGTGAAGAAAAATAGAGTTTGAACAACGCGGGATCGGAGTTCAGTTCATTGAGATGATCCTCCCAGTAACACTTCGGAGTCTGGACGGATTTTGAGGCGCAAAGTTCCTCTACCCCGCCTTCAGGATCAAGACGACATAACGTGACGGAATATGTACACCCCATCTCAGGCAAGTTGATATTCCAATCGGTATCATCGAAACCGACCGCTATATCAAAAAATTCCGTGTCAGAATCCTCAGCGTCATTACGTTGCATGGATACCCGAAGGAATAGATCTTTCGTTTCACCAGCCTCTTCAATGCGGTTCTTTTCAATTGGAGAGATACTCCAGAACGCATAGGCCCAATATGGATCTCGAAGCAACAGATGGATGGTCGTCTCGGCATATACCTCAGGAAGCTCTTCAACGCCAGGAAGTTCAAGCTGTAGATCTTCGTTGCCACGATAATCGGTCAGGCTATTGCAATAACGCCGTCGATTGACCTTTTCATCACGATCTGTGCGCCCATCGAATTCCTGTTCGTCGTATCGATCCTCAAGAGCTTCGATCAGGTCATCCCTTTCCAAGGACTCCCAATCTTCCATCCCCTCCTGTTGGGCGATGTACTGTAGTTCCGTGGTAGTAAGTGCATCAATCTTTATGAGAATCATCGACCAGCCCTCTTCAATTCACACGTATCACTCATGGCATCTGAAACCGGAACCAGAATTTTCCAATCGGCTTCCTTACAAATCACTATTTTCCTCCGTCGTTCCGGCACCTTCAGATAGTAACGACACTGTTGCGGCGCAAAGCTACCATATAGAAACGATATAGTAACCATCATGGTAGAGAAAACAGGTTTTTTAGTCAACCGAACGCGAAAACAAGGGCATCCAGTATCCTCTCGAGAATCCTATGGAAAAATCGATCCATGAGGTTTTCGTATGCAATATACAGTTGATATTTGTCGTAATCATCGATTTGTTTTAAAATACCTGTCAAAAACAATCCTTATCCGTTAACAATCACTGTCTTGGGCTATATTTTTCAGATTTTGCGTATCTTAAAATCAAATTTCTATGGTATCTTATAGGGCATGAATAAGATAATGCAGCAAAAGAGTTCTTTGATACTTCATGGACACTTCTATCAACCACCACGGGAGAATCCTCTTACAGGGATCATTCCCAAACAGATATCGGCGAAGCCTTACGAGGATTGGAATGAACGCATCTATACCGACTGTTATAGTACGAACGCACATTCCAGGTATCTCTCACCATACAGACATGTCGAGTCGATCACGAACAACTTTTCGTACATCTCGTTCAATTTCGGCCCTACGTTGCTGTCCTGGATCGAGGAAAACCATCCCGACATCCACGAACAGATAGTCCTGGCCGACAAAGAGAGCATGAACCGACTGGGGCATGGCAACGCGATGGCCCAAAGCTTCAACCATACGATCCTCCCCCTCGACAAACCGAAGGATGCGAAACTACAGATACACTGGGGAATCGAGGATTTCATGCATCGTTTCGGGAGAGCGCCGGAAGGAATGTGGCTGCCGGAAGCAGGTATCAATGAGACGGTGGTCGACCTGCTCGCCGAGGCGGGCATCCAGTTCGTCGTACTCTCCCCCTGGCAGGCTGAACAGGTCGAAACCTCGACAGGAGTCTGGCAGAACCTGGCGGGCAAACCCGCTCCGTACGGCACCCCCTATCGCCTCACGGGAAAGACCGGCAGGGAGATATCCGTATTCTTCTATCATCCGGGACTTGCCGAAGGTATCAGCTTCGGTCATGTATTGCAGGATGCGGACGCATTGTACACTACCTTGCTCAATATCAAGAAGGCCGACCGGCAACCATTGATACATACCGCTACCGACGGAGAGATCTACGGACATCATGAGCCGTTCGGAGATATGGCGCTCGCGGCGTTGATCAGGAAGATCCATGACAGGGAGGACTTCCTTCTGTCGAACTACGGTACCTATCTGGAAGCGAATCCCGCGACGCTCCATGCGCAGCTCCATGCGGGAGAGGGTGGCCTGGGGACCTCCTGGTCCTGTTCGCATGGTGTATCGCGATGGTGGAAGGACTGTGGTTGCCATACAGGCGGAGAAGAGGGCTGGAACCAAGCATGGAGAACTCCCTTGCGGGTGGCGCTCCGCAATCTCGCTGAGAAACTCGACGCGATCTTCTATCACGAGGTCGACCGAATCTTCCAGGGAGGACTTTCACCTGACAAATTGCTCGAACTCTATGCGCCCGCCATCTGCGGGGCGCAATCCATGGAGCTGTTCCTGAAGTCGCTGGGAGAGACCTATACCTACAACCCGGCGGAAGCCACTACCCTCTCCTTGTTGTTGGAAGGGATCAAGAACAAACATTTTACGTTCACCAGTTGTGGATGGTTCTTCAGCGATATCTCAGGAATCGAACCAAGACAGAATATCAAATATGCGCTGTATGCAATCGACCTCTATCAACAATTCACGAAAGAGGATCTGCTGGAACCGTTCCTACAGGATCTTTCCAAAGCGAAGAGCAACAAGAAAGGGGAAGGCAACGGTCTGACTATCGCGAAGCAGGAGATGCAGGGACTTCCTGGAGAAGTAGAAGCAGCTCTTTTCTTCGTACTCAACAGGAGAATCGCACGACCGGAAGAATTCAAGAGTCTCTATGGAAGATTCCGGTTGAATACCATCGAGACCAGAGGATCCGACACGACTATCGTCGAGCTGATCGACAGAGTCGCCCTCCGGAACTTCTCTTGTACCGCGCTTTCAGACAGCCGCAGCCCTTCGGAACTCAGATTGTTCATCGGTATCCACAATGATACGGGCAAATGCATCGGCAAGTATTCAGTGACGAACACCGATATTCCGCTTCGGATGCTCGATACGATCTATCACTGGATCGACCGTTCACTGAGCAAAGTCACGGACAATGATCTTGCGGCCATAGCGAAAGATATCAACAACTATTCCATGTTGATGAAGAACAGCCGCTATCTTCCGATGGAAACCTTGTATATCGAGAACATCGGAACTTGTCTGCGGGCTATCAAAAGTCTTTTCGTTACACCGAACACCCTCCCATGGGCCCAGAAGCGTGAGAGCATCGGGCAGCTCATCGAGTTCATCCAGAAGAAAGGACGTTCGGCTGAAATCGAGTCGGTCAACCGGATATTCAGTTCCGAATGCAACAGGGTCGCGGCGCAGATACGGGAAAAAGGTCTCAACTATGAGACAGGGACATATCTGATCGACTTGCTCGAAGTCGCACGTTCACAAGGCATCCAGCCGGATATCACCCAGACGCAGAACGCCGTCTATCCATATCTTTGCGACAAGGCGCAGAACCTCTCGACGATGTTGTTGCAGATGCTGTGCGACGCATTGAACTTTGAGCGATCCGTTCTGGATCGGTAGGTACCATCAGACGTAATCGGAGCACCATGCTGGCTTGCTTATTCGCAAGCCAACAGTTTTTTCGCATGTTCAAGTGAGACCGTACTATCCGCGTCACCACTGAGCATCCGTGCGATTTCATGGATACGGGCGTCACCGGCTACAGGGGATATCCTCGTATACGTCCTGCCCTGCTCCACATGTTTCGCCACGACGAACTGAGCATTCGCACGAGCGGCGATCGAGGCCAGATGGGTAATCGCGATCACCTGTCTCTTGCACGACAGTTGCTGGAGCTGTTCTCCGACCGCATTAGCAACTGTCCCGCCGATTCCTGCGTCAACTTCATCGAACACCATGGTCTCCACATCGTCGCTTTCGGCAAGGACGGTCTTGATCGACAGCATGATCCTGGAAAGTTCTCCCCCGGAGGCGATCTCTCTGATCGGGCGCATCGGTTCACCGGGATTCGCCGAAATCAGGAACTCGATCTGGTCACCACCGCTGGGGCCATAGTCATGTGGTTCTACACCTATGGAGAACACGACCGAGCCCATCCCCAGATGACGGAGCTTGGCTGCGATCTCCTTGGAAAGTAGCAACGCGGCCTTCTGTCGTTTCGCAGAGAGTTTCCGACCTAATTCTGAAAGCTGTTCCTCTGCTTTGGCAAGCCGTCGTTCCAGATCGGCAACGGCCTCGCCGCCATCTTCAGTCTGTCGCAGAGACTCTTCGGTACGGGTAGCGTAGGCGATGACATCATCCAATGAAGGACCATATTTCTTTTTGAGCCTTTGCAACCGGGAAAGACGCTCCTGTAGAAGATCAAGACGTTCCTGGGAATATGACATGTCTCCCAGATAATCCCGGACACTCTCCTGGATATCTTCACATTCAATCCGCAGGCTTTCCAAACGGGCTGTAAAGTTCGCAAGGGAAGGATCGCCCTTCGCGGCCCGAGCCATGGCCAAAGTCGCGGAATGAAGACTGGACAACGTCCCGTCTCCGGCACCACTTCCCTTCAGGCTCTCATGGACAAGCGTCAGATTCTCATGGATATGCTCATACTGTGAGATGACCAGGATTTCATCCTTCAGTTCATCATCTTCACCGGGTTTCGGCTGCACCTTCGTGATTTCCTCAAGGGCGAAGCGGAGATAGTCCTCTTCCCTTGCTCCTGCGGCGATCCTTCTGGAGAGTTCTGCATGCTCTTTCTTCAGACCTTCACGCGCAGCATAGGCGGCGACATAACATTCAAGTTCCTTTCCGCAGTCTCCGAAAGAGTCGAGGACTTTGCGTTGACGGTCCCGGGAAAGCAAGGATTGGTGGTCGTGCTGTCCGCTCATGTCGATCAGGGCGTCGCTGATGGTACCAAGGTCGGCGCGGGTCATGGGCTGGCTCTGGATATAGATCATGCCCCGACCATTGGCCTTGACCGTCCGGCGGATCAGAAGGATGCCGTCCTCGACCTCAAGCCCATGCTCCTCAAGCCAGCCGTACAACGGATTGTCATCGTCCAGACGGAACACCGCGTTGACAGTGGTTTCCTCGCAGCCGCTACGGACGATCTGGCCGTCGGCCTTTTCTCCAAGCAACAGGTTCAGGGCTCCAAGAATGATGGACTTGCCGGCGCCGGTTTCACCGCTGATGACATTGAATCCATCACCAAAATCTATCTGGAGATCCTCGATCAACGCGAAATTCCTGATTTGCAACTGCTCAAGCATGCATGCCTCCCGACCAGTTCAGCTTTTCACGGATGACATCGATATAGTTTCGTCTTCCACTTGTAATGAGCAACGCCCTGCTTCTCGATTTCTCGACGATGATCTTGTCCCCCTCCTCCAGAGGGCAGAGCTGCTGTCCATCGACCGTCAGGACAAGATCGGTCCGCTGGCCTTCGGGAATATCGAGCGCCAACTGTGATTCCCCATTGACGATGAGCGGTCTATTGGAGAGTGTAAACGGACATACCGGTGTAACGATCAGTGCGGAGAGATCGGCATCCAGAATCGGCCCCCCTGCGGCCAGACTATAGCCGGTAGAACCCGTAGGGGTCGCGATGATCATGCCGTCGGCCCTGAAGAAACCGGCATGGGTCTGGTTGACCGTCAGGTCGAGGTTGATGACCTTGGACATGCCGCTTGAAGTAACGACCATCTCATTGAGGCCATGGGCCTGCCATATTTTCCTGCCGTCCCGGTAGACCGAGACACGGATCATCAGGCGTCGGGATATACGTATCTGGCCGGAGGCGTATTGTTCGAACGCTTCACGCCATTCATCCACCGAAACTTCGGTGATATATCCGAAGGTTCCGAGGTTGACCGCAAGGATCGGAATTCCAAGATCTTGCAGATACCGGGCGCAATAGAGAACCGTGCCGTCGCCACCAAGGGTAATGACAAGATCGGTATCCTCATGGATCTCTATGGAACTGTCGTCGCCTTCCGTATGGCAGACATCGCACTGGATCGCCCTGGCGGCGAAATATTCCTGCATCGAGCCGACCAAGGGCAAAGAGGCGGTTTTCTTGACATTCGCTATGATGAGCACCCGTTTCACTACTCGGTTTTCCATGAACGTCTCCAAAGAATGTTATGGGAGATGCGAGATGACTTTCATCAACATCTCTACATCGGTTCCGGACAGGAACGGATAAATCGGAAAGGAAAGACCTCTCAGAATGCTGGGAATCGCAACAGGAAAGAGATCGAACCTATCCTGGTACGGCTCCCCTATGCAGCCCTCGAACGACCTTGCGGAGGATACCTGGTATTTCGTGGCGAATTTGACGACATCGTCCACTTTGGAATCCAGCACCACGGAAAACCTGTAGCCGTTCGGCTCGAAATCAATGTTGCCGATGCCGAACAACTTGTGCTGTGTCTTGAGCAACGACTGCCGGAACAGCTTGTACAGCTCTTTTCGACGTGCGAGCTGTGTCTCTATCGTGGAGATCTGGATGATCCCCAACGCGGCGTTCATGTCAGGAAGTTCCTGATAGATACGCTCGTCGCCGAAAATTTCCTTCAGCGGCTGCCGGTAGGCTGTATCGGAGAACACGACCGCAGCCCCCCCGGCGGTGGATACGATCCCATCCTCCTCGAACGCACAGACGACGACATCCCCCCAACCTCCGGCCTTGCTGTCTCCATAGGCGCTGCCGAGGCTCTGGGAAACATCCTCGACGACCTTGACGCCGAGCGATGAAAAATCAGCCTGGTAGGGGATCATGCCGGCGGGTTCGTGCAGCAGTATCGCGGTGGCGCCTTGGTTCACAAGACTCCGGGCCTGATCTTCTGAGAGACAACCGGTATTCGGATCGATATCGCCAAGCAGCAAGGTCGCGCCCAGGTCCGAAGCGACCTTCGCGTATACGGAAGGAGACAGGACGGAAGCCGCGATCAGACTTCCCGCCGTCACGCCTATGAGCTGCAACGCGGTTTTCAAGGCATCGACATAGCTGCGCAACGCTATCCCACCGCCAGTGATATCTACGAATGTCTGGAATTGACGGAGGAACTCCTTCTTACGTTCACCAGGTCCGATACGTTCATCGACCATGGTCTGTAATACGGCGTCCATGTCCTTGCGACGCAAAGTAGGTTTATAGAATCGGATCAACGCCACGAACGATACCCCCTGTGAATACCTATACAGAATACAGGAGATAGAACCAAGAAACAATACCTCGTTGAGTAGATGTCCGAGCCAATTTCAGATCGAGAAACGCAAACATGCAAAGCATACTTCGGCTTCCCTGATGAAACCATCAACCATACCATGCCGGTCTTCATATCCTGCTCTCAAAGACTGTTGCAGGTCCACGGCTTACCAAGTAGAATGATATCCATGAGACAGAACACAAAAGAGCTGATACTTGAAGCTGCGAAAGAACTGTTCCGCGACAACGACTACAAGACGGTCTCCCTCAAGGCGATCGCGGACCGGTGCGGTATCAGCGTGGGAAATCTCAACTATCACTACAAGTTCAAGAAGGATTTGATCCTTGAATTCATGGATGATGTCCAGGTCGGATTGAAACTGGTCATGTCAGCCGATTCAGGGGAACCTATCTCGGACTTGTTCGAAGTATTTCAGAAACAGTTCAACAACCAGAAGGAATTCAAGTTCTATTTCAAGAGCTTCGTGGAATTCGCCGACGACTATCCGGAAGTCAAGGAGTCACAGGCAAAATTCCGCGCGATCCTGTTCGAATACTACAGATCCTCGATGTTCCATCTCCGTGAAACAGGAAACATCCCGCTCCGGATCACCGATGAGGAACTTGAAGCTCTCTGCCTGAACATACTGATGACCAATACGTTCTGGATGCAGAACAACTCGCCTTCTCAGGACAGCCTGTTCGTCGATTGGGATTTCATCAGATGCATGAGGCATCTTCTCTCCCCCTACCTGACCGATACGGGCCGGGACAACCTGCGAAAGTACTTTGCCGACAAAGCGAAACCATCATCGGTCTGATAAAAAAAGAGGCCGCCGAGAACGAAGCGACGCCTCGCCCCCGGCAACCCCGGAATCCTGTCCGTTGAAAAGCCAGTTCCTAGAACAATGACAGGACATACAACAGAATGAACAACGCGGAGATCAGATACACCAGCCAAGGTACTTCCTTCCCCTTCCCTCTCACCAGCTTGATGATGGCGTAGATAATGAAACCAAGACCGATACCATCGGCGATAGAGTCCGCGAAAGGCATCATGACGATCGTCACGAAACTTGGTATCGCCACCTCGAAATCGTTCCAGTCGATCTCCACGACGCTCTTCATCATCATGACTCCGACGATGAACAGTACCGGCGCGATAGCCGCGCTGGGAACCATCTGGGCCACGGGGGCGAACAGCAGCGCCACAAGGAACAGCAAGCCGACCACTGCGGAGGTCAGACCGGTGCGACCGCCCTCCTTGATTCCGACCGCGCTGACAAGGAAGGTCGTGACGGTCGAGGTCCCGAGTATCGCACCCGCGCTCGTCGCTACCGCGTCAGCTATCAACGCCTTGTCGCCATGAGGCAGGTTGCCGTCTTTGTCGAGCATGCCCGCGTTGCCCGCCGTACCGATCAGCGTGCCGACGGTATCGAACATATCGACGATGGTGAAAGTCAGAATCGCCGTGACCAACGGGAGAACGCCCAGACTGAGCAGCCCCTGGAAACCTTCGGTAAATACTTTGCCGAAAGTCGGTGCCAACGAGAGACCCTTGAAGGTCAATGTGGAAGGAACGGTCGTGACTCCGAACGGAATGCCGATCAAGGTAGTCGCAATGACGCTGATGAATATCGCACCCTTGACCTTGTACACAAGCAAGATGGTCACGACGATGATCCCCAGGATGGCTACCAAGGCAGTCTTGTTTCCGGCCGCGAAGGCAAGGTCGAACGCATTGCCGTTGACGGCTATGATCTGTCCGTTCTTCAGGCCGATCAGCGCCATGTAGATGCCCATGCCAGCCCCAAGCGCTTTCTTGAGGGCGGGGGGAATGGCGTTGATGATCCCTCCGCGCAAAGGTGAAATCATGATCGCCAGGAAGATGAGTCCCGAGATGAACACGATCGCAAGGGCCTGTTCCCAGGAATATCCCATCGCCCCACAGACCGTAAAGGCGAAAAAGGCGTTCAAGCCCATCCCTGGAGCTTGTGCGAAAGGTACATTCGCAAGGAACGCGGTCAGGAAACACCCCAGTGCGGCCGCCAGACAGGTCGCCAGCATGACGGCGGTAAAATCCATACCCGATTGCGACAGGATATTCGGATTCGCGAAAATGATGTACGCCATTCCGAAAAACGTCGTGAGACCTGCGAAACATTCGGTCCTGATATTCGTACCGTGTTCCTTCAGTTTGAAAAACTTTTCCATGTACTCCTCCCTGCTGTTTTTATCGACCTTATTGAAGGTCGCCGACATGCTCCAGATCGTTCGGAGGATAGATATCAATTTCATCCCCTTGAAGTTCTATCATCATCCTGTCGTATCCCATGGCCAACGCCCCTGGATACCCGGCTTCCCTTGTCATTTCAAGAATCCTGTCGTCACCGGCTTTGCCGTCAAGCCCTTTCTTGCAGATATGGGAATAGACAGCAAGCTTCGGCTGCGCTTCGGAGAATACCCTGGCCGCCGCCTCCGGGGTGGCGAGCTTGCGGGTCACGGG
The DNA here is from genome assembly GCA_964407735.1 of uncultured Sphaerochaeta sp. Taxonomy (GTDB): domain Bacteria; phylum Spirochaetota; class Spirochaetia; order Sphaerochaetales; family Sphaerochaetaceae; genus Spiro-02. The sequence continues at coordinate 9,078 of CAYOWS010000001.1, read as the reverse complement.
GGTATAGTCGACACCGTTCTCCAACGCCTTGCCTCCAACGGCGACGACATTGTGGATCAACACATCGCACCCCTTGCCATACTCCACTACGTTGGGATGGTACGCCGTATCCCCGGAAAGGACTATCCTGTATCTCCCGTATTCCAGACAATATCCGAACGCAGGGTTGCCGTCCGCATGCTCGACTTCGAACGATGTGATGCTGACTCCGTCCTCATGATAGACCAAAGAACCTTTCTCGAATTCAGTGACCGTGACATCAAGGTATTCCCGTTTGAATTTCTCGTCCGCACGTGCGACCATGTCTTTCGAGAACATATGGAACATGCCGTCCACCATGTCCTTGCTGGTAGAAGGCCCCCACAACTTCATATGCCGTTCATTGCCGAACAGGAACCAGGGAGCCATCCAGATATTGGGTAGTCCCTCGAAATGGTCGCTGTGAAGATGCGTCAGGAAGATCCTGTCGATGAGGTCGGGCTGGATCCCCAGTTCATACAGGCGTTGCCCGGCTCCCCTCCCGACATCGAACAGGTAGAGACGTTCGCCGATCTCAACCAGGGTGGAGTATCCGAACCTGTTGACGGTATATTCAGGACCTCCTGTACCAACTAGGTAAATCCGAACTGTATCGTCCAGCTGGGTTGCATCATATCCTGTTCGTGCAGCTTGATGAATCACATCGACCTCCAGAATTAGGGTGTTCGCCCTAATCAGGATTGTAGGGGTACATCCTCCGAATGTCAATAAAAAACGCGGGAGCGATGCAAAAAAACCTAAGGACGTGCAAACCATATGACGATGAACGTACATACTATGTTCAAAGCATAACAACTGTATCCATTGCATGTAATTGTCTCTTATGGACTTGTTGACATAACACAAGGCTTATGTTAGATACATGTATCTTATTTTAGGGGAAAATTATGACAAAAAAACTAATTTCATTTGTATTGATTCTTGCGTTCATGATACCGGTATTCGCAGCCAACAACTACGCAGGCATCTCGGTCGGCGCAGATTTTGATTGGATCACACGGATTTCCGTGGATGGCCCAGACCGCTTCAAGGTCCAGACGAACACGATCGGTCTTGCCGCGAATGTGGAAGGCGCCAATTACTTTGGCTCGTTTGGGGTTGGCTACAAGGCTGGAGTAAGTTTTCCGATGAGCAAGACAATGAAGAAAGACGGCGTAATCTACGAGGGCGCTGATTCAAAGATATTCTTCCTGACCACGATCTGGAATTTTCAAGTGTCAGGAAAGTACAAACATGATTTCAATGAGAATCTTGCTCTTGAGGCAGGCCTTGGAGTCGGCTATTCCTTTGGCACGAAAAAAGCCGAGGACTTACAGGTCAATATCATGCAGCAAATCATCGCAATAACCGGTGAGATCGGTGTCATGTATGAATTCACAGATTCGATCGCTCTCCGTGGTGGACTGGATATGGGTGTCCCTGTATATAGCACCATCGCGGACATAACTCCTGGGTCATCGAAGAAGGTGGAACTGGAATCGACGATCGGTTTCACCATGACACCGTATATCGGGGTCGTATACACGTATTGACCTATGTATCCCCATCATGGATGATGAACAACCTCGCCGGGGTCGGCGAGGTTGTTTTTTTATAAGGAATTACGGACTCATCATCCACCTCGTTTCTCCCATGTCCCCATACGGCTGACTCCCTCCCTTCCCGTATATCCAAAAGGTTTGAAAGCTAGTGCTGTTGAGGTTCGTCTTGATGATTCATGGTGCACTCAAGATACCGTATTCAAAGATAACGTCCACAACCTTGAGATGTGTCAAAAACATACGATTGTATTTTGATCTCTGACAGCTATCATGTTGATGTTGAATTGTAAAATCCTTATTGGGTGCCAGCCGTCCGGCAAGGTTCTTTTTTTCATTGATTATTCATGTATCACTTCTGACATTTTTCATAATTACATCTGATACTTGCAGAAATGTTTTTGGAGAGCGTACCTGTGTTCCCGACGATTTTCGTTGCCACCTGAGAATTTGAAAGGTAGAATGAACTTGATTTGACGATGTTTGTTCGGAAGCTTCTCCAACCATGGTATTCAGGTCACAACCGAAGAACTGAAAGGGAAAGAATGGATATACGTCTCGAAGGATTGACAAAGACTTTCACGAACAAAGACAAACTCGAAACAATCGCGGTGAATGATTTGAGCGTCACCATAGAGTCCGGACACCTGGTAGGTCTGCTCGGCCCTTCCGGCTGTGGTAAAAGTACAACTCTGTTCCTCCTGGCAGGACTTCATACGCCCACAAGTGGAAAGATATGGTTCGGAGACGAGGACATGACGGGAAAGGCTCCGGAGGACCGGGGCATCGGCCTTGTGTTCCAGAACTATGCGCTCTACCCCCATATGACGGTTCATGACAACATCGCCTTCCCTTTGAGAAATTCAAAGAGTTTCCGACAGGCGCATCCAGACGCGAAAGAACGAAGGAATGAAATTGAAAGGATCGTCATGGAGACCGCCCGGGTAGTCGCCATCGAGCAATTGCTGGACAGGAAACCCGCCCAGCTTTCTGGTGGACAGCAACAGAGGGTCGCCATAGCGCGCGCCATCGCGAAACGCCCGAAAGTACTCCTTCTGGATGAACCTCTCTCCAATCTTGACGCAAGACTCCGCCTTCAGACCAGGGAGGAGATACGGCGTATCCAGCAGGCGACGGGAATCACGACCGTATTCGTCACCCATGACCAGGAAGAGGCCATGAGCATCACAGACGAAATCATAGTGATGAACGAGGGTGTCATACAGCAGATGGCGGAACCACAGCAGGCATATGACCATCCCGGCAATGCGTTCGTGGCGAAGTTCCTTGGGAACCCTCCGATCAACATGTTCTACGCCGATGTCGAAGCCGGATACATCATCATCAACGGAAAGAAAACGATACAGACGAAACTTGACGCCGGGAAAGTCCAAGTGGGCCTGCGTCCTGAGAATTTCCAGATAGTTGAAAACAACAAGGACGAAGGAATCCATCTCGACGTCGACATAACCTACAAAGCGACGATCGGAAGGGACATCCTGATCAAGTTCGCGCTCAACGACGCGACCTGCAAGGCGTTCATCAACTCTGACAACCATATCCAAGTCGGTGACAGGATCTCGGTATTTGTGAAATTGAACAGAATCCATCTTTTTGATGGGACAGGAGCCAGGATAGAAGAATGGTAGGGCAGAACAAGACAAAGACATGTATCAAAGCGCTGCTGTACATGTTGCCGGCCCTTGTGGTCGTGATGGTGTTCGTAGTCTATCCGATGTTCCACACAGTACGGATGAGTCTTTTCGATGAGTTCAATATCTTCACCTACGAAGGCAGCGGCTTCGGATTCGAAAGCTACAAGGAAGTGCTGAAAGAGAAAACTTTCCACAAGGCGTTGCAGAACACCTTCATATACGCGATCGTGACAGTACCCCTTTCGCTGGCCCTCTCCCTGTCCATCGCCTTGTTGCTCAACAAGGGGATCAAGGGCTCCAAGTTCTTCCAGACCGCCTACTTCCTTCCCTACGTGACGAACGCGATTGCCATCGGCCTCGCCTTCCGGTTCATCTTCCATAGCGAATACGGGATACTGAACAAGATAATCATGTTCTTCGGCGGAAATCCCTCCCAATGGTTGAACAATCCGAAGCTAGCCATGCCGGTGCTATGCGTCTTCGGCATCTGGTCCGCGCAGGCATTCAAGATAGTCATCTTCCTCGCGGGGCTCCAGGGGATAGATCCACAGCTGTATCAGGCTGCGAGGATTGATGAGGCAAGCAAGTTCAAGCAGTTCATCCATATCACCGTCCCCCAACTGACGCCGATTCTCGCATACCAGCTTGTCATCGCTACGATCGGTGCGTTCAAGACCTATGTGGAGGTCATCGGTCTTTTCGGAAACGATGGCCCGCTGCACAGCGCGACCACGATGGTCTACTATATGTTCGACCAGTTCTATGGATATCACAACTACACCAAGGCGGCCGCCAGCGGTGTAATCATGTTCCTGATCATCATGGCGTTCACGCTGATACAGATGCGCATGAGCAGCAAGAGAGCTGCTGAAAACCAGGGGTGAGACGTGGAAAGAAACAGAAGGCTTGAGACACGGATCGCGACCATCCTGATCTATTTTTTCCTTGCTGTCGGTGCGATCATCATGCTCTTTCCCTTTTATTGGATGATTTCCGGCTCCCTCAAGACTTTGAAGGAGATCCAGTCGACCGACATAGTCTGGTGGCCGCGGCAATTGCAATGGCAGAATTTTACAGAAGTACTCACCATGAAGTCGAATCCCTTCGGCGTCTACTTCAAGAACTCGATCATCGTCTCCGGATTGAACACCATCTTCACCCTGTTGACGACGATTCTCGCCGCCTTCGCGTTTTCAAAACTCGAGTTCAAGGGCCGGGACAGGCTTTTCAATATCTTGCTCGGGACGATGATGGTCCCCTCACAGATGTATCTGATCACGAATTTCATCACTATCACGAAGATGGGGCTGTACAACAGCCTGTGGGCCCAGATACTCCCCTACACCGCCAGCATATTCTACATCTACCTGCTCCGGCAGTTCTTCAACCAGATCCCGAACCAGCTCTATCTGGCGGCGAAGGTCGATGGATGCCGGGACTGGAAATTCCTTTGGACGATCATGGTCCCGAATTCGAAGAGTTGTCTCGTCACGATAGGACTCTTCAATTTCATTGCTTCCTGGAACGCATATCTCTGGCCGATGATGGTCACCGGCGATGTCAACAAGAGAGTGTTGTCCATCGGTCTACAGTATTTCACAAGCGAGGCGGGGATCCAGTACCAGCTGATGATGGCCGGCGCCACGATCGTAGTCCTGCCTCTTATCGTCATGTATCTTGTCTTCCAAGACTATATCGTCCAGGGCATCGCACGTGGAGGACTGAAAGGTTGATACAGGAACCGTCCAGGTTCTGTACATGTATAGGTAGTGGGGAATACCCGAAGGAGTCTCTATGAAAAAACTGGTTGTTTTTCTCGTACTGGTCGCATTGCTCGCCACATCAAGCGTTTTCGCAAATGGAGCGAAGGATTCGGCCGCATCCGCCGCGACCCAAGGAAACATCACCGCTCAAGATCTGAGGGATGCCAACATCACACTTGAGTTCTGGCATGCCCAGTCCCAGGTGAACGGAGAAGCGATGGACAAGGTCATCGCGCTGTTCAATGACACGAATGAATACGGGATCAAGGTCAACGGCACCTATCAAGGCAGCTATCCCGACTGTGACAAGAAGATCATGGCGGCCCTGGCGGCGGGACAGGCTCCGAACGTAGCGCAGGCCTATAACAACAACATGATGAACTACATGCCTTCAGGCAAGCTGATGGACCTCACCGACTATCTCACCGATGGTTTCGGAATTTCCGCCGGGAATCTGGCGACGGTCCTCCCCTCCTATCTCGCCGAAAACAACGCCTTCCCCGATGGCAAGGTATACGCCACCTCCCTTGGAAAGTCCACCGAACTCATGTTCTACAACAAGACCTTCCTCGACCAGCACGGCTTGAAAGTTCCTGCCACGCTCGAGGAACTCGCCGACGTATCGAAGAAGATCACGGCCATTACCGGTCGACCTGCGTTCGGCTACGATTCACTGGACAACCTGGGCATCTACGGTCCCGTCAATTTCGGTGCGAAGTACGCAGACCCCCAGGGCAACATCTATCTGTTCGACGCCGAGAACATCAACAAGACAAAGGCTTTCTACGAATGGTGGCAGAAGGGAATCCGTGAAGGTTATTTCCGTTCCGCCGGTGAGGACCGATACTGCTCAGGTCCCTTCAGCGCAGGCCAGATAATCCTCTATATCGGTTCTTCCGCCGGCGCGGCCTTCCTGACACCTGAGGGTTTCGAAGTCGGTGTGGCGCAGAATCCGGTCGGCATCAATCCCGCGGTCATCCAGCAAGGAGGCAACTGCTGTGGGTTCACGACAGGAAAGCCCCTCGTCGATCTCGCGACTTCCATTTTCCTGGAATACATGTACGACCCGGAGGCCAGCGCCCTCTACTCCGCGGGGACAGGATATGCGCCGTCAAACAAAGCGTCGCTTGATATCCAGGTCTACAAGGACAGCATCGCATCCGGCGACATCCCTTCTGTAGCGAAAGCCGTTTCCGCAAGCTACCCTGATGGAGTCCTTGCGTATGACCCTGTATTCACCAACAGCTATGGAACAAGAACACGGTTGTCGGATATCGTAGAGAACATCGCGCTCGATCCGAACGCGAATATCGATGCGCTGATCGCAGAGACGAAAGCCGATCTGAAGATCAAATAAGGGATTGTGATCACATTTGATGGGCTGCGAAATGCAGCCCATCGTTGTATCAGAGGAAAGACATGAACATATTTGACATAGTTGAAAAAGAGATCGGAAAGGAACGGGACCGAGAGGTGTTCATCATAGGGCATATCCAGCCGGACGGAGACTGCATCGGCAGTTCGCTGGGGATGAAGCACCTCATCGAGGACAACTACGGCATACAAGTCAGAGCAGTCAATCAGCCTATCAGGCGTTTTGAATTTCTCGGTAGCTGGGAATCGCCTGGAGGAAAGAGCTACGACAGGAGCTTTGTGATCCAGGTGGACAACGCCACAAGGGAGCGAAGCGCGGACACCGCATGCAACGACGCGGAACTCATCCTCAAGATCGACCACCATATCGTCGTGGATTCATACGGCCATTACAATGTCGAGGAGACTCTCGCCAGTTGTGCGGAACTGATCGCCCGTGACGCCATCTCAAAAGGTCTGAAAATCTCACAGGACGCCGCCAAATGCCTGTATACCGGCATTGTCACGGATACAGGAAGGTTCATGTATCCAGGTGTCGATTCCTCTACTTTCCGAACTGCGGCGGTCCTGCTTGAAACCGGCTTCGACATGTCCCAGATCCTGTCGAAAATCAGTGAGCGTAGCATTGGGAGCGTCAACTATATCGCCTATGCGTATAGTCAGCTGAAGATGACGGAAAAAGGTGTGTTGTGGATATATATCCCCCAGGAAACCATCGACAGGTTCCAACTGACGCCTGACATAGTGAGTATGGCTCTGGAATGCATGAGAAACGTCAGCCACCATCCAGTATCCGTCCTGTTCGCCGACCTGAACGGCCTTGTGCGCGTCGAATTTAGGAGCGACAGAGTCAGACTCGACCATGTAGCCGCCCATTTCGGCGGTGGCGGACACGCCTTCGCCGCGGGCGCAAGGCTATCCTCGCCTGATTTGATACCGGATGTCCTGAGGGAGCTGGACAAGCTGATGTGATGTGAACCATGTGACAATGAACGTTCGCAGGTTCGCCAATCTGCGACGGCTGCCTCCCTTCTTCATTCCATGAATGGCAAGAACCACCGGCTTGACGAGTCAATCGGTGGTTCTTGTTTTCCCTGCGTCTCATGTCGCGGAAATGTGCAGAGCTGTTACAAAGCTGATCTCAGCACGTTCTCCACGATTTCCTTGGAAGCTGCACCTTCATGCACTTTCTTGCCATCGACAAAAAAGGTGGGGACATACCAGTAATCGTACGAATCCGATATCTCAGGATTCTTCCGTTCCTCGATCATCTCGACCTGGACGGCTTGCAGCTCAGGATGCTCCTGCTTGACTTCGTCCATCCACTTCAAGGCTTTTTTACAATATGGACAGGTTTCTTGATAGAATAACTTTACGTCTTTCATGATGTTCCTCTTGCACATACAATACGAAAAACAAGTCCAAAGGGAAAGTGACTTTGTTACATTGAAACCAGCAATTCGTTCAAGCTACTGGATCCTTCGCCTCAGCCCCTCGTCAAGCTTCAACAGGATAAAAGAATGCACGCTCAGTTTCAGAGATATCTGGAAGAACGACCTGTCTGGAGAAAATTCAATTTTGCTCCTTTGATTGCTCCTTGGGATAGTCGATTCCTTTGATAGAGGTATCATATAGGAACTTCTTCAGGTTGGAAGCACTTCCAGTTTCATAGAACATACTCAGTCTGGAGGAGAAATCAACCATAACAGCGTCATCAACGGTAATGACCCCTCGCCCACGCTCGACCATCAGCTTGTTTGCAAGCATCAGTGAAGAACGTTTATTGCCGTCCCAGAATATCTGACGTCTTGAACCCCACAGAAAAAGGTCAAGTGACTTCTCCGTATCATCACAGGGCTTGTCCAGTACGATTCTCAGTTCTTGGTCAACGGTTTTCCTGTCTGGAAGCGGGGGGACGTATTTTACTCCAGAAATACCAACAGTTCCAGTTCTGAGCACTCCCCATTCGAGAGACTCATTTCTGGAAATATAGGAATTGAGCTTACAGAAATATTCAACCGTAATTGGCTCGTCCAGAGTCTCCAGCAGGAATTTCCAGGCATCTCTCATGTTCAGGATGGCCACGATATCGTCGAGAGAGACACTAGGAACATTTACACCATTCAGGATAGCCTGTGTCTGTGGAAAGGTGACATTGCGATTCTCCATTTTCATGCCGCAAAACACATTCTCATCCCATTTCTTTCTTGCAAGAAAAATACTTTGTTCTCTAGTAAGGGAATATTTGTCAGTATACATGTTCTGGCTCCTAACTGTATCTCGTAAACAATAGTTCATTCCCAGAACAAAGACAATCATATGATTGTTTTTTCGCTATGATGAATTGAAAACCAACTTGCGTTCCCATTCATTGCCAGCAGAGCATCAAGTGGAAACACCCGTTTCAGGCGGCCATTATGGAGCGAAATATCTGACTTGAACCTAGGACACACCATAGGCGACGGCATGTGCATGTTTGAAACAGGACGAAAAGAAGAGATCGTAACAGGGCATTCCAATGAAATAGCATCCGCTATTAAGATATAAAAAAACCTAACCGTTTCAGGTTAGGTTTCAGAGAGCGAGAGACGGGACTTGAACCCGCGACATCCACCTTGGCAAGGTGGAGCTCTACCACTGAGCTACTCTCGCGAAAAAAGGAAAGGCCCGGCGGCGACCTACTCTCCCGCGGAGAACCGCAGTACCATC